>NZ_CP017599.1:1965000-3165000 GCF_001767235.1 Moorena producens PAL-8-15-08-1
CCACCTTCCTCCGGTTTGTCACCGGCAGTCTCTCTAGAGTGCCCACCTTCACGTGCTGGCAACTAAAAACGAGGGTTGCGCTCGTTGCGGGACTTAACCCAACATCTCACGACACGAGCTGACGACAGCCATGCACCACCTGTGTTCGCGCTCCCGAAGGCACTCCCAGCTTTCACCGGGATTCGCGACATGTCAAGCCCTGGTAAGGTTCTTCGCGTTGCATCGAATTAAACCACATACTCCACCGCTTGTGCGGGCCCCCGTCAATTCCTTTGAGTTTCACACTTGCGTGCGTACTCCCCAGGCGGGATACTTAACGCGTTGGCTTCGGCACAGCTTGGGTCGATACAAGCTACACCTAGTATCCATCGTTTACAGCTAGGACTACTGGGGTATCTAATCCCATTCGCTCCCCTAGCTTTCGTCCCTCAGTGTCAGGTTCAGTCCAGTAGAGCGCCTTCGCCACCGATGTTCTTCCCGAAATCTACGCATTTCACCGCTACACCGGGAATTCCCTCTACCCCTACTGCCCTCTAGTTCCTCAGTTTCCACTGCCTGCCCAGAGTTAAGCCCTGGTCTTTAACAGCCGACTTGAGGTACCACCTACGGACGCTTTACGCCCAATAATTCCGGATAACGCTTGCATCCTCCGTATTACCGCGGCTGCTGGCACGGAGTTAGCCGATGCTTTTTCCTCAGGTACCGTCACTTTCTTCTTCCCTGATAAAAGAGGTTTACAACCCAAAAGCCTTCCTCCCTCACGCGGTATTGCTCCGTCAGGCTTTCGCCCATTGCGGAAAATTCCCCACTGCTGCCTCCCGTAGGAGTCTGGGCCGTGTCTCAGTCCCAGTGTGGCTGCTCATCCTCTCAGACCAGCTACTGATCGTTGCCTTGGTAGGCCTTTACCCTACCAACTAGCTAATCAGACGCGAGCTCCTCTTATGGCAATAAATCTTTCACCTCTCGGCACATCCGGTATTAGCCACTGTTTCCGGTGGTTGTCCCCGACCCTAAGGCAGATTCTCACGCGTTACTCACCCGTCCGCCACTCCCCCGAAGGGGCGTTCGACTTGCATGTGTTAAGCATACCGCCAGCGTTCATCCTGAGCCAGGATCAAACTCTCCATGGTACTCAAGTTGGTTTTTTTCTCTTCACCGGACTCTCAGTCAACCCTTACAGTTAACTTTGAACCAGTTCGGAATTTTAGGTTTTAGTTTTGGTCAATCTGTCCTATAATGAGTTCAGATTAACCTGAAAATTTCTTGACGAGTAGCGACCGTATATTGGCTCTCAAACTATAGATTTTTCTTGGTTCGGGGCGGTGCGGTGCGCTTGGCTTTCCTCATCGCCATTTACTAATGTAAAGGGTAAAAAAGCGTTTGTCAACCTAAACCCGAAACTTTTTTGGGGATAAATCCTTGAAGCCTAGATATGGCAAGGGTTTTGGAATTTTAAAATTTTTTTTTTGACTCCATGTCTTGATGCAGTCGCTCATGGGGGAAACCCCCAAGACCGCGCTGCATCGCTTTCGGAGGTCTGATCACGGGAAGAGGGTGAAGCTTACGGAGGTAGGTTCGTTAGAGTTGGGTCGGGAGTCGGGAGTCGGGAGCGGTGCTACCCGTGACGAATTTAATTCGACGAGTGTAAGCGCACGCCCTGGGAGTCGGGAGAATTATTTCGGGAATTCTTGTATATCTTAGATACATACCTGGTGACGGGCTTATCTGTCGATCCTGCCTGTAAGTGCGGATTGGGATAACTGCTCCGATGCTCCTGAGTGAAACGGAAAATTTACCTGGATTTACGGTAATTGTCCAGGATTAATCGGTAAGTAGTGGCTGTTCCCATTCAGAGGCAAGATTAGTGAAGAGCCCTTTGCACTGGCACCATCAAATCCATTGTTGAACAACTTACTAAACTAGCTCTGACAAGGCATTTGCGCCAGAATAAATTATAGGGATGCAAGGTGGTCTTGGGGAGAAAATGGCTTTATTACAGGGTTTAACCCATTAGCAACTGGCCTGGTTTCCACGGGGCTGGAGAGCGATGCAGAGGTGCGACCCGTGGCGAATTTAATTCGCCTACGGAAAGCGCACCTAAGCCTTCACGCGGGGGTTCCCCCCATGAGCGACTGCATCAAGACAGGTGGGTTTACTTATTGTCTCTGTTCGTGCAGCGTCTCCAAAGGAGAAAGGACAATCACGGCGTGACCCACACAGCCCCTCCCCACTCGCCCTTTGCATCAAGAAATGTCTTGGCCATAAGTTACCGTTACCAAACACTGGAGGTGTCAGTGAATTTTCAATCCGTGATTGCAACATTGAATCAATTCTGGGCAAAACATGGTTGCTTGATTGCCCAGTCCTACGATACAGAGAAAGGAGCAGGGACCATGAGTCCTCATACATTCTTGAGAGCTATTGGTCCAGAACCCTGGTCAGTTGCTTATGTTGAACCATGCCGAAGACCCACCGATGGACGCTACGGCGAAAACCCGAATCGCTACCAGCACTACTACCAATACCAAGTACTGATCAAGCCGTCACTGAATAATATTCAAGACATTTACCTAGATTCCCTCAAAGCTTTAGGGATTTGTCCTGAAGACCATGACATTCGGTTTGTTGAAGACAATTGGGAATCTCCTACCCTGGGGGCTTGGGGAGTTGGCTGGGAAGTCTGGTTAGATGGCATGGAAATTACTCAATTTACCTACTTCCAACAGTGTGGTGGCATTGATTGTCGTCCTGTACCCATTGAGATCACCTATGGTTTGGAACGATTAGCTATGTATCTCCAGGAAGTAGAGGCTTTTACTAAAATCCAGTGGAATGACCAAATTAGCTATGGAGATGTTCACCTTCAGGGAGAAGTTGAACAATGTACTTATAATTTTGAATCCTCTAACCCAGATTTACTGTTCACGCTATTTGGTCTTTATGAGCAAGAGGCAGAACAACTCAGCACACGAGGACTTGTTATGCCTACACTAGACTACGTTCTGAAGTGTTCTCACACGTTCAACTTACTGGACGCTAGGGGTGTGATTTCAGTGACTGAGCGCACTCGTTATATCGGTAGAATTCGCAATCTAGCCAGGCGAGTGGCTCAACTCTATTTGCAACAACGGGAGATGTTAGGGTTCCCGCTCAATAAACAGACCATAGCTTGAATCTAGAACACAAAAAGATGGAAAACACCTCCCGTCTCTATAATAAAGCCTATCGGTATTAGGGGTTTTGGGAGCCTGACAGGACACGGATGTCGCGCCAAATTTGAGTAGCTGCTAATGCTCCATCGGCAGCAGCAATGACAACCTGATTCAGTCCTACCTTTAAATCACCAATGGCAAAGATACGAGGATGGGAAGTGCGGGCCATCTTATCTGTAACCAGATTCCCTCCCTTCTTCTCCAGATCAAATGTTTCTAGATATTCGGCATGGTATTTGGAGCCCATGGAAATCAAGCCAGCTTCCAACTCAATTACTCGACCATCAGTTAATTCCACTCCAGTCATCTGATGGTCTTCCCCTAAAAATTGCTCAACTGGGATTTCTATGATTTGATAACCCTGTTGTTGTATTTTTTGTCGCAATTCATCGTTTACCTCGAACAATCCTTGGGTAAATAAAGTAATTTCCGAAGTAAACCAACCCAGGGGAAAAACAACTTCCGCATTACCTGCTGTGCTGGCAAATACCCCCACCTTTTTATCAGCCATTTCATATCCATCACAAATCAGACAGACATGGAGGTTATAACCTGCGTATTCATAGACATTTCGCATATTTTCCAAGGCTGGTAAATAGTCAATAATCCCACTAGCAGCAATCAGGTATTTAGATCGAAAGGTATAGTATTCACTATTGTTTCTACCGACTTTTACTCGCACAGCAAAGGTTTCACCCTCATCAATTACTTCTTCGACAAAAGCATCTAGTGAATCGCCACCGATAGACAAATAATGCTCTTTACCTTGTCTGAGAACAGAACGACCAGGGGTATCGGGAGGTAAACCCAGGTAGTTGTGTAGTTCCTGCATCCAAAAAGAGCGCGCTTTACCTTTATCGATAATCAAAGTATTGAGTAAGTAACGCTGAAGATAGATTCCAGCAGAGAGACCTCCTGCGCCACCTCCCACAATAATCGTGTCGTAAATTTTGTTAGTGGATTCTTGAAGATTTTGTTTTTTGAGTTTCATGATATTACCTCTGTAGTGATTTGGAATAAAAGGTATCGTAAGCCGTCAGCGGTCAGTAGTCAGCGGTCAGTAGTCAGTGGTTAGCCGTCAGCTGACGTAACAGAAATTAAGCCAATGCTTACCTATTTGATTCAAAAGCTGTTCGCGTAGCGTTCGCGTAGCACATTAGCTGATAGCTGATAGCTGATAGCTGATAGCTTAAACTATCAAAATAGAATTTGAAGTTAATTAAGATGTCCTGTCTTGACGTAAATTAAACAACCTTCTTTACTAAAGGGAGTATGAGTACTACCATGAGGATTACGTATCCAAGTTCCTTTAGGATAAGTTCCATGTTCATCTTCAAATACCCCGTCAATTACATAAATTTCTTCTCCACCAAAATGACTATGGTGTTTAAAAACAGTTCCAGGTTCCCATTTCACCAGAGCAACATTCTCTGTACTATGAGTATGTAAGGGCATTACCTGTAATCCTTTAACTAAACCTGGAACCCAAGAGTTGTTAGTTGTATCGATTACTACTCGCTCTTGATCCTCAGGAGACATTTGCCATAGTTTAACCAGAATTGTACAACCTGATTCACTCTTAGGAGTATGGCTTGAACCTACGGGATTGCGGACATAAGTACCAGAAGGATAATCTCCTTTTTCATCAGAAAATATACCATCTAAAACCATAAATTCTTCACCACCACCATGAGTATGAGCAGAAAAAAAACTACCAGTTTCATAGCGAACTAGAGAGGTTGCTCTGGCTACTTCGTCTCCATCCCTTTCCAACATCCGACGCTGTACACCAGCCATAGGAGAATCAACCCAAGGTAGCTCTTCGCTATAGACAACGACTCGCTGACTTATATCTGCATGAATCTGCATGGTAACCTCCTGAAATTATGTTTATTGTTGGAATCTCTAATTATTGCTTGAGATTCCTAGTACGATCACCTGTCCGACTACTTAGATTATGATTACGCCTAATTGTGCTTGACGAATGTGCCTGACTACTTAGGGGCATTAGAACGAGCGAAGTTGCGAATGTAATTAGCAATCAACTCTAGATCTTCCTCAAGGGCAAAATGACCGGTATCTAGGATATGGAATTCAATGTTATTGAGATCTCGCTTGTAGGGATGGGCTCCTTCTTCGGGAAAAATGTAGTCACCTTTGCCCCAAACAATTAGGGTTGGAGGTTGAAACTGACGGAAATATTCCTGCCATTGTGGGTAGAGAGTCGGGTTAGTACCGTAGCTGTAAAACAGTTCTAATTGAATTTCTTTGTTGCCAGGACGGTCGAGCAAATATTGGTCGTGGAACCAATTGTCTGGAGCAATGGTTTCTGGATTGCGAACTCCATTAGTGTATTGCCACTTAGTCGATTCGAGAGTTAGAAAATCCGCTAGAACTTGAGCATTTTTAGGAGTTTTGTCTTGCCAGTAAGCTTTGAGTGGTTCCCAAAACTCTCGCAAACCTTCCTCATAGGCATTACCATTCTGCACAATCAGCCCTAGCACTTTATTGGGATATTTGCTGGCTAGACGGTAGCCTACTGGTGCGCCATAGTCCATCACATACAGAAAGTATTGTTGTAAATCCAATTTAATCGTCAACTTTTCGACCAGATCTGCTAACTTATCAAAGCTATAGTCAAATTCATCAACTTTCGGCATGGAACTAGCACCAAAACCAGGATAATCTGGGGCAATCAGGTGGAATTCGTCTGCAAGGGCGGGAATTAGATTTCGGAACATGTGGGAAGAAGTAGGAAATCCATGTAACAAGAGGATGGTAGGGGCGTTTTTGGAGCCAGCTTCCCGATAGAAAATATCAAGGCCATCAATCTCAATAGTTTTGTGCATTGTGGTGTTTAGGTTAGTCATGATGATTACCTTCCTTGGTGATAATTGATTGAGTTATTACGGTTAAAAATAGATGAGGATAGCTTCAATTTGAGGGGGAAAGTTGAGCTAGTTGTTTCTCTAACTCTTGAATGCGAGCTTCTAGGGGAGCTTTCATTTGGGCAAATTCTTCTTCTGAATAACGAATCGGAATATGTTGGGGACAATTCCAGTCAAATGCCTCGACTTTAATTATGAATACTCGTGCCAATTCCGCCTGATAATTAGGATCTGCTAATTGATTGAGCAGTTGTGGGTCGTTATCAATAACTTGAGCCCTTCCCCAAATCTTTAATCGGCGACGGTGAGCGTAATCCATCAAAAATAGAAAAACGCGATCGCTTTCAGACAAGTTACCGACACTGATATATTGCAGATTTCCTTGAAAATCCACAAAACCCAAAGTTTGATCGTCCAGAACTTTGAGGAATCCTTTGAGCCCTCCACGAAACTGGATGTAAGGCCAACCGTTACTGTTGACGGTACCCATATAGAAACTATCCCGTGCAGCGATAAATTCTGTTTCTTTAGCAGTCAGAGTATCTGCGCTAATGCCTCGTTTGGCGAATTGGTCATAAATTTCCCGAGAGCCGTAGCGGGTTTGAGCCTTTTTGACTCCAGGGGTAAAAGCAATATTGGTAAATTGTCGTGCCATCAGAAATCCCCTTATTTATCTAGACTGGTATTTTATGTAGACCGGTCTGTATGTTTTTAATATAATAGACAGGTCTGTATAAAGTCAAGGATTTTCCGCTGATTTTTTTGTAAAGTTTTGTTAAGCAGTGCCCGATGGTCAAGGGTAAGAACACTGAGGAGGGGAAAGTGTTAGTCTAAACTAGACAGACTTGTCTATTCAAATCTGATTCAGTAACCATGACCAAATTGACTTCATCTCGTAAACCAGTTCGCGATCGCATTTTAGAGAAAGCCTCTGAGCTCTTTTACCAAGAGGGTATTCAGAATGTAGGGATTGATCGCATCATTTCCGAGTCTGGTGTGGCCAAGATGTCACTTTACAACCACTTTAAATCGAAGGATGCTCTGATTGAAGCATTCCTACGACAGCGGGGCGAGTCCTGGCGTGCCTGGTTTATAGAAACTGTTGCCCAACATAGTTCAGATCCGAAAGAGCGTCTATTAGCAATCTTTGATGTGCTTCAATTATGGTTTGAGGCTCCAGATTTTCGTGGCTGTGCTTTCATTAACGCTACTGTAGAGTTGGCCAAGCCCAACCACCCAGGTTATCAGGCGGCTTTGGAGCACCAACAAGCAGTTTATGCCTATATTTTGGATCTCGCTCAAGCTGCAGGCATTACTGATCCTGAATTATTGGCTCGACAGTTTTTACTGCTTGTGCAAGGCTCAATTGTGGTGGCGATGATGGAAGGGAACTCGATAGCAGCAGCACAAGCAAAAACCGTTGCTTCAGGATTATTAGGGAGAAGGGAATAGGGAGAAGGGAGTAGGGAGTAGGGAGTAGGGAAGAGGGAAATGGGATACTAAGCATTGAGTCGTTATGCGATCGCACTGGTTTGTGGAGGGTTGAGGGTCAATCAAACAAACCGTTGCGTCAATGGTCTAGATTAAATCAAGATCTACTATGACCAAGTCAACTATCGAGTTGTCATAGCAACCAGAACTCCCAGTAATTCATCCACAGGTGTTAGATAGCGGTCATTAAGATCCACCATCGCCTTGCCTTCTGGTGTCAGAGCCAGGAATCGCCACACTTGTCCCGTCGTAACAGTTCCATATACTGTTCGCTCAGCCATCTCTGGCTCTTTTTGGTTAACCAATCGAGCTGCATACATCGTAGCCAAGCATTGAGGCAGTCCCTCATTAATATTTTCGTTTTTTGCCTCTACCACTACCACCACTGGAGCTTTGATGGTTAACTTATCTGGGTTGTCAGTAAGGATGAAATCAAAAAATCCAGTAAGTCCCTGTGCTGGGTCTACATTAAAGTTTTTGCCAGAAAACAGACTAATACGAGGGTTTATGACTGTAATTTCACTTAAAATAGGAGCGATTAGATATTCAGAGCGAGCTTTTTCAGTATTGATAGCAGTTGCTAGTGGCACAAAGCGTCTGAGAGCTTCCTGAAGAAAGTCACTGGGGGAAATTGGGTCTGCTTGAATCAGGGATGGGACAGGTTCTAGCATATCAATCCCTAGAGAAGCTAGTGTGTCTAGAGATTTAAAATCACTATAAGACATTCACATCTCTCCTAGGTTTGAAAATTGACACTTGTTACTTGTTACTTGTCAAGGGTCAATTTTAAAGTAATACTTAACAATTAACAAGTAATAATAATTCAGCAAAATAATCGATAATTCCTGGAAATAATACCGAATTGTTTGGCTGATCAAGCTCTAATTAATAGGTAATTAACCTGGATTGAACCATAAAAATTACTAACTCAGAAACGCAAGGTACTAGACTTGGGATCGCTTTTGTACCCCGCCCCAAGCACGGGGGTTTTCAGCTTTCAAGAACTCTTCATAAATATGAAAGAGAAGATGGAAATTAGGACAATACCAATAACGAGATTTTCGACAGGTAGGGTAGATTGAGGGTTTTCAAGAAAATTGACTGTCGGTCTGACCACATTTTCCAGATTTATGGGATTGTTAAACTGGACTTCTTGGAAATAAGAATAACTAGGTTCATAACTAGGCTGTTGGGGATTGATCAACACTAGAGAAACAGCTTGATCCATCGGACTCACTTCGGCTAATTCTTCAAAAACCAAGTTACGGCTACCGTTAGCAGTCCTGGCGATGGCTGGACTGGTTGAGTTATAATAGATATCTGTGGTGAGAGACACTTGACTAATAATTATTACTATTGGTAAGGTTACAGGTAAAGCACCGCCTAGGCTATAGGGGTTTCTAGCCCAATCATACCATTTATAAATAGGATTTATAGATAGTATTTATACATAAGTGAACCGCGACCAGAGGAATAACAATAAGCTCAAAGGAAATTCACGGGGTCAATCACTGTTGGCGTTTTGCCCTTCTCAGCACGAGACCGATGTACACAGATACCGGATAGACTCAGAGAACGTCTATCTGTTAGCCTATCCGGTATCTGTGTGTAAAAATCCATGGTGTGCTTTTCTGGTTGATCAAATGCATTCAGGGGGGACTATATAAAAGCCTGGTTTTAAGCCATAGCTGGATAAAGCATCACCCCTAGAGACACCACACCAGCAATGATCATGAGTCCAGCTGGCATAAACTTGCGAGTTTTAGCGAGCCGGATGGCAAAGACAATCACCAGTGCAGCTGCTACGGCTATCCCTAAGGTTTGTGCCCAGGGTTGTCCTTGAAGCTGCATTATTCCAGCAAATATTAGCAATAAACCGCTAATTAGACCAGAAATGAGAGATATTTTGCTTTTGGCTTTAGCATAGCCCATGATTCCCCCGATCAGGGCTAAGATGCCGTATAAGAGTACTGCTGCAATACTTAGATTCATCGTTAAATTTCTTCTCAAACTGAACTCATTTATACCTCTCGCTCGATACTTCTTTGGTCAGTTCAGCAGAAAACTTAACATTAGGGAGTAGGGAGTAGGGAGTAGGGAGTAGGGAGTAGGGAGTAGGGGTAACTAGTTGAATGTACCTTATAAATATGGGAAACCCTATAACCTTCTTCTGTCAGTTTCCGAGAAGGCAGTCTCCAAAAGCTTTATCAGTCATTTGATACAGCCAAAGGTAGTCCGAAAATCGGCGTTGCTGAATCTTCGAATTAATAGGAGTAGAGTGGGCATCCTGCCCGCCCCAAAAGATCCGGTGCGCTTGACCGATTAAGAATTAAATTCGCCACGGGTCGCACTGTCAGGAACGGGCAAGATGCCCATTCCACAACGGGCAAGATGCCCATTCCACAACGGGCAAGATGCCCATTCCACAACGGGCAAGATGCCCATTCCACGGGTCGCTTTGTTTTAGGATTGTGACAGAAGAGGGCTATAGCAATTATCATACTCATCAGGTACACAGGAGTTTTGTTCACTCCCCCCCCCCTCCCTGGCTCCGGGTCTCCAACTCCACAAATCTTACACCTACTCCCTACTCCCTGCTCCCTGCTCCCTAAAACCCAAGGATTTGTACCTCACCCAATTGATAACTGCTATTATCAAAATAAGAAGTAACGCTGTGCCATAGGTAAAACTGTTGCGGGCTCGCATGTTAATAATTCCCCATCAGCTCTGACTTCATAGGTTTCTGGATTGACCTCAATCTGTGGCAAGGCGTCGTTGAGTTTCATGTCGGTCTTACTTAAGTTGCGGGTGTTGGAAACGGCAACAGCGGATTTTTGTAAGCCAATTTGAGCTGGGATGTCTTGGTCTAAGGCAGCTTGGGAGACAAAGGTAACGGATGTGGCTGCGATCGCACCACCAAAACTCCCAAACATCGGACGCATATGAATCGGCTGGGGTGTGGGAATACTAGCATTGGCATCACCCATTTGGGACCATGCGATCGCACCACCTTTAATCACTATCTCTGGCTTGACTCCAAACATGGCTGGACGCCACAGACACAAATCGGCTAGCTTTCCTTCTGCAATGGAACCGACATAATTGGCAATTCCATGAGCGATCGCAGGATTAATCGTATACTTGGCAACGTAACGCTTGGCTCGGAAATTGTCATTTTCCCCAGTTTCCCCAGGAGTAGTGGATAACACTCCCCGTTGCACTTTCATTTTGTGGGCTGTCTGCCAGGTACGGATAATCACTTCACCCACCCGTCCCATGGCTTGAGAATCAGAGGCAATCATACTGAATGCCCCTAAATCATGAAGGATATCCTCAGCAGCAATAGTTTCCCGACGAATCCGGGACTCAGCGAAGGCCACATCTTCAGGAATGCCCCGGTCTAGGTGATGGCACACCATGAGCATATCGAGATGTTCTTCTAGGGTATTAAGGGTATAGGGACGGGTAGGATTGGTAGAAGAGGGCAATACATTAGCTTCACTACACACTTTAATAATATCTGGAGCATGACCTCCCCCTGCTCCTTCGGTGTGGTAGGTGTGAATGACTCGGTTTTTGAAGGCAGCAATGGTATTTTCCACAAACCCGGCTTCATTAAGGGTATCGGTATGAATTGCCACCTGGATATCAAACTGATCCGCTACACTTAAACAGGTATCAATAGTGGCTGGAGTAGTGCCCCAGTCTTCGTGCAGCTTCAATCCCATCGCACCTGCTATCACTTGTTCCTGTAATCCTTCGGGTTTGGCACTATTGCCTTTGCCTAAAAACCCTAGATTCACAGGAAATGCATCGGCAGCTTGCAGCATCCGGTGAATATTCCAAGCACCAGGAGTACAGGTTGTGGCGTTAGTGCCAGTGGCTGGACCTGTACCACCGCCGATCATAGTAGTGATACCAGATGCGATCGCAGTTTCAATCTGTTGGGGACAAATAAAGTGAATGTGAGCATCAATCCCCCCAGCAGTGACAATCATGCCTTCCCCAGCAACTGCTTCGGTGCTAGGACCAATAATAATAGTGACATTGTCCTGGATGTATGGATTTCCGGCTTTGCCAATGTTGACTATTTTCCCGTCTTTAATACCAATATCGGCTTTAACAATACCCCACCAATCCAGGATTAGGGCATTAGTGATCACCAAATCCACAGCACCCTCAGCGCGGGAGATGGGGGATTGTCCCATCCCATCTCTAATCACTTTGCCACCACCGAATTTAACTTCATCACCATAGGTGGTGTAGTCCTGTTCCACTTCGATCACTAGTTCTGTATCAGCCAAGCGGATGCGATCGCCTACAGTAGGACCATAAGTTTCGGCGTAGGCACGACGATCCATACGATAACTCATCAATAACTCCTTGATTGAGGGTAATGGGTAATGGGTAATGGGTAATGGGTAATGGGTAATGGGTAATGGGTAATGGGTAATGGGTAATGGGTAATGGGTAATGGGTAATGGGTAATGGGTAATGGGTAATGGGTAATTTTATCCCCTTGGCAAAACTCTGGGATTACCTCTGGGTAGCGCTTGCTTAAAAAAAAATAGTAACTATATATCAAGTTGAGCTATCAAGTTGACCATTAATTTTGCCATTGAAGCCGTACACCTGACGGCTACCGACAAGAGTGACTAATTCCACCTCTCGTTCGTCTCCCGGTTCAAAGCGGATAGCGGTGCCAGCTGGAATATTTAAGCGCATGCCTGTAGTAGCTTCCCGGTCAAATTGGAGAGCTTCGTTGACTTCAAAGAAGTGAAAATGAGACCCTACTTGAATAGGGCGATCGCCTGTATTCGCTACCCGTACTCTGATGGTGGCACGACCAGCATTGAGTTCTATTTCCCCTGTTTGGGGAATGATTTCGCCTGGAATCACTAACTAACTCCTTAAACCCTGACTAGCTTTTTATTATCTCGTGAATTCGTTGATTATCTCGTTAATTAGATTTTTTTTTGTAGCCTTAATTTACACACTCAAGTATATGGGGAGTAGAGTTTAGTTTTTTTTTATGTTCTAGGCTCTAGGGATCAAGGGTATAGATTTAATGGCTCTAGGATTCTGACCAGGGTATGAAGCGGTTCTCTGTGAGCACGGAGGCTGTCAACTTTTTGTAGCTATTACTTATTACCTATTACTTATTACTTATCACCTACTACTTATTACTTATTACCATTACCATTTTTTTTCTCTCGCTTATATTTTCTTCATACAGTCTTTAATCAATGAATCCTGAATTCTCTAGTCTGTTGCTGAATAATCGATATAGGTGTTATTGAATTATTTATTAACTCATCAATGATACTATTTCTACAGTTAATGATTCCTTTTTGGTCAACTCTGACATCTTACATGGCTTTTAAAGCTATACTAATGGCCAGGAATTTTATCCTACTTATGGAAAAATTTTGCTTCAGCAGCAGCAGGTTATTCAGAAATTTCTTTTGGAAACTATTTTCGCCATTAATTCTATTACTATTAAATTAGTAATGACTATAGTCATTACTACTCTCTCTACTTTTTTAGTTTTCCTGTCTGGTGTTTTATTTTTTTAAAGTTTTTTTTACCATTGTTTGGTGCTTATGGGACTCCCTTCACTAGTTAAGTTATGGAATATTTTCAAGTTCCAACTGAATGAATCTCAACCCAACAACACAACTATTATTCAATCACTTGAGCCTCAGTTCCAAGAAATATTTAATGAACGAATCCAGGTTGTTCAGAACTGTCGTAATACGACTGATGACTGTATCAATAGCCTGAATAACATAGTAGCTCATCAAGGAACTGCACAACTGAGCAATGAGCAAATCAATGACCTAAGAAAGCAACTTTTCAATCTCAAGGAACAACTCTGTCAACTTCTGTAAATCCTCTGATGATTTAAGTTCAGTTAAACAACTTATCAAGGTTTTTGTGGGACTAACGAATTGGGTCATGTACAGTAACCAGTTTAGTCCCATCGGGAAAGGTTGCTTCTACCTGGACTTCATTCACCATTTCGGGTACTCCTTCCATCACATCATCCCGGGTCAGCAGGGTAGTGCCGTAACTCATTAAATCAGCTACTGGACGTCCTTCCCTAGCACCTTCCAAAATTTCCGCAGAAATATAGGCAACGGCTTCTGGGTAATTTAGCTTCAACCCCTTTTCCTTGCGCCGTTCTGCCAATAAGGCGGCAGTAAAAATTAGTAATTTATCCTTTTCTTGGGGTGTCAGTTGCATTGTTTGATCCTTTGGTTAGTAGCAATTTTGATATTACAACGGCCAAACTCGTGGCTTAATAATAGGACGCCCGAATAGATTAACACGCAACAGTTGCCAAACCTCTGTAAACCAGTGTCTCACCTCCTCAGTCGAAGCACCACGGTAGCGGCATAATAATCCTGACATCAGCTGAGTTACCCCAGCTTCCCCCACATACTCCCTAGCACTCCACAGTCCTCTGGCTTGTTCGATAATCTGTGATGATACCGGTTGCCCTACCAAAGCTAATGTTCCTACCACTGGTTGTCCTGCTAAACCATAAGGACTAGAGAAGGTGGCTTCGCTAGCTGGTAACCATTGTCGGTCAATCCACTGTGGATGTCCTTGCTGCCAAACTTCCGTATGCGATCGCCAATTTCCCTCCACAAACCTTTCTCCTCTAGCACTGCGTCCAAATCGAGTAATTTCCCAGCCTAACCAACTGGCTCCCGGCGCTAATTCTACCCGCAAATCCTGCCGATAAACTGCACCATTGAATACTATCGTTTCCTGGGGAAACCATTCTAAACAAGCACCAGTCTCTACTTGGAGCCGGATGATTTGTCTAGTTTCTGGCTGGTTTAAACTAGCGCTATTGTTTTCTGGATTAGCGCTAGAAATATTTTGTCTAGCTTCTGGTTGGTTTAGACTAGCCCTAAGCTTTTCATTATTAGTGCTATAGTTTCTTAGACTAGCGCTAGCACTGCCCCTACCATAAGCTTTACTAGCAGCAGCAGTGGTAATTAAAACATTAGTCCCCGATTCAAGGTGGATATCTTGAGACAACCTGTCCCCTGCTACCATTCCTCCAGCGGTATGAAGTACCACAGTGTGACAAACCCCTAGCCCTTCTGGATAAAAGGGTCGCTGTACCTTCAAGGGAGCTTTGGCGTAGGTGTGAATAGGTTGAGTTTTTCCATCGGCTAAGGCAAAGCGTAATTTAAGGCTGCCATGCCATCGAGATTTATCACTATCTGTCGGTTGTGGTTGAGAAAGTTGATTCACCAATACTTAAAGGGCAATGTACGGTAATTGACCGGGTGGCTTGGGCGTTGCTCAATATCAGAATCATATCAAGTATAGTTGAGCCAGTTACCGATGTAAGCTATCAGCTATCAGCTATCAGCTATCAGCTATAAACTTTGGCATTTGGCCACGCTACTTGAAGTGCTTATGGGCATAGCACACCCTACTTGAGGTGATTTTGAATAAAAGAGGTAAGCATTTGTTTAATTTCTGTTATTTGACACTCCCCATAGCTAGAAGCTAGGGGATTCTTGGTTCAACGAACTGACTTGCTTAACCAGACCGGAATCAGGGAAAGTAGAGGCCAGATCTCCCCAAGCGTTTCTGAAAGTTTCGGTGTGCCCCACCGTACTCAAGGCTCTATTAAGTATGTTCTTGGCGGCATTGTGGTCGCGATCTAGGTTGCAACCACATTTGCAGACATGAGTCCTAGTCGATAAAGACTTTTTAACCACCTCACCGCACTCAGAGCAGTTTTGGCTTGTATATGCAGGATTAACCGGGACAGTTAACTTGCTAAACCTTTGACCAAAATGCTCTAACCATTCCCGAAATTGACGCCAACCAGCATCATTGATAGACTTAGCAAGACAATGATTCTTGACTAAGTTTTTCACCTTCAAATCTTCGTAGGCGACCAAGTCGTTAGATTGGATTACGCAACGCGCCGGAGACGAAACCTTAGAATAAAGAAGCCTTAATAACAAAGATTTAACCCTTTTATGCATAGCCGACTAACCATAAAGGCTTCTTTATTCTTACGGTAACTTCGTTCCCAGTCTCTTGGCGTGTTCTTTACGTTGCCTACTTATTTTGAGGTGTGCCCTACCTAGTCTATTCCTGGCTTTCCGTCGATTGGCTGTTCGCGAAGCGTGGCCTACGGCCTTGCCTTTCTTTTTTCGGGAAAGCCTACGTTGACAGAATTTTACACGTTTTTCGCTTTTCCTGTAAAACCTTGGATTTGGTTCTGAATACCCATCGGAATCGGTATAAAACTCTTTCAGTCCTACATCTAATCCAATAGCGCATCCAGTGTCTTTTATCTCTTCAGTCCTGTTTACCTTGACGCAAAACTGGACGTAGTAACCATCGACTTTCTTGACAATCCTAACCCGTTTAATCAGTTTCTGGTCAAACCACCACAAGTCCCAAGTTCCCTTGAGTTTGATGCTACCAATACCCTTCTTGTCGGTGAACTTGATAGACTTCTTGTCTGGTGATAATTTCCAACCAGATTGCTTGTACTCAACAGAACGACAATGCTTTTTGAATTTTGGGTAACCCTTCTTCCCTGGGACTTTCTTTTTACAGTTGTCAAAGAAGTGCTTAATGGCTCTTTCTACGTTTTGTTGAACTAAGCCGAGGAGTCGCCTCCCCTGACTTGTCTTCAAAACCGTACGTGACACTTTCGCATCATACGGCTCCTCATTATAGTACTTTAAGTCCATGACAGAGGCTCCTCTTAGAACGGATTTCTATCCAACTCATTGAGTTCGATTTTCTTTCTGTGTTTTGCATCGTGACAATGTAGGTGGAGTAATTCAAGATTTTTATCCGTGTCGTTTCCACCGAGAGAGCGCGGTATTATGTGATGCTTTTCCATTACATCTCCATCTCTGAAGGTAAGACCACAATGAGTACATACCCCTTTTTGCCTTTTCAAAAGCCTTCCCTTTTGACTGGTCATTTCAGGGTGTTTCTGCATTCTGGTATTCCAATATATTAAGTCCCCATCGTAGGTGCTTCTGGCTTCTTGTACCTTTTTATGTCTGACTATTTCAGTTTTGACATGTTTAGGAAGGTGATTCCTGTCGGTCATGAACATCCAGTTGTCTTCCTCTATGGTTCCCCAGTATTTGTTGATTACCCAGGATTTTGATTTATTTGGGTGTCTCCTGTATCCCCATCGTTGTAGTTTGTTCCATAACATGTGCCCAAGTTTATTAAAGGTTTCTTTACTACATACACTTCTGTAGTAGTTACACCATCCCCTTATAATAGGTTTTAGGTGGTTTATCAAAGCCTCCTGGGGAGCAGCTCTGTGACGGTCTATGACGTTTGAGAGCTGCTCATAATGTTCTAAAACTTTTTTCTTTGATGGTTTGATGATGGTTTTAAATCCTTGTTTAGACTGATTTTTTCCTACTTTATATTGACGGATGTTGAATCCTAGGAAGTCAAACCCGTTCATAGTATAGGAAATTCTTGTTTTACTTGGTTTTAATTCCAACCCTATATCATTCAGCCAATTTTCTAGAATCGTTCTGCATTCTTCTATTACTCCCTGATTTTCATGGATGATGACGAAGTCGTCTGCGTATCTAATCAAACTTATTCCTTGCCGTTTCTGTTTTTTACTTCTCCTTTTTATCTTTAATGTTTCGGCATATTGTTTGATTCGTTCTTCCATGCCATGGAGGGCAATGTTAGCGAGCAGGGGTGATATCACTCCTCCTTGCGGTGTCCCTTCGTTGGTGGGAGTGAGTGTATCCTTTTCCATTACTCCAGCTTTAAGCCAGGATTTTATTAACCTTCTTAATGATGGAAAAGTGTTCACTTTAGTTAGAAGCGCTTCATGATTTATTTTGTCAAAACATTTGGCAATATCTGCGTCTAATACCCATTTGGGTTTATGGCATATATTGCTGAATATTGCTTCGACGGCATCGTGACATGAGCGTCCTGGTCTGAAACCATATGAGTTAGGCTCAAACTTGGCTTCCCATTCGGGTTCTAATGCCTGTTTGGTTAAAGCTTGTAGAGCACGGTCGTGTATAGTCGGGATACCTAATGGGCGTTTTTCCCTACTTCCAGATTTGGGAATCCATACCCTTCTGGTAGGTTTTGCCTTCTTTTGAGTATTCAGGTTGGCTACTAAGGCGAGTCTTTGCTTATTATTTAAAGCTTTTTTCCCGTCTATTCCGGCAGTCTTTTTACCTTTGTTCTCCTGGGTTACCCGTCTAACCGCTATCATCTTGGCTGACCAGGAATTCATCAGAGTCTTTTGCAGCTTTCTTACCACGCGGACATCACCACGATGAGAGGCTCGATATATTCGTTTTTGCAACTTGAATACGGTCATTTCCAGCTTTCGCCAGTTGACGTTCTTCCATTCCGACTGTGGGGTGAACCCCCGAGTTTTGGACTTATTCATTGCTACTCGCAACCATATCTCTTCCTATAACGTGAGTCTGTCAGCATATCCCATACATTACATATGGACTTTGGCTTTTGACTCTATCCTTTTCACATAGGCCATGCGGCTAACTACCTACTCAATAAATCGACCTTTATTGAGAGAACCTATGGAATTACTTCGTTCCTGATAACCATTCTATGAACTTTTAGGGCGATACTATTCACCGGGAAATTTATTGGAGAATCAATAATGGACTGTTGAACCCATTACTCCGTATTTTCCTTTGACTTTTGTCTATGGCGTATCAATCCTTAATTTCGCCATTCCAAGCTTACGATGATTCTGACGTATCTTCCTCTCGTACCCTTGAGTTCTTTTACCTATCAATCTATCTTTCAGGTTAAGGATATTTTGACGTTCGACCCTTGCATCGATTGGCAGGTTTGTTATTCCTGTTCATCAGGGTAAGGTTGTCACCCGGATTCTTCGGGGGATGGTATTTCACCATCATGATTATCAAGTTGTCTTGGGTTCTTAACCCAAGCAGCTAATCCCCCAAATCCTGTTCATCAGGATAAGGTTTCTAGCTAACGAATCGCACCAACGGAAGCCTGACAAGCGTGACTGTTGAGGTCTCTTACAAACTTAAACTCATCTCGTAATTGAGTGTTATAGCGGTAGAGTTCTTTCTTGCCTATTCCCTTGTTATCTATCCAGTAGCGTAAGACCTTGTTTCGTACAAATTTAGATGTACGAATAGCTTCGTCTACGGCTTTCTTTTGGGATTTGCTAAAGACGGCCTTGAACTCCATTGCTAACACTCTAATCACCTCCTTGACGTTATCTTGCATTTACTTTTATAGTATATACGCGCTAACTAAATAATGCCCATGACAAAATTAAAAATAAATTTAAATACAATAAAAACATTGTCTACTCATGTAAATATCACGTTGTGTGGTGCCCCAAGTACCGCAGGCCAGTACTAGTGGAAGAGGTGGAAGTAAAATTAAAAGAACTCCTCCACCAGATAGCGAAAGAGATCGAAGTCGAAATTATCGAATTAGAAGTAATGCCTGACCATGTTCACTTACTTTGTGAATGCGATCCACAGTTTGGCATCCACAGATTAGTAAAACGTTTTAAAGGAGCAACCAGTAGGTACCTTAGAGAGCAATTTCCTCATCTGAAAAGCCGACTACCCACTTTGTGGACTAATTCCTATTTTTTATCCACGGTTGGAGGCGCTCCACTTGAGACAATCAAACGGTATGTGCAAAATCAAAAAGAGGTTTAGGGAATAAATTCCTGCTCGGGCTAACCCCATGGATAGAATCCAGGGGCTTGCGCCCTCAGGGTCTTCGGTCAGCTGTCAGGGCTTGATAAAGCTGACTGCTGACAGCTGACGGCTGAATGCTGACTTAACAATTACCGATTACCAATCACCCTGGGCTATTCCACAATTGGGCAACGCCTTGATCTGTGACTAATTGCCTGATTGAATCGGTGCCAAACTAATCACACTACGTTGGTTAACCGGAGAAGTCGGGTCAGTACCAGGTTGGGGTTCAGAGAAACCTAATCCTTCTACAACGAATTGATGGGAGGGATACTTGCTTTTTAGATAGTTCACTACCTCTTGAGCCCTGGCTTGAGAGAGTTTCTGGTTAGATTCAGGATTGCCAGTACGGGAGGTATGACCTTGCACCTTGACAACTACACTACTGGGGCGAAATTTCTGAATTGCCTCTGCCAAATCATTGAGCTTTTGCTGCTCCTGGGGACTTAATTGAAACGAAGCCTTGGCAAACTTGACTTCACCTAAAACTTCTAAGTTAGTTAGGGGCTGGGGGTTTTGTCCCTCTGCCTCTGCCACTTGAGTACCTGTAGAGTCAGATTTTTGTTCTGGTTGCGATTCCTTGGTTTTATCATCTGCCTCAGTCATTTGAGTGGCGCTAGAGTCAGGTTTTTGTTCTGCTTCAAAAACGGTTTTTTCCGGTTCTGATTCCTTAGCTGTATCGGCTTCAGTGTGAGAGGAATCCTCAGATTGAGCCGCAACTTCTGGCTTTTTCTCAGCTTTTCCTGGAACTGAAGCCTGAGTATTATTATTTGCCTCAGCTACTTGAGTGGCGGTAGAGTCAGGTTTTTGTTCTGCTTCAAGAACGGTTTTTTCCGGTTGTGATTCCTGAGCTGTATCGGCTTCAGTAGAATCAGCTACCTGAGGTGGAGCCGCAACTTCCGACAGATTCTGATCAGTAGGAGGGGTTGTAGCTATACTTTGCTCAGCTGTTGGGGGAAGATAGTTAGCGGTAAACAGTTCTGTGGTATTAACAGGAACATCTTTTGCCTTACCCGAAGCTACCAACACTCCCGCAGTTTCCCCTATTCTTGTTGCCAAAGTTCCTGATTTCATCCAATCTTTCGCCTCAGCTGCTGTAAAAAACTGCATCCCCTTACCAGCAGTTTCTCCATCTCTGAGATTACCTTTCTCTACCTGGTCGTAGTATGTTTCTACAAAATCTTGTATCTCTTTGGGATTGGATTTCAGGATACGCTCAGAGGCCACTACTACATCTAAGTTGGGTTGATTACCATCTGTTTCCTCTGTTCGGTTCAACAGAGCAACGATTTTGCCGTTAGGCTTGTGAGTCAGGAATTGCTCTAAGGTAGTGCCAATTAGATCAGCTTGTTCCTGACCCAGAGCTGCTGCAAGAGATTCCTGGTCTGACTCTTGAGCATAATTAAAACCAATCCCCCGCTTAACCAGAGCGTCTCGGAAGTTAGCACTACTGAGGATTGAATAACCACGGTCGGTATCCCCTAATCCCTTAAGGTTAAGGTTTGTTTGAGCATCAGCATTTTCCCTTGCATTCTCTGTTGTAGTAGAAGATGTAGTAGAAGAGTTGACATCTTCTATAGGTGGAGTACTAATACGGTTCAATTGCAAGGAGCGAGAGTTAGAGCTAGTTACCCACCAGGCAGCACCAATCAGTAAAGCAAATCCTAATGCCAAGCTTCCTGGGATTAATTTATTGTCGGTAGTTTTCTTTTGAGTCATCTTGATGCACCTGTGATTATTTTGCTATGTTGGCTATAATTTACCACTTTTGTTCACGATGATCTCAGGCTTAATAAAAGTACATGTAAGTGAAGGAATTTTGTACTGGGTTTTAGGGAGTAGGGAGTAGGGAGTAGGGAGTAGGGAGTAGTGAATAATAAAAAAAATTAAATTTACCTCAGGCTTAATCTTCAACGCTATAGTAGCTTTTTTAGAGGTGGTCTGAGAAGTTTCATTTGCTAGATCCAAGCCCCCTAAATCCCCCAATTTTGGGGGACTTTTAGAACCCAATTGACTCTTCCCCCAAATTTGGGGGGTTAGGGGGGCAAAATTCAGTATCAAAAAACTTTTCAGATATCCTCTTATATTGCAATTATAGGAGTTATCATTTGCTGGTGATTATACGATGATTAAGGGCGCACACTGTACGCCCTTAAACTTAATTTATGTGATTGAAATTAATATTGGTTAATGCCCAAGCTAGACCCCTGATACATAAACCCAAATTTTTAGTTTATGTTGATATAAAACCACTTATTTAATGAGTTATATGTATCTATGGCAAAATCTAGAATTGTTCATCTACAAACTTATCTAATTCACTGCGTTTAACTTTGACATTGGCTAAGTCACTTTTTTGGATTTTTTTGACTTTAATTTCACCTTTTTCTATCGCATGTTTTAGATAGCTTTTAGATAATCCAGTAAGGTGTTCCATATCATCTATTGTTAACAAACTTTTGGATTCAATGGATACGGTAGAATGAATGACTTTCTTGATTTGTAAACTTATGATAAAAATAAGAGTTTCATATCCACCTATGATAATTAGTAACCCAACAAAAGTAACTGTGAGTGAGTATATAAAGTTTGTACCTTTTTTGGAATCTAATAGTTCCTGTTTATGTTTAGAAAAGTCCGCAACATATTCCTCTTCTTTCAAGTTCAGTCCTTTTTTGTATCTATCCTCATTAAAATCCACAAAAAGTGTACTTGTCATAAGTACTAGGACTATAAATAAAAATACCTTAGAAATAAATTCTGGTTTTTTCATGTCTTCCTTTTAGTTGTGTTTGTTGTTATCAAATAATAGAGTCTATGCTGATCGATATATATAAACTAGGACTTTGATATTTTTAGTTTAGTTTTAGTAAAGCAAATTTTGCATGAAATACAAGTAGTTTTTTATGCCATGTGAGCTTAACCATACTATAACTAAATCATTTTTAACGACTACGGAATTCTAATCTAGGTAAAATCATTTTGAATATTATGAATTAGTAATGATTTTAGCCCATCATTTACAAAAAGATACATGGTGTTTTGGAGCTGTTTTGAATGCTTTATTAGATGTAATTATACCAAATTCGGTTATTATAGGTTACTTACCTAAATCGTAAAATCAAGTCTAGTCAAGGACTCTGATTGTTTTGAATATAGTCTTATTAAACCGAATTTGATATTATAATGATTGATCTTCCATAAAATCATTCGTAGATTCAATTGTAAATTTTATTTATTGGGATTAAAGCATTATATAGTAAGCTTTTTGTTGTTCATTTAACTTCCTCCAATGTTTGATTTTTTTTTGGTTGTTCAATTGGATTTATTGGATTTATTTGGGAGCTATTACCATTAGCAAGTAGTCCGCCAATTAGACCAATAAAAGCATAAGATGTACTAAATAATAATGATAGAGCTTCCTTTTTTTTTGGGGCAAAAAATAGAGCATATATACCATAAAACAAAATCCCCACAAAAGCAATACCTACTATATGTTCTGGTTTTAATGACAAGAAAATTCCTCCAATAGCACCAAAAAAACCTAGCAAAAAATTACCTAGAAAAATAAACAAATCTTTCATTAATGTATTACTCCTGTAAAATCAATAATTTTTTAGAGGCTACCAACTAGAAGTTAATTGCATCAACACTTTGTCTTTGTCAAAATAATTAGGGATGGATGGTAACTGATTTTCAAGCATCTATAAACTTATCTGGCTAACCAGCAAAAGTTATGCAGTAAACTTTAAAAAAAAGTATCGATCTCCCAGAAAACTTATCTAAAAAGGGTAGTACGTTTATTTTATAGTTCATTTGTACTATAAAATATTTATATGATTCGTTAAATATATTGGTCAAAGTAAAAGCTATAACCCAAGCCCTGGAAGGATTCCAGATTTTGCTGATTTTACAAATGATTTAGGATTGCTGTTGTGCGATCGCATTAAATGCCATTCATAGGTTTACGGTCACATCTGAGTCTCAAAAGCAACCAAACTAATGACTAACGACTAATAACCTATACATCTGGTGCATGATGCCAGATAATTAAGTCAGAATCATCTAGGGGTAGCGTGCAGTTTTATAATTTGGAAACCGTGCAATAATCGTGTTTACCGTGACTGGATAATCTTTCCCTATGGTGCAAGTGCCTGACTCTACCGCCGAACTCGCTGCTCTGCTCAACGAACCCATGGATCTGGATTTCCAACTCCCGGATCCAGAGGATGAAGAAATTCAGGAAACCGACTTTGAACAGCTAGTGGATCACGCTTGGCGAGTATGCGATCGCTTTGACCTACAGACCGATATCTGGCGGGGACGGATTTTACGAGTAGTAAGAGACCGGGAGAAAAAAGGCGGTGAAGGACGGGGAGCTGGATTTTTAAATTGGCTCAAAAGTCGGGAAATCGGCAAAAGTCAGGCTTACTCCCTAATTGAACTGGCTAACAGTGCCGATACTCTGTTAATCGAGGGTCAGCTTAGTCATGATGCTATTAATAACTTCAGTAAACGGGCATTTGTGGAAACAGCTAAGTCGGCTCCGGAAGTTCAGCAAATGGTGACAGAACTAGCTCAACAAGGCGATCGCATCACTCGCCGGGAGGTCAAACAGATGTCTGATCAATGGACTGCCATGTCCTCAGAATTACTACCAGAGGAAGTTAAAGAAAAATCCGCTGAAGGGGGTCTCCCATCCAGTTATCTGGCCCCATTGGTTAAAGAGATGGAAAAGCTGCCAGAAATCCACCTGATTCCATTACAAGAAGCAATTGCTACTAATCCAGATGTGGACACTGTTAAACATGTGACCTCAGATGCCCGTTGCTTAGCCAAGTATTTAGATGCATCTGCCCAAGTCCAAGCTATCAATCACACATCCTTAGATATGGAACTCGCTTTAGATGAAGCCCTACGACTTGATTGTTTAAACACTGCTGCTGATTTAGTGAAACAAGCGTTGGCACTAGAACAGGTTGTTGGGAAACTCTATACCACCTGGAAGCGTTTAGGTAGTCTGTCAGACCGATTGTATGTAGATACCGGGTCAAGTACTCCCCACTTGCGATTGCTGCTGACCTGTATGGATCGTCTAGCGGGTGACGTGATTGAAGTTCCTTTGGACGAGAGTGGAGAGCAGCTAATTCGGCTGAAAGTAATGACTGAAACGTAAGCTATCAGCCTATGGGCGTGCGTCACAGGCTAGAAGCCTGTGCCACGGACGCTACTTGAGGTGCTGTCAGCCGTCAGCCGTAACTCAGATTAAAAGTTCGCGTAGCGTGGCCTTTGGCCAAAGCTTACCTCTTTTATTCAAAATCACATCAAGTAGCGTGGCCACAGGTCTTTGGCTGAATGCTGATAGCTGAATGCTGATAGCTGAATGCTTAACTCCAATGACTAAGGGGAAATTGTGTATTAATCAGCTATTGGCCAATCATGGCCATCTTAATGGATATTGACACTCCCCGCTCTGAACAGACGGGGATTCCTAGATCAACGAACCACCTTAAACCGCCGAGTTCCTATCTTTGACGCCGCCAAAAACAAGACAGTAATTAACCAAAAACCCGTAGTTTCTTACCAAATTCCTAGTCAATTCACGACAGACCTAGAGGGCAGTTCTCCTTAGGCGTTTAGGTACTTGCTGAGAGTGCCGAAGACAATCCGTTTCCCTCCCTTTTCCCTAAGTTCCGGTGTGCCCCACCGTACTTTGCGGTGCTACCTGTGGCGACTTTAATTCGCCTAAGGAAAGCGCACCGGTTTATCTCAAAAGTGATTCTTCTAGGTTCACACGCCAATTGCTGTTGACGATTGGGTTTTTAGAGAGGATTTTCCCTACCCTCTGAGCATTACTACTTTATAGGCAGTCAGTTACGGGTCTCTCTCCCGGCTGTCCTAACGGTTTTTCAGCCTGTACTCTATCCTTGATTATACATCGGTTTTGACGACGATTATGGAAACACCAAAATTTTTTTAAAGCCGTCCTAGAAGGACGGGGTTTTAGACCCATTTTTTTTTGATAAACGATTGTTGTAGCCTAGAACAAGACTGATAAATCATTATTGATCAGGGGATGGACGACAATTTGGCTGTGAAGATAAGGCGTGCAGGCATGAAAGACAGTTTAGATCAGATGAGCGAGAATATACCAAAATTTTCTACCTTAGTGGACCTGCTACGTTACCGAGCAATACACCAGCCGGATCAGATAATCTATACATTTTTACTGAACGGGGAAACCCCAGACCGCTACCTTACCCACAAACAGTTAGACAATCACGCCCAAGCGATCGCATCCGAGCTTCTACACCAAAACGCAAAAGGGGAGCGAGCTTTGCTACTCTATCCACCCGGTTTAGAGTTTATCACAGCTTTCTTCGGCTGTTTGTATGCGGGAGTGTTAGCCGTTCCCGCTTATCCCCCCCGCTCCAATCAAAATTTGTCCAGGCTAGAGGCAATTGTGGCAGATGCTCAGGCCAAATTTGCCCTCACTACTACCCCTCTATTAGAGAAAATAGAGACTCAGCTAGCTGAAAATCCCGCCAACAATCAACTGAAGTGGCTGGCAACTGACAATCTGCCTACGCACCACGAATCAGATTGGCAGCACCCGGACTCTACACAGAATACTTTGGCTTTTCTACAGTACACCTCTGGCTCAACGGGTAAACCGAAAGGAGTAATGGTTAGCCACGGGAATTTGTTATATAACTCAGCTTTGATCAATCAGTGTTTCCAAGATACACCCCAAAGCAGAGGATTGTCTTGGTTACCCGCTTACCATGATATGGGACTGATTGGTGGCATCCTACAACCCCTTTATGTTGGTCTTCCCATCATCCTGATGGCTCCAGTAGATTTCCTCCGCAAGCCTTACCGCTGGCTAAAGGCAATTTCCAAATACCAGGTGACTACCAGTGGTGCTCCGAATTTTGCCTATGAGCTATGTGTGCAGAAAATTACAGCTAAGCAATTAGAAATCCTTGACCTGAGCAGCTGGCAAATGGCCTTTACTGGTGCTGAGCCAGTTCGAGCTTCCACATTAGAGCGATTTGCTCACAAATTTGCCCCTTGTGGCTTCCGTCGGGAAGCATTCTACCCCTGTTATGGCATGGCAGAAACCACATTATTAGTAACTGGAGGCTTGAAAGACCAACCTCCAGTGATAAGGGAATTTGAAGGGCAAGCTCTTGAACAAAATCGAGTGGTTCCGGTGCCAGAAAATCGTCTCAATCAGTCTAATGGTCAGTCTAATGGTAATGTGGCGACTCGAATCCTGGTCGGGTGTGGGCGGACTTGGTTAAATGAAAAAATTGCGATCGCATGCCCCCAATCCCTGACCCAGGTTGAAGCAGGTGCTGTCGGAGAGATTTGGGTAAAAGGTCCAAGTGTTGCTCAAGGCTATTGGAATCAACCAGAGGTGACGGAAAAAACCTTTAATGCTTATCTAGCTGATACTGGTTCAGGGCCATGGCTGCGTACTGGTGATTTAGGATTTATCCAGGATGGTGAGTTGTTTGTAACAGGTCGTCTGAAGGATTTAATTATTATTCGGGGTCGCAACCATTATCCCCAAGATATAGAATTGACGGCGGAAAAGAGTCATCCAGCTCTTCGCCCTGCCTATGGCGCAGCTTTTTCTGTGGAAGTCGAACAGGCTGAGCAATTGGTGATTGTCCAAGAAGTCTCCAGGAATTACCTTCGGAAACTAGATGTAGATGAAGTGGTTGAAGCAATCCGCAGTGCAGTCTCCCAAGAGTACCAGCTTCAAGTTTATGCTGTGTTATTGCTCAAGACCAATAGTATTCCCAAGACATCCAGTGGCAAAGTACAGCGCCATGCTTGTCGAGCTGGATTTCTAAACAATACCTTGACAGTTGTAGGGCAATCGAGGTTGGCGCAACACCCAACCATTGCCCCAACCAAACCAGAAAAAGAACCCACTACTAATACTATCGGCAAAGCGCAAACCCGGCATACACTTCAAAAGTGGATAGTAAATTGGCTAGCGCGAGAAACAAAACTGCCTGCCGGGTCTATTAACATCAGCAAGTCTTTTGCTGATTATGGTCTAGATTCAGTAACAGCAGTCGAATTAGCTGATGATCTCGAAGAATGGTTAGGGGTTCCTCTGTCTCCGACACTGGCGTATGATTATCCCAATATCGAGTCCCTTGCCCAATATCTGGCTCAAGAAAGTCAAAAAAGCAACTCAAACCAGGAGGACAGCCCAAGAAAAATCGAACCGAGAGTTTTGAGTGCAGGTACTGAGATGCAACAATTATGGGAGGCACAGTTCCAGAATCTGGATCGGTTCACCTCGACACCCTTTTATCGTTCACCGGTGACGGTTCAATCGATTTCCTCCAGTGGTGATCAAGAGGTAGACCAACTCTTAGCTGAGTTGGAAATGCTCTCAGAAGCACAAATCCAAGAAATTCTGGGAAAACCCATCAAATAGTTCCTAGATCTATGTTTCGATCTATGTTGCCAGTGGATGATATTGCTAAGCGGATTGCCAATCTCTCCCCCGAAAAACGCGCCCTTCTTGAGTTGCAGCTGCAAAAAAGGAAAGGGTTAAAAGAACCTATTGCTATTATCGGGATTGGCTGCCGCTTTCCAGGTGCCTCTTCCCCAAACTCCTTCTGGCAACTGCTCAAAAATGGTGTTGATGCTATTACTGCAGTGCCACCAGACCGTTGGGATATCCAGAAATTTTACGATGCTGATCCCACAGCACCAGGCAAAATGTATTGCCGTTATGGTGGTTTTCTGGCCCATGTTGATCAATTTGATCCAGAATTCTTTGGCATTGCTCCTCGGGAAGCTACCTATATCGACCCCCAGCAGCGACTACTGTTGGAAGTAATTTGGGAAGCACTAGAGGATGCAGGCCAAGTGCCTAGCCGAATCAGTGGTAGCCAAACGGGGGTCTTTGTTGGCATTTCTACTCATGATTATGGTCAGCTGCTCCTCCAAAGTCCAGAGGTGGTAGATACCTATACCAATACTGGTGTAGCTTCCACTATGGCAGCTAATCGCATTTCCTACCTACTGAATTTAAAAGGGCCAAGTCTAACGGTTGATACCGCTTGCTCCTCATCCCTAGTTGCTGTTCATTTGGCTTGTCAGAGTATCTGGAATGGTGAGTCAACCGTAGCCATAGCAGGGGGAGTGAATTTGATGCTAACCCCAGTGGTGACGGTTGGGTTAAGTAAGTTAACGGCTTTATCTCCGGATGGTCGCTGTAAGGCATTTGATGCCCGTGCCAATGGCTTTGTCAGGGGCGAGGGGGCTGGGGTGATAGTAGTAAAGCCCCTATCCAAAGCCCTGATCGATAAAGATCCAATTTATGCTGTGATTCGAGGTAGTGCGGTGAACCAAGATGGGCGCACTAATGGGCTAACTGCTCCCAATCGAGACGCTCAGGAAGCTGTTCTAGTCTCGGCCTACCAGCACGCGGGCATTTCACCGTCAGATGTGCAGTATGTAGAAACCCATGGCACCGGAACCCTACTGGGAGACCCGATTGAAGCGATGGCCTTGGGAAATGTCCTAAAACGCTCTCGCAAAGCGGTTCGAAAGGAACATCGCTCTGACAATAACTCTGACAATAACTCTGACAATAACTCTGATAATAACTCTGATAACTACGGTGCGTTATCAACCCATCCTACCAACAAGCCTGTTGCGATTGGCTCGGTCAAATCTAATATTGGTCATCTAGAAGCAGCTGCTGGTATTGCTAGTTTAATCAAAGTTGCCCTATCCCTCAAGCACCAAGAACGTTTACCCAGCCTCCATTTCCAGGAGCCAAATCCCCACATTCCCTTTGAGCAACTATCCCTGCGAGTACAGCAGCAAGGGGAGCCTTGGCCATGGGATGTGATTCCACCATTTGCTGGTGTAAGTTCTTTCGGTTTTGGAGGAACCAATGCTCATGTGGTGCTACAAGGAGCGCCAGAGTTGACAAAAGCGACAAGTAATGATAGAAACCAAAACGATCAAGAGCAAAACGATCATCTATTTACCTTGTCTGCCAAAACAGCAACCGCCCTGCAAACCCTAGGAAAGCGATACATAGACTTCATAGCATCTGAGCCATCAAGCACATTGGCAGATATTTGTTTGACCAGCAATAAAGGGCGATCGCATTTTAACTATCGTCTAGCCCTCCTAGTCCAATCCACTGACCAGTTGCAGCAACAACTGACCAAGTTGACAGAAAGGGAAACCATTTCGGACAAAATAGCACAAAATAGCCCTACTCCCCCCGAAATAGTTTTCCTCTTCACTGGTCAAGGCTCTCAGTATAGTGGTATGGGACGGCAACTCTACGAAACCCAACCAATATTTGCAGGCTATCTCGACCAATGCGCCGAAATTCTGCAATCCTATTTACAAAAACCCTTACTGGATGTCCTGTATGGGGAAATCTTTAGCGACAACAGTGACAACTCCACATTATTAAATCAAACCGCCTACACCCAACCGGCATTATTTGCTCTAGAATACTCCCTGGCTCAGTTATGGCGGTCTTGGGGAATCGAACCAACTGTGGTGATGGGTCATAGTGTTGGGGAATATGTGGCAGCAACTGTAGCAGGAGTCTTTAGCTTAGAAGATGGGCTCAAGCTGATTGCTGAAAGAGCGCGTTTGATGCAACAGTTGCCAGCAGGGGGTGAAATGGCAGTCATTTTGACCAATGAGCAGCAGGTCACTGAGGCAATTCAATCCCTATCCGAAAAAGTCTCAATCGCTGCCATTAACGGTCCGGAAAATATTGTGATTTCTGGGGAAAGTCAGGCCGTTCAAACAGTGATAGCCCGACTACGCTCTCAAAAGGTCAAATCACTAAAGTTGCCAGTCTCCCATGCCTTCCATTCTGCCCTCATGGAACCAATGGTGGGAGATTTTGCTCAGGTATTATCGGAAATATCCTTACATCCCCCGCAAATAGAGATAATCTCAAATGTAACTGGAAAATTAGCCACTGCTGAGATAGCTACGACCGAGTATTGGTGTGACCATGTGCGTGGGTCCGTGAAATTTTACCAGAGCATGGAAACCCTTTATCAAGAGGGTTATCATCTGTGTGTGGAAGTAGGACCTAAGCCTAGCCTATTGGGAATGGGCAAAGCGTGCTTACCGAAAGGAAAGCTCACAGCTATACCAAGTTTGCGCCCAGGAAAACCAGATAGTAAGCAAATGCTGGAAAGTTTGGCAAGCCTATATAAACATGGCGCATCAGTAGACTGGGTAAGATTCCATCAGCATAACCCCCGTCGCCTAGTTTCCCTACCCACTTATCCGTTTGAACGGCAACGGTATTGGCTAGATACCACTTCAGTACAACAATTATCCCCGATTTCCTATGGTCAACTCTCCACTCCTTCCTATGGGGATTGGTTGTATGAGATAGCATGGCGACCTAAGGATATAGATGCATCTGATGTATCTACTGATATATCTACATCTAGTACAACTTGGTTGATTTTTGCCGATAAAGAGGGCTTTGGAGAAACATTTGGAGAAACATTAGTTCAACAGCTGGAAGAAAAATGTGTTGACAAAGCGGTTCCAAAGGAACATCGCGTTTTGCTAATTTCCCCTGGCTCAAGCTATGAACAATTAGAAGAAAACCATTACCAAATTAACCCAGCGCAACCGCAACACTTTCAGCGTCTGTTAGATCAAGAAGTCGAATCCCTAAACGCAACATCTGTGATTGTGGTTCATATGTGGAGTTTAGATACTCCCGCACTGGAGCAGTTTCAAACATTTCCCCTAGACGCCACCTTAGAAAACGGTTGTGGTAGTGTCTTGCATTTGCTGCAAGCGTTAGTCAAAGCAGAATTAGCTCAACCCCCTCGTCTGTGGTTAGTTACCGAGGGCACACAACCCGTAGCATTAGAGAAAAAAGGTAAGACGAAAAAATCCCTACAGATTGCCCAGTCTCCCCTATGGGGTTTAGGTGCAGTTATTGCCCAAGAACATCCAGAAATCTGGGGAGGGATAATAGACCTAGAACCAAGTCAAGACTCAGCACTGAACAATGAGCAGCACTACCAAGAGCAATCATTAATGCTGCTCAACCAGATATTACAGCCACAGGGAGAAAACCAAATTGCTTTGAGGGATGGACAAGCCTATGTGCCTCGCCTGATTCATCAACAGCAACAGTCTCAACCCCCCGCTTTACCATTACAGCTAAAACCAGATAGCACCTACTTAATTACCGGTGGTTTGGGGTCACTGGGGTTAAAGGTAGCTGAATGGATGGTAGATAAGGGGGCACGGTATTTAGTATTAGTAGGACGAAGCCAACCAAATCCTAGGGCGTCAGAAATAATTGGGAAATTAGAAGAACAAGGTGTGATGGTAGTCCTTGAGCAGGTGGATGTATCCCAGGAAGCACAAGTTAGGGACTGTCTCAACAGAATTCAGGTTTCCCTACCCCCGCTCAAAGGAATTATCCATGGTGCAGGGGTGCTGGAGGATGGGGTGCTGCTGCATCAAGATTGGGCAAAATTTGCCAAGGTGATGAAACCGAAAGTTGAGGGAGCCTGGAATTTACACAGGTTGACTCAGGATATAGCCCTAGAGTTATTTGTACTATTTTCTTCCGCTACCTCTATCCTAGGTACCCCTGGTCAAGGAAACTATTCCGCAGCTAACGGATTTTTAGATAGCCTCAGCCATTATCGACAAGGGCAAGGTGCGAGCGCTTTAAGTATTAATTGGGGGCCTTGGGCTGAGATGGGTTTAGCCGCTGGCGTCGGGAAACGGATGGCAATGCTGGGAATCGAGCCGATTCAAGCACCACAGGGATTACAGATACTCGAACAACTTCTGGCACAAGATGGGGCTCAGGTGGGGGTATTACCGGTGGAGTGGTCAAAGTTAAAGGAACGACTACCGGTAGAGTTACCGTTATTCCTATCAGAGGTAATCACAACAGAAACACTACCGCCTCAGGGGGATGGGGAAAACGACAATTCTGGGATTTTTGATCAACTGCTCGCCAGTACAACAACCCAACGGGAAGAGTTATTAAACGATTACCTTAAGCAACAGATTGCTAAGGCTTTAGGGATAAGTCGAGAAATCTCAGGGTCGAGCAACCTGATGGATTTGGGTGCTGATTCCTTGATGATTGTAGAAGTACTCAATGCCTGTAAGAAGGACCTGAAGATAACGCTTTATCCTAGGGAGTTTTATGAGCGACCAACGATTACGGCTCTAGCTGAGTACTTGGCTTTGGAGATGGAACGGCTTCATCAGCCCCAGCCAACCCAAACTTCATTGACCACTACTAGTCTCTCAGATATTAAGAATTGGGCTAATCCTTGGGCATGGAACAATAGCGAACGCAATTTTACCAAACCCACCCAGCGCAATCAGAGCATGGTGTTTTTGCTGTGTAGCCCTCGGTCAGGCTCCACCTTACTGCGGGTGATGCTAGCTGGTCATCGGGATTTATTCTGTCCACCAGAATTACACCTATTGCCCTTTGAAACCATGGCTGAGCGCAATCAATCCTTGGGTTCAACTCACTTAGGAGAAGGGTTAGCGCGAGCTTTCATGGAAATTATGAACCTAGATGCCCAAGCCAGTACAACACTGGTGGAGGAGATAACCCAGCAAGACTGGTCAATTCAGAAGGTTTATGGCAGGTTACAGGAACTAACGGGTAAACGTACTCTTGTGGATAAGTCTCCTACCTATGCTGGCAGTCTGGAAACCCTAAGGCACGCGGAAAATTTATTTGAAGAAGCCAAGTATATTCATCTAGTACGTCATCCCTATGCCGTAATTGATTCCTTCGTGAAAAATCGGATGGATAAAATCTTTGGTATTGATCAGGTAGACCCTTATTGGCTAGCAGAGGAAGTTTGGACAACCTGTAACCGTAATATCCTAGACTTCTGCGAGGAAATTGCACCATCTAATCATCATTTAGTGTATTACGAGGAACTAGTAAAGCAACCTGCTTTGGTGATGGCAAGGTTGTGTGAGTTTCTGGATATTCCTTTTGATGAGGCGGTTTTAGAACCCTATCAAGGCCAGCGGATGACGGATGGAGTTCATCCCCAATCCCTACCGGTAGATGACCCCAATTTCCGCAACCATAACCAAATTGATTCGGCTTTGGGAGAGGTTTGGCGGCAAATCCAGTTGCCCCGGCCTTTGGGGAATTTTGCGGAAGAGGTAGCGACACGGTTGGATTATCAATTGCCGTTACTGCTTGAACCTTCAGCCCAACCAGCTAACCTTGGCCAAAAGGCCACGCTACCCGAACAACTTGAACCGATGCAGGAGTCTTATCTAGACGTGCGGGGTTTACAGCTGTGTCTGTGTAGTTGGGGTCCAGTGGATGGAGATTTAATCCTATGTATCCATGGTGTTTTAGAACATGGAGCGGCTTGGGAAGAAATTGCCCGTCCCTTAGCAAGTATGGGATATCGAGTGGTGGCACCTGACCAGCGAGGCCATGGACGTTCCCAGCATGTAGGTATGGGAGGGTCTTATCAATTAATCGACTACTTAGGGGATTTGGATGCGATCGCTTTTGGCGCGGCAGAGCCTAACCCAAATCCACTGACAGACCAGCCATTTATTCTAGTCGGTCATTCCATGGGGGCTGTAGTTGCTGCCACCTTTGCCAGTGTTAGACCCGAAAAGGTCAAATCTTTACTATTGCTGGAGCCGGTGCTACCAGGAGAACAGAAGGACGATCAAACTGCTCAAAATATAGCAACCCACCTAGATTATCTTGCATCCCCACCCCAACACCAGGTCTTTGGAAATATCGAAGCTGCTGCTAATCGTCTGCGCCGCTTAACCCCCAACCTCTCTGAAGAATTGGCTTTAAAACATGCTGAGCGACTTACCGAACCTTGTGATAGTGGTGTACGTTGGCGCTGGGATCCAAGACTGCAAATTCGTACGGGAATTGGTTTAAGTGGAACAGCTTTTAATCGAGATAAGTACACACAGTTACTGAATCAAATTAAAGCTCCCACTACTTTAGTTTATGGCAATAATAGTAACTTTAACCGAGCCGAAGACCTAGCCTTACAACAAGCTGCCATACCTCACGCTCAAACAGTAACACTATCAGGAGGACATAACCTCCATGTTGATGCACCAGATGCTATAGTTGCAATTATCGCCAACCAAAAATTAAATCTGAAAAATTAAAAAGTGATAAGGTAACAAGTAACAGGGAAAAGGTAACAGGGAAAATTAACAATACCAATTACCAAATATAGCTTTTATCATAGCTATGAGGTACAGATTATTTTTGCCATCTTGCCTCTTGCCTCTTGCCTCTTGCCTCTTGCCTGCTCCCTACTCCCTGTTCCCTCCCCTATACAAACAAATGACTAATTTAGAGCTTTTCTGGGAAATCCCCTTATCCATACTCTCTTTCATCTTTTCCCGCATCCTAAGATTTGTGATGCAAACTATCGGGGGATACTTTACCTCCAAAAAAAACACTAAAAATCTCCAGTGGCAAATGGTTTCAGCCCAGTTCTTAAAAAAGCCCATCAAATTAATTTGGGCAATGAGTAGAGCTCGTTGGAATCTTCACGCTATTATTTCTCTAGTGGGACCGATTGAAGTCAAAGAAGTAATTAGCTTTGATGCGAGTGCAGCTAAACAATCAGCCAAATCCTGGACATTAGTAGTTTACAGTCTACCAGATTTTGAAACCATCACGAATATCAGCTCCCTCACCGTATCCGGAGACAACCAATGGGAATCCGTGAGCTTGAAACCAGGTAAATACTTATTAGGTTTGCGGTATTATCACTGGTCAGAAACAGTAGAGCAACCTACTGTTAAAGCCGATGGTGTTAAAGTCGTAGATGCCAAGCAAATTAACGCCCCTACTGATATCAACAGCTTTTACCGTGACCTAATTAAACGAAAAAATTTGCTTCATGTCTGGTTAAATTACTATGTTTTCAACCTGTTGCGCTTTAAGCAATGGTTACCCCAAGCATTTGTAAAAAAAGTATTCTTACCTGTACCGAATCCAGAAACCAAATTTTACTATGGTGCCTTTAAAAAAGGAGAATCGATTCAATTTAAACTAGCACCATCCCTGTTAACAACCCATGACATTTACTACAGCTTGTACAGCCGTGAATGCTTTGCTCTAGATTGGTACAAAATTACTGAAGCGGAACATAGAACATCTGCTAGTGATCAGAAGTCTATTTATATTGTTCGGATTCATCCGAAATTTGAGCGAAACGCTTTATTTGAAAATAGTTGGGTGAAGATAGCCGTTGTTTGAAGTTGCTAGTGGTGCGTTAGGGGCGGACTTGTCCTTATTTTTACGGTAGCCAGCGTTGGGATAGTCCGCACCGTAACGCACCATGAAAAGGCTCGCTAATCGGCGTTTTTGAACAGAGCTATCTGGCGTAACCCACCAATATTCTGTGACTTAAGCGGTGATTAGATTTACCTTATAAACAGTCACTGAAAAGTCAATACCAACTAGAACCACAGGTTCTCGCGAAGACCTATGGTGTTGCCGTCAAAATCCGTAAAGAATGCTAATAGAACTCCTGCACCAACATCTGTAATCTCTGACACATCAATCCCTTCAGAGATGAGGACATCCCTAGCGAACTCTATATTTTCTACAACTAGTGTTAGTACGGCTTCTCCCGTTCCTGTAGGTAGGTCTTCGTAGAGGCCAATTTGGGTGCCAGGCACGTTGGGGTAAAAGAACTGCGTCCAACGGTCTGTATCGCGGGAAGTATCCCGTTCCATGCCCAAAAGCTCCTGGTAAAAGAAGATGGCTTGGTCGAGATCGGCGACATTTACTTTAGATACATAGCCCGTTACGAGCTGATCCATAGGGTTTTGAGCAACTGCGGTGCTAGTCCATCCAGAACTTAACAGAACAAAAACACTGATCAGTACTATGACTGTTGCTGTTTTTAGCTTTTGCAATAATTTTTGCATCATCTTCATTTTTAGGTTATCCTTATCTAACCTTTTTTGGTGTGGTCTACTCCTAGGACATTTAAGTTTAAATTTAGATTTCATAGAGCAATATTCAGAGCCTAAGCCTTGTTAGAACTAGACCTCTAAAGCTGATCTAAAAAAATCAGTAAATTTAAATATCCGTTAGCTTCAGTTTTGTTTGTTAACTTCAGCCAACTAAAAATTATTATACACAGACTTATAGAAAGAAGACATAACCTTAACCAAATAAGTAACAAATCTTCAATTTTTTTTAGACTCATAGTTCTAAATCCTAGACGGAGTAAAGGATTCAGTAATTTTAAATAAGGGACGCATCAATACAAGGACTTGACAATTTTTACGAAACTTAGTAAACATAGGGGACTTGACATTAATAATTATTTAATTTTTAGTTAAACTGCTAGTTACTATCTTGGGCTCCAACCAATTAGTCTCTCTAGGAATTAAAAGATTCAGTAATTTTCGGTAAAGTACTTGACAAATAAAGATTATATGTTAATAGTATATATTAATATTAATAGCAGTCTAAGTAAAGGTTAAGACATATTTCTGTTCCCAGATCCGCTGTTCCCTGCTCCGAGATCCGCTGTTCCCTTTAAACGAAAATACTATGTCATCAACTATATTTACCTTGCTATAAAGCGCAGGGCTATAGGATTTAGGATATTACTCTGAAACTATCTCGATTGGTAACACTACTGTAAATTTCGTCTTTCCAGGCACCGACTCCACCTCAATCTGACCCTGATGTTTATCCACAATCTTTTTGACAATATCTAGCCCCAAACCACTCCCTTCTCCAGGGGGTTTAGTCGTAAAAAAAGGCTGAAATATTTTCGGTATAACATCCGGGGGAATTCCTTTACCACTATCAGTGAAACTGACTTTTATCTGATCATCCTGCTTTCTAACATCAATGGTTAAGGTTCCCTTACTCTCCATAGCTTGAATGCCATTGTGAATCAAGTTCGTCCAAACTTGATTAAGTTGGTCGGGATAGCAAAGAATAGCAGGCAAGGAATTATCATAATTTCTAATCACTTCCACTCCGTATTTGAGTTGGTTATAATAGAGAGTTAAAATAGTATCAATCCCTTCAATAATATTTGCCTCTATTGTGTTACCACTAGAATCATCATGGGCATAAGTTTTCAGGGCAAACACCACTTTAGCAGCTCGTTCAGCAGCGGTAACAATGTTACGGGTACTGGTTTGGAGATTAGCAAATTGATAGGCAGTTTGTAAAATTTTTTCTCCCTCTGGGTCTTTCAGTAGAGGCAACAAGGGGTCTAGGTCGTCCCAAACCCCAATTCCCACTAAAATATTGGCGAGTTTTGCTGCTTTCTCAATCGAGTGGGATGTGATCTGCCCGGTCAACGCTTTTCTGATTTGACGTTGTTCCCGAGTAGATAAAGGGGTCGTTTGTTGGCTAGACCGTTCTAGTAAGGTAAAGAAATCCGACTCGCGTTCCTTTGAAAGTTTTTGAAAAAAGGAAGGTAACTGCTTGAGGTGGTGAGCTAAAAAGTTGGCAAGATTCCTAACTGAAGAGTTAATAGCACCTAAAGGAGTGTTAATTTCATGAGCAACTCCAGCCACTAATTGTCCGAGAGCAGCCATTTTTTCAGATTGGATCAACTCGTCTTGAGTAGCTTGCAGCTGTTGCAGGGTTTCGTTGAGTTCTGCTTCCACTTCCATGCGCTGTTTGATTTCTTTTTTCAGACGTTGATTCTGCTCCTCCAATGTCTTAGTTTGGTCCTCAAGGGTTTTGGTCAAGGAACGCAGTTGTAAATGTACCTTGACTCTTGCTAACACTTCCTGTGACTGAATCGGTTTAGTAAGATAATCGACTCCCCCAAGCTCAAATCCTTTCACCTTATCCTCTATACCGGATAAAGCCGTCATAAAAATTACAGGAATATCTTTGGTTTCGTGATCCCCTTTCAAACGGCGGCAGGTTTCAAAGCCATCCATCCCTGGCATCAACACATCTAGCAAAATAATATCTGGATGGGCGTATTTAGCTCGCTTCAAGCCACTCTCACCATTGCGGGCTACCAAAATCGTCAAACCAGCATCTTCCAAATAATCAACAGCTACTCCTAAATTGGTAGGATTATCATCAATCACCAAAATAGTGAAGTTGCTTAAGTCAAGATCAGGGATATTCGTCGTGCTGACACTCATTGCTCTTGTTCCCAGTGCAGATAGTTTTCCAGTGACAGCTCCTACACTGACCTTACAGGTTCAGTGTAGGCTTCCCAGCCAATCCGGGTATCCCTTAGGAGGCGCTGGGCTTTAAGAACGGACTGCCCTGCCGCTCTGTTTTTGATATTGATAGCCGCATTATGGTCACGGTCAAGGCTACATCCACAATGATGACAATCGTGCCACCGGACGTGCAGCTTTTTGGGAACTTTATTGCCACAATTTGAGCAATCCTGTGAAGTGTTTTTGGGACTTACTGGAACCGCCAACAAGCCAGCATTCAAGGCCGTAGGCCACGCTACGCGAACGGCTTTGCTTGTAAGGATTGTCAGGAAGCTTGACCAGCCCGCATCCAACACAGATTTAGCCAATCGGGACTTGACTAGTCCTTTAACGTTTAACTTCTCATGAGCAATTACATCATATTTTGACAGGAGGTAATTAGCTGTCTTGAAATGGAAATCTTTTCGTTTATCCGCTACCTTTTTATGCTGCTTTCCAAGCTGCTTAATAGCCTGAAATCTGTTACTACCTCCCTTCTTTCGTCGGGATACCCGCTTCTGAATTACTTTTAGGCGTTTTTGAGATTTCCGATAATATTGAGGAATTTCAATAGTTTCGCCTTGGGAAGTGGTCAAGAAATCCTTGAGACCAACATCTATACCAATAATTGAGTCAGGATTAATATCAGGCTTAACCTCAGGGACAGTTTTGTCTTCTAGAGACAAAACCAAATAATAGCCGTCACATTTTTTTGTAATAGAGGCAGTCTTGATTTTAAACCCAGCAGGAATAGGGCGGTGAAGTACAACCTTTATTTTGCCTATCTTCGGGAGGTTAATTAAATTCCCTTCCAGGCACCCTTCTTTCATTTGGGGATAGGTAAAGGTACGGTAACGGTGTAGCTTCTTAAACCTGGGTCTTCCACTTCGTTTTCCATTACTATCACCTTTGATGAATCTATCAAAAGCCAGTTTTACCCTCTTGACTAAATCCTGAAGTACCTGAGAATGAATTCCCTTGTACCAGGGGTGAGTCTTCTTTAGATTTGGTAGGGTCTTTTTCTGGCTGTAATAACCTGGGTTATCTCTTAATTGAGGAAGGTGACAGACAAGTGTGCAAGCATTTATAGAACAACGATTTTGCTCGTACCAAGAGAACCTATCTGCCAACAAGTAATTATATTGAGCACACAACATAGACAGCCAATGGTCTATCTTTACTTTTTGCTCTTTTGTTGGTTTTAACCGGTACTGGTAGGCGACTCTCATCTGTTCTTCTCCCATGCTCGACCTGCTACTATTATAATATACCGCTAGTCAGTCAGAATTAAAAAAATAAAAATGACAATTAGACTTACTGATTTTGAAAAGAGGCAACTGGAACAAGAAGCAAAAAGGATGGTTTGTTCGCGTTCGCCTTTGGCGTGGCCTACGGCCAAGGGTCGGCTACGCCGAAGTTACCGTAAGAATAAAGAAGCCTTAATCACAAAGATTTAACCAAAGGTGCGCTCTTCTTCGTCGAATTAAATTCGCCACGGGTCGCACCTCTTTTATGCATAGACGACTAACCATAAAAGCTTCTTTATTCTAAGGTTTCGTCTCCGGAATGTCTCAATCATCACTGCTTAGAAGATTGATAGCTCTATCCTTTGATCTGTGCATACCCTGTACAAAATTCATCCCAGAGATGAAACCTTAGAATAGGGTCGCCTTAGTACAAAAAGATTTAACCATTAACTCACAGACTGCCAACTATAAAGGCGACCCTATTCTTGCGGTAACTTCTGACCACACTCATGCTGCGCATGTTCGTTGTGGGGCTTATTTTGGCGGACAGCTAAAGCCACAATCTCATCTTCCTAAAACCCTCGCGCTAAATCTTTGAGTTGATTGGTAATAAGGAATATAGTCATCCAGTTCATCCAGATAGATAGCTGTGTCACGAATTTTCCTGATCAAAAATCCCAGGTAGTGTGCGAATCACGCCTATGGGCGACCGGGGAAGAAAAACCAGCTGGGGTATTTATTCCCCTGAAGCTACTTATGATGTGGATCTTCAATGGTATTACTTCCCAATCTTCCCCATCCTTTTGTTGAGATCTCTATTTTCCCCAGTAATTCACCAATCTGGCAAAGTTTCAGGTCAATAGCGATGATAGTATGTCTGGATTTGGGGATTAAGCCAAGTCTACGCTAGATTAGCCCTACACCTAGTAATAATACCTACTAATAATATCTTTGCCGTTTAGATCGTCAATTGTAAATAGCGATGCAGCGCCGACCTGCGGGGGTTTCTCCCACTCGCGCTTTGCATCAAGACAGTGATGGGGAGATGGGAAGATAGGGAGAGGGTCAATTGAAGCAAATGATTGAGGCAAATATTAAGTTGTCAAAAATTTTAATGCTACCAGATGATATAAGAGAAGCGTGGGATTCCCATCTATTTTTGATGGGTTTGCTACTCTGGAGTTATGGCCTGTAATCTTACACAGAAACCCACTGACCATTGACGAATGACCAGTAACTATGTCACCAGCAAAAAACAGAACCTTTAGTCTCGACTTTGAAAAGCCACTGGTTGAACTGGAAAAACGAATTAAGCAAATTCGGGAACTCGCAGAGGAAAACAATGTCGATGTTTCTGACCAAATCCGCCAACTGGAGACAAGAGCAATCCAACTGCGTCAGGAAATTTTCAATAGTTTATCACCAGGGCAACGGCTACAGCTAGCCCGTCACCCTAGGCGTCCAAGTACCCTCGATTATATTCAGGCAATTACTGATGAGTGGTTTGAGTTGCATGGCGATCGCGGTGGTTATGATGACCCAGCCCTAGTAGGGGGGATTGGCTCTTTGGCGGGTCGTGCTGTGGTAATATTAGGACATCAAAAAGGTCGTGATACTAAAGATAATGTAGCTCGCAACTTCGGGATGGCTTCCCCTGGGGGCTACCGTAAAGCGATGCGGCTGATGGAACACGCTAATCGCTTTGATATGCCAATTTTGACCTTTATTGATACCCCTGGTGCTTGGGCTGGTGTAAAGGCGGAAGAACTCGGACAAGGAGAAGCGATCGCTTATAACCTCCGAGAAATGTTTCGTCTCGATGTCCCCATTATGTGTACAGTCATTGGTGAAGGAGGTTCCGGCGGTGCTTTGGGAATTGGTGTTGGTGATCGGGTTTTGATGTTTGAAAACGCTGTCTACACCGTAGCTAGCCCAGAAGCTTGTGCCGCCATCCTTTGGAAAGATGCTAGCCAAGGACAGCAGGCAGCAGCAGCGTTAAAGATTACCGCTTGGGACCTCAAAGAATTAGGGATTATTGACAAAGTTTTATCGGAACCCATAGGAGGAGCTCATGGGGATCCCTTGGCAACCGCCTCTATCCTCAAAGAGGCTCTATTGGAAAACCTGGCAGAACTAACTCAATTAACCCCTCAACAGCGCCGGGATTTGCGCTATCAGAAGTTCCGAAATATGGGGATTTTTCTAGAAAGTTAGTCTTGAAGGAGTTAACAGGTAAATGGGTCAGAGGTCTATCTGTCAAGTCGCCAAGGCGTTGCTGCTGAACTAAGGACTAATCTCAAGTATAGTTAGGTTCGCCTGCCAAGTACAGCTACCAACTTAAGGCGTGACATAATGGTATAGCTATATATAGCAAGGGGTTCATCCTCTGGGGTATTGAGCTAATCATGCTCCGCATTTTGTCTGATGTTTAGGTTGGTAGCCCAATTACCAATTACCCTATCCCGATTTTTCTATCCTCAAAGTTTATTATTGACAGCCGACTTGGTAGCTGAATAGTCTGCGGATGATGATACAATTAACAATTGTTCACAATAGTCTAAGGTAGTTAGTCAGTTTGCTAAACAATTTCGGATACACCGAAAACCTAGCTGTGCCTTTGGAGATTAACTGCCCTAAGGGAGTGTCTATAATCTCGGTGCCTAACCAACTCACTAAACCTAAGCTTAATTCAACGGCGTCCACCTCTGGTGACCTGGTAGCTGACCTAGCAGATTTAAAGCTAGCAGATTTAAACCAAATACCTGCGTTATGTGGGCATTTGCTTCGGATCAATCCTGAGTTTTATCGAGACGGTAGACAAGCATTTGTAACAAAATCTTGTAAAATTTGATGATATCGACTGTTGAGCGACGCGCCATAATTACTGGAGCGAGCAGTGGTATTGGCAAGGAAACAGCTTTAGCCTTTGCTAAGGCAGGAATCAGTGTAGCCTTAGTCAGCCGTTCCCGGAACAACTTAGAGATGGTTGCTGCTGCTGCTAGGGCAGCTGGGGTGCAAGCTAAGGCTTATCCATATGATTTAGCTGAGCTGGAGCAGGTTAGATCTTGGATAGAAAAAATCACAGCAGATTTTGCTCCTATCACTATTCTCGTCAATAATGCGGGAATGGCTTACGCTAGATATCTCAGTGAGACACCGCTATCAGATTGGCAGCGCTTAATTGACCTGAATCTGACCAGTGTGTTTCAGTGCATCCAGGGGGTTCTGCCTGCTATGCGTGCCCAACACCGAGGCACGATCGTTAACGTGGCATCAATTGCTGCTAAGCAAGCCTTGCCTAAATGGGGGGCTTACAGCGTTAGTAAGGCAGGTATGATTGCCCTCTCCAAGACTCTAGCAGCGGAGGAAAGCCGCCATGGTATCCGGGTAGTGAGCATTTGTCCAGGTGCAGTCAATACCCCTTTATGGGATACAGATACAGTTCAGGTGCAATTAAATCGGTCAGGGATGTTGACCCCAGAAATTGTTGCCCAGTCAATTTTGCACACCGTCGAGCTACCACAACAGGCTGTCATCGAGTCCTTGACTCTCATGCCCAGTGCCGGGATTCTTTAGGGTATAGGTAGAAATAATAGCACACTTTTGGTTCACTGAAAGGTTATTGCTGTGTCAATTTAACCTGTCCCTATGGTCTGGCAATATCAAGTTCATTTTTGTTTACAATCTAATCAGATTAATCATGACTATTGCTTCTTCCAATGGTTTCAACCGTGTTGAATCTGTTTCAACTGCTAAAAGTATCAATGGTAATGAGAAACATCAGCTAGAGACCCGTCCTGAGCGCAATACCCAGAATGGTCACCAGCCCAATTTACAACCTCCTTTGGAAGAACTGAACCAGGAGATGATCAACGCTGTCACCACTATCCTATTGGATGTTGGTGAAGACCCGCAACGAGAGGGACTGCTCAAAACCCCTAAGCGGGTAGCCGAGGCAATGCGATTCTTGACTAGTGGTTACAATCAGTCTTTAGAGGCAATAGTCAACGGGGCAATTTTTGACGAAGGTCATAATGAAATGGTACTGGTGCGGGATATCAATTTCTTTAGCCTCTGTGAACACCACATGTTGCCATTTATGGGTAAGGCTCACGTCGCCTATATCCCTAACCAAAAAGTGGTAGGACTCAGTAAAATAGCCCGTGTGGTCGAGATGTATGCACGGCGACTGCAAGTTCAGGAACGGCTGACTCGCCAGATTGCCGAAGCCATTCAAGCTGTCTTGGATCCAAAGGGTGTGGCTGTGGTGATGGAAGCTACCCATATGTGCATGGTGATGCGGGGTGTGCAAAAACCAGGGTCTTGGACCGCTACCAGTGCGATGGTCGGGATTTTTCAAGAGGATCAAAAAACTCGTGAGGAATTCCTCAACCTAATTCGCCATCAGCCGAATTTCTTTTAGGGGTTTGACTTAAACAGTTAACTAATCCTACTCAAAAAGTCATTAGTCATTAGTAATTAGAACTCTGGGAAAATTAACGTTTAGCTCAGACCTGACCAACAGTAGAGCCATGATTTTCAGCAGAGTTCTATTAGTCCTTAGCTTCAACCGCGAGAAGCCTCACAACGAACATGGGATGAATCGCGGACAGAGTTTTTTTACCAAGCAGGGAACTCAAAATCGTTTATATCGCCTATATCGTCTATAATGAAAGTAGTAGGGTAAATCAAATTAAGAGCTAACCGCCACCTAAGTGCTTAAAATAGAACTCATTATATTGTTCCGGTGGGTCGGGGCATCCCGGAGACGAAACCTTAGAAGAGTGGAGCCTTAATCAATAAGTTTTAACCCTTTACCCATAGCCTGCTAACCATAAAGGCGACCCTCTGAATGCGGTAACTTCTGACCGTATCGTTAATAAAGTAACCCGTGTATCCGTTCGCGCAGCGTCGGCGAAAGCCGATACCGTTGGGTGGAGTTGGTAAGAAGCCCACACTTTAATCTTTGATAAGCGTGTGGGAGTATGTAACTAACGGTAGTTACTGATCACAGATGAGTAATTACTAATGACTTACCTTAGCCACTAGTTAACAACATCCTCCCTAATAGTCTCCACATCAAACATTATGGAAAATTTTGCCTCAGGCATCATCTGCTTTAAAACTCGTAGATGTTCTTCAGCATTGCCGCGCCGTCGGAATCGGCCAACGGTGATATTACTGAGCTTGGGTTGCAGAAGGACAATGATCCAGGGATTGAGCTTTTCTTTATAATTCAACATAGGTTTTCCTTATCGGTTTTCCTTGAGACACTTGAATTTGGGGCCAAATTACTTTCCACTACCATCAGCGACCCATCTTTACACCTTGGAAAGCTGGTGAGATGGGGTAACCCATGTGCAGAGGCTTACTTGGGCAAACAGCCCCTCATTCGGCAGGATTGATGACAGAGGGCATTAGTACATATGTACTAATTTTGGGGTAGCATTGAACGCAGCTTGACAGTTCTGCTGATTTTTTGTCTAATTCTTCTCACTTTTTGTCGAATCAGTTATAATAGACGAGCAAGTAATGGTGAATTAAAGTCTATTAAAGTTGATGACCAAAGCCAAAAATGCACCGGTTAACGACAGTAGACATCAAACCTCCTGTAGATAGAGCAATCAAAATCAGAAATTTGGCGGTGGGGCATCCCATCATTAGTAAAGCTTGCCTTATACCCGAACACGGAAGCGTTTCCGTAAGGAGATAGCGATGGCTGGGGTTGGCGAGAAGCCTACACCTACTCGAAACGAGAGGTTTGGGAAATGTCACCGTAATTAGTTGCCAGTTAGATTCCCCTGATCAGGTAAGTATGCTGGTGTTGAAGCGGCTTACTTTCGATTGCGCGATGATTTGCCTCTAGCTTGGCATAGCTTGGGGAATATGAGCTGTTTGGTGCAAACATTTTACAGAAAATTTATCTACGGTATGGTTAGTGGTCAGGTATTTTACTGAACTAACTAATAACCCTATGTGAGGTCGCCACACTGCTTGCTGCTGAAGGGCATTCAAGAAAAGGGCAGAAAACAAAGTTAACTGCCCTATTTTAATTAGGGCTTACGCAATTTAGCCATCGACACACGACATGTAGCTTTTAGAGGGTAACTATAACACTACATGTAGAGTTCATCCGCAAGCCCTATTTAAGCAAACCGTTCAAGTTTTCTTGAACAATAACAATTTATTATGAAAAGCCAAGAAGATCAACCTCTAACCCTGGTAAAACTCAGGGAACATGTCAATCTGACTCAAATGAAATTAGCCATTGCTGTTGGTGTCAGCATTACGACGATTAGTGACTGGGAAAATGGCAAAGCCGAACCACGCTTAAAGCACGTCAGGCTCCTGATTGAAATACTGGGTTGTTCTTTCGAGGAACTTTGTGAAGCCTTTGACCAAGCAAAACGTCGTTCGTAAAGCGACGGGTGCGCGGTCAAAGGCAGCCAGTGCGTTCAAAGGTAGGTAGTGCGTTCAAAGGGGTTTCCCCTTTGAACGTACTGCATCCCGACTCCCGACTCCCGACTCCCATTAACCCAGGACTTTCTACCTCACCCAATTGAGAACTGCTATATATAAACCTATATATAAACATAGGCTTGAAAATGAATCAATAACCCAATTGATATCTCAGCTGAAAGTTAATTTCCCCAAAGGTCTAATGATTCAACGTTTAGGAGCATTATCAAAAGCACGAGCGATCGCATTCCAGGCTAACTTGGGCTTGAAATCTGCATCGAGAGGTAGAGGTCGCACTGGCGCACCATCTGACCGGGGATGGAAGCTAGTTAAGTATGTGTAGCGATCGCTAAATCCCCAGGTCACTACTGCAATCACTGCTGGCTCATCAAGTACCACAGACAGATAATCTTCATAAGCTTGAGCCACCATGCGATCGCGTACAGTCACATCCTTTGGTAACTTGTCATCTCTAACATCTAGTTCAGTAATCAAGATTTTAAAACCCATACTCGCCACATCTCGGAGAAACTTCCGCAGGCTGTGGGGGTTAATCCGTTTATTCCCTCGCAAGTGAGCCTGGATTCCCAAGGCATGACAGGGGGTTGCCTGAGACTTCAACCCCTCTAGTAGCTTCAAGACAGCCCTACGCTTGGCTTGCTCATCACTCGATTCATAACTCAGTCCATACTCGTTATAGAGTAACATTGCCTTGGGGTCAGCTTCAGCTGCAATGCGAAAGGCTAGGTCAATGTATTTCGGACCTAAAAATTTTAACCATGGCGTTTTGCGTAAACCATCTGCCCGTCCTTGGAAGGTAGCGATCGCTTCATTAACAACATCCCAGGAGTGCATTTGTCCAGCATAACGCCCAGCCACTGTCTTAATATGTCTGACCAAGAACTGTTGAGCATTTTGGCGGTTTACTGTCTCCTCAAACCAAGGGGGTAATGAGATGTGCCAAACAAGGGTATGTCCCCGAAACAGCAATCGATGAGTCTGGGCAAAGTTTGCCATCCAATCCCCAGCCGTAAAGTCAAACTGATGGGGGTGAGGGCACAGGGGAGGGGAAGAAGGAGTAGAAACAAACCACTTTAGTCCCCATCCGGGAACCAGCATGGCACACTCTTGAGCAAAACGGGTGGCTAAGGCTGGGTTTGAGGATAGGTCTCGGAATCGACTCTCGGCTCCATAAATTAATCCTTTTGCTGCTGCACGCTCTTTTAAAGAAGCTCCTTGAGCTACTGCAAAGTCTCGCTTCGGGTCATCAATAGCTTGAATTGAGTTACTTTGTCTGATAGATTTACACCTTGTCAGAGGGCCGACACTGGCTAAGCTACCTAAACCCAGTAATAATTCACGTCGTCCAATCATTAACTTGTTTTTACTCCTAGAAACCATCACCTAATATGTGTAGCTTTCATTATTTCAGTGATTTATCCCTGAGGGGGTGACAAAATAGCAGAAAAAGCTTTTTTTGGAAAAAATGCCGGGATTTCTGGTAAAAAAATATCGGTCTAGTTATCTCAATAAGACCAATAAACATGATAAGCTTACCGTAAGCATATGGGCGCTCGCGCACCCTAGGCGAACATCCAAAGGCCAAGGCCAAAGGCCACGGTACGGGCATGGCCACGCTACTTGAGGTGCTTTCAGCTTATGCTTAGGGTTTTAAACCAATTTTTTTTACCCCAAAAAACTAATTAATATAGTGAGGTACCCCAGGAATTTTGCAGGCATCAATAAATTGATGATTCTGGTTCAGCTATTGCTATTTCTTCCTTTTTTTTCTGGAGTAGTTTGCAATTTCATTGTAGGCATTAATCGTTTTATTGGCTAGTTCTTGCCAATCAAAAGCCTCTAGGGGAGCTTGTTCTGGACGGGGAGTGTTTAACGCCCAATCTAAAGCATTTTCAATGTCATAATCAGTAATTTCTCCTGTATAGGTATAGACCCATTCTTGACCAACTTGGTCTTGAACTTCAGGGAGAGCACCAATTTTAGGAACTAATATGGGTCGGTTAAAAGAGAGGGCTAAGAAAGCACTACCAGAGTTTAAAATCTCGCGGTACGGCAAAATAACTAAGTCAGCAGCACTGAAGTACCATTGCATATGGTCTTTAGGTATGAAATTTAAGTTAATTCGCACTCGTTGATCTAAGGCGGATTCCCTTTCAATTTCTGCTGCTAATTCAGGAAATTCTGGACTACCCACAATATAAAGTATGGCTTCTGGGTCAAAAACCTGTCGGAAAACTCGCATCAATTGAGGAGCATTTTTGTAAGGTCTAATTTTGCCAAACAAAAGCAATACTTTCGCCGAAGTTGGAATTCCTAGGTAGTTGCGAGCTTCTTGAGAACTGACTTGATTAGCATACTGCCCTCGGTAGTGACCATGGGGTACTACAAAACCAGGAATATTCTTTAACTGAGGGAAGCGCTCTTGGGCAGCTTTCATCCCAGTTTGGCTAAGGTTAATGTAACCATCTAACTGCCTTGTAAAGGCTTTCCAGAACCAAGCCTCTAGTTGCGGGTAAAGCTGTTCATGAGAGGCTAAGTTGTGTACTGTCCAGACAATTTTTGTCCCCCGCCAGCGAGCCAAAATCATTAATAATAATAGAGCTAACGTTTTTGTGATCGCTCTGAAGAAGTTAGGTTCATTTAAGTTTCGTTCTGGCCAGTGCCGATGCCAGATAGAATAATTATTTATCAGCAATTTTTTAGGAGAAAACTCATGGACATCAACCCCCAAAGTAGTCAGGTGGGTGTAAACTAGCCAGGTATAAGGGTTTTTGTCACGATCTTTAAAGGCTGGTTGGGCAAGAATTTTCATATTCCACCTACTCCATTTAGCTTTGGTTAACTTTAGAGCTACTATTACTTACATGCTACTACCTAAACCTTGAAATCCATTACCAGTCAAGGTGTGTGCCGCAAACTACTTAATAGCTTTAAAAAAACGTAAACGATCTCAGGTTTCTAGTGACCAGAATTGATCAGACTGATAAAAAGGTAGATCGAAGAGTTGAACATAATTACGCACAACCTCCACTTCAGATTGGGTCATCGTTTGTTTCCATTTATTTATTTGTTGGTTGCTGATACGTACCTTGGAATAACGACCAGGGATGTTGTTAGTTGAACTCTGGAGTACATGCTTTTCTACCCGGGTAGTCCATGGCAATTCAAACTGCTCAAATAGCTCTTTGAACTTACCAATAGGGTCTAAGCATAAGTCCTCATAAAAGACCAATAACCATTCAGGATTTCGAGACAATGCATCGGCGACAACACGATGTCTTGCTGCCCAGATAGCTGCAAAGATTTCTATTGGCCTTTTTGCTGCCTCTATCACTGAGCGGTAGGGTTCGTATTGGATCTTGAAATAAGCTAGATTGATGTAATAGAGTATCTCGGGAAAGGTCAGCAGGAGTTTCTTTGTTAATTTCTGATAATACGGTGGGGCAAGGATGTGGAACAATTACCAATAGTTTTGGATTGTAGCGCTTGAAAACCCACTCGATGGACATCAGAGATGCGACATCTTTGACGATGATTTGATAATTAGGCAGTGCTCTAGCCCAGAAACCTCGGTACCAACCGCCTCCAAAAGGTAGACCTTTGAAGACATTATCAAAAGCATTTTCAAGCAAGTCATCTTGCTCACCAGGTCGTGTATATCGGAACCATGTATCCATGTTGCCTTTTCCAGTAATCTCTGGATTACATGGCTCGTAGTAGTATATAGCACGATTTGCGGTGGACAATGTTTTCCCGACCCAACTTGTACCGCTGCGACCATGACCTAATATCAAAATTGGGCGTTTGCCAACTTGCCAGTGATTCAAAAACCACGAGCTAAGATAGTAGCTGGTATTAGTAATTAAACGTTGTTTCATCATTTATATTTATTTAGGGTTTGCTGAAAAAGTATTTTGGTATGGGTAGGAGTCAGGAGTTAGGAGTCAGGAGTTAGGATAAATGGGAATTATATAGGAGTTAGTCGAAAGAATTGTCCCTTGATTTTTATGCTCTTGTCTGCTAAAAATGTTAATTTGATTTATTTTTTTTATATAAACATTGAAATCAGTCTCAATTCGGCTAACTAAAATGCCAACTAAAATTTAATCACCACTAAACCTTAAAAAGAGTATCACAACTATCAATAGTTAGCCATATAGCGTTTATCCTAGTTATCAGGTACAGTCATTTTTTTCAACCTCTAATCCTTACTCCCATTAACTCCAAGGGCGTAGACCCTCACCCAATTAATAACTGGTATATCAAGATTTAGATCCAGCTAACTGGTTAGACTTGGAAAGTGAAACAATAGAATCTAGTTCCGAAATAACCCCTGCTATTGCTTTATAACCAAACAATTCCTCAAGTACACCTGGATTAACATTATCTCTGAAAGGATCGGACAAAAATCTGATAATTGCTTCGGCAAAGGATGACTTATCTACAGCAATTTCAAAGTAGTGATGAACCTCTTCTGGTAGACCTGCTATTCCCTGTGGTGTAGAAACAATCGGTCTACCAGAAACCAGCATTTCTAGGGACTTTATACTAACGCCACTCCCAGCTGAAACTGGATTAATGAGAACCCGCCCCGACTTGTATACTTCTGTAGAAGACACTGGATTTATTTTCAGATCAACTTCTGCAGTTTCCTCACATAGCTGCCTAACGTGCTGGACAGGATTTGAACCCGCTATTAAAATAGTAAATGTTGGTAATTCCAAACGTATTATAGGCATAACTTGGGTAATAAACCAGATTATTCCCGCTACATTGTTGTCCGAAAAGAGGTTACCCAAAAAAACGATATCATAGACAGGATTGGGGCTTAGTTTATTTCTAGATATTGCTTCCCTATTCTCTTCAGGAAACTCAATCAGAGGAGGTAAGTAGCGACCATTGTTCAATCCTTGACTTCTCCAAAAATTTAGGTCATCTAGGGATATATCGTAAAATAAAGTACTCTTTTTTAGTAAATTGATTTCATACTTTTCTAAGTTAGACAGTGATAAATATCGTTTGAGCTTGTTTAACCCTTTGGCAGACGCCAGTTTTCGCTTATAGTATAAATGCTCGATATTGTGAGAGCGAATAACCAGCAGCCGATTCAAGTGTTGACTTAACTGACTTGCTACTTCTCCACCGTGAATACCATCTAGGAATATCACATCAGGATTAAACGCAGCCACATCAGACAGTAATAGCTTTAATTCTTTACCTCTAACAATTCTAGATGTCACTTCCAAAGGATACTTGAGTAAGTCAATTATCCTCCGAATAAAAGAGCCGAGTGTCCTTGGAAACTTTATCAAAAAAACTTGCTTGGCATACTTCCTAATTTCCAGGACTTCCTCGGGTTTTGGAGTATGGCTACACCAGCAGATAACTTGTATATCAATCCCTAAATTAGAGAAAGCTTTTATCCTTCGCCACATGTCTAATCGCGCCCCATGGATGGGCGGATAGGGAATATCATGGCATACTAATGTAATTTTCATAAATACCGCTACTCTTCCTATCAGTTGTTTGCTGCTCTAGAATTAGTTATGATAATTATCAGTACTGATCATTGTTCAATAACCTAGATGTTCCATCAATTAAGCATAGTTTAAATATATTATTTCAATAGATAAGTAATAGTTATGTAACTTGACCACTTTATACTGATAACTTTTATCTAAATAACGAGTTAAATATAGCTGGAGTTTTTAACCTATATCCAACCCTTTGATTAGTTCATCTTTTTAAAAGAGATAAATCGGAAAACCGTCAGCAATATAACCCTTGGTATTAATGGGAGCAATATAGGAGTCAGGGCTTGAAAGCGATGCAGCGCGGTCTTGGGGAGGCAGCGCGGTCTTGGGGAGCCAGTGCGGTCTTGGGGAGGCAGCGCGGTCTTGGGGGTCTCCCCCATGAGCGACTGCCGTTCCCCCAGCAACTGGCGTGGTTTCCCCCATGAGCGACTGCATCAAGACAGGTGCGGAAACAAGTTCCGCACACAGACCCATGCGCCATGAGCGACTGCATCAAGAATTGATAAATTTTGGTGATGCTAGTCATAGACTATAAATACTTGTAGAGTCACTGGACGAACTACTTGATGAAGAGAAGTAGGCAAAGTCTTGTAGACTCAGTATTTACCTAACTCCTACCTGCCATAGTAGAGGGGTCTAGTTGATCACTGGCTATCTTTGATTGCTTAAGAGCGTTGTCAAAAGCACGAGCAATAGCATTTTACCCAGACTTTAGTTAGAAGTCCGAGGTACGAGATTAAAAGCAAGCCAAGGTGCTGATTGGCTTTGCCTGAGACTTATCACTAGCTCTAGTTGATTCTAAGAGAATATCCGTAAAAATTATGTAAAGCTTTATTAAAGAAAGTTAAATGTTATCCTAAGTAACAGCAAATTTTTTGTAAAAATCACCCAAGGTCATGGGTAATGGTGATCTGATTAACAATTACCCATGACAAATTACCCATGAGCAATTACCTACGACCAATTACCCAACAATCTTAGGTTACATCCCTCTTAGAGAAAGGGGATAAAGATTAATGTTCCGATTCTTGAAGGCGCTTGCTTCTAGTCACCTCTTGTCGATATAAGACAAACACTAATAGCCATAAGCTGAGCATCCTCAAGGAATCTGAGGTTAAACTTGACCAGGCAGCTCCCTTCCATGAATATAGAGGAATTAACCAAAGGTTTAACGAAAAGTTCAACAGAGCTGCCGTTACTTGTATGCTACTACGCAACCCTTGAAATCCAGCACCAGTCAGGGTGTCCGCCGCAAAAAACTGCATGGCTTTAAAAAACGGTATCGGTGCTAACCAACGTAAGGCATTGACTACCTCACTATAGTCTTCACCTATGATGTAGGGTACGATTGGAGCCGAGATAAACAACCCGATACCAGCAGCTATTCCGTACATACCAGCAATTGGTGATAGACGCTTGGCCAGATTGAGACTTCCTCCGATGCCAGCGGCTCCCTTCTGAAAAAACTTCGCATAGGAAGCCGCCAACAGAGATTGCACAGGAACAAATGCTACATCAATTAAACGGTATGCAGCAGCATATATACCTGTAGCTTGTAATGTAGAAAGACGCGCCAGCATGGTTTTATCTACATTATTGTTAACCGTTTCAGCACAAAGGTTGACAGAAAAGTAGAATCCCTGAAGCATCTCCGGCTTGATCTTTGATATTGCCAATTTAGGAGTTCCTAACATCCGATGTACCATCAGAAATCCAACCCCAGCTGCTATTGCTGTACTAGCCATATATAAAGCTGCCCAAACTACAATATCTGATGTCTGAAAGAAGCTGACAAAACACAGTGTTGCCACTAAATTTTTTAGACTAAGTAAAAAATGAATCTGGGCGGTGTGCTTAAGCTGACTGACCGCGATAAATGCCTGACCAGCAGTGGCTAAAATTTTCAAAAATAGTAAGTCAGACAAAAATACCAAAAATATTAGCAGGGGCGAGGTTTCTTCAGGTAAAATCCCTGGAGCTATAAGCATAACTAAGGCAATTAGCAAGCCACTAGAGGTAAAAACCATCAATAGCGCATTGCCCCAGTATTCCTTGAATAAGGCTCGGTTTCTAGAGACATTTTTAATTAAAACATCTCCACTCCCCCAGGTAGCAAAAGGCGATATAATCGCCGCTAAAGCCGTCAAACTAGCAAACAGACCATACTGTTGAGCACCGAGGGTACGAGCAATTATCACGAAGTAGGCGGCTTGGACAATCATCTTCAGAAATTTAGCCAATAGCATCCACAACGTGTTACGTACTAGGGATTTCTGAAATATGCCAATGAGCCTGGATTTGAGGGATTGAAAATTCATATTAAGTAGTTTATATCATACCTTTTTGCTGCTAGGATTTCCTGCCAAATTGATCATTGATCGAAAATTATCTCTGATTACACAGACTAATAATACAATCAGCGACGTGGTATGAATTATACCAAGTTGCCATCGAAGATATTACTCTAAAAGTTAGCATCATAATACCTCTGAAGGCAACTTATGTATTATCTGATTTATCCCTGCTTAGATGGCTAATTTTTCATTATGCTCACCCTGAGGCTGACTAGCTGCTTAGTCCCACTAATTCTTTGCTATACCATGGCGATATCTCCCGCCCCAATAATTTGAAGAGCTTTTGATTATCATTGGCATAGATGCTGTAGAGTTTTTGAATTGCTGATGGACTGGGGCGAAGCTTTTGGTGTTGTAAGGGTAAGCGTTGATCAACACGATTGATAACGCCGCGCATAAACGGGAAACGGGCTCCCAAATAACGAGCAATTGGTGAACTAGTGCTTTGATGGACTTTCTTAGACTTTTTACTAAAATCAAAGGAAGAATCTATGTCAAGGAATTCACAAACTTTTTTCATAGAATCCTCTGAGTTTTTAGCAATGTCTTCTTCAAAGACTAGAATTAGCATTTGCTTAGGATCGAAGTAGTCATAGTAGCTTTGCAGTTGGCGATAATATCGTCCCATATCGATGATGCCATAGCGCTCAACTAGGGATTGTTTATCACCAACTAATAGCTCATCAAGGTCATCATTCAGAGATATAGCTCCATTTTTGATAAAGTGATTCACAGCAGCAATGGCTCGTTCAACTGGATTTCTTAGGACTACAATAAGTTTGGCTTCAGGCAATGTCTCGTAGATCAGCCGATGGGAATATGGAATTTCTTCGAGAGGGTCATAGTAGACTTTACCCTGGGCATCAGGTAATGGGTCGATCCATAAGTAATTAGGGGTTTTTTCTCCAATCGCTTTTTCCCCATTAACATCAGCAAAGTGTTGTTTATACCATTCAAGACCTTGGTTGAGATTATACCTTTTATTAAAGTAATGAATCTCATCGCTAGGTATAAATACCTCAGGATGTTCCTTGAGATTATGGGATAACCAGGTAGTTCCAGCCTTTTGGGCTCCAATGATTAAAAAGTTCGGTAAAGTCACTAACAACTCTCTCGTAATATAGCACTGCTATTTCGCCGTTAATTCTACCTATATAAAAATCTACAAAACAATTGACTATATTGCTGATTATCCTAAGTAATTTGGCTGATTTTTTTGACTAATAATAGACTCCAATATAGGGTAGGTATACGGATGATTTTATATATTAAGAGAATAATGTTAATATGGGATACTGAACTAATTAGCTAATAAATTACTTATATTCCCATTATATTGGGAGTTAGTGCTACCCACATAATACCAATGAGTGTAGTTCTCCTGACCATGAGTTAAGAAGTTAATTTTTTATAGGTCAATAGGCGTCTCACTATGCGGATTATTTTCACTAGCCATAGAATAATTGTAGGACGAGATGCTGAACAAAGGAGCCAATATATTACTGGTTTTACCATACTATGGGGCATTATTCCTACCCACAGAAACCAATGACTCCACAGGATTTTTTTTTGGAAATTAAATTTAGAATATTTCCAGATTGACCAATATCCTTTGTAAGCTAAAACTAAAGGAGAATCAGAAGCAAAAGGATGATGGTGAGGATCTAGCCGTAAAGAAGCGATACGGTGAATCAAATGATTGGGGTCACGAACGCTAAAATCTGGGCATACGTGATAGCCTAACTCAGTCGCCTTGCTTACTAAATAGTTATACTTGATGAAATCATGGTTGATAGACCGACGGAACCGTTCAATGGGAATGGTTCTCTTAGAAAAAGCCCACAAATTATTCCCATGTTGTCGGTATGCCCCAAGGGGTTTTTCAATCGATGCCACTTGCCCATAAAATGGGTTCAGGGTGACTAGATAACCATCAGCAGCTATGGTAAATTCGGATTCGGGTATAGGCAAAATTTGAGCTAGTGTTGACCGTGCAAAACTATTGCCACTGGTTACAGTACTGCTGTACTTTCCCTTCTCCAACAAAATTGGCCAAACGGTGCCACTATCAAATTTTATGTCTGGAGCTGGATGGATACCAATGAATTCACTAAGGGCATTGACCAACTCTAAACGATATTGCACCTGGACTACCCCTGGTTTCCAAACGGCTACCACTTCGGACACCGCATTAGGGAATAAGTAATCATCAGCATCTAAAAAAATTACAATCTCCCCACGGCTGACATAAAAACCGGCATTGAGCGCCGATGCTTGCCCACCATTTTTTTTGAGGATAGGAGTAATTTGGTCACCGTAGCTAGTGATAATATCATGAGAGTTGTCAGTGGACTCATCATCCACCACAATGACTTCGGTATTTGGATAAGTCTGACTGAGGCTACTGTCAATTGCTTGAGGTAGAAACTGACCGTAATTGTAGTTGTTGATGACAATACTGACTAATAACTGAAAGTTTTCATTCATTTCAATAGGTTTTGTTGTCGCTCTAATGGAATAAGCACCGAAAGAGCTACCGATGTGTAGAGTACCCAAAAGATATTGTTTTGTATCATCACTGACGTCTCTGTGATATTGGCTAACACGGTATAGGTTAAGAACAATAATGGCCAGAGATTCTCTGATGTTTTACTTACACGGAGCCAAGCAATAGCTCTTAGTAAACTAAAACTAAATCCAATTAGGTAGATTGATACTCCCAAGATTCCTAAAGCTAGCCATAGGTCGAGCAAGCCGTTGTGGGCGTTGGGAGCTGGCCACAATACTGCACGCCAGACATAGGCAGATTCACCATTCAAGCCATTCCAGAATGAACCATAGCCATAACCGAGCCACGGCTGTTTATTAATCATGTCCAACACGAAAGGCCATAGCTCTGTACGACCGGTTAAGGTAGCATCTTTACCAATTGCACCTAGCAAAGCGTCTGCATTATCTAACAACCAGATTAAGACGCTGCCTCCGAATGTTGTCATGGCAAATATAGCCGGAATCAGTAGGTCATATCGCCACCGTAACATCCGGTATAGATATAGAGAGAATAACATAATTATAAGACTAACCAGTGCAGTTTTTGAAGTGGTAAATAGTAAAAGAATTACGGCAAAGCCAAACCCCCCCCACAACAGTAAATTATTTTTTTTGCCTCGAATAGCCAGGAGCAAAAATACGACTGCACTGGGCACCATTACTTTGCCAAGAACATTTTTATGGACGTATATTCCTCGCCAAGTTCCAGCATGAACTCCCCCCATAATACCGTATTTCGGCAGAGCCACAATAAACATAAAACTGAGCAATATTGCTACTCCGAATGCCCAACCCAGCATTTCTAGCTGTTCTTTCATGGTGTAGCGGCTGGCGAGGTAAACACCAAACAATGTTGTGCCAATTAGGGCAACAGCACGGTTGATAGTCGTTGTTGGTTCAGAAGACCATAAAACAGATACTACTGCTATCCCCACCAACAGACTGAGCCATCTATCTTTACTGAGGAGATAAAGTACTTTTTTCCACCGTAATGTTAGGAGGAAAAAGGTAACGAGATAAATTAATACGAACAGCAATCTACTGAGGGAGGAATCAAATTCTTGTATGACATCCCCCTCACTTCTGCCTCCTGATAAAATTACAGTGAGTACTCCTCCTGAATAGAGCACCAAGGAAACAGTAGTGAAAATCGGTTCAAAAAATGCCAACAGTTTTCTCATCAACCCTGGCTTATAGGTAAAACTTGTAGGTATAATATTGCAGGCATAGTATTATATGAAAAAAGTTACTAGTTCAGAACATATATCATGTTTTGAGGCTGTTTTGTGGTATAATGAAAGTCCCAATATCACCGTAGCAAGCTGACGGGTTAAGGAATAGGCAAGGTGCGGCGGGATTATGGCATTTCCAAACCCTGATATTGCTTGATTTCACAGGTTTTGGTAAACCCTGACCTAAGATTACTAATACTCCTGAACTTGATATTAAGCAGTGATCCTGTTCTACAGGAGCTTACTTTAGACAAAAATTGTTTTATTAGATAACATGTATACAAAACCTGATCTAAATCTGCAATTGTCGGATTTCAATGGGTCAATCCTATAGTTGCTAATTAAGGCAATGGATGACATTGTTTCAAGTTAGTAGCATCTGGCCAGCTAAGAGTGCATCTACACTCTTAAACCGGCTGAATCTAAGAGGGATACTCTTGAACCGGGATTAATCGGGGTAAACCCGGATAAAACGGTCAAGGTGCATTTTTATTGTTGTCCGAGTGAGAAATGGTGGTACGGCAATTGGAGTTAAGCCTCCCATTCGTCTATCTGGACGTTTCTGGCATCCCGGCCAGAAGTTCCTTGAAAGCCTGAGTTTTGCTATGCTTGTAGTCAAGCCATCCAAGCTCGACAGCATCAACTAGACTCAATCCCATACCTTTCAAGAAACGCGCGGTACGACGCAGCAACACTGCTTGAACCTCGGTTTTATTCATGTACCGGGTAATCTCCTTGTCGGTACCTCGATCAAGGATGTTTTTAGCAGCATTATGGTCAGCCTGCAAAACGACCCCATTAAATCTGGTAAAACTGTCCCCGCTCCTTTTCCCTAATAGGGTTCCAGTCACGGAGTCAACTTGCGACGTGTAACTAGGCTGGACTTCTGTGACAACCGAACCAGTCCAATCAGCCCATTTTTGCAAGGAGTCCCGTATTTCTCCTTTCATCCAACTATTGAGCTTACGAGACATGGCCTTGGACTGACGTTTATTTTTAATCGATTGTGTTAAATCTTCAGCAAAAACCTTTAATGACTCTCCTTTGAAAAGAGACTTGGAAGCTGCTCCTATAATTGCCTTTAGTTCTGACTGATTCTTTCTGTATCGGCGATTTTCTGTTTTTCTGGTTAAGTTATTTTCTAATATTCGAGCCGACTTGGCTGGGTCTATCTTTTCTAGTTTTCTATGAAGCGCACAAAGCTTACCTCTGTTGCGGTTTTTAGAACATATGCGATCGGATTTCTGGGTTGTTACCTTACCCAAGTTTTTCCCGTGCGCCTGACCATCTGAATCATAGAAAGCCTCAGTGTATCCCTTGTCTACCCCAATGGCTCGGCGGTCGGCAGGAATTTCTACAGTCCCATGGTCTACTAGGAAATGAATCTCAAATCTTTTCATAAGTTGGTTGTATATCAGTCTAATCTGGCCTTTTATTTTCCGATTAGACCTAACAACTATTTTGTTTCTTTTTCCTCTTTTTAAACCAGCTAACTCTAGTTGATAGGTATTACGGGAGAGCCTTTTGCACTTATATCCTCCCTGTTGATAAACTATCTGATTTTTTGCCCAAGAATGTCCCCGCTGAAACTCTTTTCTGACAAGCCTATGCAGCAATGGATTATCCAGGAAAGCTAAAGTCTTAAGCTGTTTGCAAAGCTCCTTTCTTGTCTTTTGGCCATCTTTCCCAGGAAACTTTTTGTAGATTTTTTTTATAACTGCCTCAGTACAGGCCGCTTGTTGAGCTGTAATGGCCTTAGCTACATCGCTTACAGTCCATTCCATTAGTTTGGAAGGCAGTCCTAAAGACTCGGGTGTTCTAAAGCTCCTCACTTCTGGGTATGCTTTTTTCCAGTCAAGTTTCCAATGACTGATACTGCCTAGTTTGTTGTAAGACTCAGACCTAACTGTGCCTAGTTTCTTCATCGTAGACAGCAACTCAATTTCGACCGACTTAGTCATCCCCACCACGAGGACGATTTGAGTCGATATCTTCTTGGTTGCGTCTACTTTGTTGGGCATTGCTGATTGGTTGTCTCTTGTATCTTCAGTCTACTCTAGCGCTAGCAAAACGTCAATGTCTGTTTTGCGGTATTAAATCCCGTCTTATCCCGATTTTTGGCTACTTAATTGCGTGGCTCAGGAATTAGCCAGATAGGGAAATTCAATCCTATCCCTAGGGTTGATTTATATCTCAGGCTGAGATGGAAAAAGTCGGACTAAGTAGAGATTTGCCATCAAAGTAGTCTGGAATCGGTGCTCCCATCAACGTCAAGATGGTTGGGGCTATATCTACAGGATGAGCCTCTGGCAAACTAGAACCTGGGGTAATTCCTGGTCCGCTTGCCATCAAAAAGCCTCTGGCTCGGTGACCACCAGGGCGATTATAGGTAATTGGACCAATGCGTCCCACATCAGGACTATCCACTACATCTGTGGGACACTCGTGCCATACGACTACTAGGTCAGCATCTGGCAGTTTGGGGTTATCATCTGTGGCTACGTTATGGGTGCGCACTACTTGTTTAACTAATGGTTCTCCTGTCCTGCCATCGGTAAGGCGATAAAGGAAGTCTGTTAGGTTATCGCACAGAGCATCATACTCGGAAGGCTCAACAATACCATCTCGTTCCCGTCCTTTGAGGTTGATGCGAATATGTCCATCAGCAAAGGCGGGTAAAGCAAAGGCTTTCATCTTGGGCCACAGGGGAGTATATAGAGTAGCTGGCATCCAACCCAATTGCACCTTGTGCTTCATGAGGGGATAAGGGGAGAGTAAACCGTGCTGGCCAGATTGTAAAAAGGCTTTATGGGTCCAGGTGTTGAACAACTGCTTAATGGGATTGGGTTCATAAATCTTTCGCCATACTTCCCCTGGCCAAGAGTTGCGGATTGGACGAGTAATTGGTGCTGGGGGAGTGACTCCGATTTTGCTGGGAGTAATGGCATATTTGCCAGGGAAGTTATACCGATAGAGCAATTCTGGCAGGAACATCATGCTCATCAAATCAGTAACATTGGCAGCCATGCCATGAACTGCGAAACATAAGATATAGGCATCCTTAGGGGCAGCAGCGAGAATTTTTGCGATCGCATCATCCACCGCTTCAAAGATTTTCAGCATAGGGTCTCCAGCCTTACCATTCTTTTTGCTCTGGTAAGGGTAGAGCTGGTGATCTGGTTGGCTGCGGTCCCACAGGTCATGACCAGCACTGTGAGTTTCACCGAAACCGGTCACGAACAAGTCCCACGGTTCACGCTGAAGTAAATCCCGACAAATCTCTGAGCGGGTGGAGATACTTGTTTTTAGAGCTTCCTGAATCCATTTAAAATAAACTGGATCCCACCAGCGACCATTATCTTTATGGAGCACTGGGTTTTTGCCGTATTGGGCAATAATATTGGGCAATAATTCCGGCGGTTGGGAATGGCTTGGCACAAAGGGATAATGTCCCCCCCAACCCAAAATTTGTAAGCCATTAATTTGATCTGACAGTGCTGATACTGGTACATCAAAGGCAGCAACACGGTAGTCATCACCTAAGGCATAAAAGGGATTATATTCTTTATAATCGTATCCACTATAAACTTTGTCGCAGACTACTTTATAAGTGTCTGGATAGAATTTTATGGTATCCCAAAAACCGGTTTTATCTGGTAAACAACCGGTAGAAAACATCACCCACAAGGGTTCGGTGGAGGAAAATTCAACTGTCTTATTATTGTTGTAGTTAACCGTATTGTTAAGGCGACCATAGATTCCTTCTTGCCGTATTTTGTTGAGGGTCTTCAGATGTCCTTGGGACATCCACTTCTCTAACAAGACGGGGTCAGCTGCATCCAGTCCAATCGCAATTACAGGGGTTTTCATGGTAGTTGTTTACATAACTTTTTAGATAAAAGTAAACCTAATCTATAAGAGCATGACGATCATGTCGGCTTGACTAATCATCCATATTACTAATCGGTAAATTGGTAGTTGATGATTATCTAGTTTAGGATTACCGGTTAGTAATTACCTATTCCAAAACATCCTATTTTGTTGGGTAAGTGATTAACCGGATTTAATAGTTTAATAATAATGCTTAATTGCTCACTATATTCATCATTTAAGTAGTTATTTAGTAATTCCTCAAAAACTAGGTGTTTAGTCTATTTATAGTCTGGATTTATCCAGGGTATTCAATCTATAATTTATAATTTATAGTGTTTTTTTGTCTAGGGAATAGGCAGTAGTCATAAGTCATAGTTTTAAATCATTTACGGGAAACATTCGAGGTTTTTTTAGTCTGAGCTTGACGCTGTGCCAATCTTCTGACTGAGCCATGATGGAAGTATTCCTGTGATTGGTAAAAGTAACCAATCGATTCATCTTTTTGAATGACAGCATTAGCCACCAAACCCAAAACCGTCTGACCAGAACTATCTAACATTTGTTTAGCCACATTAGCATTAGCGAAATCCAGAACACCTGGTCGAGCCACCAACAACATGCCATCAGTCATTGGACTTAAGCAAAGGGCATCAGCAGTCAGAAGTAAGGGTGGGGCATCAATAATCACAAAGTCATATTGGGTTGAAAATTCTTGAATCAGGGAAGCCATTTGCTTAGAATCCAGGAGTGCCAAAGGATTAGGAGGCATTACTCCAGCGGTGAGAAGATCAAGATTTTCCATAGCTTGACAGATGACAAGCTCTAGAGGCACTTCACCAATCAGTACCTGGCTCAAACCAGCCACATTCATTACTTGCCAAATATAATGCTGACAGGGGTGACGCATATCGGCATCAATCAGCAAGACCCGACGCCCCAGTTGAGCCATAGCAGCGGCCAAGTTTGCTGATACCGTAGATTTGCCTTCTTTGGAAACGGAGCTAGTGACTACAATAACTTTAGGTGGGTGATCAGACTTGAGAAATTTCAGATTCGCTTGAATCATCCGGTAGACTTCACTCACCATGGAATGAGGCTGGTCTCTTACCGGCAATTCCCCTCCAAAGAATAGGTCATCCCGACGACGGGAGAGCTTCTTGTGCTTGAAAACTGGAATCACCCCTAGCACAGGATATCTTAATAACTGCTTGACTTCTTTGAGAGTTTTGATGGAGCGGTCTCTCATTTCCAAGAGCAAGATAGCAGTCGTGGCTAGTGTGACCCCCAACATCACCCCTAGAGCCAACACCTTTAATTTCTTATCACCTAAAGGCTTTTTAGGAACTATTGCTGGTTCAATGATGCGAGCATTAGCGGTATCTTGGTTTTCTGCGACCTTTAATTCATTGAGATTTTTCAACAGGGTTTCATAGGTCAAGCGGGCAGCTTGGACTCGTTGTTCGAGCTGCTGCTGAGTTTGCTCCAACCGAGGAAGAACATTGACCCGTTGTTCATAGCCAATTCTAGCCTTAGCAAGAGTTGCTAATCCTTCTGCTAAACTTTGACGTTTGACTTCTGATTCAATAAAATCGTTAATCAGTTTTTGTTTGAGCTGGTCAACTTCTAAAAGCCCTTGAGTAATTTGTATCTGAGTACTAGCCAGACTCTGAGAGCCTAGTATTTGATTAATCTGCTGTTGTAAATGACCTGTGAGGGAGCGTTGCTGCTTGGTCAGCCGAATCATGATCGGGTGATTTTTACCGTAACGATTTCTCCCAACCGCTAATTGCCGCTCAACCTCTTGCAGTTCTTGGAGTACCCCCTGTACGGAAGTAGACTGACTCAGGGCACTGATAGCAATTGCCTGCTGGGGATTAAGACCGACCTGGTTTCTCAAGCCAGCAGCTTGGGCATTGGCTTCTTCAAGTTGAGCTTGAACTGTGGTAATTTGGCTGTCTAAGTCAGCCATCACCGCTACCAAAGACCGGGCTTCTTCTGTGAGGGATACAACCTGATTGCGTTCTTTAAATTGGCGTAGAGCAGCTTCTGCTTGCCTGACATTGGCTTCACTTTGAGGAAGTTGGTTAGTAATAAACTCACGGGCTTTTGCTGCTTCCGACTTTTTGGATAGGATCTGATTCTCTATATAAAGCCTCATTAATTGATTGATCACCGCTGCCCCTTTGTCTGAGTTGTTACCCTTGTAGGAAAGCCTAACCACATCGGTACCACCCACAATTTTGATAGTGAGCCTTCTTTTGAGGGCTTCCGGTTCCAAAGGTAGACCTTCGTTATCAGTAAGGTTTAGTTGATCAATGATCTGTTGCAGAAGCGGGTGGGAGTAAATCACCTCAACTTCAGTACTCAGAGGGTTCTGGGCATCAACCAGAGGGCGTAACTGGTCAATTTCCTCCCCCAACCCAGTCAAGAAAGCGGTTCGGTCTATCTTAAACAGTAGTTTTCCTTCAGCTTCATAGGAAGGCTTGAGAAACAAGGTAGACCAGGCTGCTGAGATAACTGTAAATAGGAAAATAGCAACCGCTGGCAACCAACGACGTTTCAATAGTAGTAAGTATTGGCTAATATCGAGATCTATAGAACTTCTAGACTCCATAAGTTCTTAAGGGACTCCCCCTCGGTAGATTGCACAATCAAATAATTTTTGGTATTGGTGCAGATTAGCTACCAAACCTGCCATCCGTCAGATGCAACCTATATATGGAAATAATAATAAAAGTTAATCATATCAAAAGTAACTCGACATTAAAGACTTAGTAAAGATCTGCAAATTTTCCGTGCTTCTTGTGACCATAATACGCTCAAGGGGCTGACCGGGTGTCGGCTATAGGAGCAACGGGGGTACGGTTTGGCGACCGATTGTTGTGTCAGTAAGACCAGGAATCCCTGGAGCTGTTGACTCTTCTATCTTCTGACCTAACCCAAACCCGGTCAGCCGTCAGTCATCAGCCGTCAGCCATCAGCCGTCAGCTTATTTTATTCAAAAACACCGATTGCGCTACTTGAGGTGCTGCGCGAACAGTAGCGATGCAGTGGCCTCACGGGGAGGCAGCGCCTTCATGCGGGGGTTTCCCCCATGAGCGACTGCCGTGGTTTCCCCCACTCGCGCTTTGCATGGCTGACAGCGTGCGCTATGGGCATAAACTGTTCCGTGTAGCATGGCCACAGGCCTTTGGCTGTTCCCGTAGCGTGGGCATTAGCTGATACGCGACACGCGCTATAGCTGAATGCTTACGGTCACCCTACCCCCGCTGGCTCTATTTCTGGCTAAACTTTTCCCAGATTGAACCATTTTGTTGGCCAGTGAGTCTAAATAACATCGGAAAACAAAGCGGTGAGGGGGAACCCAGAGTTGTCAGTCAGATCAGCCCAGGCTTCCAAAGAAGATTCTGCTGCTGCAAAAATAACCAGCACAGACACAGAGTTGGTATTGCAGTGCCAACAGGGGAACCAGCAGAGTTTTCGCCAACTATACCGACGCTATCAGCAGCGCGTCAGGTCAACTATCTATCAGCTATGTGGTGCTTATGCTCTTGATGATTTAGTACAAGAGGTGTTCCTACGAGTTTGGAAAGGCTTACCAAAACTGCGGCAACCCTCACAGTTCTCCACCTGGCTTTACCGCATCTGCTGGAATGTGGCATCGGATCAGCGGCGCAATTTGCAACGGCAACGTGCTTTAAACCTTCAACTTCCAGAGGACACAGCTGATCTACCCCTAAAAAATGCCAAATCCTCCCATACTCCTGATCTTATGCAGTTGCACTATCAGGACATGATTCAAAAAGGAATGCAGCAGCTGAGCTTGAACCATCGTGCTGTGCTGGTGCTACATGATTTAGAGGATTTGCCACAAAAGGAAGTTGCTAAAATTTTGGGCATAGCTCTCGGAACGGTTAAGTCTCGTCTTTTCCACGCTCGAACTTCCCTACGGAAATATATCATCCAACAACAAGGAGAGATGCCATGACTCAGTTTCAACCTGATGACGAACAATGGCAAGCATTTCTGCGCCAACATCGACCTACTCCTCCACCAGCAGCATTTGAGTTGGAGGAACGAGTTATCAATGCGATCGCATTATCCCCACCGCCTAGTCGTAAACCACAGCTTTGGTTAGTTCCATCAGCCATCGCTGTTGGTTTACTGATGGCTTGGAGTGGTTACCGCACTCACAATTTAACCACTCTAGAAGCTTTCTTAGAGAAAAATTGGCATGGAGTTGTGGGAGAGACATCGGTGAGCAATGTCATTCATACTCCACCAGCTGATTGGATGATCTTAGCCAATACTGGACAATAAAAACCCATAGTAGGAACGATCACCTCAGGATCACCAATAGAGGATAAGGTTTGACCTGTCAAAAGGTTTGCTCTAGCCAACGGCTGTGGCAAGGGAAAAGTGGGTTTTTAACCTTCAATCTACCCTACGGGAAGGCCAAGGGCCAACAACCTTCACCCTTCAACCTTCACCCTTCAACCTTCACCCTTCACCCTTCAATCTTCAACCTTCAATATTTCTTACAAACTCTAAATTAAAGACATTTATAGGTAACTTCCATGCTGTTACGTCCTGGTTATATTTTGTCAATTCTCATGGTTACCCTGACTGGCTGCACTGCTGTAGCTAACTCCAACCCTGTAACCTCTCAATTGATTCCCAACCCTGAGGGTCAACAACACCGAAAATCGATTAAGGATAGGTTAGTGAAGCAACTGAATCTCAACCAGGTGCAAAGGCAGCAGCTAAATGCTATTAAGCTAGAGTATGAAGAATCCATTATAGATCTTCGTCAGGAAGTGAGTCAAGCCAAGCAGACATTAAGTGAGTTGATGGTGGGTACAGCTGACAGAGAAACTATCCGCACTCAATACCAACAGGTTCAACTATTGAACCGGCAGCTAGGAGAGTTACACTTTGAGAGTATGTTGCAGATGCGAGAGGTGATGACTCCTGAACAACGCATCCAGTTTGCTCAATTCATGAGACAGCGCCGCAACCAAAACCCTCTATCGGATTAGGGATAACCAAAAAGGATAAGGATTTTGAGATTTATTTATTGACACAGTTTTGCATCTAGCCGATACTTTTTAGCTACCAAAATCTACCAAGGGCAAATCAAGGCTCACTAATGCAAGCTGATTTCTCAGCCAGGGGGTATCTCCCAAGGCTCGTAGAAAGATTCCACGAGCGCCGTTGATGTCTCTATCCATAGAACGACCATCAACTTTTGATTTAATGGTTTTACTGCCACCGATATTGACTAGTTCTCCAGTCCAGCTAACAGTTTTACTTGTATAGGCTTCGCAAACATCCACGACAATTTTCCCTGTCTCTTGAGCTTTATGCTTCAGGAATTCCTTGAAGCGATAGTGAGCAAAAGAAAGCATATTACGAACTGTTTTAGATCTAATTCTGCGATTAGTCTTTCGAGACATCTGGGACGTCTCAAAAGCAGGAAGCAATATTACATCAAAATTGTCAACTAAAAATCGGGCAGTTTTATGATGTAGTTCGTTGATTAGATTTTGGATTTTTATAATCATCCTTCTAGCGGCTTTTCTCATTCGACGTTTCTGCCCTTTTTTCGCCTTACTTATTCGGGACATTAGGCTATCGAGATGAGAGCAAATTCGCTGAATTTTGGAAAAATCACCATTTCCAATCTTCCCAACGGAAGTCTCACTAAAGAATGTCAAGAAAGTTCTAACACCGGGGTCTAAAGCAACTACCCTGCCTTGGTTTTCGGACTTGATATTGGTTGCTTCATGGGGAACTACTAGGTAATAGTTTCCATTGGTACTAGTTAATCGACAATCACAGATGTTCTCAGGTAGGGTCTCAGTAAAGGTAATCTCTCCCAGTTTTGTGTGATAGATACCTTTACTAGAGACTGCCGACTTGGGGATATAGCAAGATTGAACAGGGTTCTTGCGAGATCTAAATTTTACTCGATTGATTTGTGCAGTTTTTTTGTATTTCTTCTTAGCCTCCCTAACCGCAGTGCAAGCATCCTTTATCGCTATAGACTTAATTTGATAAGGTACTGCTTTGCACCATTCAGGGAGGTCATTTAATAGGCCAGTTTTGATAGCTTTCCAATTAGCTTTTGTTTTGCCATCACAGAGTATTTTGACGGTTTTATTGAATACATAACGGGAAACTCCAAACCACTTGCGAACCATTGAGCGTTGTTCAGGGTTTAGGAACACTCTGATCTTCTTTGATTTTCTTACCGTACTTTCTGAGTCCGTGGACTCGGCCAGAAAAGACATGAATGATGGAGAGAAGATCTGCGGTAAGTTCGGATTCGGGGCAGCTTTCAGATTGGTCGAGAACCAGGATTTTTCCACCGTTGAGACTGACCAAGTACTCAATGAGTTCAAACCCGAATCGGGTGAGTCTGTCTCTACAGGTAACAATAATTGTGAGCTTATCTCCGCGCACAATTCGTTCCAATATGGCTCTAAGACCTTTCCTTCTGTAGTTGAGGCCGGAGCCGATGTCTTTAATGATTTCCGCTTCCGGGAAGAGTGAGTGGAGGTAGGCGATTTGCCTGGCGAGGTCGTCTTTTTGTTTGTTGGTACTGACTCTGCAATACCCAATACTGAATTCACGAACTCTACCCACGTCTCCTTTGAAGCTACCAAATCTGAGTAGGCTATCTGTGTCAAATAGCCTGGTTCCCCCAGGGGTTTTTTCGCACCGGATTGTGCCATTGTCCGCATACTTCCTTAAAGTGTTCCCTGATAATCCCGTAAGTTCGACCGCCTTACGTAGAGGAACTAGTACCATGATTTAGATCTAACACGTTTTTGTAAATAGTGCAAGATTTTTGTAGAAATTCGTCAACAGTGACTAGCCTTCGCTATTGGTTGCCCAAATTAGGAGCAGAACAGCTCAATCAGTGGCGCTCCCAGGGATATTTAGAGATTTACCATTACCGATAAAACCGAAAGCTTCCCTTGCACTACCAGTTCGTAGAAGATGCCCGTCATTATGAGGGTTTGGAGCTAGGGCGACAAGTACCTACTCTAATTCTACATGGGTGCGATGATGACGTGATTCCCATCATCGCGAGTCGTGATTATGCCAGTACCCGCCCTTGGGTGCAATTGGTTGAATTGGAGAGCGAACACGGTTTGCGGGATGTGATGGCGTTAATTTGGGCAGCAGTTCGGGAATTTTGTAGTATTTAGGATTGAGGGTTAGTCGGTTGCTCGCCTTTGGCGTCCCTTGTCGGGTAGGTTAGTCAGTTCAGGGGTGAGCTACTCCAATCCAACACCAACTCGACACCAACCCAAAATCAACCAGCCAATTCCCCCTAACCCTAATAACACCGGAGTCAACCAATTCCCCCACTGCACATACAACGTCTGAGTCTGTCGTCGATAAATCGTATCTGCGTGCAACTCATAGGTATTAATCCCCGATAGCCATATTGTTTTTCCATGGGGGTCTACAATACCGGAATAGCCGGTATTAGTTGCTCTAACTGTCCACCTATCTGTTTCAATGGAGCGCATTACATCTTGAGCATGGTGCTGGGCAGGCATCGTATTACTGTAATGGGCATTATTGGATGCAGTGATAATAAACTGCCCACCAGAGGCAGCTTGATAGCGGAAGTGTTCGGCAAAAGCTGACTCATAACAAATTCCTACCACTGCTTGACCAAAGGGTGTTTCTACTAACTGGTCAGGTTTACCAGCTGCTAAGTGAGAATCAAGAGGGGATAGTCGGTCAATTAAACGTCCTAAGAATTCTTCAAAAGGAATATATTCTCCTAAGGGCACTAATTTGACCTTATCGTAACGGCTGAAGGTCTCACCAGTACCGGTAACAGTAAACAAACTATTGGTAAGGCTACGCCCTCTTTGCCCATAGCCTCCTACCCAAACTAAAACCCCTTTATCTAATATTGCTGAGTAGAAAGAACTAACAGTGCGCACCTGTTCTTGCCAAAGAAAAGGTAAGGCAGTTTCAGGAGTTAGCACTGCGTCTACTTTTTGATCTGCCAATGTCTGGTAGCCAGTAGTGTAACCTTTTATAGCACGCCGCCAGCCAGCAGAGTAAAGTTTGATTTCATTGGGGATATTTCCTTGAATAATACCAACTTTAATAGCAGATTTTTTTGATTGCTCAATTGGTTGGTTATACAGTAACCATCCCAGCAGATGTAAGCTAATTAATAACCCGATTGCTATACCCAAAAGGGTTGAATGTTGGAGATTTTGAGGGGTTGAATGTTGGAGGTTTTGAGGAGTTGAAGGTTCAAGGTTTTGAGGGGTTGAAGGTTTAAGGTTTTGAGGAGTTGAAGGTTCAAGTTTTTGAGAGGTTGAAGGTTCAAGCTTGTTGTGATCACTTTCAACCTTGAAGCTGCCAACCTTGAACCTGCCAACATTAAACCTGCCAACATTAAACCTGCCAACCTTGGCCAAAAGGCCACGCTTTCGGCAAAGCCGACGCTGCGCGAACGCGAACAAATGATTAAGGGTTAACCCGCTTTCAGCAATTAAACCATTGACGGCGACAATAGCTGCTGTAACTGTTATTGGACCAGATAATTGACCGAGGTGCAAAATTATCAGGTTATGGGGACTTTGGGTATAGGATAAGCCAGACCAGTACAGGGGACTCATACTCCAGAGGGTTTCTATGCCACACCACAAGCCTGTACCAATTAGAACCCGCAAGCAGGAGGTTAAAAGAACATAGTTTTGAGTGGGGGTAGGAAGATTTATATCAGGATTTATATCAGGATTTATATTACGTTGTTGTGTCGCTTTGGTGGATGGGAATTTACAGCGGTTTTCAGATGAATTGACCTCATTACCTTTAGCTGCAAGCCCCCTAAATCCCCCAATTCTGGGGGACTTTAACTCAAGAACCCCCCAGCGAGGGATTGCTCGCTGGGGGGCTAGGGGGGCGAAACTTGCTGTAATTGATTGAGTGATAGAGATTGCTATTGCCCAGACAGCTACTAGGAGTGCTCCCCAGAGGGTAATGAGTATCCAGCATAATAATGCGATCGCAATACTAGCTAGCCATGGTACCCCCATCCAGTCCATGGGGTGAATACCAGTAATCCAAGATAGAGCTAAGCCATGATAACCGATACCCCAGATCAGACCAGATAAAGCATTGCCACGAATACTCTGACCCCTGACTACTATGAACCATAGCGGCACTAGGGCAATCCAAGCTAGAGGCCAAGCTTCTGTTGGTGATGGTGTCAGTCCCATCAGGATGCCACCGATTAAGGGTAATAGAGCAGTTTTTAGTTTTGTGAGGTACAAATTTCTAGGGAGTAGGGAGTAGGGAGTAGGGAGTAGGGAGTAGGGGTAATAGTTTGTTTAGTAATGATTACGGGCGCGGGTATCGATGGTAGTGGTAAAAAAATCCTGTGTACCTGATGATTATGACAATTGCTATATATTAATAAAGTCTCAAGTTGGCGCACCACCTGCTACACGATACAACGTTGTGTAGTAATGCACCAGACCACTACCCACTGCTATGGCGTAGATCAGAGTTACTAAAACAGCCACTCGACGTTGCCAACGCCAAACTTGCATCAAGCCTGCTGCTAGAAGAATTAAGAAATAGGGGGATACAATTAGTAGATAGCGAGCTTTCCATATGGAACTGGAAACATAGGATATCAATAAGATAGATCCGGCAGGTAATAATGCCCACACTTTAATCCACCAGAGTTTTTTTGAGGGGTGCCTGCTCAATAGAGCGATCGCAAGCAAGCCGATTGCCATGGCCGTATATGCCATGTAATAGAACAAAGGTACAAGATTTGAGGTTAACACATGCTCCACAAGCCACTCCATGATAGACTGCTGATTGAGCTGTTTCATCAGGTCGTTGGCACTGATGCCTGACCCTAGTAAGTGTCTCAATGGCCAGAAAGCTGTCAAGTGGGTGACTTCAGAGACAATTAAGATAATGTTGGGTTTTGGGTATTGTGTTACCCAACCTTTGAGGAATTTACTGGAAGATTCATCAACTGCTGATACTAAAGGAAGCCAACAACTCCCAATCAGCAGCAGCCTGATCCCAAAGGCAAATAATCGGCGCTTTTGATTACGAAACCGCCATCCAATTAATACCAGATCTGGCAGAAACAAGGTCACACTAACCGGAGTAGTCACAAGGCATAGAAACCTGGCCACAGCCCACCAGTTGATGGCAGCAAACCTGGGATTTTCAAGGGCATGAGCTAGAGCTAAGGTACCCCCCAAACTTAAGAAGGGGATCAGGGTGTACATCCTTACCTCTTGGGCATGGTTGATAAACACAGGTGAGAGGGTTAGTAACAGGGCGGCAATCAAGCCAACTGGCTTTCCAGCTAAGCGACGACCCAGCAGGTACATTAGGAAGATACTGCCTAGTCCAAAAATCACAGATAGCCCACGCAACCAAACGGTGCTAGTGCCAAACTGCATCCAAATGTACAGGATCATGAAATAAAAGGGACGTGTCAGATTCTTCGGAGGCAGTGATATCCCACTCTGGGTTTTGTTAATGCTAAATAGCTCATCGTACCATAAGCTTTCTGTACCGAGTTGATAGAGGTACAACCCAGTAGCGACTACTAAAATTAAGCCGATCGGCATCCACTTCTGGAGCCAATTTGCTCTTATTCCAAGTGCTGGTGTATTCAGTTTCATGGTGATGCACAGTTAAGTAAAATTAGTTAATTTAACTTTAATTATTTAACTTATATAAGTTAAATAAGGGATTATAAACGCAATCCTAGTGCTGTGTGAATTTAGTTTTCAGGATTAGTGAAAATAGCCATCTATGTAGAATTGAGAGAATTTTGATCCATATTCCCTATTCCCTGTTCCCTATTCTCTGTTCCCTTTGCTAAAGTGTTAGGTTTTCGTATTTAATCCCTAGCGCTATCCGGTCTAATGCTTAATACCAATTAAAAGTAATTAAAACTAATAGTAGAAGATTTTCCAGTTTCTAAGAGAAAAACCTAAAATCTTTATCAGATATTTATTTAATCCAACTGATCTTTATCAAATATTTATTTTCCCCGACTGATCAACGGCCTAATTTTTGCCTTGCCTGCTGACGCAGATTCCTGGCATTGGGGTGATTCGGTTGGATTTTAAGTGCCTTTTCCATGGCATTGATCCCTTGATCCAATTGACCAACGTCCCATAAGGCTGCCCCTAGATTACTCCAAGCATCAGCAGAATTAGGATTGAGTTGAAGTGCCCGCTCATAAGCTTTTATGGCCTCACTGTAGCGCTTGAGTTTATGGAGCGCTACTCCTTTGTTAATCCAGGCGTCAGCAAAATCGGGCTTGATTGCGATCGCTTTCTCGTATAGAGTTAGAGCTAGAGTTATGGCTGTTGGGGTGTTTTGGGATTCGAGAGCTGCACCCTTACTCCACAATGCTTCTGGGTAGTCAGGTTTAAGGCCAAGGGCTTGATCGCAGGCAGCCAGTCCTTCTTGAGTACGCCCCAAGGAATTCAGGCTATAGCAACGACCCCAATGAGCTTCTGCTAAATCTGAGTTGCGTGCGATCGCTTTGTCGTAAGTCATCAGTGCTTGCTGGTACTTTCCTGCTTGCCGCAAGCTCTCCCCTTGGCTGTTTAATTCTATTGCAGTTGGTTGTGTTTCCGTTGGTTGTGTTTCCGGATCGGATCGCGATTTCGCAGCTGATTCGGTATCCGATCCGGGAGTACTTTTTTGGACTGAGCTGGTAGTAGTGCTTTCAGGGGTTTTGCTAACTACCGCTGGGGTTGCAGGTTTTGACTCAGAGCTGGTAGTCGAACTTTCGGCAACGGTATCCTTAGGGGTGTCAGTTTGACTGACAGGTTTGGGAACTAGAAAAGTCTTAGTTCCGATCACAGAAATACCAATACCCATCCCTGCTAAGACAGTAATCATCAACCAAGGCTTCATTAACCATCTTCGGATGATCTCTGATCTGGCCTGGGTTTGTGCTGATGTTGCTGAAACAGAAACAGTCTCTTCCGGAACTGTAGCAGACATAGCTATTGTTGGTGCAGCAGTTAGCCTCTGAACTGCTGCCAAGGCTTCTACTGCGGTCGGATAGCGGTCACGGAAATCATAGCGCACCATACAGTCGAGGATATCCGCTAATTCTGAGTTAACTTGGGTGTTAACTGGGATGCGATCGCGCCAGTTGATTTCCCCTGTTTCGGAGTTTTCTTTTAGGAACTTGGGATGAATTCCGGTTAATGCCTGGATGCCTACCATCCCCACCGCATAGACATCACTGCTAAAACGAGGATTGCCACCGAACTGTTCTTTGGGGGTGTAGCCATAACTGCCAATAGCAATGGTTTTGGTTTGGCCTGTTTCCGGATCGATAATCTGGGTGCTAGCTTGCTTAACTGCCCCAAAGTCAATCATGACAATTCTATTATCCTTGCGGCGGCGGATCAGGTTTGGGGGTTTGATATCACGATGGATCACACGTTGCTCATGGACAAATACTAGGACTTGTAGAATATCTTGCAACAGAGCAATCACTCGATTTGATTCCCAAGGCTGACGGATTTCTTGGTTGAGGGGTTCTCCATCAATAAATTCTTGGGCCAGATAAAACTCGTGATTTTCCTCAAAATGCGCCAGCAACTGGGGGATCTGATCGTGGTTACCCAGCTGGTAGAGGACTTGCGCTTCTCGCTCAAATAGGCGTTTGGAAATTTCCAAACACTCAGGATCGCTCACCTGGGGTTTGAGCTGTTTAATCACACATTGGGGAGTTCCTGGCAAGTGCAAGTCCTGTGCCAGAAACGTTTGACCAAAACCACCGGCTCCCAACTTGCTGATAATTTTGTAGCGACCGCCTAAGGGGTTTGGGGAATTTATCAGTTTATTGTTCATAGTTTAGCTTTGATTATACTCGCCATCCCAGAAGTCGCTACAGGTTTACAGGGTTCTATAAGCCTAACTTTAGTTTAATTATCAATATTAACCGTATACACCCAGTCTTTGTATTTCGGTTCCCGATTTTCGGTAATTGCTGCTAGCATCTCCTTGAGCTTTTCGGTTATTGGTCTGTTTGGAGATAAGTGATAGTTTTCAATTCGTTTAACTGGAGTGATCTTTGCCGCTGTTCCACTCAGAAATACTTCATCGGCAATAAATAGTTCTGATTTATCCACTGGTCGTTGTATAGTTGGCAAGCCCATGTCTTTAGCAAGGGTCAGAATACTATCCCGAGTAATTCCTTCTAGGATATCCTGATCGAATCCAGGGGTAATTAGCTGCCCATTTCTGACCACAAAGATATTCATCCCAGAAGCTTCCGAGACTTTGCCCTCAGAATTCATCAAAATTGCTTCATCAAAGCCAGACTCTACTGCTTCAGTTTTCGCCAAGGAAGAGGTAATATAAGCCCCACTAATTTTACCTCTCAAGGGTAAACTTTGGTCTTGTTGTCGATGCCATGAACTAATCCGACAGCTAACTCCTTCAGGAGATAAATAATCGCCTAATTCTAATCCATACACAAAAAAGTCTTTGTCAATCTTATGGAGTCTCGGGGAAATTCCTAAATCTGACGTGTAGACAAAAGGGCGGATATAAAACGGTGTAGTTGGTTTATTTTGTTTTATAAAATCAAGGATAATAGTCTTGATTTTATCAGCAGGTAAATTGTAGTGTAATAACCGGGCACTATTACTTAGGCGTTGGCAATGGCGGTCTAAGCGAAACAGTAAACATTGCTGTGGGTTTTTCGGGTCAGGGAGAGAGCGTAATCCGCCAAAAGCTCCAGTGCCGTAGTGCAAGGCATGGGTAGCAATGGAGATTTTGGCGTCAGCGAAAGGGACAAACTTGTTCTGAAAGTAAGCAATGGGCAAAAAATCAGGCATAGTTAAAATCAGTGCTTCAAAATTAATTTATCTCAGTTTAACGAGAGGCTCACAGCATGGTCTCAATGGGGTTTAGCCTTGTTGTCACCCTCTCAGGGGGAACTGGCTCCTACCCAGGACCTATCCAAAACCCCACACCCGACACCCTATCTAAGTTTCACCCTTGTTGTCATCCCCTTAGCATCGGTGGATATGGTTGACAAAAAATTATTCATGTGCTAAGCAAAATTCAGCACTCACCACTGACCTACTCAGCACTGATCCACGATGTTCTAGTTAGCAGGAGTGAAATCTTGGCTGAACCGATTTATATTCAATTGACCTGGGAAGACCCAGAAACCGGCGAGTTAAAGAAACCTGTTCTGAGACCGCCAATTGCTGTTGGTCGAGAAAATGACCATTTGCCAGAACAGTTAGCAGGTCAATCTGTGTCTCATCTGGTACTTCTTGACAAGGAAATTTCCCGGTATCACGCCCTGATCACAGTGGCTAATACCCAACTCTATATTACTGACCGCAGCGCCAATGGCACGTTTATTAACGGGCGGAAGATTCGCTCTGGTATTCATCCTTTTTCAAGCAAGGACACCCTACGAATTGGTCCTTACAAGATTACAGCGACATTGAAACGGGAAAATGACCTGAACGCCACTGTACAAAACTTTGACCAGACGAATCTATTAGGTGAGAAAAATGTTTCCAACTCTCTGCCCAAGAATAAACCTGTGGTTTGGTTGATTGGCTTAGTGATACTGTTAATAATGGGAGTTGGCACCTGGGCCGTGGTCAGCGGTCTGCTGGAGGGGTTAAAACCAATACCAAACGAGGAAAACGATTCCTCTAGACATCATCTAGAACGGGTAGTCTAGAATACCTAATGCCCTCAACCAAAGGCGATGAGATTCTAATGTTATGGAAAATGAGAGCTAAATGGAACGTAACCTATGGAATCTCTTATCAATGTTCGATTTTCCATTAACCCTTTCCCAAGGGCTAGGCTTCGGCGTTCCTTGGTATTGGTGTTGCTAGGTGTACTTACCCTACTGCTCACCCTATTACCAGCCTCTACCTTAGCACAGGAATTCTTGGCAAATGGTAAGGAGAAAGCTCCTGTGGTGGTGGATGGTATTGAGTTGTTTCAAGTGGGCAACGCTGGCAACTTTAGCGCTACTGAGCGAGCCGAGCTGATCAATCAGCGCTTAGCAAGGGAGGTGAAATCCCTACAAAAACCTGAATATGTGGACATTGAATATGTCGGGCAAAACGAGGGGATTCTTCGTACCAAGTTTACCGAGCGGATTCTGGTCACGATTACCAAGGCCGATCAAATTCCTGATACTGATCCTCTTGAGCAAGCCGAAAAATGGGAGAAGCTGATTGAAAGGGCAATCCGGCAGGGCAAACGACAGCGGATGACAGATTATAGTCGTCAGGCAGTAAGGTTTACAAGCATAGTGCTGGTGTTGTTAATCCTGTTGTACTTGCTGTTACGGGTCTTCAGGCAATTTGCCTTGGGGAAACTGACCTCCTGGCTAGGGAATCCGGCTTCGCCTTTTTTCCCTTGGCACGACCCAGCTAAATTATTTCTCGGGGCAGCCCTGTTAGGCTTACAGCTTATCCTGTGGACTACAGTTATCTTAACCATTAGTGACCTATTTCCCCAAGTTCGCAGTTGGCGTTATGAACTGTTAAACTTCCTCAAGTCTCCTGTAATTGGTTCCGGAGAAAGCAAGTATTCTGCGATCCAAGTGCTGCTGTTGGTGGTATTAACCGTTGTGCTATGGTTTGGGGTTAGTGCCCTCACCAGGCTATTGAGGCGTTACATCTTGGGGAAAACTGGCGCTGATTCAGGGGTGCAAGAGGTGATTGCTACCCTGATCCAGTATGTCCTGACGTTTTTGGGCATGATTATCATACTCCAAAGTTCTGGGTTGGATTTAAGTTCCCTAACTATTTTTGCTAGTGTCTTAGGGGTGGGAATTGGCTTCGGTGTGCAAAATATTGCTAACAACTTTATCAGTGGCTTAATTATCACCCTAGAGCGACCGATTCAACTGGGGGATTTTATTAAGGTCAACGATTTGGTGGGAACTGTGCAGCGAATGGGTTCCCGCAGTACAGAGATTTGCACCTTGGATAAAGTGACAATAATTGTGCCCAATGCCCGCTTTTTAGAAACTGAGGTGATTAACTGGAGTCACGGTAACCCGATTTCCCGGCTCAAGATTCCTGTAGGAGTGGCTTACGGATCTGATGTGGAGCAGGTCAAGAAGGCACTGTTGGCAGCTGCGAAGAGTCACCCGGAAGTATTACTGAGGCCCTATCCCCAAGTTTGGTTTCAGGAATTTGGTGAGAGTGCCCTCAAGTTTGAGCTGTTGGTCTGGACTGGAGACCCCAAGCGGCAGCCTAAAATCAAGAGTGACCTCAACTACCGGATTGAGAAAAGTCTGCGTCGCTATGATATCCATATACCATTTCCTCAACGGGACCTCCATGTGCGATCGCCTCAGTTAGAGAAATTGCTGACCGCTTGGCTAGGGGAACGTCAGCCAAAACCGCCCGAAAACCAACTCTATATTCCCAATGGGTATCAGTCTGAGCCGCCCACCCAGGATGCTTTAGTTTCAGGTTTCCTAGAGCCGATCGATGACCTAGATCAAGACTCTTACCCTACGGCCCCTTTCCAAGAGGATATGGTAACACTAGACATTGAAACCTTGGTCGAGGAAATGCGTCAACCAGGAGGATTGGATATTCAAGACCGTCGCTATCGTCTCAATAGCTATGGATGCTGTTTTGTTGGGTCAGAAGCCGTAGATTGGTTGGTGAAACGGTGTAATTCTACTCGGGAAGATGCAGTGGCTATTGGACAGATACTGATTAATCGAGGTATTATTCATCATGTCGCAGATGATCATCCTTTCCGAGATGATTATTTGTTTTACCGTTTTTATTTAGATGAGAAATGAACTACCCCGCCCTGTAGAGGCAGGGCTGTTTCATTTTCATGAATAAATTGTCAAGTCAATCTGCTGAAAGGGCGTTGGGGTGCTGGGGATAAGGTTTTTTTAAGGTTAAAAATACCTTTTTATTAATAAAAATTATCCGACGGTGCGCTTTCCTTGTCTTTCAGAAAAAATTATTCTAATTCATAAGTTTCAACAGTAAAGTCAATATTGCCAATCCTCCCAATATCGATAACACTTGAGTAGTCCTGTTACTTTTAGCAAGAATCTCCGAGTAATATAATTCATGATTTTGAATCATTATGAAGGAATGGGTATTAAATAAAAAAGGAAATAAACGATTCAATAATAAGCGCATAAAAAAGTTAATACTCCATATTTTTTTCCGTAAAGGGTCTTGATTATATTGCCAAGGATAACTAATTTGTCCTAAACGAATTAAGGCTTTAATATCGGGTTGGCGTAGGTTTTGATAGCGAGGAAGTGCTTCAGAAAGATTATCTTTAGTTTCGGATAATATTTCCTGGAAAATATAGATATCTTCTAAAGCAGAATTAACGCCTTGTCCAATGTCAGGAGGAAAACAATCAGGGTAAACGCATATATAAAAGAGAGAACAATGGTGTACAATCAAGGGTTTTGTCGTAACTGCTCACCCCGTGAGCGGGCAAATACACGAGCAAAGGTATCATGAGAAGGTATCGAGTTGGGTAAATCTAGAAATGTTTTCAGCTTATCCGCAGATGAATCCAAATCATTTGTTGACTATTTTTTTATTTATTGTTGGCACTACCTTATTAAGCCTAGAAGTGGGTTGGTTAGTTAAGAAAGCAGCATTACCACTCAAACCAGTGATGGCTTATAGTGAAATCCAATTACAGTTCATAAAAATTTGGGTAAATGTTGCTCTGTTAATTGGGGTAATCCTTCCTAGTGTCATGTTAATCGTTTTTTGGAGGCAACCAATTCGGAGTCAATTTTTTATCTGCTATTTAATAGTTGTTTTTGTTCAACTAGCTAGTGAAATAGTTTTTAGCAGTTGGTTGTGTAAAAGTGTTGTTGTAATTATTGGAACGCTTTATACAGGGTTTCGGATTTGGCAATTGTGGTCAGGTCTTCATGCTACAACTTACTCTCAACCTTGGTTAAGTTTATTATGGTTAGTTTTGATATTTTGGGTAATGAACATTATTATGTTGTTAACAATGGCTTTTCCTAGCATCTTTCCAGAATCGTCAAAAAAACTTTAAAGCAATTCCAAGTGTAGAATGCGTCTATTTGATTTAATGCTGATCAAAGCTATGAAAATATTACTTGTTGACTGTGATGGAAGCATTGTAAGACCTCAGTTAAGAGCAAAATTTATTAACAAACCCACTGACTCGCCAACCTAACAGGGCAAACGCATCTGCCACACCCGGGATCCAACATTATTTTTTTCAGGAGGTTCTTGATCAAATCCTTTAGGATTACCTAAAATAGCTGTATATTGGCTCTGTAGATCTGGATGGAGATCGGGGTCTAAAGAAAAAGAATTACCTCCAAACATCAAATTTCCAAAAGTTTTTATGGCCAATTATTCTAACTCCGATGCAGTAAGCTGTTGATTTTTGACAACAATAACACCATCTTACCATAGAGATTGTTTTAATTGATGTCTTTGTGAATCTGTCAGATTAAGCAAGTTACATCCTGGAAGGACTTCCAATCCTAGTCTGGAGTTATATTGTGTTTGTTTTAATGGATTTTTGATAATCATAAAAGTTCCTGTTTATAGAGACTATAATAATTATAATCGAATTTAACCTCAGGTTTGTAGTTAAAAACCCAATCTTCAAATTCTTCACGACTCATCTGTGACTGCTCCTGCATTTGCTGATTAGCAGCCTCTCTGTCCGTTGCGTTGTCACCCATTTTAGCCAAAGCGCTACGGGTTGGCATCAGTTGGGTACGGGTTATGCGACGCTGTTCGTAGCGAGCCAGAGCTTCTTCAAGGCTGGATGCTTGGCAACAGCACAAGGCTAGTTCATATGCGTCTTCAAAGGTGCTATTTGCTCCCTGTGCCAAAGCAGGAGCCATGGGATGAGCTGCATCACCCAACAAAGTAACTCTGCCTTGACTCCAAGATTTTAGGGGTAAGCGATCGCAAATTGGTGATTCAAAAATTCGCTCTGCTGGTGTTGCTTCCACAAGCGATCGCAATGATTCTCCCCAGTCTGCCTTAATTCAAAGGCATAGTAACAGTTGACTTGAACGACTCACGCTCGTGTAATTTATCGAACCAATTTCCTATGTTAGGATATTGCAAAACCCAATCTTCATTTAAGCGAAAGCTATAGTAACCCATGGAACATAATGCTGCTACATCCACTACTGTCCATGTGTCATCACCTAATAAGTATTGAGATTGGGCTAATTGTTGCTCAAAAATTGGTAAAAAACAATTAATTGACGTTTCTAGTTTTGTTTCGGTAGGGAGTCGGTTCGAGATTATTGGTCAAATTGAGTAGCCATAAGTTGATAATATTATCACCTAAATTATCTGCTAATTCTTCCCATTTACGACACTCAAGCCGTTCTCGAGGATTACTTGGGTAAAACGAGGTTGTGGATAGGTTTCGTCTAAATACTCTGCAATTAATGTAGAATCCCAAATAACTGTACCATCTTGTTCTACAAACACAGGTACTTTACCAATGGGATAAATTTTAATAAATTAAGACGGTTTATTCTTAAGATTAACGTCTTTGAGTTCGCAATCTATTTTTTTTTCAGCTAACAAGATGCGAATTTTCCTAGAAAAGTTGGATTGCTGGTGATAATACAATATTCTCGTCATCAAAGATCTCCACAAAAGCCACAAAAATTTTTACTTTACATCATTGAGCCCAAATTGTTAAGCTTGGCTATAACGGGAGTGTCCAGCAGCCAAGATGAAAGAGCTAAATTCTATTCTAGCAGCATTCGTACACAGTCAAAACAACGATCAACAAGTATTTATTGCTACTGTTGTCAATGTTCAAGGCTCTAGCTATGGCCAACCTGGTGCGCCCATGCTGATCACATCAACTGGTAAAATGGTCGGAACCTTAAGGGGTGACGAAATAGCCTGAACAGCTTTAAATGTAAAGCTTTCACCATTTTGTGGTCAAAAAAAGAGTCGTATCTTTTTTTCAACAATAAACCACTTAAAAAGTCAACTTAATAGAGCCGAATACCTGTTCCTTCTAATTCTCCTTAGTCTCCTACAGACAATTAAAAACGTAAATTTATAAAAATTGGCGTTGCTGAATTTAGGAATGAATAGGAGTAGAGTGGGCATCCTGCCCGCAAGGAAATAAGCATGAAACTGGCAAGATGCCAGTGTCTTGATGCAGTCGCTCATGGGGGAAACCACGCCAGTTGCTCATGGTTTGTTCGCGTTCGCCTTTGGCGTGGCCTACGGCCAAGCGTGGCCTACGGCCAAGTTACCGTAAGATAGGGTCGCCTTCTTAACAAATATTTAACCCTTTTCTGCATAACCTGCTAACTATAAAGGCTCCACAATAAACAGGTTTCGTCTCCGGGGGAAACCCCCAAGACCGCGCTGCCTCCCCAAGACCGCACTGGCTCCCCAAGACCGCGCTGCATCGCTTTTATCCCAAACGATACTGATCATGATAAAATTTATATGACTCCAGTTTGTCCGATCTATCACTAGATAAATAAAGTCTTCAGCTGACGGGGCGACCAGCGCCCCGTCAGGTCTTAAACTGAACTCAATTCAAGTATCGTAAACAATCGGATTATAGGGACTAGAAATAGGTTCCGAAGGCTGGACACCAGGCATGAACTTCTGCCAATCCCCAGAAATAAGCGTTGGAAAGTTAATAACACTAGCTCCATTTTCAAAATAACTGATCCCAAAGGCTATCCGCTGTTCGGTAGTACGGTTAGCGCCCCCTCCATGGACATTTAAACTATGCTGAAAAGTGATTTCTCCAAGTTCGAACGGTTCGGAATCAATGATAATACCGCGAGCTTGAAGCATTTCTGCGATAGCGCGATCATGACCTTGAGAAAATTTATCGAAGGGTATTTCCTTAACTAGCTTATAGGTATCCATTCCTTTGGCTAATTCTAGTGGTCCCATTTCCTTTGGAGTTGGCTGTAAAGGAATCCACATAGTGCCAACATTATTGCTAGCAATTGGGTAATGATGACCATCATAATGCCAAGGGGTGCGACCGCCTCCCGGCTCTTTGCACAAAAAGTCATCGTGATAGATCCGAACGCTCGATACTTGTAATAGCTGTGCTGCCAACTGACCCAACCGTTGACTCAGTACAAACTCCTTAGCAATATCACTTTCGAGCCACATCATTTCCCTGCTGCTGAATTGTCGGTTTGGATCACATTTGTCATGCTGAACGAATACCTGTTTCAATTCCTGTCTTAACAGATATAGCGCTCCGGGGCTGAGGATATTTTTGATTCTGAGATAACTTTCCGTTTGAAATTTTTTAATTTGATCCTCTGAAATAGGATAAGGTTCGGCCAGCTCTTTTTGCAGTTCCTCAATGGAGGGAACTTTCTGAGCAACTTGTTCTGGTCGGGGAATTAATCTTTCTCGGTTGATAGGCTCTTGGCTATTGTCAGCCAATGAAATATACCAATTCCACCATTGCTCGTTGCTTCCAGTCCAAGGTTCATCTATACTATCAGTTTTAGCATTTGCTGCAGGAAGGTGAGAGTTGTCTGGAAAGTCACTATAAGATTTCATGAAAATTTTGAGTATTTGTTATAGTCCTCTAATAAGAGATAGCACTATAACCGGGTCTTCAGTACTTTTTATACTAAAGTTTAAGTTAAAAAACTCAAAAAGCTTGTTGCATCGCTTCTGTAATTAGAAATAAATTCGTGGTAATTTTACCACACTTCCCACACTTCCTAACCTCCCCGCGCCCGGATCCCACACTTGCCTTCTTCTTTACAAATATGATATACAAGCCCCATCCCCTTGTGGATGGGGCTGTTGACTGTTGAATATAAAAAGAGTATAAAACTCATAGCTAAAGGCAAAAATGGAGCAAATACACTCAGAAATTGACGCAATTCGCCAGAGCATTGCCGCACTGCGTGCTGAACGTGATACCCTAACCCGCCAGGAAATTATCTTAGAAGACCAGTCTCCAGAAGCGATCGCTCAAGCCTACCGTCGTCAAGCTAGTGAAAACGCCCAGCGATCGGTAGAGATACTAGGAATCGATAATGCGATCGCAGCCTTAGAAGCCCAGTTGCAACAAAAACAGCAGCAGTTACAGCCAGCACTTACTATCAGTCAACCCCTAACCGTAGAAGACCAAATAGAACAAGCCACACAACAAGCTTATGACCACGCTGAACGGATTAATGAACTGGCAGCGGAACTAGCAGAAGAACTCAAAGCCCTAAAAGCGATCGCTCATGACCTGAGTCCCATTTATTGGAAGTTGTATCATCGACCCTTTGTTACTGGATTCAGAAGTACCTCAGTTCCCTATCTTCGTTCCGATCACGATGTTTTAAGGATTACCAAACTAGTCATTTAAATCTAGTCATTAAAATTAGTAATTCAAACGGATAACCTAAGATTAGTTTATCCGTTTATCCCTGTTTAAACATCCAGGTTTATTTTATCTTTTACCATTAACCACCACTAACTTTCGCTTTGTAGCCCAGTTTAATCATAATTTGCACTAGTTTATCAGTATGATTACCTTGAATTTCAATAGTATTATCTTTAACTGTGCCACCACTACCACATTGGCCTTTGAGCTGTTTAAGTAACTTGGTTAAGGTTTCTGGTGATGATTGAAATCCACTAATTACTGTAACGGTTTTTCCCTTACGTCCTTTCCGTGATGCCTGTACCCGCAAATCTTGCTGATTTGGGGGAAGTTCCTGAATCCCTCGTTCAACTGCAGCGTCATTGCTAGTGCCAAATTCCTGGTAGGCAATTCGATTGCCAGAGGTTTTGGAGTCAGAAGCATTGCGTTTGGATTTTGATGAAGCCATTGGTTTAATCTAGTATTAATCTATGTAAAAGTCCGGTTAATCACTTACCAAATATACCAAATAGTGGCTCGATTTTTGGGTCAGGGTAATCGGTAATCATAAACTAGCAATTACCAACTACCCATTACCCATTACTAATTACCCATTACCCATTACCCATTACCCATTATCTTATCCCGGAAAGGAACGGTTCTGGATGTCCATCTTCAGGAATAGAATCGATTTCGATCTGGAAAGTCCCTTCAAATCCAGTGTCTTGCACTTGAAATTCCCAGGCACCATCCACTTCTTTCATCTTATCAGCGGGATTGACGGTAAAATCTGGCTGAGCAAATTTTTCATCGGTATGGAGGTAGAGTTCTATGGGTGTCTTGGCAATCAGAACCTGAATATAGTATTGTTTGCGGAATATGACATTGTCAGAGAAACCAAGACCTAACAAATCCCGTTCACCGACGTAAAAGTCCAGCCGTAAGACCATGTCTTTCTCTTGTGCTGGGATGCTCTCATCCTCTAGGATTGATATGGTATTTAGGTAGCCTTCCCAGATCAGATTTTTGCCATCAGCCCAAGTAAATGCTGGGTTTTCGTCGGTCAAATCCTCTTTAATAAACGGACCATAGCAGTTTTCCGCAGCCTCACTCTGGTGGAACAGTTCAAAATCCACCAGACGGGGTTTAATGGATACTCCCAGAAAGAACTCACTTTTGCCAAACCAATCCTTACCCCGAGTGATTTGGCCCTTGACAAAACGTAAACGCGATCGCACATTCCCAAACAAAAAGCGCGTTGCTACTTCAAATGCTTCCCGGGAAGTAATCACGGAGTCGAAACCACCGTGGGATTTGTGGATAAAGGTACGGGGTGCCCCAGGAATTTGGGCAGAGAATTGCTTAACTAAGCCATCACTACGGTTATAGTTAGAACCAAACTCATATCTCGGGGAGAAAACGCGGTTGAGAAAGGAGGCTTGCCGGAAATTGTAAGATTTATAGTTGGTGCCAACAATAGTTAAAAGTCGTTCTAAGGGAAAGTGTTTCTCAAAATTTTGGAACGAATAGGGATTGTTGAGCTTACTTTGATTTTTGAGATTAAAGCGCTCTAATTCTTCTTGAGCACCTAGTTCTCCCCCAAACCCCAGCCAATCTTCTAAAATTTGGAAGGTAATGCCTTGGTGAGGAGTGCCCAAAGTGATAATTTTATTGATGTAGTCTTCGGCCTTAAGACCAAGGCTGGGATAGGTGACTTGAACTGCTTCACGAGCGATTAATCCACCCATAGAATGGGCGATGATGTTAACCTTAGGTTTAACACCTGCTTGATTTGCGGTTAGTTCACGAATTAAGTAGATCAGACGCACCAATGCATTACCATAGGTGTCAAATTTACGCTCTTTTAGGTCATAGTAGCGAAATACCCAAATGGAGCGCCAAGGCTCTTTGATAGACTCCAAAAAGTATTCTGACATCTCTGGGTTTATGACTACTTTATCCCCTGAAAAATATCTTTTTTGTTCAGTTTTGTCTGGATAGTTTAGAGTATAGGTTTCTTCTTTGAGGCGCTTAAATTTATCGAAAATACCATTATCCTTTAACCACTGAAGTGATGATGGCAGGGGTTTGCCATCCTGGAGCATTTTCTGCAAAGAGTTTAGTTTCCGAGGCAGGGCTGGTTCATCTTCAATCTCCTGACTACTAAAGGTCACGACGTTAGTGGCATCCTGGTATTGCCAGTCTGACTTGAGAAAACTTAGGATTAATCCTTCATAAATCTCATTTGTTCCCTTTTTGTGTTCATAGACGGTGCCTTGGTTAAAGCCCTGATAGGTTAAGCGCTGTTCCTCTTGAATATTGAGACCGCCAAACCCACGAATTAGGATAATTGGTAAAGGAGTACGGGTAGGTACAGACATTGTCATCTCCTATGGCATCTGACATGTTAATTCATCGATCTTAGCTGCTGATTTATCTATAGACCATCAGTGTTTTTCGTCAATTAAAAATTAAGAATTTAAAATCACCTCAGTTCGACATAACCAACTATCCTCCGATTCAGGAGCTTCCAGTCAGCAGCTTCGAGTCAGACTAATGAATTTTTAAGTAAGTTTGAGGATAAATTGGTTTATGTATCCACTGCTTAGCATTTCAATCAACAGGTAGGACAAAGTCAATCATTTCCTGATGGACATTAAAATAGAGTAATTTCTTTTATCATAAACTACTTGTGATAATATTTGTGATTACATTAGCATTGGTCAAGAATAAAGTTTTACACTAGCAAATCGAGGTATGAAACAACTGAAAAAAATCTTGATTGTGCTCTGTATACTTTGCTTGTCTGTGTTCTATGATGATTATGCCTATGCCCACGCTCGCCATCCCAGGTTGTCAAGACGCATATAGCGCTACCGGGAAGGCAAGAGGAATCCCCCCTAACCACCCTTAGTAAGCAGGGCGGGCATGCATGCTAAGGTTGACTACAAAAACTTAGGTCCGCTTTCCGCATTAAGAATTAAATTCGCCACGGGTCGCACCTGATGTTGTTTGCGGCAGGTCATGGCTGGGTCAGGGTCGTAATTAGAGGTTAAACGAACTCGATGCATAAGTTTACTGCCATTGGCTTTGGCAGATTTTCGGTCAATCAACCAGCCCAAAACCACTCGCGCTTTACATCAAGATACTGAATAATATCCAATTTAAATGAGGAACAGCTAATGACAATGCCGTAGATGATAGAATTAAATAAATGAAAATGAGGATCAAAACATCCAAAATGGCAAAAGACGTTTTCCATCAACAGGTTAAAAATGCTTTGATCAAAGACGGATGGAATATCACTCATGATCCTCTCACGATTCGGATTGGCGAGGCAGTCAAATTACAAATTGATTTAGCGGCAGAAATCGCAATCGCAGCTGAACGAGATTCCGAAAAAATTGCTGTAGAAATTAAAAGCTTTATTGGCGACTCAGATATCAGCACATTTCATACGGCGTTAGGGGAATATCTTAACTATTGTCAGGCTCTTGAAGAACTTGAACCAGAGCGAATTGTTTATTTAGCTATTCCTTATGAAACTTATCAAGATTTTTTTAAGCTTTCTTTCATCCAACGCGCTCTGAGACGTTACCAAATCAAGTTGATGATTTACGATCCGAAATTGGAGGAGATTAAGCAATGGATAAAGTAGAGCAATATCGGCAATTTGTAAAGCTTATTTTAACTGAACACTCCCAAATAGCAACCCCTACTGATAGGGATACGGTCAAAGCCGAGCTAATATTTGATAGGGAACACGACCATTATCAATTGGCTTATGTGGGTTGGCAAGGAGATAAGCGGGTATTTGGTCCTGTGATGCACTTTGATATTATTGATGGCAAAATCTGGATTCAATATAACGGGACTGAAGACTCGGTTGCTGAGAGGTTAGTGGAAATGGGTGTGCCCACTTCTGATATCGTTTTAGGTTTTCATTCCGCTTTTAAGCGCCAATTTACCCGTTATGCAGTTGGTTAAAACTATGATATCTTGTTTAGCGGTTTGCGACTTTATTATGTGAAAGAGCTGCTCGTGGTTGACTGACAAAAGTTTACAGAGAGCGACTGAAAATCTGGCAACATTAGTCAAAACTGACTGTCCTGTGATGTATACAAAGGGCTGACCCTTACCGCTCTGTGTATCGCCTTGGAATAGTATTGTGCAAGCAGCTAAAATTGAAAATACGAAGCTTAGACTCACCCATAACTGCCTGTACCGGTGCCACCAAAGGGAGTTTCCCTCATCAGCGACTTTATCAAGATGATGCTAAAAAATGTATAGCGCTTTCTAGCCTAATAAGGTACACAGGATTTTTTATCTGTTGCCTGTTGCCTCTTCTTTGTTACCTGTTCCGGTGATACGCTGTTCCCTATTCCCTGGGCATAGCGCTATAACAAACAACCTTTAACCAACCTTAAAAACTACAAAATAGTTCCCATGTCAGACCAACCCCGTACCCGTCAGGAACTCTACGATCGCATCCGCCAAATTGGAAAAGAAGAATTCGTCCTCGAAGAAATGATTCGCTACGGATTTTGGCCAGCAGAAGGTGAGATGCCAGAAGATCCAGCGGATGAAATTCGACGGCGGGGAGAACTCCAGCGAGAACTAGCCCAACTGCGCCAAGAAAGTCAGAAACTACAAAATGAACAAGCAGTCCGTAAGCGGTTGTTAAAAGAACGGTTAGCCCAGTCTAGGCTTAAGCGTCAGGAAACGAAACAAAGACGGGAACAACAACGGCTCGAACGTGCCCAAGCGTGGACTATACGCCAGCAACAGGAAATACTATATCTCGGTGAGCAAGTATCCCCAGGTCTAAACCATACCGAAAGCGATCGCATTCGATTACAAACCTATAAATTACCGCTGCTTAGCACAGCCCAAGACATTGCTCAAGCCATGGGGATTACCCTAGGACAGCTAAGGTTTCTCGCATTTAATCGCAAAACCGCCACCATATCTCACTACATTCGTTTCAAGATTCCCAAAAAAACCGGTGGAGAGCGATTAATTTCCGCACCCAAACCAAAACTAAAACAAGCACAACACTGGATTCTCAGCAACATACTAGAAAAATTAGAACTAGACAATGCAGCTCACGGCTTTCGACGCGATCGCTCCATAGTAACCAACGCCCAGCCTCATGTTGGTGCTGATGTGATTATCAACATTGACCTAAAAAATTTCTTCCCATCCATTTCCTACCCACGAGTCAAAGGACTTTTCCGGTCATTCGGTTATTCAGAAGCAGCAGCAACAGTATTTGGATTACTATGTACAGAAGCGGACATTGAAGAAGTCGAACTAGATAGCAAAACCTACTACGTAGCCACAAGCGATCGCCACCTGCCCCAAGGCTCCCCCGCTTCACCAGCCATTACCAACATATTGTGCCGTCGTTTAGACCACCGACTAACCACCCTAGCCACAGACTTAGGCTTTACTTACACCCGCTATGCCGATGATCTCACCTTCTCCGGCTCCGGTGATAGCCTCCGCTTTATCGGTAAACTCCTAAAACGCACCAGCTCCGTAGTAGCTCACGAAGGGTTTACTATCAATCAACAAAAGACCCGAATCCTAAGGAAATCCCAGCAACAAGAAGTAACAGGAATTGTAGTCAACGACCATCTCAATATTTCCAGAAAACAATTAAAACGCTTCCGTGCTACTCTCTATCAAATCGAAAAAGACGGTCCAGACAGCAAACACTGGGGAAACTCCAGTAATGTAATGGCAGCTATTCAAGGCTATGCCAACTTCATCGCCATGGTCAATCCCGAAAAAGCAGCCCCGTTTCAAGCACAAATCCAACGCATCAAAGAGAAATGGTTATCTAATCACCATTAGGTCTAAGCTTACCTTGTAAATTTATTACCTCCTTCTGTACACTCATACCAATCTGAAGAGACTGATTAAGTAAGCGACCATACTCACCAGTATCCTCACTCATATCAAAAGCCATCAAAGTAGCTAAATTATCATCAAGATTGCTCAAAAATACCTGGCGACTGTCAATTAAATTATTATGACTTCTGATTAAATTTTCCACTTGTAAAGCATTCACTAAACTTTGTTTAGTAATAGCTAGAGATTCAATAACTTTTCTACGGCTTTCAGAGTGTTTAAACTCAGTACCTGAACCCTCAATCGCCTCTATTCGTTCAGCTAACTCAATCGCTTTAATCACACCATTATAGTTATCAACCTGATCCATTAACCTAACCAAAGACTTAATTCGCTTCCCTTGTTTATAAAGATATACATTACCAATCACTATCCCTGACACAAACAATCCCACCAGTATAGTAAATAGCCCAGTTATCCCAGCCTGGTCTTCAGGCAAATTGCCTGAATTTTTCATAAAAATCAGGATTGGAGGCAAAAAGAAAATTAAACTCAGACCCAATATAAATATCTCAGTTAACAGAACCGATAACATATGCTTTGGCTTCTTAAAGATAAACCCCCGACAAAAATCAATAGCCACAAGCTTAGCAAAATTAAGATCTACCAGGTTTCTGATATCCTCTGACGTAATCTGTAAATTGCCTAAATTTGATGACATATCATCTCGCTCCTGTTAACCATTTTATGATATCTTGTACCAATCCCAATCATCCACCAATAGTTAAAACCACACTGCGAATAAATCAAGTATTATTAACAGCATCTCACCCAAACAATCCCATCCGTTATCGATATACAGCGTTTTTCATAACTATGAGGTGCGCTTTCCGCATCTAATTATTAAATTCGCCACGAGTCGCACCTGAGATACACAGAATTTTTCCCTGTTCCCTATTCCCTATTCCCTATTCCCTATTCCCTGCTCCCTATTCCCTGCTCCCTGCTCCCTAAAAGCCATAAATTTGTACCTGACCGACTTGAAAACTGCTGTAATAAATAGCGCTGCGGGCAGCGCTATAGCTGCCACAAGTGTGGCGTCAAAACAGCAAATCAATAGCAAGCCTTAAACCCAGCCGATCATTTTACCAATTAACTGCAACACATGCATATAAAAATTACTCTCTAGCTCGCGAAATAGGGCAAAAGGTTCTCCAGGAGATCCGAAGAATGGTCTGAGAGTCCATCCCAATTGACTCCCAACAAATCCATAGAGCACTAACCAAGCTTTAAGAATCTTAGTGCGATATGTGTTTTCTTCAGCTTTTTGCTCAGTGATAAATTGCATACATTGGTAAAACACATTGACACCAATTAACCCAGTGATGCAAAATATTACTATATTTAAGAGCTGAAAAAATGTATAATCATCAATCGATAGACGGAAAAAGAGAGTGATAGGAGCAAAGCCAAATAGCATCACACTAATCACAGATGTCGCCGCCAAAAGCAAAGCTAGGTACTGCCCAAAATTACGTTTAGAGCCTGAGCTAATCTCATAAAAATATAAAGTCGGCAAACAAATTAACAACGTTAAGAGGTATAGCGCCGGAAGTTTGATAGCTGAAGAGATAATCTGGAGGGGGTTACTAAACGAGCCGATAATTCCACCATAAATCCCAAAAAAGGCCGAGCTGGCAATTAATAAAGAAATAATCTTGATATCAATCCTAATCCCTTGGTCAACCTCCTTCAGGAATCTTTGGCGATCGCCCAAAAACTCCATCACTATCTTGACACTCCCCGGTCTAAAGACGCGGGGATTCTTGGTTCATAGAGCCAACTTGCTCAACCAAACCGGAGTCAGGAAGAGTAGAGGTCGATTCTCCACAAGAGTTCGGATCTATGATCCAGGTTCCGGTGTGCCCCACCGTACCCAAGGCTCTTTTTAGTATGTTTATTGCGGCGTTGTGGTCTCTGTCCAATTCACACCCACATTTACAGACGTGAGTCCTAGTAGATAGTGACTTTTTAACTACCTTGCCGCACTCGGAGCAATTCTGGCTTGTATAGGCAGGATTTACCGCAACGGTGACTCTACCAAACTTCTCACCAAAATGCTCTAACCATTTTCTAAATTGATACCAACCTGCATCGTTAATAGATTTAGCTAGACAGTGGTTTTTAACCAAGTTTTAATCCTTAAATCTTCGTAAGCGACCAGGTCGTTAGACCGGACTACGCAACGTGCCAGTCTCTTGGCATGTTCTTCACCTGCTCTACTTATTTTAAGTGTGCTTCTACCTAATCTGTTAACGGCTTTCCTACGGTTATATGAGCCTTTCTTTTTCCGGGAAACCCGGCGTTGATAAAACTTTAATCGTTTTTCCCCAGACCTATAAAAACGAGGATTTGGTTCTGTACTTCCTCTAGAATCGGTGTAGAAATCTTTTAGTCCTACATCTAATCCTATAGTGGCATCGGCGGGGTCTAATTGTTCTTTTACATCGACAGAGACGCAAAATTGAACGTAGTAACCATCCGCCCTCTTGACAATACGGACTCGCTTAATTTGCTTCTTGTCGAAGCGCCACAAGTCCCAAGTACCTTTGAGCTTCAGCTTTCCGATTCCCTTCTTATCACTGAAGGTGATTGACTTTTTATCAGGAGAAAGCTTCCATCCTGATTGTTTATACTCAACCGATCTACAGTGCTTCTGGAAACGGGGATAGCCTTTCTTCCCAGGTACTTTTTTTTTGCAGTTCTCAAAGAAACGAGAAATTGATGACCATGCCCTTTCAGCCGCAGCTTGTCGAGCAGTAGAGTTTAGTTCATTAGCAAAAGGGAATTCTTTAGCCAGTATTTTTGAGTACTTGCTAAGGTCGTATTTGCCTGTTCCTTTATTATCCATCCATAAACGAATACAGCTATTACGGATAAACTTAACCGTCCGAATCGCTTCGTCTATTGCTTGATATTGAAGGGGTTTACCGTATGCCTTAAACTCTATTATGATCACCAGAACTCGACCTCTTCTGTTATATCATTACTCTAACATAATCAGCATAATCTTTTAAATCAAAATCAAATCTTTTTCACGGCGGCTAAAGACCGCTGCGACCCTTCATCCCCGCTCGCTCAGAGACGGGGCTTTCGGGTATCGGGGATTTTTGGTAAAGTGCTTCATGACCTACTCCTAATTAAAATTTAAAGCTACAAAATGCACTTAGCTATAGGAGCATGTCACTTATGCAGAGAATTTGGACTAAAACTAAAGCCCCCTCATGTCTTTGAGCTTGCGGTCATAGTATCTATAGCAATCCTACTAAATTATTTTTTCCATCAGTAAAATCTGAAATTATTGCTGGGTAAGGGTTATAGCGATTCGGGGCAGCCGAGGCTATCCCGATCGCGAACGCTTCGGCCACTATATTTCACCAATCAGATTGGCCTAAAGGCCACGCTACGCGATGAAGCGTTCGCGTAGCGTGGCCAAAGGCCTCAGCTTCCGCTAAAAGCGATCGGATTGCTATAGTTCATATGGTCTACAACTTTGGCCTGCTCCCTTCACTTAGTCCCAGACAACAACCCATAACGAATCAAGCCCCGGCGATACCCTCGACTCATCAACCCCATCGACAGTGCCGCTTCCACAATTTTCAAATTACTTTTAAGCAACCCTAAAATCGCTTTTGGCTCAAAAGCAGAATCAATCACAATATCCCAAAACGGTTCAACCGCATCTGACCAATCCGCCGTCCGAATAGTTTGGAAATTCAAATTGCCAGCAATTTCCTCATACTCCTGCAAAGAAATTACATAAGGCAAACAATAAACCCGATAAATCTCAGCCAAATGCTGCTGTTCATCTGTTGTCAATTGTCCCGTTGCCAAAGTTATCGGACGATGACACCAAGTTGCCATTAAAAACCTTCCCCCAGGTTTAAGCACCCGATAACATTCCTGAAGAAACTGTTGCTTGTCCGGCATATGTTCTCCACTCTCCATCGACCAGACAAAATCAAAGGTTTCATCAGCAAAAGGCATATCCAAAGCATTAGCAACCTGAAACTGAACCCGTGTCGCCAACCCAGCCTCTTGTGCTCGTTGAGTTCCTCGTGATGCTTGAACTGGACTTAAGGTAATGCCAGTAACATTTGCTTCAAACTGTTGCGCTAGATAAAGTGAACTCCCACCAATCCCACAACCGACATCCAGGATAGTACTAGCTTGCTCCACTTCAGCCCAACAGAGCAATTCGTCAATCAAGTCAATTTGTGCCTGATGTCGGTTTTTCTTCTCAGTACCCGCCCAGCCATAATAGCCATGGTGCATATGTTCACCCCAAACTGCTTCCCACAAGCCAGAAGAGGCATCATAAAATTCCTGAATCTGTTTTTCAAGACTCAATTTTTCAAGACTTAATGTCATATCATGTCCAGTAGCATCGTTCCGTATCACCAACTATAGCGGTTCTCACTTCCATAGACCATACCCAATTGAACGGGGGCACACCGTGATCCGCTACTAAGGAAAAAGGGTCTTGACAGATGGTAAATCACAAATGAACAATGACAAAGACAAAGGACAAAGACAAATAACAAATGAGACATGACTATTCCCCGAACCATTTGCCTTGGATTCCTTTCCGTAATTGCCATCGGAACTCTTTTGCTAATGATGCCATTTGCTGCTAGTGATGGCACATGGACTAACCCCATGGTGGCACTATTCACCTCAACCTCTGCTGTTTGTGTTACTGGTCTAGTGGTTGTCGATACTGGCTCCTATTTTTCCTTTTGGGGACAGTTGATTGTGCTTGGCCTCTTTCAAATTGGCGGTTTGGGCTATATGACCACCACCACATTTCTCATTTTACTACTGGGGCGCAAGTTCAAATTGAAGCAGAAAATCGCCATTCAACAAGCTTTAGATCGACAAGGTTTACAAGACAGTGCAGCATTAATTCGTTCCATCATTGCCACAGCAATAATTTTTGAAATCACAGGCATTTTTCTACTTTTACTAGTGTTTGTTCCCGATTATGGATTATACCAGGGACTCTGGTTAGCCATTTTTCATAGCATCAGTGCTTGGAATAATGCTGGATTTAGTCTGTTTCCAGACAGTTTAACAAGTTATCAGTCATCTCTTCTCCTCAATCTAGTGATCACAACTCTAATTATCTGCGGTGGCATTGGTCAACAGGTAATTTTTGAGTTTTATCTTTGGTTGCGCGATCGCATTCTCCGACGACGTCAGTCTCTGGAATTTTCCCTGAATTTTAAAGTAGTCACTAGCACCACTATCTTTTTGTTAATAGTGGGATCAATCGCATTTTTAGTGATCGAATTTAATAATTATAACACTTTAGGATCTTCAACATTATCAGACAAATTTCTCCAAGCCTGGTTTCAGTCAGTTACCACCAGAACCGCAGGATTTAATAGCATTGATATTGGTAAAATGACCACAGCCGGGTTATTTCTTACCATTGCAATGATGTTTTTTGGAGCCAGTCCCGGGGGAACAGGTGGTGGCATCAAGACTACAACAGTAAGAATTTTAGTTAGTTCTACCAAAGCAATTTTACAAGGCAAAGAAGAGGTTTATCTATATAAGCGCCAGGTGCCAATTGAGATAATTCTAAAAGCCATTGGAGTCTTAGTCGGATCAGTCACTACAGTAATTCTCTCAACACTTTTAATTTCCCTAGCTGAGCCAAATATGGATTTTATTGAGATTTTATTTGAAGTTGTCTCAGCCTTTGCTACTGTCGGTCTGTCCACAGGGATTACCCCAGACGTTTCTACCTGGGCAAAGCTAGTTTTAATTGGAACAATGTACATTGGCCGGGTTGGAGTTTTGTTGCTCATGGCATCCCTACTAGGAGAACCCCGTCCCAGTTCAGTTCACTATCCAGAAGAAAACTTACTTGTGGGATAATCCAATGGAAAAGGTATGCTGGCTTGGTAATGGCAAATTACCAATGGCAATTAACACTTAAAAATTAACAGGTAACAAGGAAAAAAATACTATAGCAGTTATCAAAGGAGGCCGAAGTGAATCTATCATTTTTAACATTCTTGCGTAACCTACCCAAAGAGAATAAACAGTTTGCCGTTATTGGATTAGGGCGTTTTGGTCGAGCCGTCTGTTCCACACTATACCAACTTGGCTATGAGGTTCTGGGTACTGATATTGATGAAAAACTAGTGTCCCAAGTCTTAACAGAGAAAATAGCTTCCCATGCTGTGCAGCTCGATTCAAAAGAACCCTTAGCCTTGAAAGAAGCCGGAATTTTAGAATTTGATACAGTAATTATTGCGATCGGTAACTATTTACAAGAAAGCATTATCACCACCCTCAACTTAAAAGAAGCAGGAGTTTCTTACGTCATTGCCAAAGCTTCCTCAGAAGTTCATGGCAAGCTGTTAAAACGGGTAGGAGCCGATCATGTAGTTTTTCCTGAGAATGACGCAGGTTGTGCTTTAGCACGCTCCCTCACCAAACCATCCATTTTCGAATGGTTTGACCTAGACTCTAAGCACAGTATTGTCGAGGTCAGAGTGCCAGAAAAATTTGATGGCAAAACCATTATGGAACTGGAATTGCGCAAGCGCTATGGCTTGACTGTCCTGGCTATCAAAGGAGATGCTGAATTTGAGATTAACCCTGACCCTAATCAACTGCTGTACAAAGATATGCTTATGGTTATCATTGGCTCCAACGCCGATATTGACCGCTTACCCATCTAAAGCGTAGGAATCCCTCTTTCTGGTTCAGACTTTTCCGGTTCCATCTGTTCAGTTTCAGTGGACTCTACCTCAGAAGTTTCTTGGGATTCTACCTCCAGAATGTCAGGAGACTTCATCTGTGGAATTTTAGGAGAGTCTACCTCAGGAGTTTCTTGAGTATCAACCAAAGAAGCTTCTGGTTCTAGCTGCTTGATGTACTCATCAACCTCTGTCACCTTTTCCTCATTACCACCAAAGGCGAACAACTCTCTAGCTTTGACCAAAGAAGAGATAGCTTCCTCTCGCTGTTGAGACTTTTCTAAGACTACACCCAAGTTGTAATGACCTTCTGCTAATGCCGGAGACAGGGTAAGAGCTTGCTGATATTCAGCCATGGCGTCCTCATACTGTTCTTGCTGTTGTAGAGCAACACCAAGGTTGTAGTGGGTCAAGGCGTGGTAAGGATCCAGTTGCACAGCTAATTTGAGTGTGGTAACTGCTTCGGCGTACTCACCATTGGCTGTCAGTGCTGCCCCTAGCTGTCGGTAAGCATCGACATTTTCCGGTTCCAGTTCCGTCACCAAGCGAAACCGAGTAATCGCTTCCGCCAACTCCCCTTTCTCAAACAAAATTACCGCTAATTGATACTGAGCCGGAGCCAAGTTCGGGTCAACCTTAACTGCTTCCCTAAAGGATTCCTCTGCCGCTGACTTTTCCCCTTGCTCCACCAGTAATACTCCTAACTGGTAGTGTGCTTTCTCCAATTTAGGTTGAGTGCGAACTGCTTGTCTGAGTGCAGTAGTTGCTGGTCCAATCTGGTCTTGCTCGACTAAAATCAGTCCCATGTTATAGTAGGCTTTGCCATAATCTGGGTCTAGGCGAATAGTGGCTTGGTAGTGTTCGATCGCCTGTTCTTGATTACCCTGAGATTCCAGGGCTAACCCTAAGTTATAATAAATATCAGCTGATTCAGGATTGAAAGACAACGCCTGTCGATAAGCAGCGATCGCACTATCGGGTGCCCCTTCCTTGTAAAAAGCAATGCCTAAGTTGTAATAAGCTTGTGACAAGGTTGGGTCAAGGGCAATAGCAATTTGGTATTGTTCCAATGCCAGCTGGTTCTTACCCTGCTGCAAAAACGTATTCGCCAACAAATAACGTCCCATGGCCATATAGGGGTCAAACTCAAGGGCTTTACGAAAAGCGCGCTCTGCCCCAGGAAAGTCCCGACGTCCGTACAGTTTCACCCCAACTTGAAAGTATGAAGCCGCATCCAGGTTATTGGAGTATGGACCTTCCATCAACTGCTTGGTTCCTTTATACTCAGGAATCTCTTTACCTTGAGCTTGACCAAAACTTGTCAAACCAAAGCTGATGATAGTAGCAGCTAGCAGCGGTATCGTTCTCATTCACCCTTTTCCTATATGCTGAGACATTTTTGGTATACTACAGGATAATATTTTTTTACTAGAATAATTCGCCGCTTATCAAGCCCATCCCCACAGGAAATGACCCTAGCTGCTGCTCCGATATGCGATCGCAAAGATCAAGCCCTATCCCTAGTTGATTCAGTTATTGCCCAATCCCAAGCAGAAGGGGTATTCGTCAGTCTCAGCCTTGGTGACGAATTTCTGAGCCGCTTCTCGGAAAATCAGATTACCCAGAATATCAGCCGCCAACGCTGCCAACTTACCATTACCAGTTATTTCGGTAAGCGTTGTGCCTCTGCTACCACAACAGAACTAGACCCAGAGGCAATAGCCCAAACTATCCAACGTTCAGAACAACTGGCTCGCATTGCCCCAGAAGATCCTGAATGGGTACCCCTACTCGAATCCCAGGATTATGAGCAACGCACCCCAGCCTTCGATCAAGCCACCGCTAACCTTTCCCCCTTGGAACGGGGAGAAATAGTCAAGGGAGTATGTACCTTAACTGCTAAGGCAGGAGTCGAAGGGTCGGGTAAGCTTAGTACTCAAGCTTTTTTACGAGTTGTGGGGAACTCCCAAGGGTTACGAGCCTTAGACCAAGGTACAGAGGCAGACTGTAGCGTGACAGCCCGTATAGATGATGGTTCAAGTTGGAGTCATAGCACCGCCTTTGCCATAAAGCAGTTACCGATTTTAGAGAAGTCATCGATAACAGGTCTAATTGAACGAGCCTTAGCCTCACGTCACCCCCGTCAGGTCAATCCAGGCACCTACCCAGTCATCTTTGATGGTGCTGCCTTTGCGGAATTGCTGTCTTGGGTAATCTGGAATATGGATGCTCGGGCAGCGGATGAAGGACGTTCCTTTATGTCCCATAGTGATCAAACCGGTAAGCCCACTGGTAACCGCTTGGGTCAGCCAATGTTTAGCCCTATAGTGCAGGTACAACGCCACCCTGCTCATCCCCTACTCCAATTAGGCACTTGCTTTCGGGATGGGTTGAGTAATCGCTACACCGAGGTGATTAAGGATGGTATTCCCCAAATCCTTTACTATAGCCGCTATTGGGCAGCTCAGAAAGGTAAAGATCCAACCGGACTATTGTTTCCCATTGTCATGTCCGGTTCTAGCCAAAGTCTAGCTGACCTGATTGCCCAGACAGAGCGAGGTATTTTGGTAAATCGTGCTTGGTATGTGCGCTATGTCAATCCCAAAACCCTAGAAGTCACAGGGATGACCCGTGATGGCACATTCTGGATTGAAGACGGTCAGATTGCCTACCCGATAAAAAACCTGCGCTTTAACCAAAGCCTGCCCCAAATGTTGAAAGAAGTCGATGCCCTAAGCAAAGTACAGCGCTACGGTAATATCGTAGTTCCAGGAGTTCGGGTCAAGGCATTTAACTTTGATAGTATCACTGACAGCATTTGAGGCAAATCATGAATGATGAAATATGAAGAATTAAAGAAGAAAGCTGTCATGTGAAATGTGAAAGCTCACATGTGAAAACTTTACCTTTTACCTTTTGCCTTCACTTAACCCATTACCCATTACCCATTTAGCCCTTAGGTGTTTCTGCTTTGGGGTCATTTACTACAGCAGGACAACGAATGGTAAAGGTAGAGCCAACACCAATCTGGCTTGTCACGCTAATTTTACAACCCATCATCTCGCAGAAGCGTTGGCTGATGGAAAGACCTAAACCCGTTCCACCATACTTTTTGGTGGTTGAATTATCTGCCTGGGTAAATGGTTGAAATACTTTGTTAAGCTGTTCTGGAGTCATACCAATGCCAGTATCAGTTACTGAGAAGATCAACCAATGATCAGATTCGAGATTCGCTAAGGTATTGGGGGAGGTAGGAATATCGATGGTGGTGTAGGAAGGACTTGAGGATCTCGAATAAGGTTGGGATAACTCCAAGATGAGTTCGTTCTTGCCATTCCTATGGTTACTTCCTTCACGCTTAATGCTAAAAGTAATCGTGCCTGTCTCAGTGAATTTGGCCGCATTACTTAGCAAGTTTAACAGAACCTGCTTGAGCTTAGTCCGGTCAGCCACCATTGTCCCGAGAGAGTCAGCACTGCTGATCTTTAGACTATTGTTCTTTTTCTGCATCAGTGGCTTAGCAAGGCTTTCCAATTCCACTATCAGGGTGGTAACATCAAAGCTTTCTAAGTACAGGTTCATCTTGCCCGCTTCAATCTTTGAAATGTCTAGAACATCACTGATCAGTGTGAGCAGGTGCGTACCAGAGTTCCAAATCTCCTTTAAGTCAGAGACGAACTCGTCATAGCCTAACTCCTCGGCATCTTCCCACAGCAACTGACTTAAGCCCAGAATACCGTTAAGAGGTGTCCTTAGCTCATGGCTCATACTAGCCATAAACGCACTCTTGGCATGGTTGGCTTCTTCAGCCGCTTCTTTTGCCTGTTGCAATTCAATCTGAGCCAACTTGTTCTCCGTAATATCCCGGACAATGGTCAGCACTTCGTTATCTCCACTGACCACAATCCTTGCTTCAAAATGGCGGCGTTGGCCATTAATAAACCTCTCATGTTCAAAGATTTGGATCTCCCCAGTTTCCAAAGCTTGCTTAACATTGCGGATATAAAGTTGAGCTATATCTGGTGGTAATACATCATACACCGTTTTACCCAAGACTTGATCAAAAGACCCAAAAGAGTTCTGATTCCTTGCCACTTTATAATCTAGAAATATACCATCGTTGCTAAAGTGCAACATTAAATCTGGGATAGCATTAAGTAAGGCTCGATTTTTCTCTTCACTTTGGCGCAGAGCTTCAGCTCGCTGTTCCAAACTTTCAACGAGTTTTTGCAGCCGGGAAGTCATGCTGTTGAAGGAATCTGCCAACTCCGCTAGCTCATCCTTGGTGTGAACAGTAATCGTCTGGTTCAAGTTCCCAGCCGCCAGACGCTTGGTTGCAGCAGTCATCTGTTGCAATGGTTCAGTGATTGACCGACTCAGCAGCAGTGCCAACAGGGTACCAGCAGCCGCTGCAGTTACTGCCACCACTAGACCTTGATTGCGTACCGCAGCACTTTTATTATTCAGGGGAGCTGTAGACAGTCCGACACTAATCGCTCCCACTGTCTGATTCCCTAGAATCACTGCCTTACCAGCAAAAAGTTGGTTATTTTCCCACCTAACAACTGTATCTTTACTCCTTAGCAGCTCCTGGCCAACAGAGTTACTCTCGAGACTATACACCTGACCGTCTACCGGATTGGCTTCGGCTACAATACGTCCATCTTTTTGGTAGATGAAACCCTCCTCCACTAACCCCTGCTCCCCCAGCTGCTCCATGACCTGCTCCAAAGCATCAGCATCTGCAAGGTAGAGCGCATCAGCAGTCACTAAAATCAGAGTCTTAAGCAATAGTTCAGCCTGTTGCTTGAGTTCTTTACGAAAGGTTTGTTGCTCACGGTGCAGAGATAGCATGGTGACACTAGCCACTGCCACAATGACCAAGCTAGTCATGGTCATTGTCAGTTTAGTGGCTAATGGCCATTGTCTCCAGCTAAATCTGCCCATGGAATTTACCGATTCTCAACAATGTTGTATAATTGTTGCATCCTGTCCAACCCCTGTAGAGTTGGGAATTCATCAAACTTAGCAGTCTTCTGGAACTTAGTCAGCACTTCTTTGCCCTTGGGGTCCTCATCCATGGTAGTCAGGATACTCTTGATCTGAGCCAGCAATTCAGGATCCATATTGGCTGGAACCATCACGACTTGCCGAGGCACTTTTTCCGTCTCAGCCAGGATAGTCATGGCTTGCCGGACATCCTCGGGGACTTGCGCGAAAGTCTGGTTATCCACTGCACCAGCGTCTGCCTTTGAGCTAATCACCCATTGGATAGTATTTTCATCATCATCACTGAAGATATACCCCACCTCATTAGCTGCCACTACATCACTAGCTGATCCCTTTTCATTAGGCTTCAAACCTGCTTCAATCAGATAAGCCATAGGTAACATATAGCCAGAGGTCGATTGTCTATCATCAAACGCGACCTTCTTACCCTTGAGGTCAGCTAGGGATTTAATCCCTCGGTCTTTCATAGTAAAGATAATCGTGTGGTACTCAGCATCACCCCGTTTCCAGCGGCGCAAAATTGGTTGAGCACCAGACTCTTGATTAATCCTCATGGCTGGGTAGAGACTATCGAAGTATAGGTGTACCTCCCCTTCTTTGAGCCAATTGATCATGGTCGGAAAATCCGAGGCAATTTTTATTTCGCCAGCGTTAATATCGAACTGACTCAAGTTCTCAGCCAGGTAATTTGCCAGGGGCTGGAAGCGGCGGATCTTTTTGGCTGGATTTTTTGAAATATCACCTAAGACAATAACCTTAGTGTCTTCAGAAATTGTCGATGGCTCTAAGCTAGGGTTTGATTGTTCTGCTGGTTGACTACAGCTCACTAAGGAAGTGAGCAGACCAACGAGCATAACTTTTCCTAACAGCTTGGTTAACATAGTGTCCTACTCTCAATTACAGTTAGAACCGATGTCTTCACAGGTAGATACTAGGGTTAGCCATGTCAGGATGGCTACCTTAGCCAACTTAGCAAAGTTTTCAGTGAATCTACCTAAGAATAGCCATTTCCTGCAGGACACTCTACCTCAACACAAAAGCCCATAGGTAAATTCACTGATTCGGTTATCCCCTTGAACTGTAGATGCCTTAGTAATTCCTTGGGTTAGGTGAAGATCAATACAGGGAACTTTATGCCAGAACACCCTAGTGCCGTTGGGCTAGAGCGAGTTGCATGCTTTGAGGGAATGACACACTCGCCTGATGGACAAAGGGAAAAGGTATTCGTCTTACCCCAAGCCCTTTTCCTTTTCCTCGTAGGTTTTGCCTCCGAAAAATCATCTCTTTGAGAGTACCTTAGTTTCACCAGTTTCACCTCCCCATAGACACCCTCTGCTAAAGCAGACCTTGCATAGCTCGAAGCTCCGGTTTCTTGAGAAGTCATAGATTACCCTCCCGGTTAGACAATGACTCTTGAGCATCAGAGTAGATGCATTAGTGTGGTAGAACCTAGGAGCTATATTATATGGTATCACTTTATCTGGTCAGATCACATTATCTACTTACTAGCAATTGTTTTGAAAACTTAATAGTTATGGGATTTTAATGTACACCTTATACTAGACTATATCGAATTACTTAATTGTATAGTTTTAATATTTTTTAATTATTTTATTGGGTTAAATAAGTGATTTTTTGTGTCCATTAATTCTGGATATTATCCCATGGAGTATAGGAGTTAAAATTTAAATTAATCTAAAAAATTGATCATATATTTTTTTAGATTAATTTAAATTTTATTCGTTATAGGATTAATTTCAAATTCAATAATGCTACTTGGTAGTATAACTCGAACGATACGATAAATTTGCAGGAAAAAGGTTAACTACCCTAAAGAGTATTTATAATGGCGGCGTTTCACACTATGCTATAGATTACTAATAGTTGATTTTGATTTAAAAAAAATGTTTTTTTTGTTTAAAAATACCTAGCTTTTAGTTGATAAAGCTACATAAAAAAAACTAGTAATTATGATGAATAGTTAGAGTTATAATTTTTTTATCTAAAAACTTAACCATATATCCAAAACTATGCTAATATTTTTCAATGATATTCTGTAAATTGCAGCCAAAGTGGCGTGAAACAAAGTTGGATTAGCTTTTAAATTAAAGTGCTCCCATCAGGCTTTGGTGATTCCTTAAAGATTGACTAAAGACTTTGTGAAGTTTCAGTAAAGATTTGGTGAAGTTTCAGTGAAGACTACTAGAACTACACGAAATTTCACTGATATAAAAAATTGCTCATATAAATTGCATCATAAATTGCATCAGAGGCATTTAATTTACAGTATCTAAGTATTACCTCTACCTAGACGGAGCAAGGAACACCATGGTAAAAGATCAGAGTCCATCTATTTCTCATAGAAAAATGCCTAATATCATACAATCAACCATTAACTCAACATTGCTGTTGGGTATACTAACATCACCTGCCGCCGCCTTCTCCCTAAACATCACACCGATTTCTACCTTTTCCACAGGAATCTTTGATGATGGAGCGGCGGAGATATCGACTTTCGATCCACTTAGCCAAAGGTTATTCGTTACCAATGCTAGTAGCAATCAAGTCGATGTCCTGGATTTTATTGGAGGCAACCTCTCGTTATCCACCACCATCCCCCTGGAATCGTTTGGGGCAACACCAACCAGTATTGCCTCTAGCAATGGCTTACTAGCGGTTTCCGTAGCCAATGAAGTGCAAACTGATCCAGGAACAGTGGCTTTCTTTGACACCAACGGTCACTTCAAAACATCGGTCAAGGTTGGTGCCTTGCCTGACGCGGTAACCTTTACCCCAAATGGCAGAAAGTTACTGGTTGCCAATGAAGCAGAGCCAGTCTTCTCAGAGACTTTAGGTCAGATCGTTAATCCAAAGGGGTCGGTTAGTATTATCGACCTTCTTGACCCCAAGCATCCTACTGTCAGGACTGCAGACTTTAGTTCGTTCTCAAAACAGGATCTGGAAAACCAGGGAGTACAGCTGTTTGTCGATGCATTCGAACAAGTTGAGGCTTCATCCCAGGAGGAATTCGGCATTGAGGATTTATTCCAGTCCCCGATTACCCCTGATCGGGATCTCCAACCGGAAAACATCACTGTCTCAGACGATGGTAAAACTGCCTGGGTAGCACTCCAGGAAAACAATGCCATTGGTGTTCTCAACCTAGAAACTAATGAGTTCACCAACGTTGTGGGTCTCGGTGTCAAAGATCACAGTCAGCCTAATAATGGTTTAGATACTAGCGATAGAGACGATGCTATCAATATCGAAAACAGGCCAGTGTTTGGGTTATTCCAGCCAGACCAACTTGATGTCTATACCGTTGACGGCATAACTTACTTAGTGACTGCTAACGAAGGCGATTTCCTCCGCATTGAGGGTGACTTAGACGGTCAAGAAGTAAGGTTTTTCCAGGAAGATGATCGGATAGATGACTTAGTGTTAGACCCAACTGCCTTCCCTGATGCGATCGCTCTACAAGAAGATAATGTTCTAGGACGTTTGCAAGTGTCAACGATTAATGGTGACCCTGATGGAGACGGTGACTTTGACGAACTGTTTGCCTTTGGAGGACGCTCGTTCTCAATTTGGAAGGTAATAGAGGATGACTTAGAGCTAGTTTTTGACAGTGGCGATGCTTTTGAACAAATAACTGCTGATCTATTTCCGGATTTCTTCAACGCTGAGGCTGAGGAAAACAACTTTGATAACCGCAGCGACAATAGAGGTCCGGAACCCCAGGGGATAAAACTGGTTGAGTTATTCGGTCGCACCTTTGCCTTCATCGGTTTTGAGCAGATTGGTGGCTTCATAGTCTATGACGTTACCGATCCTGAAAATCCCTTCTTTGTGAATTACATCAACAACCGTGACTTCCTAGGGGATCCTGAGGCTGGTACAGCAGGGGATCTTGGTCCTGAAGGATTGCTTTTCATATCAGCAGAGGATAGTCCCAACGACACACCGATGCTAGTTGTTAACAATGAGGTCAGTGGCACAACTACTGTCTACTCAATCGAACAAGTACCAGAACCAAGTTCTATATTGGGTCTGTTAAACGTTATTGCTTTAGGGTGTATGGCTTGGAAGCGAAAGCTTTCAACAACATGTAAAGAAACTAGCCTTTAAAAGCAAGGAAGACTGGGGGAATCATATCTCCTCCAGTTTAATCACTTGGTATGCAGGTAAATCGTTAATTGTTAATTGTTAATTATTAATCGTTAATTGTCTATGTAATTATTTAGGTGTAGGGGTTGACAAACTCTGTAACTTGTGAACTTGGCAGCAAAAACCAGCAAATTTGGATCCTTTAATACAGTTTGAGTCATTCTGCTGGCAAAATGATCAAAAGAGCTTCTAAATCCACCCCAAAACCTGAATAATTACATTTTCAATTTTAAATTTTTAATACACATCACACCCTTTCATCTAATAAATTTAACCGAAATTTAATCTAAGTTTAATCGAAATTTTATCTAATTTTTATCTAATTTTTATATCATCAATGTAGTAAAACTGTTTTAATTGGTATTATTCCATCATCCCATCACTCCATCACTCCCTAAACGAATTTTCGATTGAGGGGGCAAAAAGTCATGAATTGGGTTATGAATTGGGTCAAGGCCAAGGAATCTGGGGATTAGCCGCCAACTCGCTAGCCACTGCTGCTGCGCCATATTGATTCAGATGACTCGGATCAGCAAAATACTGATTTTGGTTTAGCCACTGGCTCCCCATATCGATAAAGATAAATCCTTGATCAGTTTGTTTGAGCATCCACTGCTGCAATTTCTGTTCACGACTCAGACGCACTGGATCTAAATAGTCTTTGGTAAGGGGTAAGTTAACCACCACTAAGGGAATCTTTTGTTGCCTCAAAAAGCTTTTAATAGCATTGACAGCAGTAGTCTGTTTACCGGCAAAACTGAAGGGCTGATAATCGGCATCATATCTCCCTGACACTCGTGGATGGCTCCGATAGTAAATTTTTGGGTTAAAGGTTCCATTCATAGGGAGAAAACCATGAGCATTGATGGCAAAAGTACTATAGCCAGTGTTGGCGGCAGTTAACTGTTTTGAAACCAGTTGCAGGTTGCAGGTTGCAGGGTCTAGGTTGCAGGGTCTAGGTTGCCGATTTGAAGTTAAGGTCGCTGTTGCCCAAAGTCTAGTTTCCGGTGCCCATTTTTGATAAAGTTTAGTAGTAACACTGGAAATAGTAGACTCAGAAATAGCTTGGCAAGTATTGGCTGATTCCTTTTGACTTTTAGGAAGTGTGGGGCGATCGCCTGCCAGCAAACGTTTATATCCTTCAGAGGCGACAAGGGATTGATAGGTGCGGTCTACTCGTCCACTATTGAAGGCACGCACCCCATCAGCCCAGATCACTAACCGTGGCAATTGTTCTGGAGTCAGGAGCTGACGAAGTTGGAAGTCAACAAATTGAGCTGTGGCACCATTGACCCCAAAATTGAAAACCTTTAGCTCTCCTTTGCCTAATATCCCTAAGGATTTTTGGAGTTGCTGAGGATCAAGCCCTTGCAATGCCCGGGAACTACCTACAATTAGAATGTCAGGCCTACCAACAGCAGCAATATAGGATAGATAAAGCCGCAACTGCTGATCAAATATGTCGTTATCAAAACTAGAGAAGGGCAAGGATGACGTGGTTGCTACTGCTTCTAGGTATGCCAACTCTAGGTTCTTGATATATTCAGCAATTTTTTTTTGAGCAAAAATCCGTTTAGGACTGTCTGCTGGGATGGCTTGCAAATCCTCAATCGCTTGAATCCACTCATTGATCACAAAATTCCAATCTTCTGTTGATCGAGCCAATTGTGCCATTGCAGTTGCTCTTCGTTCTTTTTTCATACCCTTGGTAATCGGATCAATAGAAGAGCAGGCTGGGGGAGAACCCTGATCGACTACTTGATTGCCAGGGGATACTGCTAGTGAGGGGAGTAGTGTGTTTGCTGCATGGTACAGTGGCGTAGTCTTCCAAAAGCCAGCGGCAAGTAGAAGTGATGCTATAGTAGCGCTACTGTATAGTCTAAACCAGAATTTCGGCATAGTTTCGATGGGGTACCCTCAACTTACTTCAATCAGTTCAAACAGAACTATGTTGACACTCCACCTTCTGAGAAGGAAGAGGATTCTTAGTGAGAGCGAGTCCAATATTATCTAGTTTAACACAACTTTTATCCCAATATATTAACGTAGTTTGCTCAGCTCATTCTATCTATAATTATCTATTATTAGGATAATGGTGTTTAGTTAAACCGTTCTGCTTCAGGCAATTTATAGTCAGATATTTTTTAGGTTTCACCAGATACTTGAATTAAAACAGTTCTGTCTCTAGGACCATCTAATTCAAGGAATAAAACCGATTGCCAGGTGCCCAAAGCTAATTTTCCATCAATAATAGGAATATATTCGCTGTTGTTTAACATCATGGCCATTAGGTGAGAGTGGGCATTGATCGGCTCATCAGGAGGTACAATCCTTAAGTGCAGGTCATTATGGAGATATTTACCATCTTTAGGGGCTAGCTTGTCTAGATGGACTTTGATATCTTCGAGTAATCGTTCTTCGTATTCATTAATTGCTAACGCAGTAGTTGTATGTCTGGAAAAAACTAAAGCATGACCGTTTTTAACCCCAGCAACCTCTAGTAATTGGCTGATGTAATCGGTGATATTGTAGATGGCTATAGGTTCGTGGGTTTTAAGTTCGATTATTTCACTCTTGACCAGCATGACTGCACACCAATAAACTAATAACGTTGACAATTAAACTAAAATACCAGAAATTTTGAAGATGAAAGAGCAATTGCTCCGTTGGCTTAACCAAATTTTAATGCTCGATGTTTTTCTAGTCTTATTGAGCTTTCTTTGGTTTGCGATCGCATTGGTTGGTCGTTCGGTTGGTATTCCCTTGGGACTGGAACTATGGTACAGCCTTTGGGAACCAGTATTTACTCCCGCCATTGGCGTGCTGATGGCTGGAGCAATTGTGAGTGGGCTAATTAACCAGATTTCTAAGCGTTTGACGTCTAATTAAGTGTCTAAGTGCGTAAGTGTGTAAATGCGTAAGTGCTTAAAAATTACCAATAACTATATAAATATGCATAGAACATGGACACTGATTCATCACTTATAGCACTACCCATTAAGGTGTTTGACATTGATAAAAGTTGAAAAGCTAATGCACGTCAACTTTTGCCTCTTGCCTCTTGCCTCTTGCCTCTTGCCTCTTGCCTCTTGCCTTCCCCTCCTGGGAGGGGTTAGGGGTGGGTTCCTCTTGCCTCTTGCCTCTTGCCTCTTGCCTCTTGCCTCTTGCCTCTTGCCTTGCGCGTAGCGCTATAATCCTTGATGCTTCATGCTTTATCCTTAATCCTTGATACTTCATTTGATAATTTTTCTAGGAAAGAGCCATGTTGCGTAACGCTTTGTTGGTCTTAACCATGATTTTCATAGTCGGTTTGGCAAACCCGAGCACTGCCCAAACCGCTGACTACCCCAGTCTTTGGGATAAATTAGCTGAACTAAAGTCCCATGAGTTTGTGGATTTAACCCATACCTTTCATCCCCAGATTCCCCACTGGCCAGGCTTTGATCCTGAAACACGGACTACAATCTACTACTACGATGAGATGATTGGCACCAAGGGGTCTGGATTTTGGGCACAGCGCTATAATATTCCTGGTCAGTGGGGTACCCACGTTGATCCGCCAGCTCATTTCGTCAGGGGTAAACGGTTTCAGGATGAAATCCCGGTCACTGAAATGGTGCTACCCCTGGTGGTAATCGATGTCAGCGACAAGGTCACTCAGAACACCGACTATCAAATTACCCTGGAAGATGTACAAGCTTGGGAACAGAAATATGGTTTGGTGCCAGAAGGGGCATTTGTAGCAATGCGTACGGATTGGTCTAAGGCTTGGCCTAGTATGACCAAAATGCGAAATGCTGATGCTAATGGTATTGCCCATTATCCTGGCTGGAGTGCTGAAGTACTGAAATATCTGTACGAAGAACGCTACATTACTGCTTCCGGTCATGAACCAACTGATACTGACCCTGGAATTGCCACTAGCCAAGGGGACTATTCCCTAGAAAATTATATTCTCAGCCAAGACAAGTATCAGATCGAGTTGCTGACTAACTTGGATCAGGTGCCGGAGTATGGTGCGATCGCAATCGTAACGTTTCCTAAGCCCCTGAAAGGTTCTGGTTTCCCAGCAAGGGTCTTCGCAATTATTCCGTAGTAAGGCAAGAGGCAAGAGGCAAGAGGCAAGAGGCAAGAAATTATATAGGAATTTTTGGTGGCGATGCAGCGCGGTCTTGAGGAACTGCCGTGGTTTCCCCCATTCGCGCTTTGCATCAAGACAAGGTCAAAAACTCTAAGCCCTATATATATTTAGGAAGCTTTGGTAGATTCATGTTCTTGATGCAGCGCGGTAAAATAATTCTATGGGAAGAGATTATTGGTGACAATTTAAGTTTGTTTGCTATTTGTAAATCATGTTGTTACAAAGTATTACTAAATCTCAAAGCGAAGGACACACTAGCCTGAGCTTGGTTTATATTTAGCCTAACAGCGAGACAGTCGGACTATTGAGTGAACCCAAAATAGCCATACCGAAGAAATCAGCTTGGTGCTGCCCCTATTGAGACCCAGCCGCCAAGTTATTGAACAGTTCAAATATTATCTAGAGCGGAAAACAGAAATTAATCGGAGAAAACATGAATATATTTTCCAACCCCTTAAAGTTAAAGTTCATAGGGGTATCTTTGTTGGTAAATCAATTACTGTTGATGGTGTCGTCTATAGCACTAGCTTACGATAATAATGTAGACTCAGACAAATTGCAGGTTATCAAATTAGAACCAGGTATGCAAGTTACCATAAACTATAAACTTGGAATGCCTGGGGGGAATAAGCTAGAAGAGCAAGCTTTTTCAGTTTATAAGCTTTCATCATCTGATAAGTCTGATGGTGATGATGCAGTTCGTCTTTGGCGTAGGAGTGATGAGATGAATTACATTCCATTCTACTATTCTAATGACGAGGATAAACCAAACTATTTAGCCATTGCCTATCATGCTTGGTCACCAAGTGGTTCAAGGTGGTTTAATTTAGCTGCGACAAACAAAAAATTAGTTGGACAAGAAGGGAATAAAAAAACTATCCATATTAGCTATCCCAAAGGTGGAGCAGCGAATCCTTCCCTCACGATAACCCTCGAAAGGGATCCACTCAAGATATATTAATGGGGCTGAGAGGGTTGAACTCTCAGCAATCCGAATGCACTCAAATTGGCTGCGGGCAAACTATATGCTTTTAGGTTCTTGCCGACGAGTTGGCAAGTCCTTTGCCTGTCTGAGTACGGGTAATAACTTTTTGAATACCCTTAAAGAACAACTCAGCCAAAAAAGTCAAGAATCTTTTTCCTTAACTTGTCACCAATGGAAGAGGTTATCTGCCGAGAGACAGATCTAACCTAAGAGCAGTAGCTCGATTGCTCAATTTAGAGGACACAAAGATGAAAGGAATTTTCGGTGCTCTACTCCCAGGACTGATCACAACCGGTTTTCTAGGCGCAACACTACTACCCGCTGCACCGGCAGCTGCTGGTGATTTACTAAGAGATATCGGTATTGGTGCTGCTGCTGGTGCGGTAGTTGGAGAATTAACTGACAACGGCTCATTGATTGGTAATAGTGCCAATGGCGCTGCTGCTGGTGCTGCTGTCAATGCTACGAAGCGCAATAGAACTAGAGCTCGCCGTAACAGTGCCGGGAGTCTAGTTCAAGATGCAGGGTTTGGTGCTGCTGCTAGTGTGGTGACTGGCGTGATCATTGATAATGGCTCCGTGGTAGATAATGCGGTCAAAGGTGCTGCTACTGGTCTAACCATTAACCTTCTAGACCGTTGAGATTTCCAAGTAGCCCATACCTTGGGATTCTTTAATCCTCGGTTACCGATGTTTATTGGTAATCTACCTACTTAGGTCTGAACCTAAGTTAATTGTTAGGTTAGCTTTGTTTAGGATAAATGCTGCATGATTAAGGTCAGCATTTATCCTGTTGCCCTAGCTCAAAGGAAAAACCAATGCGATCGCGAAGCGGTTCCAAAGGAACATCCCATTCGCCCCCTACCAATTAGGATGCGCTATCACCACTATCCAAACCATATCCGCCACCTCCAGGAGTCTCAATCACAAACACATCACCTGTATTCATTTCCACTACCCCAGTATTACCCAACTCTTCAACAGTTCCATCCCTGCGTTCCACATAATTTTTTCCCAAAGCACCCGCTTCACCACCATTTAACCCAAAAGGCTTGACCACTCGACGTCCAGATAGAATTCCTGCAGTCATAGGTTCTAGGAAACGAATCTGGCGAATTACGCCATTCCCGCCACAATGAACGCCCTTACCGCCACTATCAGGGCGAATCCCAAACCTATCCAAAAGTACTGGAAATCGCCATTCCAACACTTCTGGGTCAGTTAAGCGAGAATTGGTCATGTGAGTATGTACTGCATCTGTTCCATCAAAATCAACCCCTGCCCCAGAGCCTCCACAAATGGTTTCATAGTATTGATAGCGCTCATTGCCAAAGGTAAAATTATTCATAGTACTCTGAGATGCCGCCATCACTCCTAAGGCACCATAGAGCGCATCGGTTATGGCTTGGGATGTTTCCACATTCCCCGCTACCACTGCTGCTGGATAACGGGGATTCAGCATAGAACCTTCCGGAATAATCACCTCCAAAGGCTTCAGACAACCGGCATTCAGGGGAATATCATCATCCACTAGGGTGCGGAAAACGTATAGCACTGCTGCTTTGCATACCGCTGACGGTGCATTAAAATTACTATCTAACTGAGCAGACGTACCGGTAAAATCAATCTTGGCACTACGGTTGTTCCGGTCAATAGTAATCGTGACCTGAATCTTAGCACCCCCATCTAACTGATAGCTGAAACTGCCATCTGTCAGCACATCAATTACCCGGCGCACCGACTCTTCAGCATTATCTTGGACATAACCCATATAGGCTTGCACTGTTTCTAATCCATAGTGCGCTACCATCTGCCGTAACTCTTGTACACCTTTCTCATTGGCAGCAATCTGTGCTTGTAAATCTGCTATATTCTGAGTCAGATTCCGGACTGGGTATTGACCCCCTAACAGAAGTTGGGTTATTTCATTGTCTCGGAATTTACCATTCTCAACCAGCAGGAAATTGTCAATTAATACCCCTTCTTCCTTGACGCTGGTACTATTAGGAGGCATCGAACCAGGAGTGATACCACCGATGTCAGCATGGTGTCCTCGGGAAGCTACAAAGAATAAAGGGGAGAGGGGAGAAGGTTCCTTGGAGTCAGAGGATGAAGGAGAATCAATTAGCCCTAGGGAAGAGTTGAGGAAAACTGGAGTAACAAGGGTGACATCTGGGAGATGAGTGCCACCGTTATAGGGATTGTTGAGAATATAGACATCCCCAGGTTTGAGACTATCACCATGGGCATCAATCAAGCTGCGGACACTTTCACTCATTGACCCCAAATGCACTGGAATATGAGGCGCATTGGCTACCAATTGCCCTTGTTGGTCAAAAATCGCACAGGAAAAGTCTAGCCGTTCCTTGATATTGACTGAATAACTAGTATTTTGGAGAGTTGTCCCCATTTGCTCTGCTATGGAACGGAATAGATTGTTAAAGATTTCGAGCATGACCGGGTCAGGATGGGGTGAAGCTTGGACGGTATTTGGTGGCAGCTGATCTATAGTGCTATTAGTCAACATTTCCAGGTTGTCTTCCTGCTCCCCCAAACCAGATTTAACTAAAATCAAATGATTCCGTTCAGTCACCTCTGCTTTCCAACCAGGCTCAATCACATTAGTTCCGGTTGCTTCAATAATTAATGCCGGACCCAGCACCGAATCCCCTGGTTGCCAATCCTCTCGCCTAAACACAGGGGTATCCCACCACCGATTAGCGGTATACATTTGCACTGTAGCCACGGGAGCACACATTTCCCCACTCTGACGAGACCGTATGGGTTCTGTTGGGATAGCCATCCGCTTTACTAACTCTACCGAAACCGCTTCGACCATCAACGTTTTCCCTGGCACGATAAATCCATAGCGCTGTTGATGCAATCCCTCAAACTCTTCCCTAATCTGATCAATCCCACCAAACCCAACAACCAAAGCTGAATCGGTGCCCTCATAGCGCAAATGGACTCGCCGAATCACTTCAAGCTGGTTACTATTCCGATCCTGGGCATGGTTGTGGTTCAACTCTTCTATGCCCTGAGCCACCAACTTGGCTAAAATTCCCTCTAACTCCAACCCCTCTACTAACTCAGCCTCAACTGACTGTTCTTTCAATACCCTGATATCGGCTAAACCCATTCCATAAGCTGACAATACTCCAGCAAAGGGATGAATGAACACTCGCTTAATCCCTAAGGCTTCCGCAATTAAACACCCATGCTGGCCACCAGCACCGCCAAAGCAACATAGGGTATACTCGGAAACGTCATAGCCCCGTTGTAGAGAAATCTGCTTAATGGCATTGGCCATCTTCTCGACTGCGATCGCTAAAAATCCTGCTGCTACTTCCTCTGGTTTGCGGTTATCCCCAATCTGCTCTACCAATCCTTCAAACCTCTGCCTTACCACCTCAGCATCCAACGGCAAGTTACCATCCGCTCCAAACACCTTGGGAAAAAACCCTGGCTGCAACTTCCCTACCATCACATTGCAATCGGTCACCGTCAACGGACCCCCCTTACCGTAGGAAGCAGGACCTGGATTTGCCCCAGCCGACTCTGGTCCTACCCGATAACGGGCACCATCAAACTGGACAATGGAGCCACCACCAGCAGCTACTGTATTAATTGCCATCATTGGCGTGCGCAGCCGTACCCCAGCAATCTCAGTTTCAAAGGTACGCTCGTATTCCCCGTTGTAATGGGCGACATCTGTAGAAGTGCCACCCATATCAAAGGTAATTATCTTCTCAAAACCAGCAATTCGACTAGTCTGTACTGCTCCAACAATACCGCCAGCAGGTCCTGATAAAATACTATCCTTCCCTTGAAACTGTTGCGCGTCCGCCAGTCCTCCATTTGACTGCATGAACATCAATAGTCCAGAAGTTTTTCCCCCTAAGCCTTCAGGCCGGGTAGGTTGAAGGTTATTGTCCAAAGCTTCATTGGTCAACCCGCCAAGCTGCAACTGTTGTTCTACCTGATCTACATAGCGACGCAGAATCGGTGATAAATAGGCATCAACCACTGTGGTATCCCCCCGACTGACTAATTTCATCAAAGGGGTCACTTGATGAGATACTGATATTTGGGTAAAACCAATCTCTAATGCTATGGTGGCTATCTGCTGTTCATGAGTGGGATAGCGATAGCCGTGCATCAAGACAATGGCGCAGCTACGAATACCGTCATCATAAGCAGCTTGCAAGGATTGGCGGGTTTCAACCAGATTGATGGGGATTAGCTCTTCACCCTGGGCGCTGTACCGTTCTTCTATCTCAATCACCCGTTCATAGAGCATTTCAGGGAGCACAATTTCACGGGCAAAGATATTGGGGCGATTTTGATAACCAATGCGCAAAGCATCTTGGAAGCCTTTAGTAATTACTAGGACAGTGCGATCGCCCTTCCGTTCCAATAAGGCATTGGTGGCTACTGTCGTTCCCATCTTGATCGCTTCAATGGCATCACTGGGTATCGGCTGACCAACAGGGATGTCTAAAATCTCTCTAATTCCCTGTACTCCAGCATCTTGGTACCGTTCAGGATTTTCTGAAAGCAGCTTATGAATTATCAACTGCCCATCCGGGCGTTTTGCCACAATGTCCGTAAAGGTACCACCTCGATCAATCCAGAATTGCCAGCGTCCAGTGGAAGTAGTAGTCATATTTGCCCGATTTTTCCTAAAACATTAAACAGATGGGGAAGATGGCGGAGAATTTCCCAATAGTTTTGATTGTCGCTCTCGCCCCGTAGGGCATCCATTACCTCCATCCCGTAGGGTGTGTTAGGGGTGGGCTAACCCTAATTTTCCGCCTCTGAGCGCCTAGTTGAAATAGCCCACCCCGTAACGCACCACTTTTTTAATTAATTTCAATAATATACAGTTTAAATGCACAACAGCTTAGAGGTTGTCTGAGAAGTCTAATTTGCTACATCCAAGCCCCCTAAATCCCCCAATTTTGGGGGACTTTCAGAAGCCAATTGACTCTTGTTCCCCCCAAAGTTGGGGGGCTAGGGGGGCAAAATGCAGTATCAAAAAACTTTTCAGATATCCTCTTATAACGGATAAAATGCCATAGGTGAAATCAACAAACGTTTAGACAGCTTTTGGATTTGTCCAATTGTCAATTCTTGTTGACCACTAACAATTAAATTACAGGTTGCTTCGGAACCGAAAATCTCTATTATTTCTTGAGAGTGAAGATAATGCTCCTTCAGAATTACTCGCAATAAATCGGTTCCATAAATGTCAGGTATTAACTGACCACTATTGTTGCGGTTGTGTTGAAAAAACCTTTTCAGTCCCTCTTTGGCAATATAACCCAAAAACATAAACCCTAGACGTTTAACAGCTTCAATCAACAATTCATTCCACATAATTTTTATCTCCTGTATAGGGAATAGATAGTAACCATGAGAAGAACTCTAATTCCTTCTCTTGGTTACACTTAGATTTATCTTGGGAAGAAGGCAGATGGCGAACATTTGAAATAATCTGCCAGTTTCTGGATATGTTCCACGGTTAGATTTCTTTTGCCACTTAATATCATTGAAACAATTGATTTCGTCTTAAAAATGCTAACTAGGTCTTGCTGACGCAATCCATGTTCCTTGATGAGCAACTTGAGTAAGTCAATCCCGTGAATATCTGGAATTAATGGTTTCTTCCTCTGATAGTCGTGCAATAGTACAGTCAAAGTAGCAAGGTAACTATCTTGTTCTTCAGTTAACTCGACCGATGCCTCTAGATCTAGAAGCAAGTTAATGAGATTTTTGGCCGCCTCTTCCTCCGCCTCAGACATAATGGGAAGAAGTGGGTGTTCTTTTACCAAATCAAGATAGCTTTTTGGAATGGTTTCATAGGTTCTGTCTATCATAATCCGCGTTCGCAATTATATGGCGAACAACTATCTGCTTGTATTTGAAGTTGATACGAGCTTTAAGGGTGTAACGACCGCATCCAATCGTAAATAAAGCGTTACTTTCTTTACCTTCAAGAGAGGTAAAAGATTGACGCATTTGTTCAAAGCTAGACCACTGTCCTGTTTCTACAAGCTTGAACCAGGCAGCTATGTATTCCGTTGACTCTGGGTGGTTTTGCAAAAACTTATCGATGTTGAAAATAATTGTAGTTTTCATGTCAATATGTGCGATGAAGGATGGAGATATCCTTGCAGGGAGCACTAAGACACTCATAACATTACAAGCAAGGGCATCGCCAGTCGTCGGAGACCACTCGTAATGCCCAATATACAGAGATTCCATGAATAGCATTTAGTCACTGAAATCTTTGCATTATTGGTAGTGGTAGTGATCAATAAGTAGTGATACAACATTGCATTGACCTTAAATAAGGCATTTTTTGATTAAAAAATATAACAATTTTAATATCATTTAATTAGCATTAATTATTTTAATAATAAATACTGATTAAAAAAATCTTAGGAAACTGCTATTTTTTTAGTATTAAAAAACTTTTTAAAGTGATGAATAAAGCCTTGTAACAATGAATACAGTCTCAGATTTAATAACGCGACCCAATTGCCCTTACTGTAATTGTGAGCAAACAGTCAAAAAGCGATGCAGCGCGGTCTTGGGAGTTTCCACGGGGCTTTCAAGCTGCGGACGCAGGTTCCGCAGGCAGCCCCTCCCCATGAGCGACTGCATCAAGACATGGAAGCATTCATAATAAAAAGCAAAAATATCTTTATAAAAACTGTAAGAGACAGTTTGTTTAAAATCATACAAATAAGCCGATAACATTGTCAATAAAAAATAGAATAGATGACCTATTACTTGAGAAAATATATGCAAGCAGGTATTGCTCGAGCAGTTGGAGTTTCAAAAACATGGCTTCAAAAGTATGTTAATAAAAAATATGCTGAAACTACCCGAATAATTAAGATTTAATAAAAACCATGCATTTAAAATGTCCATATAATGTGATGAAATATGGTCTTTTGTAAAAGCAATGCAGCGTGGTCTTGGGGGTTTCCCCCATGAGCGACTGCATCAAGACAACGTCACAAGCCGATAGAAAAACAAACGGGTAAAACTAATCATATTGAAAGATTAAATAATACATTAAGAGAAAGGATTAGTCGCCTGGTTAAGAAAACGTTGTCATTTTCCAAAAAATCATAAAATCACCTAGGATCTATTGGGAATTTTGTTCATCATTATAATAAATGTTTGTCGGGTTGATTAGGCCATCACTACATGTTTATCACTACCGTATTCTTGAACATTACGAGTAGTCTCAATGCAGTCCTGTTCATAGATACCTCTATAGAACTAAATTGAGTACGTCGTTATTCACAGGACTTACGCTATTGGTAGCCTATAAGCCCTAATTTTGCGTAAGTCCTGATTCAATATCAAAGGATATGTTGTACATGTTAGCAAATTGCGAACTTTTTGTCAACCACCCCTTCAAATCCTTGCCCGACTCAAGCAATATCAAGGGTACGCGACGCGCTACGATAAGCGAGCCTGGGAACTTTCGCGCTAAGTAATTGATCTGGCTGCTGCCGTAATCTGGTTTAATTGATCACATGTCCTAGAAGTAGGATGCTCACTGCTAGCAGAACACCTAGGAAAATCTCTTGGCTCTGTTAGAATAAAGATTCTATTGTAAAATTTTTATCCTACTATTGATAGTAGAACTTTTGCGATAGATAGTGATCTGTTATGGTTTGGTGCGAATGGGCTGACTATTCCCTCTAGCTTGATTACATCTCATTTGAAAACGCGATGTTCCCAAGGAACCGCTTAGCCTACGGCCTCAGCTTCCGCTAAAAGCGATTAGCCCGAAGGGCTACGCTACGCGATCGCAATCAAATTTATTATGCAACTAGAAGACTATTTTAACTTTCTGGCTCCTGATGACATTCGGATTAAAGGTCATCGAATTGGCATTGAAACCGTATTGTACGAGTATCTATTTAAAGAGCGTACTGCTGAAGAAATTGCGAAAATATACTCAACTCTAACCTTAGAAGAGGTCTATGCCACAATCCTATATTATCTACAGAACAAAGAGACAGTCAGTCAATACATTGCTGACTGGCTAGAGTGGGGACATCAACAGCGTAAAGCTCAAGCCTTGAATCCTCATCCTGCGGTGGCTCGACTCCGGAAAATCAAAGCAGAAAGACAAGCGCAGTTGAAAGCCAATGGCACTGAAGTATCTAATGGATGAGAATGTTGACCCAGCTTACTCAACACAAATTCGACGTAAATGTCCTAATTTAGTAATTTGTGCAGTTGGGGAAATCGGTACTCCAAGCCTCAGTACACTAGACCCGGAAATTCTGTTATGGTGCGAGGAGTATAACTTTGTTTTGGTAACTAATAACCGTAAGTCTATGCCCGTACATTTAACTGACCACATTGCCCAAAGTCATCATGTCTCAGGAATTTTCATCTTAAACTCCAATTTGAGCATTGGTCAAAATATTGAAGAGTTAATTATAATTTCAGAATGTTCTTAGAGGTTGTCTGAGAAGTATCATTTGCTACATCCAAGCCCCCTAAATCACCCAATTTTGCGGTGCGACCCAAGGGCGATTTACTCGCCCTAGGAGGCGCGCACCGGAAGGGACTTTTAGAAGCCAATTGACTCTTGTTCCCCCCAAAGTTGGGGGGCTAGGGGGGCAAAATTCAGTATCAAAAAACTTGGGAGATATCCTCTTATGATCAGGAATATCAAGACCAAATTATTCACCTACCGATGACTTGAATTAATTAATTATTCTGAGTAGAAGTCTCAACAATACATTGCTCTTCGTTTGTAAAGCGTTGTTCATAACTATCAGGTATACAGGATTTTTGACCTCTTACCTGCTCCCTGCTCCCTGCTCCCTGCTCCCTAAAACCCAATAATTTCTACCTTACCCAATTTAAAACTGCTGTATTATAATCCTCCTCATCAAGCCTAAGACTGAGAAGACTAGACTCGTGAAAGCAAAAGCCAAACCCAAGAAACTACTAGGTTTTTTATATACTTGCTTATTCCTTGGTTTAGGAATACTCCCCACAGTAGTCAAACCAAAGCCAGCCCTTAGTGCAGAATACATTTACTTTAACTATGGTCCGTTAAAATTGTCCCTTTCCCGGGAATCCATCGAGATTTTCGCCAATGAGGGCAGAATTACTAAGGAATTTGAGTTCTACGCCCAAATGCTGAACCCAGAAGCCTTGGAACAGTTGCGGATGCTACTCCAAAAGCGGATTAAAATCAGTCCTGTGGCCATCTCCCGCTTAGGTAAATCCCCTATGGGAGAAGCCTTTCTCGAAGGTTTGGGAAAGATGATCAAAACCCACCCTGGTCGCAATGGTTTACATAGTCTTCGGGGGGCGCTGGTTTTGGCAGCAGCTGACTCCGAAGGTCTAACTCTAATGAATATAGTGCGCCAGTTTCCCACCGAGGGGATGTTGATTGATACCGACTATATCTTCGATGTCCGAAAAGAGCTAGCTACCCTATTTCGATATCGAGATGCAGCCGTGAATGCGATCGCAAACCAAGCTACCCGAGAAGCCGCTGCTGAGAATACCGTTGATGTGTCCCAGTTAACAGACTTACAACAACCTGGTCCTTATAACTTCACAGACCAAGTCATCACCCTTTCCGGTCGCCGCCGTCAATCCCCTCTAGGGTTATCCGGAGAAACCAAGTTTGAGGTTGCTCTGTACTTACCCCAAGGCAATCCCAAACCAGCCCCCTTAGTGGTCATGTCCCATGGCTTTGCCTCAGATCGCAACCATTTCACCTATTTAGCAGAACACTTAGCATCCCATGGCATTGCTGTAGCCGTGCCTGAACACGTCGGGAGTAATATTGAATACTCTCAAGCTGTACTACAGGGACTAGCCAATGGAATCAATCCGGTAGAGTTTATTGAACGACCCTTAGATATTAGATATGTGCTCGATGAGCTCGAAGACCTCTCTAAATCTGACCCTAATTTTGCTAATCAGCTGAATCTGGAACAGGTAGGTGTGATTGGTCATTCCTTTGGGGGTTACACAGCGTTAGCCGTAGCAGGTGCAGAAATTAATGATTTAAGACTGCGCCAAGTGTGTCCTGATCAAGACCCAACCTTCAATCTATCTGTACTGCTCCAATGCCGTGCCAATCGCTTACCCCCGTTTAATTATGACTTGCAGGATCCACGGGTCAAAGCTGTAATCGCTGTTAATCCTATTACCAGCACAGCCCTTGGTCCAGGTAGCTTGGGTAAAATTCAAGTGCCAGTCATGATTATGGCAGGTAGCCACGACATCGTAGCACCCACTGTCCCAGAACAGATTCACCCCTTCATCTGGCTTAATACCCCAGAAAAATATCTGGCAATGATTGTTGATGGCAACCACTTCTCCACTAGTGGTGCATCGGGGGACGATTTTGCCCTGTTTCCTAGAGAATTACTTGGTTCCAATCCTCAGGTCGGACTTTCTTACCTAAAAGCCTTAAGCTTAGCTTTTGTTAATACTCATATTCGGGATTTGCCAAACTATCGACCTTACCTCAGTGTTAGCTATGCCAAATTCCTCTCTGAGAATTCCCTAGATCTACATTTAGTCAAATCTTTAACTCCAGAACAACTAGAGGAATCCTTTGGCAGTGAACCTCCCGAAAGTATCATACCACAACTTGCCATTGAGCCAATACCGAAGCCTTCAGAAACAGTTTTAGACCAAATTAAACGAACTGGCACCATAAAAGTTGGTATTAGAAAAGATGCTGCTCCTTTCGGCTACATTGATACCAACGGAGAGTGGAAAGGGTATTGCTTTGACCTACTCAATTCCTTAAAAGATAAGGTTGCCCAACAACTCAATAAACCCATAGAACTAAAAGTTGTTGCCATTCAATCAACATTGGAAAATCGCTTTGCTATTGTCCGAGATGAAGCTGTACATTTGGAGTGTGGACCTAATACTATTAGAAGTCATATTGAAGGGGTAAAATTCTCAACACCATTTTTTATTACTGGTACACACTTATTAGTGGATTCTCAACAACCAAGAGTCTTTAATCGTTACCAAAGCCTTGACAGTTTAAAAATTGGAGTACTTCCCAGTAGCCTAACAGAAACATTTATTGAGCAAACCTATCCTAATGCTCAGAAAATAGTTTTTCCTGGAGACATAGGTAGATCTCAAGGAGTCAAAGCATTAGTCAATAGGGATATTGATGCCTTTGCCAGCGATGGAATTTTATTAATTGGAGAAGTCACCAGACAAGGACTCTCCTCATCCCAGTACACCTTATCTCCAGATCAGCCACTGACCTGTGATTTCTATGGCATGATTCTCCCTAAGCATGATCCGCAATGGCAACGTATTGTCAACTCCTTGATTGAAGGCGAAAAAGCTAAAGAAATTTGGGGGGGATGGTTTACAAATTTGTTTCCCTATGTTTTATTAAATCTAGAGTATTGTATTGATAAGTAAAATGTAATTCTGTCTAGGAGAGCCATCATTCTTTTTTAGCGGTCACCATAAAGGAACGTCGCATTCCAGGTACTGAACGGGGTGCGATTTGGACAGAGTAACGTCCATAATTTGCTCTTATTTCTCCCGGTTGGATCACTGATGCATTCCACCCATGAGCAGCAAATAATTCTTCTGGTTCGTCTGTGCCAAAACGCCAATTTTTACTAATTAATCCCTTCTGAGTTTTAGAGCCTATCTGCCACGACTTTACACTTATTAAATCTGCAGCCAAATAACTCCCTTTGACACTGATATCAGAAATTGTTTGCAGTAATATATTGATCTCTGTTTTATCCAGATACATCAATAAACCTTCCATCAACCAAACTGTAGGTTGATTAGATTTATATCCATGATTTTTTAATAAATGCACCCAAGGTTTTTGCAAATCTGTGGCGATGGAATAGCGATGACATTTAGATGGAATATCCTTAAGAATTGCTTCTTTGCGAGAAATGATTTCTGGTAAATCAATCTCGTATATACATAGTTCAGGTGGTAAGGGTAGGCGATATGCTCTAGTATCGTACCCCACCCCTAGAATGACAATTTGACGTACCTCTGGTATTACAGATATTATAAAATCATCAAAAAATTTAGTTCGCACTGCCACAAACTGGATGCGAAGGGTATTTGATTTCGGGTCTTTACCGTCTTGTTTTTCCCAATAATCCATCAAAGACTGTATTTCCTTAGACCCAACTAACTGAGCAGCAAAAGGATCGTCAAAAAGTCGGTCTGCCCTTTTCGATTCAATAGCACGTTTGGCCGCCATTACTACTGCGGTACGACAGACATCATTTTTGATTTCTGGTATTTTTTCGGCTTTTGCTGCCAGTTCGTTTTCCATAATTTACAATTTACTGCTTGATCATGAAATTAAGGACAACCTTGCTGAGATACTGTACCATCGGGCATCGTGGCATTACACAAATTAGCGCCAGTCAAATTAGCCCCAGTTAAATTAGCCCCCGTTAAGTTAGCCTCGGTTAAATTAGCCTCGGTTAAATTAGCCCCACTTAGATTAGCATTTTGTAAGTCAGCATAACTTAATTTGGTTCTATACAAATAGGTATTACTTAAATCAGAGCTAGCCATGCTCGCACCGGTTAAATCCCCCAAACTTAATGTGGCTCCTTTTAAATTAGCCTCATATAAGATTACCACAGGAGCAAAAATCTTATCTAATTTAGCATTTTCTAATGTAGCCGATGTTAAGTCAGCATCAAATAAACGAGCAGCTACTAAATTAGCATTTGTCAGGATGGCTCGTTCTAAATTAGCGAGAGTTAAATCTGCTCCTTGGAGATTAGCATTGGTCAGATCAGAACTTACTTCTTCGGTCGCCCGTCGTTGGTAAGATTGAAGTTTAGGGTTAAGTAGAATACTATTGAGATAAGCCCCTGATAAATTAGCCCCTCTTAAATTAATACTTCTCCAATTACAGTTACTAAAATTACCAAAGCTCAAATCACGACCACTTAAATCATTGCCTAGATCGCAATTAGCAAAAGTGTTGGATTGGGCTTGAGCTGGCAACCCTATACAACCGAGACATAAGAGAGAAGAAACTAGAGTTGAAGACACTAGAGTTATCGTTTTTAGCACCATAGTCATATTGAGTAGTTAGGATTGAATCTTGAGAGCATAAATTAATACAGAGTCAAATCTATCGCCATCCCTGTCGGAGTTGTGAGAGTAGTCAGTTGGAACAACGGATGGTTAACGGATGTAACCAATGGAAGTATGGAAAAATCTAGAAGTCTCGCAAGATGGCGAAGAGGTTATCCAGAGTAACAGGGATTTCTCTGAGGTTTGACTTCGGATTGATATAAGCAGGTGCACAAAATTAATTACACATTTTAAAATACTCAAAGCCTTGCATTGTAAGGATTACAGAGATTGGGAGTAGGTAATTAATTTTGTTTAGGTGCTTAATAGTATACAGTAATTTCGATGTGAAAGTAGGATTGATCGGAACGTCGGAGCAAGGAATAGGGCACAAATAGAGTTTTTTAGCTAAACTGTTGTACACTCGTCAACAGTAATTGACCATGAACCCAACTCGCCAACGAATCCAAAACATTTTCAAATCGATAGTAGCCTCTGTCCTAATCCTGAGTCTCTTTGGATGTGCCGCCCTTCTAGACCAGTTAGGAATCGGGAATTACACTGTCAAACGGGTATCTGATGGGGATACCATTCTCGTGGCTGACAGGTTTGGCAAGGATGTCAAAGTTCGGTTTGCCTGTATCGACGCTCCAGAAATTGCCCATTCTAACAAACAGAAGCAAAGCCGCAAATTGGTAGACAAAAGTCAATTCAAATGGGGAAATAAAGCCAAGGAGCGACTTCAGGAACTGGTAAAACAAAGCGATAATCAGGTAGTTTTGACCGTAACTGATACTGACCGCTATGGGCGCAGCGTCAGTGAAGTACGCTTAACCGATGGCACCTTTGTCCAGGAAGTCCTAGTAAAAGAAGGACTAGCACAGGTATATCGCCCCTATCTGAAAGATTGCCCCAGTGCGGAAATGGTCGATAGTGCTGAAGCCAATGCCAAACGATATCGGCGAGGGTTGTGGCGAGACCCTAAGTTTGTTCCAGCTTGGGAATATCGTAGTTTAGCAAAAACTAAATCCTCCTCCTCCTGAGTCGGAGAGTGTTTAGTTCCGTCAGTGTTTAGTTCTTAGTAGCTAGCCAATAGCCAGTAAACCGTCTATTGGTAGTTACCACTAATGAATGAGTAATTTCCTCTTATAGGGTTTGTAAATCACATGTAAACCTAAGAGGTATTTTTTTATTGTCCAATAAAACTCCGGATCTCTTTCCCCTCTTGCCTTTTGCCTCTTCGATGCATGGCTTTTCCTGCAATTGGTGTTTTTACAACCCATATACAAACGGTATAAATGTTGCAAAATGTTAAGTAAGTGATCAAAACTAAAATTTAAAACTGATGGTACTCTTCGGATTTAAGAAAAAGCTGACCGTGCCTACTGCTGAGGAAGCCTTACCCGGACGCTCAGAACTGATGCCAGTACCCGAGCGTCACTACGTCAATGGCAATCCTCTTAAACCCCCTTACCCAGATGGATTGGAAATGGCGATGTTTGGCATGGGATGTTTTTGGGGAGCAGAACGCCGATTCTGGCAACAGGAGGGAGTGTTCACTACCGCAGTAGGTTACGCTGCTGGCATTACCCCTAACCCCACGTATCAAGAGGTCTGTACAGGCATGACCGGTCACAATGAAGTAGTGCTGGTGGTATTTGACCCAAAACTAATCAGTTACGAAGCACTATTGAAAGTCTTCTGGGAAAGCCACAACCCCACCCAAGGGATGCGCCAAGGCAATGATACTGGTACTCAGTACCGTTCAGGAATTTATACCTATTCCGAAGACCAAAAGAAGCTAGCGGAAGCCTCACAAAACGCTTATCAGCAAGCTCTGAATGCCGGTGGTTATGGTAATATTACCACAGAGATTCTAGATGCTCCTGAGTTTTATTACGCAGAGGGCTATCACCAGCAGTACCTGGCTAAAAATCCTAATGGGTATTGTGGTTTAGGTGGGACAAATGTGAATTGCCCTGCAATTTCATAAGTCATCACTGCTGTGGTTAACACTCATTAGTCATGGGTCATTTGTAACTACCAAGAGACTTTGGTGGGTTACAAATGACTAATGACTAAATGCAGCAATTTAGTTGACTAGGAAAGGGTGGGTTTTGTAACGTTTGTAACAAGATTATTTGTCTTGGGCTGATACATAAGCTAAACCCACCCCTCAAGAGTGAGTGGAGTTTACACTAGTTGCTGGTGGGAAACTCAAGTTGCTAAACCGACATAATTACTGTCAATAGCGCTAAGTTTATGGGAATCTTCTTAAATTGATATAACAGCTCTAAATTGCTTGAGGTACTTTTGTCCTGGGTTTTAAGGATGTTCGGAGCAGAGAACAGCTAGTGGGGTGCTCCGGCGCGAGAAGGGGGGAGTTGGAAAAAATCCTGTGTACCTCACTTGTGATGAGAAACGCTATAGATGCTTTTTCAAGGAGCAACAGAGTGATGAAACTCAAACAGTTACAGAGTTCAGCCAAGAATAAATATACTCAGCTTTTGTTAGTGCTGCTTTTAGCTTTTGTCGCCTATGCTTTTTTTTCGCAAGCAATAATTGCCGACTTAATTCTATCCCTAATTTTATTAGGAGCAATAGTTCTAATAATTACAACATTTTATTTACATCAAAGATTTTTTTATTGTTATATTGTCATTTCAGTATTCGCTTTTGTCGTCGATTTTATCGAGTTCATTTGTCAATATTCTAACTTAAAGCTAGCTGTAGCTACAAATATTATTTATGGTGGTTTTTTTCTATTAGCTATTGTGTTGATGATTGAGAAGATTTTTAGCGGTCACCAAGTCACATTCGATACTATAGTTGGCGGTATTAATGTCTTTCTTTTAATTGGGACTCTGTGGGTTTTGTTTTTTGAAACTATCTATTTATTAAACCCAAAAGCTTTTACTTCTTCAGCAGAAACAATTAATTCTTTTGACCTGCTTTATTTCAGTTTTACCACCTTAACTACCGTTGGCTATGGGGATATTACTCCTGTCAGTCCTCTAGCGAAAGCTCTGACTAATTTAGAAGGAATTTGTGGGGTGATGTATCCCGCCGTATTAATTGGCAGGTTGGTCGGAATTTATAACCCAGAAGTAGAGCATTAGAGGGAGCAGGGTAACATAACCATAAAATAACCTCAGTTCTATTGCCTCAACTAGACAGCTTCTCCAACAAATCCTTGAGCACTGGTGGTAATTTGCGCATAATCTTACCCTGCTCTCGGTCAACGGGTACTAGAATCACACGACCGGTTAGGTAAAGTTCTTTCCCATCATGGGATTGAATTCGATAACTCCACTTAATACGGACACCTTTCATTTCGGCGATGGCTGTCTTGACAACTGCAGCTGTGCCCATTGGCATTGCCCGGTGATAGCGTAAAGAAAGTTCTACTACCGGTAAATCGCATCCTAACTTGACGAGATCACTATAATCCATACCCATCGAGCGTAAGTACTCCACCCTCGCTTCTTCCATCCAGCGAAGGTAGGTACCATGCCAGACTATACCACCATAGTCAGTGTGGTGGGGATGCACTCGCACTGGATAGTCAAACCATTTTTTTTTGCTGGCGATTAGCTCATGGCTTGGCATGGTATTGTCTAGCTGTTCTTGAGCTGAGGTTTGGGGTGTTTCTGACATGGATTAACTTAATCGTTACTGCTATTTCACTAACTTTATAACCATAGCCAGATTAAAGTAGGCGTTCGCGTAGCGTGACATGCAGGTCAATCGCTTTCAGGCTCTGTGTTCATTGGTCACCATGGTTTCTTCTCATGGGTTTCTTCTGATGCTACGAGTAGGGTGCATTACTGACGCACCCTAGGTTTTAGGCACTTTTCCCGCTTTTTATGCCAGGTTTGACCAGAGCTTTTTTTTAAGTTTTGTAAAGATTAAACAATTCACTGCGTAAATCTTGGATGGGATTGAGAAATGTAAGTAGAGTTTGAATTCGAGTCAGCCAATGACCGAAACACCTCAGTATTCACATTACAAACTTCAAAGTTCAAACCAGGAAACTGATCATGTTTCGTAGTAAAGTAGCGATCGCGTCTGTAGTTCTATCTTTGGGTGTAATCAGCCAAGGTATTCCTCAAGGCAAAGCCTTAGCACAAGATACTAACGCGCCTCGTCCCACCCCTCCGAGCAACCAACGATTTACTTTAACCACTACCCCCACCCCCAGTGCAAAAACCGTATTTGCTGTAGTTACCAGTAACGGCGCACTCAGTCGCGGATTCGGTGCCAGCCGAGCCCGAAAAGTTCTGAACGGTCGCTACGAAGTCTTCTTCAACCGGGATGTCCGTCGGTGTGCCTACACTGCTACTTTGGGTACTACAGGCTTTGGCACTGAACCATCTGGTGAAGTTACTGTAGCCACACGCGCTGGCACCACCAATGGGGTTTGGGTTGCTACTAACAATTCCAGTGGACAAGCCGTAGACCGTAACTTCCACCTTGCTGTACATTGCCCGTAAGCTGCTTAGAAGCTATCCAAAAATTTTCCTTGGGGAGTTGTGGAGTCTACTTTAGACCATAAGCCATTAGTCTAAAGGATTACTGAAGTAATTTACCAGTAATTCTGCCACTCTCACCCAACCATTAGATTAGTTTTCGGATAGCCTCTGAGTAGTTTCTACAATATGCTTATCTATTAGCCCTTTTTTGCGCCACTGTGTCAACCGTGGGGCTACACAAACCCAGCTAGCCTCAGGAACTAGAGACTAAATAGGGTTGCACCTGGATTTAGGCTCCGTATTAACCTCCCTGAACTACTAATCACCCTCAACCACCAAGGTATCCCACTTAGAAAACTTGGGCTGAGGGCTCCCACCCTGACCATTTATCGTGTAATCAGTTTGAGAAGGTGACCATGATGGTGAAATTTTGGTCTTTGTCCCTTGCTTTAGAAGCCGCCTCAATGCTGCTAATTGTTCCCAAGGCGTTTAGCCTCCCACTGACGCTTGCCTCTGGCTTCTCCCCTGTACCCAGCACAGAGATTGAGCTACCAGTTTGCTACATGCAAAGCGATAATGGCACCCTTGTAGATCTTAGTAGTCTATGTGGCATCTCAGACTCGAAAGTAGTTATTAGCGAAGTGAGTTTCCAAAATGACCGTCTTATCGGTCGTGTAGTCAACAAAACCGACAAAACTGTCTACTCGACCCGAGTAAACTATGAAATTCTCGATGATGACGGCAGTGTAATTGGCACCAGCTCCATGTATACCAATCCCCCTAACCTCAGTGCTGGAGAAAGTGCTACTTTCGAGACGGAAATGTGGGGTGGTCGGGAATTAAAAACCACATCCGTTGACTGGGATCGTAAACCGACTCCATGATTTAGATATCAATTCACGCTTTTGAGGCACAAATTGCTGATCAACTGAACCTAAGTATGTGGTCTTTAGCTGAATCCTTACCACTGAATACCACATAATAATAATATCATCAAGAAATTGAAAATTGAAAGTTTTCAATTAATAACTAAAAATTCACTAAAAATGAACTAACAATTAACGATTTACCTGACCACGAAGTGATTAACAGTCGGAGATCTTAGACTCAGATTAGAGTGAATGAAAACCCACCCCTTCTGCTTACGCTCAAGGGGTGGGTTTTCATTCACTCTAATTAAAAAATTAAAGCTACCTGCTGACTATCCTAAACGTAGAAGGAGAAGTCCATATCTGGAACCGAAGGAGTGATAGGTAAGATATTCTCCTCACTCACTGAGTTATTCTCGATAATCCACAGGCCATTTTGTCCTTGAGAATTACGGAAGAAGAAATCATCAATACCATCTCGGTTAGCGTCATAGGCACCACGGAATTCCCAAGGACCGTCTGCTGGTCGGGCATCGATCAGCACTGCCTCCTGGTAAACAGTACCATCGAGCTTCCAGTAGCCAAACTCTTGGGTATTCATATTTTCCCAGATAGCATCTGCGTCACCATCGCCATCCATGTCTCCAGCCGCAACTAACTGCCAGGAACTGTTAGGTGATTCTATCATGTTTTCACCATTGGTTTTGGTAATATTTGTAGCTTTCTGAAACCCGGTTTGATCTATCTCCCAAACAGCAATTTCTCCGCTGGATGTGTTGTACCAGAAAATTTCTTCTGCACCACCACCGTTAACATCTCCGGTGCCACGGATTGCCCAGTTGAGGTCTGATCCTGGTTGACCTGCTGGTGCCTGAGTAATTATTGCATCCTGGAACTCGGAGCGTTCCATGTTCCAAACTGCAACACCGCCAGTCAGCGTATCACGCCACAGAGGATTCCTGATACCATCCCCTAAATCTATAACACCACGGGCTTCAAATCCAGCGTTCTCTGGTACCAACACGTCCTGACCACTTTGATCCGTAATGAATGCTGTGGTCTCGACGCTAGTGCCCTGGCCATTTAGAGTCCACAAAGCAACTTTTCCACTGACAGGATTATGCCAGAACAGATCCACACTGGGGATTCGGGTAATTTCAATGGCATCAAGTCGCCCTCGCTCGAAATTATTATTCTCATTATTGGTACTTGACCGTACCGAGATTTCTATTTGATCTCCTGGAGCAAGGTCTATATTCTTAAAAATGGGATTTGGATTATCCTCAGCAAGTAGAGGACGATCAGGGTTACGTAGATTGGCACCGCTGAGAGGGACATAATTCTTGGGCTCAGCTGTTGGCCGATTTATATTATTACCACGTAAGTTTATATCATAATCATATGTACCAACTTGCTGTCCGTTGACACTAAATGTCAGTGGAGATTCCCCATCCTCTTCGTCAAAGTAGGCAATACGAATATCATACTTACCAGCCGGTCCATCCTGTGCTGTCCATGTAAATGTCAGCACACCGACGTTTTTTTCTGGATCCGGGTCATTAAACGTTTTGATCTGGACAGCTGCACCGCCTGAAGCAACGGTATCAATACCGTTGTCACTGGTTATCCCGTAGTTTTCGTTTCGCGTTACGCGATCGCCTTCTGCTTCAATCAGAACCATAAGATAGTTTTTTCCCAAAAGTTATCTGTGTTTAGACTGGTTGGCTTTTCTTTTCCGTCCTGATGCACCAAAAAAAATTTTTAATTACTCCATCCCAACTCAGTCCCAACTCACTAATTGACGGGATGTGTAACTTACAACACTGGCATTACTCAAGGTGCCTGCTATGAAATGGCACAAGAGTCTGTAAACTTTGTCTGTGTCTGTGAACTTTTAGGGAAAATTTAATCATGCTTATCGATGTATCTAGGGTACAATACCTTACTAGATACCTATTTATAGATACATCGATAAGGGTAAAACACCCCTTTTAATAGTTCAAAGATGCTTTGCTCAAAAATATCCAGTGAAACTGGATATTTTTTTTGAAGCCTTTTCTATAGTTTGACTGGCTAACGATCCCCTGATAAAATTCCACCCCTAAGAGATGACCTAGTCAAAAAAGTAGTTTGGTTCCAGGCTTCATGTTTTTTTTGGTGTTTTGACTGAGAAAAATCCTACCACTATTATAAATGCCATAAAAATCCGGAAATGTCACTATAAAATTAGCGATTTTCATAAAAATTAATGAAAATTTTATGAAAGTTTTACTGACTTGGTACTGAGTAAAAAAAAAATTAATATATAATATCAAGTTAACTAATAATTATGAATGAGTAATTTTCTCCTGCCTCAGGGTAGTTAGTGGGTAAGCTATCACCTATCGCCTATCAGCTAATGCGCTACAGATAGTCCTACTAGAGGTGCTTTTGAATAAAACAGGTAAGCAAAAGTTTAATCTTTTTTGCATCACAGCGTCGAAATCTGTGTCACCACTAGAAGCCTGTGCCACAAAGCACCTAAAATACCGTGGTCATAGGCTAAGGACGTTTATCCAGACTTTCAATTCTCATCATTAATCTATCAATATTATTAAATTATCCCTTTTGCCCATTGCCCACCCTACGGGAACGGCGCACGCTATCGAGACTCGGGAATATTAGACTCAGATTAAAGTGAACAAGCAGCCCACCCCTTGAGCCTAAGCGGAAGGGGTGGGCTGCTTGTTCACTTTAATTACAACAGTAAAGCTACCTGTTGACTATCCTAGACGTAGAAGGAGAAGTTAGTATCTTCGAACGTATCCATAAGGACAATATCCTCACGGACAATATTACCATTCAGTGGGTTTTCGTCGATCATCCAGATGGCAGTCTCTCCATCTCCGGAAAGGAAGTAGAAATCATTAAAACCATCTCCGTAAGTGTCATAGGCACCACGGAATTCCCAAGGACCGTCTCCTTGATCGAACTTTAGCTCCACTTCCTTCTGGAAAACAGTACCCTCAAGCTCCCAGTAGGCAAACGTTTTATCCTGCTTATGTTGCCAAATAGCATCTGCGTCACCATCGTTATCCATGTCTCCAGCCGCAACTAACTTCCAGGGCTTGTTAGGTGCTTCTATCATTTTTTCACCATTGGTTTTGGTAATATTTTTAGCATTCTGAAGCCCGTTTTCATCTATCTCCCAAACACCAATGTCTCCTGTGGATGTGTTGTACCAGAAAATTTCTTCTGCACCATCACGGTTAACATCTCCGGTGCCACGGATTTCCCAATCTAATTTTGGGCCACCTGGTAGTGAGTCAATAATTATTTCCTTCTCGAACTCAGAGCCTTTCATCTTCCAAACCGAAACAGCACCGGTTACGTTATCACGCCACAGAGGACTCCTGTTACCATCGCCTAAATCTATAACACCATAGGCTTCCAATCCAGCGTTGTCTGGTACCAACTTCTGCGGACTATCTTTAATGAAGTGTTGATCTTTCATTAATTTGGTCTGCTCATCCTCAGTGTATTGCTCAGTTAGAGTCCAAAACTCAACTGTTTGATTTTCTGCACTTTCAGGATTATGCCAGAACAGATCCACACTGGGGGCTCGGGTAAATTCAATCTCATCAATTCGCCCTAGCTCGAAAGTTCTTACATCCTCCTCCTTCGGGGGAAATTGACCATTGCTATGTGCCAGTGCCGAAATTTCGATTTGATCCCCTGGAGCAAGGTCTATGTTCTTAAAAATGGGATTTGGATTATCCTCATTACTTAAAGTGTCAGCTGAATTGTCACCCTCCAGAGGGACATAAGTCTTTGCCTCAGCTGTTGGCCGTTCTGTATTATTACCAATTAAGTTTAGATCATAAACATAGGTACCAACTTCCTGTCCGTTGACTTTAAATGTCAGTTTAGATTCCCCATCCGCTTCGTCAAAGTAGGCAATACCAATATCATACTTACCAGGCAGTCCATACTCTTTTTTCCAATCAAAGGTAAGCACACCTTCTGGAGGATCCTCCGTTCCATTAATAACGTCGTCAATGTTGTTAATGCCACTAATGTCTATTTTGACACCTTGTTTTTTGACAACTTCACCGTTTATAATAACATCAACACCTCCTGTTTGATTCTCAAAAATATATCTTTTTTGATCTTTATTTGGATCGTTTAAATTTTCTTGTAAAATGTCTTCTGCTTGAATAATCTTACCCATAAGATAGTGCTCTCCCAAAAGTTATCTGTGTTTACAGTGGTTGGCTTTTCTTTTCCGTGCTGATGCACCAAAAAATTTCTAATGACTCCATCCCAATTCAGTCCCAACTTAGTAAGTTACGGGATGTGTAACTTACAACACTGGCATTACTTAAAGTCCCTGCCATGAGATGGAATAAGAGTCTGTGAACTTTGTCTGTGAACTTTTGGGGAAAATTTAATCATGCTTATCGATGTATATAGAGTAAAGTACCTTTCTAGATACGTACTTCTAGATATATCGATAAGGGTAAAACACCCCTTTTAATAGTTCAAAGATGCCCTGCTCAAACTTATCCAGTTTCACTGGATAAATTTTTTGAAGCCTTTTCTAGAGTTTGACTTGCTAACGATACCCTGATCAAATTTCATCCCTAAATGACCTAGTCAAAAAACTAGTTTGGTTCTAGGCTTCCTATTTTTTTTTTGCGTTTTGACTTAAAAAAAAATCCTACCATTAGTATAAATGACATAAAAATCCGTAGATGTCACTATCAAATTAGCGCTTTTCATCAAAATTTCATAAAAGTTCATGGAATTTTTACTGAGTTGGTACTGAGAAAAAAACTCATTATTCTATAACATCAAGTCACCTAATAATATAGGCTAAATGCTTACGTTAGGGGTTATACCAAATCCAGGTTAAATAATTCTCTTTTTCATTAAGTCCCTATTTCATTAAGTCATTGAGGTGTCGATCCAAGTTGGGAGCATATCAGTTTTGTTAATCCCTGATTCAGATCCCCCGTTTCCCTTAGTAAGGGGGACTTTTGAATTTAATTCCCCCCTTGTTTAAGGGGGGTTAGGGGGGATCTATATACATAATTACAAAGGTGACATGCTCCCATCCAAGTTTTGCCCCATTCAATTTACTGTGGGGCAAAAAGCTCACGGGGTGACAACAAAGCTCAAACCTAGGCAGGGATTAGGTATTAGGGATTAGGGATTAGGTATTAGGGATTAGGGATTAGGTATTAGGTATTAGGGATTAGGTATTAGGTATTAGGGATTAGGTATTAGGTATTAGGTATTGGGGAAATTACAGCGACTCGTCTTGTTGTATTTGCCAGCAGTTGAAGCAATTTTCCCCAATCCAACTTCATAGATAGTTTTAATCAATCCATACCCCCTTGACAATGTTCCCTAACCCCTAACCCCTAACCCCTGTAGGACTTTCAATTCGCTGGTCACCCCGTGAAGGCAAAAAGGCTTAACAGAAGGGTAAATGCCTTGGAGATCTGGTTTCTGAGAATTAGATGAGAATGTCGCTGACACTCGGAAAGATTAGACTTAGATTTAAGTTAAAAAACAGCCCACCCCTTGAACTTAAGCAGAAGGGGTGGGTTTTTCTTGACGTTAATGACAACAGTAAAGCTAGGTGCTGACTATCCTAGACGTAGAAGGAGAAGTTGATATCCTCAACCCTATCGATCTCGACAATCTGACCCAGTGAGTTATTCTCGATCATCCACATGCCATTCTGTCCAGTGATGGAATTACGGAAGAAGAAATCATCAATACCATCGTTGTTAGCGTCATAGGCACCACGGAATTCCCAAGGACCGTCTGCTGCTTCGGACTCGATCAGCACTGCATTTTGGAAAACAGTACCATCCAGGTTCCAGTAGGCAAACTGTCGAGTATTCATATTTTCCCAGATAGCATCGGCGTCACCATCGCCATCCATGTCTCCAGCCGCAAGTAACTGCCAGTCATTGTCAGGTGATATAATCATCTTCTCATTACTGCTATCCGTAATAAAGGTAGCATTCCCAAACCCGGTTTCATCTATCTCCGAAACAGCAATGTCTCCAGTAGATGTGTTGTACCAGAAGATTTCTTCTCCACCACCACTGTTAACATCTCCGGTGCCACGGATTTCCCAGTCGAGGTTTGAACCTGGGCCATCTGCTGGTGGGTCAATAGTTATTGCCTCCTGGAACTCGGAGCCTTTCATCTTCCAAACGACAACAGCGCCGGTTTCAGTATTACGCCACAGAGGACTCCTGTTACCATCACCTAAATCCACAACACCACGGGGGTTCAATGGACTGTCCTCTGGCACCAATACGTTCTCACCACTTTGATCTTTAATGAATGCTGCCGTCTCGAGCGTAGTGCCTTCGTCATTTAGAGTCCACACAGCAACTTGTCCACTGACAGGATTACGCCAGAACAGATCCAAACTGGGGAGAATCTCTTGAGCTGGAGTAATTTCAATGGCATCAAGTCGCCCTAGCTCGAAATTAGCATCATTATTAAGGCTATCTGCCAGTACCGAGATTTCTATTTCATCCCCTGGAGCAAGGTCTACGTCCTTAAAAATGGCATTTGGATTAGCCTCAGCAGTTAGAGGGCGAGGGCCACGTGGATTGCCACCGCTCAGAGGGACATAATTCTGAGGAAAAGCGGTAATCCCAGGTAAGTTTAGATTATAAACATATGTACCAACTTGCTGTCCGTTGACGCTAAATTTCAGTTCAGATTCCCCATCCTCTTCGTCAAAGTAGGCAATACTAATATCGTACTTACCAGCAGCTCCATCATCTGCTGTCCATTGAAATCTAAGTATACCGGGTTCTTCAAGGGGGTTATTAAAGCTTGATATCTGGACGGCTCGACGCCCTGAAGCAACGGTATCAATACCGTTTGCACTGGTTGTCTCGTAGTTTATTCGCGTTACGCGATCGCTTTCTGCTTCAATCAGAACCATAAGATCGTTTTTTCCCAAAAGTTATTTGTGTTTATGGTTGGCTTTTATTTTCTGTCCTGATGCACCAAAAAATTTCTAATTACTCTATCCGAACTTAGTAAGTCACAGGATGTGTAACGGGTGCATCTCATTTTTGGAGTTTGACCTGGTGGTGCGTTACGGGCAACAACCTAACACTTGCTACAGCTTGCGTCTTGGTGAGCTCGCCCCTAACGCACCCTACCGCACTTTTTTACAAATATGAGATGCACCCATGTGTAACTTACAAAAGCGATGCAGCCAGGGAACAGGGGAGGCAGCGCCGACCTGTGGGGGTTACCCCCACTCGCGCTTTGCATCAAGACACTGGCATTACTCAACGTCCCGACCATGAGATGAGATCAGAGTCTGTGAACTTTGTCTATGAACTTTTGGGGCAAATTTAATCATGCTTATCGATGTATCTAGAGTACAGTACCTTTCTAGATACATGTTTCTAGATACATCGATAAGGCGAAAACACCCTCTTTAATAGTTCAAAGATGCCCTGTTCAAATTTATCCAGTAAAACTAGATAAATGTTTTGAAGCCTTTTCTAGAGTTTGACTGGCTAACGATTCCCTGATCACATCCCACCCCTAACAGATGACGTAGTCAAAACACTAGTTTGGTTCTAGGCTTCCTATTTTTTTTTGGCGTTTTGACTTAAAAAAAAATCCTACCATTAGTATAAATGACATAAAAATCCGTAAATGTCACTATCAAAATAGGGATTTTCATGGAAATTTCATAAAACTTTATAAAAGTTTTACTGAGTTAGTACTGATCAAAAACTAATTATTATATAACATGAGTCAGCTAAGAATTATGAATGAATAATTTTAACCTCCCTCAGAGCAGTTAGGGGTTATACTAAATCCGGGTTAAAGAATTTTTTTTTCATTCAGTCCCTCTTTAATTCAGTCATTGAGGTGTGCAAGCAAGTTTTTGCCCCAATCAATTTACTGTGGTGCAAAAAGGGTTAACACAAGAGTATTTAAGATTAGTTTAAAAATTAACTAATTGACAATAAATAATGTTGAAATGTAGCCAGCTATTTCTTTACTTGACGAAATTTCCAAAAACTATAGCAAAGGGAACAGCGGATCTGGGAACAGCGGATCTGGGAGTAGGAAGTAGCGATGCAGCGCGGCCAAAGGGGGTTTCCCCCACTCGCTATTGCATCAAGACGGCAGTAGGGAATATCGCATCAAAATTCTCTGAATTCCTACACGGATTGCTATATCTGTTGAGATCAGCTAAATGAAACAATCATGAAAATTTTTATAGGTGCGACCCAAGGGCGAGTAAATCGCCCTTGGGTCGCACCTCTAGGAATAAAAATCTGTTGCTATTGAAATCTAGGCGAGCCACTATTACAGATACAGTTATTCATTGGTTACGGATAATAGGTAATAGGTAACTGGTCGGGGTTGTACCTATTACTAATTACCTATTACCTATTACCCGTGTTGCTTTGTTTAACTGGGTTTGAGGATTTCCCTTCAAACTTTAAAGGCAAACGTTACCATCAAAACCTTAGGTAATTACAGTGGGAACCTCCCGTTCTGTAAACTTCCGAATCTGGGCAATCTCATGGGCTAGGGAAATCAGTGGTTCCAATGCTTGTTGAGTATCCACGTCATGGTTAGTGGAATCTGGCTCATAGCTCTCTAAGTAGAGGCGTAGGGTTGCCCCTTTTGTGCCAGTGCCAGATAGGCGGAATATAATCCGAGAGCCATCAGTAAAGCCAATCCGAATCCCCTGCTTTTGGCTGATGCTCCCATCTACTGGGTCTGTGTAACTAAAGTCATCACCATACTCTACCTGGTAAGAACCAAATTGCTGTCCTTTCAGGTCTGGGACACTTGAACGCAGACGCTCCATCAGTTCCTGAGCTCGTGCCCCATCTACCTCTTCATAGTCATGGCGGGAATAGAAATTACGACCATAGGTTTGCCAGTGGCTACGGACAATCTGCTCCACTGATTCACCCCGCACTGCCAGGATATTGAGCCAGAATAGCACTGCCCAAAGCCCATCTTTTTCCCGTACATGGTTAGAACCAGTGCCGAAACTTTCTTCACCGCACAAAGTGGCTTTACCTGCATCCAATAAATTGCCAAAAAACTTCCAACCTGTTGGGGTCTCATAGCAATCAATACCCAACTGAGCCGCCACTCGGTCTACAGCAGCACTGGTTGGCATGGAACGGGCTACCCCTGCTAAACCTTGACTATAACCAGGTACAAGATGGGCATTGGCGGTTAACACGGCTATGCTATCACTGGGGGTAACGAAGAACGAGCTTCCCAGGATCATATTGCGATCGCCATCTCCATCAGAAGCAGCTCCAAAATCTGGGGCATTATCACCATAGAGAATATCCACCAAGTCCTTAGCATAGACTAAATTAGGGTCAGGATGACCACCGCCAAAATCTTCTAACGGTATACCATTAAGTACAGTACCTTCTGGTGCCCCTAAGCGTTTTTCAAAAATAGCATGGGCATAGGGACCAGTTACCGCATGTAATGAGTCCATACACATGCCGAATTTCCCAGAGGTTAGTAGCTGGTGAATGCGGTCAAAGTCAAACAGGGACTCCATTAATTGAGTATAAGGCTCAACTGGGTCAATCACCTCAACGCTCAAGGTTCCCAGGGTAAATGCACCTGGTCGGTCTAGATTCACATCCGCAGCCTCCAGGATTTTGTAACTATCGATGACTTTACTCCGAGCATAGATAGCTTCCGTCACCTTTTCCGGTGCTGGTCCACCATTACTGGTGTTATACTTGACACCGAAGTCACCCTTTGGACCCCCAGGATTGTGGCTGGCCGAGAGGATAATGCCACCTAATGCCTTATGCTTGCGAATAACACAAGATGCTGCTGGGGTAGACAGAATACCACCACAACCGACTAACAACCGACCTAACCCATTGGCGGCTGCCATTTTGAGAATGGTCTGAATTGCTTGCCGATTGTAGTAGCGACCATCACCCCCTACAACTAGGGTTTGACCTTCACAGCCTTCTAGGGAGTCAAAGATAGACTGGATAAAGTTTTCTAGGTAATGGGGCTCCTGAAAAACGGTGACCGACTTACGAAGTCCGGAAGTACCGGGCTTTTGGTCTGTAAAGGGCTTAGTCGAGACAGTGCGTATGTTCATTACAAGCTAGCTACAGGTTGTACTGCTAATTCTTTATTGTTAACTGTTACCTGTTAATTGTTAATGAAAAAATCAAAAGTCTTTGATAAATGACTGATGACTTTTAGTGAACCCTGCTCTAGAAAAGCGCGAACGCACTATCACTACTTACCTATGCACATTTTTGTCTATTTGTCAATGCTTTACCTTAATCTATTTCCCGGGGAAGTATATCGCTATATTTTTGTTTAGCAAAGGTCAAAATCAACCCTCCTTATTTTTTTATTAATAGCGATTAGCTTTGCACAAGGTTAGCTAATCGCTGATTAAAAACTAAATTGTCATCTGACCTCTCAACTTATAATCCAACACCAAGTGACTAGATTATGGCTGATGAGCGCTGGGCTGAATCCTTACACTAAATTTCTCGGTCGAAGCCATATTTTTCGCGGATATGGGTATTAAAATACTGACCGATAGAAGGATTATCTTTCAAACCCTTGTAGATCTCCTCTGGTACATCCCGATACTTGTAGATACTACCATTATTAAATTGAACCCGAAGAATTTTTTTTTCTACATCGTAGTCGAAGGATTTAATCACAGCGCTGGTACTTTTCAGCAATGGGAAAGCAATCACATCCCGAATACTAGCTGAATTAGTGAGTAGCATTACTAAACGGTCAATACCAATACCTAAACCACCAGTGGGAGGCATACCGTACTCCAGGGCAGCGAGAAAGTCTTCATCAACATCTTGAGCTTCCAAATCTCCTGCTGCTTTCTTGGCTGCTTGTGCTTCTAGTCGTTGCCGTTGATCTATAGGATCAGTTAACTCAGAATAACTGTTTGCTGTTTCTCTTCCCACTATAAACAATTCAAACCGTTCTACTAAACCTGATTTTGAGCGATGGGGTTTAGTGAGGGGAGAGATTTCCACAGGATAATCCAGAACAAAAGTCGGTTGAATTAACGTTTCTTCCACCTTCTGCTCAAAGGCTTCATTGAGCAATTTGCCAATAGAATAGCAATCATTGGGAACCTCCACACCAGCATCTTTCGCTGCTGCTTTTGCCTGCTCAATGTTGGTAAACTTATCAAAATCTAAACCAGTTTGGTCTTTGACTAACTCGTGCATCGTTACTTTACGCCAAGGGGGAGTTAGATCAATTACTTCACCTTGGTAGTTAATGGTTAGTGTACCTAACACTTCCTGAGCAGCATTACTGATCAGATTCTCCGTCAACACCATCATCTGATTATAATCGGCATAAGCCTGATAGATTTCAATCATGGTGAATTCTGGATTGTGACGAGTGGAAATTCCTTCATTGCGGAAGACACGCCCTAACTCATATACCTTTTCAAAACCACCAACAATTAGTCGCTTCAGATGCAACTCGGTAGCAATACGCAGATACAAGTCCATTTGTAAGGTGTTGTGGTAGGTGATAAAAGGACGGGCATCTGCACCACCAGCCTCACTTTGAAGTACCGGAGTTTCAATTTCAATAAAATCCTGTTGGTTTAAATAGTGCCGAATAGAAGCAGTTATTTTGGCACGACGACGAAAGGTTTCCCGGACATCAGGATTAACAATTAGGTCAACATAACGTTGACGATAGCGCTTTTCTGTATCCGTCAAACCATGCCATTTATCTGGTAAAGGTAACAGAGATTTAGTCAGGATATCATACTCCTTGACATAGATCGAAAGTTCCCCTTTTTCCGTGCGCTTGACGGTTCCCTTTGCTCCAATAATATCTCCAGTATCCGTGAGTTTTTTGAGAATATTGAAAGCATTGGGAAGGTCGGCCATTTTAGCAGTAATTCTCTTTTTATCCAGGTAAAGCTGAATTGTACCAGTCTCATCCTGAATGTTGAAGAAAGCTAATTTACCAAAAACACGACGAGCTATAATCCGACCAGCAACAGCCACTTCCACATCTACTTCTTCGCCATTGCCTAGGTCAGCATAGTTTTGCTGCAATTCGGCAGCCTGAGCTGTAGATTCCCAATTATAGGCATAGGGAATTAATCCTTCTGCTTTCAGTTGTTCAACTTTTTCAAGCCGTGTGGTGCGAATTTCTTCTAGAGTTGAAGTGCTTTGTGGTTCTGGACGAGATTGGTCTGACATAATTTCTAGTGACAATATAGTGGACAAATAGTTTATATACTGTAAATTATTGCTGCTTAGTGACCCCTTATTATATAGCAATTATATAAATTAAACGTTAACATCCTCGTTAAACTAGGTAATGGGTAAGATCAGGGAAGTATAACTAGTTATAAACAATCAGTTATCACTGGTCTATACTTATAATTATAGCTGATTTTTTTAACCTTATCAACTATCACTAAGTTTATAGATTTTTTAATAATTGGTAAGATGTGTTACTAGACAATATAAAGTTTATTATAACTATCTTGACAGCCTTAAAACTAGTTAATAATCAAAATAATTAATTGGTTGTTATTTTGTTTTTTAGTGAATGGCATTGTGCTATTATATTTTATATAAATCTCCCGATTGATTTAGCTTTATGTCCTAATCATTAGAAGCATTGCTATCAGAATCAGCAATTACCTATTCCCGATTACCCATTCCCGATTACCATCGTAAATAACTGATTTCAATGACAGGCTTAGGAAATGAGCAAAAAACCAAAAATTATTGTCCTCGATGATGACCCGACTGGCTCCCAGACTGTTCACAGCTGCTTGTTGCTGATGCACTGGGATGTGGATACATTGCGGCTGGGACTAAGGGATGACTCCCCAATCTTTTTTATTCTTACTAATACCAGAGCTCTTAACCCAGAGCAAGCAGCAACTGTGACTCGGGAAGTTTGCCATAACCTGAAAATGGCCATAGATGCTGAAGGAATTACAGATTTTATGGTAGTCAGTCGCTCTGACTCCACCTTGCGGGGGCATTATCCGGTCGAAACTGATGTAATCGCCCAGGAAGTCGGACCATTTGATGCCCATTTCTTAGTCCCCGCATTCTTTGAGGGAGGACGAGTAACTGTCGATAGTGTGCATTACCTAATCATTGATGGTAATAGAACACCAGTGCATGAAACGGAGTTTGCCCGTGACTCGGTATTTGGATATCGCCATAGTTATTTACCCGATTATGTCGAAGAAAAGACCAAAGGTCAGATCAAGGCTAATGCGGTCGAGCCGTTTTTACTAGCAGATATTCGTAACGGTAGCTTGGAGCGTCTTCTCAAACTTTCCAATAACCAGTGTGGCGTTGTGGATGGGGAAACCCAAGGGGATTTAGATCAATTTGCGGCAGATGTCTTAAAGGCTGCTGGCCAAGGGAAACGCTTTCTGTTTCGCTCTGCTGCTAGTATTTTAACCTCCCTTGCTAGTCTTGGCCCCCAACCCGTGGCTCCTATAGATATGGCTCAGTATGTCCGACAGGGGAAACCAGGAGTTGTGATTGTGGGTTCCCATGTTAAAAAGACTACCCAGCAGCTGGAGCAGCTATTGGGAGCATCTGGGATTGGGGCGATTGAGGTAAATGTTGCCAATTTACTAGATGAATCCCAACAGCAGCGAGCCAAACTTTTGGCAAGTATTCTCGAGCGGGTTCAGGAAATTCACAGTGGTGGTAAAACACCGGTGGTTTATACCTCTCGCCAGGAATTGGTTTTTGAGGATGTCCAGAAACGGCTGGCCTTTGGAGCAGTAGTTTCAGGCTTATTGATGGATATCGTGAGGGGATTACCTAAAGATATTGGGTTTTTAATCAGTAAAGGGGGTATTACCTCTAATGATGTCTTAAGTACTGGTCTGGCTTTGAGGTCAGCACGACTACTGGGTCAGATCCTGCCTGGATGCTCAATGGTACTAACCTCTGCTGACCATCCCCAGTTTCCTAATTTACCTGTAGTGCTATTTCCTGGCAATGTGGGAGATGTGAATGGCTTGGTCACGGTTTACCGTCGATTGAGTGCAGAGTAAGAATGTTTGACAGGATATCGGTTGTGGGAGTGGGGTGACAGAGCAATAGCACTATTTAAGTATATTCCCCTTTTGCCCCATACCACCATTAGCTAAAATTCTCAACAGTTATCCAGCAGAACTTGCTGAAGAAGGTATGATCACGGAAGAATCTATCTTCGGTGCGTTAACTAATCTAGCTCCTTGTTGCATGACTTCTGATTCTGCCCAACCATCACCAGTTTCAACGGTTTCCGACGACCGCAACTCGGTAGTTAACTGCCAAGGGCAAGTTCGCTTAAAAAGTGAGGGGAAACGGCTGTTGTTGATCTTGCCACCAGCCACTAAAAACCCTAGTACTGCCAATTGGTCGGATCTATGGGAACAATTCAAGCATCGCCTCAATGGTGGAGAGCGCTTTTGGCAGCCTGAATCCAGTGTGGATCTGATGGCTGGGGATCAATTGCTGGATGGGATGAAGCTACAAGCGATCGCTGATGCCCTTGGGGCAGTCCAGTTAAGGCTAAAGCGAGTTTACACCACGCGCCGACAAACCGCTGTGGCTGCTGCAGCTGCTGGGTACTCAGTAGAACAAGAAACTCCTAAGTACTCTTTGAATCAAAAGATTGATCAACCTACTGAATTACTCGCAGAACCTCTGTACTTACAAATGACCGTGCGTTCTGGGATAGAGATCCGTCACCCTGGCACTATTGTTATAATAGGAGACTTGAACCCTGGTGGTGCATTGATCGCAGCTGGGGATATATTTGTTTGGGGGCATCTACGAGGCATTGCCCACGCCGGTGCGAATGGTAATCGAAAATGTCGGATTATGGCATTAAAAATGGAACCCACCCAGTTGCGGATTGCTGATGCTGTAGCTAGGGCACCGGAGACACCGCCACTTCAGTACTATCCTGAAGTAGCTTACGTGACTTCCCTTGGAATTCGTATTGCTAGAGCTGCTGATGTTGCTAAAACCCACTTGTCGTTGAATTCATGAGTCGAATTATTGTTGTCACCTCTGGCAAAGGAGGGGTGGGTAAAACTACCATTACCGCCAATCTAGGTTTAGCCCTAGCTCGTCTGGGTCGTCGAGTTGCCTTAGTGGATGCAGATTTTGGTTTGAGAAACTTAGACCTGCTGTTGGGACTAGAAAATCGGGTAGTCTACACAGCTATTGAAGTCTTAACAGGTCAGTGCCGCTTAGACCAGGCTTTGGTCAAAGACAAACGGCAGGAAGGACTAGTCCTGTTACCGGCAGCCCAAAGTCGTAACAAAGAAGCCGTTAACCCCAACCAAATGAAAAAGTTGTTGGGGGTGTTAGCCAAGAATTACGAGTACATCTTGGTGGACTCTCCAGCAGGAATCGAAAGTGGGTTTAAAAATGCAGTTACGGCAGCTACTGAAGCCCTAATCGTTGCTACACCAGAGATTACCTCAGTGCGGGATGCTGACCGAGTTATTGGCTTACTGGAAGCGGAAGGAATCAAAAATACCCGCCTAATTGTCAACCGCCTGAAAGCCACAATGGTAAAAGCGGATCAGATGATGTCAGTTCAAGATGTCCAAGAAATTCTTGCTATTCCCCTAATTGGTGTTATCCCCGATGACGAACGGGTGATTGTCTCCAGTAATCAGGGGGAACCCTTGATCTTATCAGAAAAGAAAACCCTGCCTGGAATTGCCATTGAAAACATTGCTGCACGCTTAGAAGGTGCAAATATTTCCTTCCTCGACCTGATGGCAGAACACGACAACCTAATCAGCCGCTTACGCCGCCTGTTCCAATAAGGTTTTAGATTGTGAATTGCCAACAACTAGTTTTGCCAAAGAGCCTCTTCCATCTCCCCCTGTGTGATTATTCACTACTCCAAAAAGCCCCATGATTATCGAAATTCTAGAACAACTTTTTTCCTGGAGGAGTGCTCAAAGCAGCCGTGAGGAGGCTAAGCGCCGCCTCCAACTGGTAATTGCCCATGATCGCTCTGACCTGAGTCCTAAAATGGTGGAGTCGATGCGGCAAGACATTCTGGAGGTGGTCTCTCGCTACGTTGAGATTGATCCCGAGGGGTCAGAGTTTTCTTTAGAAAGCAACCAACGGGCAACAGCACTAATTGCTAATCTACCCATCCGACGAGTTAAGGAAAAACTATTACAGGAAGAATACCAACGCTTGACTCAAGAAGAAGAGTAAGTATCTAGTAGCTGAAGGGGTGACAAGCTACTTCAAAATTAGGCCGGTTGTGGGGCAAACCGGTTTGGGGTGTCTAGCTAAATTGAGCCTATTACTTGACTGAAAAATTATCGGATCACCTTTGAAGGTGATGATGAACCAAGGGATGCTCGCCCACCCCTAAGGGATGGAAGCTATAGTCCTATTTATATTTAATTTGGGATCAAGTTGCGATACGGTTGAACCCCAACAGTGGTAATCTGGAGAGTGGCATTACTAAATGTTAAGACTGTTTTCCAAAATCTGTAACAATAGCTTGACTAAATAAGCGCAATATGGTAGGCACCGCAGAACAAACAAACACGGGCGCTATTGCCCAAATTATCGGTCCGGTTGTTGACGTAGAGTTTCCCAGCGGCAAAATGCCGCAGATTTACAATGCCTTGAGAATTGAAGGCAAAAATGAAGCTGGACAAGATGTTGCTGTGACCTGCGAAGTGCAGCAGCTTCTCGGGGATAACCAAGTGCGCTCTGTTGCCATGAGTGGTACAGACGGTCTGGTGCGGGGTATGGACGTTATTGATACTGGTGCCCCCATTAGTGTACCCGTCGGCAAGGCTACCTTAGGACGGATTTTCAATGTCTTGGGTGAACCAGTAGATAACAGAGGACCGGCAGAATCTGAGGAGCGCTTCCCAATTCACCGCCCTGCTCCCAAGTTAACTGAGCTGGAAACTAAGCCCTCAGTATTCGAGACGGGTATTAAAGTAATCGACCTGCTGACTCCTTATCGACGTGGTGGTAAGATTGGTCTTTTTGGCGGCGCTGGAGTCGGCAAAACCGTGATCATGATGGAGTTGATCAACAACATCGCCACGAAACACGGTGGAGTATCAGTATTTGGCGGTGTGGGAGAGCGTACCCGTGAAGGGAACGACCTCTACAACGAAATGATGGAATCCAAGGTGATCAACCCGGATGATCTAAACGAGTCGAAAATTGCCCTAGTTTATGGTCAGATGAATGAACCCCCCGGTGCGAGGATGCGGGTGGGTCTGTCAGCTTTGACCATGGCTGAGTACTTCCGGGATGTTAACAAGCAGGACGTGTTGCTGTTTATCGATAACATCTTCCGGTTTGTACAAGCTGGTTCGGAAGTGTCTGCTCTTTTGGGAAGAATGCCTTCTGCTGTAGGATATCAACCTACTTTGGGAACAGACGTAGGTGCTCTGCAAGAACGGATTACCTCCACTAACGAGGGTTCAATTACCTCCATTCAGGCAGTATATGTACCAGCTGACGACTTGACCGACCCAGCCCCAGCCACTACATTTGCTCACTTGGATGGTACAACGGTGTTGTCCCGTGGCCTAGCATCTAAGGGAATTTACCCGGCTGTGGACCCCCTCGATTCTAATTCAACCATGCTGCAACCGAGCATTGTGGGAGAAGACCACTACGGAACAGCTCGTTCTGTGCAGGCAACTCTACAGCGTTACAAGGAACTCCAAGACATTATCGCGATTTTGGGCTTGGATGAATTGTCCGAGGATGACAGACTAACCGTGGCTCGCGCCCGCAAGATTGAGCGCTTCTTGTCTCAACCGTTTTTTGTAGCGGAGGTCTTCACTGGTTCTCCTGGTCAGTATGTTAGCTTGGACGATACTATCAAAGGCTTCCAAATGATTCTGAAAGGGGAATTGGATGACCTTCCTGAGCAAGCCTTCTACATGGTGGGCAGTATTGATCAAGCGATCGCTAAAGCTGAAAAACTAAAGAGTTAAGTCAGGTTTGATGCAAAGCCAGGTTATCAAGGTTGAAGGTTAACCTGTAACCTGTAACCTTCAACCTGTAACCTGTAACTTTCAAGCTGCTAAACTTCCAAGGTCCAACAAACACAATTCATTCTGCTGATGGCTTTAACTGTTCGTATTATTGCTCCCGACAAAACCGTCTGGGATGACCAAGCACAGGAAATAATTTTACCCAGCACTACCGGTCAGCTAGGCATATTGAGTGATCATGCTCCTCTGTTATCAGCGCTGGATACTGGTGTGATGCGAATTCGTTCAGACAAAGAGTGGATACCAATTGCTCTGATGGGTGGATTTGTGGAAGTTGAAGATAATGAAGTGACGATTCTTGTCAATGGTGCTGAGTCCAAAGATGAAATTGACAAGGATGCTGCAGGTGTTGAGTTCAACGAAGCAAAAGCTCGTCTAGAAGAACTTCAAAACGAGGAGAATACCCAAGAAAAAATCCAAGCAACTCAAGCCTATAAGAAAGCCCGTGCTCGCTTTCAAGCTGCTGGTGGCATGGTGTAGTAACACATGGTGTAGTAACACATGGGTAAATTATAACCCCGTAAACGAAGTAACCAAGGGATTTAAACCCTATAAGCTCCGCGCTCTTCCTACCCCCCGAAACATGGGGGTAGGGGAACGTCTGGAGTTGGTCACGGTCAGTCTTTTACTTGGATTAAGGTAATTCGATTAAGGAAGTTGTTCAACTAAGGAATCATCTCAACTATGGTCAGATGAGTGGTCAGTTAGCAACTCCCAATTCCCCTCAATCATTAGATTAATCAGCAAGGCTGGATTAAGCACTACCAGTAAAAACGACTTCCGGGAACTTAGCCTGAGCCTCAGACATAGGTCTACGCCTACCTTCCTCTTGCCAGTAGTTAATTACTTCAGTGGCTTTGTTGAGGATTTCAATGCGATCAGATTCAGTAATCCAGTGTTTGGCTTCCATCTCATCCTTGAGCTGTTCCCAGGCATCGTTCCGGGGCCAGAAAAAGTAACAAGTTAATGGGCTGGTGCCTTTGCCGACAATTTGATCAACTGCCAAGGCTACATTATCATCTAGCCAGAGAACTTTTAATAGAAATTTTGACAATCAGGCCTCCCTCAGATATCCCAGGTTATCTTTAACTATAATCTATTGTACAATTGATGATTTTAGCGCAAGAAGACTGTTCTTGATCAAGATTCAGGGATAGGTTTGTGATCAAATTGTTGGTACTATTGGTGCTGATCAGCAATATTGGCTCAACTAGCCCAAGGGTGCATGATGCCTAGTTCAGAAACATTTATTCCTAACTTTAATGCCATAGTGGTGTTCGACATTGACGGCGTGGTGCGTGACGTTAGTGGTTCTTACCGTAGAGCGATCGCAGATACAGTAGACCATTACACTGGTGGTGCCTATAGACCCACTATGGTAGAGATTGACCAACTTAAATCGGAAGGGCTATGGAATAACGACTGGGAGGCATCGCGAGAATTAGTTTATCGATACTTTGAGGCTAAAGGAAAAATGCGTTCGCATTTACCTCTCGACTATGAAGCCCTTGTTGATTTTTTCAATTCTCGCTATCGAGGAACAGATCCCAACCATTGGACTGGGTACATTTGTGACGAACCGTTATTGTTACAACCCAGTTATTTAGAGAGTTTGACCACAGCAGGGATTCCTTGGGGTTTTTTCAGTGGCGCAACACGACAGGAAGCGAACTATGCCCTAGAAGGACGACTTGGTCTGGAAGGGCCTGTTTTAATTGCGATGGAGGATGCTCCTGGTAAGCCTGACCCTACAGGACTGTTTGCCGTAGTTCTACAACTAGAACAGAAGCACCAAGTTAAGGTGAAATTGCCAGTTATCTACGTTGGTGACACAGTTGCTGACATGTACACTGTTGAAAAAGCCAGAGACTCTCATCCAGAACGAGTTTGGTTTGGGGTAGGGATTTTACCCCCTCATGTGCAGGAAATACCAGAACACCGGGAGGCTTATGGAGAGAGGCTAAAAGCTGCTGGTGCAACAGCGGTTTTTAATAATGTTGAGCAGCTGACTCCTGAACAGGTTCAGAAAATAGTACATCAAGGTTAATGGTTGTTAATAGTTGAACGCGCACCCGTGGCCAAAAGGCCAAGGTTGAGAGTCCTTGAGGTTAAAAGTCAAAGTCAGTCAAAGTCAATAGTCAATCTTCCAAAAATTCACAGGTTGACGAAAACAAAAGCGAGGTCTTGGGGTTACCCCCAAGACCTCGCTGCATTAAAAGCGGGAAGCTCTTGACCTTGCCATTGGCATATCAGTTTCTCTGTGATTAGTCGGAGTTGACCCTTTACACTTTCACCAGCTCATCCTTTAGACCCAGTAAATGTTACCCCAGAGATAAAGTAACGATTGAAGAAGGCGTAAATCCCCAAAGCCGGTATAGTAAAGACCATTGAGGCTGCCATAATGTAGTTCCAATAACTAATGTATTGCCCCTTAAAGGTATTTAAACCTAAGGGAAGGGTAAACATTCCTGGGTCAGACGTAATCATTAGGGGCATTAAGAAATTATTCCAGGACCCCATAAAAATAAAGATAGCTTGTGCTGCCAAAGCTGGCTTGGCTAAAGGCAGGACAACCTGCCAAAAGGTTTCCCAGCGACTTAATCCATCCAAGGCAGCAGCTTCTTCAAGTTCCTTAGGAAAATTGATAAAGAACTGCCGCATCATGAAAATAAAGGTGGCATTCACTGCACTCGGTACAATCAATCCTTGGTAGGTATTCAGCCATCCCAAAGACTTTAAGATTAAATAACCAGGAATTAGGGTGACTTGTCCAGGAATCATCAAAACTGCCAAGATTATTCCCAACAATAATGAATTACCTGGAAACTTAACTCTGGCTAAGGCATAACCTGCCATTGAGTTAAATATAATATTCAACCCGGTTACACAAACACCAACCAAGACACTGTTTAAAAACCAGCGCCCAAACAAAGGGGATTCAATAAAAATATTGCGGTAGTTATCGAAGGTAAAATCATGGGGGATAAAATTCAACCCGCCAGCGATAATTTCCTCAAGGGGTTTAAAGGAGGCTGATAAAGCCCAAGCAAAAGGTAAAAACGTAATAATGGCATAGAGGATAAGAATGCTATAAAATATCCCTCTGATCCAACGAAAATTATTCACTCTTATTTGATCTCCTAATTCGCTTTTTCTTCTCTAAAGAAGCCGCGTTGAATCAGTGTTGTCACTAGAATTACACCAGCTAACATTAATGCCAGTGCAGCGGCATAACCCATATCCAGACTTCTAAACGCATACTGGTAGATCAGAAGCACAACCGTCAGGGTTGAGTTGTTTGGACCACCGGTGCCACCGGAGAAGATGTAAGACTGGTCGAATAACTGAAACGTACCGATGACACCCATAACCATAACGAAAAATGTAACTGGTTTGAGTAAAGGAACGGTAATATTTATGAACTGATCGAACTCATTGGCACCATCGAGTTTTGCCGCTTCATAAACGGACCTAGGTATATCTTGTAGCGCAGCCAGGTAAATCACCATGAAAAACGGTGCTGTAGACCAAATATTCATAATCATAATGGATTTGAGAGCCACGCTTGGGTCTCCTAGCCAGTTATAGGTTGGTAAACCAAAAAAGTCTAGTAATCCATTAAGTAGACCATTAGAATTATAAATCCAGATAAATATTAGGGTTAAAACTGCTGAAGAAGTGACAGTCGGGAGAAAGAAAATAATCCTAAACCATTTTTTTCCTTTAATTTCTTTATTTAGGACTAGAGCTAAAACCAGAGCCAGTATTGTTTGACAAGGAACAACAATAATGACATACTCAATTGTATTTTTTAGCGCAATCCAAACTCGCTCATCGTCAAAGGTACGAAGGAAATTTTTTAACTCAACAAATCGATAACTCAGCCCTCCTAAAATTTCAACCTTATGGAATGAAAGGAAGATTGCATAGATAATTGGTGCAATCAAAAAGGTTCCTAAAACTAGAATAGTAGGAGCCATGAAGAGGTAGCCAGATATAGCTTCCCTAACTTTGGCTTTCTGCCAAAATCCCTTCAATTTGACATCCCTCGATTTGACGTTTTGGTCAACTTCAAGTTGAGCTTTAGCTAGTGACATTTGTTAGTAGTTACTTGCTTGAATTTCTTTGTTAGCAGTTTGTTGTGCTTTTTTCATGGCTGACTTCAAAGATTGCTCACCCAGTAAAGCACTAAGAAACTGATTGTCGAAATGGGTCATAAATATTGGCAATTGTTCATCCCCTTGCCAAATTGTGGCGTACTCAGCACCAGCGATAAAGGGGGTGTACAGAGGATTCTGTTCATAGCCAAGTTCTGATATGACCGATTTCCGAGCCGGGATTGCCAGTCCTCCCTTCGCCCAAGCTTTCATCCCTTCCTTGCCAGTCAAATAGGAAATAAGTTCCCAGGCAGCCTCTTTATTTTTAGCTTGCTTATTCATGACATAAGCAACGGTATAAACCATGCTTCCTTTGTGGTTACCGATACTGGGAACTTCTGCAGTGCCAAAGTCAATCTTGGGAAATGTCTTTTGTAGGTAAGGAATCGCATAGCTACCTTCAATAACCATTGCTGCCTTGCCTTGGCCAAACATTTCGCTTCCAGAACTGGCTCCAACGTCTGACGGTATGGCAGCAGAAGGGTTTTGTCGATACATATCCATCAAAGGTGTTAGACCTGATAGGCTTTGGCGAGTCGCGAAGACAGCCTTGCCCTTCTGGTCAACTAACTCACCGCCAAAGGCTTTGATCATGAAGTAGTGACGAGATAGTTGTGGCGTCATGCCCAACCCATATAGGTCAACCCTGCCATTGTGAGTTGTATCCCTGGTCAATTTTTTGGCATAGTCCTCTAACTCTTCCCAGGTTTGGGGAGGGTGAGTTATACTAAGTTGATCGAAATATTTTCTATTGTAGAAAAGGGCAAGGGTTGTAAAATCCTTAGGTAATCCGTAGGTTTTGCCATCGGATTGGAAGGCTTCGGATAGATGGGGAGCAAAGTCATCTAAATCTAGGTCCTCAGTGATGTAATCATCAAGAGGTTCCAAAACTCCATGAGTCATGAGTAAGGGAGCATCTAGGGCATCTACATAGAAGACATCAGGAGCAGCATCACCAATCAACCGAGTCTTAATGACATCCATATATTGGTCAGTGATCACTTCAAACTTGACTTTTATGCCAGGATGTGATGCTTCAAACTCCCTCAGTACCTGCTCAAGGAGCTGTTTTTCCTCCGGGCTGCTCTGCCAGCCGCTGAGGGTCACAGTAGAAATGTCACTGGCGATACTGCGGCTACAGCCAGTTAGGAACACAATTAGAGATACTAAAATTAGACATCTCGAAAGGATTTGCTTCATGATAAGTAAGGACGGCAAGGGCACCTCCTCAGACGGGAAAACTTTTTCCCGTCTGAGGAGGTGGCTATGTACCTAGAAATAATTAGTAAATACAGATGAAGATATGGTGATTGAGATAACTCGACATCCAAGATGGCTTTCTACAGCTTATTTCTTAAGGTCTCCAATATGGCTTTCTACAGCTTATTTCTTAAGGTGTCCTTATTTCTTAAGGTGTAAAGCTGTTACTAGCCATATTTATGGGGGTAAAGCTAGCTGTTAGTAGCCAACTTTATTATTGCTTATCTTTATTATACCACCACTTATCTTTAGCTTTAATTATGATTATCCATGATCCTCATCCTGGCTACACTCTTGACTAACTGAACTACGTAAGGCTGAGATCAAGACTATGAAGGCGATCCCGCCTTTTTTTTTTCGCTAGCCAGGTCGTGGTACCTCTTGGCTCGATCCGTCAGATGAAAGATTTCAGTGAATATACTTAATTGTATTTTTGTTGCAATATTTTACTTTTTTTGAGATATTATTTTTAAGGTACCTGTTGCCCCAGGGATAAAAAAGGCAACAGCTGTACTTAGGTCAGTATTGATATGTAGATATCGATTCTGGCTACATCGGGATTCCTAAACAAGGGAATAAGGCATTGGCGTGATTTTTCCTCATGCTCCATGTCTAGCCCCCTTGCTCCCCCGTTAATTGAATAGCGTAGCCTCCGCTGCTATACCCCGTCATGACCATAGCTCTCCCCATAGGGCATAGCCCTTAGGAAGTAACCCTTAGGGATTATAGAAAAGTACTACTTTTCGTATTTCTAAGGGGTTGGGTGAAGGCTAGAGAATAAGTGTTATTGAAAAGTAGCCCTTCTCGAAAAGTAAGGGTTACCGGAGTGTATAGCAGATGTCGCAGGAGCTAGACCTTCCCGGACTCTACCAGGAGTACGGAAGACTAAGGTAGGTCTTCTGCGAGAGTAAGCAAGTCTTACTTCCCTCGTGATGTAAATGCCATAGACTCCTCTTGTAAAACCCCTTTTAGCCAAAGGAGGTTTTACAAGAGGGTATAGGGGGGATTTAAGAGCAAGCCAAGAGGGTTACGCTATGGGCACGCTACGCCCATCAAGAAGGGGGATGCTATAGGGAGGATATGGCATAGGAATTTCGACCTGCCTGCCGATCCAGTACAGGTGTTACCTCAACCAATACGATTTACTCGTCTCCATCAAATTCGCCATTTAAGTCCTCTCTATCTAGCTACCTGAACCGCTATGCTCAGACTCATATCCGATGTCGCCCCAGAAGCTCCGTCTTTGCCGCGATTGCCAGAGTTGCTCAAGCCCCTAAACAAGGAAGCACGACCGCCCCTTAGCCCTACTGAAAAAATTCCCAAGGGAGATATTCGCTCTAGCCTGAGGGCTGCAACCCTTGACGGGGTGTTTTCTGCCTTCTTTTCCTCTATCACAGCTGAGGTTTTCCTCACTAACTTCTTGCTGCAACTGGGTGCTAGCAACTTTGAAATCGGTATTCTTTCAGGGATACCTCTACTGGCGAATTTTCTACAGCCTATTGGTGCTTATTTATCTGACCGATCCTACAGTCGCCACTGGTTTATCATTAAAACCTTCGTTCCTTCGCGACTACTATGGTTATTTGTCCTAGTAGGCATTGCGATGTTCTGCAGTGGTCTGGCTCCAGCTCATCATCTAGTGTTGTGTACACTGGCGATTAACCTGATCACTCACATTTTTGGAGCTTTGGGTAGTCCCTCTTGGTCTAGCTGGATGGCGGTTTTAGTTCCTGTTCGCCTGCGAGGGCGCTATTTTGGACTGCGCAATAGCTTTACTAATTTAACCAACCTACTTTGTGTTCCCCTACTGGGATACATTGTTTCTACCTGGGACGGTGGGCAAGTTCAAGGCTATGGCGTCATCTTGATTTTGGGTATCATAGCTGGAATACTCAGTCTAGTCTTTCAGTTCTTCATGGTAGATGTCACTCCTCAGATACCGTCAAAGAAGACTGCGAAGACTGATGAGACTACTGATGAAACCTTAGAGTCTGAGGAGGAGCCGACACCTTCTGATTATGTCGCTCTATTGAAAGACACAAACTTCCTAATCTTTGTACTCTACTTTGGATTGTGGATGTTTGGCTTCACCCTCAGCGCTCCCTTTTTCAATGTTTATCTGCTCGACAATTTGGGCTTAGATGTTGGTTGGGTAACTCTCTATACCAGTCTGACGGCTGGCGCAAGTTTATTGACGCTGATCTACTGGGGTAAGTTGTCTGACCTGATCGGAAATCGTCCAGTACTAGTGATGGTTGGGATTCTGCTATCTGTGATGCCCTTACTTTGGCTTGGGATCAGCACCCCAACAACTCTCGCTCTTTGGGTTTGGCTACCCCTTTTATTCTTAGGAACAGGTTCAGCTGCGGCAGCCATTGACCTGTGTGCCAATAACATCCAAATCGAGATATCACCAGCCCACAAACCCTCCACGTATTTTGCAGCAGCTGCATCATCAGCCGGATTAGGGGGTGCTATAGGTAGTATGTTTGGTGGCTTTTTAGCGGAGTTGCCTCACTTCGGTGGTTTGCCAACATTATTTGCCCTATCAGCAGTGGTGCGATTGGCTACCCTTTTACCTTTGGCATTTGTCCGGGAGCCACGGGGTCGGAACCTCAAACAACTGCTGCTTCGTAACCGTGCTTGAACAGCAATAGTTTAGTCAAGTGTTATGAGTGTAGGGTGCGTTAATAACGCACCCTACACTTATGCTTAAGACCTAAAATTATTGCGTAAGTCCTGAAGTCATGACTCTTTAGCTTCTAGCAAAAGAAGCCCCACAACGAACATGCGCAGCATGAGTGTGGGATGAATTTTCCACAACATATGCATGGAATAACGAAACAATTAAAATTGAAGATAGTCTATACTAGATGTAGTAGGGAAAATAAATTAAGAGCTAACCGCCACCTACTAATTAAAAATAGAACTTATTGTATTGTTCAGGCGCGGAGGGGCATCCCGTGTCGTTAATAAAGCTTGCCGAGTATCCGAACCGATAGGTGGAGTTGGCAAGAAGCCCACACTAAACTCAACGAGTCAGTGTGGGAGTATGTCACAAAATCTAAGGTTGATCAGGTTAATTTCACTTAAGGTTGAAGAAATTTGCTAACGCCTCAACCATCATTGGTGGCCAACGGCGGACATGCTCTACCCAGTCCAAGTCTTGGTATCGCTTATCGAGACCAACGGCTGCCACCCAATTACTCTCAGCTTCCCCCCGTTTTCCGTCAGCCCACAACACGGCTGTTAAAGCAGCTCGCAGATCGGCAAATTGGGGGTATTTTCGTATAGTATTGCGCATGATGCCCATGGCTTCTTTGGTTTCACCAATTTGATAGAGGGCGAGAGCATAGTTAGCATAGGCAAAGGCAAATTTGGGTGCTAACTCGATGGATTTTTGGTAATTTGCGATCGCTTCTGTCCATTGGCCTAGTCCTGCCTTAGCATTCCCCAAGTTGTTGTAAGCCATGGCATCATTGGGATCAAGTTTTAGCAATCGCTCATAGTCAGCAATGGCATCTTGCCATCGCCCTTGTCCTTCATAGGCAGTACCGCGATTTAGATAAGGGTCAGTGGCTTCTGGTGCTAACTCAATGGCATGAGTAAAGTCTGCGATCGCATCGTCTAATTTATTCTGGCTGACTCTAAGGTTACCCCGATTACTCCAACCGACGGGATTATCTGGCAACAGCTTAATTAGCTGAGTCCAGTAATTTTCAGCGGTTGGGAATTTGCCCTGATTCGTAGCAGCAAATGCCTTTTTCCTTAATTGGTTAATTTGTTTGATCTGAGCCTTAGTCAATTCTGGGAATTGGGTTTGCGCCATTGCTGGGGGTGTGATTATCGTAGCAGCCGATACAACGACAAGCAGTAAAATCAGTAAAATTCGAATCAAGCGTTTCATATATTATTTCAAGTGAGACCGCAATCTTGATATTCCTTGCTACTGACTATTAACTACTAATTACTAACTACTAACAACTACTCATAGCCCAAATGTTTCCGAGCCGCTGAGGTGGCGACGCGACCCCGAGGCGTGCGGTGCAGGAAACCAATTTGTAACAAATAGGGTTCATAAACCTCTTCAATGGTTTGAGCATCTTCTCCAGTAGAGGCTGCCACTGCTTCTAAACCAACTGGTCCGCCATTGAACTGTTCAATCATTACCTTTAGCACCAGTCGGTCTGTCCAATCTAACCCCATCGGGTCTACATTAAAGATTTCCATCGCTTGAGCTGCTACATCCTGGTTAATTTGCTCAATGCCTTTGACTTGAGCATAGTCTCGCACTCGTCTCAGGAGTCGGTTAGCAATTCTAGGTGTGCCACGAGAGCGACGGGCAATTTCTTCAGCGCCATCTTCCGTTACTATGGCCTTGAGCAATTGAGCTGTCCTCGTTACAATTAAACTCAATTCATCGATCTCATAGAAGTGTAAGCGTTGGATCATACCAAAGCGATCGCGTAGGGGTGAGGTTAAAGAACCTACTCGTGTGGTTGCCCCCACTAAGGTAAACTGTGGCAAAGGAATACTGCGGGTTTTGGCACTCTGACCCTTACCAATAGTGATATCCAATCGATAGTCTTCCATGGCTGGATATAGCAATTCCTCTGTCATGCGCGATAAACGATGGATTTCGTCTATAAATAAAATATCCCCAGGTTTGAGATTAACCAGAAGCCCCACAATATCTCGTGGACGCTCTAAGGCAGGTGCAGCAGTAATTTTACAATTCACCTCCATCTCAGTTGCCAAAATTAGGGACATGGTTGTTTTCCCTAATCCTGGTGGTCCGTACAACAGCAGGTGATCCATGGCCTCATTTCTGGCTTTGGCAGCTTGAATGCCAATTTCCAAAACTCCTTTGAGTTCTTTTTGTCCGATGTAGTCGGCTAAGCGCTGTGGTCTAATACTCTCTTCTTGATGACCAATTTCCTCAGCGGTGGCCGTTGCTAGTAGTAGCTCCCCATCGCTTTGCCTCTGACGAGGATTACCCCGACCCTTTCGTTTCTTATTGGATTTGGGTTCTCTATCTGGGTTTTGGTACTGTTGTCTAAAAGACGTTATGGCCATGGGTCATACTTTATCCTTCATACTTCATACTTAGTTTACTTATGCTGGCTAAGAGAATCTTACCGTGTCTGGATGTAAAAGCTGGGCGAGTTGTTAAAGGGGTCAACTTTGTTAATCTTAAGGACGCTGGTGATCCAGTGGAATTAGCACAAGTTTACAATGATGCTGGTGCAGATGAGCTGGTGTTTTTGGATATAACTGCTACCCATGAAGACCGAGACATTATTATTGATGTAGTCTACCGTACAGCCGAACAAGTGTTTATTCCCTTGACCGTGGGGGGTGGCATCCAGTCTTTAGAAAATATTAAATTATTATTAAGAGCAGGAGCCGATAAAGTTAGTATAAATTCGGCTGCTGTACGCAATCCCGACTTTATTAATCAAGCGAGCGACCGCTTTGGTAATCAGTGCATCGTAGTGGCTATTGATGCTCGTCGTCGGGAAGATCCCGATAACCCCGGTTGGAATGTTTACGTGCGAGGAGGACGTGAGAAAACTGGTATTGATGCGATCGCATGGGCAAAAGAGGTGGCACAACGGGGAGCTGGGGAACTTCTGGTTACTAGTATGGATGCGGATGGAACCCAGGCTGGGTATGACTTAGAGCTAACTCGCACTATGGCTGAACAGGTCGAAATTCCAGTGATTGCCTCGGGTGGTGCTGGCAACTGCGATCATATTTATCAGGCTCTGACTGAGGGCAAAGCCGAAGCAGCGTTGCTAGCTTCCCTGTTGCATTACGGGCAACTGAGTGTATCTCAAATTAAAACTTATTTGAACCAGCACCAAATTCCGGTGCGATTGCCATAGTAGACTAATGGATTATTTTTCCGAAAGATTTAAGTTTTGTTGTGTAGTATTAAGTAGTTTAATGGTTTGCAGCGATTTTTATAGCTGCTAAACTAAATATGGATCCAATATTAATTTTTGTAAAAAATGCTGGTGATAATTCTAATATTTGATGTGGCCTTGGTGGCTTGGTCACTGCACCTGATGCAGGAAGCCTTTGATACCCAAGAGTTCTCTCTGATGCTGGCTGGTACCTTAGTAGCTATGTCAGCAGCAGCTATGTTAGTGGTTTATTTTCTGATGAACAGCTGCATGGGGTATATTACCCAAATGGCTCAGTCTCCCAGCGTATTCTACTGATCGAGATAATTTAATTCTCAAAACACTTGACTTAGCTGAGCTATCAAGGTAGACTAGATAATGGACTACAGAATTACGGGGTTATAGCTCAGTTGGTAGAGCACCTCAATGGCATTGAGGGGGTCAGCGGTTCGAATCCGCTTAGCTCCATATTGATTAAATATTGATTAACAAAACTCGCGGAATTCCCCACCGTCTTTCACGGTGGGGATGGATAGCGAGACGACAACTTATGACGATTCGTGCTAAAATAATGTTGGTCGATGACCCGCCTGACTGACTAAAAGGCTACCTTCAAGGTGTAAAAGTACGCTTCAGAGCTCAGGGTTTGAAGTTACCGTAAGTAGAGTGGAGCCTTAATCATAAAGATTTAACCTTTTTATGCATAGCCGACCAACCATAAAGGCGACCCTCTACTAAGGTTTCGTCTTCGGGAAGAGACAAACCCCGGCTGGTTGGCCATAGTGCTGTAATTCCAAGGTGAGTCTGTCGTAAAAGTTATACGTCCTTAGAAGGCGGATGTCTGCCTGTGGACGCTGAGTAAGACCAATTCCAGCAGGCGCGCGCCTCTGGTTGAGGCGTCGGGGACGCGCGCGGGAAGCCCTATTGACGAATAAAACCGTCCCTGAGTTGACCTGAGAATTGGAAGCCCCAACCGAGAGCGTTGCAGGTTGGGGTACTTCACAGGCTGAAGTGTTTTAGCCTGAGGGGTTGCCGTAGGGTTGCTTGACTATTAGTCTTCAGTAATATAGCGCTACGCGCAAGGGCAAGAGGCAAGAGGCAAAAGTTTACGTGCATTAGCCTTTCAGCTTGTATCAATGTCCTAACTTTAATGGGTAGTGCTATAAGCTTAGAATTTGTTGACGGTTGACGGTTGAGGGGAAACTGTTAAAACAAGCCTTGGGAGTGGCGAGGGGGGAAAACCCGTGAGACTTGATGGTGAGATGTTGAGATTAAAACCTCTTTATCGAAGACGAATTCGCCATAATCGGCGAGGTTATCTAGACCAATCAAATTTAGGATGATCTCAGCCACTAGCCAGGTGCTGACTTTCAGAAATACATTGTTCCACTGATGATTCATTGCTCTGAGGTTTAAACATTTGGTAGGTAGAGGTTTTGTCTGGCTTCTGTTTGTTCAGATGTACCTAAATCTCTACTTCAATTCCAGAGCGACGAATCCGCAAAAAAGTCAAAAAGTTTTATTTAATAAAATTTCCCATATTGATTGGTGTTGAAAGTTCACGGTTTAGGGTTGACAATTGATATCACGTTCGGTTAATCACTTTGTTTATAAGCGATCGCTGTCTTGATGCAGTCGCTTTTCCTGACTTCTGCAAAAAGCCTACTCAATCTTGACTCACCTTCAGGATTTGGATGGGATCCCCTTGGTGCAAGAATTTACCAGCTTCTGAAGCAGGCACGTTTGTATTCACGCTTAATTTGTAGAAATGATTGAAACGAGCGCTGGTTGTCCAAGATGGTAGAGTTTCCTTGCGCCTTGCCATGAAAGTCTTTTGGAAATTAGCAGTAGCCTCTCCTGTTTGAGGGTCTCGTGCTAAAACAATACAACGTTGACAGGGATTAATTCCTTCTATCAAAGCCTCTCCTACTTTAAAGTGAATAGATTGCCCTGATTCGGTAAACAATTGGTCTTCCCAGAAAGCGGGAACTCCTCCAATTTCTAGATTGGCTCGAACCCGACGTCGTATGTCTTCAGGACTTATTTCAGGGAACCAAGAAGCAACGGTTTCAATGGTAGCGCTACTAATAATAGTAGGACCTAGAGCATTGGTATCGTCTGGAAAACCAGTGCTGGTGTTCTGCACTACTTTAACTGGAAAATCGAAGTAATCCTTTAACCAAGCTTCCAGAGCAGTTCGCCCGTGATCAATATGAAAGGTAATGTTTTGGTTTGTGCCCTGAATCTGTAGCGATAGCAATTGGGATTCGATATGGAAGACCGAGCGCAGCAAGTGGACTTTGGCATTGCGCTTACCATTGACAAATTTACCTTGCTGATCCAATAGGGCAAATTCCCGGTCATGGTTTAGGGCACCACTTTTGAGGAGAGTGGCGGTTTGGAGTTCAATCCGATCTAGGGATTTAATCGGGTAGATATAGATAGCTTTAAGGTAAGGTATGGCAATTTTCATAACGAGTGAGCGACATTGCTTATCCTTTTAAGGCAAAAGGCAATAGGCAAAAGGCAAAAGGCAAAAGGCAAAAGGCAAAAGGCAAAAGGCAAAAGGCAAAAGGCAAAAGGCAAAAGGCAAAAGGCAAAAGGCAAAAGGCAAAAGGCAAAAGGCAATATTCAAGATTGTTTTAAGCGATCCAGCGCGGTCTTGGGGAGGCAGCGCCGCCAAAGGGGGTCCCCACGGGGCTTATATCATGTCAGGTTGAATGCCCCTGCAGCGCGCCCCCTTCACCTCGGGCCACCAATGATAGAATGTCAACCCCTCAATCAACTTCTGCTGTTGGAGTAATTGGCGACATCGGCGTTCGACCAAATCTTCGACCAATTCATAGCGGTCATTGGCAAGGTTAGCTAACGGTTCATTTACTAACGGCCATAACCGCTCAGCGGGCTGTAACTCAGGAGTTGAGGGTGGCAGGGGTAACAGGTGAATCCCTTCTGGCACGGAGAGCTTTGTGCTCATATGCCAGCCTGCCTGGTCGAGAGGGAGAATCACTCGTTTATTTGAACCGACTCCGAAATGCGCAGGCTTTGTCTTCGAGCACCTGGGAGAATAGCTTGGTGTTGACTTTGGGTAAAAGCCACCAGTAAGTTTCTCCAGTTTGGGGTTGGACTTGCGCCATACAACCACAACCATTCTCGCTTCCAGTTAACCTTGGCTATGGGCGGAACCCCTGCTTCCACCCAGATGCGACGAGTCAGTGTGGCCGCGCCAATACGATGTTCATCCTCGGCCTTTTTCTCGACGGTAGCGTCGGGATACTCCTGTTGTACCCTCTTTACCTCGGCGGCCAGCTTTTTTTTCCACTCCTCCTGAGCTTCGTAATCTGCCTGTTGATGTTCCGGACGAGGTACTCTCAGGCGGAATTCCATTTGTTTGAGATACACCCACCCTTGTTGACGACTCACACAGATGCCAAAGGCTTCGTGCAGGTAATCAGTGACGCAAGCGTCCATGACCCAAACCGACCTCCGGGGCAGGTGCGATGTAAGGCTTCGAGCAATTGGGCTTGTTGTACATCATTGAGTTTCGGTACACCTCCTCGATTGTGACGGCGTAAATCACGCACACGCTTCTACTCCGAGGCGGTTGTAACTGCGCACCAGCTCATAAATCCAGTCCCGACTATAGCCAGTTACTACGACCACTTCCTCGGTGGGTAGGCCTTGGGCGAGTAACCAGATGATTTGATAGTGTGAGCGCTCAATCCCATCAGTTGTCTGACGGTAACGTTGTTCGTTCTTGATCAATGTAGTAATGCGGGATGATACTGATTCGTTTGGGCATAGTGGCTTCGAGCCTCAGCAACTCTTCTATATTAGGTGCATTTAAGCTGACATGCTATTACAAGGTGCGGACGCAGGTTCCGCACACAGAACCCAAACCATGAGCGACTGCCGTGGTTTCCCCCATGAGCGACTGCATCAAGACAGGGAATCTGCCTCAAAGAAGACTTTAGGAATTGCGCAGTAATAATTCTCCAATTTCTGCATACTAATTGAGAGGTGTAACTCTTGCTTATCAAGGAATTACGTTCCTCAATCCTTGTCAAAATTAGCCTGTAATAGGTAAGTTATTTTTGCGCAACTCCTTACCTCATCAGTGCACTCAACGCTATATAATCGATCAGAAATGACAGATAAAGAATGATATAGCAACAACAATAATAATAAAGACTCCATCAGCTTTATCCTAGTTGTCACTATTTCTATCAATTGACACTCCCCGCCCTGGAAGGACGGGGATTCTTGCTTCCACGGGGTGACTTGTTATCCCTTGCCGGAGCCAGGAAAAATAGAGGTCTCCTTGGAGACGAAACCTGATTAATAGTGGAGCCTTACTACAAAACCTTTCCCCTATGCTGCATAACCGACCGACGCTTATTGGCTCCACTATTCTTACGGTAACTTTAAATCCACAAGCGTATTTGGTCTATGACCTAGGTTTCGGTGTGCCGGAAACGCGCGCCTTAGAATAGTGGAGCCTTAATCAAAAGCGATGCAGCAAGGGAACAGGGGGTTTCCCCCATGAGCGACTGCATCAAGAAAGGTTAAAACTTTTTACTCATAGCCGACTAACTATAAAGGCTCCACTATTCTTACGGTAACTTCTAACCCCACCGTACCTAAAATAGATAACAAATTTAGATAAACATTTTTTTGATCTTAGACTTTCATAGACGTCCAAATCGTTAGACTTGCACAGTGCAACATGATTATCTCAAAACATGTTTTTTACACTGTCTACTTATTCAAGATCATGTTTATTTAGAACATTAATTATTTTTTTGTTATAATTTAATAATAACACGGTGCGATCAAACTGTCAATACATAGATGCTCCTTTGGAGCCTTCAGTTGCGAACAAAAAAAAGCCGTCCTTCTAGGACGGGGCTTTAAACCCAAAATTTTTGGTAAAGTATTTTTTGATAAACTTAGTAGGGAGCACAGGGCAAATTAATCTAAAGTTAGTTAATAAATAAATTAATGCTTGATAGTATCAGGGATATCAAGGTAAGCGATCGCTTGCTGGGATTAGCGATCGCTAATGTTAGTTTTGTTACTTAGCTTAAACAAACGTAATAAACTTTAAGTTTTACCAGAAGAAATTAGTTAAGCGATCGCTAAGTTATAATAGCAGCTAATTTATGCTAGTAAGCCAAATATATAGGGTTTGCCCCTAGTTGGCAATCATGAAGCTGAATCAAATTCTTAATCAAATTAAAGTCTCTCTAACCCCTTCGTCAAATAAAACTCATTACCAAAAGGTTGAAAAAATAGCTTATAAGCTTTACCAAAATCGCCTACTAGTAAAAGGGGAAGGGGATGCGGAGCAAGACTGGCATAAAGCTGAGCAAATTCTTAAAAATCCTTTGACGTTAGCTTTGTTCAAGTGCCATCAACCTTTCATCAGCATAGAAAAAAAGTTTTTAGAGCCTGTTCTGGATTATCTGAATAGATTAGCATTGCTAGAAATTTTAGGACTAGTGGGTAATCTATCTCTACTTGTTGGTGTGATTGTCTTTATTGCTGGTGAGCAGGATAGACGAAATGCTGAAGTTTATCAGGCATGGCAAGTAGTTACAGCAGCCTATGACCAAGCTGGCAGTGGCGGCAGAAAAGAAGCTCTGGAATTCCTAAACTCAAGACCAAGGCGTATTCCCTGGTTTTGGTTGACCTGGCGGAGACAGAGCTTAGAAGGTTTAGAGGCTCCAAAGGCTTATTTAAAGGGAGTCCAACTCTCTCGTGCTAACTTATTTAATGCTAATTTACAAGACGCTGATTTATCTGAAGCTAATTGACACAAAGCTCGTTTATCTAGAGCTAATTTACACAAAGCTATTTTAGATGAAGCTAAGTTACAGGGAGCTTATTTAGGGCGTGTCTGCAAACTGTTGTATGCTAAGTAAAAAGACCCACGGAAGTAGCACAAAAACGAATGGAGATTGCTAACAGAGGCGAGTTAACCGACGAACAGTGGGAAAAGCTTAAGCCCTTATTACCACCTCAAAAAGCTTGGACAGGAAAACCAGCACATGACAATCGTTCCATCATTAATGGGATTCTCACCGATCTTGAGAACAGGCGCACCCATAAGAGATTTACCTCCGGATTACGGAATTCACAGTACAGTCTCCAGTCGGTTCTACCGATGGCGAAAAGCTGGTATTTGGGATCAAATTTGGGCAGGTCTTCAACAAAAAGCTGATGTCGAAGGGCTGATTGATTGGGAAGTCCATTAAGCCTACAGTACCGTAGTCAGAGCACATCAACATGCGGCTGGAGCAAAAGGGGGCAAGAAAACCAAGCTAAGCGGCGTAGTAAGGGAGGTTTTTCTACAAAAGTCCACAAAGCGAGCGGAAGGATTTGGAAAACCAATGGTTTTTGTCCTAACATCAGGTGAACGTCATGACACCATTGCTTTTGATGACTTACTGACTGGAGGAAAGTAAGCGCGAATTGGAAGAGGAAGACCAAAAAGTCGATTTCGCTACTTTAATGGTGATAAAGCTTACAGTAGTCAAGCAATTAGAGAAAAACTGCGTTTTCAGCGATGCAGCGCGGTCTTGGGGGTTTCCCCCATGAGCGACTGCATCAAGACAGGGAGCAACCCCTGTTATTCCCCCCGAAAAGCAATGAGAGAAAACGAGAACGTTTCAATCGTGGTCTGTATAGAGAACGAAATCGAGTCGAACGACTTATTAATCGCCTATAGCTTAATCGACGAATTGCAACTCGTTATGAGAAATATGCCATCAATTATCAAGCGATGTTGACTATTGCCTCTATATTACTCTGGCTTTAGTTGAAATCTTCTTTCTACTGTTGTAGGTGATATCGATCACAGTTCCATGGTGATCTTTTAACTTTGCAGACACGCCCTAGTTAGGGCTAATTTACAGGAAGCTAGTTTATCTGAAGCTAATTTAAAGAATGCTAAGTTACAGAATGCTCACTTACAAGAAGCTTTTTTATTTAGGGCTCAGTTACAGGAAGCTAAGTTAAATATAGCTCAGTTACAGCAAGCTCGGTTACGGCAATCTAATTTACAGAAGGCTAGTTTAGTTGGAGCTAAATTACAGAATGCTCATTTAGCTGGAGCTAATTTAAAGAACGCTAATTTAAAGAACGCTAATTTAGCTGGAGCTGATTTAGCTGGCGCTAATTTAGCTAGCGCTAATTTAAAAGACGCGATTTATTCAAATGAAATAAGATCGTAATCCTGTAAATTTGACGATACATATTATCCTTTACGCACCATATTTGCTGAAGGCTTTGACCCTAAATATGCTGGCATTAAATTAATCAAGTAAGTGAAAGATATACCTAAACGATAATTATTAATATTAAACACTACATTAAACACTACATGCTACTATTCAATCAAGACTTGCTTTACCCAACTTGCATCTGCGGTCGATAAAGGTGGTGGAGGGTCTTGACTATAATCAATTGCTAAATCATAACTCCCTTGGTCGTAAAGCTGATGTAATAATTGTTGTAAATTAATGGTAGGTTCTCGATCGTATGGTTGGAGAGGTAAAGGAAATGAAGGAATTGCTTGGGGGAGATTGAAAGCATATAAATCCGCTTGGGGACGTTCTTGAGAACGGCTGACCACGATGCGATAGTGGCTCTGGAAGGCTTGAGTATTCATAGCCATCGGTTTTCCTTGACGCAGTAAATCAATTTCCACTAAATGGGTTAAGCTATCTAATATCTTTTGCCGTTTGGTTTCATAAGTGCTGCGCCCTTCTAAAGACCGTTTGTTTTTGGGAGAAATAATTTCGATAACAGTAATTACTTTGCCAGTTTCTACCTTTCGCACTTCTAAATACCACTTCTTGATGCAGTCGCTCATGGGGGGAACCCCCAAGACCGCGCTGCATCGCTCTTTAACCATTTCAGTCATCGGTAGAGCAATCTTCATTGGTTTAACGCTAGGAGCAGCAACGGTAACCAGAGCTGAGGGATCTTGGTGGTTGCTTTGAGAACTTTGAACAACTACATCATCAGGAATTCCTACTAGCATCGAATCATCACCAGTAGCGTTGTAGACTCTTTCCTCAATGGCTACCCGATACTTCGGACGTAGCTGGGGGTTAAGGCTTTGGGCAATCAGGACAATTAGCCACTTGTGAACTTGTGACCAATATTCTGGTTTCTCCAGGTAGGGATTCATCCCAGGAAAAGGTGAAGGCATATTGTGTGTTGAGGCGCTGAAGTGCTATATTACCTAAGTTACCGAAAAATTTTGGCTCTTCGGTACCTGCAACCTAGCTAGTAATTTTGGGAAATTTCTGGAAAATAACCAGAATTTAACGATGTTTTATACCAATTTATAAAATTAAGTGGTATAATTGATACTAAAATAAAATAAGTATCAAGATAGCTATGGTCTGGGCTCACCGCCTAACCTGCTTTAGCCTTGGATTTAAGCAATATTTAACAAACAGTCTCTCAAACTCCTACTCTGTATAGCTTTGAGATTTTAAGAATTTAGTTTTTTCTAACTAGCATCTGAATGCCTAAAAGTTTTGCCTAGCAATACTCTTAGGCATTTTTTTTGAGAAATTAGCATCCCTTGATCGCAAAGAAACATTATGAATCAAGTTGACCTAGCGTTTACTCCAGCTCTAGACCAAGCCCAACTGATCCGCAAGGGTGACATATCACCCCTGGAATTAGTCCAACTCTACCTTGAACGCATCGAAGCATTAAATCCCAAACTAGGCAGTTACTTCACTGTGGCGTCTGAGATGGCACTTGCGGATGCTAAAGCCAAAACCGAACAACTTGCCGAAACTACGGATACTTCTAAACTTGCTCCATTTTTCGGTGTTCCAATTGCGATTAAAGACCTCAGGGCTGTAGAAGGACTCCCTTTTACTTTTGGTGTTGCTGCCCTCAAAGACAATATTGCTGAGTATGATGATGGGGTAATCACCCGGATCAAGCAAGCTGGATTCATTATTTTAGGTAAAACTGCTACCTCTGAACTGGGTTCGTTACCTTATACCGAACCCCCAGGATTTCCACCGGCTCGCAATCCTTGGAATCTGGACTACACACCAGGGGGGTCTAGTGGGGGTTCAGCGGCAGCAGTAGCAGCTGGCTTATCTCCCATTGCCCAAGGTTCCGATGGTGGGGGTTCCCTGCGCGGTCCAGCCTTTTGCTGTGGTTTGGTGGCGATTAAACCGACACGAGGTCGTATTTCTTACGCTCCAGTAGGAGACTTTCAAAGTGGTATTGCTAGTATTGGTCCGATGGCACGGACGGTAGCTGATGCAGCTGCTTTACTGGATGTGATGTCTGGCTATATTACTGGAGACCCTTACTGGTTACCTGACCCAGAGATATCGTTTCTAGAGGCTACCGATCAAGAACTGGATAATTTACGGATTAGTTTTGCCACATCGATTAAACCGATGGGAGAAGCGTCAGCTGTATGTGAAAAGATTGTGGTGGAAACGGTGCAGCGACTGGAAGGGATGGGACATCTGGTTGAACCGGGTTGTCCAGATTTCAGTGACATAGTAGAACCGTTTAAGACAGTATGGCAAGCTGGGGTAACGTCAGCAGGAATTCCCTTAGAAGCCTTAAGTCCGATGAATCGCTGGATTGCTGAACAATCCGGTTCTGCTGGGGAATACTTACAAGCGGTGACTAAGCTACAAATTATAGCGCGTCAAATTGTGGGATTCTTTAACAACTATGATGTGCTAGTGTTACCGACTTATTTACATCCACCGATTCGGGTAGGAGAGTGGGACGATTTGAGTTATGAAGAAACCTTGGAGAATATTATTAATTGGATTGGACCGTGTCCACCATTTAATGCTACTGGACTTCCTGCGATCGCAATTCCTGTTGGTTTTGATGAGAAGGGCTTACCTGTAGGAATTCAGTTAGTGGGACCTCCAGCATCAGAAGGAACACTATTGGCATTAGCGGCTCAGTTGGAAGCAGCAAACCCTTGGATTAATAATCGTCCCACTATAGCAACGGAAGTATAGTTTAGGACATAATATTTGGCTTTAAAGGGAACAGGGAATAGGGAACAGGGAACAGAAATATGTCTTAACCTTGACTTCGACTGCTATAAAATCTAGAATTTACAGGACTTACGCCAAATATGAGTTATTTCCCCATCCGACAAGTAGAGTCATGACGTAAGTCCTGCCAAATTTAAGTAATTCCTGATTTAAAAGGTTAATAGTAAACCGTCAACAGTTAACAATGCTTAGACTTTTTTCAACCAGCTGAACATAGCGCGTAAGTCTTTACCGACTTCCTCGACGGGATGTTCTTTATTCTGACGGCGCATAGCAGTGAAGACGGGTTTACCTCCCTGATTTTCCAAGACAAATTCACGGGCGAATTGACCTGATTGAATTTCTTTGAGGATTTTACGCATCTCGGCGCGAGTTTCATCAGTAACAATCCTTGGCCCACGGGTATAGTCACCATATTCAGCAGTGTTGGAGATGCTATCCCGCATGTTAGCTAAACCACCTTCGACGACTAGGTCAACAATCAGTTTGACTTCATGAAGGCATTCAAAATAGGCCAATTCTGGTTGATAACCAGCAGCGACTAGGGTCTCAAATCCGGATTTAATCAATTCACTCAAGCCGCCACACAATACGACTTGCTCACCAAATAGGTCAGTTTCTGTTTCTTCCCGGAAGGTAGTTTCGAGAATGCCGGCACGGGTACCACCAATTCCTTTGGCGTAAGCCATGGCGCGATCGCGTGCTTGGCCTGTGGCATCCTGGTAAACAGCAAATAGACAAGGTACCCCTTCTCCCTGTTCATAGGTGCGCCGCACCAAATGCCCTGGACCTTTGGGAGCAACCATGATCACATCTACGAATTCTGGGGGAACAACTTGACCAAAATGAATATTGAAGCCGTGGGCAAAGGCAATAACATTACCCTCGGTCAGATTTGGCTCAATTTCTGCCTGATAAATGGTTTTTTGCACTTCATCCGGCAGCAGGATCATCACCAAGTCAGCCGCTTTAGCAGCATCAGCCACTGTGTGGACGGTTAAGCCTGCTTCTTCAGCTTTGGCCTTAGACTTACTACCGGGATAGAGTCCCACGATCACATTCATGCCACTCTCTTTAAGATTAAGGGCGTGGGCGTGACCTTGAGAACCATAGCCGATGATAGCTATAGTTTTATCGGCCAGTAGGTCTAGGTTAGCGTCGGTATCGTAATACATCTGAGCCATTGCAATTTCTGTTCCTTTTTTGCTGGTCACTGTCTTGATGCAGTCGCTCATGGGGAGGGGCTGCGTGCGGAACCTGCGTCCGCACCTTGAAAGCCCCGTGGAAACCACGGCAGTCGCTCATGGGGGGAACCCCCAAGACCGCGCTGCCTCCCCAAGACCGCGCTGCATCGCTGCAAACTTACCATGATACCGCAAAACCGGTATCAAGCCTGGCAGGTGATATACTTTTTTATCCATCAGCCCATCAGCGGATCACCTCATGTGTTGATACAGGTCTTGGATGGTAATTATAAGTATTTCTAATTATAAATTCCTAAGGATTTTGCCGAAGTTATCTTAGGGAGATAGGATCTTTAAAAAACCTGTTAAACCTAGATATTAGAGCATTTTCATGGAGTGGTTTTACAGCTAAGTCTCTGGTGTAGATACTTGTGAATATTATATAAGTAAAACTTATCATTTTGGCGATTAAGCCTTTCATTCTTAATCGGTCTTAATCTACTGAGAGTTTTCCCGTAGTATCAGAGATGGAGTAAAAATAAGCATGCCAAGCTCCTTCAACCAAAGGATAGGCTTTTGCCGTATACTCACAAAGTCTCTACTATTGTTTTAAATCGAGAGGATTACTAAAACATGGCAACTTACAAAGTCACCTTGAAAACGCCAGATGGGGATCAAACCATTGACTGTCCTGATGACGAATACATTCTCGACACTGCTGAGGAGCTAGGTGTAGATCTCCCTTATTCCTGCCGTGCGGGTGCCTGCTCTACCTGTGCTGGCAAAGTAGAGAGTGGTACTATTGACCAGTCAGACCAATCTTTCCTGGATGATGACCAAATGGCCGCTGGCTACGTTCTGACCTGTGTGGCCTACCCCCAATCTGATTGCACGATCACTACTCATCAAGAGGAAGCACTGTACTAAGTACTAATATAAGTACTAATAACAAAGGGGAAGTAACAGAGCTTACAAGTTGGGTGTTTTACTCTTTGAGCTCTTTACTTCCCCATCGCCGAAAATCGGGTGATGAGATAATGATGTAATGGGATGATGGCGAAATCACGCTAAATCGAGGAAGCTCTTTACTAAGTAATAATCTAAGTAATAATAACAAAGGGGATTAGTAAAACATGGCTACTTTCAAAGTCACCTTGAAAAATGAAGCGGAAGGTATAAATACAACCATTGACGTTCCTGATGACGAATACATTCTCGACGTTGCTGAAGAGCAAGGTTTAGATCTGCCTTATTCCTGCCGTGCGGGTGCTTGCTCTACCTGTGCTGGCAAAGTAACCAGTGGTACTATTGATCAGTCAGACCAATCTTTCCTGGATGATGACCAAATGGCCGCTGGCTACGTTTTGACCTGTGTGGCCTACCCCACCTCTGATTGCACGATCGAAACTCATCAAGAGGAAGCACTCTACTAAGTACTAATATAAGTACTAATAACAGAGGGGAAGTAACAGAGCTTAGAAGTTGGGTGTTTTACTCTTTGAGCTCTTTACTTCCCCATCGCCGAAAATCGGGTGATGAGATAATGATGTAATGGGATGATGGCGAAATCACGCTAAATCCAAGGTAAATCAAGGAGGAGAAGAAGGTAATTTTTCTGAAATTCTTCCGTATCTTCACCTTCTCCCCCCTTTTACCCTTGATTAGACTAGGGCGTGACTAGTGCGCTGGCATTTTGCCAGAAGATAATAGAATTGTTCAAAGGCTGAATTTGAGTACCAGGATAATAGAAGCTGAGAATTTTTTCTGCGGACCAACCGAGTTTAGCTAAATTTTGGGAACCGTGTTGGCTAAAGCCAACCCCATGTCCAAAGCCACCACCTACGAACACGAAGCCTTTGAGGGTTTGGTTGGCTTTGTCATAAATCGGGTCTACGTAGAAGAGGGTGCTGCGGGGAGGACCAAAGGCGCTGCGGGCTTCATTTTTACTCAGCTCCAGCATACCCCGATCGGTTGTGACCGCCATTTTCAGCACTCGTCCTGCTGGTGAACGCTCTACCACTTCCATATGCTCAATGGTAGTGAAGTTGGCAAGGGGGTGTTTGGTTTTTTTGAGATAGCGTTGTAAATGGCTGGTGACTTGTTTTAAGCTATTGTTGTACTTCCACCGGAATAAGTAACTATTGTCAGTCTCATTAAATCCTTGCTTCAAGTTCATGAACTCACGGAAATTTTGTTCGTCTGCTAAGGATTTTTGTGACAAATTCCAGAGGGAGTATGGGGAGTCTACCACTGCTCTTAAGTAAGGACGTTCTGACCCATTCCAAACATCACTGAAAGGGGCACTGACTCCACCAGTTGCCGCTGAATACAGGGCATCTACTAACTCATTGTTGTAGGTCAGCACTAAACCTTTAGTGGCTGCGATCGCACGGTCAGCCACCGGATTGGTTTGATTTATTCCGAAATAAACCTGGCAGTGAGTATCCGCACAGAGTTCGTAACCATCAACATTAAATCGGCGTCGGTTCCGCAAGGCGTAGGTGCGAGCAATAATGCTCTGGGCAGCTACGGTTGAATAGCGTGCTCCAGGTCCAATTTCATGAGGTACTACACCGCGCAAATAGCTTTCTAGAGGTACCTGATTTACTAAGGTATAGTCACCATAGGCATTGGGCTGGATCCGTAGACTACCAGGATAAAGTCTTGTCCTACGGTTATTGTCTCCTTTGCTAACCCAGATCCGATTTTTGCCAGCAGTAATATCGATTTCCCGTCGATGGTAGCGATAGTCACCAATTACAAAGGAAGCATGGGGCACCTCGGTGACAACGTTAGTATCAATATAAGCAATAGTATCACCTTTGGCTTTGATACTTGCTAGCAGTAGACGTCGCAATAAAGGGGTTTGATAAACACTCCGTTTTGCCCACACCTGCCAGCGGTCAGGCTTGGCAATTTCCACCTCAATCCCCTTTTCCCGCCATTTATTGGCACTATCTTCTGCAGTTTCAAAGGTCCCATGGTTACTCAAGACCACGTACTCTTCGATCTGCGGCTGCTGTAACGGTTTATTGACTATTTCCAGCTTGAGGCTGCTAAGCTGCTTGGTTTTCGGTTGCATATCACCGCCTAAAAATTTGACGGTTAGCTGATCGTCCGGGGCAGCTTTCAGGGTGAGCTTGTCAGTTTCTTCATCTCCAAAGCGCTGCACGACTCCCACTTTCAGTGGGATATCTGAGGCTTTGGCTGCTAACCCTGATAGGATAGGTAGTCCCCAAAACGATAGTGTCATCAATGGTATTAGGAAATGGGGATTGGAAGCTGGGGAATTGAGAGAGATCGGTTTTTTCGTGAACCCCACTATCCAATTGCGAAACCGACCTGTCTTACCCGATGCCGTATTTTGATGCGAATTCAAGTCAAACGCTTTTATTGTCATTAGCTTAGTTGTTAAAGTACCCAATCCATAATTCCCATTCCCCGATTCTAGATCCCGAAAAGTACGATCCTCCAGAGGTATTGTTACCCTAACCAGGTCTGGTCATGGTCTTTGGTTTGGGATTGGGATGATTTGGTTGAGGATGCTGCCCGCAGCTACCCATTGGGATTACCTGTGTTAATTACTTCGAGCTAACAACACTTCCCCTTGCCTGATTCGTTGGGCAGCATCTAGTAGCACGTCTTCTAGATAGGGTTTGGTAAAATAGCCTCTAGCACCGAGATCAGCAGCTACTTTCCGGTGTCGATCAGCACCACGAGAGGTGAGCATGGCCAGGGGGATTTCGCACAAATCTGGGTCTTTTTGAAGGCGAGATAGCAGTTCTAGACCATCCATTCTGGGCATTTCAATGTCACAGAATACGATCTCGCAAGGCAAACCAGACCGAAGTTTATCCCAGGCTTCTTGACCATCACGGGCTTGTTCTACCCGATAACCAGCTTTACTGAAGGTCATAGAAAGAAGTTCTCGGACTGTGATTGAATCATCCACAATCAACACCATGGGATCAGATTTGATTAGATTGGCCTCGGCTCCGGTGGCGGTTGGAGTTTCCATCCTTTGCCAGATCGCAACACCACCATCTTTACGAATCCGACCCATAGCAAGGTCAATCAGTTCTAAGACGTCAGCAATGGGCATCACGCGACCATCCCCTAAGACGGTCGCCCCGGTAATGCCTACTGGCTTAGGTGCAGGGCCTTCGATTTGCTTAATAACAATTTCTTGCTCCCCTAATACCTGATCAACTTCTACGGCGAGCATGTTACCTGTACTGCGCAGTACCACCACAGAAATCAAGTTGTCTTCCCGTTGGCTGCCATAGACACTAGCCCTGCTGAGTTGGCTATGGTAGGTCAGCAACTCTGAGAGGGGCTTGAATGGGATCTGGGTGTCCCGCCATTGAAGAAAGGCTTGACCTTGGGAATTGGTCTGAATGCAATCAGGGGAGACATCCTGCATATCTTCCACCCCATCCATGGGAAAAGCAATTTTGGCGCGATCGCTTACACAGCAGAGGGCTTTACAAATACTCAGGGTCAGGGGTAAGCGAATGGTAAAGGTGGTTCCTTGCCCGAGACTAGAGTCGATAGTAATGGTTCCCCGAATTTCACTTAAGCAGGTGCGCACCACATCCATACCTACTCCTCGACCTTTGGTGTCAGTCACTTTCTCAGCAGTGGTGAACCCAGGGTGGAAGATGAAATTGAACAACTCCAAGTCGCTCAAGGTTTTTGCCTCAGTTGGGGAAATCAGATTCTTTTCAAGGGCTTTAGCTCTAATTCGATCTGGATCAATGCCCGCCCCATTATCCGAGATGGAAATCACCGTCTGATTTCCCTGGTAGAATGCCCCCAGGGTGATTTTACCCGCCCTAGGCTTCCCCGCAGCCAGCCGTTCTTCTGGTAGCTCAATCCCGTGGGTAATGGCATTGTTGACCAGGTGGGTCATAGGATCATAGAGGTGTTCTAAGATCATTTTATCAATCAAGGTTTCCCGCCCCTCAACCTGTAGCTCGGCTTCCTTGCCTTCCTGCAAGGAAATTTCCCTGACTGCACGGGGCATTCGGTCTGCTGCTTGGGCAAAGGGCACCATACGCGATCGCGTCAGTCCTTCTTGGAGTTGATTGGTTACCTGTCTGAGGGTACGAGTTACTTGGTCGGTTTCATCCACCAAAAACTCAATGTCAGATGCCGACTCCTTGACCCGGACAATCAGCTCAATGATCTCTTGGGATAGCAAATGGAACCCTGTAAAGCGGTCCATTTCTAGAGGGTGATAGTCTTCTACGCTGGAGTAATTCTGGTTTCCTTGTTCCCGTTCTTGGATGCTTGTAGTTCGGTAAATCTTACTACTAGACAATAGGGAATTTTCCAGCAGGGTTCGCTCATACAAGTCCCGCATTTTCAAACCCACATCGTTGAGGCTCGATACCTGATGGGATAAATTATCTAAGAATTGCCGCAGCCGTTCTTGATCTTGCTCTAAGGTATTGCGACCAACCACCAGTTCTCCGACTAAATTGCTCAGGGTGTCCAGTTGTTTAACCGGTACCCGCATGGTTTGTTCAAATAGCTTAGATCTCGGACGCCTGGTTTGGCGGGACAGCTCCTGGTTTATCCCTCCTGGGATAGCAGAGATGCTTTGATTTGCCTGCTCTAGCAAGTGCTCGAGGTCTTTAAAGTCATCCTCTACTGAGTCCGCCTGATTGGTTTTCCGGGTTTCTTGGTCTAGGGAGTGGTTAGGTTCAGGGCTACTAGTTTCATTTAATAGGAGTTCTAGTTCATCAAAAATTCTTGTCTGCTCTGATCCCACTTCAACAGTGGCTAAGCTCACATCCAGGGGTTTTATACTTTCAAAATCAACGTTTTGGTAATGGGCCGTAGCTTCTGCCAACAGCTGCTCTAATTGCTGCCATTGATCTTGGGTTGTTGGTAAGGGTTTTGGTGATGAATCTGGTAATTTGTTTGATTTTATGGGATCGGATTTTCTATTTTTTCCTTTTACACTTGAATTAAGACCAGGTGTAGACGCCTCACTGGGTCGATCTGAAGTCGAGGTGGGGTTTGAAGACCCTGTCATTGATGGGGATTTAATTGCTGGTTGGTGATGGTTTGCAGGGGGGTGAGTTGGAATAAGCTCCAACTCATTGACCAGATTGAAATCTAATTCATTCAGGTCGGTGTTGGTCAGACCCGGGCGAGGGCTGTGGGTGGGCTCGACCTGCGGTGTGCTTGGTCGAATAGGCTGCTGTTTGCCCATCCCATAACTATCTAATTTTGTGGGAGGATTACTTTCCGAGCTTGAGCTATTTTCTTCAAAAAAGGTATCATCAAATAAACTACTTAATTCATCCGCTGGGTTAGTTTTTTGAGTTAGGTTTCCTTCAGTACTCCCAACAGCAAATAATTCTTCAAGGTCTTTGTCTGTCAGGCTTGGAGTAGGGTTAGGTTGAATCTCCTGTGGAGTTGACTCCCTTGACTGTAGTAACTCAAAAGCTGCTTCTTCTGGAAATTCCTCATCGAACAAACTGAGTAAATCTTCCTCGGTAGACTCTGCTGCCTCTGGAATGTCCAACCCATCAAGTTCTTTAATCAGGTCAGATAAATCCTTTGGTTCGTCTGTAGTTATAGTATTTTCTGATTGGCTAGACAACTGCTGGTTATCTGGAGCGATAATTTCTTCTTCTTGCCAGGTTTGATCCAAATCAGGGGTCTGACCTTCAAAGATATCAGCTAAGGTATTAAGTTCTGCCATGCCAACTTTTGGTTCTGCAGCATCATCGGACTCGATTTGGAGGATATCAGTGGTTGGTTGTGCCACTTCCTCTATATCCGGTATATCCTCGAGGAAGTTATCTAGGTTAAATTCGTCTTTGATTACTGCTGGTGGCTGAGCATCTAGGTTGTTAGACATTCGGAAAGCTAAAATTCCACATTAAGCGAACATTTTTAACCTTTTGCCTTGGCAAGTTCGCCGGTTTCCTGCGACGAGAAACTGATATAATCCGGTAAAAACCGTATTAAAGTTCCCTTCCTGCTTCTTTCCAGTTACCTGGTTTTTCATAGGGTGTCGGCACTTCCTATTCCACAGGCTTAGACCGAATAGCCTTCGGCAAAACGTTCGTGCATTCAGGCTGGCGTTATAGTCACGGTCTTTGACTTCACCGCAAACCTCACAATCAAAAACTCGTTCTTTAAGTGGCATTTCCTGAACATGACCACAACTAGAACAAGTTTTAGTGGATGGGTAGAATCTATCTACAAATACCAATGAGCAACCGTACCACTCAGACTTGTATTCGACTTGACTACGAATTTCATAAAGAGCGGAGCGGAATCGGCTATCGCACCTGCGTTCCTTATGGTTTTTTAGCAGACCGGAAACATTTAGATCTTCTAACCCAATGACTGCGTGGTTTTTGCAAAGCCAAGAGGTTAATTTGTGAATTGCATCTTTCCGGATGTTAGCAACACGTTGATGGGCTTTAGCTAATTTCAGCTTTGTCTTATTTCTATTGGCAGAACCCATAGTTCTTCTAGATAGTTCTCGTTGAAGTCTAGCCAGCTTTTTCTGAGCTTGTTTGTAAGCTCTAGGATTAGGAAATACAGTCCCATCTGAACAGGTGGCTAGAACTTTAACCCCGACATCAACACCTAGATATTCTCTACATTTAACAGTGGGTTCAGGTTCCAACTCGTAGGCCAAAGAAATATACCAAGAATCGGCTACTCGACTGATTGTAACCCGCTTCGTCTGGATTCCAGGTAAAGGTTCATAAGTGCTAATCCACCCAATAAAAGGGAGTTTCAACCGAGTTCCTGAAAACTCCATGACCTTCCCACAATTATCTAGGGTGAAGCTATCATTTCTACCTTTCTTCTTGAACTTAGGGTGTTGATATCTCCCTTGAAAGAATCGGTTAAACGCTTCTCCTAAGTGCCTGAATACGAATTGATAAACCCTATAACTTAAGGTATACTGCCAAGGATATTGAGGTTTAACATGATTGGTATAGAACTTTTTCAGCTTGTTAGCAGAAGGCTTTAGCCCGGCTTTATAGGATTCGTTCCACATATTTTTTAAAGCCCAATTCCAAAGCAACCTAGAATACCCAGCGTGTTGAGCCATCAAGGTTTTTTTTCTATTATTAAGTTTTAACTTGGTCTTGAAGGCTCGTTGCATAAGTCTGGGTCATTCTTAATTTTGCTTTGATACTAAGCGAGCAGCTCGGCGCTGTCAGTCATGGAGTTTTAATGGCTTTGATTATCCCTGCCGTTTCCCATCAAGCTCACGTTCTGACATTGACCCCGACTCACTCAGCAGCAACTCTGAGTTTGATGTACTTAGTCACCGAGCTACCTTTGACGACATAATGATCGTATCGTTTTGTACCGCAAATCGTCAACTAAGTTACTCCTCTATGATAGTTCTAAAATTTCATCTCACTAACTAGCCAAGAGGTAGCTTAACACTTCCGGATCTATACAGACGAGGTTTTCTTGCCTCGCTAGCTAGATTTTTTATAACGTTTTTCCTATCTCAGTTCAACTGTGAGTTCAACGACTCAGAGCATTTAAGAATTTCTGGATACCTGAGAAGAACGACTGTTTTTTTTGGGCAGATGGTATATTTTGAGCATCTTCTGGGCTAGTTGTGTTAACTAGATTTGCCTTAAGTATAATTTGCTCAATAGCCTCTGTTGTCGGTTTGCTGGTTTCTTCAGTCACTAACTGATACTCATCATCAATTTCTAGCCATACTTGCCACACAGAAGGGTAACAACGCCATAGAGCCCCTCCTGGAAAGGGTCGCAGATAATAACAAGACTGCAGAGTTTTCAGGAAGCGATCGCGCAACTGACGTGCGGCATAGCCAATCCCTACAATTGAGACATCTTCCAGCTGAGGATTTAGGATTACACAGGGGCGATCCCCAGCCAAATTACAAATCTTTTCCACTTGGCCTACTTCCACTGCAGACGGGCCCACTAGCAAGAAAACCTGGTCATCATCATCAATTCTAGTTTCTGCTGGGGAGCGACTGGTGCCAACATCAGTAATTTTAAACGGTACCTCTCCCCAGTCACGAAGGGCAAGGGCTGAAGCACCAGTATCAGGAAAGAATATTTTCAGTCCGGAGCCATACTGCTCAAAAATAGGAATAAATGCTTGGGCAATTGACTGGGCTTGCAGGGCAATTTCTGGAAAGACCAACTCCACTTGTACCCTGGTTTGACCATCATCTAGGGCGGCTTTGGTCGCTTCTTTAGCTTGAGCGATCGCATCTTCTAAGGTCAAAGGAAGTTCACTCATGAGTCTGTCCGTATGTGTCTTTATCAAAGACTTTAATACTAATGACTTCAAAGATAAATGTCTCGCCACATTAATTCCACCCAATCAACCCTACCCATAGGAGCAATTGAGCCTTTTTTTAGCAAAGTTAGACCTTGGATAATGCTGGTTGTGGCATCAGTCGTTCTAAAATTTGCTTGAGTACCATCACCGTCCAATCTACATCAGCTTCTGTGGTATCTCGCCCCAGTGTCAACCGAATTCCAGCCAAAGCAGCTGGAGCATTGTAACCCATTGCTAACAATATCGGACTCGGACTAAGTTTACCACTGTGGCAAGCGGAACCTGCACTAATCCCAATACCAGCCTGATTCAACTGACGCACTATAGTTTTGCCAGTCACCCCCTCAGTAGGGGAAGTCACACAAAAACTAACATGATGGGGTAAGCGATAGTCTCTAGAACCAGTGGGAATGAGATTGGGGGTATCAGCCAGTTGGTCAAACATGCGATCGCGTAATCGAATTAACCGAGGTGTCTCTTTTAGCATTTGCACTGCTGCTAGTTCTGCCGCCATGCCAAACCCAGCAATCAGTGGCAACGCCTGGGTTCCAGACCGCAATCGGGATTCTTGTCCACCACCGGATATCAGGGGCACTAACTCCACACCAGGGCGGATATACAGTGCCCCTGATCCCATCGGACCATAAATTTTGTGACTGGAAATCGACAGCAAATCCACCGGTAGTTGTTGAACATCGATCGATAGCCGTCCTGCTACTTGAACTGCATCGGTATGAAACAGAACACCCTGTTGACGAGCAATTTGTCCAAGTTTATAAATAGGTTGGAGCGTACCTACTTCACTTTGACCGTAAATGACGGAGACTAAAACTGTATTTGCCTGTAGGGCAGCTTTTAAATCACCGGGATTGACCATTCCCAGAGAATCCACTGGTAGCCTAGTCACTTGCCAACCCCACTGTTCCAACCAGGCTACTGGTTGAGCGATCGCAGAATGCTCTACACTAGAAATAATCATATGCTGGGGTGTTTTGTAGCCTTGAGCAACCCCCATCACTGCCAAATTATCCGCTTCAGTACCGCCAGAGGTAAATGTAATCGATTCTGCTGGTGCATTGATTAACCTAGCTACCTGTATTCTAGCTCGTTCCAGTACAATGGCCGCTCGCTGACCCCACTGGTGTAAGCTAGAAGGATTACCCCACTGCTGGGTAAGCACTTCTTGCATAGTTGTAATCACTTCTGGGCTTGGTGGTGTGTTGGCGCTATAGTCCAGATAAATTTGCATGGGTTTTCAGGCAACCAGCTATCTCTACCTTCAGCATATAACCTTTCCAGGTCTCTCTCAAACTGATGACTAATAACTGATGATTAATAACTGATGAATAATAACTGATGAATAACAACTAACCACCTGGTTTGCCAACGTTATAATCCTCGTGGGACAAAACTGCGTGAGGAACCAATAAGCTACCCTGGTCGTGACAAATCATTCGGTAGTTGCGAGTTACAGGAATACTAATGATCCAGCGGTTGTGGCGCAGCCGCTTGCCACCAAATTCTCTGTAATCTTGGTGATTCTCCAAACCAGCAATTATCCCACGGGCTTTGACAACCACATGGGTAGGAAGGTTTTTTAAGTCAATGGGATCATCTTCAAAACTAGACTCCCACTGCTGTTTTTGCTGTTTTTTCTCTTCCCGTGCTCGGTTTTTTTGATCACATCGGTGGCATGTTTTACCATACCCCTTGTGGCCACACGGGAATGTTTTCTTTCGTCTTGGCATAAGACAGTAGTTCGGGTTAAACTCCCTAACCCGCTAATTAGGCTTCGGTATAAGCCATTCCATCAGAAAAAGGCAATTAGGGGGGGTAGTTGAACAAGATGGCAACTGATATCCCCTGGTATTTTATGTTAATTCAACAACTGCATCTATTTGAAGATTGTGCTGTTAGCATGAGGAAATCAGCTATTCAATCGGGTTTTTTGATGCCTTGAGTTCCCAACCAGCGTGCATTTACTGGAATTTGTATTATCTTTTGCTGATACTATTGATTTTGTGTGGCTGTAAACAAGCTCAGCCACAGGTTTCTCTTGAGCCCCCTCTGCCCCAAGACCCTTGGGTTCAGGCTTACTTTAATCATAGTAGGTCAGCCCAATACATAGATCCTTACCGGGGAGTAACTCGGGAGGGAGATAACTTGGAGCAAGTGATTGTGGATGCGATCGCATCAGCAAAGTCAACAGTAGATGTGGCGGTTCAGGAGTTGCGTATGCCCAGAATTGCCCAAGCTCTAGTAGAACGTAAGCAAGCTGGTGTCAAGGTCAGAGTCATTTTAGACAATAACTACAGTCTTCCGGTCAGTAAACTTACCGCTGAGTCAGTGGCAAAACTGCGCCAAAGAGAACGCTCACGCTACAATGAGTCCCTAATATTGATCGACCGTGACGGAGATGGTCAGCTGAGTGCAAGGGAAATTTCAGAAGGAGACGCTTTAATCATCTTAGGAAATGGTGGTGTACCTATGATTGATGACACAGCGGATGGTTCTCGGGGCAGTGGCTTAATGCATCATAAGTTTATAGTTATTGATAACAAAGTTTCTATTATTACCTCAGCCAACTTCACTCTTAGTGATCTACATGGTGACTTTCAGTTTCGAGAGAGTCGTGGCAATGCCAACAATCTGCTCAAGATTGACAGTGTAGAGTTAGCTAACCAATTCACCCAGGAATTTAACCTGATGTGGGGGGATGGTGCTGGGGGTAAACCAGACAGTAAGTTTGGTCTCAAGAAGCCATGGCGACCAGTAGAGCAGGTGACACTGGGGGATACCAGTGTGGGGGATACCAGTGTGGGGGATACGACTGTGGGGGATACAACTATCGCGATACAATTCTCCCCAACCTCCACTACCAAACCTTGGCATCAGAGTAGCAATGGTCTGATCGCTGAAATCCTTCCTCAGGCTAAGGAAACCATTCACATAGCTTTGTTTGTCTTTTCCGAGCAACGGCTAACTAATGTTTTAGAGGAATCCCATCAACAAGGTGTTAAGGTCAAAGCGCTAATTGAGCCAAGTTTTGCCTTTCGCTATTACAGTGAGGGTTTGGACATGATGGGAGTAGCTGTTGCTCACAAGTGTAAATATGAGACTGGTAACCGTCCTTGGCGTCAACCGATTGCTACCGTCGGTGTGCCTCAGTTGCCAGAAGGAGATGTCTTACATCACAAATTTGCCATTCTGGATGGAAAGATAGTGATTACAGGCTCTCACAACTGGTCAAAAGCAGCAAATACCAGGAACGATGAGACGGTATTAGTTATTCATAGTCCTATGGTTGCTGCCCATTTTGAGCGGGAGTTTCAACGCCTCTATGGCAAAGCAGTGAAGGGAGTACCAGTTAGAGTTCAGCAAAAGATTAAAGCACAGCAACAAAAATGTGTGCCTCTTGATCCACATTCTTGAGTAGAGCATACTATTTAATAGTTGGCATGACGGGTTATACCCCTCAATTAAATAATAGATGTGTTAGATCAAGTCCGGTTAATCACTTTTAAAATGGTCTGTTGCGTTTTGTCGTTAGTGATCAGTCATTGATAAAACGTCCACCAATCTGTCATCGCCTGTTCATAAATCGGTGTTGTCCGAACAATAACTAGTGATCAATTATCAAGAGGTGCGACCCGTGGCGAATCTAATTCGCCAACGGAAAGCGCACCTCATTGAATGATAAGTATTCAACCGGACAGGATATCAGTTGACCGAACACTAAACGAGCTTTCTTGGTTAACACAGGTTTGCGCTGAGGTTATCTTAGGTGTTGGGGCTCAATAATACCAAGTAGGTAATACTGCTCGACCTGCTAACCTTAATCGATATCTAGGGTTTCCTGGGTGTCAGAAATTCTCAAAGCTGTCACGAGCAGCAAAGCTAAATTATTGAATTGCTTGACGACTTATATGGCAAATGCCACCTGGACTCGCCGCCATATTCTTGCCCTGGCTGATTTTACGCCAGATGAATACAATACAGTCTTACAAACTGCCGCTAGCTTTCGGGAAGTATTGTCCCGGCGCACCAAAAAGGTACCTGCACTACAGGGTCACGTGGTTGCGAATTTGTTTTTTGAACCATCAACCCGTACTCGTAGCAGTTTTGAACTAGCGGCTAAGCGTCTTTCTGCTGATATCCTAAACTTTGCACCAGGAACATCTTCCTTAAGCAAGGGCGAAACGATTCTTGATACAGCGAAGACTTACCTGGCAATGGGAACTAATATGATGGTGATTCGCCATCGGCAGGCGGGAGTTCCTCAAATTATTGCTACTGAGATGAATCGACTTGGTGTCCAGGTAAGTGTACTTAACGCTGGTGATGGTCAACATGAACATCCTTCTCAAGGATTGCTGGATTTGTTTACAATTTGTTCTTGCTTAGACTGGGACAATCCCCGTATAGAACTGCTTGCTGGAAAAAAGATTACCATTGTTGGAGATATTTTGCACTCACGAGTTGCCCGTTCCAATATCTGGAGTCTCCTGGCGACAGGGGCAGAGGTTCATCTCGCTGGACCACCTACTCTACTTCCGCAATTATTTGCTGAGTACAGTAGTACTCGTCTCCAACAACCTAGGGAAAAGCAACAGCAACAGTTATTGGCTAAGTCTAGCCTTGCTCACCAGCGTCAGTACACCGAAACCCCTCTGATTTTAAAAACAACGGTACCGATCACAAGTCAAGCCAGCCATTCCCTTACGTCTACGCAACAGTTACCAATTAGTCATCCTAAGCTATATGTTCACTGGGACATTGAAGCAGCACTAAAAGATGCTGACTTTGTCATGACCTTGCGGCTGCAAAAAGAACGTATGACGAGTCATTTGTTGCCTAGTTTGAGAGAATATCATCAGCGTTATGGGATTACCGGGGAGCGCCTCCAACTTTGCCAACCCAATGTTCACATTCTCCATCCTGGTCCAGTTAACCGAGGCGTTGAAATTAGTTCTGAGCTGATGGATGATCCCCAGATTAGCTTAATCCCTCAACAGGTGACTAGTGGAGTTGCGGTTAGGATGGCGTTACTTTACTTAATCGGTAGTGGTAAGTTTTAAGGGTTAGAATCAGCAAACCGTAATCTTTACTGTGGTCTTCGAGTACATCAATTGCCCCAAGGTAAACTCTGACCATTACCCCATCTAACTGACGCCTGTACCAAACCCAAAATAAATTCTAGCAATCCTCTCCACTGCTGTTGACTAGCAGTGACTCCTTGCTTGTGGATGTGTAGAATCAAATCTCGATCAGGATGGTTAACAATTTCCTGAGCATAGCGGTTGATCACATCACCATCTAGTTGAATCACAGTTTGGGCGCAAATTAAATCATTGATTGACTTGACATTTGCTGGTTGCTGTGAATTAGTTTTTAGCAATGCCTGATTTCGGCTATCCAGTGCTGCTTTGAGTTCACTGAGCTTACGCAAACAACGTAAGAAACGATGGTTCTTAAGAATCTGTTGCGCTTGAAGCATTTCCTCAGAACTGCTGGTTTTAGTAGGGTTTGGTAGTCGGGTGTTAATTTGGTGCAGTTCTACTGTGGGATCGGTGAGGATTTCTTGGCCTCCTATCGCCTGGTCTACAACAGTAGGATCATACAAGGGTGAATGGGGATCACTCAGAAGGACGGTGTACTCTAGTTCCAAGGTTTTACGTAACTCAAGGTAGCGATCGCGTAAAGACGGATGAATTCCCTGTTGCTCTAGATAGTCTGCTGAGATCGGGTAAATATCCCGGTAGGTTTCCCAGGGGATGAACTTATCTCCCTTAATTTCCTCCACTACCATGGTGTTAACTTCTAAGGCTGTGATGTCAATCAAGACATCCCCCAAAGAGCCATAAAATTCATCAAGGGTTTGACCAAATCTAGAGCTAAGATCAGGTGCGACCCGTGGCGAATTTAATCCGGCGCTGGCATCAGTAGTTCCTGGTTGCTTACGTTTTCTGGTCTTGGTCACGGCCATTTTAATAAGATATTAACTACCCTAATATAAGTGGATATAAGTGGAGTAATTATCGATTTCAACCAAACTAATCCTCTTGTTTACGTGGTTTCTTGATAAATAGTGACTCTTCCAGGCTAGACCAATTATCATCATCAAGTTTTATCGCCTCAGATTCACTCTGTTGTGCCACAGGAAAGTCAAACAAGTCTTCCATGAGGTCCTCAGATGCTTTCTCTGATTGATCGGTGATATCAGAGATTTCTAGAAACGGATCTAACTCTTGAGATTCTTCCTGATTAAAGTTATGGTCATCAGTTAGGTCATTGGTCAGTTCTGAAGTATCTGGATCTTTTGAAGGGGTCGATAGCTCCAAGCTATTTCCTAGAGATGGATAAGATTCCAGTTCATCAGTTGCGAAATCATCCCAGTCTTCATCAAGTTCTAAATCTGTTGCTGATCCATTGAGATTACTTGTGAGATTACTTGGTGCAGTGAACGGATTAGCGTTTTTCGTTAATTTATCCCACTCATTATCCTCAGAGACATCCAATGAATCTATCTCAGGAGTTGTCAATTCTAGTGATGAGTGCTCCGGTTGTTCCAACATCCAATCATCCCAATCCTCATTTTCTTCTAGCTCCAATGATTCTAGGCTGAGGAGGTTAGAGTCTGTATCAAGCTGTTGTGTGTCTTCTTCAAACAAATCACCCCATTCATCTTCTAATTCCTGGTTTGAAGTTTCAGTTGTGGATTCTGGTGATGGGGGCGTTAACTCCAAATCTTCTAATGTCAGGAGTTCCCAATTTTGATTATCCACTGCATCGGATGACTTTAAATCAGGTTCCGATTGTTCTTCAACGAATTCCTGCCATTGTTGATCAATCTCTGCATCTGAAACGTCTTGGTCAGTTAGCTCCTGATCAGGCACAGACTCCAGTAATTCCCACATCGAGTCATCCCAATCGTCCTGTTCAGTTTCCGCTTCTAACGCCTCGGTGCTATCTGTCGATGGCATCAGTGAGGATTCCAGTTCTGCTGAGGGGACTTCTAGCAGTTCAGGCTCAGTTTCTAGGAAAGTCTCGGGGCTAGCTTGGGTTTCTTTTGGAACTGGGGGTGGAGGTACCAAGATTGACTCCAGTTCTGGTGCCGTATCCGGTAGGAAGTCAGGACTAATCTCTGTTTCTTCTTCAATCGGGGTTGGAGGTACCAAGACTGACTCCAGTTCTGGAGCCGTATCTGGTAGAAAGTCAGGAATAATCTCTGTTTCCTCTTCCATGGGGGGTGGAGGTACCAAGACTGACTCAGTTTCTGACCACCTATCCTGTAGGAAGTTTCCTATTGCTTTTTCCTCCTCCAAGTCAGTCGTTTCTGGCAATTCAGTACTCTCAGTAATCTCTGGAAACAAACCAGCGTCAGAAACTACTTCATCGACTACTTCATCGACCAATCCAGGTTTTATGATCGGCTCAGTTACGGTGTAGGGATTAATGAATGAATCATCAAAGTTCCCTGGGGTAGTAGCTGTTACTGACTCAAGGTCAGCAGATATTGTTGGGGGTGTCTCTGGTGCTGTCTGAGTTGGTTCTACTTCGACTGGGGGAGGTTCTGCTACTAATTCCGAGGCAGAGGCAACTGCTGCTGCTGCCAATCCAGTCCCCAAAACGGCTTTAGTAACTGTATCGACACGATGCTCTGTGTATGACTCGACTGACTCGACTGACTCGACTGACTCGACTGACTCTATGGCTACTCTGGTTTCAGTTACCGGTTCTGTGCTTGGCAATAAATGGGTTTCAACCCTAGGGGATTCAGGCTTTATAACCCCAGTAGTGCTAGTTGGGTAACCTAGAGTGAGTAGAACTTCAAACAGCTTATGCAGACTTTTGAGGTTGCTCTGAATAATTTGATTGCCTTGAGCCACTTGATCATTGTGAAATTGCCGCAGTTCCCTATAGCGACCATTGCCGATAAACTGGTCCCCCACTTCATTGTCGATGGTACCGTTAATGGTATCAATGCGGGTACACATACGATGACCAGGTTTTGCTTGGGCTGCATCTAAATCAGCATTGGTGTCGGCTACCCAGGTGGTAATTTTCAAATCAACTGCTTCGCTCAGGGCTAGGACAAGAGCCTCTTTAATATTGCCTGTCTTAAGGTATTGTCTGAAGTCATCGCTAGGAGCCATAATAGTAAACTCGCGCTTATTAGGGTAGTTTTGTAACTTAGTTTAGATTGACTAATTATGAATAATTTTTAATATTCCCACAGCCACCCTTGGGTTATATTCTTGGGATTCTTTAAAAGATATAGCTGTTGTTGAGAGTTTCTTGCTGACTGTGAACACCCAACCGTCAACCATCAACAAACACTCGGTTACTTACAATTATTTAGGTTAAATATATATCAGACGACAACGAGTTGAGCAACCTAGCAGTGAAGATCTCGATCACTCAACAAGCTTGACTGGGCACACCTTGGACAGCTCCCTGTTCAATGAAGAGTATTGCTTAGTGGGATTGGCGGTGGGTGGTGCATCACCCGAGGAGCCTTACCGGTGGTAGGCGCGAGTGATGGAACATGGCAGTGCAACAGTTGCATTAGCACTAACCCGTGAAATGCTGCAACAAGCTGTCAAGGGTTTGCCCAAAGGGGTAATCGGTGGTTTTGCTGGTAGTTAGAGCAATGGTATGGTCCGGTTGATCTTCTCTGAGGTCGAAACAATATCAATGGTGAGTTTTGGGGGATTGTTAGGGATTAAAAGACGACTATCCAAACCTTTCTTGAGTATGGATTGCGCTTTGATATCGAGGAAAATTTTCAAGGGTGACCAGTCCCATGGGAGCGAATGTGCAGAAGTCGGAAATTCACTCAGTGCCTGGCTTATCCAGGTGATGGTTCCTTCTAGCAGTTACTACCTTCACCCGCTACAGGCGCTTGGGGTTTCAGAAACGGAAATACCGGCTGGGTTTTAAGATACTTTTGTACCAGTATGCTGTTGATTAGTTTTCTCAGTCAACCAGATATGTGCGCACACTCCACAGATTTTAAATAAATAATAGCAAAAAATAATGGCAAACGCAACTAACCTAAAAGATCTGCGCTCAGCGCAAGCCTGTGCCGTAGGCAATCACACTCGTAGAGAAAGCGATCGCATTACTGATTACTGATTCGTGATTACTGATTCGTGATCACTTATTTCTTAGCTTCCGGCAAAAGAAGCCCCACATCTCAATGCGCAGCATGAGTGCTTAAAGTTACCGTAAGATAGTGGAGCTTTTATGGTTAGTCGGTTATGCGCAAAAGGGTTAAATATGCATGTAATAAAGCTCCACTATCTAAGGTTTCGTCTCCAGGGATGAATTTTGCACAGGGTCTCTTGGATTCGGCAAAGCCGACGCGGGGCGCGTTCGGGGAAACGAGCTATCAAGCTGTCTTAAAACTCAGACGAGGTCATCCCTCTTCGATTGGCCTCTTGCTCCAGTTGTCTTTTTTCAAAATCGGTAATCCTAACATATAGTATAATATTACTAGGTCGATATACGAGAGGACAAGTCAAATGAGAATCGCGTATCAGTACAGGCTAAAACCGACAAGAGATCAGCAAACCAAGATTGATCATTGGTTGTCAATGTTGTGTGCTCAATATAACTATTTGCTGGCCGATCGGTTCAGGTGGTATGAAGAAAATCGCTGTTCAATTAATACTTGTCCGCTTGTATGTTACCTCCCGGAATTAAGGGATAATCCCGATTACTACAGTCAAAAAAAGACTCTTCCAAGTTTAAAAAAGACTCGCCCATGGTATAAAGACATCCATTCTCAGGTACTTCAGGATACAGTAAAGAGAGTAAAGCTAGCTTTTGACAGGTTTATCAAAGGAGATAGTAGCGGAAAACGAAGTGGACGACCTAGGTTCAAAAAGCTACACCGCTACCGTACCTTTACCTATCCCCAAATGAAAGAAGGGTGTCTGGAAAGAAATTTGATCAACCTTCCAAAAATAGGCAAAGTTAAGGTTGTACTCCATCGGACTATTCCTTCTGGATTTAAGATCAAGACAGCTTCTATCACCAAAAAATGTGATGGCTATTATTTGGTTTTATCTCTAGAGGACAAGACCATTCCTGAAATTCAGCCCAATATTAATCCAGATTCAATAGTTGGGATTGATGTTGGTCTTAAAGATTTTTTGACTACCTCTGAGGGTGAAGTCGTTGAAATTCCTCAGTATTATCGAAAAGCTCAAAAACGTTTAAGAGTGATTCAAAAGCGAGTATCCCGGAGAAAGAAAGGGGGTAATAACAGGCTAAAGGCGATCAAGCAGCTCGGAAAACAGCATAAAAAGGTATCAGACAAAAGAAAAGATTTTCATTTCAAAACAGCAAACCACCTACTATCAAAGTATGATGTAATCGCTCATGAAAAACTAAATGTTAAAGGACTGGCTAAGTCCCGATTGGCTAAATCTGTGTTGGATGCGGGATGGTCAAGCTTCTTGACCATCCTAGCAAGCAAAGCCGAGAATGCTGGCTTGTTAACGGTTCCAGTAAGCCCCAAAAATACTTCACAGAATTGCTCCAATTGTGGCAATAAAGTCCCCAAGAAGTTGCATGTCCGGTGGCATGATTGTCCCCATTGTGGATGCAGTCTTGACCGCGATTCGGCGAAGCCGACGCTACGCGAACATAATGCAGCTATCAATATACGAAATAGAGCGGCAGGGCAGTCCGTTCTTAAAGCCCAGCGCCTCCTAAGGGATGCCCGGATTGGCTGGGAAGCCTACACTGAACCTGTAAGGTCAGTGTAGGAGCTGTCACTGCTACCCAACTTACTAACTACTGAACCAGCACCTAAAATACCCACTGATAGTAGACCAAGTATAGAAGCAGGTTCTGGAGTTGAAGCTGCTACAACAATACCTGAGCCGTTAAATCTAAAGTCGAGATTTTGAAAATCTTCTGCAGTAAATTCTGAATTAACGGGAATTACGAAATCAAGATTGTCGAAATCAGCATAAAAAGTCTTGCCATCTTGCGTAAATGACAAATCGTCTAATCCCCAACCTCCTTGAAAAGCGAGCTCAAAACTTTCATTGATAGTAAATGAGCGTAAGAGTCCTAACCCTACCGACTCCAGCCTAATACCTGTTGAGAATTCAAAAAGCCCCTGAGTTCTTAATAGAGTACTACCTAAAAAGTCAAATACAATCTGATCGGCTTCATCATCAAATGTAATCTCCAAAGATGTATTCAGATCTGACTCAAACTCTTCTTCAACAGACAAAGGAATGCCTTCGTTATTGACAACATCGCGGAAAGAAGGAGACTTAAATGGATCCGGTGCTGCATCTGCATTAGTCACGGTAAAAGCCTGCAACGTCCCAGGAGTCCTTCGCAGGATTTTCTGACGCTCTTGAGTTGAAAAGAACAAATTACCAGTTGAAGTTCGCTCAGCTGTGGAACTTGCAAAGGCATCCGCCCTTCCTACAGAGGTGTCAGCAATAGATTCAGCTATAGCGACTGCCCCTGTTCCAGGCACATCGGGAAACGAGAACGTAAAAAAGAAGGGAAAATCAGCATCACTAGAACGAGTTTGTGCGAATGCTGAAGCTGTGATTGTTTTTAAGGATGCCGCCTCAGCAGGAGGAGAAGCTCCCAAGCTCAATGCAGCCAAGGTAGCTATAGCCGTAGTCGCTACAGGCAAGAATTTACCAGAATTGAGTAAGTTCATATATTGGATGTGAAATATGTAGATTAAACAACGTTGCGACCTGTGGCGCGACTAGAATAGTCAAGGAATTAATCAACTGGAACAACCGTTGTTATTTAGTGAGTATATAAAGAAAGCTAAAAGGAAATATCTGGCAATTAAGTATCTTTACCCAATCTTTATATATGTGATTATTTGATGATGATCAGGGAGTTGTCTTTACATAATCTTTAAAAAAACTACTCTCAACGAGCCTCCCAAGTCAGGAAACTGTTCTTTGGGATTATGCCTTTTTACTGAAAGATGCAATTTATAATTAGGGTTTGCTGAAAAAGTCTTTTGGTATTGGTAGGAGTCAGGAGTTAGAAGTCAGGAGTTAGGAGAAATGGGAATTATATAGAAGGTAGTCGGAATACTTGTCCCTTTATTTTTTTGATATTGTCTGCCCAAAATGCTAATTTTTTGAGCTTTTTCGACCGATTTACTGGCACTTTATTCGACCAAAAAATGCTAAAAACTTTATCTGTCAATGCTTTTAGAGTTAATCATCAAGCCCTAATTAGCTGATAGCTTCACTACCCCTAATCAATCATCTAGGGGCAACAGTCTATCCTCTTTTAATTGTCGAATGACCGCTTTTCTTACGTAATCCGACTGGTTGGGTAGCGATCGCATAATTGGAATTTTATATGTTATCTGTAGCTATCTGTACGGTGCGTTATTAACGCACCGTAATCGTTATAGCTGTTATCATAGCAATCAGGTACACAGGATTTTTTTCCTATTCCCTATTCCCTATTCCGTTTTTTAGTAGATAGACTAGAGCTACTATCAGTAGCTAGATCAGAGCCTTGAGGTAGCCGACCCATGGTAGTACTCACAACTGTAAACAGTTGTTGCAAATTTTCCAAATTTTGCTGAATAGTCTGGCATCCTTGTTTTACCTGCTCTAGGTGAAATTGCTTCAGTTCAGTGTAAGGCCCATTGCCCATAAACTCTGAACCAACTTCGTTGTTGATTTCACCATCAACAATATTGATGCGACTACGCATTTGGCAATCAGAGGTTGGTTGGTCTAGCTCAGCTGAGGAATTAGGAGCTGGGCTAGATGAGGATACCCAAGTCGTAATTTCTAACTCCACTGCTTCACCTAGGGATAGGGTTAGGGCATCCCTAATGTTACCTGCTTTGATTTGTTGTTTAAAGTCGTCTTTAGTGGTCATAGATTTTTTTGTTGCCCTAGTCCTTAATTATTAGTTATTAGTTCAAGCGCCAAAAATCAGTAACTTCATATCCTAGTTCCTGTAACATTTGATGGAGTAGGGGTAAGCTAAGACCAATAACATTACTATGACAGCCTTCTATTTTGTCAACAAAGAGTCCCCCTCTACCTTCCAAGGCAAAGGCACCAGCACATTTAAGGGGTTCGCCAGTAGCAACATAGGCTTCGATAGCGCGATCGCTTACATTGGCAAAATAAACTCGGGTTACACCACAGCGCACTATGGTTTTGTTCCGAGATAAGTCAATTAAAGCATGACCTGTATAGAGTTCTCCAGTAGTCCCTCGCATCTGTTGCCAACGAGCAATTGCTTCAGAGGGGTTAGGGGGTTTGCCATAAATCCCACCCTCCATACTCAATACAGAATCACAGCCTAATACCAGAGCGTCGCTAAATTGATCAGCAACAGTTTTTGCTTTTTGTTCAGCTAGAATCTGCACTAAGGTTGCTGGCTCTGGATGCTGCACTTGAGATTCGTCAAAATTGCTTTGGCAGACCACCGGTTCAATACCAGCAGTTTGTAACAATCGTCTGCGAGCACTAGAAGCTGAAGCTAATACAAAAGTCCGCATATCCATATAGCAATTTTCAGAAACGTTTGAGCGACATTGCTTATGCTTTGAAGGCAATAGGCAATAGGCATGCTAGCAATAGGCAATAGGCATGCTAGCAATAGGCAATAGGGTTTTAATGCAATCAGCGTCAAAGAAGACTGTACCTGATCACCACGCCTTTGGCGAACAACTAAACAACCAAACAACCTGTAACCTTCAACCAAACAACCTGTAACCTTCAACCAAACAACCTGTAACTTTCAACCAAACAACCTGTAACCTTCAACCAAACAACCTGTAACCTTGGCCTATTGGCCACGCGTGCGCGTTCAACCCTTCAACCTTGGCCTATTGGCCACGGGTTCGCGTTCAACTGTTTCCTAGTTCACTGAAAAAGACTTAACCACTGCGTCGAACACATTTTTGGTCTTACCCCAGCGTCGTTCAGTGGTGGAAGCATTGAAGGTGTAGAGCTTGCCACGGTTGACCACCACACTGGCGAGGTTGTGCCGTTCTTGGCTGGGAAGTTGGACGTTGTATTCTAAAAGGTAATAAGTCTTGTCTGCTACCTCACGAGCTTCAGCATTAACCAACTCGGCTGTGCGACCAGAATCGGGAGGAGCAATGGCATTTTTTTGCAGCTTATACCCCACTTCTGAGGGTGTACCTAAATCAGCAAGGGTCTTGCCTTCCGGCACTGGGCTAATCACCACACTAACATTTTCGGTGCTTTCTATAATATCGTGGAACACGACATCGGGTCCATCAGTCACCTTGATAGGGACCCAACCGTTGGGATACAAAAACTGATAACCGTTAAGGCTGTCTACATAGCTTTGTAGACCACTGGCACCAGTTGTGCAGCCATGTATAGCCAGACTCAACACTAGCAGCAGTAGTGGTGCAATTTTCTTGAGCATCTCTTTGAGCATCTCTATTAAACGTCAACTCAGCTGCTTAATTGTCTCATCTTTAACTAATCGTACTTGCCCCTATGTATTTTCTGTTACCGGTTGGACACTCACCAGATGTGTGATAGATAGTGAAGTCAAGTTAATAGAGTGATTTTAGACAACTGCACAGGGTAACAATTCTGGAAATCATCAGGCTTTGTAAGGAAAACCATGAAACCAACTTATCTAACTATCTCTAGCCTAGGACTTGCCACAATACTGACTGGATTTACCGCAACTGTCTATGCTCAGCAGGAGCCACTTCCAGTTCCCGTCATTATCCGATCTCAGCCAGATAATGAAGAGCCCACCTCCGCCGAAGAGCCAACTAATACTCCAGCCCAACCTGGCGATGATAAACCAGCTATTACTCCAGCCCAACCTGTTGAGGAGAAACCAGCTACTACTCCAGCCCAATCTGGGGATGATAAACCACCTACTACTAAAAAACCCACTGTTGAGAAAGACCCTTTTAATAGGGAATTGCCAGTAAGGACTATACCCCGGATGAGTGCTGTGGAATTCTACAACCGGGGCGTGGATCAATTAGATAATGGTAATTATCCAGAGGCAATGGTAAATTTCAAACAGGCTTTGCAGCTGGAACCCTATGACCCTGATATCAACTACAATCTGGGCTACGTCCACCACATTCAGGGGAATTATCAAGAAGCGATTGATAACTACACTGCTGCTATCAAGATTAAAACCGACTATGGTGAAGCCTATAGCAACCGTGGTTATGCCTATTTTGTGCAAAAGAAGTTCATCGAAGCGATCGCTGATTTTTCCAAAGCTATTGCTCTGACACCCAATAATGATACGGTCTATCTCAGTCGAGGTAATGCCTACTCTGAAGTAGAGAACTATTTCCAAGCAATTGCGGATTACGATCGAGCTCTCTCGATTAACCCTAAAAATGCCATGGCTTACTACCAGCGTGGTTTAACTCGCAGTAAGCTCAAACAGTATCAAGCTGCTGTAGCTGATTACACAGAAACTCTAAAAATTGAACCCACTTTTGCCGATGCGTTTTATAAACGGGGTCTAGCCAGCCTTGACCTCAATAAGGTTGAGGAAGCGATTAAGGATTTTAAAAAAGCGGCTGATTTATTCCAAGAACAAGGCAGAACTGAAAATTATCAAGAAGCGATGGAAGCCATCAAAAAGCTTTAATGGCAACCACATTCTTGAACTCAAGTGGCTTTTCAACAGCTTTCTTCTGTGCAGTACCTAGCTCACACCAGAAGCTGAGAAAGCCACAAAGATCAAGCCACTTACTAAAATCAGAGCTGTTGCACCCAAGATCACGTAGTTGCGCTTTTCCGCTGCAGTGGGTGGCTCTGCCTGGTACATTTTTGGCTCTTTAGCAAAATTGTTTAAACGTCCGCCGTCTTCTACTGTATATGGCATGGATTACAACCTTTTTTTACTTTATTTATATAAATGTAACAAAGAATGTAACAAAAATTGGCATAACTACTCTTCAGTTTTCCTGATTAGCTTGATTTGTTACCTTAAAGTATTAATCCAGTCCTAGACCTTGACAAGTTATTTAATCTATGCTAGCTAATGGTACCAGTCAAGGGTGAGCTAGCGCTAGCATAGTTTTTAATTGGAATACGACCAGCTAGGTAAGCCAGACGACCAGCTTCGGTGGCCATTCCCATCGCTTTTGCCATCATGATAGGATTACCTGCTAATGCGATCGCACTATTAACCAATAACGCATCTGCCCCTAACTCCATCCCATAGGTGGCTTCACTGGGGCTACCTATGCCAGCATCTACCACCACCGGCACTCCAGCTTCCTCAATGATGATTTCAATATTGGCAGCATTCTTGATGCCCTGTCCCGAACCAATGGGTGAACCCAAAGGCATCACCGTAGCACATCCTACCTCTTCTAGGCGTTTGGCTAATAAGGGATCCGCATTAATATAGGGCAAAACTGCAAACCCTTCTTTTACCAGTTGCTCTGCTGCCTCTAGAGTACCAATGGGGTCAGGGAGTAAATACTTAGGATCAGGAATCACTTCCAGTTTCACAAAATTATTGTCTTCTTGGCCCAATAGCTTCGCCATTTCCCGACCAAGCCGTGCCACTCGCACCGCTTCTTCCGCCGTTTTACAGCCTGCGGTGTTGGGTAACATCCACAGTTTCCTCCAATCCAGGGATTCCGCTAGCCCTTCGTGTCCTGGTGCTAAGGTTTGTACCCGACGCACGGCCACCGTCACAATTTCACTGCCACTAGCTGCAATACTTTCAGCCATTACCTGTTGAGAGTCATACTTCCCTGTGCCAGTCATCAGACGAGACCGAAAGGTTTTTCCCGCAATGGTCAGTAAATCAGCTGGGGATGGTTCCGTCCCATTGTCAGAGTGAGAGTTCCGGAGCGTAGCAGAATTATAGTGCAGCACTGGTGTTGAGGAGGAGTTACTAGATACACTGAGATTAGCACTGAGATTAAGACTGAGATTAGCACTGCTTTGATTTGAGGCTGGTTGATGGTAAACTCGGTCGTATCGAAATTGATCTAACAATGGGTCAGACTTTTGCTTCTCAATCAGGTCAGCCAGCAACAAAGCGGTTACCGGAGCGAGCAAAATACCGTTGCGGTAGTGACCCGTAGCCAGGCTCAGGTTTTGGCACGGACCAGTGCCAAGAATTGGGAATTGGTCAGGTGTGGTTGGTCGAAATCCCCACCAACACTCATGAATCGACCAGTCTTGGATTTCTGGATATAGCCGGATAGCTGATCCTAACAAACCTTGAATTCCAGCAGTAGTGTTGTCAGGCTGCCAACCCACATCCTCTACTGTTGCACCAATCAGAATTCGCCCATCTCGACGGGGGACTAGATACACCTCAGAGCCATGTAACACTCGCTGTAGTGGCAAGGGTTGTTGAGAATTTTTAGTGGCTTTTACTGACAGCATCTGACCTTTTTTTGGAGCCACTGGCAAGGGCAACAGTTGATTAGACCAGGCTCCAGTTGCTAGGACATAATGGTCTGCATGGAATTCCCCTGCGGAGGTTCTAATCCCAGAGACTAAGCGATTGTGTTGCTGAATTGCCTCGACAGTTATCCCTTCACGCAGCTCTACTCCCCATTCTTGGGCAGCCAGTCGCAGGGCTTTACTGAGTGCTTGGGGAACCACCTGAGCATCTTCTGGGTACCACCAACCACCAACCACTTCCGAGCTTAAACCTGATTGATAGCAATGAATCCTATCTTTGTCTAACCAGTCAGCAACTCCGGTTTGGTTGCTGAGCTGCTGTTGGTGATTTCCTGCTGCCCCTTCATAGACCGGTGCTAAAAAGCCACAGGGCCAATAGCCCGTTGCCACACCAGTCATCTGTTCCAGTTTGGTACACCATTGAGGATACAGTGAATGGGACCACAGGCCTAAATCTAGCATGGGTCCGATGGGCAGCGCTTCTGAAAACGGTGCCAACATTCCCGCTGCAGCTAGGGTGGCACCTTCTTGGAAATTGCGGGTGACAACAGTTACTGTTGCCCCACGCTGCTTCAGTTCTACAGCGATCGCTAAACCAATAATGCCACCGCCAATAATCAGAATGTCACTTGCTGCTTTCATAGGTTAAGGAGAGTGGAGACTAGGGATTGGGGAAAGTATCAAGGATGAAGTATCAAGGATGAACTATTAAGTATGAAGTATCAAGGATGAATTATTAAGTATGACGTGGGAAGTGGTAAGTGTAACTCGTAGGTTGTAGATAACGGTTTTAGTCAACCTTAAGTCAGCCACCGATAAACCCATTTCCTCCTTCAACCTTTATTTTTCATCCTTTTTACTTCAACCTTTATTCTTCAACCTTTATTTTTCATACTTTCTCCTGTTGGCTCATCCCCTAATCCCCAATCTCTAATCTTGTCCCCAACCTTGTAAACAACTACAGGTGCTGCACTCTACCATAGCGCTGGTATGGGGTCATTATCCTCGTATACTACTGTACCAGAACTTCCTGTAGTTGCTGAGCTTGCTGTAGCCCCTGAAGCACTAGACTCACTGATCACAGGATTTCCTTGAGCAACAGTATCGTCCTCTGGCTGTGAAAAGGGATCAGTTGTAGTCGGCTGTGCTTGTGCGATCGGTTGCTCTGGTTGAATACTCGGTGTTTCAGCTTCTGTAATTGATGGGTCTTCTAACAGTGCTGTATCAGTTGGTTCTGCCTCCTCCTGGTTCCTACCCAGATTAAAGAAGGGAATGTTAAAGCGAGAAGCCTTTTCTTCCTCAACTTCAGGAAGTGGTTCTACTTGATTTGCACTCGGGGAAGGCTCCTCGATTTGCTTAGACTTACAAGCACTAACTGCTCCTAGCAGAGCAACCAGCACTAATAATTTGGTAGTTAACCTCATATATTTGTTCATACTCTGATTTGATATCAAGAATTTTGCTTGCATAACTTAATACCTGTGTGTCGAAGTAGGGAATTTACAGATGTGTCCCTTTTCGGTGAACACACCCGCCCATAATATACCAGTTGAGTTCTCCGGAGGTCACTAGAAAACAAAATTGTTCATTGTCTTGATGCAAAGGGCGAGTGGGAGTTTACCCCTTTGGCCGACTGCATCGCTTTGACCCTATTCCTTGCACCCATCTAGATCCCTGACCTTTGATGGTTTTTACCCAAGGCGCGGACATCGTCAACTGATTTACCAGACCCCACGCTAAGGCTATGGCGCTGGCTTGTCACTTGACCGGAGATTGCCTAAGTTGAGTTTTGCGACTAAGCTTAGGTTTTACATCCGAGACCTGTTGCAACAATCCCACCCCCGTCAGACCGATAGCATTTCGATTAGCATTTCGATTCGCTCAAAGCGGGATATATCAACAGGTTTTTTTTGACTTGGTTAGTGTCAATCTAATTTACTGTCAACAGTATCATGTTTGTAGATCATGTTTTTAGTAAATTTTTTATCATTTTGTTAATCAATTTGGAATTTTTACCGGTATTGACCCGATAAAAATTCCTTGGAGGATGCCCAGGTATCCCGACACCAAATTTGCCTATGATGCCGCGACACTTATTACCTCCCCCAACTCTCAACCATTAGTTAAGCATTACTTAAGGATTGCTAAATGTGCCTTAGCTTACATTCTGTTAGCACTGATGGGGAGTTGGGGTTAACAGAGGATGATTCAAAAGCTAACTTCGTCAGTGCGATCGCTAACTGCTTCTGCTGATACACAGTTAACTATAATAGTTAACTTATCTTCTACTTTTATAGGGTTGCTTAGTGACGGGGAACAGTCAACAGTCAAGAGTCAAAGGTTAAGCATAAACCCTCAATTTCACTATAGCTTAACTTAGGTTTTAAGCTAGGCTAGTTAAGTCGGTCATTCACTCATTATCCCTATTCTGGCTAAACTACAGGTTAGCACTACTATGCTTTGGTTGATATTCGCTAGTTTAACAGCTCTTTTTGCCTCTGGCAAGGATTTGACGAGTAAGCAAGGGCTAAAAAATGTTGATGGGTACATTATTTCTTGGGCAGTATTATTTTTTTCTTTGCCGGTTTTACTTCCCCTCCTTTTTGTGATTAAAATTCCGGAATTAGGCCGAAATTTTGCCTTAGCCTTAATGATAGGAGGGTCTCTAAATGTGGTGGGCATGAGCTTGTATATCCAAGCCTTGAGTCGGTCTGACTTATCCATTACCGTTCCATTTATGACCTTCACACCGTTATTTTTATTAGTGACATCTCCAATCATTGTTGGAGAATATCCCACCCCCTTAGATATGGTAGGAATTCTCATGATTGTGGTTGGATCGTATAGCTTGAACTTAAAAGAAAAAAGAAACGGTTACCTCGCCCCTTTCAAAGGACTACTGAAGCAACAAAGTCCTAAGTTAATGTTAACCGCCGCTATAATTTTTAGTATTAGCTCAAACGTTGATAAGGTGGGAGTACAAAATTCTTCACCAATATTTTGGGCAATTGCGATGCATAGCTTTGTTTCCACAGGTATGGGAGTAATTATGCTGTGTAAATCAAGAAGTAAATTAAACCAAATCCCAAAAAACTTACTGTCTCTAGTTCCTATTGGTTTCTTTCAGGCTGGAGTGATTTTGTGCCAAATGACAGCTCTGGAAATGACCTTTGTTAGCCACGTAATCGCTGTTAAACGTATGAGTGCTTTAATTAGTGTCATCTTAGGATGTCTAATTTTTAAAGAACCGGGAATTCAGGAAAGAGCAACTGGAGCAGCAATTATGGTATTGGGAGTTGTACTGATTAGTCTATCGGGACATTAGGATTGAGTTTTGGATAGGGAGCAGGGAGCAGGGAGCAGGGAACAGATGTAGGGTGGGCAGTGCTTATTAAGGCAAAAGGCATGCTAGCAAAAGGCATGCTAGCAAAAGGCAAAAGGCATGCTAGCAATAGATGTAGGGTCAGCAGTGCTTACCAAAACCATTGTGAGCCTTTAAATAGGTATGATGCACTGCCCACCAGACCAGCAAATAGATGTAGGGTGGGCAGTGCTTATCAAACCAATTGTGAGCTTTTCAATGGCTATGATGCACTGCCCACCAGACCAGCAATAGATGTAGGGTGGGCAGTATATATTAAGGCAAAAGGCATGCTAGCAAAAGGCAATAGATGTAGGGTGGGCAGTGCTGATCAAACCAATTGTCAGCTTTTGAATTGGTATGATGCACTGCCCACCAGACCAGCCATAGATGTAGCGTGGGCAGTGCTTATTAAGGCAAAAGGCATGCTAGCAAAAGGCAATAGATGTAGGGTGGGCAGTGCTTACCAAAACCATTGTCAGCTTTTCCATGGGTATGATGCACTGCCCACCGGAGGACTAATTGTCTTAAAAATATAGAAAATAACTCATATTTTCTAGTTGATTTGAGGTCGGTGGGCAGTGGTTCTCAACTCTATTACAACCTGATAGTATCCGTCTTATCCACTGCCCACCCTACGATTAATTTTCTTACTTGCCCTTGGGCAGTTCGCCCAGCGTCGGGCTTTGCCCGAATCGGAAAACGTAAGGAATCAGGGATCAGCTGATCCCTGATTCCTTACCAAAACTAGAGGGTTTAAAGGTTAAATCTTGGCTTTAGACCCCTCTAAGTTGTAACCAGCTGTCTTGACGGGGTTGTCTCTGCGTTAGAGTCTTCTAAATCTTCTTTTTACTTTTTGTGATCAGGAGGATGATTGTAAATAAACTTGTCAATTGCATCCCGAACGGCAATATCCTTGTCATTATCAGCGTTTTTATAATCAACTGTTCCGTATTCTAAATAGCACTCAGCAGCAAATTTTAGTTCTTTAAAAGCTTCATAGTTGTCAATATCTTCATTAAGTTTTTCCTTTTTTTTATCCCTAATATTATCAAAAGCTAGATTATATTTATGAATGTATTTATTAATTTTTCTTAAAGGCTTCCATAGTTTTATAAAACAACTTTTTTCTTTCATATACGTGTTTATTTCGAAATTTAAACGCAAATATTTTTGCCTGCCTATGCCTCTAAACATGCGTAAAGCAATATGCTCTGAATTTTCCGCATCAGGGTCTAAAAACATATCCGGTAGATGGCTTACCCAACCCAATTGTCCCCATTTATTTACCTCATCATATGTATAAGGACGAGTTGTTGTACCAGTGCCAATGGAGAGAACAGCAATGTCGTCTATTTTAGTTTTATTTTGCTTTCCCTCATCTTTCATCGATATAGCATGGGCGATTGCAGCTAACACTGGGTTATTAGCTGATACCCCACCATCGATATGGGGGCGATATTTTTTCTTATAATTTTCTTCATCAGGCTTGACTAGGAGTTGATAAGGTGGAAAAAACGTTGGTGCTGAAGCTGAAGCGGTACAGATTTGCCAAAGTGGAATATCATTCTCAATGTACCATCCACTTGGATCGTTATTCCCAAACCACGTTGTGTTTCGGGATTTAACGTCATAACTGAGGATTAAGAGTTGTAAGTCCTTGATGTCTCTCATTGTCAAAGGTTTACGCGAGTCCGGATCAACCAAATTTCTTTTCAAAACATTAGCCAATCCTTGCTCTTCCGACTTATCTGGAAACTCGTGGGGATATAATACACCACGCCCAAAAAGTTTACTTAACTCCCGCAATTTTCGCATATAACGTGTACTCTTAAGAAAGATATTTTTCCCCTCCTTATTATAGAGCTTAATCAGATCCTCTGCAGTCATATTACAGGCAATTCCCGCCGCCAAAATTGATCCAGTGGATGTTCCGGCAATCAAATCGAAATATTCATGTAATTCCTGACCATATTTCTCTTTTATTGTTTTTTCTATCTCTTGGAGAATTCTTGCGGATATAACTCCACGCATTCCCCCTCCATCTAAGCTAAGAATTTTGAATGTCATGGTATTTCCTCAGAAGTAAGTTTTAAATTTGATTTAATCCAGTAAATAAAAAAACTACAAATTAAACGTTAATCCCATTATTTACAGACTTTCTTTACAAAACCTCGGTATAATTAACGAATTTATCAGACTATTAAAAAAAACTATTTAAACTACATTAGTAGTATTACGCAATTCATATTGGTTAACCACAGAGCTAGTAAATCCCAATACTAATTGTTTTTTTTAGCAAAACAACTATAGCCTTTATAGGATTTATGAGGTACAGTTATCAACCTCAAAGTCCCCCTTGATAAGGGGGACCAACGGGGGATCCCTTTGTAACTCATGGCATAGAGAATTGCCATAACTCTTATTTACTTGTTGGTGGGCAGTGCCGATAAAACCGATTATAACCTGATAGTATCCCTCTGCGATCCTGCCCACCCTAGGATTAATATTATTGGTGGGCAGTGCTGATAAAATCTCTTATAACTTGATAGTATCTGTCTGCGACCCTGCCCACCCTAGGATTAATATTATTGGTGGGCAGTGCTGATAAAACTGATTATAAGTTGATAGTATCCGTCTGGGACCCTGCCCAGCCTACAATTAATTTATTCCCGATGCCATTTCCTTGTCGGTGGGCAGTGCTGATAAAACTGATTATAAGTTGATAGTATCCGTCTTGGACCCTGCCCACCCTACGATTAATTTATTCCCGATGCCATTTCCTTGTCGGTGGGCAGTGGATTAAATCTATTTCAAGTTGATAGTTATCCGTCTTATCCACTGCCCACCCTACGATTAATTTATTCCCGATGCCATTTCCTTGTCGGTGGGCAGTGCTGATAAAACCGATTATAAGTTGATAGTATCCGTCTGGGACCCTGCCCACCCTACAATTAATTTATTCCCGATGCCATTTCCTTGTCGGTGGGCAGTGGATTAAATCTATTTCAAGTTGATAGTTATCCGTCTTATCCACTGCCCACCCTACGATTAATTTATTTCCGATGCCATTTCCTTGTCGGTGGGCAGTGGATTAAATCTATTTCAAGTTGATAGTTATCTGTCTTATCCACTGCCCACCCTACGATTAATTTATTCCCGATGCCATTTCCTTGTCGGTGGGCAGTGGATTAAATCTATTTCAAGTTGATAGTTATCCGTCTTATCCACTGCCCACCCTACGATTAATTTATTCCCGATGCCATTTCCTTGTCGGTGGGCAGTGGATTAAATCTATTTCAAGTTGATAGTTATCCGTCTTATCCACTGCCCACCCTACAATTAATTTATTCCCGATGCCATTTCCTTGTCGGTGGGCAGTGGATTAAATCTATTTCAAGTTGATAGTTATCCGTCTTATCCACTGCCCACCCTACGATTAATTTATGATTAATTTATTCCCGATTCCCGATTCCCCATTTTTTAATAAAAAAAAATTCCCAAACCCCTTGACAATTAGTAAATAAATTAATATATTAATAATATACACAGTTCAAACATGGAACTCCAAATGACTAACAACATTAACCCCAACTCAGATCACAATCTCAACAATCCTAATTGCCCAGAAAATTCTGGTGACCAATGCCGTAAGTGCAAAAAAGCCAAGCACGTCTTGGTCGGTACTCCTGAACAGGTTGGCAAGACCATTAATGCCGTGTATGCCCTTAAGTATGCACACCCCGACGAATGGAGCACTCCGGAGCCTACCGGAAAACCTGGTCAGGTGATGACCTTTTTTATTCGATACTTTTACGTAGACTAGGATAGAAATTTGCCAGGGATGAAAATCCCTGGCCCACAGGAATCGTGACGGTTATTTTGTGAAGCAGGATGAAGCAGTATGAGTTGGGATGTTGTTGGTTTCCAGCAGTTGCTGAGTAACTCAACAACAATGTAATAGTCGATTTGGAGTTGTTATCATATAAGTACAGCTGAGCTGTTCTTGTGACATATCGAAAAATTGAATGCGGTCAAGAATTGGGCTTAACCAAACTTGACCGATTTTTTTTGTTTTAGGGAGTCGGGAGTCGGTAGCCCAACAGTCACTTACTCATTGAAGGGTTATATTCAAGCATAAGATTGACGAATTACTTGTATCCTCCCACTAGATACAGTTTCGGGTTTTGGACTGACGCTAATTTCAATAGTTTGACCTAATGCTACCAAAAAAAATAATAGCTTTTCCAAGGAAAATCCTGGCAAGCGACCATTCTTTAAATCCATCACTTGAGGAGGATCAATTTTCAAAATATTAGCCACATCTGAATCATCCAACTGTCTTTCATCAATCAGATCGTAAATGAGTGAAGCTAGTTTAACCTTAGCCAACTTTTCTTCAGCATTAATAAATCCTAAATCTGCAAAAATGTTACCTGAGCTTACAGTATAATCTGGCATTATTTTATCCTTGGTGCTATTAATCTTGTTGTTTAGCAATATCTTGTGCTTGTTTTAGGCGTTCTTTAATTAAATCCATAGTCTGCTTTGGAGTTTTAATACCTGTCTTTGACTTTTTTTTAAAGGCGTGGAGAACATAAATAGTATTCCCAAGTTTTACGGCATATACTGTTCTGTAAGTATCTGTTTTATAATCGCTGACAATTTCTAACACTCCATTTAATCCTTTCAAAGGTTTAATATGAGGATGAGTTTTGTTTTTTTGAACCCGATAGAGAATGTAACCAACTTCATCGATGACATCTTCAGGAAACCCTAACAGTTCCTTTTTTGAAGGTCCCACCCAAATAACAGTTTTCAGTAATTCATCTCCCATGTTTAAATTTGGCATCTAGATCCTAAAATTGCTCTTGTTGACTTTCTTGTGGGTAAACCATCTTGGCAGAGACGATTCTGGGATTAGCTTTATCTCCGTTAAGCAAAAGGAATCGACAGAACACTTTTCTCTATAGTACCTAGCAACATTCATGAGCGACTGCATCAACAAAGAATCAAATCTTATTACTACTCCCCACTCCCTACTCCCGACTCCCGACTCCCGACTCCCGACTCCCGACTCCCGACTCCCGACTCCCTACTCCCCACTCCCTCCAAGCGCAGAAAATGCATATTTCCCCCTTCATCCCCTGCGACAATGGTTACATCATCCGGTGCAACGGCACAACAGTTGATAGCACTTTCTCCAGTAAACTTAGCAATAACTTCCCGAGTCTCGAAATCCCACACTTGGAGTGTTTTATCGGAAGATGCAGAAATCACTAGCTTACCGTTGGATGTTACCTTGATCCGATTGATGGAGTCGGTATGACCTGTAAAGGTAAAAATTTCCTCTCGCTTTTCCAAATCCCAAATTTTGATGGTATTATCCTTGGAGCCAGACACGACGTACTTACCATCTGGGGTTACGGCGAGAGTATTGATTGAATCGCTATGACCTTTAAGGGTGAAACATTCTTTTCTAGTTTCTAGATTCCAAAGTTTGATAGTTTTATCCTTGGAGCCAGAAACCAAATACTTACCATCTGGAGTGATAGCTAAACTAGTTATCTCCTTGCGATGACCTTTGAGGACAAAACGTAATTTTTGGGTTTCCAGATTCCACACTTTAATAGTGCTGTTAGTTGAACCAGCAATTACATAGTTGCCATCTGCAGTGATTGATAGAGTTGTTGCAGAATCCTCAAATATCTCACATATTATAAGTGAAAAATGAAAGATTACAAGCAATTTTATCATTCCATATAACATAAGTAATGATAAAATTGCTTCAAGTATATCCCATAAATATATATATTGATTTGAATACAATAAAAATATTGTAATTACTAAGCATATAACAGATATTATCAAATACAAATAAACATAAAAATATTGCTTAATTGATATTAACTCAAAAATTTTATCTTTTTTCCTGTAATTCCATACAGTTAAAAATTGATAAAACCCGATTTTTTGCTGATTTATACAAACTAGCAAATTATTGCTTGCAATCTTAAATTCAACAAATTTTCTATTCCTTTTAAAAGGATTTATTTTTTTAAAACTTTCTTTTAATGTGTTTGGAAAAGAAAAAGAATGACTCATTATTTCTATGAATTCATAATTTTTGCTGTATTTTGATAATTTTTGATTGAAAATAAAATTATCAAAATACAAATAATCAAGTGTTTTATCGAAAGATTTCTCTATATTATCAAAATGTCTACCTATTAGTAATGATATTGTCATATAAACAACGAATATTATAAGGAATATTGGAAGTAAAAATAAAGATGATAAAATTATAAAAATTATACTAAAAATATTTACAAAAACCATATTAGTTATAGAAAATAAAAATGTTAAAAGTTTGTAAAAATAAGTCCATATTACTCTTTTAATTAATCTATTAATTAAAAATATATAGTGTGCAAATTTTACAACAATATTATCTTTAAAATTGTGATTGCTATAAAAACTATAAATTATATTATTTTGTTGTAAATTGACAACTTTTATAAGGTTATCTTGTAAAGCAAAAATAGCTTGCTTGCCATCGGAAGTAATTGTTGCATCATTTATGGATTTTTTGTTATATTTTAATTTCAAAAACTTTTCTTTTGATTCTAAATTCCAGACCTTGACTGTTTTATCCTGTGAAGCAGAAATAATCTTATTGCCATCTCGTGTTATTTTGATATCATAAATTAAGTCATCATGGGCAATAAAACTGAATATTTCTTTTTCAGATTCTCTATCCCAAATTTTAAGAGTATTATCGAAGCAAGAATAAATTACCTGTTTACCGTCAGGTGTAACAGCAAGAGCACTAATAGAATTTTTATGACCTTTAAGGGTAAAAGCTTTTTCTTTCGTTTCTAAATTCCAGATTGTAATCATGTTTCTACCTTGATGACCATAACCAGAAATTAGCCACTTACCGTCAAGAGTAACCGCTATTACATATAATCGCATCAAGGAGTATGTAACTAAAAAATAAGGATATAATGTTTCAGGTATATGCCTAAGAGTAAAAATCATTTTTCCATTTGTTAAATCCCAAACCTTGACAGTTCCACGCTTTCCTCCAGAAATTAAACGGTTATCAGAGGTAATAGCAACAGTTCTCACGAAGTCTCTATGACCTTTTATAGTTAACTCTTCACCAGTTTCCAAATCCCAGGCTTTCATAGATTTATAGTTTGCAACTGATACTGAAACCACTTCCTTGCCATTGGGAGTAACCGCTACAGCAACTACAGGGTGACTATGACCATTAAATCTCTGTATTTCTTTACCCGTTGCTAAATTCCAGACTCTAACCGTATGATCAGATCCACCAGAAATTACCCTAGTTCCATCGGGAGTAACCGCTACAGCATTGACGGGAGAAGTATGACCTGTGAATGTTCTAATTTCTACACCTGTATTCAAATTCCAGACTTTAACGGTGTGATCCGATGAACCAGAAATTACCATGGTGCCATCTGGTGTGACAGCAACCGCATTTACTGAGTCACCATGACCACTAAGGGTAGATAGTAAGGGTCCAGTAGGGGGACTTAAGGTAGCTCTCAAGCTACGCAAACAAGTGGTATTAGTTTGCGGTATCTGTTGTAATAATCGTTGAATGTCTGGGGTATCAAAATCTAGTAAACGCCCTGACAGTTGCCCTGCTAATTGATTTGGATCTTGACTTAAGATATGTGTTGATAGTCGCAAGGCTCCCTGAATCAACTTCAGGGATGTTATCGTTTCCTCGCTGTAGTCTGGATGAGATAAGTCTATATCATCAATCAACTCATAATCTTCAATCAGTGCCTTGACACCAAATTCAGGATGATTAAGTTTGGCTTCGATAAACTCATAATTACTCAACAAACGAGATAATTTGTTAAGGTTCCCACCTTCTAACCACAAACGGGGAATTTCACCCAAAAAATGCTCTATTTCTTCTGGTGATTTTTGCGCTAACCAACTGCGAAGATTACTCATAATTCAAGGGGTGCATCTCAATGCATGCTGTTTGATCCGGTGGTGCGTTACGGGGCTGGCTGTCGTAACCAAGCACGAAGAGTCGGAAAATTAGGGCGACCGCCCCTAACGCACCCTACAGAACTCATAACTCCAACCCTTCTGTCATATTATCTGCAACTTCAGCACTAATATTGGGTAACATCACGCCCGCTGCTTGCACAATATCCTGACGATGCAAAAAATCTCGGAAACTTTCGTGATAAAATCGATAACGTGGTGGTCGATAAGTTTCTTGTTTCTGTAAAAATTGTGCCCATCCATCAAGAACTTCCTGCACGGTGAATTCATCCTGCTTAGAATAGTTGGCAATTGCTTGACGGGAAGCCGCGCTACGTAAGGCACACATGACATAAACAATTTTAATTTTAGCCCTGGGTAAAGGCTTGGTTGTCATCCCCATCAGCTGCCAATGGTTTTCGTAATAGCCTTGTAACCCTATCGGTAATTCATTCAAGGGTTTATCATTATAAAAGCCATCGGCTATGGCTGGCAACACACAGCGCAAATACATAAAGTTATTTTCGCTTTTTAGAGCAATCTCTTCCACAAACTCCTGATTAGAGAGGGCACGTTGCTGGTTAATCCACTGACTCAAACCCTGTTTATACTCCCCATGTTCCAGCAATTGCCAAATATACTCCTTTACATCTCGATAGCTTTCTTGATAGTTTTCCCTTAAATCCAATTCTTGGCTTGGTGTAGCAGGAGATAGCTGCAGCCTTTTTTCATTCTGATTATAGGGTCTTCTGGTCAGGATAAAATAAACACGGTCTGGCAAAATAGTCGGTAAATATAAAAGATTTCCAGCTCCCTCTTGGTCAACTTCATCCAAAGCATCCACAACAATCACCAACCGTTCACCGGCAGATAATTTTTCCCTAACCTTAGCCAACAAGGTTGATAAATCAGCATCTTTAGCATCTGACAACTGGTAACGAGTGGTCAATTGTTGCTGGGGGGGCGACGAAATACGCTAAAATCCAGACTCTATAAGCGACCTAGCCCTTAGACCTCGTTGATAATACTTTCGTTTATTAGGATTTAATCTCATTAATTCGGTTACTAATTCTATACAAACATCTTTAAAATTAACCCAGGTTTGACCATATAAACCAACGTAAAAACTACTATGCCTCCGCTCTATTCGACCAGATTCTTTGACACGACCAATATAGTTTTGTATTCCTTGACGTTTAATCTGCTGACCTTGAAATGTTGCCGAAGTGTAAGCTATAGCTATCAATAAAACTATAGAAATAAAGCGTTCACCTTCAAGCTTGGTGTCCTCTAAATTATAACCACCTGTTTTAAAATCTCTAAACATCTCCTCGATATCAAATCTTTTTTTATAAGCTGAAACTGCCGACTTTAAGTTAGATAAATTGGTCAGTAAAAACCATCCTTCTTTCGGGGATGTACCTTTGAGTTTACGTTGCCATTTACAAGCTACATTAAACTTGAAAAATCCCCTAGTCTTGGTCACTTTAACTCCTTGGATAAATAAAGACACTCCAGGTACTAAACCTAAATCATTGAGTTCAACCCAATTATCTTTTTTATATTCAACAAATTCATTCTTTTTTAAGCGTAAACAAAAAAATACACCCAAGTCTTGTAAGTATTTTGCTAATTTAACTGAGCAAAATTCTCGGTCTCCTAATAGGCAGATTTTATAGTTTTCAAAAATTGGTATAACCTTTGATAATACACTTTTTTGTTCTGTTAAATTACTACTCCCTAACTTTGGCAACAAAGTAAAATAGATTGGAAACCCTCTTTTATCCCAAATTAAGCTAACCATGACTAAATTAATGTGACCCCAATTTGTTCTATCAATTGCTAGATAAATTAACGTTTCCGAGTTGAAGTATGTTTTTAATAATTCTTCAACTATTGGAAACCAAACTTCTTCAATTGTTAAGTTTGGTAAAGATAGAAATCTTTGGATTCTTTTTCTTCTACTTTCAAATTTAATCGGTAAAGGGAGAGCATTGGCTAACTTTTCTACACTAACTTTTTTAATTGAATGTAAGAGATTAACGAAAATTTTTAAAAAAATATATTCGGCTAGAGTAAATTTACTTTTTAGGTGGTTTTGGTATAATGTGGATAACATTGTCAACAGGTAGGTTTTGTTGCAAATAGAAGACCTACCTTTTTTTTACCATAAAATTGTACAACCTTTACATAGCAATCATTTGAGCCTGTTTCGTCACCCCGTCAGCAATTGTTGACGGATTTTCCTGAGGAATAATTCTGGACGATTCATGCCCTCAGCACGACTATTAAAAAAGCAAATCGCGTCTGGATTCTCTAATACATACTTAGCAGCAATAGCGCTTTTACCCATCCCAGCATCAGCAATAACAGTAAAGTAGCCATGAGTAGTGTTGCTGAAGAATTGTTCAATAGCCTTAAAGACAAACTGACGTCCGCAAAATAAGTGAGTTTTGTCTTTAATAAGTTGTTCAAACTCTGGTGGTAACTGCTGTTGAGGCTCCCAGTATTTTTTGTCAACGATATCAGTTGGTTTAAGATTTAGAACCTTGCAAATATTTCTAACTGCCCATCGTTCCACTCCATGGGGACAATCTTTAGTGCCAAGCAACCGCTTAACGGTATCGACAGAGACATTGGCTTGCTGTGCTAGTTTCTCTTGAGTTAGTCTAGCGTCTTTGTAAGCTTGTTTGAGTCTAGCTTTACCTTGCTGACTCGATCGCACTTTGTCAGATTCACGCATTTTGATTTTAGGGAGCAGGGAGTAGGGAGTAGGGAGTAGGGAGCAGGGAGCAGGGAGCAGGGAGCAGGGAGCAGGGAGTAGGGAGTAGGGAGTAGGGAGTAGGGAGTAGGGAGCGATGTACCTCATGGTTATTAGAGGATATCTCCCAAGTTTTTTGATACTGAATTTTGCCCCCCTAGCCCCCCAACTTTGGGGGGAACAAGAGTCCATTTGCTTCTAAAAGTCCCTTCCGGTGCGCGCCTCCTAGGGCGAGTAAATCGCCCTTGGGTCGCACCGCAAAATTGGGGGACCAACGGGGGCTTGGATGTAGCAAATGGGACTTCTCAGACAACCTCTTAGGAAACGCGATCGCATTTCTAAATGAGATGTAAACCTGTATGGTCTTTTTTTCTTCTCCAATCAAACTCCGGATCTCTTTCCCCTCTTGCCTTTTAGCTCTTGCCTTTTGCCGGAAAAGGCAAAAAGTGTGTTTACAACCCAGATATAAACGCACTTATAGGAACCAATCAGGAGTTTAACCAACTAGGGCAGATAGGTTTTATTGATTCACCTATTTGCCCTAATCTATTTTATAAGGTTTTTCATAGCTATGAGGTATACAGGATTTTCCCTCTTCCGTTCTCTGCTCCCTGCTCCCTGCTCCCTAAAAGCCAATAGGGCAAAGGCTAACATAAACTAAACCTATTTGCCCTTGGCGTGTATAGTTTCCTCTGAATAAGATACTAATATCAGCAGCCAACGATAGAAGATTGAGGAGACTAACAATGCCCTTTAATTTTTATAAGAAGCCACAAAATAACGATGACTACCGTAATATCAAAGAAGAAATTATTCTGGAATTATTACGACAAGCAAGACATAGTTACAACCTTGCTCTTGGTGTAACTGCTGCATCAGCGTTGATGACTTTATTTGGTGTCGGATTGTTTTATAGTAACAAAGTTTCGGAAGCAAGCCTGACAGCATCGGGTGGAGTTTTGGGGACTATTACTAGTGTCCAATTCGCCAAGGATTCAAAGGAAGAGCTAGAGGAAATGATGGAGAAGTTGTTAGATGAAACAGAACAGTAGTGTGGGGAGATGGGGAGATGGGGAAATGGGGAGATGGGGAGATGGGGAGATTTGTATTAATGGTAGTGGTAAAATCCCTATATACTTTCTTGCCTCTTGCCTCTTGCCTCTTGCCTCTTGCCTCTTGCCTCTTGCCTCTTGCCTCTTGCCTTTCCCTACGCCACCAACTTACAACATTCTCGTTGGGTTACTTCATGGCGATAGCGAAACATTTGCTCTAGTTGCAGGGTTACTAACCAACCAAACATCTCTTCGACTAAGGATCCTCCTGGTAAAGCAAATTCAATGGAATCAGTTAGCCTAGTTTTCTGGTCTTCTGGAATAAATTGATGGCGATGAAGCCAATAGTCAAATGGTCCTTCTTTTTGTTGATCACTGAAGATTCGGTATTGCTCATACTCGGTATGAACAGCAATCCATTGTATGGGAATTAGACCAAGAAAAATCCGAAATTCCGAAACAGCTCCAATCCCTAAACCTCCTTCACGACGGATCACCTGGATTGGTTGCCAGGGTGGAGTTAGGAGATCGAGAATATCATCTCGCTCATGAAAGTTCCAAACTATCTCAACTGGTGCATTGATGATAGTAGAATAGTTGAAGTGCAGCATTACAGCAGTTTTGAATTGGGTTAGGTACTTACGCCAGCGGTTTTTAGGGAGCAGGGAGCAGGGACTTCGGAGCAGTTAAGAGGTAAGAGGGAAAAAATCCTGTGTACCTTATATCTATGAAAAACGGTGTAAATCACCAATTTATAAATAAATCTAAAACGCTGGTTTAGAGACCATACCCTGTCAACCTACCCTACGGGAACGCCAAGGGCGAACAACCTGTCAACCTGTCAACCTTCAACTGATCAACTTGTTAACCTGTCAACCTGTCAACCTGTCAACCTACCCTACGGGAACGCCAAGGGCGAACAACTTGTCAACCTGTGAAAGCAATCAAAAGGTTAGAGCTGGTAACGAGAGTCATTCCAACCATAAATTGGGTCTCTTGGCTGCTCTTTTTGGCGATTTTTTCTGAGCTGAGTTGCTCTAATCAGGGTTTGCTTGACAATACTAACCAGGTTATACCATGTTATGTTCTGATTTTTGAGTAATTCCCGGAGTCCTTGCAGAGCCAGTTTAGCGGCTAGAGATTCGGTGTCTTCTTCTGGTCTGATTGGTGTACAAACCCTGATCGGGTCTCGTTGTACGGCAGCAAAGGCTTGACGCACAGTAGTGGTAATCTCCTGCCTTAGTTTTTTGTGACCCTTTAACTGCTGCTGACGCCTCCCCTCTTCACAGGAAGCATACAGAGGTGGTAAACGATTGAGGGCGTAGGTAGCCACTTCTACCTGGTTGATATACTTAGCTAGCTTCGGGGAAAGTCGAGACTTTTGACGCTCTACTTCCTGAGCCACTAAGATTTCCATTACATTTTGATAGGTTATTGCTTGATGTGATTGATGTGCTTCCATGACTTAACCAATTAGATATTGCAATAATTAAAAAGTCGTTGACGAGTGGCAAGATCAAATGATGGCAAGGTGAAAGACATTTTGTTTTGCCTACGCAAGAAGCAGCTCGTCAAATGCCCTAGTTGGGGTTACCGTTTCTTAGTAACCCATTTTTTGAACTCCTGTTGGATTAGCTTTGAGCTTCTACTACTGTAGTGAAGCTCTTTTAGATAGCTGTTATGTATCCTCTCAGGAACTCTAAACAATAGCTCTTTAGTATTTTTTTAGATTTGAGCTTAACCCCACACCTGGCCAGGGGAATCTGGTACTCACAATAATAACTCATCTTTTTCTTTCCGCCTATGATATATATCACAGGCAAAAGCCATGGTTGCGATCGCAATCCCAAGGGTGAACCAGTCGCATTTTGTATAAATCTAGTACTAATTACTAAGTACTCAGGTCTTGCTCAGAGTTTTTACCAAAAATTTTGGGTAATCGCGCCCCTAGAGACGCGCGCCTTAGAGAGGGTCGCCTTTAAGGTGGGTCGGTCTCGCGCAAAAAGGTGAAAACTTGATAATTAAGGCGACCCTCTCTTACGGTAACTTTAAATCCTTATAGGACGGCTTTCAATATTTAAGTTAAAACTTGACAGTTTTCGCACTGCGTGTTATCATGAAGTTATAAACAAAAAACTAAACACTAGATAAATACTATCTAATCATAAGTAGACAACGTAAAAAATATGTAAGAGATACATATTGCGTAATTTGGTCTAACGACTTAAAAGTCTATGAAAAAAAATTAGATAAAAAAAGTATCTATCTGTATGTAAAAAAAAGGTAAGGTACGGTGGGGCACACCGAAACCTAGGTCGAAGACTAAATACGCTTGTGGAGAGGAGACCTCTATTTTTCCAGGCTCCGGCCTGGTTAAACAAGTCACCCCGTTGTTCGCGTAGCGTGGCCAAAGGCCAAGCAAGAATCCCCGTCCTTCCAGGGCGGGGAGTGTCAATTGTTACAAATTACCTAGGATTGCTAAAGCGATAATAATGTGTTATAATTAAAAGGTTTATTTATTTTTTTTACGACGCTCGATAATCTTTTCAGATACTTCTAAATCGACCTGGACTTTTCTAATTGCTAAGTCTGCGGGTAATCCTCTGAGATACCAGCGGTATACCTTGGCTAAGGTAGAGTCATCAGCATCAGCCATAGCCGATGCGATCGCATTTTGAACAGCACTAGGTACCATTTCCTTTAGGGTGGGGAATCGCTTGCTAGTCAACTCATCCCGACCACTTTTCAAGTTTAAGAAATCTTTAAATCCAGCCTTTGTTCCCATCGCAATCAGCTCATAGATCTGGTTAGCAAGTTTTGGTAGAGGTTGAACCTTGGGCAACTCAGAGAACTGCTCAGGCAGTTTTGCTATAGAAGGTTTAGCCTTGGGCAACTCAGAGGACTGGTTAGCCAGTTTTGGTACAGCAGGTTTATCCTTGGGCAACCCAGTTGGGTTCTTTCTGACAGCGTTAACCCCTTGGCGTTGATCCATAGCCTGATTCGCAGCGGCATCGGCTTCTGAATTCTGTGCTCGGGGAATCCACTCCAATTTAACAGAGTCAAACTGATTCAGCAGTGACTTAGCCTTTGTCCATAACGGTCGTAAGTGGGGTGTTTTAACTCTCCAGGTACCTTTAAGCTGATTGATAACTAGTTGAGAATCTCCTTTTAGGACTACCTGGCCAGCACCGATTTCCAAGGCTTTCTCCAAGCCAAGAATGGCTCCAGTATATTCGGCCTGATTGTTGGTAGCATGAGGGAAAAATTGACTAACCCTAATGGTTTGAGCTCCCGGTTGTTTAATAATAGCAGCAGCACCGGCTATTCCAGGATTCCCACGAGACCCCCCATCAAATAGGATAGTAATTTTGTTGTTAGTCTTTTTAGCTGTTACGTTGACTGATTGGTTGTTCATTTAGATTCGCTTTTGCGTTCACCCAGCGGCTCCTACAGAGCATCGCCAAATGCCTCTGAAGAAGGGAATTCTAGCCTACATATAATAAGGTATAGCAGTTCTTAATGAGGTGAGGGTTTTCGTGCTGGGTTAATGGGAGTCGGGAGTCGGGAGTCGGGAGTCGGGAGTCGGGAGTCGGGAGTCGGGAGTCGGGAGTCGGGAGTCGGGAGTCGGGAGTCGGGAGTCGGGAGTCGGGAGTCGGGAGTCGGGATCGGGAGTCGGGAACAAAAATTATCACAATTGATGTAGGGAGCACTAAATTCTCTGAAAGTGGTGTTATTATTGGTTAGCATTAAGTCCTTGGCTAACGGGCTACTAGTAATGCGATCGCGCAAGTTACCCTTTCGACAAACAGCCATAGCTATAGGTTTATACCCAGTTCCGGTCAAACATACAACTTTCTGTTCTCCCCATCTCCCCATCTCCCCATCTCCCTATTTCCCCATCTCCCTATTTCCCCATCTCCCCATCTCCCCATCTCTCCATCTCCCTATTTCCCGATCTTCCCATCTCCCCATCTCCCGATCCAACCAATCTACTATCTTTGAATGCAACTCGGTATTAGATTGCTCTGACCTGCTCGGCAGCCTGGGCTAATTCAAATACCACCCGCGCCACGTAGGGGCGAATCATCCACCAGATTAAGGGTGATAACCAGCCTTTTAGGGTAACTGAGTAGGAAATATAGGTACCACAAAGGGTGGATTCTACCTGGTAAGTCACCCGATTTTCCACTCCAGGGATTGCCAGAAATCGTATACTGAGTAGTTCACCGGGTAAGACACGCTCTACAAAAATTCGCACTGGAATTGGGATCAAGCGAGTGACTACCTGATAAATTAAACCAGGTTTAGCCATTAAACCTTTCGGAGCATTGGTACTTGACAGTAGGGGATTCCAAGACACATCGGCTAAGTTGATCAATTTTTGCCAGAGAACTTCCACTGGGGCAGTACTCAGGGCGCGATAGGTCTTGAAGAGGGAAAACTTACACCAAATCCCCTCGTGACCAGCAATTAACTTGAAAGAAAAATTAAGAATCACTAGACGCCTCCCCCAGCTATGCTCAGGCAGATTTATGATCTTCCCCAAATGGCTTTGGTTGAAAAATCCCTCTTTATTTAGGATATGATCTCAACTGCCTGGGAGTTTTGCCAACCCCCAGGGATTCCCCTGAAGGTACCCGATCGTACCAACCAATAATTACCAACCAATAATTACCAACCAATAATTACCAACCAATAATTACCAACCAATAACATTGGCAAGGCAAACTTAAGGTTTGGCTTAGATACTCACTAGGATTGTTTATGACAGCTTTTCAGACGGACACAACAACTACCACTAATACCACTTCTTTACCTCCTGCTGACTCTAGGGAGAGAGTCAAGCAGTTGATGCAACAGCTGCAAGATACGATTTGTGAAGCTCTAGTAAAAGATGACGGGATTGGCACCTTCAGAGAAGATGCTTGGGAAAGAGAAGAAGGGGGTGGTGGTCGTTCCCGTGTGATGCGCGATGGTTCAGTAATCGAACAGGGTGGGGTTAACTTTTCGGAAGTTTGGGGCAAACAGCTGCCACCTTCAATTTTGAAGCAGCGCCCCGAGGCAGCTGGACATGGTTTTTTCGCTACTGGTACCTCCCTAGTATTGCATCCTCGTAATCCCTATATCCCCACAGTTCACCTAAATTATCGCTACTTTGAGGCAGGACCAGTCTGGTGGTTTGGTGGGGGAATCGATTTGACCCCTTACTATCCCTTTGCTGAAGATGCTGCCCATTTGCACCGCCAATTGAAACAAGCCTGTGATACTCATCACCCTGAGTATTACCCAGTGTTCAAGTCTTGGTGCGATGAGTATTTTTATCTGAAACACCGTCAAGAAATGCGGGGTGTTGGGGGCTTATTTTTTGACTATCAAGATGGCACGGGTAAACTCTATCGTGGTCCCCATCCAGATGGTCCCGCAGCAGCTTATAGTGAAAAGGTTGGGGTTTTAGAGCCTCGGAGTTGGGAAGAGTTATTTGCTTTTGTCACAACCTGCTCTGAGTCCTTTTTACCCGCTTATCTACCCATTGTAGAGCGCCGTCGCAATATGGAATATGGAGACAGAGAGCGTAACTTCCAACTCTATCGTCGGGGTCGATATGTAGAATTTAACCTGGTGTATGACCGAGGCACAATTTTTGGTCTGCAAACTAACGGGCGTACTGAATCCATCCTGATGTCCTTACCCCCCTTGGTGCGTTGGGAATACGGTTACCAACCTGAACCCAATACACCCGAAGCTGAACTGTATGAGACATTTCTCAAGCCTCAAGACTGGGCAAACTGGACAGCTTAAACTGTTGTCATATCACTTATGGCAATACGATGGTTCGATGTTAGGTATCAGTCCCATCATTACCTTCATCTTCAGGTCTTATGGCCAGATTTGTGCAAAAATTGGGATACGCTCCCTGACATTTCACCAATCACTGTAAGCTAAACTAGCTTGCAGTGAGTAGCTCTATGATCCCAATCACAGAGGGCTTGCTTTAAGAAAAGTCTTCCCCGCTTAATTTGTTAGTCAGGGCGTATTAGTCAGGGCGTATTAATTAAAAAACATTTTGGAGCTTTTTCAGTTGGCTGGGAAGCAGTCAGGGGCTAAAGGTGGCGCTAGTCCTACAGGTGCCCTTGACCCATTAAGAATTAAATTCGCTTGATTGTCGCACCTGAATCGTTCGGGACGCACTCTCAACTCTTAATGATTAGATTTGGTAAGGTTTCAATCAGCGGTAGCTGCGACAAGGAGGTGCTGATGGTTCATATCGATCAGAAAACTCATACTACTGAAGATGGTACAAATGTGATTGTTTTGAAACCAATTGGACGCCTGGACATCACTACAGCTTGGCCTTTTCGTCTGAAATTGCAAGAGTGTATTTCCCAACTGCGCAGGCATGTAGTGGTTAATCTGAGTCAGGTTGACTTTATTGATAGTTCGGGTTTGACATCCTTAGTGGCTGGCATGCGAGATGCTGACAAAATTAAGGGCAGCTTTCGCATTTGTTCTGTTCATCCAGACGCCAAGCTGGTGTTTGAAGTCACTATGATGGACACGGTGTTTGAAATTTTTGAAACGGAGGAAGAAGCCTTAGATGGTTTATCCAGTAGTATCCCCACCTGAATAAACCAATCTGGCATCGGCGGATGAAACTGGCAACCCCCACCATCATCTTTGATTTGGTGGTAGGCGCTTCATCGGAGATAATAAAAATAATATAAAGCTTCAATTCTGATCTGCCTTGTGAATACTGTTCGCACAGTCTCGGATACTAAACGGGATTTCTACACCTATCACACTCGTCCCATTAACTCTATTTACCGACGTGTAGTAGAAGAGTTGATGGTAGAGATGCATTTGCTGTCGGTTAATGTCGATTTTAACTACGACCCCATCTATGGCTTAGGTGTGGTGACATGCTTTGACCGGTTTATGCAGAGCTATCAACCGGAAAATGATAAAGAATCAATTTTTAATGCTCTGTGTCAAGCAGTCGGAGGTGAAGCTCACCAGTACCAGGAAGATGCCCAAAGGCTCAAAAGTAGCGTAGAGTCTATGTCTGGAGAAGATTTGCTCTCCTGGTTCAGTTCACCAACCTCGGAAAATGGGACTGGGGATTTGGCTACCACTATAGCTGCGATCGCACAAAATTCTCAGTTTAAGTACAGCAGATTGTTTGCCATTGGTTTATTTTCACTACTAGAGCAGGCGGACTCGGAGTTAGCTCAGGATCAAAAGCAGCTCGAAGAAGTAATTAACAAAATTACTAGTGGATTAAACCTTCCTTCCGAAAAGCTCAAAAAAGACTTGGAGTTGTACCGCAGCAACCTGGAAAAAATGGCACAGGCTCGGGTAGTGATAGAAGATGCCATTCAAGCTGATCGCAAAAAGCGAGAGGAGCGTGCTAAAGATAAAGAAAAATCAGCTACCCCTAGCAGCGATTCCACCCCATCTGCCGAAGAAGAATCAGATTCCTCTTCGGATTCCTCTTCGGATTCCTCTTCGGATTCCTCTTCGGATCAAGCCCCATCTTCCTAGCTAGGTTTTTTGGTCTAGCAGGCTGATATCCCCCGGATAAATCCCAGATAAATCACGGGGGCTAATCCCATCACTCTGGGAAAAAAGGTCAAAGAGCAAGGTACCTAAGCAATCAGCAATCAGCAATCAGCAATCAGCAATCAGCAATCAGCTGATAATCTCAGTCCTGGTATCAAGGACAATCTCACCCGAAATTATCTTAAATCAAAGGTTGTAATAGTTGAATCAGGTCTTCCGCTGGTCTGAGCCCCTCTATCCGTTGTTGAGGCTGACCGTTTTTAAACAGTACCAAGGTTGGTAACGCCTCAATGCCATACTGGGAAGCAAGCTGGGGGTATTTGTCCGTGTCAATTTTTACAACTTTCAAACGATCTTTGAGCTCAGCATTGACCTGTTCTAGGATAGGAGCCATCATCTGACATGGCCCACACCAAATGGCATAGAAATCTACCAACACGGGTACATCTGAGCCAGATAATAATTCTTGGAACGTTGTGAACTGCTTTTTAACGGCCATGAGCAAGAAACCTTTCCTAGTCCTTCTGCTCGATTCTAGTCCAAAATGATTGGAGCTGGATTAACCTCAAGATTCTTGTAAAGTTAACTTTGGAGGAAACCTATCCTGCCCACAGGAGAAGATTAGGCAGGATTGAAAGCAATTCAAGGTTTATGGAAACATTACAGACATCTGCGCAACCATCTTCCGAACAATTAAGCGATCGCATAGCCATCGTGACCGGTGCCTCGCGAGGAATTGGCCGAGCTATAGCCCTGGCCTTAGCTGGGTCAGGGGCAAAGGTTGTAGTCAACTACGCCAGTTCCAGTACTGCAGCTGATCAGGTTGTAGGGGCTATCATTGATGCTGGGGGTGAAGCTTTAGCACTTCAGGCTGATGTGTCTCAAGCTGAACAAGTTGATGCCCTAGTTAAAGGGACTCTCGAAAAGTTTGGTCGTATAGACGTGCTAGTGAATAATGCTGGGATTACCCGCGATAACTTGTTATTGCGGATGAAACCCTCAGATTGGCACGCAGTCATTAATCTCAACCTGACTGGGGTATTTTTATGTATCAAAGCAGTGAGCAAACTGATGCTCAAGCAAAAGTCTGGTCGGATTATCAATATTGCTTCAGTAGCAGGACAGATGGGAAACCCTGGTCAAGCCAATTACAGTGCTGCCAAGGCTGGTGTGATTGGCTTAACCAAAACCGTTGCCAAAGAGTTTGCTAGTCGTGGCATTACAGTCAATGCCGTAGCTCCGGGTTTTATTGCCACTGATATGACCACTGACCTTAAGTCAGAAGCCATTATTGAGCACATCCCTCTAGGTCGTTACGGTCAGCCAGAAGAAGTAGCTGGGATGGTAAAGTTTTTGGCAGCTGATCCAGCTGCTGCCTATATCACTGGACAAGTGTTTAATGTTGATGGTGGTATGGTTATGGCTTGAACCCCCCGGCAGGTCTGTGTTTCAAGTTCCGGAAAGTTTAAAATTGTCAGACGAATTAGCACTCTTCGTGTAAGAGTGCTAAATTTGCTAATGGAGACACAAAGCAACTTTAAACAACCAATGGCAAAAATCGTTTCGTTTGACGAAGAATCCAGACGCTCATTGGAGCGGGGGGTTAATGCCCTAGCTGATGCTGTACGTATTACCCTTGGTCCAAAAGGTCGTAATGTGCTTCTGGAAAAACAGTATGGGGCACCCCAGATTGTCAATGATGGTATTACCGTTGCCAAAGATATTGAACTGGAAGACCCCTTAGAAAATACTGGCGCTAGACTGATTCAAGAAGTCGCATCCAAGACTAAAGACGTTGCTGGGGATGGCACTACCACCGCTACCATTCTGGCTCAGGCCATGATTCGAGAAGGTCTTAAGAATGTGGCAGCTGGCGCAAATCCTGTAGCTGTGCGCCGAGGAATCGAAAAAACTGTTGCCGAGCTGGTCAAAGAGATTGAGGGCATGGCACAGCCGGTTCAGGGAACTGGGATCGCTCAAGTTGCTACAGTCTCCGCTGGTAACGATCCAGAAGTGGGTGAGATGATTGCCCAAGCCATGGAAAAGGTCACCAAAGATGGTGTGATCACCGTTGAAGAATCCAAATCCCTCTCCACCGAATTAGAAGTAGTGGAAGGGATGCAGATCGATCGCGGTTATATTTCCCCTTACTTCGTGACCGATAACGAACGGATGACAGTGGAATTTGAAAACCCCTACATCCTGATTACCGATAAAAAGATTAGTGTGATCCAGGATTTGGTACCGATTCTGGAAAAAGTGGCTCGTGACAGCAAACCCTTGCTGATTATTTCCGAAGATCTAGATGGAGAAGCCTTGGCAACTCTGGTGGTGAATAAGGCCAGGGGTGTGTTGAATGCCGCTGCGGTCAAGGCACCGGGATTTGGCGATCGCCGCAAGCAAATGTTACAGGATATTGCAGTTTTGACCGGTGGTCAGGTGATATCCGAAGATGTTGGTTTGAGCCTGGATACTGTCTCTCTAGATATGCTAGGAAATGCTACCAAAGTTAGCATTGACAAAGATAGCACCACCATTGTAGCTGGTGGTCAAACTAAGGCAGATGTAGAAAAGCGAGTTGAGCAAATCCGCCGCCAGCTAGCAGAAACTGACTCCGAATACGATAAGGAGAAACTGCAAGAACGGATTGCTAAACTGGCCGGTGGTGTGGCAGTCATTAAGGTCGGTGCCGCAACTGAAACAGAACTCAAAGACCGCAAGCTGCGGATTGAAGATGCCCTCAATGCTACTAAAGCTGCAGTAGATGAAGGGATTGTTCCTGGTGGTGGTACAACCTTGATTCGCTTAATAGAAAAAATTCCTGCACTGACAAACGACCTACAGGAAGAAGAGACAGTTGGTGCAACTATTGTAGCCAGGTCATTAGAAGCTCCCCTGTGTCAGATGGCCGATAATGCTGGTGTTGAAGGTTCCGTCATTGTAGAGAAAGTACGGGAGAGTACTGGTAACGTTGGCTATAATGCTGCTACTGACACAATTGAAGACTTGATTGCTGCAGGTATTATTGACCCTGCCAAGGTAGTACGCTCATCCCTACAGAATGCTGCCTCTATCGCTGGTATGGTCTTGACCACAGAAGCCCTGGTGGTAGAGAAACCTGAACCCAAATCCGCTGCTCCTGCTCCCGACATGGGTGGCATGGGCGGCATGGGCGGCATGGGTGGCATGGGCGGCATGGGCGGCATGGGCATGATGTAGTGCCATTATCTAGTGCCATTATCTAGTCTCTTGCTTTGCTAGAATAAAGCCTTGAAGCAGCTTGTCCTCAGGGACAAGCTGCTTTTTGATTCGTCATTAGTGATGGCGTGAGTCAATCTTGGGTAAACTCATTTATGGAGTATAATTTACCAATCATTATCCAGACTCTTCTTATCCCCCTTTACGAAAAAAACCTTAAACTAGTCTTTTTAAGAGGTTTACTATAAATGGATAACGACCAAAACTTGCTAATCCTGACCATTTATATAATCGGTGTTACTTACGTTTTGTACAAAGCGTTTCAGGAAATAGACAAACTCATAACCGTTAAGGTAGACTCTGATGCTATCAATCAGGAACTGGAAAAGCACAATCTTAATGATTTCATGGAAGTCAACTTTGGCTTCGATCCTAGCTATAAATTGGATGACTTAAAGGATCTTAAACTGAGTGTTAAAAATAAAACCAACGAGAATCCTGTTTATATTGAAATAGACTGGGATAAGAGTATTATCACTGACTTGGGAAATAATGCACGACCTATGGTTTGGGTAAATTCTGGTGATATGGAAGAGGCACCGAAAAGCCAAGACGTTGGTAAAATTCGTCCTGGTCAAAATTGCGAATTTAAGCTGAGCGATGAAAAGATTAAAGATGCATTATTTCCGGAGAAAGACTTGAAGAAGGCGATTAAAAATGGTGGCCAATTTAATCTCCAATTATTATTCAATATATTTGAACCAAATACTGGAAAAAGCAGTTCGTGCTACTTACCCTGTAGGTTTACACCGATCAAGGTACACTGGACCCAGGCTATAGTTCTTGCCTTGCAGCCTCAATAGGTCTAGCAGTTGGGAGTCTATTTGGGAGTCTATTTAGAGGATTTTGGTTTGTCTCCAGTATTACGAACGTTGACCAACTTATTGAGTACTTCAAACCAAAAGGGGGCTCCCATACAGATGGCGATCGCACTCAAAATAATCCCGACAACGAATTTGAAGTAAACCCAAGTCAAACCCAGCTCTCTGGGAAGATGATTCGGTTCTTCAAACTGCTCTACAAGATTCGTTTCTCCCCAGCCAATGGGAAGAAAGGCTAGGTCATCTACAGCTGAGGTTATACTATCATAACAGTCATTACTGTTTGATTCTTGCTGTAAACAGGCACCGGTTTCATTAACAATTCTATTAGTGACTTGATTGACAGCAGCTCTTACACTGTGGTTTTTATAGAATTGATTGCTGATATTGATGGTATCGATATTCAAGGCTAGGGAAATCACTAATCCAATTAAAAAAGATATGGCTTTAGACTGACGCTTGTATACCCCTGCAGCTCGTGTCATGGATTCGTCAAACCATGTTGCTAGTTCTTCTTGGAGTTTTTTCAGGTCTTTGTTCCGGTCAGAGTATTCAAATTTTGCTTTATCAATCAGGGTTAAAAGGGTTATCTTTAAGTCTTCCGGAAGTAAATTTTTTATCTTCTCTTCTTCAAGGGCTGTTTTAAAATTGTCCAGGGTAATCTCGGCATTATTTTTGAAGGTTGATGCCTGCTGAACAATGGTCATGATTAAAGCGGTGGCAAAGGTATCTGATGGAATATAGGAAGGGCCACTAACTTTTGAGTTAGATTTTGACTTTAATTGATTTTGGTTATCTAGGTCTTTGGCTTCGTGATTAACTGATTTAAGCAAAGGATTTTGATAGAGTTTTTTTAAAAGCCGTTTGGTCTTTTTTAAATTGTTAATCTGATCAACGGTTACATTAACTGATTCTTGATCTGACTCATCGACCACATCTTTCAGGGTTATATTTCCTAACTGAATACCACCATTAATTAAATTTTCGATAGCCCTCTGCAGGTGTTTAGCCCGCCATTGTAAAACGCTAGCGAGATATTCTTGGATTTCAGAGGCTAACAGACTGGTAATCAGGTAGACAAAAAATAAGCCAAGGGCAACGTTTAAAATAGCAGATAGGTCCATGAGTAACCAGCAGTCTAGTTAAAAAGAACAGCAAAGGGAACAGGGAGTAGGGAGTAGGGAGTAGGGAACAGGGGAAAAAAATTATCACAATTCCTACACGGATCCCTATATGGTATAGCGCTACGGGCAAGTCAGAAGTTAAAAGTCAGAAGTCAAAAGTAACCTAGGACTAGGTTTCGGAGTTTAGAAGCGATGCAGCGCGGTCTTGGCGAGCCAGTGCGGTCTTGGGGGTTCCCCCCGGAGACGAAACCTGTTTATTGTGGAGCCTTTATAGTTAGCAGGTTATGCAGAAAAGGGTTAAATATTTGTTAAGAAGGCTCCACTATCTTACGGTAACTTGGCCGTAGGCCACGCTTGGCCGTAGGCCACGCCAAAGGCGAACGCGAACAAACCATGAGCAACTGGCGTGGTTTCCCCCATGAGCGACTGCATCAAGACAATGTCAAACATCTTAATGCGTAGTGCTATATCGTGAATTGTCTCCTAAATCCTACCCTTAAAATCCTAGGCAAATCATGGTCTGTTTACCCTCTAAACCTCTACCTCTAGCCTTCTGACTAAGAACGCCCACTTATCAGCAATCTCCTCAATTATCTTACTGGTGGGCTTCCCTGCACCATGGCCTGCTTTGGTCTCAATCCGAATTAACACTGGTTGTTCCCCTTCATGGGCCTCCTGCAAGGCTGCGGCAAATTTGAAACTATGGGCAGGGACAACCCGGTCATCATGGTCAGCGGTGGTAATCAGGGTAGCGGGATAAGCGGTTCCTGGTTTGAGATTGTGTAATGGGGAATAGGCGTAAAGGGCTTTAAATTCTTCTGGGTTATCTGGGGAACCGAAATCGGAACACCAGGCCCAACCAATGGTAAATTTATGGAAGCGCAACATATCTAGTACTCCCACAGCTGGTACGGCTGCACCGAACAAGTCTGGACGCTGAGTCATGCAAGCACCGACCAATAATCCCCCATTGCTACCGCCTGCGATCGCAAGTTTCTTGGGTGAGGTGTACTGAGCACCAATTAGCCACTCCGCCGCCCCTATGAAATCATCAAATACATTTTGCTTGTTGAGTTTTGTCCCAGATTGGTGCCAATCTTCCCCATACTCACCGCCACCACGGAGATTGGCAACAGCATAAACACCTCCCATTTCCATCCATACCAGATTGCTAATGGAGAAATTGGGGGTTATGGAGATATTAAAGCCGCCGTAGCCATAGAGGTAAGTGGGGTTATTGCTATCTAACTCCAATCCCTTCTTGTGGGTGATAAACATAGGCACTTGGGTGCCATCTTTGCTAGGGTAGAAAACTTGTTTGGTCTCGTAGTCATCGGGATTAAAGTCTACCTGGGGCTGCCGGAAAATGGTACTTTCCCCACTTACCATGTCGTAGCGATAGATGGTTGCAGGGGTGGTGAAGCTGGTATAGCTGTAGAAGGTTTCAGTATCATAACGTAAGCCATTGAAACCACCAACGGAACCAATACCAGGTAATTCGACTTGCCGTACAAAGGAACCATCCAGGTCAAAAATTTTCATAGAGGAGTGAGCATCTTTGAGGTAATCGGCCACAAATTGGTTGTTGAGTAAGCCTACACCTTCTAGGGTTTCATCAGCTTGGGGAATTACTTCTTGCCACTGTGCCTGCTCAGGATGATTAGTATCTATGGCAATAACTCGACTACGAGGGGCATCTAAGTCTGTGCTGAACCAAAATACTGATTGATCATTCCCGATGAAGCTATAGCTGGCATCAAATTCGTTAATGAGTTCCACAACTGGGGAATCTGGGTCTTGCAAATTTTTATAAAACACCAGATTCTTAGGGTCAGTACCCTGGTCAACTATAATGATAAGATAATTACCATCTTCAGTGACTCGACCACTAAAGAACCATTTTTTATGGTCAGGGCGCTCATAAATCAGACTATCTTCTGACTGGGGTGTGCCCAACTTATGATAATAGAGCTTTTGATAATAATTGAGGTCTTCTAACTTAGTAGCTTCATTGGGTTCATCGAAGCGGCTATAGAAGAAACCTTGATTGTCGTCAGTCCAAGATGCCCCAGAAAACTTTACCCACTTAATCTGATCCGAGAGGTCAAGACCGGTTTCCACCTCCCGCACTTGCCACTCTTGCCAGTCAGAACCAGACCTAGACAGACCATAGGCCAGCAGCTTGCCATCTTTACTAAAGGCTAAACCTGATAGGGCAACGGTACCGTCTTCTGAAAGGGTGTTGGGGTCAAGTAATAGGGTTGGTTCAGCATCCAGGGAGGTCAAGGTGTAGAGAACACTTTGGTTCTGAAGACCATCGTTTTTGAAATAAAAGTAGCGATCGCCTTTTTTAAAGGGACTGCTATATTTCTCGTAATTCCATAGCTTGGTGATGCGCTGCTTAAGTGTTTCCCGTGTTGGTATTTCGCTGAGATAACCAAAGGTGACTTGATTTTGTGCTTCTACCCAAGCTTTAGTTTCCTCTGAATCTGGGTCTTCTAGCCACCGGTAAGGGTCAGCAACTAGAGTACCGTGGTAATCATCGACTTGGTCGGATTTGGGGCTTTTGGGATAGTTCAGGGGTTGACTGGTAGATGGCATGGTCGCAGATGGTGAGGAGCGTTTCTAGTGTAACGTTTCTATTCTTTGGGTAATTTGAGTATGACATAGGTAGCTATGGAGCTAATCGCGAATTGATCTAAAATCTATATAAGGCTAATAAGAAAGTAGAGGGATAAGGGTGGAAATTGTAACCGGCAAGATGCCGGTTCCACCAAGATGCCGGTTCCACCAAGATGCCTGTTGGGGAAGGCAAATCGCCCCTGATAATTATGACTGGATCGATCACACCACAACTAGCAACGCCCTTAGAGCTCAAGACTCGTCCCGCTTTTGATATGAGTGATGACGAATTCTTTGCTTTTTGTCAGCTTAATCGGGAGTTACGGATCGAACGGGAGCAAGATGGAAGGCTTATTATTATGACTCCTACAGGAGGGGAAACTGGCGGTCGCAATTTTGACTTGATTGTTCAGTTTGGTAATTGGGTATGCCAAGATGGTACGGGGAAAGGTTTTGATTCTTCTACTGGCTTTATACTTCCCAATGGAGCCAATCGTTCTCCTGATGTTGCTTGGGTCAAGCTTGAGAGGTGGGAATCCCTAACTAAAGAACAACGAAAGAAGTTTGTACCCCTATGCCCTGATTTTGTGATTGAGCTACGTTCTGGAAGTGATCGCCTGAAAAACTTGCAAGACAAAATGGCAGAGTATAGGTCAAATGGAACTTTGCTCGGTTGGCTGATTGACCCAGATCAGCGCCAAGTTTATGTATATCGTCTTGGGGCGGAAGTTGAACAGCTGGATAATCCAGCGACGGTGAGTGGTGAGCTAGTTTTACCTGGATTTGTGCTCAAGATGGATGAGATCTGGGATTGAGGAGCCTACCCGAGATACTTTGAATTTTTGCGATTAGCCCGAAGGGCTACGCTACGCGATCGCATTGCCATGGGACTGTGGTAAAAGCTTAAAAAACAGTTCAGCAAAAGTAAGCTATTGCCACTGTTCGCGCTTCTTGACCCTCCGGGTTCAGCAGTTACTCTACTTGGGGAAACCCCAAGACCGTACTGCTTCACAATATTCGCACAAAAATTTGGCACGCTACTTAAGCCACTTTCACCAGTTGAGATTTTAATCTAGCTTTGAGTTAGATACACTAGGTAATATGTAAAATCTCTACCCAATGCCAAAGAAAATCAGGAGGTGCGACCCGTGGCGAATTTAATTCTTAATGCGGAAAGCGCACCTCATAGAACTCAAACAAATGCTTCACCAAGCGGGTTTTACAGAAATACGAGGTAAAGGAAGTCATACAAACTGGATACATCCTCTTTATGCTGGAAAACTAACAGTTTCAGGTAAAGACGGAAACGATGCTAAACCCTATCAAGAAAAGAATGTACAAAAAGCTATTGATGAAGTACTAGGTAATCTTAATAATGATCAAACTTAAATATCAAATGATAATTCAATGGTCAGAAGAAGATAATTGTTTTTTAGTTGGTTTTCCCGACTTCCCCGGACAACAATGGCGGAGTCATGGCGATACTTATGAAGAAGCGGTTAATAATGGAACTGAAGCTTTAGAATCTTTGGTAATAGCCTATCAAGAAACAGGTGAAAATCTTCCCGAACCAACTATCAATACAGCAGCCTAGTTAGTGCGATTGACCGTAGGTCACGCGGGGCGCGTTCGCAAATTCACTATATTGTCTCAGATGAGGTGGATGAAATGCTAAAACAATCTCCTCTGGTGGTATCCCCTTCTGTAACAAATCTGTCGCCACCCCTTCCTCGGTCCAATCTTCCTCAATCCAAATCTTGTTATCCTTTAAACGGATATGAATCATCACACTCTTAATCCGTTCATCTTTCCACCAACCCATCAGCAGCAAAAGATACTGATCCTGTAGCTGATCAAACGCTAAAGCACTTTCAGTTGTAGAACCAGATTTTTGATTGATCTGATGATAGTCTGTGAAAACTTCCTGGACAATTTCCCGATAACGCTTTAATCTATCCATTGCTCAATCACCTCACTTTCCGAATCAACGACCAATAACTTAACCTGATTTCGTATCTCGAACCCAGCACTCACTCGATTCAATAGCTTAATAAACGTGCTTTAGATTTCTGGATCATCACCTAAAAGTTGATCTATACTTTCGAGCCTCTGTTGAGAACCACGGCGAACACGATGAATGCGAACAATTCCTTCCTGTTCTTCGACTGCTTCACTGACCGTGAATAAAATATAGAATTGCTTTTTATAGAGAAGTTGGCGCACCTCAATACCCATATACTTACTTTCGAGGGCTAGTGAGCAACGCCTCGGAAAGTTTTCCAGGGTCAACATCACTTCATAACATCCTCTTACCCAGCGATAAGCTCGTTCCGCTGAATCCTCCTTTATCCAAAGAAAAATACTTTCAATATCTGCCACTGCAGTAGGAGAGATTTCAATCTGGTAGGTCATATTTTTCCTGAAGCTGCTGAAATGCTTCCTTTAACGGAATACCTTCTCCTTGCTCAAACTCCTCAATACTCTTCCGGATGCCCGCAATAGACTCAAGCAATTCCATCCTATCGAGAAGTTGCTGATAGCTTTCAGCATCTTGAACAACTGCAGCAGCTTTGCCATTAACAGTAAGAACCATTGGTGCTTTAGTTTGTTTGAGCCTTGCGATAAAGGCTTTAGCGCTCCGTTGGAATTCTGAGAGTGGATGGATGTCACTCAGACTAAACATGATAGTTTTTAGAAATTATTTGATAATTTGATGTTAATAGCTTGAAACTGTTTTGTCTAATGGTATCCATTTAGCCGTCAGTGGTCAGCCGTCAGCCTTTAGCTGATAGCTTACAACTATTAAACTTTCGGGACGACTTCTACCTTCACTTCCATCCCTACTTTTCCTAGCAAATTAATTAACTTATCCACACTGAATCGACTAATTTCACCATTCATTAAATTACTAATCCTCGGTTGGGTTTCTCCCAAAAACTCTGCTGCCTCATTTTGATTCCATCCCCGCTCCTGAATATAGGAACGTAAATCTAACATCAGATCCGCTCTTACCTTGAGATTCATTGCTTCTTCTGCCTCAAATCCCAAATCTTTAAATACATTGTCATCCCCTAACAGGACGTTGACGGTTTTTTCATCAGTCATTTTTATGTTTATCCTTTTGTTCCTTTCTAAACTGAACCATCTCCTGATAACGCTTCTGTCCTAGTTGAATGTCCCGCTTTGAGGTCTTCTGTGTTTTTTTCTGGAAAACATGAAGCATATAAATAGCTTTTGCTGCTTGTATCAATGTCAAACACCTTAATGGGTAGTGCTATATAGGGCAGTCGCTACCAATTAATTACTTTTAAAACCGTTACCTTCGCAAATTCTTGATCAGCGGTCACCAAACTGGCATAATTTTGTATAGCCATCGCCGCAATTATAGCATCGGGCAATTTCAACCTATATTGCTGGCGAATTTCAATAATTTTCTCAATTAACCCAGTGTCAATAGACACTAAACCGATCACCTCTACTCGCTGAAGAAACTGTTGAAAAAGTTGGCAATCGCTTTCGGCTAGCCCAGAAAACGCCAGAAACTCAATTTGGCTAATGACTGAAATCCCGATCCACTCAGCATTTTGTAATAATTGAATTAGTTGAGTATTTCCTTGCAGTAGGGCTACAATTGCATTCGTATCCAGAAAATAGCGATTACCACTCATCCCTTAGATTCCTTTGCATTGCTACCGCATCTCCCCCAAAGGTTAATCGCCCCACCAAATCAGAAAAATCATAGTTTAATTCCTGCTTCTCAACTGATGAAACTGGATCTAAAACAAGGACAACATTAACCTCAACTGCCCTTAAATGGGTCGGAATCGTAAGATTCAAACAACCAGATTCATCAGTCTTAGTCGTCAGTTTTAGAACTTCCATTGCCAGTAGAATGAGTGGACCTTACCTTAGCTTATCTTAGCGCGATTGATCGTCTATTAGCATAGTGCGTTCGCGTAGCGTGACCGTAGGCCAATCGCTTTTAGCGGCTCCAAAGGAGGCAAATCCCTAGCCCTTTCCACTAATCCCACCTCTCAATAGCCTGAGCTAGTGTTTGAGATTGATACAAGCAGCAAAAGCTGTTCTAGTAAACTCTTGCCTCTTGCCTCTTGCCTCTTGCCTCTTGCCTACTCCCTACTCCCGATTCCCGATTCCCGATTCCCGATTCCCGATTCGACCGTAGAGCACAGTTAGCCCCTTCCGGGCATTGCGAATACTAGGATGATTGGGGTCTAACACTGGCCTGAGGATGCTGAGCGATTTGTGGAAAAAGCTAACAGCTAGCTTTAACTTGTCCAATTCGTTACTCTCTTCCGAGATCAGCCAAGCCAAGTCACTCAGGTACATTCCCACTTGGGGATGATTGTTGCCGTAACTTGAGTTCAGGGACTTGATGCACTCTTGATACAATTCAATGGCCTCGGTCAAGCGCCCCAGGGTTTTGTAGGTCAGTGCCAAACTTGCTTTATGCACTGCTAGGTTAGGGTGATTGGGACCGTAGAACTTTTCAATTACGTTAATCGCGTCCTGGTGAAATTGTTCTGCTTTATGATATTCCCCAGAATAGTATACTAAGGCAGACTAGGATAAGGAGAAATGGAAAAATGACAACTGGTTTAACCAAACCTAGTCCTTATTACCTTAAATTAATCACCGAATTTGCGCCCCGTCCCATTACAAATGATGCTGACTTAATCGCCACCCAACAAAGAATCAACGACCTATTAGATCAAAAACCGCTTAATCAAGATGATCAAGATTATCTCAGGGTATTAGGGATGTTAGTCTATGACTATGAAGAAAAAACTGAACAATTTCCCGAATTAACCGATGCATAATTATTACAGACATTAATGGAAGACTATAATCTAAGGATACAAGATTTGTTAGGTATTTTTGAGCAAGAGCAAACGATTTTAGATATATTAAACGGAAAGCGTAAACTCAATTCTCAAGAAGCGTTGAAAGTGCGTAGGCTAACCCCTAGCCCGTTGAGCTAATCCCACTATATTGTCGGGTGCTTCGCGGTGATATGTAACCCACCGAAGCAATCGATAGGGGCGATCATTCAATATAAAATCGGGCAAATACGCTCTAGTGTTCTCATGTCTGACTCTATCCAACAAGAAGCCCGCCAAATCCTCGACACCCTTGCTTTTACTCCCTTCGAGCAATGTCAACCCCTCAGCCGCAAGTTTGACACTATCCCTCCCAGAGTAGGCTTATACGCATTTCGGCACTCGTCCGAAGGGTTACTCTACATCGGCAAAGCCAAAAACCTACGAGACAGACTAAGGGGCGGACATAAAGCTTTTCTCTGGGGCTGGCTCGATCGCTACGATCCAGACGACGTGAGAATTGCCTTCGTCACTCTCAACCACTGGCAAAGACCAGGGTTATTATATGAACTAGAAACCCTCATCCTCCAAGCTACCAATCCCCCCTACAACGTAAAAATCCCGAGAGAATTATGACTCAAACCTTCACCACCCAACACCTTTCCCCAGAAGCGATCGCTCAGCTTGTCAAGTATTTACCTGACTACATCAAAGTTGCACTCCAGGAAAAGTCTACGGAATTGGAATGTTCCCTGGAAGCTACCATTGAAATGGCAATTTCCAACTTCCTAGACGAAGAAGCATTGAGCTTTGAGGATTGTCTACTCGCTCAACGTCTGAAAAATAAGAATCAAAATTGTTGATAAATAGAATAACTAAAGCGATTACGAATTTGTCGCTGTAACTGAATCCGAATCTAAACACTCACGCTGCCGTTGTCCCATTTTCTAAGCACAAAGAGTGTATATCTGGCGCGAGTTTTGAGAACTGTCAATTTATCCGCCTTTCCCAACAAGTCATCTAACTCAGCCACCTCATCAGTGCAGAGCAATGATTCTACATTTCTCGCCACTAAATCATCCAAACGAGTTTGATCTGCCACAGCCAATTTACAACTTGCCAGTGCTTCTAACTCATCTACACTCAAACCAAGTAAACACTCCTCATCCAACCCTAATGGATTAGCGAGTCGAGAATAGGTGTTCCAATCCAATAAAACCCCAACTCGTTCTCCCTGTTCATTTGTGACATACTGTAATAAACTTGTCATATCAAAAACCTTCATAAGACAATGTCATCCTATCTTAGCCCGTTCTGTGTACCTGATGGTTATGCAAACCGCCGTAAGTTATGTTGTCTACAGACATGCAATTTTACCTAAATAAAGTAGTAGATGAATATGAGTTGATTCAATTTTTATCTCAAACCCTCGATTTAAGGTGTGAAACCTTAAACTATCCTGATAGTCAAGCCGAAGCATTTGTAATGATAAATGACTATGACATAGGTTTTCCTATGGATATAACTATTTCCTATACAAAGGGAGTTTCACTAGGCAAAGATTATTTGTGGTTAGCGAAGCTTCTGGCTAGGTCTTATCAAACTCTGGTGGCAACAGATTTACCAGAAGGACATCCGGACAAAATGAATCCCTATTGTTGGTGTGTAGCAGAAGCAAATGGTTATTTAGTAGAAATGCTGGAAGACCTTTCAGATGTCGAAGACAGACAAGGGTTGCTACTAAATAGCGATTCCAAAAAATTACTTACTACAGTCGGTAAATTGGCTTAACAACCACTGGCTTTACTTGATCGGATTCAGCATATTAACCAAAAAAACATCATTATCACCTTACTGGACTGTTCCCTTTGCTATGCAATCCCATATCCAGTATGTTGACGAATATCAGGGGGATGAAAAGCAAGAACAATCTTATCCTTCGGTACTCCTGTGGCAACCAATTCATCCGTGATACCATCCTTAATCCCATCGTAGTGAATCCAGATTTTACCATCGCGGATTTCAGCATGAACTATAGTACCATATACACGGCAATGGTTTTCCCAGCCTTCATGGAGCAGCATAAAATGATTGCTATCGCTACTGATAATTACAGAGGTGCTTACATCACCATAACGGTAAGGAAGATTGGCGTAATACTTTAAAATATTTTCTAGGTTTTTACGCCATTGATCTAAGGGTTGATTTGTGGTTTCCATGTTCTGGGTTTTTAGGGAGCAGGGAGCAGGGAGCAGGGAGCAGGGAGCAGGGAGCAGGGAGCAGGGAGCAGGGAGCAGGGAGCAGGGAGCAGGGAGCAGGAAAACAATTCTGTGTACTTGATAGTTATGGAAACTGCCGTATTTTTCGGGTTAATCTGTAAATCTATTCTAACCCTTAACCTATACCAAAACCGGTAAACTCACGTACTTCAGGTTCATGAAAAGCTAAAACAATATCGTGTTTAGGCACTCCCATTTCCACTAATCGGTTGGCAAGTCCCTCTTCCGTGCCGTCATGCTGAATCCAAATTTTTCCACCCTTGATATCAACATGTAAAATACAGCCAAAATCACGTTTATTCCCACGCCAACCAACATAGAGCAGTTGGTAGTGATCCTGCTCTGTATCAAAGACAGTATGAACCTCGTATTCTGGTGCAATTGTTTGCCGTGAAGCCCGTTGAGCACGTTCCGAAAGAAGATGTCGAATATACTGGCGATATTGCTCTACAGCCATTGAACAATTACCTCCTGTTTCACAGGATAAATGACTAATCTAATCTGAATACCGCACGGTATCGTTTCTGGTTGAGTGTGATGGGTGCGCCCTAAGCCACCTCAATATACTCACAGAATGACACTGATTCAGGAGCAGTTAATCCATCTTCTTTTAATCCTTCCAAATGAAACATCACTGCCTCAGTTATTAATTGTTTAACCTCTTCTAATGTTTCTGCCACCGCAACACACCCAGGAAGATCGGGAACATAAGCACCGTAGCTATTTTTTCCTTTTTCAATAACAACTGCATAGCGCATTAAATTTTGTCCTCCTCTATTTGAGCTTGTCGCCATATATTTTTAAGAGTCCCAATTGGAACCTCAACACTTGATTTACCCGATACTGTTACCGTACCAGACTTTGAGGGATGCTTATATTGTCTATGACTTCCTCTTGTCCTAGCAAGATACCAGCCATCTCCCTCTAACACTTTAATCACTTCTTTGACTTTCATAATCTTGTATTTTAAAGCGTTCGCGTAGCGTAGCCCTTTGGGCTTGATTGCCAGTGCGTAGGCCAAGCCCTAACCCTTTGGGCTAATCCCAGGATATTGTAGGGTGCGCCCTCGACAGGGTAACGCCGCAAGCGTAAAAGAGTAAAAAATTCCAACTCTTAACCAAACCAGCATCATTAGCACCGGTAGGTTGCTGAAACCTTGGGATTGATGATCGTGATTGTCTTGATGCAGTCGCTCATGGTTTGAATTTACCGTAAGACAGTTGAGCCTTAATCAATAAGTTTTACCCCTTTTCTGCATAGCCGACCAACCATAAAGGCTCAACTGTCTAAGGTTTGGTCTCCGGGGGGAACCCCCAAGACCGCGCTGCATCGCTTTTCTGCCATTATGGAAGTAACTCCTACTTGGTTGGGAGGAAAGCCGCGTTGGTGAAGGTTAACGGCTATGACCAGCGCGGCTATTAGTTTCAGTCTGTACTTATAGTATACATAACTCCTCGAAAAAATGCAAGGGTTAATTTTTTTTAAAATATTTATTTACAACTATTATTATTAGCTATTTATAGACTCAGTTAGGTGTTATTTAATTTGACAGTATTTTGAAATTTACTGATATAAAAAGGGAGCTTATGATCTAAAATTAGGGAGCATAGAGTAGGTAAGAGTTAAAGTACTAAAAAGCCTGTCTACATCATTAGAATAAAATGCGTTCGCGTAGCGGCTCTTTCAGAGCATCGCATCCAGTGCCCGACCAGATTAAGCGATCGCATCCAATACCCGTACCAGATCATGCGATCGCATCCAGTGCCCGACCAGATGAAGCGATCGCATCCAGTGCCCGACCAGATGATGCGATCGCATCCAGTGCCCGACCAGATTAAGCGATCGCATCCAGTGCCCGACCAGATTAAGCGATCGCATCCAATACCCGTACCAGATCATGCGATCGCATCCAATACCCTGACCAGATCATGCGATCGCATCCAATACCCTGACCAGATCATGCGATCGCATCCAGTCCTCGGCCAGATAATGCGATTGACCGTAGGTCACGCGGGGCGCGTTCGCATCCCATGCCATACAAGATTATGGGTAACCATTCAGCTAATAGCTGACCGCTGACCGCTGACCGCTGACCGCTGACCGCTGACCGCTGACCGCTGACCGCTGATAGCAGTTACTCAGGCTATAGCTAATTCATTTCTAATTGCTGAATCAAAGGAGCACATTGATAAACCATAGCGGCTCGACTATCGACATCCAGCTTCAGGAAGATCCGACGTAGATGAGCGGAAACTGTCCATTCACTAATTTCAAGCTGTTTAGCAATTAGCTTATTAGACTGACCTGAAGCAACAAGAGTAACAATTTGTAACTCTCGTTCTGTTAAGAGACTAGCAAGATGAGATGTGGCGGAAGTAGTATTGTCTTGGAATTCTGTAATTGCATAAACTTTTCCATTTACCTCCAGATAACCAACTGCATTCAAAGGACAACTGCTTTCAGGGGCTGAATTAGAGCTAGACCCTAAACTACTTTTAAATTCGTGGTTTGTTTCACAAACTAAAAAACAAGAATTATTGATAAACAGCTTACCAATCACTTGATTTCCTAACTCTGATTCTAGATCTTTACTAGCTATATCTTGACGATAAAGAGGAAAATTAAGTTTCTCTTTCATAATAAAAATGTCAAGTACCTATAAACATCCTGTTTGATTGATGAGCGGAACCTGGGGAAAGATAAAAGTAAGCTGATAGCTATCAGCTATCAGCTATCAGCTATCAGCTATTAGCGAACAGCGATTAGCGCTACGCGCACGCGTGCGCGTTCAGTTTTCAGTTTATGCGCTACGCGCACGCGTGCGCGTTCAGCTATTAGCGAACAGCGATTAGGGCTACGGCTGACTGCTGACTGCTGACTGCTGAGGGCTGACTGCTGACGCAAAAACTATAGCGCTGTGTGTAGGGAATAGGAAATAGGTAACTTTGAATCAGGGAATGATTTAGCTCCCTAAAACTTCGCTGCATAGCTTCGTTCCTTGAATTTGTCAACACCATTACACCGATTGCTATAACTATTCACAAATGATTTAGGAAGATCAGATCCATAGATGGTCTTACCCCCCCTTCCATTTTGTTGAATAGGAATCAAAAAGGAATTAAATTGTTAAAAAACTTATAATTTCTCTAGGCTTTACAAATGAGTTGTAAAACTAGATGGTTATTTTTTCTAATCAAAAAAACGCTGTATTCCTTACTCCTGTTAGCCGATCCGGAGTTTTCTCTTCTCTAAAGGGTTTAGTTCTATGTTTACATCTCACATCGAAAGACTATACCAGAACGCTTTAGTATTTATCCATAGATCCTTCTTCAACTCTGGGAAATTCCCCAAGTCTTCAGGATCACAGGCAACGTTATCGCTCCAAGACAGCTTAGACATTCTTTCAGATGCTGTAACTGCAGGTGTCACAAGATGTATAACACACAAATGAAGCCCTTCCCATAACAGTTTTGCCAGTCCGGTGTAAATCATCAACTGGCGTAAGTAGTCCGATTCCAAAGCCACAATTCGATCCTGCGGACTGACCAGTTGACAAGAGATTCCCAAGTTGTCCAAAGCTTTGCAGATATCTGGAGGGCGATTATCACTAAAATCTGTAGGATTCTGATAGCTCAGTATAAAAGCAGAACCTAAACTCGCACTTAGAGCTACAGTATCCCGGAATGACGCCATTAAAGTATCATTGGTCCCCTGTGACTGGTTAATGCGTCGATCTAATAAGCGTGCTAAATATTCCCATCGTGGCAAGAGCTTGGTAGTTGTACCTTTTGGCAGTAAAGACTCCCTGAGACTATCCCCCAGCCAGAATAGATTTAGTCCTAGCAAATCATTCTCGGTTTGTAATCCTTTCCACTCTTTAAGTGACCAAATCACACTCTCTAAGGTTGCTTTCTCCTGTTCAGATGCCTTTTCATTGAGAGTGCTTTTGGGAATAAGCAGTTCTGGTTGTTGTAAATAAAACTTAGTATTGTTAAGAATATGCCAAAGCTCTCTTGCTATCCAGAGTTCCATTATTTCTCCTAGCTGCTGAGCAATGTGGACTCCATAATAGGAGAGCGCCAAAGCTGGATCCAGTACACAGATCCATTGCTTGGAATCAAGTTGGCTGAAAAGGGGAGTTATCAGCATTTTAAAGACGTCACTCCCATTAAAATAGCAGTTTTTAGAGCAATTCTGTAAATTACGGCTAGCCATCAATTTTATCTCCCCATTTCCCGATCTCCCCATCTCTCTATTTCCCCATCTACCCATCTACCCATCTCCCTATCTACAGAGGAATAGCGTTAATTTATCAATTTTGGATTTCACACACAAGTCACAAAATTTTGCTAGTCCAAATCGATTAGTTCAAATGAGTTAGTCAAACTTGACTAGCTAGAAAACGTGACTTGTACAGGATCTCTGAAAAATTAATAATAATTACGTTGACAAACACGCCCTAGGCTTTGAGAGTCTGGTGCGTGGCTGCTCAGTAAATCCAACCCGGTCAGTCAGGATGATTAGCGATCTGAGTCAAGTGTTGAGAATGATTTTGGAACAGACCAGCCTATCGTCGAGGTTTCCAGAATTAGCGGAGGCTCAAATTTCCTTTGAGCGTCCCTCAGAAACGTTTAGTCCTGGACAGACGACGGTGAATTTATTTCTGTACGATATTCGGGAACACCTGGAACTACGTAATAATGAACCAACGATCGAGAGGCGCAATGGACAGGCAATTATTCATAATCCTCCAAAGCGCATAGCCTGTTCTTATTTAGTCACAGCTTGGCCCATTGGTGGCGAAGAATTACCCCTGCAAGAACACCGATTACTCAGCCAAGTGCTGCAAGTATTCTTAGCCTATCCAACTATTCCAGAAATACCTTTTTTAGAAAATACCCGACTTGCTGGGCAAGAACCAGCCTTACCAATGGTAACTGCTCAACTAGATGGAGTACAAAGCACTGCTGAGTTTTGGACTGCCTTGGGGAATCAATTACGTCCTTCCATCACAGTCACAGTAACCATTGCGATCAAGGAACTATTTGAGCCAGAGCCAACCCCGATTGTCATTACTCAAAATTGGCAATTAGGTGAGCGGATTTCACCATGCTCAGAACAACTGGTGCCAGGCACCGAACAACAATTTTTCCGGATTGGTGGGCGAGTTACGGATGCTGAGAATAACCCTGTTGTTGGCGCAACGGTTATTTTGGTTGAGCGTAATCTCAGGGCAGCCACTGATAGAGATGGAAACTATAGCATCGGGTCAATTCCTGCTGGTGCTTATACCTTACGGGTGCAGTTAGACGATGGTGTACAGGAGGTTACTATCACTATCCCAGTAGAAACCAGCACAAGTAATTACAACCTGGAGTTACAGCAGTAATTTTCGTGATTATCAAGGAGTAAGAATTATGCCACAGTATCTTTCGCCAGGCGTATATGTTGAATACGTGCCACCCGCTTCCCTACCTGTTGCTGGAGTTGCAACCAGTGTCGCTGGGTTTATTGGTGTGGTAGCTGATAATGTTACTATGCCACAGCAACCAGGACAGTTTCAAAATGATAGTGATGGTAACCCTGTTTTAGATGATCAGGGTAATCCTGTTCCTGCCCCGTATGAGCTGACGACCGCAGGTGAACCAACATTAATTACCAGTTGGGAAGAGTTCAAAACTAGGTTTGGTGATTTCCAAGAGGGCAATAAAATCTTAGCCCATGGGGTGTATGGCTTCTTCTTCAACGGAGGTTCCCGTTGTTATGTACTGCGGGTTGCCGCTGCAACAGACATTGATAACCCGGCTGAAGAGTTAGAGAAGTTTGAAACAGAGGATGAAATCACCATTGTTGCCGTCCCTGGAGCAATCAGTGATATTCAACACACTGCTATTATCGCTCACTGCGCCAAGATGGGAGATAGAGTGGCCATCTTAGATGGTGATGCAGATCAAGAACCTAGCAATGTAAGCGGTATCCGTCCTGTTGGTCGTAGTCAGCAAGCCAGCTATGCTGCTATCTACTATCCTTGGATTAAAGTCTTTGATCCCGTTAGCAATGCCCCAGATACTATACCTCCTAGTGGTCATCTTGCTGGAATCTATGCTCGTAATGATGCCACCCGGGGAGTGTTTAAAGCACCTGCTAACGAAGTTATTGTTAATGCCCTCGATGTCAGTCGTCCCATTAGTAAAGCCCAGCAGGATGGTTTAAATCCGGAAGGGATTAACGTTATCCGTTCTTTCAAAGGCACCATTAAAGTCTGGGGAGCCCGGACTATGGCAGATGATGCTAATGCTGATTTTCGCTACGTCAGTACCCGTCGCTATTTCAACTACCTACAAGAGTCGATTGATGATGGTACTCAATTTGCTGTCTTTGAACCGAATAATCTAGCCCTGTGGCAACGGATTAAACGGACAGTAGGTGACTTCTTGTTAAATGAATGGCGCGATGGAGCTTTGTTTGGGGAAACACCAGAGCAAGCTTTCTTTGTTAAATGTGACGCGGAAACCAATCCCAAAGAAGTAAGAGAGTTAGGCCAAGTCGTTGCCCTGATTGGGGTAGCCATTGTCAAGCCTGCGGAATTTGTTATCTTCCGCATCCAGCAAACCGCTGGTGAGTAATAAGCGCATTTATATCTGGGTTGTAAACACGCGAATTGCCGAAAAAGGCAAAAGGCAAAAGGCAAAAGGCAAAAGGCAAAAGGCAAGAGGGGAAAGAGATCCGGAGTTTTATTTTAAAATAAAAAAATATCTCCTAGGTTTACATCTCCTCAACGAAACCCTATAAACTTTTGAACTAACTGGAAAGGAGATTTAGTCATGGCAAGAGTTGATCCCTATAAGAACTTTCGTTTCCTGATGGAAATTGATGGTATTGTTCAGGCAGGATTTTCTGAATGTAGTGGTTTTGGTTCTGAAGTAGAAGTCGTTGAATATCGTGAAGGTGGAGACGATGCTACAGTACGTAAGCTGCGAGGGAAAGCCAGTTATCCTGATATTTCCCTGAAATGGGGAATAACCGATTCCCGTGAACTCTATGACTGGCACTTAGCCGCAGTCAATGGCAAGGTTGAACGCAAAAATGGTTCCATCATTCTGCTTGATGATACCGGACAGGAGAAAGTACGCTGGAACTTCTTCAATGCCTGGGCTAGTAAGTATGAAGCACCTAGTTTGGATGCCAAGGGAAGTGATGTTGCCATTGATACCCTTACCGTGAGTTGTGAACGTCTGGAGCGGGTATAAATTATGACTAATCTCACCATTCCTGACCAAGCAACAATGCTGCAAACTGAGTATGAGTTTACATTACCAGCAGGTTATGTGGACAAACAGGGGAATTTACATCGGGAAGGGACAATGCGATTGGCGACGGCTGCTGATGAAATTGTGCCCCTGAAAGACCCCCGCGTACAATCTAACCCAGCCTATTTAATTGTGATTCTGCTATCTCGGGTGGTCACCCGCATCGGTTCTGTGGAAATGATTAACCCAAAAGTGATTGAAGGGTTATTTGCCTCAGACTTGGCTTATTTGCAGGATCTTTACAATCGGATCAATGGCAATGGCATGCGATCGCTCCAGATTATCTGTCCCCACTGTGAAAAAGATTTTGCCGTGGAACTAGATATGTCGGGGGAATATTAGGCTACCCCCTGGATCAACTCCATCAGGAGGTAGCCTATCTGGCCTACCACTTTCATTGGCACTATGAATCTATCATGGCCATGGAACACAGTCAGCGGCGACGGTGGGTGGAGGAAATTGCCCAGATTAATCGACGTTTGAATGCCCAAACCGGTCAGATAGAGTTTATCTGAAGGCTCACAGAATTAGCGATCGCTATTGAGCTGGGGTGCATCTGTTAAAAGCTACTTGATCTGGTGGGTGGAACGGGCATCTTGCCCGTTCAGATAGAGTTTATCTAAAGGCTCACAAAATTAGCGATCGCTATTGAGCTGGGGTGCATCTGTTAAAAGCTACTTGACCTGGTGGGTGGAACGGGCATCTTGCCCGTTCAGATAGAGTTTATCTAAAGGCTCACAAAATTAGCGATCGCTATTGAGCTGGGGTGCATCTGTTAAAAGCTACTTGACCTGGTGGGTGGAACGGGCATCTTGCCCGTTACTGCTCCCTGCTCCCTGCTCCCTGCTCCCTGCTCTTTATATTGCAACAAAACAATGGAAGATTCTCCTTACAGTTCAACCTTAGGGCAACGTCTACAGCGGCGACTGGTTAAACCTGCTGGGGTCATTAATACCCAGCAGTTACATTCTCATTACCAAGCTACTCAAGGGACGGCGGGAAGACTTGTACAAAAGTCCATGTTACCGGAACAAGTAAAATTCCGTTATGGTTCTGGAGTTTTGCAGCCTACAGCGATCATGTCACGTCTTCAGCGACAGCGCACAGAATCAGCCGACGGTTTTGATGGGCAATGGCGAGTCAATCCTGACGGCTATTCAGGAACGGGAAAAACAGCTCAAACCTTTGTGCAGACTCAACCAATAGCATTTCATAATAGTAGGGACAATAGTAGGGAAATTGTAGGGAAAAGTCCGACAGCAATAGGCGTTGCTGATTCTGGGTATGATTCCGCCCCCCTAGCCCCCCAGCGAGCAATCCCTCGCTGGGGGGAACAAAACTCTGAAAGTCCCCCAAAGTTGGGGGATTTAGGGGGCTTGACCAAAACCAGACGATCGCCCATTCATACTTCAATTCAGCAACGCCCAGCAATATCCCAGAAAGTAACAGTAATGACCAAGCCATTGGTCAAAGAAACTAACCACAACCAGACTACAACCCCAGTTTCATTGGTAGAAAAAAAGCCTAAGTCTGCTTCCTCTAGTCCCCTTGGGAATACAATTAAGGACACTGGGGAGAAAGGAAGTAGGCAAGGAACACAACCACAGCTTAAGATTAATCGCAAAGCAACCTTGGCAGAAGTTAATACCTTATCACGTCATGAGTCTCATGCTGTACAAGCCCAAAGAGATACTAAATCTATTACTAAATCGAGTACCAATTCTACAGTAACTCAAACTAAACCTGAAACCAGTAGCTCTTCGTCACCTCCCTACCCTGAAAAATCGGGAACCTTGCGGATTAGTCGAAAAGCAACCATGACAGCAGCTAATGCTAGGGCGTATTTTCAAAGTTTTCCGCAAGATTTAGATCCCCCCCAGCCCCCCTTAATAAGGGGGGAGCCATACTCAAAGTCCCCCTTTTTTAAGGGGGATTTAGGGGGATCTCCGAGTTTGAAGACACGCCCTAGTAATGTTGCTAGAGTTCAAAGTAAATCTATTCCAGATCTACCTCTTGCTCAAACCAATAGTCCATCATCTCCAACTACAGTGTCTAGAAAAGACGATAACGAGGATACTGTAATTCAAGCTAAACTCTCGCCAACTTCTGGTAAACTAATCTCTCAAGGTACCACCATAAGTAAAGCTAGTCATTCCCAAACTATAAGTCACAGTAACTCTAGTCCAGATTTACCTCTCGCTAAAACTACAAGTGCCTCATCCCCAACTACAGTATCTAGAAAAGAGGATAACGAGGATACGGTAATTCAAGCTAAACTCTCGCCAAATTCTGGTAAACTAATCTCTCAAACTCCCACCATAAGTAAAGCTAGTCATTCCCAAACTATAAGTCACAGTAACTCTAGTCCAGATTTACCTCTCGCTAAAACTACAAGTGCCTCATCCCCAACTACAGTGTCTAGAAAAGAGGATAGCTCAGATACAGTAATTCAAGCTAAACTCTCGCCAACTTCCGGTAAACTAATCTCTGAAAGTCCCACCATAAGTAAAGCTAGTCATTCCCAAACTAGAAGTCACAGTAACTCTAGTCCAGATTTACCTCTGGCTAAAACTACAAGTGCCTCATCCCCAAGTCAAGTATCTAGAAAAGAGGATAACGAGGAGACTGTAATTCAAGCTAAACTCTCGCCAACTTCTGGTAAACTAATCTCTGAAAGTCCCACCATAAGTAAAGCTAGTCATTCCCAAACTAGAAGTCACAGTAACTCTAGTCCAGATTTACCTCTCGCTAAAACTACAAGTGCCTCATCCCCAAGTCAAGTATCTAGAAAAGAGGATAACGAGGAGACTGTAATTCAAGCTAAACTCTCGCCAAATTCTGGTAAACTAATCTCTGAAAGTCCCACCATAAGTAAAGCTAGTCATTCCCAAACTATAAGTCACAGTAACTCTAGTCTAGATTTACCTCTCGCTAAAACTACAAGTGCCTCATCCCCAAGTCAAGTATCTAGAAAAGAGGATAACGAGGAGACTGTAATTCAAGCTAAACTCTCGCCAAATTCTGGTAAACTAATCTCTGAAAGTCCCACCCTAAGTAAAGCTAGTCATTCCCAAACTATAAGTCACAGTAACTCTAGTCTAGATTTCCCTCTGGCAAAAACTACAAGTGCCTCATCCCCAACTACAGTATCTAGAAAAGAGGATAACGAGGAGACAGTAATTCAAGCCAAAATTATCCCGAATCAGCCCAAATCAGGTCAGATTACCTCTCAAGGTTATACCATAAGTAAAGCTAGTCATTCCCAAACTATAACTCACAGTAACTCTAGTCCAGATTTACCTCTGGCAAAAACGAATAATCCATCATACCAAAGTCAAGTATCTAGAAAAGAGGATAGCTCAGATACAGTAATTCAAGCAAAAGTTATCCCGAATTATCCCAAATTAGGTCAGATTACCTCTCAAGGTGATACCATAAGTAAAGCTAGTCATTCCCAAACTATAACTCACAGTAACTCTAGTCCAGATTTACCTCTGGCTAAAACAAATAGTCCATCATACCAAAGCACGATTCAAGCTAAAAATCAACCTTTAAGTAAAGGAATTATCCAAACCAAACTAGCAGAAAAAAACTATCAACCAACTGGTATCATACAGAAACAGCAGGGAAATTTACCTGTACAACTATCCCAAAAAGCCTCAATTGCTAGTAACCCTAGTGTAGTTTCCACAACCCCTACCCAGTTATCTTCCTCATCTGAGTTAAACAGGGTTTGGCTGAAAACTACCAATACCATCGAGGCTAATACCATAGAGGCTAGTAAAGGGTTATCAACCACAAGCTCCCATCATCAGAAACTGCCTCTACCTCTAGCAATCACCCAAATAAAACCAAATGGAGCGATCGCACGTCAAACCAATGCAGTGGAAAACTCTACCGTTCAAGCAAAGTCGGGAAATGCCACAACCCCGATGTCTACCCCAGAAACAGCATCAGCATCAGGGATAGATTTAACCAAAGTGGCTGAAAAAGTCAGTCGTATTCTGGCTCGTAAACTAATGGTAGAAAGGGAACGTCGAGGAATCGGAAAATGGCATTAGTAAAACAAATATTAAGCAAGCTGACGATTACACCTTTAGAAAAAAAGGGGGCTGCAATTTCAGTACAATTCAATCCAGAATCTTATTCTATCAGTAAAACAGTCAACTGGGGACCAGTGGACAACTCCACTGGAGAAGAATGCAAAACCCAAAGAAAGGTTAATGCCCCCACTGTGGACTTTAAAGGAGGAGGTAGTCGTCAGCTAACGTTGGAACTGTTTTTCGATGTCACTGAAAGCCTTATTTTTCAGGATGTGCGACAAGAAACCAACAAAATTGTGGCTCTAACTCGCATTGAGCGAGATGAACAGCATCCGCCAGTTTGTGAAATTTCTTGGGGTGGCGCTCCTGTTGGTTCCGATTTCCCTTTTATTGGTGTCATTACCAGTTTGACCCAAAACTTCACCCTCTTTAAAGGCAATGGTCAACCCCTCAGAGCCAATTTAAACCTTACTGTCCTAGAATTTCTCGGTCCATTAGCAGACAAACGTCAAACTGATCCTGAACTCACCACTCGTATTATCAACGGTGGCGATACGTTAAGCAATATATCCGCCCAATTTTACCGGAATCCTAAACTTTGGCGCATTATTGCCGAAGCTAATCAACTTGATGATCCACGTAACTTAGAAAAATACATTGGTCAAACCTTAACTATCCCAAAATTAGGTTGAGAGGAATGATATATAGCATTTCTGTAAGCTATCAGCTATCAGCTATCAGCTATCAGCTATCAGCTATCAGCTAATAGGTCATGAACAATCTTGCTGATTTTTCATAACACCAAAAAATCCTCCAAGCTCTTTCATAATGCTCCCTGCTCCCTGCTCCAAAAATCCCTATATACTTGATTCACTCTTGCCTTTTGCCTCTTGCCTCTTGCCTTTCCCTAAGAGATTCTGTTCACAACTCAAATAGAAATGATCTATGCCAGTTGCTAACCGCGAAAGCCCTCTTGTTCCTAATTTTGAGATTATCATCAACGGCTCACCGTTGCCTGTGGAAGCGGAATTGCACGTCATTAGTCTTACCGTTGACCATGATGTGAAATTACCAGGCATGTTTACACTGGAACTTACAGATTCAGATACTAAGCAAGAAGAAACTACTTGGATTGATGACGAAAAACTCTTTGCCATTGGCAATGTTGTAGAAGTTAAACTCGGCTATGATGATGATTTAGAAACCCTGATTATTGGTGAAATTACCGGCATAGACCCAGAATTTGCCTTTGATAGACTGCCCAGGTTAACGGTGCGGGGTTATGACCGTCGCCATCGTCTCCAGCTAGGTAAAAAAACCCAAACCTTCCTCCAGCAGAAAGATAGTGATATTGCTGCCAAAATTGCTAGGGATGCAGGACTTACGGCTAAAGTTGAAGATAGCCAGGTAGTGCATGAATATATTTTACAAGCCGAGCAAACGGACATTGAGTTTTTGCAACAGAGAGCCAAACGGATTAACTACGAAGTAGTTGTTGAAGATAAAACCCTATTTTTCCGACCTGTAGGTAATGCCGAAAGTGAGATTCTAACCCTGAGCTTTGAGGATGACTTGATGGAATTTTATCCCCATTTATCTTCTATGGGCCAAATAAGTGAGTTAACAGTGCGGGGTTGGAATCCTAAAGAAAAGCAAGAGATTGTTGGACAAGCAAAAGTTGGGGATGAAGTTTCAAAAATGGGGGGAAAAAAAAGTGGTGCTGCCCTGGTTGAAGACGCTTTTAGTACAGCAGTTGTTCAAGTAAGCGATCGCCCAGTATTAACTCAAGCAGAAGCAGATCAATTTGCCAAAGCCCGCTTCAATAATGTCGCACTGACCTTAGTTACTGGTGAAGGGGTTTGTTGGGGGCGTACAGATTTACGAGCAGGCAAAGTCATCAAGATTGAGGGCTTAGCAAAACGCTTCAACGGTCAGTATTATGTCACTGCCACTGTTAATCATTATCACGCCCAGTCGGGATATCGTACCCATTTTACAGCTCGGAGGAATAGCACATGAAGTTATTTGACCTATTAACTGATACGGGGCAAAGGGAAGCTCATGCTTCTCGTATTTATGGTGTCGTAGTTGGTGTAGTTACCAACAATGAAGACCCAGAAGGACTAGGTCGGGTTAAAGTGAAATACCCCTGGCTAAGTGATGAAGACGAAAGTGACTGGGCGCGAATAGCTACACTAATGGCAGGAAATGAACGAGGGATTTATTTTTTGCCAGAAGTAGATGATGAAGTATTAGTAGCTTTTGAACATGGTGATGTCCGTTTGCCCTATATTATCGGGTCTTTGTGGAATGGTAAAGAATTACCACCAGCAACTAATGAAGATGGTGCTAATAATATCCGGGTAATCAAATCCCGTAGCGGTCATGTCATCCGTCTCAATGATGAAGAGGGGGCAGAAACTATTGAAATTGTTGATAAAACCGAGAAAAATAGTATTATTTTTGATACAGCTAACAACACCATTGCTATTACCACCGATGGAGACATTACTTTATCAGCATCTCAAGGTAATATTAAACTAGAGGCACAAAATATTGAAATCAAATCTTCAGCAGATACCAAAGTTGAATCCGGTGCAGCAATGGATATTAAAGCCAGCAGCACCATGAATCTTAAAGGTCAAACTATTAATCTCAACTAGTCTAATTTAATTATGGGACAACCAGCAGCCAAACAAGGGGATCAAATTACCGCTATTGATACTCATATTGTGATCGTGCCGGGAACACCTCCGACACCAACTCCCCTACCTCATCCTTTTACGGGCATTATCAATGGCAACCTCAGCAGTGATGTCAACATTATGGGAATGCCAGCAGCAACTGTAGATAGCACTGCGGATAATACCCCACCTCATATTCCCACACCTCCTGGCACTTCCTTTCAAAGTCCTCCTGCTAATAAAGGAACGATTAAAATTGGTAGCCCAACGGTAAAAATTAACGGTAAAGCAGCTGCCCGTAACGGGGATATTGCTGAAACGTGTAATGATCCTGCTGATTTACCAGTAGGACAAGTAATCGCAGTAGGTACGGTGTTTATAGGCTGAAAAGGAGAAGATGGGATCCCCCCTAACCCCCCTTAATAAGGGGGGGATATGATTCCCTTAAAACCCTCTTTTCTATTGCCTATTGCCTCTTGCCTATTGCCTATTGCCTCTTGCCTATTGCCTCTTGCCTATTGCCTTAAAATCAAATGTTGCTGAGAATTGCTATATGTCAAAACCCTTTTTAGGTGTTGGAGTAGGATTTCCCATCAGTTTAGATACCGGGGGAGATTTCCAAATTGCGGAATATGAAGAGAGTGTACGCCAGTCAATCGTAATTATCCTTGGTACTGCCAAAGGTGAGCGAGCCATGCGTCCCGACTTTGGTTGCAGCATTTATGACTTAGTTTTTGAGCCCAATTCACCTGCCACTGCTGGTAAAGTATCCCAAGCTATACAGGAAGCCTTACTGTTCTTTGAACCCCGCATTGATGTTATAGATGTGCGCGTTCAATCCCCTATTCCAGAACAAATGCTGGTCAATATCGACTATCAAGTGCGAGCAACCAATAATGTTTTTAACCTAGTTTATCCATTTTATCTAGAAGGGAGTGCAGGTTGATGGTTAAACTAGCGCCCAAAATTGATCAACGGACAGCAAAGGATATTGCCGATCAAGTTCTCTATGGACAAAATTCCTGTAAAGTAGTGATTTTTGCCTTCTCGCTCCTTATACAGAGCGGCTTATATCGACTCGCATTACTACTTCAGGAATTTAGAAAACATACAGATACAGGAGAAACTAAACCTCTTCAGGAACTTATCAAACACTATACAGGAGAAACTCAACCTGTTCAAGGAAGGAGTGCTGCTATAGTTAATATCTTTGCCCGTTTTGCCGAGATAATTATCGAGCGACTCAATCAAGTTCCCGATAAAAACTTCTTAGCCTTTTTAGATTTATTAGGAGCGTCTCGCTTACCACCCCAACCAGCACGAGTACCCTTGACATTTTCCTTAGCTTCCGGAACTATCGTTGATGCAGTAGTCCCAAAAGGGACACAAGTTGCTGCACCTCCAGCGGAAGGAGAACAAGACCCTGTTATTTTTGAAACTGAACGGGAATTGGTAGTAACAGCCGCAAAATTAGACTCTGTTTTTGTGCGGGATCCAGAACAGGATTTGTATAGTAATCATAGTTCAATTATTACTACCCCAGCATCACCAGGTGTTGATATTTTTCGGGGCAACCAACCAATTGAACATATTTTATATATCGGACATAGCAAACTTTTAGGGTTTGCTGAAATTGATACCTTTAAAGTAACGATTAATTTATCAAAAGTCCTTGGTACTCCAGGAGAAGTAACATGGGAAATTTGGCAGGAAACGGAAGATGGAGCTAATTGGCAAGAGATTACACCGAGCAATAATGAAACTACTGAAGGCTTGACTCAAATTGGCGATCGCGAAATTGAATTTGGACGAATGCCAGATCAACGGAAAATTTTGGCTGTTCCCTTAAGTACAGTAAATTCAGTAACTAACCGCTGGATTCGTTGCCGTTTAGTAACTCCCATTACTCTTGCCGATGAATCTTCAACGGACATGGTATCTGCTAATGAGCTACCAGAAATTGATGAGATAAAAATTGAAGCGAGTATTAGTTCTAGCAACCTATTAATTGAAACAGGCTTTACCAATCAATCTCCATTAGATTTGACTAAAGATTTTTTTCCTTTTGGCGAAAAACCTAAGTTTGGAAATACATTATATTTGGCAAATAGCCAGGCTTTTTCTCAGGATAAGGCTGAGGTTACTCTTAATATTCGTTTTACGAGTCCAGCTTCCGGAATTCCACCAACATTGACTGATGGTGAGCCAAAACTGAAATGGGAATTTTGGAACGGCAAAAAGTGGATGGCAATTGGAACTTCCACCCTTGAAGGGGGATTGCCAGCTAATTCTAACCAAACCTTTGAGGACACCACCAAGGCTTTCACTATCACAGGATACTTCGATCAGGTTTTATTATTGAGCGAGGAACAGTACATCGATCTGACAGAAGAAGCAAGATCCTCGGATACAACAGGATTTGAACTGAACAAGAATACTGGTGATATTCTTTATGTGGGAGCAACTGAGACTTTTAAAGATATTAATTTTAGTCTAGCTACTAAAGGGCAAGGCTATACCTTAAAATTTGAGTATTTTAACGGAACTCAATGGACTCAACTTACAGAAGAAGAACACAACCTTGAGGATAATACCTCAAAGTGGACTGCTGATGGTTGTGTTGAATTTACGACTCCCACGGATTGGCAACAGACAAATATCAATGACGCCAATCTATATTGGATTCGGATAACAACAACTACAGAACCAGAAACCATTGCCCAAGCGTTCTCTTTTCAGCTTGACTGTTATGTGCGTTTCACTTTTCCTGAACCGCCTGTTCCCACAATGGTTAACGGAGTAGAAGATTTTTGGATTCGGGTGCGAATTAGTTCCGGTAATTATGGTAGAGAAGCTCGCTACGAGCGCATTGTCCCAACACCAGAGCCACCAGCACCAGAATATCGATTCATTGAGGCAACTTTTGCTCCGCCATCAATTAGCTCAATTGGAGTTAGCTATACATTAACAAGATCAGAAGAACCAGAAGCTCTTTTGACCTACAATGATTCAGTTTACTCAAATAACCTAGTTAAACCTATTGACAGCGAAAATAAACTAATTCCTTTTCAAAGAACCGAACTTGATGAAAAAGCTTTCTATCTGGGCTTTAGTTTACCATTAGCTAGAACAGAATTTACCAATCGTAAGATCAGCCTGTTTAACTGGGTGGATGAGGTAAAATATGGAGAAAAATTAGTACCATTTTCACCAAATAAAAGCAAAAAAATTGGAGAAAATGGCTCAATAGTTATCCATAATTTTTGCCTGACTAATAATATATCATTAGCCGGATTTGAGGTTAAGATTTTCGGCACCAATTGGGAACATAATATACCGGAATTATTAGATAGAGAAGCTAATTCAGAACAGGAATTAGAAATCCGTTTAGAAATTCCTGCTGATGCAAAATTAGAAGATAAAGATCGCGGGTTTTTACAAGTTAGTCAAAACAATAATTCATCAATTGTTTACAATGCAGTCTTCGAGACAATTGTAGGTACACAATTGCCTAAAACTGAACAAGTTCAACTAGTATGGGAATATTGGGATGGCCAAGCATGGCAACAACTAACCATAAGAGATGAAACCGAAAACTTTATCCGTTCCGGTTTAATTGAATTTCTGCCACCAGGGGATTTTGCACCAAGGGAAGACTTTAATTTACCTCCCCGTTATTGGCTGCGGGTTAAATGGTTCAAGGGTGACTACGACGTTGAACCTAGGCTGAAACAAGTACTGCTTAACACTACCATGGCAGCACAAACAGCTACGATCCAAAAGGAAATTGTTGGCTCCAGTGACGGGACTGAAAATCAAACATTTCAGACAACTAGTCAGCCAATATTAGCAGGTCAAGAGCTGGAAGTGCGGGAACCGGAAATACCTTCTGCCCTAGAAAAGGACAAAATTCTCCTTGAAGAAGGGGAAAAGGCTATTACGGTTACTACTAATGACACCGGAAGACCGCAAGAGATTTGGGTCCGTTGGCATCAAGTCCCGGATTTCTATCAATCAGAACCACGGGATCGCCATTATGTCTTTGATAATCTTACCGGAAAAATCACCTTTGGGGATGGACGCAATGGACTGATTCCTCCTCCTGGTCAAGGCAATATCCGCATGAGTCGTTATCAAACTGGTGGTGGAACTGCTGGAAACAAACCGGCTGGGGCGATTGTCCAACTCAAAACCACAGTCCCCTATGTGGACAAAGTGATTAACCATCAAGCAGCAGCAGGGGGGGCCCAAGCGGAAAGCCTTGACTCCCTAATCGAGCGGGCACCTAAGGAAATTCGCCATCGTCAGCGTGCTGTGACTAGGGAAGACTACGAAGATTTAGCCAAGCTCGCTTCACCAGAGGTAAGCAGAGCCAAGTGTGTACCCTTAGCCAATTTGAAAACCAATCCCCTGGCTGGACTGGAGACCAAGCCGGATTTATCGGGAACAGTGAGTGTAATTATTGTACCCCGCTCCACTGAAGCTAAACCCCTACCCAGTTTGGAGCTAATCAAGCGCGTCCAAAACTACCTACAAGCCTACACCGAACCCACAGTGGCAATCTCTGTAGTGGGCGCTCTCTATGTCCGTGTCAATATTACCACTGAAATTGCGGTTACTTCCCTAGAAGGATCTCGTGAGGTAGCACAAACCGTGGAACAAACCTTAGCTAATTTTCTGCATCCCCTCACCGGTGGTTTTGACGGAATGGGTTGGAATTTTGGTCGTCAACCCTATAAATCGGACTTATACCGACTACTGGAGAGAGTGCCGGGAGTAGACCATGTTTCTAGCTTGGAGGTGAATGACATCGAAGAACTAGAAGGTGCTAGCCAGACTAATCGCTTTTTAGTCTATTCCGGCAACCACACCATCAATTTAACCTTTGTGGAATCCTGAGGAGGGTAACTCATGCCAATAAAATTGCCTAATCTTGATGACCGCACCTATGACGACTTGGTGCAAGAAGCCCTGGGTATGATTCCCAGCTATGCCCCGAAATGGACTAATCACAATCCTTCTGATCCTGGTATTACCGTCATTGAGCTGTTTGCCTACCTTACCGAAATGCTGCTCTATCGGCAAAATCGGGTGACAGAGGCCAATATGCGGATGTTTTTACAACTGCTGAATGGACCAGATTGGCAGCAAACCAAGGATTTACAGACAGAGATTAAAGAGGCAATTACCCAAGTACGCGATCGCTACCGAGCCATCACCTGTGCCGACTTTGTGGAATTAGCCCGAGAAATGAAACCAAATGATGCAGATGATACCGTTGCCAGGGCACACTGTATACCTCGACGTAACCTGGACTCGGAAAATGCCTTAGTCGAAAATACCTTAGTCGAACCTGTGGATCAACCAGGTCATGTTAGTATTGTTATTATCCCCGACAGCAATAATCGTGAAAATAGCCCCCCTCAACCAAGCTCAAGGCTGATTAACGAGGTAAAAAACCACTTAGAAGAACGGCGATTGATTGGCACGGCAATCCATGTAGTTATGCCACGGTACATCACCATTAGCATCAGATTAACCATACACCTCAACCGAGAAGCAGACGTAGCAACCACTAGGACCAACATAAATAACGCACTGGAAAACTTTTTCGATCCCCTACCAAATCCTGACAATCCTCAAGGTTGGCCATTTGGTCGAAATGTTTATGTTTCCGAAGTTTATCAACTACTTGATGAACTAGAAGGTGTGGATTATGTAGAAAAAACCAACCAGGAAGATAAAGAGCAAGACGAAGTATTTTTTCCTCGTCCTGATGCCATAAACAATCAACAACGCCTAGTTAAAACCAACGGACAGCTAAGTGCCATCGAGGTCAAACCAGAAGAACTAGTGTATTTAGATCTTACCGCCAGCGATATAGACATCATATCCCCCTTAGAAACCCTTGATTTCAACGGTTAAAAACCAATGAAAAACTCAGCCCGTTACCCCAGTAAACTGTTAGACTATCTGCCAGAGATTTATCAAAGCGATCCTTTCGTTGGTCAATTTTTACTACCCTTTGAAAATATTCTTTTGGGTCGTGCACATGGGATCAACTTTTGTGAGCAGGGTTTAGAAGAAAATATTGCCCGTATTTCTAATTACTTCCATCCCCAAAAAACACCCCCAGACTTCCTACCCTGGTTATCTAGCTGGGTGGCGTTGAGTCTCAGAGCAGATTTAGATGTCCAAAAACAACGGAAATTTCTGGCCAATACTGTCAGACTGTATCGTTTCCGAGGGACTAAAGACAATTTACAAGAACTGCTAGAATTATTTCTAGAGGACGAGGAAAAAGTCACCATTATCGACGCTTCCAATGCCGAATTTCAAATTGGTGACACCCAACTCCTGGAGCCCGAAAACCCAATTGACCCCGAAGAAATTCCAATTTACCCCGAAGGACTTCCCTCGCGATCGCTCCTGGGTAGAGGCACTTACCTTGGTGGTGGTATCCCCCACTTTTTTATAGTAAGAATCACTCCAGCTCAAGGATTAAACCCAGAGCAACTCAAACGACAAATAGAAATCGCTAATGCCATCATCGAACAGGAAAAACCAGCCCATAGCAAGTACAGACTAGAAATTATTTACACCACGCAGATTGGTGGTACTTTTGATTCTGATTCTGATTCTGAAGAAGTTACGGGTTCCCAGATTGGAATTAATACTATTTTGGGCAATATTACAGAAAATGACGAATCTATCTTAGGAGAGTAAGTATAGCAGAAGTCAGAAGTCAGAAGTCAGAAGTCAGAAGTCAGAAGTCAGAAGTCAGAAGTCAAAAGTCAGAAGTCAAAAGTCAAACTCTTGCGCTTACTTATACCAATCCGTGTAGGAATTGTGAGAATTTTTGTTCCCTGTTCCCTACTCCCTACTCCCTGTTCCCTGTTCCCTGTTCCCTGTTCCCTGTTCCCTTTGGTATAGGTTTGAGACTTTTGTCATGTCCTAACTGCCCTGGCGACTGCTATACCTGGACGACTGTACTAACTTGTGTAAAGTTGCCAAAAGTCCCTCTGCTCCCTGCTCCCTGCTCCCTGCTCCCTATTTCAAAAGTTAATTTTACTTTTTTCCGACTACTTAACGATTATGAAATATATTCAACGTCCCAATTACTTTACTTCCCAGTTTCTATTAGAAAAAGACTTTAACGATGAGCAAACCTACCATCGTGACATGCGCCTGCGTCACAATAGCTTACTCCATGAATGGGGTGTGGTGGAAGGATTAAAAGTAACCAGAGCCGAGCCGAAAAAAATTGCCGTTAGTGAGGGCATGGCCATTGATAAATATGGTCGAGAAATTATTCTTTTACCGGATTGTACAGTACCGGACACGATTAACACGATTAACTTAGATGTAGATGTATTAGAACCCAATACAACTATTGAAATTACCGTCATCTATGATGAAATTAAGGATGATGGTGACGAAGTAGCGGTAGGTAATGATAAAAAATACACTCGCACCTCTGAACGTCCCAAGTTTGTCATTTACGGGAGTAAAACAAGTAAAGACAATCTCCAAGACGGTAATGTAGATTTCAAAACTGGTTTTGCCCCTACCGATGATAATGTGATTCTGTTGGCACAGGTGACCCTAGACAACGGTGAGGTTAGTGCAGTGGATAATTCTGTACGCAAGCTTGCTGGTCCTAAGTTATCTAACCTCGATAACTTAGAGCTAGATGGTACCATTTCCGCCGAAAACTTAAATCTGACCGGAAATTCAACCATCGATGGTGACCTGACAGTGAATGGAAACCTGGAAGTAATAGGGAATGTGATTGCCCGTGATACCGAGCATATTGTTGGGGATGTGTCCTTGGGGGATGCGGATAATCATGAAGTGAAAGTTACAGGGGTAATTCGCTCAGGGCATTCATCTGGAGCCTTGAGGGTGGATGATGGGTTACATACCACTGGTGCTCTGACAGTGGATGGTAATGTTGGTATTGGCAAAAATAATCCTACGGAAAAATTAGAGGTAGCTGGAACTGTTAAAGCCACTAGGTTTGAAGGGGATGGTTCTGGTTTAACTGGTATTGGTGCTGGAAAGTGGTCTGATGGTGGTAGTAACGGTATTTACTATAACAATGGCAATGTAGGTATTGGTACAAATAGCACCTATGCTGAACTCACGGTTAACGGCTCAATCGGATTTGCCAACGGGACAGCCCCCATGATGTACATCCATCAAAGTGGTACAAGCAATGCACCTCGACCAATCATTGCTCATTCCCCACGTTATCGAAACTGGGGAGTTGAATACCGAGATCAGGAAGATATAATGGTTTTTCAAGGAAGCGGACAACCAGTTTTATCAGTTGGTCTTCGTTATAAAAAAGTTGGTATTGGCATTACAAATCCTACGGAAAAATTAGAGGTAGATGGAACTGTTAAAGCCACTAAGTTTGAAGGGGATGGTTCTGGTTTAACTGGTATTAGCGCTGGTGGCACAAAGTGGTCTGATGGTAGTAATAACAGTATTTACTATAACCATGGCAATGTAGGTATTTGTACAAATCGCACCTATGCTGAACTCACGGTTAACGGCTCAATCGGATTTGCCAACGGGACAGCCCCCATGATGTACATCCATCAAAGTGGTAAAAACAATGCACCTCGACCAATCATTGCTCATTCCCCATCTCATCCAAACTGGGGAGTTGAATACCGAGATCACGGAGATCTAATGGTTTTTCAAGGAAGCGGAGAACCCGTTTTATCAGTTGGTCTTGGTTCAAAAAAAGTTGGTATTGGCACCAATAATCCTAGGCAGAAATTAGAGGTAGCTGGAACTGTTAAAGCCACTAGGTTTGAAGGGGATGGTTCTGGTTTAACTGGTATTAGGGCTGGCGCTGAAACCAAGTGGTCTGATGGTAGTAATAACAGTATTTACTATAACCATGGCAATGTAGGTATTGGTACAAATAGCACCTATGCTGAACTCACGGTTAACGGCTCAATCGGATTTGCCAACGGGACAGCCCCGATGATGTACATCCATCAAAGTGGTACAAACAATGCATCTCGACCAATCATTGCTCATTCCCCACGTTATCGAAACTGGGGAGTTGAATACCGAGAGCACGGAGATCTAATGGTTTTTCAAGGAAGCGGAGAACCCGTTTTATCAGTTGGTCTTGGTTATAAAAAAGTTGGTATTGGCATTACAAATCCTACGGAAAAATTAGAGGTAGCTGGAACTGTTAAAGCCACTAGGTTTGTAGGGGATGGTTCTGGTTTAACTGGCATTAGGGCTGGCAGTGAAACCAAGTGGTATGATGGTAGTAATAACAGTATTTACTATAACCATGGCAATGTAGGTATTGGGACAAATAGCACCTATGCTGAACTCACGGTTAACGGCTCAATCGGATTTGCCAACGGGACAGCCCCGATGATGTACATCCATCAAAGTGCTAGAAACAATGCATCTCGACCAATCATTGCTCATTCCCCATCTCATCGAAACTGGGGAGTTGAATACCGAGAGCACGGAGATCTAATAGTTTTTCAAGGAAGCGGAGAACCCGTTTTATCAGTTGGTCTTGGTTCAAAAAAAGTTGGTATTGGCACCAATAATCCTAGGCAGAAATTAGAGGTAGCTGGAACTGTTAAAGCCACTAGGTTTGAAGGGGATGGTTCTGGTTTAACTGGTATTAGTGCTGGTGGCACAAAGTGGTCTGATGGTGGTAGTAACAGGATTTACTATAACGCTGGCAATGTCGGCATTGGCACAAATAATCCTACTCAAAAATTAGAAGTGGCTGGAAGCGTCAAGGCCATTGCTACTAATACGGGCAATAGAACGGCCTATGGAGTTCAAAGCGTTGTAGGAGGCAATCGCAATGGCACTAAATTTGGTTTGTATGCACAAGCAACAGGTGGTACCAGTGGTAGCCGATTTGGTGTCTACGGCAGAGCCGATGCTCATAATAATACCAGTGCAATTGTATACGGTGTCTACGGTCGTGCCAGAGGTGGCAAAACTAGTTATGCTGGCTACTTCGATGGTAATGCAAATGTAACAGGTCATTTAACATATCGCACTATTGGGCAAGTATCCTCACGAGAGTTGAAAGAGAATATTAATACCCTGGCAATAGAAGATGCTATAGAAACCCTGGAAGGACTCAATCCGGTCCAATTCAGCTACAAAAAAGATCACCAAAAAGAAACCCACATTGGATTTATTGCGGAAGATGTGCCGGATTTAGTGGCCAGTCATGATCGGAAAACCCTCAGTCCGATGGATATCGTGGCGGTTTTAACTAAAGTGGTGAAGGAGCAAAACAATACGATTTCCTTGCTAATGGAGAAGGTACAAACTTTGGAACAGAAAACTCAATCTAGCGCTTTTTAGCCTAATCAGCTAAACAGAATTTTTTACTTCTTCCCTATTCCCTGCTCCCTGCTCCCTGCTCCCTGCTCCCTGCTCCCTGCTCCCTGCTCCCTATTCCCTGTTCCCTATTCCCTATTCCCTATTCCCTGTTCCCTGCTCCCTGTTCCCTATTCCCTATTCCCTGCTCCCTAAAACCAATAATTTTTACCAGACCCAATTTCAAACTACTATAATAACCATAATGAAAAATATTCAACGTCCCAATTACTTTACTTCCCAGTTTCTAGTAGAAGAAGATTTTAAGGATGAGCAAGCCTACCATCGTGACATGCGCCTGCGTCACAATCGTTTACTCCATGAATGGGGTGTGGTGGAAGGATTAGAAGTAACTAAAGCCGGGGATAAAAAAATTGCCGTTAGTAAGGGTATGGCCATTGATAAAGATGGTCAAGAAATTATTGTTTTACCAAATTGTACAGTACCGGACACGATTAACACGATTAACTTAGATGGATTACCACTCAAGACAACTATTGAAATTACCGTCATGTATCGGGAAATTAAGGACAAGGGTTACCGAGTAGGTAGCGAGATCAAATACACTCGCACCACTGAACGTCCCAAGTTTGTCATTTACGGGAGTAACACAAGTCAAGACAATCTCCAAGACGGTAATGTAGATTTAAAAAATGCGGATAGTGACCCTAGGGATGATAAAGAGATTCTGTTGGCACGGGTGACCCTAGACAACAACGGTAAGGTTAGTGCAGTGGATAATTCTGTACGCAAGCTTGCTGGTGCTAAGTTATCTACTGCAGATGCTTTTCGAGTCAGATACGACTACAATTTCTTTGGGGCTAATCAAGATGCTTTAGTGATTGAACAAAGAGATCTTAATCACCCTAATCCTGATGGAGGGATTGCTTTTGTTAATACGGGTAACGATGGAGTTGTAGAAACTGCCCTTGTTATTAAAGGAAACAGCAATGTAGGTATTGGGACAAATAATCCTAGTGAAAAATTAGAGGTGGCTGGAACTGTTAAGGCCACCAACTTAAACCTGACAGGAGACTCAACCATCGATGGTTCCCTAACCGTTGCTGGAAACCTGGAAGTACAGGGGGATGTGATTGCCCGTGATACCGAGCATATGCCTGGGAATGTGTCCTTGGGGAATGGTGATAATGATCAAGTGATAATTGCAGGGGTAATTCGCTCAGAGCATTCATCTGGGGCGCTGAGGGTGGATGATGCGTTACATACCACTGGTGCTCTGACAGTGGATGGCAATGTCGGTATTGGCACAACCTCTATTCATAATCCTCAGGATTGGAACAAAGTTTTAGACATCTTAGGTTCACAGCATGCTCGGTTAAATGTCAGGTCTGGTGGTGGGGTAGTAACCAGTGTTTTTAGTCATGATAGTTGGAATGGAGCCAGAGGCGTAATTGGAACGGAATCGAACCACCCATTGACCTTTGCTACTAACTATCAACACCGTATGACGATTGACCCCAATGGCAATGTGGGTATTGGGACAACTAATCCACAATCCCTTTTGCAAGTTGGAGATGGATTAGGAGGTGGTAATCGCCCCTGGATGACAACAGGACTACAAGTTGCTTGGGATAGTGACAATGTATTTCTAGGATTGAAAGATGAAGGGGCAGATCGCAAAGATTCTGTACTGGCATGGGGAGATAATACCAATGATGTATTCAGATTCATTTTTGCGGCTGAAGGCGGTGCTGCAGATGATCAAGAAATAATGAGGTTACAGCCAAACGGCAATGTCGGCATTGGCACAAATAATCCTAGTGAAAAATTAGAGGTGGCTGGAACTGTCAAAGCCACTAAATTTCAGGGGGCAGGAAATTCAACCATCGATGGTTCCCTGACAGTGAATGGTTTGCTGGAAGTAAAAGGGAATGTGTCCTTGGGGGATGCGGATAATGATGAAGTGACAATTGCAGGGGTAATTCGCTCAGGGCATTCATCTGGGGCGCTGAGGGTGGATGATGCTTTGCATACCACTGGTCCTCTGACAGTGGATGGGAATCTCAGTGTTAGGGATGCGATCGCTACTGCTCAATTAAGTGTGACCGATCGGGTAACAGGTTCCCTTACCATAGAAAATAACTTAACGGTGGGTGCTGTGCTGGCTAGCACTTTAGAAGTATCTGGGGCTTTAAAATTAGCGACTACAGGAACTCAGATTTTTCATAGTACTAATGAATCCGGTACACCTACTGGAGATGGTTTTCGACTCAGGTACGACAACAATTTCTTTGGGACTAGTCAAGATGCTTTAGTGATTGAAAAAACCGATGGGAATAACCCTAACCCTGATGGAGGAATTGCTTTTGTTAATACGGGTAACGATGGAGTTGAAGAAACTGCCCTTGTTATTAAAGGAAATGGTAATGTAGGCATTGGGACAACCAATCCTAGTGAAAAATTAGAGGTGGCTGGAACTGTTAAAGCCACTAGGTTTGAGGGGGATGATTCTGCTTTTGGTTCCCTGACAGTGGATGGCAATGTAGGCATTGGCACAACCTCTATTCATAATCCTCAGGATTGGAACAAAGTTTTAGACATCTTAGGTTCACAGCATGCTCGGTTAAATGTCAGGTCTGGTGGTGGGGTAGTAACCAGTGTTTTTAGTCATGATGATTGGAATGGAGCCAGAGGCGTAATTGGAACGGAATCGAACCACCCATTAACCTTTGCTACTAACTATCAACACCGTATGACGATTGACCCCAATGGCAATGTGGGTATTGGGACAACTAATCCACAATCCCTTTTGCAAGTTGGAGTAGGAGGTATTAGTGCCCCCCGCCCCTGGATGACAAGAGGACTACAAGTTGCTTGGGATACTGACCATCTATTTCTAGGATTGAAAGATCAAGGGGCAGATCGCAAAGATTCTGTACTGGCATGGGGAGATAATACCAATGATGCATTCAGATTCATTTTTGCGGCGAGCGGTGGTGCTGCAGATGGTCAAGAAATAATGAGGTTACAGCCAAACGGCAATGTCGGTATTGGCACAAATAATCCTAGTCAAAAATTAGAGGTGGCTGGAACTGTTAAGGCCACTAAATTTGAGGGGGCAGGAGACTCAACCATCGATGGTTCCCTGACAGTGAATGGTTTGCTGGAAGTAAAAGGGAATGTGTCCTTGGGGGATGCAGATAATGATGAAGTGAAAGTTACAGGGGTAATTCGCTCAGGGCATTCATCTGGGGCACTGAGGGTGGATGATGCTTTACATACCACTGGTGCTCTGACAGTGGATGGTAATGTCGGTATTGGGACAACCAATCCTAGTGAAAAATTAGAGGTGGCTGGAACTGTCAAGGCCACTAACTTTGAAGGGGATGGTTCGGCTTTAACTGGTATTAGTGCTGGAAAGTGGTCTGATGGTGGTAGTAACAAGATTTACTATAATGCTGGCAATGTCGGCATTGGGACAAATAATCCTATTGAAAAATTAGAGGTGGATGGAGCTGTTAAGGCAAAGTCGCTGACTATCGAAGACAACCTCACTGTCAATGGCAAGATTACAACCTCTGGCATGATTAGGGGGTCATCAATGCCGCCTAATCTAATCAGAAATTCCTACATGAATATACTCGATGGCAACAAGCCTGCTGGGTACACCACCCTTGGGAATGTTACTTTAGAAGCAGCTCACCCTTTCACGAAAGGGTTTGAAGGACCTTATGTAGGAGAAAAACCAGCCAATGCTGCCGATAGTGTAGATGATGCAACCGAAGAAAATCCCTATTGGTTTGGCAGAACTAACAAAGGTGCGCGAATAAAAAGAGGTGGTTTAGCTGATGGTTGGGCTAGTTTTCCTGACGGTAAGATTTTGAAAATTACTGGGGATAATTCAGGACAACATACCATGATACTTTTTCCCTTTGAGTCCCGAGGTAATTTTTTAACCAAAAAGTACGTACATCTCAAAGCTTGGCTCAAGATTTCTTCCGGTAAACAAGTGGGATTTGGCGAACTTGCTGGGTGGGGTAACGGAAAGCCTAATAGTGGATTGATAATTACCAAGGAACAAAGTGATAATGCTCCAGATGGTTGGTATCGAGTAGATGGCATAATTTCCACATCTGAGGTAACGAGGTTGGGTGGTCAGAGTTTTTCTATGGGTATAGTGGGTGACGAGGCTGACGGCTCTTTTGAAGTATATCTAGCCTTACCATACCTGGCCAATTTAGATAATGATAGCTGGCTTCCTAGTGTTTCTGATCTGCTTTCGCGGGATGGGTTAACAGTTCATCCTACTTCTGGTAATGTTGGGATTGGGACAACAAATCCTAGTACAAAATTAGAGGTAGATGGAACTGTCCAAGCCACTAGGTTTGAAGGGGATGGTTCTGGTTTAACTGGTATTAGCGCTGGTGGCACCAAGTGGTCTGATGGTAGTAGTAACAGGATTTACTATAATGCTGGCAATGTTGGCATTGGGACAAATAATCCTAGTGAAAAATTAGAGGTGGCTGGAACTGTCAAGGCCACTAACTTTGAAGGGGATGGTTCGGCTTTAACTGGTATTAGTGCTGGAAAGTGGTCTGATGGTAGTAGTAACAAGATTTACTATAATGCTGGCAATGTCGGCATTGGGACAACAAATCCACAATCCCTTTTGCAAGTTGGAGATGGATTAGGAGGTGGTAATCGCCCCTGGATGACAACAGGACTACAAGTTGCTTGGAATAGTGACAATGTATTTCTAGGATTGAAAGATGAAGGGGCAGATCGCAAAGATTCTGTACTGGCATGGGGAGATAATACCAATGATGTATTCAGATTCATTTTTGCGGCGAGCGGTGGTGCTGCAGATGGTCAAGAAATAATGAGGTTACAGCCAAACGGCAACGTTGGCATTGGCACAACCAATCCTAGTCAAAAATTAGAGGTGGCTGGAACTGTTAAGGCCACTAAATTTGAAGGGGATGGTTCTGTAGGTAATGCCGAATTAGCTAATAACTCCGTGACCAATGCCAAAATTGCCAATGATGCGGTCAACGCTGCCAAGATTCAAAACGGTTCTGTCGGTAATGCGAAATTAGCCGATAACTCCGTGACCAATCAAAAAATTGCTGATAAATCGGTGACCAATGCCAAAATTGCTGATAACAGTATTAGTATGGATAAACTTGATGCTGTGACTAGGAATCAACTGGATAACGCTTCTGAGGTTCAAAGTCTACAAGGGCAAATCACAAATCTACAAGAGCGAATCCTAGTTATAGAACGGCAATTAGGTATAGTTATTTCTGACCCTGATCCTAACCCTGATCCTGGCTCTGGTTCTGGCCCTGGTCCTCGCCCTGGTCCTGGCTCTGGTTCTGGCCCTGGTCCTCGCCCTGGTCCTGACATAGAGATTCGTGAGAAAGACTCCTCGACAGACCCTGAGCAAGAAACGTAAAGGTAACGGCTCAAAACACTCAGTCTGTAAAAATTGCATCATCATATTAGTAGCAACGGCCAAGGAAAAGGTGAACCTCATGGGCTATCAACGAGCAACCCAAACTAAAACAACAGAAGCAAACGGTCAAAAAAAAGCTTCAACGGTTACTCAAAAACCGTGGTCAAGTTATGGCCCGGTTCACCCGATGCTGCAACTCCAACGAAAACTGGGAAACCAAGCCGTCAATCGTCTCATCCAGACAAAAATGCAAGTGGGGGAACCAGATGATGTGTACGAGAAGGAGGCAGACAGTGTTGCAGCCCAAGTAATGCGCATGCCAGCACCCTCAGTGCAAAATTCCATGGAGGAAGAGGAGGTTCAAACTAAGCCCATAGCGCTACAGTTACAATCCGATGAAGAGGAAATTCAAACTAAGCCGATAGCGCTACAGTTACAATCGGAGGAAGAGGAAATACAAACTAAGCCGATAGCGCTACAGTTACAATCGGAGGAAGAGGAAATACAAACTAAGCCGATAGCGCTACAGTTACAATCCGACGAAGAAGAAATACAAACTAAGCCGATAGCGCTACAGTTACAATCGGACGAAGAAGAAATTCAAACTAAGCCGATAGCGCTACAGTTACAATCCGACGAAGAAGAAATACAAACTAAGCCCTATGGGCTACAGTTACAATCGGACGAAGAGGAAATACAAACTAAGCCGATCCCCCTACAGTTACAAACCGAGGAAGAGGAAATACAAACTAAGCCCATAGCGCTACAGTTACAATCGGACGAAGAAGAAATACAAACTAAGCCGATAGCGCTACAGTTACAATCGGACGAAGAGGAAATACAAACTAAAGCAAATCCTGGTCAAACTCCACAAGTATCCCCTAATTTAGAAACCAAAATCCAATCCCGACGGGGTACAGGTCAACCTCTGCCAGCATCTACCCGTGCTTTCATGGAACCTAGATTTGGGGCTAACTTTAGTGGGGTGAGGGTGCATACAGACTCTAGTGCCGTACAGATGAATAAGGAGTTGGGAGCCCAAGCCTTTACCCATGGTAGGGATATTTTCTATGGTGCCGGTAAGTCTCCTGGTAAGAATAGTTTGACGGCCCATGAGTTGACCCATACGATCCAGCAGACCGGGGGAATTAAGAGGAAGCGAAACAAGCTACAACTCAAGGCAAATGAGAGGTCAAATGAACCGGTGAAACCCTCTCAGCCTCTTGCCCAGAGAGAAACGGACAACTTTGAAAAGATTAAACCAGAGAATCAACTTCAGAATAAAGAGCAAAAACAGCCACCGATAGAACCAAAGCAGCAGTTAAAGCCCAATAAAATTAACATACCTAGCCGTAATAACAGGTCAAATCAATCAGTAACTCTAAAAAAGCCAGAAAAAGCCAAGACTCCAGCCCGAGAGGAAGACATTGCAGGAGAGCAAAATCAGAAAACCCAAGAGCTTGAAAAACCCCAACTCGAAACCCCAGATGTTTCCCAAACCGATCCCTCAGCAGCATTGGCAGCAATCAGTAACTTACCTCCAGTCAAATTGCAATCTGCTTTAGGGGGCGTATCTGCTGCAGTTAGCACCACTGTTGGTAAACACAGAGAAGCACTAGCTACCAACCCACCCACTTGGGAAACACCCATGGGAGCAAAATTACCCGCGTCCGAGGTGTCAAACTTTGCCCCAGATGATAAACCCAAGGCTGTAGAGAAAAAGCCCGAAGGGGAAAACAAGCCAGTTACTGAACCTCAGCCCCTTCCTGCTGAAACAATCTCACCTCAAGTACAAACCCCTTCACCTGCGGTGCAAGGGAATGAACAAGGGGAACTTTCTGAATCTGATGTGGAGAAGATGCAGGCTTCTATTAGTCAAATGCCAGTTCAAGATTCTGGTGCCAGGGAAATTCCTGCCAGTACCCCTCCCCAATTAGAATTGGTAGGTAATGCAGATCCTCAAAGGGCTGAGGAACAGAAAGCTGCACTAGACAAAAGCATTGCCGAAGCCCAAGCCCAAGGGCAGCAAGCACTGGCACAGCCCATGGGTGAAAACGCCATTGAGCATACCCTACCACAGCAAACCCTCAAGGCTCAAATTGCTACTGGTGCGGGAGCTAATCCAGGTGGTGCTGTGAAAGCTGTTACTGCTGAAGGTGGCAATGAGGAAATGCTTGAGGCTATTTCAGTGTTGGCGCAGCAAGAGAAAGGTGGGGAAATTCAAGCAGCAGCAGCGAAAGCACAAGGGGATTTAGCTGCTCGTAAGCAAGAACATACTGCTAAGGTTGCCGAGGAAAAAGCCAAATCCCATCAGGATATGGAACAGCTTAAGCTGAATAATGCCCAGCTTCAAGCCCAAGAAAAAAGTAAAGCCCAGGCTGAAGTGCAGCAACTGCGGGGAGAATGGAGTAAGGAACAGGAATCTTTGATTCAGGAATCTGACACCCAAGCCAACAACCTGGTAGATGAGGGAATCAAGGAAATCGACACCAAGAAACTAGAAGGTGAGACCCAAGCCCAAAAAGAAATTGAAAAAGGTGAGCAAAACGCCGCAAAAGAACGCAAAAAAGGAGAAGAGCAAGCTGCTGCTGAGCGCAAAAAAGGTGAGGAAGAATCCAGTGGTGTCTTTGGCTGGTTAGCGAGTAAAGCTAAGGCATTCTTTAACCGCATCAAGAACGCAATTAAAAAAGCTTTTGAGGCTGCCCGTGCTGCCATGCGCAGAGCAATTGAAACAGCGAAGAAGCTAGCAGCTAAGGCAATTGAGAAAGTTCGTCAGGCGATTGTAGCAACGATTCGGCGTGTGGGCAATGCCCTGATTGCCATTGGGGACAAGCTCCTGGCAAAGTGGCCAAGTTTGCAACAGAAATGGCGAAATTCTATTCAAAAACGAGTCCAGCAGGCAGAATCGGCAGTTAATAAGCTGGCGCAAGACTTGAATGATGGTATTCAGAAAGGACTAGATTTGCTTGGTAAAGGGCTGGATGCTGCCCTTGGTATCTTGGAGCAGGGAATGCTAGGGGTAGTCAGCCTTTACGAGGGCGTTGTCGTGGGGGCAATTAAGTTTGGCGAAGGTGTGGCTAAGGCATTGGGAGCATTTGCTGTGCTCGCAAAAGATGTTGCAGCTAATCCTGGTGAATGGATTAGTAACCTGGGTGCTGCTATCTCCGATGGTATCAAAAATCATCTTTGGGCTGCCTTTCAGGAACAGGTTCAAGTTTGGTTTAATCAAAAGTTAGAGGCGGTTCTAGGTCTAGGTACTGCGGTGTGGAAGGTTTTGACTGAGGGCGGTATCTCTATAGCAGAAATTGGCAAGATGGCTTGGACTGCGGTTAAGGAGTCACTACCCATGATTATTATGGGTGTGTTGCTCGAACGCCTGGTTTCCATGATTGTACCCGCAGCAGGGGCAGTATTAGTAGTTATCCAGGGGTTACAAGCTGCTTGGGGTACCGTTAGTCAAATTATTCAAGCCTTTGGACGGTTTATGACTTTCTTGAAGGCGGTGAAAACTGGGAATGCAGGGCCACAATTTGGGGCAGTGTTAGCTTCGGCAGGCATTGTCTTGCTGGAGTTTATTACCAATTTCATCATTGTTAAGATTGCCAAGGCAGCCCAGAAGGTGGCGGGTAAGCTGAAAGGTTTGGCTACAAGTATGAGGAAGGGAGGTAAGGGGAAGAAAGGTAAAAATAAGGATAAAAATAAAGACAAAAAGTTTACCAAGCAAGACAAAATAGCTGGCTTAGCTGCATTTGAAAAAACTGAGAAGGAATTTGCTGACGATGGCACGATTGATCGTCGTTCTGCTGGGAAAGTTGCTAAGAGAGTAAAGCGAAATCATCCAGTATTTAGATCAATTAGTGTAGTTGATGGTGGCAATAGCTGGGATTACAACTATGTTTTCAGAAAAGTCAAGAAAACATCTAATAAAAAGCCTGAAAAGGGAAAGGTAAATCTGGAAACGCTTAAGGGTTGGAGACCAAGATGGCGGGTTAGCACTGATAGAGAATTAGCGAAGCAAAAGAAAAACAAGCCACATTACAAGATGGTAAACGGCAGACCTAAATTAAAAAAGGAAAACAAGGTTCACAGAAGGCATAAAGTTTCTTTTGAAGCTATTGTTAAACACTTAAAGCGGAAAGTAGAAGGAAAACCTTACATGGAAGCAAAAGATATTCTATCTCAGATGAATTACAAACCAGTTAGAGCTAGTAATAAAGCTATTGTTTCTGCAAGTAAGAAGTACTTACGCGACAAGTTTAATGATCCCAGTAATGTCTGGGTCGGCGATGCAGAAGAGAATGAAAAACTAGGAAGAGAAATTAGCCAGCTCTTAAGATCCTTAAGTAATCAGCAAAATGAGCTGAAATCTCTTCAGAAAAAGTCTAAAGAGATTCGGGAAAAAGGAGGATCTCTAAAAGACATAAATAAACTTAAACAAGAGGGTAAAAAAGTTACCCAAGAAATCAAGATAACTGTTGACAAGCTTCATTTAGCACGTTTAGATGCGCCTAGAGGAAAAACTGTTAAAGCAGCCCAAGAATTTTTAGATATTCTGGAGTCAGAACGAACAGCTAACCTTGATTTGATTTCAACTCTCGAATTATAAAATATCAAATTTTTATTTACTTATGAAAAATCCTACCTCCGAAGAACAACTCCAACAAACCCTCCGCAACCACCTCGAAACCTGGGCAAAAGAAAACCTACCCGAATTTGATGAACTCAACGAAGATATTTCCCCTGAAACTCTGGAAGAAATCACCAAATCTCTTGAGAAACTAGCAGAAACAGAATTCAATAGCATTACCCAAGATGCCACAGGCGAATTCATTAATGCTATTGAAACTACCTTCCAAGAATGGGCAAAAATTGCTCGTGAAGAACTTAAATCAGACAGTGTCAGTAACCATATTTATCAAACTGTAATCGACTTCTTCAAAGCAGAAGAATGGCCTTTCCTAGAAGAAGAGGATGAGTCTATTCTGTACATGAACTTCAAAGGTGAAAATGGGGAGTGGTCTTGCCTTGCTAAAGTCAAAGAAGAAGAAAATCAGTTTATCTTTTATTCCCTTTATCCCGAAGCAGTTCCCGAAGAGAAACGCCAAGGGATCGCCGAATTTATTACCCGTGCTAACTACGGTACAATTCTTGGTAATTTTGAACTAGACTTCGATGATGGCGAAATCCGCTACAAAACCAGCATTGATGTAGAAGGCGACAGCCTTAGTTTTGCCTTAATTCAACAGATGGTTTACGCCAACGTGATGATGATGGATGAATATTTACCAGGAATTATGGCAGTTATTGAATCAGAGGTGGAGGTGAAAGAAGCGATTTTACAGATTGAGGGTTAAGACTAATTTACCTAACCATCACTCATCAACCAAAGCAAACGCTATGCAATCGCATAGCCAGTATGATGAAAAGCAAGAACAATCCTATCCTTCGGTACTCCTGAAGCAACCAGATGGTCCATGATACCATCTTCAATACCGTCCTAGTGAATCCAGATTTTACCATCGCGGATTGAACCATGAACAATCGTAGCATTACAATCCTGTTGAAGAGGTAGTCATCGAATGGAAAAACTAGAAAATTACCGATTAATCATCCGCCAGCTATTAACTAATCATGCCACCTTAGAAGCGAATAATCCAAATTCCGAGATAGAGTGTCAACTTATTTTTGACACAGAACATGACCATTATCAACTTTTAGATATCGGCTGGGATGGACTCAAACGAATTTACAACTGTTTCATCCATTTAGATATCAAAGATGGAAACGTTTGGATTCAGCGAAACATGACAGAAGCTGATTTGGCGCAATATTTAGTTGACATGGGTATACCAAAAGAAGATATTATTCTCGGTTTACATCCGAGTTATAAACGTCCATACACAGGCTACGGAGTGGCTTAGTAGTGGATTGAAGTAACAATAAAATCTAACAAAACATCACTCATAATGATACCGACAAGCCAGAAAATCAATCTGACTACTTCCCACCCGATAAACCAGCCGATGTTCCAAATCAATGCGCCGTGATCCAATTCAGCCTTTTTCTTCTTCTTCTTGCTCAATTCCCAACTCAGAGTAAAGTTCTTCAATGGTTTGAGGTTTTATTTTTCCAGTCTTAGACTCCTCAATTGCATCCAGCAGGCGAATTGCATTAGTAGAGTTTCTTAAGAGATAAACCGTCTCTACTAAACTCCTCAAATCCGATTCTGTAATCAAAGCAACATTCTCAGCATCACGACGATTGATGATATATACCTGATTATTTTGTGAAACTATATCCAACAACTTAAAGAAGTTATTTCTAGCATCCGTTGGAGATGTGATTTCGTAATCAAACATCAGTTTATGTACAGATTTAGGTAAATATATTATATCACTTATAGCAAGTCTACTACTTGTGAGGTACAAATTTCTGGTTTTTAGGGAGCAGGGAGCAGGGAGCAGGGAGCAGGGAAGAGGTAAGAGGGAAGAGGGAAGAGGTCAAAACTAATGTGTACCTCATGAGTCCTAGAAACGCTATATACCAAATCAAGCAACGTAAGCATTCAGCCATCAGCCGTCAGCCGTCAGCCGTCAGCTTATTGTATTCAAAAGCTGATAGCTGATAGCTGATAGCTGATAGCTGATAGCTGATAGCTGATAGCTGATAGCTGATAGCTGATAGCTGATAGCTGATAGCTGATAGCTGAATACTTACCTAGCAACAGATGCTTTCCTTGAAACCAAAACTTGATCTGACTTTATGAATTGTAAATTGTTATGAGTAATCATACTTAAAATTTCCTTAGCGCGATCAGATTTTGATGAACCCATGAACGAAAAATCTTTATTTGAGCAGTCACTAATACTCGATGTAATATGCTCGGTAGCACATTCGCGAACAGCATCCGCTTCGCTAACAGCAACCTCTAGTTGTCGGAAAATTTGTTGGTTTTTAACTTCTTGAGAATAGTCGCAACCTCGTAGAGCTTATTTTGCCGAGACAATAATGAAAACGCATCAGAAAAATCGTATACTTTATCCTTCAACTTGCAGAAGATAAAATCGCTGCCATTTGTTACCATGCCAAAGCTTAGTTGTCGTGGTGCAGCACTCATATAGGCTAAACACTGTGGTAAAGCAATATCCGCCGCAAACTTAGATCGTTTAGCTTCTACAGTCAGTATCCAAACAAGATCGCGAATCACCAATACATCTATCCGACCTCGATAAACTTCATTATGTTCTTCCACCTCCAGACTGATAGGAACCTCAGATTGTACAAAAAACGGAGGCTCATGAAATTCCAACCGCTCCAGCAGTGGTGCAACAATAGATAAAAGTACCGTTCCTTCAGTTAAGAGACCAGCATTGTAGTAATAATGATATCGCTGCCGGAGACGGTCCAGAAAAGATTTATCATCATCTAATATCTCAATAGAGGATACCTGCCATTCTGAAAAAAACGATTCATCAGTGGCGCGACATAACCCCAAGCGCTCATGTAATGCTTGAAAGCTTGAAATCGTTTTCTCTATTGCCAGTAGTCTACTCATACAGAGCGATTGCTATGGAATTTATTCATTGTAGCTTTTTATATTGTAGCTTTTTATAGCGTTTCTAGGATTTATGAGGTACGGTGATCAACCTCAAAGTCCCCCTTATTAAGGGGGATTTAGGGGGATCCCTTGGTACCTCATGGTATAGATAATTGCTATATATTGAGTCTTGTTATTCGGCCCCGACCTACTTTTTGAGTAACTTTCTAATATAAACGAACCATCATTAATCTGCCTCATTTTATTGGATGGCAGTGGCAACTTCCTCAGGATTAATTTGGGCATAGATCCAAGCATTCGCTAAATCAATTGCTGTTAATGTAGGATAGTCATAGAGTAGTTGAGACTCGCTAATGCCTAGATTACGGGCATTTACCAATACCCAAACAGGAATACGAGTTCCAGCAATACAAGCATCACCACCACAAACGTTTCTGGTTTTGGTTATTCCACGCCAGTTTTGGTTCAAACTATGGGCTAAAAGGTGAATTGCTTCTGTTTTCTCTGTGGGAGATAGAGCAAGTAATTGGGTTTCTAGTTGTTTGATAGTCATAGGTATATAAATGAATAAATAATCTGTTCACAGCCCTTGAACCAGTGGCTCTATGAATTCATCTGGAATTTTATTTTGTTCAATGTATTGATTGATTTCATCTTGGTGATCACTGTAATATGTCAAAGCACCAAACACCTGAGCCAGTGTCAGATGAGGCATTCCTATGGGAATTTCTTCCGGAGGAACTCCCATACGCCACGTTTCAACAACTGCCCTCACAGGAGTTCGAGTCCCCTTAATGATCGGTTCATTATTGAGAATCTGGTCATCTCGAACAACGTACAGGTAATCAGTAACCTGAACCATACACACAAAATAAACCGTACTATTTTCCTTAAGCCTAGCCCTTCCAAAGCAAACACTATGCAACCCCATACCCAGTATGTTCACAAATCTCGGGGGGATGAAAACCAATAACAATCCTATCCTTCGGTACTCCTGAAGCAACCAATTCATCCGTGATCCCATCTTCAATACCGTCGTAGTGAATCCAGATTTTACCATCGCGGATTGAACCATGAACAATCGTCCATATACACGGCGATGATTTTCCCAGCCTTCATCGAGCAGCATAAAATGATTGCGAACGCGCCCCCCGTGACCGTAGGTCAATCGCTAACCTAACCCAGAATAACTTAGAACTCTAAAGTAAGTCCATTATTGTATAATGGTTTTGTATCAAGATTTGCATAGATTTCCCGTCATAGCCAGCGAATGAGAGACGTATTTCATAATGCTGTAAGGCACGGACTAGAAAAAGATGGCTGGACAATTACCGATGATCCTCTCAGGATTCGGTCTGGCCGAGTTGATATGCAAATAGATTTGGGAGCTGAGAGGTTACTGGCAGCAACAAGAGGAAATGAAAAAATTGCTGTTGAGATTAAAAGCTTCACCAATCCATCTAATATTTCTGAATTCCACACTGCTTTGGGGCAATTTTTAAATTACCAAGTTGCTTTAGAACAAGAGAAACCTGAGTTCAAACTGTTTTTGGCAATACCTGTTGGGGCATTCAGGATTTTCTTTAGTCTACCATTTGTGCAAACAGTAGTTAAGCGTTTTCAGCTCAGTCTCTTGGTTTATGATCCATCTGAAGAGGTTATTTTAGAATGGAAAAAATAATCCAGTATCGCCAATACATTAAACAACTTCTGAGTGATTATGCCAGTAAAAGCCCATCTGATGAAGATGTTGAAGCTGCCTTAATATTTGACTCAGACCACGACCATTACCAAGTTGTCTATACTGGCTGGAAGAATCGCATACCCATGTATGGTTGTGTTCTACATTTCAGCATCAAAAATGCCAAAATTTGGATACATCATGATGGAACTGAAATTGGTTTTGCTAACGAACTTGTCAAATTGGGAGTACCAAAGACTGATATTGTACTAGCATTTCAAGAACCTGCTGTACGTCAATATACTGACTTTGCAGTGAATTAGATTCAGATAACGATCCTAAACCCTATGCAACCCCATACCCAGTATGTTCACGAATCTCAGGGGGATGAAAAGCAAGAACAATTCTATCCTTCGGTACTCCTGAAGCAACCAATTCATCCGTGATCCCATCTTCAATACCGTCGTAGTGAATCCAAATTTTACCATCGCGGATTGAACCATGAACAATGGTACCATATACACGGCGATGATTTTCCCAGCCTTCATCGAGCAGCATAAAATGATTGCGAACGCGCCCCGCGTGACCGTAGGTCAATCGCTACTGATAATTACAGAGGTTGTCACATCACCATAGCGGTAAGGAAGATTAGCATAATACTTTAAAATATTTTCTAGGGTTTCACGCCATTGGTCTAAACGTTGATTGGTGGTTTCCATTCGATAATTTCCTCAATATTTACATCGAAAAAAAGTACTGGAACTAAAACCAGGACTGCCATTAACCACAACTGGCTTTACTTTAATTTATCAAAAAAATGAATGATTATACTGAAAACTTCCCTTTAGACAAAGAGTTAACCTTAAGCGACTCCTCCAATCCCTTAACCATTCCCACAACTTCCCTATCCCTCACCAAACAAAACGACCAAATCATCGAATGTCGTCTTACCTTCCACGTAACCCCTGAACTTTACCACCGCATCGATACCGAAAAACTATTCAACCTCAAAGCAGAAGTACGGGCACCCATGAATGGTGGTAAATTTCTCCCCAGTGGTGACATCCAAATTGAAACCACTCTCCAACCGGATTTACTGCCACAGCTATTAGAAAAGGCTTCCACCGCAGAAGAAGCTGCTAACTACCTGCTTGACCTTTGTCAACAACCCGAAAACCCCTTAACAAACAAACTACTCAACACCGAAAGCTGGCTATGCTTATCGGTAAAACAGCAACAACCCAACGGTGAAGTCGGTTATAACACCTTCTGGAACTACCTTAATCCTTCCACCATTAACCACCCAGAAGCTACCAGCGAAGAACTTTCAGAAGGAATTGTTAACTTTTTCCAAGAATGGACCCAAGCCAATTTAGCTGAAGCTACCCAAAACGCTACCTCTGAATTTCTTGAGGGAATTACCAGCATTTTCAACGAATTAGTTGATGAAAAATTCTCCGACATAGAAGAAGATACCAGCACAAAGCAATCAATCTTTACCGCAATAGTTAACTTTTTTGAATCAGACGAATGGCAATTTGTCAAGATACCAGAAACATCAGCCTTGCGTCTTTTATTCCGGGGTGAAAATGGACAATGGACTTGCTACGCCCAAGCCAGAGAAGAACAAAGACAATTCGTTTTTTATTCAATGTGCCCCGTTAAGGCTCCAGAAAACAAGCACCTAGCTATCACAGAATTCATCACTCGCGCCAACTATGGCATGATTATGGGTAACTTTGAATTCGATTTAGAGGATGGAGAAATCCGCTACAAAACCAGCATTGATGTACAAGATGAGAATCTTAGTTTTGCTTTAATTAAACCAATAGTTTATGCTAACGTGATGACAATGGATGAATATTTACCAGGAATTATCGCAGTTATTGAATCAGAGGTGGAAGTCAAAGAAGCGATTTTGCGGATTGAGAGTTAAGACATATAGCAATTCTACGACTTGTGAGGTACAAATTTATGGGTTTTAGGGAGCAGCGATGCAGCGCGGTCTTGGGGAGGCAGCGCGGTCTTGGGGAGGCAGCGCGGTCTTGGGGGTTCCCCCCATGAGCGACTGCCGTGGTCTCCCCCATGAGCGACTGCCGTGGTTTCCCCCATGAGCGACTGCATCAAGACGGGAGCAGGGAGCAGGGAGCAGGGAAATTTTTAAAGCTGCTCCAGCAGCTAATTCATTCGCCACAGCTTGAGGGACAATAACCGAACCATAAAGTTGTGGGAGTAAATCCAGTAAATTTGTTTGATAGAGATATTGGATTGGTTAGGTATAGTAATCCTAAATCAATTGAGAGAATGTTTGTTACCTGTTCCCTACTCCCTGCTCCCTGCTCCCTGCTCCCTGTTCCCAGATCCGCTGTTCCCTTTGCTATATCAGCAATCACATTAGGCATTTCCTAAATCCTCTGTTAATTCTGCTTCTGTTAATCTGAAAGTGTTGATACCATAGTCCCTCAACTTAGATAAAAAAACTACTCGCTCAATACCAGCTAGTTGAGCAGCAGCACCAGAGGAAAGTTTACCTAATTCATAAAGTTTCATCGCAGCACTTAAACATAATTCTTGTCCTAGTGTGGTGTTAGGTTTAAAGCCTGTGCGGTTTCTTCTGGAACACATAGGGTAACTTGATAGATAATCAACGGCAAAGCTACTTTGCTATAACTATAGCAATTATCATAGCTATAAGGTACACAATTTATAGATTTTAGGGAATAGGGAATAGGGAACAGGGAACAGGTAAGAAGGTAAAAATCTTGTGTACCTCATTAGGATAAAAACGCTATATTAACCTTAACAAGGATAACGTCGAGGTGCGCAATGGATCTACACAAATCTAAAACTATACTCTTGAGTAGCATACTCTTGGCATACTTGAGTCTCAATGCTTGTAACGAAAAAGGGACACCACCACCGGATACATCCACTTCCTCTCCATCTCCTATAATAGAAGTAGAAACATCCCCAACTCCTACCCAAACTCAAACTACCCCTAAGCAAAGAAACGTTAAAGTTTTTTTTCCCAAGCAACCTCAAAGTAATCAGGATTTTAGCTATGTGGAACCTGTAGCCAGAAGCACTACTAGTCGTGCAGTGGCTACTTTTGCCATTGAACAGTTGATTATTGGTCCGACCACAGCAGAAACTAAAATTGGTTTCACCGAAGCACTACAACTTAAAGGTAGCTCCAACTGTGGTAAAGATTTTACTCTCTCTATTGCAGCAGAAACCGCCACCCTCAAGTTTTGCCGTGCCATTCCTTCCCCTGGAGTAGGCTATGATGCTAGAGCTACCAGTGCTATTGAATCTACCCTCAAACAGTTCTCAACTATCAAATCGGTAGTTATCCTCAACAAAGAGGGCAATTGTGTTGGGGACTTAAGTGGTGAAAACCTTTGCAAGAAGTAGGAAAAAACCGATGCATTGCTACTTCCTACTTCCTACTCCCTTGGGTGCAGCGCTAAGATTCTTTACCCATAGGATGATTTCCTAAATCAAAGATAATCACAAATTGAGCATCAGGCATCAGCCGTTTAAGGGCTTTTAAATGACCTTCCGCATCCGAGCGCTTGCGGAACCGAGCAACAACTACTCGTTGCATTTTAGGCAATAGGCGGACTATCACCCACGGATGAAGGCGTTCAGAATAAGACATAATGAAACTATATCCTTTTCTAGGGGTACTAGAGCCAGCCTTCGACTCTGGGAAATCATCAGGCTGGCTCTTAACATGGAACCTTTAACGTCCATGGTTATAATATAACATACAAATAATCTTTAATTATAACATATTTTGAAAATTTTTGTAACAAATCCCTTGTGGACTGTTCACAGTGATATCTCTTGGATCAACTTCGGTATATATAGCGTTTATTATAGCTATGAGGTACACATATTTTTTCCGACTTCCCTCTCACCTGCTCCCTGCTCCCTGCTCCCTAAAACCAAAGAATTTGTACCTCACCCAAAGAAGAATTGCTATATATAAAAAATAAGCCTATTTTTGATACAAATTGCCATGATTGCTCAACTTGACACTCCCCAAATGTCCCCCCAGGACTATTTAGCTTGGGAAGCAGAGCAACTTGCCCGCTACGGCTATATTGACGGTCAGATCTATGCCATGACTGGGGGCACCATCCCCCATAACCAAGTAGCTGTAAATCTAGTGGCTTTAATCAAACCCCACCTGCGGGGTAAACAATCTAAAACCTTGAGCAGCGATGCCAAAGTTGGGATTACAGAACAAGGTCCTTTTCACTATCCAGACGTATCCGTTACCTGTGATCACAGAGACCGCACTGCCCGGGATTATATTCGTTATCCCTGTCTAATTGTAGAAGTGCTCTCTAGCACCACAGAAGCCTTTGACCGTGGCCAAAAATTTAGACACTATCGCCACATTGAAACATTACGAGAATATGTTTTGATTGACCCGGATCAAATGAGCGTAGAATGCTATCGATTAAACGAAAACCAGAGATGGGAACTGTACCATTATGCTACTAGCCCTGATCGCCCAGAGGATTGTCAAGTTGAACTTACCAGCATTGAGCTAGCATTTCCCATTAACTTACTTTACGAAGACATTGACCAACTCGATAACAGCTAAAACGATGAGATTTATCAATCCCAAAACTGACTACGCCTTCAAGAAAATATTTGGTTCCGCCGAAAGCAAAGACATTCTGATTAGTTTTCTCAATGCCTTGATTTATGACGGTAACTCTACCATTGAAGACTTAGAAATTATCAATCCCAACTTACCGCCGAAAGTTGAGGGCTTAAAAGATACTTACCTTGATGTCAAAGCTAAACTGAATGATGGTACCTTGGTCATCATCGAAATGCAAGTGTTAAATGTGCAATCCTTTGGTAAAAGAGTATTGTTCAACGCTGCGAAAACCTACGCCTTTCAACTACAAAAGGGAGAGGGTTACCGCATGCTAAAACCAGTCATAGCTCTCACCCTGACCGATTTTGAGATGTTCGTAGATCGCCATCATTTTACCTCTCGCTTCGTTTATCGAGAAGTATCTGATGGGTCGGTGTATCCCGAAAACGATATCGAACTGGTGTTCGTTGAGCTACCAAAGTTTACCAAAGAACTCCCAGAACTCGAAACCATTACCGATAAATGGATTTACTTTATCAAATCTGCGCGATCGCTTGCCTCCATCCCTGAAAATATGGACAATATTCCGGAATTACAACGAGCCTTTGAAATTGCCAATCAAGCCAACTTAACTCCCACTGAACTTGAAGATTTGGAACGTCGAGAAATGTTTATCTACGATCAGCAGGGAGCAGTTGCTCTTGGTCGGGAAGAAGGTCGGGAGCAAGGTCTTCAAGAAGGTAGGCTGGAAGGGAAAACAGAAGAAAAACGCATTATTGCTCAAAAATTACTCACTGTACTAGATGACGAAGCGATCGCGGCAACAACAGGATTGAGTCTAGAAGTAGTTCGAGAGCTGCGCGAGACAATGAATGAACCATGAATACCAACGTTTGCCAAACTCTTTGGTCTAATCCAAAGCGTTCCCATAGCGTGACCTACGGTCAATCGCGTTTCTTCCTCATAGCCAAAGATTACCAACTTCCCCAACAGCCTCCCATCTTGTGAAGTTAGCCGTAACGAGGCGAAAGCTTGGCTCAATTCCCGATACCGATTTAAAAGAAAATGGTATATCCCATGTTCGACGATCTACTCTCAGCCTTAGAAAGACTAAATAAACGACTAGAACAAGCAGTAATAAAAGCAGAAGCTGTCTACGGTTCTCAAGCAGCTACTGACCCTTATCGAGGTCTTCGTATTGATCGCGATCAGGTCAAGCAACTCCTAAATCGTGAACCAGGGATACCTTTGTTTGCAGTAGATGCAGAAAAAACTGAGTCTGATCAGACTAACAATACACCATTAAACTGGCTGAAACAGACTTTCGGTTTGTCTGAATTTGATTTAGACGTGATGTTGATTGCCCTGGCTCCAGAAATTGATTTAAGTTACGAGCGTCTGTATGCCTATCTCCAGGATGATGTCACTCGCAGGCGACCTAGTATTGATTTAGCCTTAAATTTACTATGTCCCTCTGCTGAAGCCAAGCTGTTGCAACGAGTTCATTTTGCTCCTGACGCACCCTTAATCAAACATGGCTTACTTCACTTAATTCCTGACCCTCATCAGCTTAAACCACCAATATTATCCTATTATCTCAAGCTAGATGATCAGCTTATCCATTCTCTGTTAAAACAAAAGAGTCTTGAACCGCGTTTAGAATCTTGGTGTCAATTGATAGATAGTCCTGCTGTTGAGGACAAGTTACCGATTAGGGATGACATTAAACACATACTTCCTAAGTTAATCAAACACGCTCAAAATACCAGCCAGCCTCTACATCTGTACTTCTCTGGTTTATATTCTACTGAAAAACGCCGTGGAGCGATCGCCCTTGCCGCTCAACTGAACAAGCAGTTATTGATTGCGGATTTAGCTCAAGCTTTAGCAATTAAGGAAGAGTTTGACCAACTGCTAAAATTGCTATTTCGTGAAGCCTGTTTTCACGATGCTATCCTCTATCTAGAAAGTCTGGAAAGTTTAGATGCACTACAGACCAAAGAGCAGCATCTGTTATATAAAAGCTTACTTGACAGACTAACTGAGGCAAAAGGTGTGGTAATCTTATCTGGAACACAGTCGTTGGTGCCAAAGTTTACCAATCTCAACGGTGTGATTACTTTACCTTTTGCTACACCGGATTTTTCCCAACGGCGCGTTTACTGGCAAGCTACTTTAGAAACTAAAGAAATTGTACTTAGCGATCGCGACTTGGATACCCTCGCCAATCGTTTTACCTTGAGTTCAGCTCAAATAGTAGGAGCATTGACAACTGCTTGTAATCAGGCTTTGTGGCGTGCTGCTGCCGAATTTGAGGAATTGCCATTAAACAGTACAATTAAGCCAACCTTAAATGACTTATTAGCAGCGGCTCGTGACCAATCTGGTAGCAATTTAACTGAATTAGCCCGCAAACTTAATCCTAAGTATAGTTGGCAAGACATTATCTTACCCCCCGATCAACTCGCTCAGCTCAAAGAAATTTGTAATCAAGCCAAATATCGTCATATTGTCTATGAGAAATGGGGCTTTCACCGCAAGCTATCCATTGGCAAAGGATTAAATGTACTATTTTCAGGTCCACCAGGCACAGGTAAGACCATGGCGGCGGAAGTGATTGCTAATGAACTACAGCTTGAGCTATACAAAATTGATTTATCCCAAGTTGTCAGTAAGTACATTGGCGAGACTGAGAAAAATCTGAACCGCATTTTTATGGCTGCGGAAACAGCTAACGCTATCCTCCTGTTTGATGAAGCAGATGCTCTGTTTGGCAAACGCTCTGAAGTTCGAGATGCTCATGACCGCTACGCCAATATTGAAGTTGGGTATCTGTTGCAGAAGATGGAGGAATATGAGGGGATATCAATTTTGACAACAAATTTGCGCCAAAATTTAGACGAGGCATTTGTGCGTAGGTTAGCCTTTACAGTACACTTTCCCTCACCAGATGAAGCTAGTCGTCGGCGCATTTGGGAAGGAATTTGGACGGAGGAAATCCCCTTGTCAGCAGATGTAGATTTTGAGTTTTTGGCACGACAGTTCAAATTGAGTGGAGGGAATATTAAGAATATTGCCCTAGCAGCAGCTTTTCTAGCAGCTGAAGCAGGTAGTGGAGTGATGATGGAACATCTGTTACAGGGCACTCGCCGGGAGTATCAGAAGATGGGTAAGGTCTGGAGTGATGGAATGCGATCGCTTAAATAATCCCTAAGTATTCAGCCGTCAGCTAATGCGCTACAGATGGTGCTACTTGAGGTGCTATAGCGCGATTAGCGCTACAGATGGTGCTTTTGAATAAAACAGGTAACCATTTGTTTAATCTGAGTTAACCAAGTCACAACGCTTTTGGCTTGTCCCACAAAGCTAACGGCTGACGACTGACCGCTGATAGCTGAATGCTTACAATAATCCGGCCATGGTCAGTAGTGAGCCAGTTTTAAACTAACAACTTACCTAGTGCTATTGTAAGCATTCAGCCTTGGCCAAAGGCCAACGGCTGATAGCTGAATGCTTACCTGCTATTTACCTGATTAAGCGACAAGTATAATACTGTAATCCTTAGGCGATCGCAAACATATTATTGATCAAGTTATTTCTTTTTATTCCTGTTATCTTATTTCTAGAATTATTTTAGTGAATTCGTATAAGGTGCTATGGATGACTTAGGGATAAGAAAGTACACAGGTGACGGTAAGTGTCGCTACAAACCGCTTCCTGGTGCATGGCAAGAGCCAGAACCTTACATTGCTTCTAAGGCTTTGGCAGATGCAGTTAATACTGCTCTCTACCTGCGTCGTCCTTTATTATTAGAAGGTGACCCAGGCTGCGGGAAAACGCGCTTAGCTTATGCGGTTGCCTATGAACTGGGTTATCCCCTCTATAGCTGCTACATCCGCTCTACCAGTCGAGCCCAGGATTTACTTTATGATTATGATGCCATAGGTCGGTTGTATGACATTCAGGAACGTCAAACCGCAGGTAATCCCAGCCAACCTTTGTACCGCAGAAATTATGTTACCCTAGGAGAGTTGGGCGAGGCAATTAAGCAATCACAAAATGACATTCCTTCGGTGCTTCTCATTGATGAAATTGATAAAGCAGATCGGGATTTTTCTAATGACTTGCTCCTAGGATTAGAGCGATTGCAATTCCAAGTTAAAGAAGTAATAAACGTTCGTTTTGATGCTTTAAAAGGGAAAACAAAAGAAGAACGAAGAGATTTTTTACCGTTAATTATTATCACCAGTAATAGGGAAAAAGAATTGCCAAAACCCTTCCTACGTCGTTGTTTATTTTACTACCTTAAATTTCCAGAAAATGCTACCCTAACACAGATTATCCAGAGTCATTTTAAAACTGATATTACCCGCGTATCCGAAGCAGCTATCCAAAAATTTGGAGAACTGCGGGGATTGAGAAGTTGGCAAAAAATACCAGGTACTAGTGAATTTTTAGATTGGTTGAGAATTTTGGAACGGGATCAACAAGGGAATCAAAGTACTGCTGAAGCATTAGCGGATACTCCAACCGCCAATCTGCCTCATCTAGAAACTCTAGTCAAAACTCAACAGGATCATGAGGCCCTGAGCAGGACCAGGATACCAGATTAGTTAGTCAGAGTATGCGATTGGCCTTGGCCTTGGCCAAAAGGCCACGGTACGCGAATGGCCAACGGTACGGGAATGGCCACGCTACGCGAACGCGCCCAAGAATGACCAATCACTGGCTAAATTCAATTCCCAGACTGACGCCCTAATTCATAAACACCACAACTCATGCAAGCAATAATCCCGATACTGATTGCCCAACTATGTCCCAGGCTAATTTCCACGAGGTAGTTACAAACTGCACCAATGACTAAAAAAGGCACAATGCTGACAACTGACGCATAGAAAGCGTTTTGAGATTCTCTGACCTTGCGGGTTCGTTCAAATTCCTGAGCCGAGATGTAAAAGAATCCCTCAGCAAAGTTAAACCAGCGGTTCAATTGCTCCATAATCCATTGCCTGAAGGACGAGAGGCTTAAATATAGCGCTAGAGACCACAAAGATGCTCCTGCGATCGCTGTAGTATCCACCTCAAATCGGAAGGGCAAAAATTCAGTCAGCATTGGTTCACGGATAGGGTAGGCTGGGGCAAATTAATCACTAAGTTAACCAACATTTAACTTCTCTATTTGAGTTAATCGCTTTAGTGTTAACGGTTAACGCTAGACACGCGCACAGTAGACACGGGCAGAACGGTTAGTCAAAGGTCAACCCTTAACAAAAAATTCAATCCTTGTCAGCCATGCAAAGCGCGAGTGGGGGAAACCCCCTGTTCCCTTGCTGCATCGCTAAATTGTGCAAGTTAAATGTGTATTAGCTTATTGAGGTATCTTAACAAAACTCAAGATTTTGATAAATACCTCAAAAACCCCAAACACCCTGCTGATGGCAGGTGATCTCGAGGGATATAAATGGAAAGACCCCTAACTAGCTAAAGCCAGACTAGAACTAATGCGCAGTGGTTATTTATCAAGGCTTCTAATTTTCGCTGGACTGAGTTTAACGAGTTTAATCGGTTTAAGTACCCTTTCGAGTTTGCCCAGCCAGCCAGTAACTGCATCAGAACCTCCCTCAAGCTTGGTAGCCGGAGTAAGAAGTTTTGCCAAAGGGGGTTCCTTTCCCGTAGAAAACTTCCGGGGCTACACCTCTGGCTTCGGTTACCGACCCTCTCCTAGAGGTTCTGGATGGGAATTCCACCGAGGTTTAGACATAGCTGCCCCTGAAGGAAGCTATATCCGTAACTGGTGGAGTGGTAAAGTAATTAAAATTTCTGATGGTACTGCTTGCGGCACCTCAATAACTATTCAATCGGGCAAGTGGCAGCACATCTACTGTCACATGAAAGGATACGCAGTTAAAAATGGAGGTACTCGCTATTTAATTGACAACTCCGGTGGGATTCAGATCAAGGAAGGCCAACTGTTGCCTTCTGGAGCTAGAATCGGTCGAGTAGGGATGACTGGTCGTACCACCGGTCCTCATCTGCACTGGGGATTGAAGTATGGCAAGCAATACGTTGACCCAGCCCAGGTGCTGCGGGCAATGTATAAAACACGAGTTTGATTGGCAAAAATGTTAATGGTTAATGGCCATTAACCATTAACCATTAACATGTTTCAAACATGCATGCCGCGTGATCGTTTAACTAGAAACTACGAAACTACCAATTGTTCCTTGTCCATCTGGGTTTGTTCTTCTACAATTTTGCGTAACTGGTCTCCTTCGATAGTTTCTTGATCTATCAACAGGTCTACTAATCGGTCAATTATTACCCGATTTTCCCGGACTAACTGACGAGCATGGCCATGGCAATGCTGCACAATTGTGCGAACTTGGGCATCAATGTGGGCAGCAATTTTCTCTGAGTACTCAGCCCTATTAATCACATTACCCCCTAGAAAGACTTCTCCCCCTGGATCTTCTAAGGACAGAGGACCCAAATCACTCATTCCAAAGCGGGTTACCATCTGCCGTGCTCGCGAGGTAACTTGTCGCAAGTCCCCAACAGCACCAGTAGTCACTTCAGCCTCACCAAAAATTTCTTCTTCTGCCGCTCTACCCCCTAAAGCAGCAGTAATTTGGGCTTTTAGTTGAGCCCGAGTAATCAAACCTTGCTCTTCATCAGGAATATACCAGGTCAAACCACGGGCTTGCCCTCGGGGAATTAGGGTTACTTTCTGTACCGGGTCGTGATCCGGTAAGAGAGTGGAAATTACAGCATGTCCTACTTCATGGTAGGCAATTAATCGCTTATTCTTGCTGTCCACTAGAGGAGTGCCTTCCATCCCAGCTACCACCCGGTCAATAGCATCATTGATCTCGAGCATAGTAATGGCATCTTTGCGGCGGCGGGCAGTCAGGATTGCCGCTTCGTTGAGTAGGTTGGCTAAGTCAGCACCAGTAAACCCAGGGGTACGCTTAGCAACAGTTTCTAGACAAACCTCAGGGTCAATCTTTTTGTTGCGAGCGTGGACTTCCAGAATGTTATTCCTGCCTTTGTAGTCAGGGTAATCCACAATAACTTGTCTGTCAAAGCGTCCAGGACGTAATAGTGCAGCATCCAGGACATCTGGGCGATTAGTGGCAGCAATAATAATAATACCTGTGTTGCCTTCAAACCCATCCATTTCCGTCAGCAATTGGTTAAGGGTTTGCTCCCGTTCATCGTTTCCACCGCCAATCCCTGCTCCCCGTTGCCGTCCTACTGCATCAATTTCATCAATGAAGACCAAGCAAGGGGCATTTTCTTTGGCTTTTCTGAACAAGTCACGGACACGGGAGGCACCAACACCCACAAACATTTCCACGAATTCGGAACCAGAGATGCTAAAGAAGGGAACTCCTGCTTCACCAGCGATCGCTTTGGCTAAGAGAGTTTTACCAGTTCCTGGAGGACCGACTAGCAGCACACCTTTCGGGATGCGTGCTCCAACAGCAGTAAAGCGTTCTGGTTGTTTGAGGAATGTGACGACTTCTTGCAATTCCTCCTTAGCTTCTTGAATACCTGCTACATCATCAAACAGAACCCCGGTTTTGGCTTCCATCTGAAACCGTGCTCGGGATTTGCCAAAGTTTAAGGCTTGACCAGAATTACTCGCAGAGCGTCGCAGGATCATCATCAAGCCTGCTAGTAACAACAGAAGCAAAAATAAGTTGGCAATTAGACCTAAAGCGGCTGAGTTATCGGCAGAGCGCTTAATTTCAGTGGGAACATTCTGTTGACGGAGTTCCTTGAGTAGCAAGGAGTTTTGATCGAACAAAGCAACTCGTTGAGGAGGTTCATTCTCCTTGGCCTCCTTTAGGCTAACTTTAGCAATCTTAGTAGCTTCATCAATTTCTATTTTAGCGACTTCCCGATTTTTAACTTTCTCTAATAGCTCACTATAGGTTAGAGATTTCTCTTGTTTAAGCTGTGCTTGGGCTGGGGTACCCAGTATCACCCCTTGCCAAAGGAGCAAACTGGCAGCAATACGCCAGAATTTGACTAACTTGCGGTTTTCCTGAGGTTGCTGTAATCTAACCTCAGGATTTGCCAGCGGCTGTGGAGAGGTGTTTACCTCTGCATTAGCCATCCATGCTCTCATCCAGAAACGTTTCTTCATGGCTGTTTGCTCTTTGGTCTTGCCTTGACTCAACTCCTGGGTAAACCTAGTTAGGCTTCAATAGAATTCACGCCCTTGAGTTGAAAATTCTTTCACTTTCTAGTCTAGCTCCCTAAAATCCGGCTTTAGCTGTAAGAAACTCATCTTAAGTCCGGTAGCATCGGTAACCTGCTCTTGCCTAGATCGGCTTTCCAAACCTCACGCTGGTTTGTTTCTTAATCCTTCTTCCTATAGAGACCTTGCGTGGAACATCTCTAAAAATGGTAACCATACAACTGGACAGGAGACCACTAGTTGACCTTGTACGTTTGAGAGTCAACCATCAACCGTCAACCATGAACAAACATCTGATCAATTACACCGAAGTGGATGTCTTTATTTCTTCTACCTGATCTGAGGGGGTTGGCGGAACCTGGGGGATTTCCATTGGTACATCTTCCTGTTGGAGATCCTCTAGGGTAGTAACAAAATCTCTAATCCCTTGAAATTTGCCATAGACCGAAGCAAAGCGTACATAAGCCACTTCACTCTCCGAACGTAGGTAGCGCAAGACTAACTCGCCAATTTCGTGACTGATGACTTCCCGACCAAATCGCTGTTGCAATTCTGCTTCAATCTCATCAACCAATGCTTCCAGGCGTTTTTGGAGAATACCGGTTTTTTCACAAGCACGTATAATTCCCCGTAACAACTTGGAACGGTCAAATGATTCCCGCTTGCCATCCCGCTTGATCACAGTTATTGGCACAAATTCGATCCGCTCATATGTCGTGAAGCGATGTTTGCATCCCAAACACTCCCGACGTCGCCTCACACTTTTCCCTGCCTCAGTAGAACGAGACTCAAGAACGCGGCTCTCGGTGTGGTGACAAGAGGGGCATCGCATAAGATAATTTTGTTTTCTTGCTGAGTGGACTGATTGGCGGCAGATATTTGGAACGCCCTAAGAGTCGATACTTTCAAAATAACAAGTCTAACAATTAGATGGAAGATGAGCCGATATATACCTGTCCACTTACCTATATCCTATAGGATCATTCACAGGCTATTGCGGCTCAGAGCATCCACAGAACTGTTGAATTTCGATCTGATAAATAGAGGTAAACTACTTACCAATCTTAGGCGGTTCCCGAAAAGCAATGGCAAAAAATAGGGTGCCTAGGGCTAAGGTCAAGATTAAGATATAAGCAACTGATTCCATAGCTATAATTGTTGGTTATCTTCTCACTTACCAGTCTACCTTGCTAGAACCACAGAAATAGCAAAAAGGCAAAAGAAAATTTCTTTTCTTCTGCCTTTTGCTTTTAAGTCAAACTGTGATAGGAGATAGTTAACCTCTAGATAGGCTCTGTCCTACGGGTACTCTTATCACCAAGCTTCTGGAAGAAGCCCCACTCGACTTGCTCTTCCTCTAGGTCAGGATCGACACCAGCAAACACATCCCGATAGAGGGTGCGTGAGCCGTGCCAGATGTGCCCAAAGAAGAACAACAGTGCAAAGACAGCATGACCAAAGGTGAACCAACCCCGAGTACTAGTGCGGAATACACCATCAGAGTTTAGGGTTTCGCGGTCAAATTCAAAGCCCTCACCCAGCTGAGCAGTACGAGCGTATTGCTTCACATCGAAGGGGTCAGTAAAGGTTTGACCATCAAGAACTCCACCGTAGAAGCTAGCAGTGACACCAGCTTGCTCGAAACTATACCTAGATTCAGCCCGTCGGAAAGGTATGTCCGCACGAACTACACCATTAGCATCGGTCAAAATGATCGGGAAGGTTTCAAAGAAGTTCGGCATCCGACGAACGGTCAGCTCCCGACCTTCACTGTCTGTGAACACCGCATGACCTAGCCAACCTTCAGCAATGCCATCCCCTTTGTCCATCGGACCTGTACGGAACAAACCACCTTTGGCAGGGGAGTTGCCTATATAGTCATAGAATGCCAGCTTCTCTGGAATCGATGACCAAGCTTCTGACAAGCTAGCACCATCAGCCAATTCAGCTTGTACCCGTTGGTTAATTTCCTGTTGGAAATACCCCTGATCCCACTGATAGCGAGTTGGACCAAACAGCTCAATAGGGGTAGCAGCACTGCCGTACCACATGGTGCCTGCTACTACAAATGCAGCAAAAAACACAGCCGCGATACTGCTGGAGAGTACCGTTTCGATATTCCCCATCCGTAGAGCTTTAAACAAGCGCTCTGGTGGTCGTACTGTTAAGTGGAATAAACCAGCAATAACCCCAACAACACCAGCAGCGATATGGTGAGCGACAATACCTCCAGGGTTATAGGGGTTAAAGCCTGCTGGTCCCCATTCTGGTGCGATCGCTTGAACACTACCAGTGAGACCATAAGCATCAGATACCCACATCCCAGGACCCCAAAGCCCAGTCAAGTGAAAGGCACCAAAGCCAAAGCAGAGTAAACCAGATAAGAACAGGTGAATACCAAAAATTTTTGGCAAATCGAGAGCTGGTTCGCCACTGCGTGGGTCTCTGAACACATCTAAATCCCAGTAAACCCAGTGCCATACGGCAGCCAGGAACAATAAACCAGAAAGGATAATATGAGTTGCAGCGACACCTTCAAAAGACCATAAGCCTGCATTGGTTACGGTTTCACCAGTGATACTCCAGCCCCCCCAGGAATCAGTAACCCCTAGACGAGCCATAAAGGGCATGACGAACATCCCCTGACGCCACATCGGGTTAAGAACCGGGTCACTCGGATCAAAAATTGCCAATTCGTACAGGGCCATTGAACCAGCCCAGCCTGCCACCAGGGCTGTATGCATCAAGTGCACAGCTAGCAGACGTCCTGGATCATTCAGGACGACCGTGTGTACTCGGTACCAGGGTAGTCCCATTGACTACGCTCCTCCTAATATAGAGTTTTTACTTCGACGCTTCTTTTGATCAGTATGTTAGAAATCGCCTTGAACTTCCCCCCGCTTGAAACACAGGGGATCCTAAGAGTAACGTTGTTGGATGGGTTAAAAACCTCATCTGACAACGCTTACGGTATGATTTCTTTAATTTGACACTGTTTGGAGAGCTTTCAAGCTCTCCGACCGACCTTGGTTAGGTATGAACCTAACTGTATCGCTACTTTGGTAGCCCCCCTAGATATCGCCATTGGCAACTTAGGTAGGACAAAGTATGTATGAAACTAAAGTTTGTTTAAAGAAGTGTAACTATTGTTAGAGCCGATTGCAAGCGAACGCTCGTGTTCTCAGCTTAGGGTCGGAAGGGCTTAACCAGCTATATTGGGCAAATTTCCCTTTTATTTGCCTAAATTAGAGCAATATAGCTTCTAAAACCTAAAAATTGTCAAATTCATTCCGGTAGCCTCTTTACTGATTAGCAATAGTCGGACACAAATCAACATGAAAAATGTATATGGAAAAAGGCACAAGGATAGAACTTATGCCCAGTTGAGTTTAAACGATATTACCTAAAGCACTTAAGAGGGGAGGGGGCAGAGGGTAAAGAGTCCAGAGGTGGTAAAAGCTGGGGCTCAAAGGGCTATTGATATGCAACTCGGTATTAGGGTCCAATCCTACGGGTAGGGTTTTTTGATTAACTGCTAAGCCGAGCTATAGCTTTGATCACAAATCGCAATCAAAAGTATTATTTCCTCATCTTCCCTATCCTCACCTTCTTCTCCCTCTTCTTCCTTGTCCCCTGGTGCCTTTTCCCTATAACAGTTAACCTTTGCCCGCTACCATTATTTCAGTATGTGTCATCGCTAAGCGCTCGAGAACTTGCTCAGCAGTGATCAAGCGTTTTAGGACAACTTGACCAATAGTTTTTGCTGACTCAGGTGAGGTGTTAGGCATGGGTTTGACTTCAAGCATAACCACAAGGTCTTCAACCTGATAGAGCCACAATTTTTCTCCTTGCTCTAGGATAGAAAGGTTCATTTGCTTAATTTCTGGCAGCCGTCGCCAAGCGTTTTCGTTCCAAAGACCTCCAAACTCCCAAACGCGCCCGACTATCCAGCCTTCCGATAAAAAGAAATATTTCACGTTGCTCTTCGCTAATCCTGCTCTATATTCCTATTTTCCACTCAAATTGAGTTTTTCAGCTTAAATTGACGATTTAATTCAACTTTTATCCAACAACGGCAATTGGTTAATTTCAGGACTTACGCACCAAAGCTTGTTGGTTAAGACTGGGTGTCAGGTGTAGTGGAGATTTGTAGAATTTGACAAAATGATCAGTATATGATTCACAGCAGTAAGCATTGTTACTTGACCATAGTTTTTTTAGCTATAGCAGTCGCCAGGGCAGGCGCGGACATGACAAAAGTCTCAAACCTAAGTAAGCGCAAGAGTTTGACTTCTGACTTCTGATTTCTGACTTCTGACTTCTGCTATATAGCTGCTTTGGGTATCAATTGATGGGTAAACTAATCGATAATTCAGATAAAAAAAAGATAATACAAGCCAATCCAATACTTAGATAACCTGGCTTTATACAACCTATTGGATTGGCTATATATAGACTTCAAGCTTGATCTGACAAGCATTTAGTCCTCTTGAGAGGACTGGATTTACTCGCGCTGGGATTTTCATCCCTGGCGGATTATTGGTAGTAGTGCAAGATGTGATGCGCAAATGGGCTGATCTCAAATTGTCATTGGTCAAATTATCATTGGTAAACTAACAAGTAATAAGTAACAATTAACTAATTGCTAATAACAAACTACTTTTGATTTAACTTTTGATTGATATAAATTAGATACTACTTTAGATAACTCCTGGGGTTGGTCGATCAAAAAATCTGGTTTGTATTGAGCTAGGACTTCTTTATAATTAAATCCCCAACTGACAGCAACTACTTTAAGATTATTTTGTTTAGCTGCCTCAATATCCCTAGTTTCATCTCCGACATAGATCACATCAGCAGGATTTAAATTATGTTTTTTGAGGAATTTACGAATAACTTTTTCTTTTCCAAATATGGGACTGCCTGAGTCAACAAAATCAAAAAGCTTTACCCAAGAATTATTTTCCAGGAAAAGGTTAACGTTATCTGCCGAGTTAGATGTCAATATTCCTAATTTGTAACCTTCAGATTTCAAATCATTTAAAACGTCTATTAGTCCAGGAATAGGAGTTAAACTATGAATATCTTCGCGTAATAGTTTTTGGACTTTTTTCAACAAAAACGGGATTCTAAACCTCGAAATACCCGATTGCTTAATAATTTCCCTAGAGCTTAAATGTCTAACTTGCTCCAATTTTTCAGCTGATGTGGGCTGATATCCAAATTCTCCCGCTAAGCTATTACTAATCTTGACAATGGCAGTAAGGGTATCAGCCAGAGTCCCATCAAAATCAAAAAGAATTACTTTTACACTCATTGAGCAATTAACAATTAACAATTCGCAATTCGCAATTCGCAATTCGCCACCCAAGTAATCAATGACTAGTCAGAGTAGTCAACCGATTTTTGAGATGCATCAATATTAGCTTGGGCATTGCGCCGTAGCATATTTGGCTTAATACGCCGCAGCGCCGAAGCTGGAAACCGTCGATTCCACTCCTGATCAGATATAGTAGCTAATTCCGTGAGTCGAGGAGCCACATTCTCAGGGTAGGGCTGAAACTCTACCACATCAGTTTCTTTAGCAAAACGTTGGTTCCAGGGGCAAACATCTTGACAGATGTCACAACCAGCAACCCAGCCTTCTAAATGGGGTTTAATCGATTCCGGCAAGTTTGCAGCCCGATTCTCAATGGTATGATAGGCGATGCAGCGGTTGGCATCAACGACAAACGGTTTGGTAATAGCACCCGTTGGACAGGCTTGAATACAGCGGGTACAGCTACCACAGTGTGAAGTGTGAGGGGTATCTGGGGTCAAGGCTAGGTTAGTCAACACTTCCCCTAAAAATACCCAACTGCCATACTCCCGCGTAATTACATTACCATTTTTAGCAATCCAACCAATACCTGAGCGCTGCGCCCAGACTTTATCTTGTACTGGCCCTGTATCAGCATAGTAACGCACCTGGATTTCTTCTGCTTGTGCTTGTAACCAAAAGGTCAATTCCTTCAATTTTTTATGCATGACCTTATGGTAATCTCTCCCCCAACCGTAACGGGAGATTTTGCCATATTCAGGGCTTTCGGGACGCTGGTGAGGGGTGTAGTAGTTGAGAGCAACAGAAATTACTGACTCCACCTCTGGCATACAGGCACGAATATCCAAGCGTCGAGGATTTGCCATCCAAGCCATGTCTGCTTGATACCCTAACCCTAGCCAAGCGTTCAAGTTTTGCTGTGCTGAGTCATGATGATCAACATCCACAGCTGCAATGCCGACCTTATGAAAGCCCAGGGAGTGAGCTTTCTGTTTTACCTCAGTGCTAGTAACTGGTATATCCAAGTTGTATTTACAACCTAACTCTACCTGTAAGGTGTGTTAATCACGCACGTTCACCCAACACCTTTCATCCAACACCTTTCATCCTTTCCCCAATCTCTACAATAACCACAGTAATGTTATCCCTACCGCCTTGGTCTTTAGCCGCTTCAACAAGCATAACCAGAGCCTGATCAATACTTGAACTCTCTTGGAGAGAGGAAGCAATCAATTCATCGGAAAGTTCTTCGGTAAGTCCATCGCTACAAAGCAAAAGGCGATCGCATAATTTAACCTCTATCCTATGGACATTGACTTTAGGTAAGTCCTTTCTGCCTAGACATTGAGACAGAACATGACGCCAGGGATGCATCCGAGCCTGTTTAGCTGTCAGTTCTCCCAACTTAACTGCTCTGGCTACCCAGGTGTGGTCTTCTGTAATCTTCTCTAACTTAGAATTTCGGAACCGATAGAGGCGAGAATCTCCTACATGAGAAAACCAACACTGGTTTTGACGGAACATCACCACTACGGCAGTGGTTCCCATATCTGACCGTTCTGGATGAGTTTGCTGATCGTTGAGGATAGCCTGATTGGCCTGATAGATCGCTTGTTCTAGTAACTCATCAGAAGGAGTTTGAGAGTTCCAATCTTTATTCAAATAAGTCTTAATCGCGTCAGTGGCGATTTTACTTGCCTCTTGTCCACCGGCATGACCACCCATACCGTCGGCAACAATAAAGAAGCGACCGTCCGGGTCTATGTAGTAGTCATCTTGGTTAACTGTACGTAGTAAGCCCGGATCTGTAATACCGGCGAAGCAACTTTTCATCACATCGGTTGTTTACTGGCTTGATGCTTTCTGCTCGTCTGTGAGCTTCAGTTTGATTTTGATGGATAGAAACATGATTATTATCGACCTGATTCAGTTGAATTAAGGAAATGTCCAAAGATGTCCGGATAAATGCCGAAATATCCAACGATTTAGCCTCCTAGTACTTGCTACTACAGTGGATAGATCGTGGGATAAGGAGTTATTACGACTTTACAACAACTACAACATCCGATCAAACCGGTCAAGCCGTCGGAGCAACCTAATTAAGGCAAATCCTAACACAGTTGCCACCAAAACGACTACCAAAGCTAGTAGGACATTACCATTTACAAATAAAATGGTAGCCGAAAGGGTGAAGGCACTGATTAATAAAGTATAGTTGGTTCCCAACTGAATACCACTCAGCCGTCGTAAAACCCGGTCTGATTCAATAGAGCGCACTCGAATGCGCAGGTCTCCTCTTTCTAATTTTTCAATAGTACTTTCAATGCGTTGGGGCAAACCTAATGCTGTACTACTCATCTGTGCGGCTTGGCGTCCCAGTTCATTAATAAAGCTATTGTTGTCGGGAGTGTTGCCGTTGGTCATAATCTCTAGTGCAAAGGGTTTTGCAACTTCCATAAAATTAAATTCGGGGTCTAAGCCTTTACCCACTCCTTCCAGTGTAGAAAAGGCTCGCATCACAAATGTGAAGGTTGCTGGGAATCGAAAAGGCTGGCCATAGGCAATTTCGTAGAGGTCATCGCTGATGTTAGTGATCGATTGATCCTCAAAGGGCTTATCCATGAAATTATCCAGCATATACTGAACTGAGCGCCTTACCGGTCCCATATCACTCACTGGTGAGAGCGCACCCAATTCAATTAGGGAAGTCACCACTCGGTCGCCGTCTTTTTGGGCAATGCCAAACAGGGTTTCCATAAGTTGCTCGCGCACATTGGCCTTAATCTGCCCCATCATGCCAAAGTCGTAAAATATCAGGGAACCCTTATGACTAACCGCAATATTTCCCGGATGGGGGTCAGCATGGAAGAAGCCATCATTTAGCAACTGCTGTAGGTAAGCTTCTGCTCCCAGACGAGCGATTAATTTGCGGTCTAGACCAGCTGCTTCTAGAGCTTCGTAACTACTAATCTTAATCCCTGGTAAAAACTCTAGGGTCAAAACTCGTGATGAGGTATAGCGCCAGTACACACGGGGTACCTTCACCCAGTCATACTTACGGAAGTTGCGCCGAAACGTATCTGCGTTTCGGCCTTCATTAAGATAATCAATTTCTTCCCAAAGAATACGACAGCACTCTTCATAAATCCCGCTCCAGTCCCGACCACGCCCCCAGTCTGGATGGTTTTGAAAGTAATAGGCGATCCCCTTGAGAATTTGTAAATCAATGGTAAACAGTTTTTTTAATCCTGGTCTTTGGACCTTAATCGCTACCTCTTCACCACTGCGAAGTTGAGCTTTGTGAACTTGCCCTAAGCTAGCCGCCGCCAGAGGAATTGGGTCAAAAGCACTGAACAGTTCCTTGATGGGCTTGCCTAAATCTTCCTGGATTATCTGCTCAACTTGCTCGTAACTAAAGGCAGGAACCCGGTCTTGTAGTTTGCTCAGTTCTTCTACATACTCACTGGGGAATATATCAGCACGGGTGGAGAATAACTGTCCAACTTTGATAAACGTTGGTCCTAGATCTAAGAATGTATCTCGAATCCAGATAGCTTGTGTTTTGCGTCTATATGCGTGCTTTTGCTCTGTATATCCTCCCCGATAACTCCAAGGTTTACCATCAAGCCACAACCCAGTGATGAGGGTCAAAACAAAACGCCAAATATCAATAAAACGCCTTTGACGGGAGTAATTTTCTTGATTCCACCGATAAGCTTTTTCGCTGTATGGCTTACCTATAGAATTTTGGCTAGACACATTGCGTTCCTGATTTAGTGTAAGGTTAATAGAGTTTTGATAAAGAGCAGACACTCGGATTTATTTGTAAGGTTTTTATCAGATTAATAGGAGGTTATTAAAAAAAGATTATTAAAAAGGATCGAAACTAGTCCCTTTTGTATATACTCTAGGGTAGTAACGATAAATCTGATCAAGATTGCTTGCGATAGTTTTTTAATGCCGTACGCAAGCTGGCAATTTCTGCTCGCAGCTCATCAATCATGGCTTGCAGATCAGCTGGTTTGGATCCTGTTTTCCCTGTGTTACTAGCTGTGTTACTGCCTGTGTTACTAATAGTAGAATCAGCTGCTCCAGCTTCGCGATTGGCACTTTCAATGACCTGATCGGTAAACTGCCGCAGTCGCTCACGCTGCTCAGCATCAAACTTGCCTAACTCACTCAGGGCATTGGTCAGAGCATCCTCGAGCTGCCGATTAATGGCTTGAGCTGCAGCCCTACCCAGAAAAAAGGCATGAATTACAGAGTTACTCATTGATAAGTTTCTTTAGCTTACGTTACAAATTATAACGTACTTGCCCAGGATTATGAGTGAATTAAAATCTAGTTACTTGCCTCGTATATCCTCAGTTTGTGCAATATCCCATGTCGTTATGATTTAAAAATCACCTATTATATCACTTTATGTATTTAAATCTCACAGGGCTTAGGCAGTAACTTTAACTTTTCCTTCGTAGCCCTACTACTTATTAAGCGCGTTTGGTGGCGAGTTCGGGGTCAGTCCTGTGTAAGTCTCAATATTAATAAAGCACCTTGATGAGGTTGAAGGTGTTTCACAGTTGGGGTTCTGACAAAGGCCAATTGCTGCGAGGAGGGAAGGATTGATCGGTGTGGAAGATGGTAGAACCAGGTTCTTTTTGAGAGTTAATTCGCAGTGCGAAACCAAATCCTAATCCGGCTGAGGCGGCAAGGGCACCGGTCATCAGTAGGGCTTTCACTGGGAATCCAGCTTTGGTAGTTTTGAGTTTTGAGGTTTGAGTTTTGAGCTTGGCGTGGACAGTTTTGAGAACAGCTAAGGTCTGAGTGCTCAGTTTTGAAGGCTGAGTGCTCAGTTTTGAAGGCTGAGTGCTCAGTTTTGAAGGCTGAGTGCTCAGTTTTGAGGTCTGAGTGCTCAGTTTTGAGGGCTGAGTCTTCAGTTTTGAGGGCTGAGTGCTCAGTTTTGGGGAAATTAATGACTTTTGCTGAGGACTCAGGACTTTCAACTGAGAACTGCTTTGAGGCACTTTCTCCTGAGTTGGCAGCAGGGATAACCAAGCTTCTACAGTTTTAGGACGTTGATTGGTGACCATGTGCAAGCCACGCCAGACTGCTTGTTTAACTACTGGAGTTAGGTTTTGTGGACATGGTGGTAAGTCCGGCAGGAAAAGAATATAGAAACCTTCCTGGGCATGCAATACTTCCCTGACTGGTGCAGGTAAGGGTGGGTTTCCAGTAAGCAAGCAGTAAAAGGTTGCGGTTAAGGAGTAGACATCGGTTGCCTGGGAAAGTTGCCCTTTAGAAATGTACTGTTCGGGGGCGCTATACCCAGCAGCAATTAAACTGGCGTGGGTTTGCCTTACTCCTAGGGTGAGTTGACTAGTAATACCAAACTCACATAGCACTAGTTTATCGGTATCTTGACGCAGAATGATATTTTCCGGTCTAACATCTAGATGCAGCAAACCCTTTTGATGTAATATGCTCAGGGCATCGCCAATTTGACGAATGTATGGAATAGCTTGGGCTTCTGGAAGCAAGTTGGCTTGGATGAGTTCAGCTAACGTCTGCCCTGGAATATATTCCATGACTAGGTAAGGTCGTTCGGCAGCTTCAAAGGATTCGATGACCCTGACTAAATTCTGATGCTGACAGCTGCTCAAGAGCCTACCAAGGGCAAGAAATTGCCGCTTGAACTGGTCACCATGGGGATGGTGGCACAGATTGTCGCTGAGGGTTTTGATCACGACGGTTTGACCAGACTCAGCGTTTATAGCTAGGTAGGTGATGCTAAAGACACCTTTGCCTAGCTGGCTATGAAGAACATATTTTCCGTTGTGCAAGACTGTGCCTGCCTTTAAGTCCATGAAAGTTCAGTTCAACTCCCACCTATGCTAACCTTAAGTGGTGCAGAATGGTTGACACTACCTAGGTTTCGTTCCTCGCTTTCTAACAATCAAGTATCAAGGAAAAACCAGGATAACTATTACCGAAATTATCAGAGTGGGAGAGTTTGAGAGGGAAAATTCATCCCCGTCCTCTTAGGTCGGGGTATTCTTTTCCCTCTCAAATAGTGTTAATATAAAAAGTAAGGGTCTCAAAAAAACTGGGTATTGACCCTACTCAGCTACCCTTGGTGCGCGGGAAAGTCACGCCCATGGAGATAACAGTCGCGCACGGCTGTGCCTGGGAATCCCCATCCCTGCGACGGGTGGGGAGGTTCAATCAGCTTAATTATTCTGTAGCAGGAGTTGTTAATCAGGATCAAACATTACCAAGGGTTACCAATTAGGGTAAAAGCGCTCCAATAGTAGGGATGTCGTAACTCCACATCTGGCAACTTGGCTAACCCTGCTGGTAAAGGAAAACTGCCCTGATCCGTTACCAACTTCCCTCTCTCCAGACGGACTGTACCCCTGAGCAAATTTAACTGAGCTTTCCGTATAGCCTCGGCTTTCACTGGGACTTGCTGTAATTTTTCGTAAAACGTTGTCATTAGCCCCAGGGTACCCTCATCGCTGACATACCAGAGACTTCCCAATGCGGAATTGACCCCCGCTAACACTGCTAGACCGGCAAATCCTAATTCGGCTTGCTCGTCTCCTAAGGCAGTACGACAGGCACTTAAGACCAACAACTCTACCTTAGGCTTATTTAAACCTAGTTTATGGAGCTGGTTAAGTTGCAGCTTGGTATCCCACAGCTGGATGTAGGAATTACTGGGCTTACCGGCTAGGAATTCACTATGGGTAGCCAAATGAACGATACCGAAGGGTTGTGAGGCACGAGCTTTTCTCAAATTTGCTACGGTGAACGCTTCGTTAAGTAAGGCCTTTCCTGACCACAGTTTTTCTGTAACCATCGATAACTCTACAGGAACGGCTGGTAATGGGTTTTTGTTCTTAAAGTGGGATGCTCCCATGGCCAAAACTTGAAATTGCCTAATGTCTACATAGTTCATGTTGGTTAATGATAGAGTTGGCATTAAACCAAGGCTATATCGTTCTACAAGAAACCCAGTGCCATCATGGAGTGCTGCCATGGGTAAAGAGCGCAAACCAACGTCCATGATAAAGGCAAGATTATTTATTTTTTGGGCTTTTAGCTCCTGCTCTACCGGATCAATCAACCAACGATACAACTGCTGAGCCAAGGGTAGGTAGACATTTGCGCTTTCGAGATTGGTGATACTCCTTTGGAATTCCCGAGCAACAGAGAGAACTTGCGATCGCGTTGCTCCCTGCACCTGTTTTCGAATTACTGTTCCCGTAGCCGTAACGACTAGTAATTCCAGCTCTGTATCGAGATTTTTTTCCCAGTGTGATCTAGTCTTTTGCTGATTTTCCGTTGTCTCTGGTTCCGGTTTTATTGACGTCAATCCCTTGGAATTAAATGGATTGCCCTTAGTCGTTTCCGGTTTAAATTCCGGTTTAAAGAACAGGTAAATTAGCGCAGGTTTGAGTCCAGTAATAGTTTCAATTTTGCCTAGGTGGGCTTGGGCTTCTTCCAGGGTTACTATGGGAGTGTTGCTAATTCCTAGATGTTTTTCAAACGCATAGGTGAAGCCTCCCTCAATTTTTTTGACATCGGCTTCTGCTTCTAGTCTAGAGTTAGAGGATTTACTGGTAACTGGCTGTGGGAGGGATTGTGCCCTTGATTGACTACTATTAGTACTATTAGTATTAGTAATCTCTGCTATAGTCTGTGGTGCTGGTTGATTGTAATAAATGTTTATAAAATTCGATTCAGGTGTAAACTTAATAAACTCAAGGTTTTTGATATTATAATGAGGTTCTAATGTAGTATTTTTAGGGTCTATTTGAGTGTATTCTGTATTGGTAGCAATTGCCTGAGGCTTTGGTTGAGTAAGAATTGGGAAGGATTGAATGGACTGCTGAGATACTTGAGGGCGACTGGGGAGTATATTAGCCTGATTTGAATAGGGATTGGTAGCCATTGCTTGAGCTTGGCTAGTGGAATTTGGAATCAAATTGGTAGCCATTTCTTGAGCTTGGCTAGTGGAATTTGGAATCAAATTGGTAGCCATTTCTTGAGCTTGGCTAGTGGAATTTGGAATCAAATTGGTAGCCATTTCTTGACCTGGGCTAGTCAAATTTGAAGATGGCTCCCCAGTCTTAATTTCTAGATCACCATTATCTGACTTGTAGATCGAAAAGGATTCTAGGGGAAGAATGGTAGAATCACCTGTAGAAATAGCTCCCTCTGTACCATTAGTAATACTATTTCCCACCTCAAAGGGGGTTTGCCCGTTTCCCCCATGACTGATGGTGATTTTTCCTCCACCATCTCCCCCAACTGTAGCAATGCTGACTGCTGTTTCTTTGCCCTCGATTAAGGTGTCAAACGTTCCAGTGGCTCTAAAAAAACCTTCTGTGGTAATTTCCACATTGCCGCCTTTGCGATCGCTACCACCTTGGGCATTGATCCAGCTAACCTGAATATTACTGCCATCGAGGGTAACATCCCCTCCCTTGCCAACTGTTGTTGATGAGTTAAGCTCTTCTGTGCTCAGAGCCTCAGACGCTTTGATTTTAATCGCTCCCCCATTTGTCTTGATATCACCTAGAGTGACATTAACGCCATCAATGGTGATATCTCCAGAAAAGTTCAGAGACACGTTAGGGGCGGTAATATCATTACTAGCATTCAGAACAATGTTGCCCAAAACTTGTTCTAGGGCATTCGCGCCAACGGTAAAGCCAGGTGACCTCCTATCCGCCGACAAAATTTCGATCAGATCAAAACCAAGGGGATTATCTGCTAGCTGCTGACCAGCAATCCCTGTCCCAGGTACAATAGTAATGTTATTGTGGTCAAATGTAATCTTGCCATTTTGACCAAGAGGGGCGGTGAGATCAACTTTTTTGCCATCAAATATCAAAGTCTGTTGGCTAGATATCTCAACTGTCCCACCATCTGCGGACAATGAAGTTTGTGATTCAGCGCCACGGGCAGTAATCTCCCCGTAGAATGCTGTGGTTTCCTCTGACCAGACAGTAACTCGACCTCCGTCTCTATTTGGAGCTTTTCCATCAGCCTTAATCACGGAATCACGGCTAACAAAGGTGCGATTGGCATTTAGTTTTACATTGTCTGGATTGTCTTGGGGGTGCTTCCCAATCCACACCTGGCCACCATTACTGCCAGAAGAGTCAATGGTGGCATTAATTAAAGCAATGCGATCGCCTAATACTGTTACACTGCGTCGCCTAAGTTCTAGGTTGGAAACATCTAGGGTACCCGAGACAATGGTTGTTCCTGTCTGAGTGGGAACTGTGGTGCCAGAATCCGTCAGCTGTACTGTTTTGGAATTGGCACTGAGTCCAGTCTCAACGCCTTGGGCTGGTCCTGTCAGTAGCGCTGGTATATCTAGTGCGGTAATTAACGACGGTTGCCCATCTAGTGTCCGAGGGGGGTCAATCTCTAGATTCAACAAATTTCCAGATTGAGAAATCTTAACCAGACTCTCCCCTGGTACAGCAGCGATAGTAATATTGCCTCCCTCTGCCTTCAGTTTCCCAGTGTTAATCACACTACCCCCGATCAAGGCGATCCGTTGATTGTCTGGCACTTCCAGCTCACCAGCGTTAATGATACTTCCAGGTTGGGCTAAATCAAAGGCAAAGCTAGTGGGGTCACCAATTAAGTTCTGGTAATTATTATTGTCGCCAAAGGCATCAAACCAATTCCCGTCCCCAAAGCCAATCCCAGTGGCTGTGGTTGCTGTAAAGGAAGCAGGGACATCCAGTCGAGCATCAGCCCCAAAAACAATCCCAGCTGGATTCATTAAGTATAAGTTAGGGCTGCCACTGCTTGTGATTTTAATTAGACCATTAATAATTGAGGGATTACCGCCTACGACTCGCCCCAAAATATTCCTAACCTGGGGATTATTAGAGATAAAATTGGCAATCTGACCGGAATCGAGTCCAAATTGATCAAAACTGTGGAACAGATTCGGTTGATCGCTACTAGAGAGGCTACCACCAGTGATATCGAAGCCTTGATTATTAGGAGTTACAATAGTCCCTGCACTGTCTTCTGCTGAGGTGATTTGTGCTATTGCTGGTAGCCCACTTGGGGAGAGCAACATGGCTACCCCCCAGGGCATGACTTGAGATAGAGATAAGCGGTTGAGCAATGAAGGAGAGATTTTTCGGTTAGAGCCTTGAGGGGGGAAAATCTTGCCCTCATTACGGCTCCACCGCCCTTGGTACTTAGAATTGCTGCCCTTGGGTTTTACTACCGGTTTCCCCATAATCTTCATAGCAACCCTTAACGTTCTCTGTCTAGTACTCATGCAGTCTAGTCGTCATGCACCTAGTTGGAAACAGCTGTAGCACCAATCCACTAGGGGAAGGTGGTGCTAATTTCACGCTTATTTAAAACTAAAATAGCCATGGTAAAATAGCCATGGTAAAATAGCAATCCTTAGTGATCACTGATCACAGTACCAGAATAGGTGTAACTTGTGGAATGTTCTGTCTAGCTGACAACAACTAAATCGTTGTATTGTGGTAACTGCTGGGGTGCTTGTGCAGGTAATCCTAAAATATCTTGGTACAAATTGATATATTGCTTGGCTGACTTCTGCCAACTAAAGTCTTGGCTCATAGCTCGTTGCTGCAAACTCCGCCATTGTTTCTTGTACCGGAAACCTTCCCAAGCTCTAACCATACAAGTATATAAATCTAAGGGTTCGTAGCGGTCAAAGCAGTAACCTGTGCCAGTTTGGTTGATAGGATCATGGTGGTAAACTGTATCCACCAAACCGCCAGTACGTCGTACAATGGGGATACAGCCGTAACGCATGGCCAGCATTTGGCTAATCCCACAGGGTTCAAAGCGGGAAGGCATTAAGAATACATCACTACCAGCATAAATCCGTCGAGCTAGAGGATCGTTATATAGGATTTGAGCAGACATTCGTCCTGGATAGCGGGATGCGATTTCCCACAGTTGGGTTTCATAGTAGCGCTCTCCCGTACCTAGGACTAAAAATTGACAATCGGTGTAAGCTAGGAAACCCTGTAAAACTTGAACCAGCAGGTCAATCCCTTTCTGTTCCACTAAACGGGAAACCATACTGATCACACAGGTATCAGGGTTGATAGCTAAGCCGACTTCTTTCTGGAGGGCTACTTTGTTTTTGCTACGGATATCGAGAGTATCAGCGGTAAAGTTGTGAGGAATGTAGTTATCGGTTTCGGGATTGTAACTTTCTGTATCAATCCCATTGACAATTCCAACAGTTTTACCACTGATAAATGACAGCAAACCTTCTAAGGACTCACCGTATTCAACACTTTGGATTTGTTGAGCATAGGTGGGCGAAACAGTATTTACCTGGTTAGCATACTGGACAGCTGCCGCCATAGTATTATGACCTTGCATATACCAGGGACACCAAGTAATTTCTTCTAAGCGCCAGCGCTGGGGGCCTTGATAAGCCAGGTTGTGAATTGTGAAAACTGTGCTGATATCTGATGATTGGTGCATCCAAACGGGAATCATGCCCGTGTGCCAATCATGGCAGTGAATAACATCCGGCTTCCAGTAGTTCCAAGCAAACTCAGCTGCACCATTGGCAAATAGGGTGAATCGCCAGTCTTCATCATCTCCAGAGTAGATTTGGCGACCAGCAAAGGCAGCATGACCAAATAGGTATAAGGGGACATCAGTATTTGGTAGTAGGGTTTCAAACACATTGAAGTGTTGAAACATAGCATTACCGGACCACACTGGTTCCTCTGGAATCACCATTTTATCGGGCAAAAAGCCGTAGTAAGGCATGAAAATTCGGACATCGGGTCCCAATTGCCTCAAGGTTTTGGGTAATGATCCCACTACATCCCCCATACCGCCAATTTTCGCGATGGGAGCTGCTTCCGCCGCAACGAATAGAATCTTCATCTGTTAGTTGTCAATTATTGGTTCTTCGTGCCTTTGAAATAGCTGCGAGCTTGAAGGATGAAGTGGATTAGATGAAGCCTGAAACATGGAGCAGAGCTTTTCAGGAATTGACCTTTAACTCTTCTGTTGACTTGATCAAAGAACCTTCAGCTTTCCAGCTATCCTAGCTTACTCTAGCCGATACTTTTTAGCTACCAAAATCTACCAAAGTAGACTTTAGCCCGCCAATGCAAGCTGATTTTTCAGCCAGGGTGTATCTACCAAAGCTCTCAGGAATATCCCGCGAGCGCCATTGATGTCACGTTCGCGAAGCGTGACCTTCGGTCAATCCATTACTTGACCATCAATTTTCGATTTAATAGTCTTGCTGCCGCCAATGTTAACTATCTCGCCCGTCCAACTAACCGTTTTGCTGGTATAAGCTTCGCAGACATCAACAACAATCTTTCCGGTCTCAGATGCTTTTTGTTTTAGAAACTCTTTGAACCGATAATGGCCAAAAGAAAGCATATTGCGAACCGTTTTAGATCTAAGTTTTCGGTTGCGCTTCTTGGACATCTGAGACGTCTCAAAGGTAGGGAGCAATATTACATCAAAGTTGTCAACCAGGAATCTAGCCGCCTTGTGATGTAGTTCATTTACTAAGCTCTGAATCCTGATCACCATCCTTCTGGCGGCTTTTCTCATTCGGTATTTTTGTTTTCCCTTAGCCTTACTGATCTTTGAAATCAGATTATCTAAGTGTTGACATAGACGCTGAATCCCAGAAAAGTCACCATGTCCTATTTTGCCAACGGAAGTCTGGCTAAAAAATGTCAAAAAAGTTCTAACACCAGGGTCTAACGCTACAACCCTACCTTGGTTTTCGGTTTTAATGTGGGCTGTTTTGTAAGGGACTACTAGGTAATAGTTCCCGTTGGTGCTAGTCAATCTACAATCACAAATGTTGTCAGGAAGTGTCTCAGCAAAGGTCAATGCACCTAACTTTGTGTGGTAAATTCCTTTGACAGAAACCGCCGATTTAGGAATGTAGCAAGACTGAACAGGATTTTTCCTAGAACGGAATCGAACCCGATTAATTTGTCTAGTCTTTTTGTACTTTTTCTTGGCCTCCCTAACGGCGGTGCAAGCATCCTTAATCGCTATAGACTTGATTTGATAAGGTACTGCTTTGCACCAGTCAGGAAGGTCATTTAAGATATCAGTTTTAATGGCTTTCCAGTTTGCCTTGATTTCGCCATTCTCTAGGATTTTGACGGTTTTATTGAAGACATAACGGGACACTCCAAACCAGTGGCGGACAATTGCACGCTGTTCAGAGTTTAGGAACACTCTTATCTTCTTTGATTTTTGCTCCGTATTTTCGAAGTTTGTGTACTCGACAAGAGAAGACGTGAATGATGGAGAGAAGATCTGCTGTGAGTTCTGCTTCTCGACAACTTTCAGGGTTGTCGAGAACCAAGAGTTTTCCACCGTTGAGACTGACCGGAGATGAAACCTTAGAGTAGTGCAGCCTTACTACAAAACCAAGACCCTATGCTGCATAATTTACCAACTATAAAGGCTGCACTACTCTTACGGTAACTTCTAACCAAGTACTCAAAAAGTTCAAACCCAAATCGGGTGAGTCGGTCTCTACAGGCAACAACAAGTGTGAGTTGATCGCCGCGCATAAGTCGCTCCAGTATGGCTTTAAGACCAAATCTTTTGTAGTTGAGTCCTGAACCGATGTCAAAGATGATTTCCGCTTCCGGGAACAGAGAGTGCATATATGCGACAAGTCTGGCGAGGTCGTCAAATTGTTTGCTGCTGCTGACCCGGCAATAACAGATGGTAGCTGACTGTCTTGACTGTTTTCGACCTTGACTGAGCCAGCTTTCTGTATCGAAAAACCTTGTTCCGCTTGGCGTTCGCTCACATTTGATTGTGCCATTATCTGCATACTTCCTCAGAGTGTTCCTTGAGAGTCCCGTAAGTTCGACCGCCTTAGCTCGGGTACGAGTGCCATGGCTTTAATCTACCAAAATATGGAATATTTTGGTAGATTAAAGGATATTTTTAATAACTGTTACACAACCTTTTCCTACAGTGAAAGCGGCTTTGCGAAAATTATAAAATCTATAGCGCTTATAACCAGACTTGAATTGACTGTTTAGCTCCTATATTCCTATTCCCGCTCGATTTGAGCCAAAATTTCATCCAAAATCTCTTGTGCTCCCTGTTGTTTGAGTTTTTGGGCAAGTTCGATTCCCAGATTTTCTGCCTGACTCGAATCCCCTTGAATCGTATCTTTGACAACTTTTTGCCCATCCACACTAGCGACTATAGCTGTTAGGGTTAGGGTATCGCCTTCCAACTGAGTGTCTACACCGATCGGAACTTGACAGCCACCTTCGAGTTCCCTTAATAATGACCGTTCTGCGTAACAGCGTTGAGAAGTGGGGGGATGTGCGATCGCACTGAGCAGTTCTAAGACTTCTTGATCATCCTCACGGCATTCAATTCCCAAAGCCCCTTGTCCGACAGCATGGAGCGAGATCTCCGGTGGTAAAATTTGGTGAATGCGATCGCTCATGTCCAGTCGTTGTAGCCCAGCTACTGCTAAAATCAGTGCATCGTAGTCACCAGCATCCAGTTTAGCCAGTCTGGTGTTTAGGTTCCCTCTGACATCTTTAAAACTCAGATGGGGAAAATGGTAGCGCAGCTGAGCCAGCCGTCTGAGGGAGGAGGTTCCAATTATGGAGCCTTCTGGCAACGTTTCTATCTGTTTATCTTGGTGCTTTTGGTGCATTACTAAAGCATCGGCGGGGTTCTCCCGTTCTGTGACGCACCCTAACACCAACCCTTCTGGCAATCTGGTCGGCAAGTCTTTGAGGGAATGCACCGCAAAATCGATCTCATCCCTAAGCATTCCCAATTCCAGTTCCTTAGTGAATAACCCTTTATCCCCAATCTTAGATAAAGCCACATCCAGGATTTTATCTCCGTGGGTACTCATGGTCTGGACTTCAAACTCTCGGTCTGGAAAATGCTTTTTCAGTTGCTCTTGTACCCAGTAAGTCTGAATCAGAGCAAGTTGGCTTTTCCGAGAACCGATGCGAATTGTCCGGGCAGGACTGGTAACGGTAGAGGTCATAGGGCTGTCAATTTCTACAAGGCTGATCAATTTACTTGTTCTAGACTACCGCACAAGGTGACGTTTCCGTTGCCATTTTTGTAATTAGCTATTTTTCATTTGTCATTTGTCAAAAACTAAGGTGTAGTATATAGCATTTATCAAATAGGTGAGGTACACAAGGCCAGGGATTTTAGGTAACTCGAATCCACCCTACTGCCTTTATTAAGGCGGGAAGATAACAGGAAACTTCGGAGCTGGAAACAGGGACAAAGTTCTGTGTACTTCATTACTCTTAGAACCACTATAACTCAATACTAATGACTCAAAATTTTACCTACTTTAGTGGTGGGATGAGTTAACCTTTATCAGCGACGCCAAAATTTTTTTCAGTGATAGTATTCAAAGAGACATCATCGGTTTGTAAACAATTGTATAGTGGTTATGTTGAAATATATTGAGTTCACAGGAAATTTTAACTTACTTATACTATTGTTGTACTAATTGGTTGAGGTGCAGTGTCATTGACTTGCGGAGGGAACAGGTAAAAGGTGGGAGGGAATAAAAGGTGGAAATTACAACTAAACTTTATAAATTTTTCCTAGACTTTGCCGTTTTTCTCTTGATTCTCTAAATTTTACTTCTATGACCACCACTGCCACATCAACCAAGGCATCTTCGATGGGTTGTGTAAATAGTTAACGGGTTGACCCGAAAATATTTCCTTTACCCCCAGGGAAATTCCTCCCCTAACACGGTTTTATCCTAACTTAATCAGGGTGCTCGCTACATTCGCACTTATATAACATTGATTATTTAATAGTAGGTCACGTCGCCTGCGGTTGCTGAGTAAACGCAGCGTGAGAGGCTGATGGGTGCTTAAAAGTTAAAGATTTGCAAATAAATATTGCAGGAATTTAAGCAATGCCAAGTTTCAACACTGATAACCCCTGTATACGAGTTGGTATATTGCATTCGCAGCGGGGTACTATGGCAATTAGCGAAGCCCCCCTGGTGGAAGCTGAGCTGATGGCGATCGCAGAAATTAACCAAAGCGGAGGAGTTCTTGGTCAACGTATCGAAGCGATCGTAGAGGATGGTGCATCGAAGTCAGCAGAATTTGAGAGCAAGGCCAGAAAACTGATTCAAGAGGATCAGGTAGCCACAGTCTTTGGCTGCTGGACGTCTGCTTCTCGTAAGGCAGTTTTGCCGGTATTCGAGGTGTTAAATTCTCTGCTATGGTACCCCCTACAATATGAGGGTCTGGAATGTTCCCCAAATATTTTTTATACCGGGTCTTGTCCAAATCAACAAATTGAACCAGCGGTGAACTGGCTGGTGAAAAATTACGGTAAGCGATTTTATCTGATCGGTAGCGACTATATTTTCCCCCTGACTGCCAACAAAATTATTAAAGCGCAACTGAAACAACTGGGGGGAACAGTGGTTGGGGAAGATTACATCCCTCTAGGCACTCAAGATATGGGTGAGGTGATCACCAAAATTAAACAGGTTCGACCAGATGTGGTCTTCAACACCCTCAATGGTGACAGTAATCTAGCCTTCTATCGCCAGTACAAATCCTCTGGAATTACAGCTGATGACATTCCGATTATGGCAGTGAGTGTGGCTGAGGCGGAACTACAAAGGATAGGGGATATAGCGGCGGGACATTATGCCAGCTGGACCTATTTCCAGAGTCTGGACACTCCTAATAATCAACGGTTTGTCCAGAATTTTCAGCGTCGTTACGGAGCTAACCGAGTGACTAGTGACCCCATTGAAGCCGCCTATGCCCAGGTTTACCTCTGGAAACAAGCCGTGGAATCCGCTCAATCATTTGAGGTAGACCGGGTACGGGTGGCAGCTTATGGTCAGAAATTTGATGCTCCCGGAGGATTAGTCCAAATCGAACCGAATCACCATATTGGTAAAACATGCCGGATTGGGCGGATTTTGCCTACTGGACAATTTGAAATTGTCTTTACCAGTGAACGTCCGATTAAACCTCTACCCTGGTTAGGGGTTGAAACCTATAACTGTGCCTGTGATACACAAACTCACCAATACAATAGGTCGTCTAGTGGGACACCATTGATCGAACCCTACAGGACAAATGTCGTGATTGAATTATTGGCTGAGGTTGCTCAATGGATTGAGAAAGCTAGGTATCTAGAGACCAATGCACAAGCATTAGAAATGGCAACGGAACAGTTGAAACATGAAATAGTTGAGCGGCGACGAATTGAAGCAGAACTCCAGAAAGCGTTCGATGAGCTGGAGCTAAAGGTTGAACAACGCACAGCTGACTTAAAAGCATCTAATGCTCAGCTAATGACGGAGGTGCGAGAGCGTGAGCAAGCTCAAGAAGAACTAAGGGCAGCTAAAGATCAGTTACAGGCCGTGTTGGAAGCGGTACCGGGGATTGTCTCTTGGATTAACTCGGATTTGCAATACCTAGGTGTGAATCGCCATTTAGCCAAAACGTTTAACTTGCCCTCAGAGGGGTTTGTGGGTCAAGACATTGGGTTTCTTCAGGCTAGCTCAGAGTTTAATGACTTTGTCAAGGAGTTTTTTGCCACTCCAGAACAAGATGCTTGCCGAGAGGTCTCGGCTATCGTCAATGACGAAAAGCGAAACTATGTAATTGTTGCCCAGAAGTACCATCAAGGCTCAGCTGCTTTCACCGTTGGGATTGATATTACCGAACGTCAGCAGGCTCTTGATGACCTGCGCAAGACCAAAGATCAGTTACAGGCCGTCTTGGAGGCAGTACCGGGAATTGTCTCTTGGATTAGCTCAGATTTGCGCTACTTGGGTGTGAATCGCCATTTAGCCAAAACCTTTAACTTGCCCCCAGAGGCTTTTGTAGGTCAAGACATTGGGTTTCTCCAGGCTAGCTCAGAGTTTAATGACTTTGTCAAAGAGTTTTTTGCTAGCTCAGAGCAAGATGCTTCCCGAGAGGTTTCAGCTATTGTTAATGACGAAAAGCGAAACTATGTGATTGTTGCCCAGAAGTACCATCAAGGCTCAGCTGCTTTCACTATTGGGATTGATATTACCGAGCGTCGGCAAGCTGAAGAAGCGCTGAGGCAAGCTGAAGCGAAATATCGCAATATCTTTGAAAATGCTGTAGAAGGTATCTTCCAAACCACCGCCTCAGGACGTTACCTCAGTGCGAACCCAGCTTTAGCTCGCATCTATGGTTATGAGTCCCCAGAAGTATTAATTAATACTGTAACGAATATTGAGCAGCAACTTTATGTTGATCCGAACCGTCGCTCCCAATTCATCCAGTTATTGGAAGAAAATCCTACCTTAGTGGATTTCGAGTCCCAAGTCTATCGCCAGGATGGCAGTTTGACTTGGATTTGCGAAAATGCCCGTGCCATTAAAGATGAAGATGGCAATCTGCTGTATTACGAAGGTACTCTAGAAGACATCTCTGAGCGTAAGCAAGCTCAGGAAGCCTTGCAAAAAGCCAATGAAGTGTTAGAAACCCGAGTGGAGGAACGAACAGCAGCACTACGGGACGCCAATCATCAACTACGGATTGAGATTGTAGAGCGCAAGCACATCGAAGCAGCACTACGTAAATCCGAAGCTGAGTTGCGGGTACTGTTTGGGGCGATGACAGATGTGATTACCGTTTTTGATGCTCAAGGACGATACATGAAAGTAGTCTCGACCAATTCTGAGGTTTTATATAGTCCAACGACCGAACTACTTGGTAAGAGTGTCTACGAAGTTTTGCCCCCCAAGCAAGCTGAACTTTTTGTCACCCATATCCGGCAAGTCTTAGATACTAAACAAACCCTGAATATAGAATACAGTTTACCTATAGGACATTATGAACTAGCAAGTATAAAGGATGAAATTAGTTCTAAATCAGACTTTAATGGCCAAAAAATTTCGGAATTTGATGACCAAAAGCTAGTGCATGAAACTAACAAATATTATCACAATTCATCCGATTATGAAAAATTTTCGGAATTCAATGGCCAAAAGCTAGTGGGGCAAACTGACCAAGCATTTCATACTTCACACTATCCCGGTCATAATTCCCAGGTGTGGTTTGCTGCGAGTGTCTCACCCTTGCCAAACAATTGTGTGATTTGGGTCGCTCGTAATATTACGGAGCGCAAACGGGTTCTAGATGCACTCCAGGAAGCTGAAGAGAAGTATCGTAGCATCTTTGAAAATGTGGCTGAGGGGATTTTTCAGATTACACCGGATGGGCAGTACCTGAGTGTCAATCCAGCTTTAGCTCGGATGTATGGCTACTCTTGCCCAGAAGAAATAGTGGCTAAAGTGACCGATATTGAACAGCAACTCTATGTCAACCCCAACAGCTATGCTGAGTTTATTGCTGCTGTTGAGGAGCATGGTGCTATCTCGGATTTTGAAGCTAGGGTTTATCGACAAGATGGCCAAATCATCTGGACCTCTCAGAATGCTCGTGTTGTGCGTGATGCTCAAGGGAAACTACTGTACTACGAAGGCACTGTAGCCGACATTACCAAGCGCAAACAGGCAGAAGCAGCACTGAGAGCTGAACAAGAAAAGTCGGAACACTTGTTGTTAAATATTCTACCTCAGTCCATCGCCCAACGATTAAAACAAGAGCCAAAAGCTATTGCGAATCGCTTTGACGAAGTAACAATTCTGTTTGCTGATATTGTGGAGTTTACCAAGCTTTCTGCTCGCATCTCTCCCACAGAATTGGTTAATCTACTTAATCAAATTTTCTCAAGCTTTGACCAACTAGCGCAGCACCATGGATTAGAGAAAATTAAGACCATTGGAGATGCCTATATGGTTGTTGGTGGTCTACCTAACCCTAGGGATGACCATCCAGACGCGATCGCAAACATGGCATTGGATATGCAACAGGAAATTAGTCGTTTCCAGCGAGATGATGGAGAACCATTCCGCCTGCGTATCGGGATTAACACTGGTCCTGTGGTAGCTGGGGTAATCGGTATCCAGAAGTTCATTTATGATTTGTGGGGGGATGCGGTTAATGTGGCATCTCGGATGGACTCTCAAGGGGAACCTGGGAGAATCCAAGTTACTGCTAGCACTTACGAGCGTTTACGAGACAAGTATTTGTTTGAAGAGCGAGGGATTATTAATGTTAAGGGCAAAGGAGAGATGATCACCTATTGGCTGACTGGAAGAAAGTGAGTCATTGTTGTTCGCGTAGCGTGGCCAAAGGCCAAAGGTTGTTCGCTCTTGGCGTCCGAAGTAGGGTGAGTTGAGGGTTGTTCGCGAAGCGTGGCCAAAGGCCAAGGTTGAGGGTTGTTCGCGAAGCGTGGCCAAAGGCCAAGGTTGAGGGTTGTTCGCGAAGCGTGGCCAAAGGCCAAGGTTGAGGGTTGTTCGCGAAGCGTGGCCAAAGGCCAAGGTTGAGGGTTGTTCGCGAAGCGTGGCCAAAGGCCAAGGTTGTTCGCCTTTGGCGTTCCCGTAGGGTAGGTTGACCCCCTGCCGATCTTTGGGGGGATCAAAGCTTGACTGTTAACTAGTTATTACCTGATACATCTTCCATCGGCCTCTGCTTTTGGATAGAAATTTTTAGCCAGGTGTTCCTTTACGGAGTCTGATGGGAATCCTAGAGGAATAAATATTTCTGATTTACTAAAATCTAGGTTAACCATGAGCAGAGTTTCTGTTACCCAACAGATTGGTTTGATGTTAGGTATCTCCCTGGTGTTCGGTAACTGTTTTGCCAGTCGCAGTCTTGCCCAAACACTATTTGAACTTGATGGTCGTGCTTACTTGGTGGGAGCTGATGGTGCTTTCCTGGGTTTAGTGTCTAGTAACCCTGGGGAGGAAAAGTCGATTTGTAATCAGCTAGGGGATTATGGTAATCTGTCTGGCGAAAATAGTGTGTGGAATCGGGAGGGAAATTATGGGAGTTCTAAGTCACACCTCAGTGCCTATAACCCCAGCACAGAATTACCCCCTGCAATTTATTACAGAAAGGCTCAAATCGGATTTTTGACGGTAAACCCACAAATCAAAAATTCTTTTGATCCTGATCTGTTATTCCAGGCTTTCTGTAAATAACAGGTTCATCGGTTTTCATTAATCACCCTTCCTCCCCTTCTTTAACAAAAGAATAACGAGGGGATAAGGGGAAGAAGTTAGGCGCTTTCGCCCTTCGACATCTCGGTAAATAAAATATGCAATTATGAAACTGACTCATCCTAAATCTCTCACTTCCTCATCGAAGTTTGATGTGCATGTTCGTGCCGTGACGTTACACTCACAGCCTGCTAAGCTGCATATCGACCTTGAGATTGCGGGGCGGTCATTTTTTTCACACATAACCTATCAATCTATTCCGTCTTGGGATGCCTTATGGGAGCGGTATGATCAGAGCATTGAGCCTGATCTGTTGGGGGCACTGGTGGCATGGGAATGTATGCGATTTTTGGCACTGGGGGGTGAGAAGGTTATTCTTTGTGAAGGGTTGCAATGCAGTGCGACCGTTTGTAAGTTGTGGACTGATTGCTTTCGTAAACAACTGGGCGAATGGCGCTATCTCAATCAATTGCGCTATCCATCACCCACTTATCCGAAGCTCGTGGTACAAGAACCCATTTCCCAGATTGAGTGCGACGGCTCGACTGCACCTCGACAGGCTCAGTATCCCCGTGCCGAAGTCTCGCCCCCACCACGCAAGAGCGACTTGTTAACCAATGGTGGCGGTAAGGATACCCTCGCTGGCATTTTGTTACTGAGGGAAGCTGGTGTGCCATTCGACATGTATGAGGGCTATGTGCCAATCGCCAAGAGCAGCATTGCGCTACAGGAAGCCTTGCTTCAGCGGCTTAAAGAAGCGGCAGCCCTGCCAGAAAGCAAGACAATTAAGGTTAAGATTGAAGATAATTTCTTTAGTTGCCCTGATCACGTTTTCGAAGCGATGGGGGTGCAAGCTAAACACAATAAAATTGACTTTATAGTGGGACATACCGCCAATTATATTGGTTACTTTCCTGTTATTCTTTACCATCAATATACCAAAGTCTGGTTTAATATCGAACGATCCGCCGATAACAGCATGGACGACTGGGATGGAGAGCCTATTAATCACCAATGGTGCAAAAGTGTTGAATACCAACAAAAGGCCAAGCAGATATTTACACAGATCACGAATTGCAATTGGTTTGAAGGCTTTTTCAGTACGCTTCGCGGACTGTACGACATCTCGATCTATGCCATTGTGGCCCAGCATCCTCAGCTGATGAAAGCGACACATTCTTGCAACTACGATAAACCTTGGTGCAAGCGTTGCCCTAAATGTTGTTTTTGCTACTTGATGATGTGTGCTTATTTTGATGAAGAGTTTGCTAAAGAGGTTGTCGGCTCTGAAATCAGCCTTTTTAAGATTCCTCAGAACAGAAAACACTTCGAAAACCTACTCGATCCTGACAAAGTGGCTTGGGAATGTGTGCCTTCCCATGAAGAGTGCCGCTTGGCTGGGTACATCTGCTTGCAAAAAGGCATAGACTATCCCATTTTGCGAGATTTTGCCCAATTTTCAAAGAAAGAAGCCGATCGACTTTGGAAAAAATACACCGAAATTAATTGGGAAGTCGTTCCTAACGAACTTCATTCCGTCCTTTCGGCAGGTTTAAGGTCAGCACAACAGTATTCAGAATCCCAATAACACCGCTGTATTGTATATTGGAATAGCAGGTGAAGCAACTGTTTAATTTTACTGACGAATGAAGAAATCAGTGTTGTGGTCAATTGCCCTATTTTCAATTGCCCTATCTGTACCTTTAGTCTTAGCGAAATCCCTGTCACCTGGCTCTGAGTTAGAAACATCTTCCTCAAGGTCTTCTCCTCCAAATTCCCCAGATCAAGTTTCCCCTGAGTCGGATGGGTTGTCTAACCAAGAGGATACCACCACATCTGAACTAACCTCTACCGCCACAACTCCAACACCATCTCAATCTCCTACCTCCAAGGATCAGAATTCCACTGTCTCTAAGTCAACACCCTCACCAACCCTAGCCCAAACTAAAGCTACCGAAGCATCAACCTCTAGTAAGCAAGACACGAAACAATCTACTGCTACTACTAAGGATAAATCCCAGGATAAATCCCAGGATAAATCAGATAAATCAACCAAGACTGAGTCTTCTAATCACAACAACCAGCCGCCCAGCCAGTCTGAAGGAGCTACCAAAAATCAGCAACCAGCACCAAAGCCATTGAATGATGCTCCCATCCTAGAAATGCGAGTTGCTGTAGCCAATGGTGTTAAGTCTCTGGTAGTGGCTACCTCAACACCAGGTGAGTTGCTGGATGCTAGGGGTCAGCCCCTGGGTAAACTAACCGCCAATCAGGGAAGTAATGTTAAACCATTAGGGGACTATATTCAAATTGGTAGCTATAAGACCCCGGCAGGGATTTGGGTGAAGCCAACTAACGGAGGGTATGTATTGGTGGGAAATCGCTGGTATCGAGGGGATTTGCTATTGATTTCTAAGGGAGATAGCATCTTGGCAGTAAACTACGTTGACCTTGAGCTTTACCTGACTTCGGTGGTGGGAGCGGAAGTGTATCCTAGTTGGCCAATGGCAGCTCTGAAAGCACAAGCCATTGCTGCTCGCTCCTATGCTTTGGTTCATGCGATTCGACCCGCTAGTAAGTTCTATGATTTGGGAAACACTCAGCGTTGGCAAGTTTACAAAGGAATCAAATATGAGTGGAACACCACGGCTCAGGCAGTTCAAGAAACTCGCGGCATTTTTCTAAGTTACAAAGGTGGGGTGGTAGAATCCTTGTACGCGGCTTCTGACCATATTGTCAAAAATGTATTTGGTGGTCAGGGTATGAGTCAAACCGGAGCTCGTGACTTGGCTAAGCAGGGTTACACCTATCAAGAAATTTTAGGCAACTATTATCCAGGGACTAGTTTGGCTTGGATTGATACTGTTGAAGCGGATTACGATTAGAATTTTGTGGCAATTCAGCAACCGTTTTCTGGAAATATGTGGATAGAATAGTTATTTTGTTGTTTTCCACAGGGTGAAACTATCATGAGCCGTGCTGAAAAAGTTGTTCTAGCATATTCCGGTGGCGTAGATACGTCGGTTTGTATCCCTTATCTTAAAGAAGAATGGGGAGTCAAGGAGGTGATCACCCTAGCGGCAAATTTAGGTCAGGGAGATGAACTAGAACCAATCAGACAAAAAGCCTTGGACGCTGGGGCAACAGAATCCTTGGTTGCTGATGCTACCTACACCTTTGTCAAGGACTATGCTTTTCCAGCCATTCAGGCTAATGCTCTTTATGAAAGTCGCTATCCCCTCTCTACTGCTCTGGCTCGTCCCCTGATTGCTAAATTATTGGTGGAGGCTGCTGAAAAATACGGTGCAGATGCGGTAGCTCATGGTTGTACCGGTAAGGGCAATGACCAGGTGCGTTTTGATGTGTCGATTATCGCCCTTAACCCGAACTTGAAAATATTGGCACCAGCTAGGGAGTGGGGTTTCTCTCGTGAAGATTCGATCGCATATGGTGAGCGCTTTGGTATTCCCTCACCGGTGAAAAAGTCTTCCCCCTACAGCATTGACCGCAACCTGCTAGGGCGCAGTATTGAAGCAGGGGTGCTTGAAGATCCGATGGTAGAACCACCAGAGGAAGTTTATGCCATGACAAAAGCGATCGCAAATACACCAGACGAGCCAGAGTATATTGAAATCGGCTTTGAGCGGGGTGTCCCCACTATTCTTAACGGTAATCTCCTTGACCCCGTGACTTTGATTAGTCAACTCAACGAGTTAGCTGGCAATCACGGTGTGGGACGGATTGACATGGTTGAGAACCGGGTAGTCGGTATTAAAAGCCGAGAAATTTACGAAACACCAGCCCTATCGGTGTTGATCCAAGCTCATCGTGACTTGGAAAGTCTGACCTTGACCGCTGATGTTACCCAGTACAAGCGAGGGATTGAAGACACCTACAGTCAAATGGTCTACAAAGGCTTGTGGTACAGTCCCCTTAAGGATGCTTTGGATGCTTTCATTCAAAAAACCCAGGAGCGGGTATCCGGTACAGTCAAGGTAAAACTTTTCAAGGGTAATGCCGTAATTGTAGGACGTCAGTCAGAGAATTCTCTCTACACTCCGGAACTGGCTACCTACACCTCCGAAGACCAGTTTGACCACAAGGCTGCTGAGGGTTTCATCTACTTGTGGGGATTACCAACTCGGGTGTGGTCAGCAAAAACCAGGAGTTAGGAATTTTGGGTTACGGTAATTGGGTTACGGTAATCGTTAACTACCAATTACCGATTACCCTTAGCCAATCTCAACTAATCCCCCATGCCCAATTTCTGCTTACGAGACTCAAACCATTTAGGAACAACAATCGAGCCAATCACCAAGATCAGAGCAACAATCGCAAATTTAGATACCGAAGAGATTAATAGTTCCAGAGGTATCAAGCGTCCGCAAAAGTAAGATAAACTCACCATCACTGATGCCCAGATACTAGCACCAGCGAAATTGAATAATAGAAATTTCGGGTAAGGCATCTGAACAATCCCTGCCATTGGGCCAGCAAAGATCCGCAGTATTGCCACAAATCGACCAAAAAAAACTGCCTTAGCAGCGTTCTTACGAAATTCGGTTTTAGCCTCTGTCAGTTGTGCTTCTGTGATCCTGACTAAACCCACAATTCGCAGTAGTAAGGGCCAACCACCGATTTTCCCAATCCAGTAACCACAGTTATCTCCTAGGACAGCACCAGCGATCGCAGAGCATAGGACTACCCAATAATTGAGTTCGCCGCTACCTGCACCGAAGCCACCTACCAGGGTAATGGTTTCTCCCGGTATGGGAACCCCAGCGTTTTCCAGGGCAATCCCAAAAAAAACTGCCCAGTAGCCATAGTCCTTAGCTATGTCCTGGACTGTTTCCAACGATAAAAGCTCAAAAGACATCCAGCGTTACAAAAATTAATACTTTTTAATATTTTGGCTCGATCGTGTCTTTTGTGTCAATTAAAGCAGTATTATAGAAAATACTGGACAAACACAACCAGAACCAATTCGAGCTTTTATCAAAAGCTTGCTTGGTTAAATTAAAACTTCACTGGCGATTAATCCCATGCTTATCTTAGGTAGAGAGTGGAGCTTCTCGCCAGAATACCTAAAATTCACAATCCCATCAGGTGGGTACCAGTTCACCAGGACGAAGCTTTGCCCACTTGCCACTTTCCTGCTTAAAGCTATTACACCCCACAACGTCCCATTCCATTTCGATTATATCTTCAGTAGAACGGATATTGACATTGATGGTGGGCTCAACCGCTTCAAAGTTGGGAGATTCCGTCAGGTGAGGTACCTGATGCTGGGTTTCCACAGCATGGTATGTAGTACACCGGTCTACGTAGTGGCAGTTAATGCAAATACACATTGCTTAAACTCCATTTCCTTTATGTTAGCATAGCTCAAATCAGACATTTCTTGAGTAGCTTATACGATAAAATAGTTAACTATTGGGTACTTTGTTGACTACTTTATTTTCCAAAAAATTTCTGTTTACGATTCCGAGGTTGCGATGTTCTCTATTCGAGTTTAGCACATATTGATATATAGTATTCATTCTGATATTTCAGAAAATGACTATGACTTATCAAACTGCTCTATCACCCGAAAATTGGCCGTTTAACTGGGAGTTACTCCCTTCTGACGCTTGCTTGGTGGGTGGTGCGGTTAGGGATGCTCTGATCAACCGACAGTCGGATTACTTAGACTTAGACTTTGTTTTACCCACTAAAGCAGTACGGACAGCAAGCAAGCTAGCAAGACGTTATAAGGCCGGATTTGTGGTTTTGGATGCCCAGCGTCAAATAGCTAGGGTAGTGTTTGGCAACGCAACAGTTGACTTTGCTCAACAGGACGGGGATAGCATAGAGGCTGACTTACATAGGCGGGATTTTACGATTAATGCGATCGCATTTAATCCCCACACCAAGGAATTCATTGATCCATTACAGGGTATCTTAGATTGCCGTAAAGGGATAATCCGGATGGTGTCACCAGAAAACTTACAAAATGACCCATTACGATTACTGCGGGGTTATCGACAAGCCGCTCAGTTGGGTTTTCAGATTGACCCAGCCACCCAGTCAGCGATTAGAAAGGTAGCACCGTTATTGAGCCAAATCGCAGCAGAACGAGTACGGACAGAATTGGGCTATCTCCTCAAGTCACCTCAGGGTGTACCTTGGCTCAAAGCGGCCTGGGAGGATAATGTATTACGACCATGGCTGGCTGATGCCACGGCTGAGGGTTTAGAGCACATGGCAGCAATTGACCAATCCGCTATGGTACTGGCAGAAACCTGGCCTAAGCTTGGGGTGGAATTGAACTTAAAGGTGACTAAGCATTCTTTATCGTTGCTAAATTTGGCTAAGTTAGCAAATTTATTATCATCAATACCCCCAGTTGCTGAACAACAGCTGTTAGCTCTAAAGTACTCTCGTGTTCAGACTCGAATAGTAGTCAGGGCAATCCAACATTTGCCCCAACTGCTGTCTTATACTACTGCCAACGAGATCCCATTACGGGACCAGTATTTCTTCTTTCTTAACGTTGGAGCTGTCTTTCCTGTGGTAGCGCTTTTGGCAGTTGCCAGGGGCATGGCTGTGGATACTATAGCACCCTTGATTGAGCACTATTTGAATCCCAATGACCAGGTTGCCCATCCGACACCGCTGGTTACTGGTAAAGATTTAATCAAATCCCTTAAGTTATCCCCTAGTTCTAAAATTGGTGAGTTACTGACTGAGATTCAAATTGCACGGATTGAGGGCAATATCGATAGTATTAAAGGTGCTCTGGAATTTGCTGCCAAACTGGACTCAATTAACTGTGGCTCTCAAGACAAATAACAAATCACAAATGATATCAAATCCGGTTGACTAATTATCATAAGCATTCAGCTATCAGCTATCAGCTATCAGCTATCAGCTATCAGCTATCAGCTAATGCGCTACAGATGGTGCTCCTTGAGGTGCTTTTGAATAAAATAAGCTGACCACTGACCACTGACCACTGACCACTGACCACTGACCACTGACCACTGACCACTGACCACTGACCACTGACCACTGACTGCTTCCAAATCACCTACTTAAATTAAAATTTACTCAATATATTCTTGAAGAAAGCTCCGAAGTTTTTTCATATTAAAATCATCAGTAAATTGATAAATAGTTTTGGCAAAACTCGTAAATCGCTCATCTAATTTTTCAAGCTTTTTTATTTGTTTGTTGATAGCAAACACATTGCCTCTCTTTGCCAGTTCATAGAGTTGAACTAGTACATCCGCTGGAGGAGGTACAATCCCTTCTGCTGAACTCTCCTCAGAGGATGAATCAATTGTGGTTTCTGGGTCTGATTCAAACTCTTCATACACCCATTCCAGTTGCAGATGCTGCTGTAACTTTAAGAGTAATTCTTCAACTTGTAATGGCTTAGTAATAAAATCATCACAACCCGCCTGCCGACTTTTTTGCTGATAGGAATCAAATACGCTAGCTGAGAAGGCAAACACCACAATATTCTTCAAGTCTGGTGTAGCACGAATGCGCTTAGTCATTTCAAAGCCATCTAGCTCAGGCATGACCACATCAGCCAGAATAAGGTCTGGTTTTGCCTTGGCTGCTTGCTCTAACCCTTCAAGTCCGTTACTTGCCTCTAGCACCTTAAATCCTAGCGGTTGCAACAACTCGATGATCACAGAGCGATTTTCCCATTTGTCGTCTACTATCAATAGTTTTGGGGACGGTCCAGTGAAACCAATAATTCTTCTTGGAGAGACTTGAGAAGTATACTCACCAATCTCTGATATAGGGAACTCTATCTCTAGAGAAAAAATACTGCCTTCTCCAAAGGTACTCTCAACCTGAAGACTACCCCCCATCATGTTGACAATTCTTTGGGTAATAGTTAATCCGAGTCCAGTTCCTTCAGCACGGTGAAACCTATCTCCCACTTGTTCAAAGGGCAAAAATATTTTTTCCAGTTGTTCTTCTGGCATACCTATGCCTGTGTCTTCAACTGAGAACCGGACTTGGGCGAAATAAACTTGTGCTGAATCTTGCCTTACTCTTATTCTCTCAACCTTAAATATTACTCTACCTTGGTCAGTAAACTTAATAGCATTTCCCAGTAAGTTTAGCAAAACTTGTCGCAGGCGTTTCTCGTCAACCGAGATACTATTGGGAACTTTATAACAGGGTTGGTAAATAAATAAAATTCCTTTTTGCTGAGCTTTAATATGGCAAATATCTACTACCTCGATCAGAAAGTTTTGAAAATTAATATCTATGGGTGAAAGTTCCATTTTCCTCGCTTCAATTTTAGAGAAGTCGAGAATGTCGTTGATCAGATTTAGTAGATGTTTGCCACACTGGTAAATAATTCTAATCGCATTTTTTTGTTGGGGAGTTAAGATTTTGTCTTGCTGGAGAATTTGCGCATAGCCTAAGATACCGTTGAGAGGAGTCCGCAGTTCATGACTCATGTTGGCGAGAAATTCACTTTTAGCTTGATTGGCAGCATCAGCGACTTTTTTAGCTTTCTCTAATTCCTGGGTGCGGGTTTGAACTAATTCCTCTAAGTTCTGATTAAAATCCTGTAATTGTGCATAAAGGGTTGATAATTCTTGACGACTATTTTCCAGGGTGATAAGATCACGGTAAGATCTCAACGCTGTAATCGCTGTTGTCACTAACTTGTGTCGAGTCAGTTCAACTTTGAGCTTATAATCGTTGATATCGTAATTTAGAATAACTGATTCTTCAGGGGCTTCTCCCGGCTGACCAGTGCGTAAAATAATCCTCACCAACTTATTGTTTAGCTCCTCCCGAATCGATTGGGCAACTCTTAATCCGGCATCATTGGTTTCCATTACCACGTCTAACAACATGAAGGCTGTATCGGGATTATCCGCAATTAATTGTTTGGCTTCGTCAGCAGAATAGGCAGAAATAAAGATTAATGGTTTGTCATCAAATGTGAATTGTTTTAAGGCTAGCTTGGTAACTTTGTGGACTTTGATATCATCATCCACTATCATCATTTTCCAAGCCGTTTGACTTTCCTCTGAGTGATTAGAGTCTTCCGTTTCCTCAAAAACTAATTCTTCATCTTCCTCAAAAACTAATTCTTCATCTTCCTCGAAAATCAGGTCTTGATCCTCTTCAAAAACTACTTCCTCATCATCAGTTATCACCTCATTAATTGGCTTGATCATTATCATACACCTCATCCTTGGATTCTTTGATTGATTGCTGGAAAAGTCATCACAAATTGTGTTCCCACACCCACCTCACTTTCAGCCTTGATTGTCCCTTTCAGCTTTTGAACCACTAAATTATTGACAATATGCAATCCTAGACCACTTCCTCCTTGATGTCTAGCTGTTGTACAGAATGGTTCAAAAATTCTTTTCAAATTGTCGTTAACAATCCCACAACCGTCATCGGTATATTCAACGATTACTTGATCCTCTTGACCGGTCTTGACAAAACTATAGCGCTATTTAAAACGTCACCTTTGATTAACTATAGCGCTAACTTAAATCCCCAAAGATTGTAAAGCTAGCGTGTGGCTGGAAGTTGACCCTTCTGTTGAAATCCTCAGCAAAGTTTTTAATTAGAATTCGATATTGATAGATTTTCTTCTACCAAAGCCAAAATCTCCGCTTCTTGAAAATCTTGTGCTAATTCCTTGAGTTTGTTGGCAAAAGGAAGGTATTTATCGTCCAACTCCTCAAGATAGACCGCTCGTTCACAAATTTTCCTCATACTCCCAAGCATCGCTAACTCATATAACACTTCCATCTCGGAGTTTGGCGGAATTATAAATGATTCATTTAATACTTCCTCTAATGAGTCTTCTTTGGAGGGATTGGCTACTGGTTGAATATCAGATTTTTGACGCGCAGCAGTGTCTTCATAGATCCACTCCAAAGCTAAATGCTGCTCTAATACTTGGAGTAACTGTAGTTGGTCTACTGGTTTAGAAATAAAATTATCACAACCAGCTATTCTGCTCTTAGTTTCATCCATTTCCCAGATGCTGGTTGAAACGGCTACAATGGTTATATTCTGGATTTGAGGTATCTGTCGAATTTCCTGAACAGCTTCAAAACCGGTTTTGACAGGCATAACTAGGTCAGTCAAAATCAAGTCGGGTTGGATTTGGCAAGCCAGTTGTACTTCTTCGAGACCATTGTTTCCTAAAACCACCTCAAATCCTAACGGCTCTAGCATGTTTTGTAAGACAGCACGGTTTTCGAGTTTATCATCTACTACCAGTATTTTGCGGCGAACTCCTTGATAACCAATGACCTGACCGACTAAATTCTCTTCTGTTTTCAAAGCTATTTCCAAAGTTGGGAAGGTGACATCTAACCAAAACGTGGAACCTTTGCCCAGCTCGCTCTTAAGGTTTAATTCTCCCTTCATCAAGTCGATCAGTTTCTGGCTAATAGTTAAACCTAAGCCTGTACCATCAGCACGGTTGTGGATATCTCCAACTTGTTCAAAGGGTTGGAAAATTGTTTCTAACTGCTTCTGAGTCATTCCCACTCCTGTATCAATCACCTCGAAACGTAGAGTCTGGGGATGATTGACCTGATGGTTAACCTCTCCATTTTGGTTCTTGAGTACGCTGACTTTAAAGGTGACTTGACCACGATCAGTAAATTTGACGGCGTTGCCCAGCAGATTGAGAAGTATTTGCCGCAATCGCTTCTGATCGGCTTGAATCCCAGAGGGGAGATTATCCCCTGGCTGGTACTTGAATAAAATATCTTTTTCTAATGCTCTCATGCCGATAATTCCTACTACCTCTTCCAGAAACGTGGGCAAATGCCAGTCAGTAGGATATAGTTCCATCTTGCCAGCTTCAATCTTGGCAATGTCAAGGAGATCGTTGATCAGAGTCAATAGATGGTTGCCACTTTGGTAGATAGTTTTTAAACCATTGGTTTGACGAGGATTGAAATTGCGATCGCGCATTAAGATTTGGGCGTAGCCGAGGATGCCATTGAGGGGAGTGCGGAGTTCGTGGCTCATGTTGGAGAGGAAATCACTCTTAGCTTGGTTAGCCACTTCTGCTGCCTGTAAAGCCTTCTGTAGGTCTTGGGTTCTTTCTTCTACTTTAACTTGTAGACTTTGAGCCAATGCTTCGAGCTGTTCGTAAAGTCGAGCGTTCTCTAAGGAAATCGCTGCTTGAGACGTCAGTAGATTTAACACTTCTAATCGGTCTGGTGTAAAGGCTCCTGGGGTTAGATTATTTTCTAAATAGAGAATGCCGACCAACTTGCCCTGGTTTAAGATCGGACTACACAGAACAGATTTGGGCTGACGGGTCTGTAGGTAAGGGTCGTTAGCAAAGTTGGAGTCAGCACCGGCATTATTGAGAACTAAATTCTCCCCAGTACGAGCCACATAGTTAATCAGGGCTTTGGGTAACTGGTCACTGGTTGCTAGTGGGATTGACTGCAACCGAGTCTGGTCAACTGACTCAACATCAATAGTTGCTTCTATGAACAGTTGATGATCTCGTTGTAAGATTAAACAACCAAACTGCGCTCCAGCATTCTCTACTACAATTTCCATCAACTTATTGAGCAGCTCAGCTAGGACGATTTCCCCAGAAATAGTTTGAGATGCTTTGACTACTGTGTTTAAATCCAGTATGATGTCTGACCTAGTGCTGCTGGTAGTAGTAGTGCTAATGGTTTGGGTTGAAGACAAAGAAGACTGCTGGGTTCTTTTAACCAGTAAGTCGGGATACTTCTGTTCCAAATCTTCGACTTTACGTGTTGCCCCCCAAAGCTGATAGTTATAGTGAGCTTTATGGAGGTAAAGTTGAGCAATGTCTGATTTGCCTCGGCTTAACCAAAACTTAGCGGCTAATTCATTAGCTAGAGCTTGATTCTGGATAAAGCCATGGTCTTCAGCGGAAGCGATCGCTTGGTCATATAACTCCATTGCCTCTAGATGGTGACCAGATAAACGAGCCATCTCTGCTGCTACCAACAGATACTTATGCTGGAAGTTCTCAGGACAGTTATCTGCCCAACGTTTCATTTGTTCTTGGTTGGTTAACAGCTGCTGCCAATAGTGCTTTTTATCAACCTCTGACGCCGAGGGGTAGAGACTAGCTAAACTCAGGGATTCGTAGAAACGTTTGACAGCCACCTGAAACTTACTGGTAAGCACAGCAATAATTTTTTCGGCTTTTTCTGAATAATCAAGGGATTGACGTGGTTGATCATACCAATAAAGAACTATGGATTTGAGGATATAATAGTGGCAAAGGGCATAGTCAGCATGATGAGAGTGGCAATTTTCTAGATACTGGGATTCCGTGAGGTCTTCGATATCAAACGAAAATCTATCCCTAGTTTTTCCCAAAAGGTTGCATAGAACAAGCTTTAAGGCCAAAATTGAATCTTCAGCTAAACGATGATGATTTTTTTGAACTAATCTTAAGTACTCAGGTAACTCTTCTATAATTTTTGATAAGTTTTTTCCAAAATAAAATGGATTTACTAATTTATAGAGCAGTATATAACCAAGAAATATAATGTTTCCCGAAGCTAAAGCGGTCTGTATTCCCTCATCTAAAATCTGCTCCGATTTGTTTAAGTGATTAACCCAAGGTAACAAATTATTAGCAAATACATAACAAGCCTGAGCTACTTTATCTAATTGGTTAAATCTCTTACTCAAATTGAGAGCAAGCCAGCCAATTTCATAGCCTAATTGATAATCCCCTAACTCCCTAGTGACCAACATCCCGTAAACCGTAAAACCAAAGGCTGATTCAGCCACCATGCCATATTGGCAAGACAGCTCGACAATTTTAGACCCTAACCAAAAGTGTAATTGGTCTTGCTTGGTAAGATAAGAAGGAACTAGCAGCCAATTTAATAACTTAATTATCCTCTTTTGAATTAGGTCATTTGCCTCTGGTTCATTCAGTAGCACACTGATGGCTTGACCCTGAGTTTTTTGGTTAATTTGCTGTCTAACACGTTCTAAACATAGTGATAAAGTCTTTAGCTGGTCTGGTGTTGGCCAATCTAGTCCTAGCAGAGGGAGAGCTTGTTTGCCAATTTCAATTGCCTTATGGTCCTGGGATATCATGGTGTGGTGTAGAATACTTAACCAATAAATATCTGCTTTGTCTACTACAGACTCTACCCGAGATAGGAGCAAGTTAATTAATTTCTCTGCCTGCTCGAAATTACTATTCAATTGCTCCGTCTGTGCCAGTTCCTTATGCAAAGCATAGGTAACAGAGTAGTGAGTTTCCCAAGCATTATCCTCAAGATAAGCGATGCCTAGTTGAAAATAGTCTTTAGCTGCTCCATAAGCGATATTTTCCTTAGCTTTTTTACCGGCTTCTAAGTTCAACTGAGCCAAATCCCTTCTTTCTGTGGGATCTGCAATTACATCTTGAGCTACGTTAAGATGATTGACCAGTTCAAACACCCTTTCTTCGCGCTCCGTCTCTGAGAGATTAGTGCGCAAAAGCCGTCCAATCCTCAGATGAACTTTCGTTTTATCCTCCTGATTGATTAACCCATACGCCGCTTGTTGTACTCGGTCATGGAGAAATTTAAAATTGAGAATGACCAGTTGAGACTCGATGATTTCTTCATCACTAGTTTTCAGCTCAGATGTTGGCAACACGAATCCTTCTTGAATCGCACTCAGTAAATCCCTAAAGGTATCTGTTAAGGACTTTTCATAGACAATTGACAGAGTAGTGAGGTTAAAATAATTTCCTATACAAGCCGCTAGTTGCAATACCTTCTGGGTAGTAGCTGGTAATTTTTTGAGCTTCCTGAGCATCAACTCTACCACATTATCAGTAATACCTAGCGCATTAATTTCATAAATCTCCCACTGCCATTGAGCTTGATGTCCGTCTTTAGGAGCCTTAAACCTTACTAGGTTTTCCGCGTAAAGTGTTTGGAGAAACTGGTTGACAAAGAAAGGATTACCAGCGGTTTTATTCACCACCAATTTGGCTAATGGTATCACTGACTCTGGCTGAGCTTGTAAAGTATCAGCAATTAGTTGCTTGATCTGGTTTTCTTGTAAAGGAGCTAAGGTAATTTGCTCAAAGGTAATCCCCAATTCTCCCAGCTTATCTAGGGTTAGCATCAGGGGATGAGTAGTGTTGACTTCGTTATCCCGATAAGCACCAATTAACAATAAGTACTCGGTTTCTTCATTAGTCATGATTAGCTCAATCAGCTTCAGTGTGGCTGTATCTGCCCACTGAAGATCATCAAGGAAAATGACTAGGGGGTGCTCTTCAGAACAAAAGAGTTTGATGAAGTTCTGGAAAACTAAATTAAAGCGGTGTTGAGTCTCAATAGGGGGAAGAGTTGCTACGGTGGGCTGTTTACCAATAATTAGTTCTACTTCAGGAATCACATCGATGATCACCTGTCCATTAGGATTGAGTACTGCTAGGAGTTTTTCTCGCCACTGGTTGAGTTGCTCTTCTGGTTCACTGAGCAGTTGTTGCACTAAACTAGAGAAGGCACTGACAATAGCAGAGTAGGGAATATTGCGCTGAAATTGGTCAAATTTTCCAGAAATAAAGTATCCCCGTTGCCGAGTGACCGGTTTGTAAATTTCCCGTACCAGTGCTGATTTACCAATGCCAGAATAACCAGTAACTAGCATCATTTCAGCTCGAGACCGGGGATTGCTCAAATTTTGGACTGGTTTGGAGCTGAAGTTAGATTTTCGATGTTGTTGGCTGTTGCTAGTTGCGTACGCAGCGACTCGCTCAAAGGCAGCGAGCAGCATCTGGACTTCTTGCTCTCTACCATAGAGTTTCTGGGGAATGTGAAAGGTTTCCGAAATGTCTTGAGTACCTAGGGGAAATGGTGGGATTTTGCCAGTGGTCTGTAACTGGTTCAAGCATTCTTCTAAATCCGCTTTGATGCCCCAAGCACTTTGATAACGCTCCTCAGCGGTTTTCGCCATTAATTTTAGGACAATATCTGACAACAGTTGAGGAATCTGTGGAGAGGTTAACGTTAAGCTCTGTTGTTGATGGGGAGGGATAGGTTGTTTGGCAAGATGACAATGGACTAACTCCATCGCCTCAGTAGTCTCAAAGGGGAGTTTGCCTGTGAGTAATTCATAGAAGGTAACCCCAAGGGAGTAGAAATCTGTACGGTAATCTAGGCAACGGTTCATTCTCCCGGTCTGCTCTGGGGAAATATAGGCTAATGTTCCTTCTAGAACATGGGGATTTTTTAAGGTGGGAGTTTCCCTGAGTAACTGGGTAGAAATGCCAAAGTCGATAATTTTGATGTCCCCGGTGTCTGGGTTATAAATGATATTACTGGGATTAATATCTTTATGAATAATATTGACTCCATGAATCGCCCCTAAGCTATCCGTGACTTGGATAGCTAATCTCAAAAATTCTTCTAGGCTAAACTGGCGTTTAGTTACCCAATTCTTTAAGGATTCTCCGCCAAAGTCCTCCAAGATAATAACCAGCGTGCTGTGATACTTATGCAACTCATAGGCTTTGATAACTCCGGCAAAATTTAGAGAGTGATTGAGTTGATATTCTTGTTTATATCTGGTCAACTCTGATTCGGTGGGATAATCCTCCTTCAGGACTTTGATAATAACCGATTGATGGTCGTTATCTCTGATGCCGCGATAAACGATTGAATTAGAACTTTCGTAAATTTTAGTCTTAACTTGATAGCCGTTAAGAGTAATCATAGATAGCAGGGAATAGGGAATAGGGAATAGGGAATAGGGAATAGGGAACAGGGACTTCGGAGCAGGGAACAGGGAACAGGGACTTCGGAGCAGGGAACAGGGAACAGTAGGAAATCTATCAGATGATTTTTTTTTATCAATCAATAGTTGGTTTTATGATATATTGCTAAAGGCGATAATCCTTAGTATTTTTAATAAATATTTTGTCTACAGCTTAACTCAATTAAATTTGGTTTTGCAACAAGATATAGCGTTTTTTATAGCTATGAATTACAGAAGTTATTTTCACTATTGCCTCTTGCCTCTTGCCTCTTGCCTCTTGCCTACTCCCATTAACTGATTAACTGTTGTCCATCTCTAGATACTTTTCCACTAACTCTAAAATCTTTTCCTCCTGGAATCCTTCTGCTAAATCTTTGAGTTTCTTAGCAAAAGGGATGTACTTTGTATTCAGTTGTTCGAGATAGGTGGCTCGTTGGCGAATCTTTTTCATACTGCCGAGCATGGCTAATTCGTATAGGACTTCCATTTCTGCTGGTGGCGGAATCACTAAAGGGTGCTCAATTCTAGCTGCTGCTATGGTCTGTTGGGAGTCTTCTTCATAAATCCACTCCAGTTGTAAATACTCTCCCAACAATTCCAGCAACTGTTGCTCATCTACGGGTTTGGACAAAAAGCCTTGACAGCCGACAAGCTTACTTTTCTCAATGTCTGTGTCTAACACGCTAGCGGACACCACAATAATGGGGATATCCTGCATTTGAGGTAGGTTTTTCAGTTCTGCGATCGCTTCAAAGCCAGTTTTGACCGGCATGACTAAGTCGGTCAATATCAGGTCAGGTTGCAGCTGTTGAGCCAGTTCGATTTCCTGCTGCCCATTTTCTGCCATCGCTATTTCAAAGTCCAACGGCTCCAGCATGTTCTGCAACACAGCCCGATTTGCTGGTTTGTCTTCCGCTATTAATACCTTGCGCCGAGAGCCAATATAACCAACAATTTTCCCCAGCTTCTGTTGCTGCTGTGGTTGGTATGTTTCTACCACTGGGAAGGTAACATCAAACCAGAACGTAGAGCCATAATCAAGTTGGCTTGTGACTTGTAGCTTTGCTCCCATTAGCTCTACCAACTGCTTGGTGATCGTTAGCCCTAAACCAGTGCCAGCAGCACGCCTTTGGGTATCTCCCACTTGTTCAAAGGGTTGGAAAATTTTCTGTAACTGTTCTTCGGTCATACCAACACCGGTATCAATTACTTGAAAACGAAGCGATGCAGCGAGGTAGTCGGCCAAAGGGGGTTCCCCCCATGAGCGACTACCGGTGCGGTCTTGGGGAGGCAGCGCGGTCTTGGGGGTTCCCCCCATGAGCGACTGCCGTTGGTTTCCCCCACTCGCTATTGCATCAAGAAGTGTTTTCTTTTGTGATTGGTCAATTTTTTGGCCTTGCTGAATTGAAGTATGAATGCGCGTACCTTTGGTTTTGGTCAAGCCCCCTAAATCCCCCAACTTTGGGGGACTTTCAGAGTTTTGTTCCCCCCACAATTGGGGGGCTAGGGGGGCAACATCATACCCAGAATCAGCAACGGTGATTTTTGAGGGAGCACTAATCACCTTAACGTTTAATGTTACTTCACCATGGTCAGTGAATTTAACCGCATTACCTAACAAATTCAGCAGTACCTGTCGCAATCGTTTTTCGTCAGCTTTAATGCCATGAGGTAAGTTATCCTCAGGGTTATATTGGCACACAATATCTTTTTCCAAGGCTCGCATGCGGATAATCCCGACCACACTTTCGAGGAAACTTTGGAGGTGTAAATCCCTGGGGTAGAGTTCCATTTTGCGAGCTTCAATTTTAGATAGGTCTAAAATATCGTTGATCAGAGTTAACAAATGGTTGCCGCTTTGCTCAATAATAGTTAAACCATCGATTTGTCTGGTGCCTAAGTCTCGGTCTCGCTTCAGGATTTGAGCATAGCCCAGAATTCCATTGAGAGGAGTACGAAGTTCATGGCTCATATTGGAGAGGAATTCGCTTTTAGCTTGGTTAGCCGCATCAGCTGCTTGTTTAGCTTGTGCTAATTCAGCAGTGCGTTCGGCAACTTTGTCTTCTAAATTGCTGTAAAGTTGAGCATTTTCGAGAGAAATGGCGGCTTGGGAGGTGAGCAGATTTAATATTTCTAATCGGTCTGGTGTAAAAGCTCCAGTGGTAAGATTATTTTCTAGATAAAGTAAACCAATTAGTTTACCTTGATTGATGATAGGAGTACACATCAGACTTCGGGGTTGCTGACGGATAAAATAGGGATCAGCCGCTAGGATAGTCTCAACCGTAATATCATTAATAACTAGGGTTTCCGATTTCCGCTTAACATAATTTATCGCACTTTGGGGAATATCTGGGCTTTCTTCCACTGCCATAGATTCCACTAAAGCCAGATTAGCGGTTTCCATCGCCTCAAGCACTAACCTCTCACCTTTTACCAAAATCAGAGCGCATTTGTCAGCTCCAGCATTCTCCATCACCACTTGCATCAAAGTCGAGAGCAACTTATCAAGCTGGATTTCCCCAGATAGAGCCTGGGATGCTTTGATCACCGTAGCCAAATCCAAAGCAGTGGAAGCGTTAGTAGTGGTGGTATTAACCCCTTGAGTAGTGATGTTGGTGATCGTCTCTGCTGTGCTGAGACTAGTAGTTTTCTGGGTAATAATGGAACTGAGAAATTGGGGATAGCGAATTTCCAAATCCTCCACCTTAGCCTTTGCGCCCCAGTGGCTATAACCATAGTAGGCACGAGTTAGGTAGGCTTGGGCAATAGTTTCTTTACCCCACTCCAAGTAGAATTTGGCAGCCAGCTCATTAGCCAGGGCTTCCTCTTGGATGTATTCATTTTCCTTTGCTCCAGCAATAGCGCGGTCATAATACTCCATAGCTTCCAGCTTTTCACCCAAAACACGATAGCGCTCGGCTTCGACTAAATAAAATTTGTGCAAATAATTCATCGGGGCATGGTCTGCCCATGTTTTGATTTTGTCTTGATTTTTAGCTATCTTATCTAAACTTTGTTGTTGTTGAGCGTGATTCTGTTTAGGATATAGAGCTAAGCGAGTTAGAGAGTCATAGCAATATAAAAGCGCAAAAAGGAAAAGGGCTGCTACTCCATCTATATAATTTTCGGTAATGGTGGCTTGTTGCGAAGCTTGCTGATAATCCTGAAAGAGATAACACAGGAATAATTTATTCAGGTGTAGGGTGTAAAGTGCCCTGAGGTTATTGAACTCCTGATGGAGCGGGAGCATGATCTCTTCGTCGTAGACTTCACCTTTTAAACAGCAAGAATTTTCAGCTTGTCCTAGTAAGTTTAAGACCCCTTGCCAGGTGATGGCAATAAGCTGACGTGGGATCTCTTGCTTGAGTTGATCAATCCTTTGATGATAGTTGGCACAGGTCTGGTCAAGCTCAGTCAGCTCTTTGCCGAGCCAAAAGGAATGTTCTAAGTACATCAACGCAGAGGCGGCAGAGTTGTCAAAATCTCCAGTTTCTATCCCGACAGAGTAAGCGTCTAGCAACGAGGTTAATGTTTCGTTCACATGCATTTTCCAGGGCTTTATGGTGATATTGACCACATACAGTACTGTACATTTAAGCTGTTTCGCATTGAACCGTGCTAATAACCCCAGAGCAAGTTGACCGAATCGATAGTTGCCATTGATATCTCCACAAACCTGCCAGAGCAAGATGCCGTAATGTGTATAGGACACAGCAGACAGAGCAGAATTCCCCTCTTGCACGGAGAGATTGACCTGTTTCAAAGCCACTAACGGATACAGTAGAGGATTGGTCATATAAGTAATTGGTGCGAGTCGCGAGAGGATAGTCATCGCCCCTAGTTTTTCGGGATCGCTCATTACCGGCAAATCCATTAACTCCTCAATCTCTTTACCCTCTAAAGCTGATTGTGTCTGCTTTAGGGCCAGCTCAATATCCTCTGGACTGGGCTGTTGGGGCAGTTCTATCCCCAATAGGTTCAGCACTTGCAGCCCGGTGGTAATGGCTTGCTCAAGCTGATTTTGGGCTTTATAGGCATCAATCAAGACTTGATAGGCGGTGATTTTGTCCAGTAGTGTTTTCCCTTGTGCCAACACCACCTCAACCATTTGCTCCATCTGCTCAAAGTCGGTATTGAGGTATGCCACCTCGGCAGCAGCTTGATATAGAGCTAGGGTTAGGTCATACTGACGTTGCCAGCTATTTTGCCCTAGCAGTTCCAGACCTACTGTTAAATAGTTAAAAGCAGCCTCATAGGCCGTGGCTCCCTTGGCTTTTTCTCCAGCAATACGATTTAATTGAGCTAATTCATCTCGCTGTGCTTGATCTGTAATTAACTCCAGACCATAATTTAACTGATTGACAATATCGAAAATCTTTTCTTCTCGTTCTGCTGTGGGGATATTTTTCAACAGCAGTTGCCCAATACTCAGATGGGTTAACTGTTTCTGGTCTTCCGGAATCAGAAAATAAGCGGCTTGTTGGACTCGGTCATGTAAAAACTTGTAACTTGGGGATTGGTGATCCGGGATTGAGCTTTGGGATAATTTTTCTTCAGTGTTTGATGGGGAATTACTATTAACAGTAAAAAATTTGTAAATTTCCGTGGTGGGTAACACCAACCCTTCTTGCAGAGATTTCCATAAAGAAGTTGCCGTCTCAGTTGGAGATTTATCATGGATAATCGCCAGGGTATTCAAATCAAATTGGTGGCCAATACAAGCCGCTAGTTTTAAGACATCCTGAGTTTCTTTTGGCAATTTCTGTAACTGCAGTGCCATAAATTCAACCACGTCATCCGTCAGAGCCAAGCATCTAATTTCACTGATGTCACACTGCCAATACCCTTGGTCAAAATTAAAGGTGATTAATCGGTCGTGATGGAGGGATTTCAGGAATTGGGTAGCAAAGAAAGGATTTCCTTTGGTTTTCTGAGCCACTAGTTCGGTTAGGGGTTCCGCCAGTTCTATCCCACAAGTAAGAGTATCGGCAATCAGATGGTTTAAGTCAGATTTGCTCAGGGGGTCGAGGGTAATGGTATTGAGTGGAACGCCCACTTTGGCCATCTCGGACAACGTGAGCATCAATGGATGAGTAGGATTTACTTCATTATCTCGATAAGCACCAATCAACAGTAGATGTATGGTATGAGTTTCTGCTATCAACAATTGCAGCAACTTCAGAGAAGCAGAATCTGCCCACTGCAAGTCATCTAGGAAAATCACCAGGGGATGTTCCTTGGTGGTAAACACTTGGATAAATTTACTAAAGAGCAAATTAAACCGATTTTGAGCTGCCGTACCAGAAAGTTCGTCAGCAGGAGGCTGTTTGCCGATAATTCCTTCTAATTCTGGAATCACATCCACCATCACTTGACCATTCTCACCCAAAGCAGACAGAATTTCGGCTTTCCACTGCTGCAGTTGGGCATCAGTTTCGGTGAGTAATTGCTCCATCAAATCCCGGAGTGCAACGACTATGGCACTAAAGGGAATATTGCGCTGGAACTGGTCAAACTTACCTTGGATGAAATAACCCCGCTGCCGCACAATCGGTTTTTGGACTTCATGGACCACAGCGGTTTTACCAATGCCGGAAAAGCCAGCGACCAGAATCATTTCTGTGGTTCCTTGACTAACTCGCTCAAAGGTGGCGAGTAAGGTATCTACTTCGGCTTGACGCCCATAGAGTTTTTCGGGAATTACGAAGCAATCGCAAATATCTCGACTACCCAATTTAATTTCAGCGATCGCCCCCAATCTCTGCCAGTGCTCCGAACACTGTTGTAGGTCATACTTAAGTCCCAAAGCACTCTGATAACGGTCTTCGGCATTTTTAGCCATCAGTTTACTGATAATGTCAGATAGGAGTGGGGGAATAGCTGGATTACGCTGGTGTGCAGCTAATGGTTGTTTAGCAATATGACAGTGAACCAACTCCATCGGGTCAGTAGTGCTAAAGGGTAACTCTGTGGTGAGCAGCTTGTAGAAGGTTACCCCTGTCGAATAAAAGTCACTGCGGTAGTCAATGCCGCGATTCATCCGTCCAGTTTGTTCCGGAGACAGATAAGCCAGGGTACCTTCGAGGCAGTTAGGACTAGTCAGGATTTGGCTTTCTTTCGGCAGTAGGGAGGCAATACTGAAGTCGATGAATTTGACCTGACTGGTGCTGGGATTAATCAGGATATTCCTAGGCTTGATATCTTTGTGAATGACTCGGTAGCGATAGAGTTCATCCAGGATTGAGGCGATTTGAATTGCGATGTGGAGAAATTCCTGAATAGGACTTACGAAATTTAGTTGGTTTTGCCCCCCTGCCCCCCAATTCTGGGGGGTAATGATGTCAAAGTCCCCCAGAATTGGGGGATTTAGGGGGCACTTGCGTAAGTCCTGCTGAAGTGACTGCTTACTGAGCATACCGGGATGCTCTACATCATCCGTTATCGCTCTTTGATCCAAGCTATCAGTGGTATACTCTTCCAGGGAGACGCCACCAAAGTCTTCCATCACCAATACCAATGTATTGTGGTAAGACTCCAAGCTATAGATTTTGATAATGCCGGGATGGTCAAGATTTTTGGCAATGGTGTACTGATTGCGGAACTGGACAAGTTCCTGGAAGCTGGGATAGGAATTATTGAGGAATTTGAGTACTACTGGTGTGTGGTCATTGTTCCTAGTGCCACGATAAACTACGGTTCTCGACCCATGATAAACCAGGTCAGTGATGGAATAGCCTTTAATGTTGGGAGGAGTTGTGTTCATGGGTGACATACCTAGGTGAGGGGATATAGCGCTACGGGCAAGGCAAGAGGCAAGAGGCAAGAGGCAAAAGTTGACGTGCATTAGCGTGTGCTGCTTTTATCAATGTCCTAACTTTAATGCGTAGTGCTATACTGCCTCAGCGACCAATTCAACGGGACTCATTTTATATATTTCCCTGTTTCTGCAGACTAGGTAACATTAGAAGTCAGAAGTCTGAAGTCAGCAAGGTTCGAAGTCTGAAGTCTGAAGTCTGAAGTCTGAAGTCTGAAGTCAGCAAGGTTCGAAGTTAGAAGTCTGAAGTCTGAAGTCAGAAGTCAGCAAGGTTCGAAGTTAGAAGTCTGAAGTAAGCATTGCCTCTTGCCTCTTGCCTCTTGCCTCTTGCCTTCCCCTCCTGGGAGGGGTTAGGGGTGGGTTGCCTCTTGCCTCTTGCCTCTTGCCTACTCCCATTAACCGATTAACTGTTGTCCATTTCTAGATACTTTTCCACTAAAGCTAAAATCTTTTGCTCCTGGAATCCTTCAGCTAAATCTTTTAGTTTCTTAGCAAAGGGTATATATTTTGTATCCAGTTCTTCAAGATAGGTGGCTCGTTGGCGAATCTTTTTCATACTGCCGAGCATGGCTAATTCGTAGAGGACTTCCATTTCTGCTGGTGGCGGAATCACTAATGGTTGCTCTGAACTAGCTAGTGCTATGGTTTGTTGCGATACTTCTTCATAAATCCACTCCAGTTGCAAATACTCTCCCAATAATTCCAGCAACTGTTGCTCATCCACGGGTTTGGACAAAAAGCCTTGACAGCCTGCAAGCTTACTTTTCTCAATGTCTGTGTCTAACACGCTAGCGGACACTGCAATAATTGGGATATCCTGCATTTGAGGTAGGTTTCTCAGTTCTGCGATCGCTTCAAAGCCAGTTTTGACCGGCATGACTAAGTCGGTCAATATCAGGTCAGGTTGCAGCTGTTGAGCTAGTTCGATTTCCTGCTGGCCATTTTCTGCCATCGCTATTTCAAAGCCCAATGGCTCTAGCATCTTCTGCAACACAGCCCGATTTGCTGCAAAGTCTTCCGCTATTAATACCTTGCGCCGACAGCCAATATAACCAACAATTTGCCCCAGGCTCTGTTGCTGCTGTGGTTGGTATGTTTCTACTACTGGGAAGGTAACATCAAACCAGAAGGTAGAACCATAACCAAATTCGCTTGTCACTTGTAGCTTTCCTCCCATTAGCTCTACTAACTGCTTGGTAATTGTTAAACCTAAACCAGTGCCAGCAGCACGCCGTTGGGTATCTCCGACTTGTTCAAAGGGTTGGAAAATTTTCTGTAACTGTTCTTCGGTCATACCAACACCGGTATCAATGACTTGAAAACGAAGCGATGCAGCGAGGTAGCGCGGTCTTGGGGGTTCCCCCCATGAGCGACTACCGGTGCGGTCTTGGGGGTTTCCCCCATGAGCGACTGCATCAAGAAGTGTTGTCTGAACTGTTGTCTTTTGTGGTTGGTCGAGACTAATCACATTAACCTTTAACGTTACTTCACCAGTGTCAGTAAATTTAACAGCATTACCTAATAAATTTAGCAGTACCTGTCGCAGTCGTTTCTCGTCAGCTTTAATGCCATGAGGTAAGTTATCCTCAGGGTTATATTGGCACAAAATATCTTTTTCATTTGCACGCATGCGGATAATCCCGACCACACTTTCGAGGAAACTTTGGAGGTGTAAATCCCTGGGGTAGAGTTCCATTTTGCGAGCTTCAATTTTAGATAGGTCGAGGATATCGTTGATTAGAGTCAACAAATGGTTGCCGCTTTGCTCAATAATCCTTAAGCCATCGATTTGCTTGGTGCCTAGGTCCCGGTCTCGCTTGAGGATTTGAGCATAGCCGAGGATACCATTGAGAGGAGTACGCAATTCATGGCTCATGTTAGAAAGGAACTCGCTTTTAGCTTCGTTAGCAGTATCGGCTTTTTGTTTAGCAGCTTTCAGTTGTTGATTAGACTCCGCTAGTTGGGCGGTGCGTTCTTCTACTTTCTGTTCTAGGGTGTGGGAATAGTCTTCTAATTGGCGATACAACAGGGCATTTTCTAGGGAAATAGCAGCTTGGGAGGTGAGCAGATTTAAGACTTCTAATCGGTCTGGTGTAAAGGCTCCAGTGGTGAGATTATTTTCCAGATAGAGCAAACCAATTAGTTGGCCTTGGTTAATAATGGGAGTACACAAAATCGATTGGGGTTGATGAATCTGGATATAGGGATCTGTAGAGAAGGTCTGATGTTTAGTAGCACGGTGACAAACAACACTGGTTTGGGTTCGGATAACGTAGTTGATAATGGACTTTGGTAGGGAGGTTTCTGGGAAATTATCTAAGGGAGCGAATTGTAAAATGTTTACTTTCTTGCTATCTTTATTGGTATCAAGTATCCCTTCTGCTGCGATCGCCCATTGCTGATTCTGTTGAAGCAATAGATACGCCGTTTCGGCTCCGGCATTTTCGATCACAATTGCCATCATGTTGGCTAGTAAGGTATCAAGTTTAATCTCTTGGGCTAGGGCTTGAGAGGCTTTGAGGATGCTGATTAGGTCTAGGGAATCGGATAGGGTTGTGGCAGTGGTGGATGAGGTGGTGGTGTGAGTAGCAGAGAATCGAAGGTTACTGGCGGTTTGGGTTAGTAACTGGGGATAACGTTGTTCTAAGTCTTGGACTTTTGCTAATGCTCCCCAGTGACTGTAGCTATGGTATGCCTCCATCATGTAGACTTGGGCAATTTTGTCTTTGCCCCATTCCAGATAAAATTTGGCGGCGAGTTCGTTGGCAAGGGCTTCTTCGTTAAGATATCCGTTTTCCTTTGCGTCAGCAATGGCGCAATTGTATAGATCCATCGCTTCCAGGTTTTGACCTAGAATCCGATGGCGCTCTGCTTCTACTAGATGAAATTTGTGCAGATAATTCATGGGAGCATAGTCAGCCCAGTTTTTAATCTTTTCTTGATTGGTAGCAACACGAGCTAAACATTCTTCTTTGTCCATAGTTGTTGAACTAGGATATAGCGCCAGCCTTACCAAAGAATCGTAAAAATAGAACAGGGGGACGAATACTTGTCCGGGAATTCCTTCTAAATATAGTTCTAGTTTAGCAGCAATTTCCCTAGCTTCAAGCAAATCACCAAATAGAAAGCAAAGAATCAGTTTATTAGCATATAATAATGCCATGGTACTGATATCGTTTGCTTGCTGATGGATTGGTAACATTTGCGCTTCGTTATAGGCTTTACCGATTAGATAACAGGGATTTTCGGCATTTCCGAGCAAATTCAAAACCGCTTGATGAAAGATTTCGTTTAAGTGAAAGACAGTTGTTTGGTTAAGCTGATTGATGGCTTGGCTATAGGTGGCTATCTCTTGTTCAAGTCCGTTTAGTTCCTGGCCAAGGACATAGGAATGGGAACAATAATCTAAAGCGGCAAATGAAGCATATTCTAAATCGCCAGTTTCCAGCCCACTTTGATAGGCTTCAAGCAAAGGGGTTAAGGTTTCCATGATATGCTCTTTCCAGTGCTTGATAGATAGGCAAACTATCTCGAATGTCCTGGCTTTAGTATTAGCTCTATTATTAAATTTTTCTAGAATACTGAAAGCAAGTTTACCAAATTCATAACCGCTATCGATGTCTCCGACTATCCCGCAGAGAATTAAGCCATAATTGGCATAAGCAAAGGCCGAAAACGAGGAATTGCCATGGTTGATGGATAAATTGACTTGTGCAAACACAATCAGGGGTAACAAGTCAGGAATTGCCATATAAGCTGCATTCAGCACGCTGGATAAGATTCCCATGGTTGCCAGCTTGTAGGGATCGGTCATTTCTGGCATGTTAATTAAGTCTTGAATGGCAATAGCTGGCAAATTCTGGATGGTTTCGGCCAGTCCAAGCTCGATATCAGTGTTGGTTGGGGTTTCTGGAAGGCTTACCCCTAGGAGTTTGAGAATAGTTAGAGCGGTATTGAGGGCGTCCAGTAACTGGTTTTGTGCGATGGAGGCTTGAATTTGGACTTGGTAAGCTTTCACCTTGTCCAGCAGGAGTCTAGCTTGCTGTAGCACTACCTGAGCTAATCTCGCCATTGCTTTCAAATCACCGTTAAGGTAGGCTGCCTCAATGGCTTCGTTATGTAAGGCTAAGGTCAATTCATAATGGGTTTGCCAGCTATCTGCTGATAGATCTGATAGATGATTAATGCCTGCATTGGCGTAATTCGTTGCTAGTTCATAAGCAGCAGAAACTTTGGCTTTTTGACTGGCGATCAGATTAAGCCTGGCAATTTCATGGAATTCTTCTGGAGAGGTAACCTGGTCACTGGCAAGATTGAGATGATCGGTAATCTCAAAGATAGACTCTGATAAGGCTTCGGATGTCTTGGTTTTTAATAACAGGCGACCGATTAGTAAGTGAAACGTTGTTTTTTCTGATGGTTCAATCAGGGTATAGGCTGCTTGTTGAACCCGATCGTGCTGAAATCTAAATTTAACTACACTGCAGTCGGTATCATCATCGAGGTTAATCAGCTGATACCCTTGATTTAAGCAAACAATTAATCCCTGTTGGATAGCGGGCAATAAACTATAGATGACTTGCTGGGGAGACTGTTGATAAATAACGGCTAATAGTAATACATCAAAGCTATTCCCAATACAAGCGGCTACCTGCAATATCTTTTGAGTCGTTTCCGAGAGCGTGCTGATTTTAGCTGCCATAAAGTCTACCACATTATCGGTAATATCTTTGGCTTCAATCAGCTCACTATCCCATTGCCATTGGCACTGGGTATGGTTAAATAGTAATAATTCTTCTGTATAAATGGATTTTATAAACTCTGTGGTAAAAAAAGGATTACCATGAGTTTTGGAGTAAACTAAATCTGTTAAGGGTTGGCTATCTTGAGGGGAACAGTCTAAGGCATCAGCAATTAACTGATTCACATGGACTGGCTTGAGATTATCGAGATGAATCTGTGAAACAATTCCCCCCTCTTGTTTGATTTCTTCGACAGCAGTCATGAAGGGATGGGCTGGATCTACTTCATGGTCTCGGTAGGCTCCCACAACTAGTAAATGCTTAAGCTCGCTATCGGTGATAATTGTCTTGAGCAGCATTAATGAAGCACTATCAGCCCATTGCCAATTATCAATGAACAAGACCAGTGGATGATCTGACTGACAAATGGCTTTGATGACGTTCTTGAAAACTAGATTGAAACGGTTTTGGGATGCGATCGCATCCACTGGTGCTACGGTGGGCTGTTTACCGATAATCCTCTCTAAATCAGGAATCACATCGATTAACACTTGCCCGTTGTTGCCCACAGCAGCTAGAATATTCCGCCGCCATTGATTGAGAGTCGTTTCCCTTGCGGTCAGCAGTTGATTGCACAAGTCATGGAAAGCTTTTGCGATCGCATCATAGGGAATGTTGTGCTGATATTGGTCATACTTACCAGCAATGAAATTACCACCCTTGGCAGTAATGGGTTTGTAGACTTCATTAACCAAGGCTGACTTGCCCACACCAGAATAACCAGCCACCAGCAGTAGTTCAGCCCCGTCTTTCCTAGAGAGGGCAGCTATCCGGTCAAATGCTGCCAGCAACGTCGCAATTTCCTGGTCTCGACCATACAAGGTTTCAGGAATAGTGAATCGTTCGGAAATGTCGTAGTGACCGAGTTGAAAGGTTTTGATTTCTCCTGTGGTTTGTAATTGTTCAAGACAGTGTTCCAAATCTGTCTTGAGCCCATGAGCCGACTGATAGCGGTCTTCCGCATTTTTTGCCATCAGTTTAAGCACAATATCTGAAACCGCTTTTGGACAACCGTCTCCCCCTCCCTCCCTCTGTGAGCTGATCAAGACATCGGGTGCCACAGGGGATTTAGCCAGATGAGAATGTACCAACTCCATCAGGTCAGTAGTGGGAAACGGTAGCTGCTTTGTTAACAGTTCATAGAAGGTGACACCAAGGGAATAAAAATCTGTACGGTAATCCAGGGAGCGGTTCATTCTCCCGGTCTGTTCTGGTGAAATATAGGCTAAGGTTCCTTCTATGACATTGGGATTTTTTAGAGTTGGATTTTCCCGCGATAGCACCGTAGAAATCCCAAAGTCAATAATTTTCAGCTCTCCCGTGTCGCAGTTAAAAACAATATTACTGGGGTTAATATCCTTGTGAATGACATTGGCCGTATGAATTTGTCCTAAAATTTCACTAATCTTGATACCAATAGTGATAAAGTCTTTGATGCTAAGGGTTTGTTTCGTTAGTAAAAGGCTTAATGACTCTCCGCCAAAATCCTCTAAAATAATTACCCGAGTATTCTGATAGTGCTGCAAGTCATAGACTTGAATAACTCCTTCTAGATTAAGAGAGCGAGTGATGTGATATTCTTGTTGATATCTGGTTAGTTCTTCTGGGCTAGGATAGTCCTGTTTAAGAAATTTAAGGATAACCGGCTGCTGATCACTATCGCGGTAACCACGATAAACCAGAGAATTGGCACTTTCATAAAGTTGGGCAGTGATTTGGTAACCCTTGAGGAGGGAGGCTGGCGGGTGCATCGTTTGATTGTCAATCTGTAACTAAGGGGAGATAGGGAGCAGGGAGCAGGGAGCAGGGAGCAGGCAAGAGGCAAAAGGCAAAAGGCAAGAGGCAAAAGGCAAGAGGCAAGAGGCAAAAGGCAAAAGGCAAGAGGCAAGAGGCAAGAGGCAAGAGGCAAAAGGCAAGAGTAAAAAAGTTGGGTAGGGTGCGTCATAAGACCCAAAGCCTCTGATTTTATCAGTAGCCAGTATTGGGACAGTCCGTCCCGTAACGCACCACAGGTTCAAACAGCATGCATTGAGATGCACCCGATGGGGAGATGGGGGAGATTTTTATTAAGCGATGCAGCGCGGTCTTGGGGGTTTCCCCCATGAGCGACTGCATCAAGACAGGGCAATTGTCATAACATGATATTAGCCTTCTATTAGACTTCGCGGCAGTTGTCGGGAACAGGGAACAGTGGACAATAATTGACGTAAACACTATCAGAAAAATACTTTTCCAAGATGTCTATTGTCATCAGTGTTTTTGCCAACAGCTGACGGCTGATAGCTTACCGTGCTCCATCAATCTATCAAAGGGACTACAGTCAGAGAATTCCCTAAACTGTTGCGACATTAACACTAAATTAATTGTCAGAATTTTTGATTGGAAGTTCCCGACTCCCGACTCCCGATTCCCGATTCCCGATTCCCGATTCCCTGCTCCCTGCTCCCTGCTCCCTGCTCCCTACTCCCGATTCCCTGCTCCCTGCTCCCTGCTCCCTACTCCCTTTGCAGATAATTTTGACCAGCAATGGATAATTCGATCCAAAATAAAAGCAGCGAAAACAGCGATCGCACCAACGCCAACACCAACTGCAACACCAATCAAAATATGAAATAGCACAAACACCACACTGTAACTCAAGCAAGGCTGGTCTTCAGCTTTAGGGCAATTTAAGAATCCCTTGAGGTCTAGTTCGATCAGGATGGCTTCTAGAGGTTGTTTAGCATCGCTTTGGGAAGAAATACTACTGACGGCTAGTCCAATACCGACGGAGGTGATCCAACGTTCTAATTTTTTTTCTCGGGCTCGATCAGCCTCCTCCTTATCTCTGAGGGCTTTTTCCAAAGCGCGATCGCGTTCTGCTTGTTCAATTTCCACAATACCTCTGATTGAGGAAATCGCTTTGTCTAACAGGGCGGAGCTATGTCCAAAATAGCTTAAGTTTATTTGAATTTGCTCTTGATAAGTAGGGCTAATTTTATGCTCAAATACTGATAAAAAGCTTAAATCTTCATCCTTTGGTAATTTTTCTTTAACTTGTTTAAGCTTTTCCGAATAATTGTGAGCATTAATCTTCATGGTCAAGCTATAGCTTTCTAACTGTCTCAGCCAGTCTGAATAGTTCAAGTCTAGCTTCGGCAGTATTCTCAGCTTCTTCTTAAAGTCTAGCAGTTCAGCCTCAGATAATAAGCTCTGATTATCTTGACTTTGAGTCGTGGCATAAGCTTCCAGCCTGTGACCTGTCGTTTCATTGATTATTTTTTTAATCTCTTGATATCCTTGGTAAGCATCACTATACACCTCCCGGCTGAGTTGATAAGCTTTAATTACTTTTTGGCGATAAAAAAATAAATCAATAAAATTTTGATAAAACAAGCAAAAATTTTCCTCTGCCCGGGCACCATAGTTGCCATTGACCTCTTCTCCTAAAAATAGCCAAACAAAAATTTGACCATAGTCTTGAGATTGATCGGGAATGCCATATTCAAAAATTGGACTATCAAATAATTGACCTTCTTGATAAAGCGGTGGACAGTTATCCTTATCCTTTTCCCCCATAAAATTCTGCACACACTGATCAGCTATCTCTTTCCATACATGGGAATCTTGCACTTGCTTCTGGGGTAGCCAAGCAGTTAGTAACAGAATTTGTCCTAGGGAACTGTTAATGTTACTGTTAATTTTACTGGGAAGAAAGCACTGGTCTGGATTAAAATAGTTGAATACAGTCAGGTCTACGTCTTCGGTTTTCTGATTATTCTCAACTTCAGGAATCCGAATATTCAAACCGAGAGCATAACTATCATAGATCTGGAGTGGACAAGCTTGACCAGTAATCCTGATTCCTTTGCCATTATTGAGAGATAATTTACCCTCCAACGGTAAGAGAATATTTTCCTTGGTGGCTCCGTTTAGTAAAGCAATGCGGGAACCTTCTGCAACCTCTCTCAGGTCTAGCGTCTGTTGAATTTGGAATTTAGCAAAAATATCATGGCACTTGTGCCAAAGCAGTTTGCTGTCATAGTCCCTGTCTGCTTGGGAATCACTACTAGATACATTCCGAAGATGGAAGGCAAAGAGATGAATATTAGGTGCGTAGATTTTATGACTCATTGTTTGACATTTTTATTGCTTACTCTTCTCTGACTGTTGTTGCTTAGTTTTAGTTTTAATAATTTCTTGGTTGGTTTGTCGCAGTTCAAATAGGTTTTGAAGAATACTTGCTTCGGAATTAGACGGAAGCTTGGGCGAATGCTTTAATTCCCTCTCATCAGCAAATAGGCGTAGAGTATCTGTGAGTTTTGTATGGTTCTTGAACCAATTTGTTAGTATATTAACTAAATCGGCTTCTGTTTGAGTGTCTAAAGCTACTAAATTTTGATCTAAGTCTTGCAAGTCTTCAAATTCAAAATCCTCAGATTTAGTTTCGAGTGCTTGCCGAAAAACTTGGATTTTTTTATCTAAAATTTTTATAATTTCCATAAATAAATATTTTTTGCGGTTTAGGTTACTAAATATAGTATTGTCCAATCGCGCAGTAAGCTGCCCAATAATAATGATTATCAAAGGGGTTGTAGTCATTTTTAAATAACTCGAGTTCTTCCTCCACTTCTTCCTTAAATTTATTCTCCAAAGTCAACTGTTTAGTTAACTGTTCAGCCCAATTTCGCAAGTCCTGTACAGTGGCATCCCGCAGCCAGAGTTGGGCTTGATTCAGGGCAACTGCTAAGGACATCTGGTTTAGCAGATTCTGATAAAATTTAATCATCAACAACGCTGTAGAAACCTCCTCTACCTTCCATAGGGTACTAACTACTGCTGGACTTCCGGCAACTAGGAAACCACTGGGTAAACCAATGTATTCGTCGCTGCTATTCTGGAAGTCGATTAATCCTGTTTCGCAAGCAGAAAGGGTGACAAGGCGACATTGTTCTAATTTCTGTTCTAATTTCAGGGCAAAGATGGCATCTAAAGTGAGGCATTTGTCTAAGTCAATTACTTCACCTTTATCCAAAACTAGATGTTGTTCTGGATTAAGTTTAGCTGGTGCAGGGCTAACGTGGTAATTTGCGAGGATCAGAGCCGATTTACGTGGTTTATCGTAGTTAAAGTAACCGTGACAGCTAAAATGTAAACAGTGGTAAGTATTGAGAGGTTTGCTATCTATGGCGGCTTTGGTGGCAGCGTTTTCCACAAGGACCTCTGTATCCGCTCGATTGAAGTAGCTTTTAATCACTTCTACTCCGATGTTAGCGTAACTTAAGTCACCCGTGGGGTTTTGGATGGCAAACAGGTGGGTAAAGTCCGCGCGTTTTCTGGTTTGGACAAGTTGCAGTAATTGGCAACTGGGAGCATAACGAACTCCTTGGGAGAAGCGATTGAATAGCAATTTACCTGGATTTTCAGGAAGGGGTAAGGCGTGTAAGGGGAATAGATGTAGATACCAATGGGGGATGAGGATCAGTTGATTGCATTCTTTGGGTAATTGCTGGAGAATCTTGTTAAGATTCAGAATCTCTGCTAGCTTCTGGAATCTTGAGGTTAGTTGATTCCTCCAGTCTTGTGGTTGGACGTAATAATCTAGCAGATAAGCATTTCTCCAATCTATCAAGGCATCTAACTTGCCATCAGTAGAAGATGACAAAACTAGAGGCTGTTGGCTGTGGCGAGTAAAAATGAAGGTGAAAAAGCGATCAAAGCTAATATAAAACTCAACAATAGCAGTATTTTCCTCTAGAGTTTCCCGGAATTGCTTAAACTGGAAGCCAGAACCGATAGGTAAATATCGATCTTGTAAATCATTGCGCTGCTGTCGCAACTGTTGAAGACGTTGTGCCAGGGCTGTTGGATTGTCAGGTTTGCCATGTTGGATTTGATATTGACCTGCTGCTATTTTATCCCTGTATTGTTCTAATTGAGAGACAACATCTGCGGGAAAGATGGTTTTCAGGTCACTGCTGAGAATCTTTTCAACTAAATTCTGGGTTTTGCTCCGTTCCACGTATTCTAGGGCTTGGGTGTAGTCCTTTAAATCTATACAGACTTCCACCATGCCTCGATAGCTTCGGTTGTACTCTTCAGCTAGTTTGGTTTTGTATTCTTCTACTCCAGAACCAGAATTAATTTCATCTCGCAGGGATTCTACGGTTTTAATGGCAGCATCAAAAGCCTTGTAAGCTTCCGGGAAATTTTGAGCATCTTGGTAAACAAAACCAAGGTTATTTTGAGTATCTAGATACTTTTGGGGAAAAGCTTCACGGGTGCGTACTTCTAAAGCCAATTTCAAGCAAGCGATGGCATGTTCTAGGTTTTGTGCTTTTTCCCCTTTGATTCTTTCTAAGTAAGCACCGCCGAGATTGTTTTGAGTCGATGCCCAATCAATAGGAAAAGCTTCACGGTTACGTACTTCTAAAGCGGATTGGTAGCAAGCGATGGCAACTTCTAGGTTTTGTGCTTTATCCCCTGTGATTCTGTCAGAGTAAGCAAGACCTAGATGGTGTTGAGTCGATGCCCATTCAACAGGAAAAGCGTCACGGGTGCGAACTGCTAAGGCGGATTGGTAGCAAGCGATGGCATGTTCTAGGTTTTCTGGCTTCTGAGCTGTGATTCTGTCAGAGTAAGCAATACCGAGATTATTTTGAGTCTCTGCCCAATCAATAGGACAAGCTTTACGGGTGCGAACTGCTAAGGCGGATTGGTAGCAAGCGATGGCATGTTCTAGGTTTTCTGCTTTCTGACCTGTGATTCTTTTAAGGTAAGCATTACCGAGATTGTTTTGAGTCATTGCCCAATCAATAGGAAAAGCTTCGCGGGTGCGTACTTCTAAAGCCAATTTCAAGCAAGCGATGGCATGTTCTAGGTTTTGTGCTTTTTCCCCTTTGATTCTGTCAGAGTAAGCATTACCGAGATTGTGTTGAGTCCCTGCCCATTCATAGGGAAAAGCGTCACGGGTGTAAACTGCTTTTGCCAATTGGTAGCAAGCGATGGCATGTTCTAGGTTTTCTGCCTTCTGAGCTGTGATTCTGTCAGAGTAAGCATTACCGAGATTGGTTTGAGTCTGTGCCCAATCATAGGGAAAAGCTTCACGGGTGCGTACTTCTAAAGCCAATTTCAAGCAAGCGATGGCCTCTTCTAGGTTTTGTACTTTTTCCCCTTTGATTCTTTCTAAGTAAGCACCGCCGAGATTGTTTTGAGTCGATGCCCAATCAATAGGAAAAGCTTCACGGTTACTTACTTCTAAAGCGGATTGGTAGCAAGCGATGGCAACTTCTAGGTTTTGTGCTTTATCCCCTGTGATTCTGTCAGAGTAAGCAATACCGAGATTGTTTTGAGTCGATGCCCATTCAACAGGAAAAGCGTCACGGGTGTAAACTGCTTTTGCCAATTGGTAGCAAGCGATGGCATGTTCTAGGTTTTGTGCCTTCTGAGCTGTGATTCTGTTACGGTAAGCAAGACCTAGATTGTGTTGAGTCGATGCCCAATCATAGGGAAAAGCTTCACGGGTGTAAACGTCTAAAGCCGATTGGTAGCAAGCGATGGCATCTTCTAGGTTTTGTGCTTTGGGACCTGTAATTCTGTCTGAGTAAGCAGTACCGAGATTGTTTTGAGTCGTTGCCCAATCAATAGGAAAAGCTTCACGGGTGCGTACTTCTAAAGCCAATTTGTAGCAAGCGATGGCAACTTCTAGGTTTTGTGCTTTCTCCCCTGTGATTCTGTTACGGTAAGCAAGACCGAGATTGTATTGAGTCTGTGCCCATTGTTCGGGAAAAGCTTCACGGGTGCGTACTTCTAAAGCCAATTTGTAGCAAGCGATGGCATTTTCGAGGTTTTGTGCTTTCTCCCCTGTGATTCTGTTAAGGTAAGCATTACCGAGATTGTTTTGAGTCAAAGCCCATTGTTCGGGAAACGCTTCACGGGTGAGTACTTCTAAAGCCAATTGGTAGCAAGCGATGGCATCTTCTAGGTTTTGTGCCTTCTGACCTGTGATTCTGTTAAGGTAAGCATTACCGAGATTGGTTTGAGTCAAAGCCCATTGTTCGGGAAACGCTTCACGGGTGCGTACTTCTAAAGCCAATTGGTAGCAAGCGATCGCATCTTCTAGGTTTTGTGCTTTGGGACCTGTGATTCTGTCAGAGTAAGCATTACCGAGATTGTTTTGACTCCTTGCCCATTCATAAGGAAAAGCTTCACGGGTGTAAACGGCTAAAGCCAATTGGTAGCAAGCGATAGCCTCTTCTAGGTTTTGTGCTTTGGGACCTGTGATTCTGTCACGGTAAGCATTTCCGAGATTGTTTTGAGTCATTGCCCAATCAACCGGAAAAGCTTCACGGGTGCGTACTTCTAAAGCCGATTGGTAGCAAGCGATAGCCTCTTCTAGGTTTTGTGCTTTGGGACCTGTAATTCTGTCTGAGTAAGCAGTACCGAGATTGTTTTGAGTCGTTGCCCAATCAACCGGAAAAGCTTCACGGGTGAAAACAGTTAGTGCGACTTCATAGCCAGTGATGGCAATTTCGATATTGCTGGCTTTGTCACCCAAGGGGAATTGCTTAATTAGATTGCTAAAACTGCCAATAACTGCTGCTATTAATTTTGCTTCATCTGCTTTCGCTTCCGCCAGCTTACTTGTTGCCCAATCACGCAATTGTTCTGCTAATCTATGATCCAGTTTGTCTGTATTTGCTGCCAGTAATCCGTAAACTACCTGGGCGTCACCATTACTGTCTGCAGTTGCTTGTAGAACCTGTAAGAGAAAGTAAAGTTGGGCATCAGATGTATTGTCAGGCATTGCCATCAAGCGCTCTAAAATAGTTATTGAAATAGTCTACTACTTGAATTTCAAGCGATCAGGGAAAATAGCTGGGGGGGCGACTATATGGCTTGAAACACTTGATACATAAAGAGTGTAACGATCTGTGATCTAAAAAGATAGGTCTCAAATTTTCAATAAGACCTATCTATTGCAAATGTTACCCTTATTATATCAAAAGCATCTGAGAAGTCAACTAAAATATCGTCATTTTATTTTATTCAATATTTTAGTAATTCTTATACAATCAATCAAAAAAGTTAGTCTAGAAAAGTTAGCCAATGCTTTACCTCTTGGAATCAAGCTTGAAAGTAGAAGAAAAAGGATACAACGCTTTTTATCTTTACAAGATCTAAAATTAGAAGCTATTTGGTTTCCAATAATAGCTAGTATAATGGAAACCTATTTGGAAACAGACCAACTAGTTTATGTGGTAATTGATCGGACAAATTGGGGGAAAATCAATCTTTTAGTAACTAGTTTAATTTGGGATAAAAGAGCCTTTCCAATATACTTTACCTTGCTGCCAAAATTAGGCAGCAGTAATATTAAGGAGCAGACATGTCATATATCAAAAATAATGCCAATTTTTAAAGATTATAAAATCTGCCTATTGGGAGATAGAGAATTTTGTTCTGTTAGGCTCGCAAAATGGTTGTCACAACAGTCTTTATCCTTTTGTCTACGTCTTAAAAAAAATGAATTTATTGAAGTTAAAAAACAAATTTGGATAGAGCTAGATTCTTTAGGATTAGTTCCAGGAACTTCGTTATTTTTTGAAGGAGTTAAAGTCACCAAGACTAAGGAGTCTATAAGTTTTAATATTGCGGGAAAATGGAAAAGAAAAATTTCAGGATTTGCTCCAAAAGAACCCTGGTTTATTCTAACAAACTTAAAATCCTTAGACTTGGCTATTGCCGCTTACAAAAAACGGTTTAATATTGAACAAATGTTTAGATATTTAAAAAAAGGTGGCTATAATTTAGAAGACACTAATGTCTCTGGAGATCGGTTAATTTTCCTGATTTTATTAATAGCAGTAGCTTATACTTCTTCTACTCTTCAAGGACAAGAAATTAAACGTAAAGGAGTTCAGAAATATGTCGGTATAGTAAAAGAATATGGTCGTTTACAACGACGACACAGTAGTTTTTATATAGGCTTATATGCTCAAACTTGGGTCAATCTTAGCAATGAACTTACTAATTTAATACAAGACTTAATGAGAGTTAATCCTAATAAACAGAAGTATTATTTACGAGGAATGAGAGCTATGAAGCTTGCCCTATCTGCTTTATAAGCATTTTCGTCACCCCTTCAGGTAGGTACACCTAAAAGACATCTCTATAAAATCGGTTTTGACCCAGACATTACAAGGGTTTGAAGTTAATTTTTAGAGATGTCTTTTGGATGAGTTTTTTTAGGAAGTTCCTAAACTCAGAGAGTGGGTCAAGTAAACAATACGACTTGTCACCCAGTTACACAAAGTCATTAGCTGTCAGTAAACCATTAGAATCAACATAAGCAATATCATCTGCACCTAAGCTAATGCGAGTACCGTTGACAATATTAACACCAGCTATTATACCTGTGAATGAATTTAAGCTGTAATTGGACAATGACCCTGAAATTTGGATTTTGTCTGAGTTATTTCCGCCAAAGAAACTTCTGTCGAAATTGTCAATAACAGCAAAATCTCCCCCATTACCGTTGTAATAAACAGAGGTACTATCACCCAGAATAATCAAGTCACGGGCAGAATCATTACCAGGGTTTAGGATATCAATTTCACCAGTACCGTTCAGAACACTATTAGTACCGTTAAGGGTATCTGAACCCACACCTCCAAATAAGGAGTCATTACCACTATCACCAACTAGGGTATCGTTACCACTATCACCAAATAAGGAGTCATTGCCACTATCACCAACTAGGGTATCGTTACCACCACTACCAAATAAGGAGTCATTACCTGAAAACCCCCTAAGGAAGTTGTTTGAAATGCCACCACGAATGATGTTGTTGAGGTTATTACCTTGGCCGATAGCACTATTAGTCAAGGTCAAGTTTTCTAGGTTGGCTCCTAGGGTGAAGTTGATAGAGGAGAATACTGTATCAGTACCCTGATTACGGAATTCGTTGACCACATCCCTCACGCTGTCAACCACATAGATGTCATTGCCCGTGCCACCAAACATCAGGTCATTGCCTGTACCAGCATTCAAATTGTCGTTGCCAGTACCTCCAAAAAGGGTGTCATTGCCTGAACCTGCAATGAAGTTGTCGTCACCTGGACCTCCAGAGAGGTTGTCGTTACCTGTTCCACCATTCAATAAGTCGTTGCCTGTTCCACCAAAAAGGAAATCGTTGCCAAATTCACCACGCAGGTTATCATTACCAGCATTACCAAATAAGGAATCATTACCTGAAGACCCCCTAAGCCAGTTGTTTAAATTGTTACCACGGATGACGTTGTTGAGGTTGTTACCGAAGCCAAATAAAGCATTACCAGTCAGGGTCAAGTTTTCCAGGTTGGCTCCTAGGGTAAAGTTGATGGAGGATAAGACTGTATCAGTACCCTGATTACGGAGTTCGGTAACCACATCCTCCACGTTGTCAACCACATAGCGGTCATTGCCCGTACCACCAAACATCCGATCGCGACCAGTACCACCATTCAATAAGTCACTACCAGCGAGACCAATCAGGGTATCGTTGCCACCTACACCTAAGATAGTATCGTTCCTAGAGGTACCAACAAGGTTGTTGTTTGAGTTGTTACCAGTGATATTTGCCAAGTCATTTGCTCCTTATTGATTACAATTGTTATGCTCAGAAAAATTCACCCTATTTGTCTAAGTTAAATCCTGAAAAACTATTCAAGAAATACTCATTATTAATAGGAGTGGTGATATTGCTGAATTTTTCTCTCAGCACATTTTTATGATGACTAATAATTTTTAACACCACAGTACCCCTGAGGGTAATACTTTGTCTATAGGTATTCAGTTAAGTAAATATTACTATACCCGCTCCTAGTGCCTTGGAGCGATTTTATTCATGTTAGTAATGTACAAAAGTTGCCTATTAAATATGGATGTAATACCCCATAAAAAATCTAGAAATACAATAAACTAATACACCCATAATTAATAGCTTAAATAACCATATATCTTGATTGTTTTAATTTATAAATCTATATTAGGGGCACCTGCTATCGCAGGTGTTTTTTCAGCCATTGTAGTACCTCATTAACATGATAAAAATTACCAAAACTCTAGGGTGGAGCCGCCGCAGGTGGCTCGCGAGCAAAGCGAGGTTCTTCTCTCCACCCTTACCCGGAACCAGGGCGCACAGCCGAAATTCAAGCGGAATCCCCGACCGTCGCTCAAACCAAACACCTACATCCATGAAGCTATTGCGCAAGGTTAATCTAACAATAGCGTTATAGTTTTCTGGAGAAACCCACCCGTTCCCTAGAAACGCGATCGCGGCAGTTTGTAATGGTGCGATCGCACTCATAGAAAACCTTAAACTTTGCCACTATGGACTACACAAAAATCATGGACTACACAGAAATACTTAAAAAAGCCTTTAATTGGGGACAAAAAAATCACCCAGAAAGCAGTATTAATCATCACGCAGCATTCGCTAATTCTGTCGGATATTTAGTAACAGGAGGAAGTGGTGGATACGGTGGTCCATCAATACGAGAGCACTGCGTATCACATGCTCTCGCTGGTGATGGATTTAATGTACCCACGGATACTAATATTGGGGTAATGACCGTCCAGTTTCCCGATGGTCGGCTTCCAAGAGGTGGGGAGTGGAGTTTTCAAAAAGCGTGTGAATTCGCAGAACCCATCTGTTATGGAATTTTACCTGCGATCGCTGTCAAAGTTTATCAAACTGAACATTGTTTTGGCGATGATCCAGAGGATTTAAAAGAGATAGAAAATCGACAACGAAATTTGTGAATTAAGAATGTAGAATTGAGAATTTAGAATTGGAACTTCTGAACCAACGGGATGAGCCGGGCATGGACATGACAAGCCAGGGGATGTAGAGATGGGCTTGAGTATGCGATCGCCTTTGGTTACGGTCGATGCCCGGTATTATCCGGGGTGCATCCCAGGGAGGGGCTGATACTGGAGATGTTAGATGAAGCCAAAAAATGAACCAGGAAACAGCGAATTATTGATTCTCAAGTTTCCTGGAAATTTTGTCAAGTAACAAAGAAACTTCTTCATGGAAATCAAATTTCATTGGCGACATCAATAAATCATCATTCACAAGTAATAGAGCCTTATTAGCTGATAATAAGGCATCACTGTATTGACCATCATCAAACTGCAAATTAGCCAGATCATACCAAAGTCTACATATTTCTGCTATTGCAATTTGTTTTCCTTTTATTTCATTTTTATGCTCTATTATTTCTTCCTTCCTCTTCTTTGAACAATAATCCTCAAAGGCGCTAACCAACTTGCTAGCTTTAACATTATTGTCACAGTATTTCCAAAAGCAAATTACATAGTCAATATTAAAAACATCTTCTTTAACTAGTTTCAGTTGTTCACAATTACCTCGAATAGTCGAGTAATAGTCTTTCGGCTTATCTCTAAAATCACTATTCAAAAACTCGCGAAAAGTAGTTAACTTTTCATCTATAGCTTTAGCAGCCTGGGAAGCAGTCATTCCGCACCAATGTTCAAGAGTACCAGAATATTTTATCGGAATTTCTTTATCAAGAGTCAGTCCATGAATGGGAAACCTTTCTACTGAATCATCTGGCGCTGTATACACTAAAGTAAACCAGTGAGAGTACACGTCAAGTGGTTTTGCCCCTAATCCCATAACTCACCTCATTACTATCTAAATAACTACTATGGTAACTTGAGTCGGCATTACTGACGCGGAAGACTTAACCCAAAAATAAGTGAATTGAGTCTCTAATAAGGTGTTACTGACTACGAGTATGGAGGTGCGACAAAACGTTCGCAAAGCGTGGCCTACGGCCTCAGTTTCCGTGCTTGTGCGATCGCTCTGAAAGACTCTCAAAAATTACTCATATTTACAAAACTTTATATGAAAATGTAGAAAATTTGGATTTTCGGAGTGATTACAAAGTAAGGACATTCAAGAAACAGTGATGTGTTTAACCCACTTGTCTTGATGCAAAGCGCGAGTGGGGGGAACCACGGCAGTCGCTCATGGGAACCCCCAAGACCGCTTAGGTGCGCTTGACCTAGGCGAATTAAATTCGCCACGGGTCGCACCTCTGCATCGCTTCCATAAACAATTAATGGCATGTACCAGATCGGTACCTTTGTATAACTGTAGTTTAAAGCAATGACAATGAAGAGAAAATATCAGATTGTGAGTACTACCAAAGCCAAACCTATCCTAGACTTACCAGAAACCCACCTCCAAATATTGTCAGAAACCGAAAGCGCGGCAGTGGTAGGAGGTAGCCTTTTGAGAAATTTTGGTTTATTTGGGATCAGCGATAGATTAAATCCTCGGACAGAGGATCCGAGTATCGAGCTCATATCCCGCTTATCTAAGATAGGAAATATAAATAACGGGGGACAAACGGGTGGCGAAATGCTAACCCGCTTATCTAAGATAGTAAATATAAATAACGGGGGACAAACGGGTGGCCTGAGGCGGTGAAATGAGCCCTGAAAAGCTTACTATATAAGGCTTTGATGCCAGTTCTCATGAACATTGAAAAACTGGCCAATTGACCCTACGAATGATGTTCTAGAAGCTCAAACCCTTATAACTACGTTCAAGGTCAGGCCAAAATAGTATGTATCTTTTTGTAACATATCGGCTGAAAGTATTACCCAGTAAGGATTTTAGCTGGCATGTCACCCCCTCAGGGAAAATAGAACAGATAATTTCTATTTGAGTTGTGAACAGAATCCCTTAGGGAAAGGCAAGAGGCAAGGTAAGCGATCAGTTATCAGCGATCAGCTAGTTATCAGCTATTAGTTATCAGCTATCAGTTATCAGCTATCAGTCAACAGCTGACGGCTGATGGCTGACCGCTGATGACTGATAGCTGAATGCTTACGTTAGGGGCAGGCTTGCCCTGATCTTCAACCTCATAGCCAGTGTTGGGACAGCCCGCCCCGTAACGCACCATTGGGTCAAACTGGAACCTGCTTTCTAATTAAAATTAGACCAACAAAAAGTGCTGTTAAAAAATAAAATTATCTAGCGTATTATAGGTCAAATAACTTGTTTTAACTAACTCTAAAACTTCCCAAAAAAAACTTCCTAAAACCCTTGAAAAATAAATATATAATCATTACAATAATCAATGTAAACAAATTGAGTTTTTGACCTATGTCAGAATTTACTCCAAACTCCAAGAAACAACCCGTTAAGCACATCTTAAAGGGGTCTCGTAAAGCAGTACTCAACACGATGTACGCCCTTTATGCGCTGCGCTATGCGGAGATTTCCGAATGGAGTCCTCTGCAGCCCACCGAGGTTCCAGGGGAATTCATTACTATAATGACCAAGTATTTGTTGTTGCCATAACACTTTAAATTTCTGGGGGGGTTTCCCCCCCTTGGCCAATCCCATCGGATCACGTCCGGATTGGTTCGGAAACTTCTGACATAGGTCATTGAAATAGCCGTGGATAGTATTTCTACGGCTATTTTTTTGTCAGCATTCAGCGGTCAGCATTCAGCGGTCAGCTTAAAAGAAACTTCATTTGGGAGAATTTAATAGTTCGAGATTAATGAGAATTTAAAGTCTGGGGAAAAGTCCATTAGCTTTGTGGCACAGGCTTCGACGCTGTGATGTAGCGCATTAGCTGATAGCTGATAGCTGATAGCTGATAGCTGATAGCTGATAGCTTACATCGGGAATTGGGAATGCAATACTTGTGGTTCAGTAATTTTGTATCCCAACATCATCAAGGGATGATAAAATTACTAAGAGGTTGTCTGAGAAGTATCATTTGCTACATCCAAGCCCCCTAAATCCCCCAATTTTGGGGGACTTTTACCAGCCAATTGGATTCTTGTTCCCCCCAGAATTGGGGGGCTAGGGGGGCAAAATTCAGTATCAAAAAACTTTTCAGATATCCTCTAAAGGGTGTTTCATAGCTATCAGGTATACAGGATTTTTCACCTCTTACCTACTCCCTACTCCCTATTCCCTATTCCCTATTCCCTATTCCCTATTCCCTATTCCCTATTCCCTGTTCCCTATTCCCTTTCCTAGATCCAATTACCAAATAGTCCTTAAATCCAAAACAAAACCAGGGAGAACCTCTTCTCCAGATAGACTTGTTGGAAATTCTAAAATTTCTACTGGTTTACCCTGACGATAACGCTCAATTCGTCTATTTTCCCGATCGATTAACCAACCCAAACGGGCTCCATTTTCCTGATACTCCTGCATTTTTGCTTGTAGCGATGCAGCGCGGTCTTGGGGGTTTCCCCCATGAGCGACTGCATCAAGACATCTCTTGAGAGAATCAGTAGGAGAGCGTAACTCAAGCACAAAATCAGGACACAAAGGCACGAACTTTTGTTGTTGCTGTAGAGTCAAAGCATCCCATCTTTCTTTAGTTATCCATGACGCATCAGGAGAGCGGTCGGCATTATTAGGTAGTTTAAATCCACCAGAAGAATCAAAAACAACCCCTAAATTATGCTTTCTATTCCATGCTTGTAATTGATAAATCAGATCAGCATTGCGATTGCTGGTTTCTCCACCAGTTGGAGACATGATCAAAATTTCTCCCAATACAGTACGTTCAAAGCGATAGTCACGGTTATGTTGACACAATTGCCAAAATTGCTCATCAGTTAGTTGAACGATTCCCTTAAAGTCTAGGGTAATGGTATCCATGATATCTATCGTGATCTAGCGGTTTTCAATTAGGTGAGGTTTTTAGGGAACAGGGAACAGCGGATCTGGGAACAGGGAGCAGGGAGCAGGGAGCAGGGAATAGGGAACAGGGAACAGCGGATCTGGGAATAGCGTGGCACAGGCTTTGGCCTTGGCCTTTGGCCACGCTACGCGAATGGCCACGCTGTGCGAACGACGCTGTAACTTAACTCAGATTAAGCGAATGCTTACCTCTTTTATAGCGTTTTCTAGGCTAATCAGGTACACAGGATTTTTTCCCTCTTGCCTCTTGCCTCTTGCCTCTTGCCTCTTGCCTCTTGCCTCTTGCCTCTTGCCTCTTGCCTACTCCCTACTCCCTACTCCCTACTCCCTACTCAATTCATATAACTTTCCACTAAACTCAAAATCGCTTGTTCTTGAAATCCATCCGCTAAATCTTTGAGTTTATTAGCAAAAGGCCGATAGTCTTCATGGAGATGTTCGATGAACATAGCGCGATCGCGAATCTTTCTCATACTGCCAAGCATGGCTAATTCATAGAGTACTTCGATTTCCTCAGGGGGCGGTGGGATAATTGCTGCTGTCTGACCTGAGATCGTGCCATTTTTGCTCAAACCCATGTCATCAATTGGTTCATACACCCACTCAATCGGTAAATATTGCCCCAATAAAGCGAATAATTGATTCTGGTCAATCGGTTTGGACAGAAAAGCTTGACAGCCAACTCTCTTACTCTTGTTCTGATCCATATCCAGCACGCTAGCTGAGACAGCAATGATTGGTATGTCTTTAAGCTCAGCAATTTGTCGGATTTCGTTAACCGCTTCAAAGCCAGTTTTAACTGGCATCACTAAATCAGTCAAAATCAGGTCGGGGTGAAGTTCACTAGCCATATCTACTGCTTGTTGACCATTCTCAGCGGTGACGATATCAAAGCCCATTGGTGCGAGCATGTTGAGCAAAACTAAGCGATTTTCCAGTTGGTCATCCACTACCAAGATTTGGCATGGTTTACCCTTGTAGCCCTTAATTTGATCCACGATTTCCGGTTGAGCTTTGGTAACGGTTTTGACCACAGGAAAAGGGATGTCAAACCAGAAAGTAGACCCTTTACCGAAGTCACTAGTTACCATCAGTTGACCCCCCATTAACTCCACCAGTTGTTTAGAGATGGCTAAGCCTAAGCCAGTGCCAGCAGAGCGCCGTTGGGTATCACCCACTTGTTCAAAGGGTTGGAAAATTGTTTCTAACTGTTCTGGGGACATGCCAACGCCGCTATCAATAACTTCAAAACGGATAATTGAAGCGGTTTGTTGTTGGTCAATTACAGGAAGTTTCGCCCCCCTAGCCCCCCAACTTTGGGGGGTTCTTGAGTTAAAGTCCCCCAGAATTGGGGGATTTAGGGGGCTTGAAGCAGTCTCTTGTTGCTCAATTACAGCAAGTTTCGCCCCCCTAGCCCCCCAACTTTGGGGGGTTCTTGAGTTAAAGTCCCCCAGAATTGGGGGATTTAGGGGGCTTGCAGCTGTCTCTTGTTGGTCAATTAAGCTAACTCGCAAGATTACTTCACCATGGTCAGTGAATTTGACAGCATTGCCCAAGAGATTAATTAATATTTGTCGCAACCGTTTCTCGTCAGCTTTAATCCCATTGGGTAAATCCCCCACAGGGTCGTATTTGAACAAAATATCTTTTTCTAAGGCACGCATGCGAATAATACCTACCACACTTTCGATAAAAGTTTGAAAATGTAAGTCACTGGGGTAAAGTTCCATTTTGCGAGCTTCAATTTTAGATAATTCTAAAATATCGTTGATCAGAGTTAACAAATGGTTGCCGCTTTGCTCAATAATCGTTAAACCATCGATTTGCCTGGTGCCGAGGTACCGGTCTCGCTTGAGGATTTGAGCATAGCCCAGAATGCCATTGAGAGGAGTACGAAATTCATGGCTCATATTGGAGAGGAATTCGCTTTTAGCTTGGTTAGCCCCATCAGCCGCTTGTTTGGCTTGTGCTAATTCAGCAGTGCGTTCGGCAACTTTGTCTTCTAAATTGCTGTAAAGTTGAGCATTTTCGAGAGAAATAGCGGCTTGGGAGGTGAGCAGATTTAATATTTCTAATCGGTCTGGTGTAAAAGCTCCAGTGGTGAGATGATTTTCTAGATAAAGTAAGCCAATTAGTTTACCTTGATTGATGATTGGAGTACACATTACACTCCGGGGTTGCTGACGGATAAAATAGGGGTCAGCAGCTAAGATAGTCTCAACAGTGATATCGTTGATAACTAAAGTTTCCAATTTCCGCTTAACATAATTGATCGCACTTTGGGGAATATCTGGGCTTTCTTCCACTGGTATAGATTCCACCAGAGCCAGTTGATTAGCGGTTTCCATCGCCTGGAGCACTAACCTCTCACCTTTGACCAAAATCAGAGCACATTTGTCAGCTCCAGCATTCTCCATCACCACTTGCATCAACGTGGAGAGCAACTGATCTAACTGGATTTCCCCAGACAGAGCCTGGGATGCTTTGATCACCGTAGCCAAATCCAAAACAGTGGAAGCGTTTTTAGTGGTGGTATTAACCCCTTGACTAGTGAGGTTGGTGATCGTGTCTCCTGTGCTTATATTGATAGTTTTCTCGGTAAGAATGGAATCGAGAAATTGGGGATAACGAATTTCCAAATCCTCCACTTTAGCTAATGCGCCCCAGTGACTATAGCCATAGTAGGCACAACTCAGGTAGGCTTGGGCAATGGTTTCTTTACCCCACTCTAAATAGAATTTAGCAGCAAGTTCATTAGCCAGGGCTTCCTCTTGGATGTATTGGTTTTCTTTTGCTCCAGCAATAGCGCGGTCATAATACTCCATAGCCTCAAGCAAATGACCCAAAACACGATAGCGCTCCGCTTCTACTAAATAAAATTTGTGCAAATAATTCATCGGGGCATGGTCTGCCCATGTTTTGAGCTTGTCTTGATTTTTAGTTATCTTATCTAAACTTTGTTGTTGTTGAGCGTGATTCTGTTCAGGATAGAGAGCTAAGCGAGTCAGAGAATCGTACCAATAGAAAACCGCAACATTGAAAGCGGCTGGTACTCCATCTAAATAATTTTCGGTAATGATGGCTTGTTCCCAAGCTTGCTGATAATCCTGAAATAGATAACAGAGGAATAATTTATACAGATGTAGGGTGTAAAGTGCCCTGAGGTGATTGAACTCCTGATGGAGTGGGAGCATGATCTCTTCGTCGTAGACTTCACCCTTTAAACAGCAAGAATTTTCAGCTTGTCCTAGCAAATTTAAGACCCCTTGCCAGGTCATCGCAGTAAGCTGACGTGGCATCTCTTGCTTGAGTTGATCAATCCCTTGATGATAGTTGGCACAGGTCTGGTCAAGCTCAGCCAACTCTTTGCCAAGCCAAAAGGAATGTTCTAAGTACATATCCGCAGAGAAGGCAGATTGGTCAAAATCTCCAGTTTCTAGCCCGACAGAGTAAGCCTCTAGCAAAGGGGTTAATGTTTCTTTCAGATGCACTTTCCAGGGCTTTGTGGCGAAATTGACTGCATACAGTACTATACATTTAAGCTCTGTAGCATTGAACCGTGCTAATAACCTCAGAGCCAGTTGACCGAATCGATAGTTGCCATCGATATCTCCACAGACCTGCCAGAGAATGATGGCGTAAGATACATAGCACAGAGCAGACACAGGACAATTACCATTTTGCAGGGAGAGATTGACCTGTTTCAAAACGACTAACGGAAACAGTAGAGGATTCGTCAGATAAGTAACTGGTATCAGTCGCCAGAGGATAGTCATCCCCGCTAGTTTTTCCGGTGCGGTCATCACCGGCAAATCAATTAAGTCCTCAATCTCTTTACCGTCTAAATCCGATTGTGTCTGGTTTAGGGCCAGCTCAATATCCTCTGGACTGGGCTGTTGGGGGAGTTCTATCCCCAATAATTTCAGCACTTGCAGCCCGCTGGTAATGGCTTGCTCAGGCCGGTTTTGGGCTTTATAGGCTTCAATGGTGACTTCATAGGCTTTGATTTTGTCCAGTAGTGTTTTCCCTCGTGCCAAAACTACCATTACCATTTGCTCCATCTGTTCAAAGTCGGTATTGAGGTATGCGGCCTCGGCGGCAGCTTGATATAGGGCTAGGGTTAGGTCATACTGACGTTGCCAGCTATTTTCCCCTAGCAATTCCAGACCTACTGTTAAATAGTTAAAAGCCGCCCCATAGGCCGTGGCCGCCTTGGCTTTTTCTCCAGCAATACGATTTAATTGAGCTAATTCATCTCGCTGAGCAAGATCTGTAATTAACTCCACACCATAATTCAACTGATTGACAATATCAAAAATCTTCTCTTCTCGTTCTGCTGTCGGGATATTTTTCAACAGCAGTTGCCCAATGGTTAGGTGGGTTAACTGTTTCTGGTCTTCCGGAATCAGAAAATAAGCGGCTTGCTGGACTCGGTCATGTAAAAACTTGTAACTTGGGGATTGGTGATCCGGGATTGAGAATTGGGGATTGGGGATTGGTAATTGGCGGAATTTTTCCTGAGTGCTCGATGGGTAATTACTATTAACGGTAAAGAATTTGTAAATTTCAGTTGTCGGTAAAACTAACCCTTCTTGCAGAGATTTCCATAAATAAACCGCTGTCTCAATTGGGGATTTATCATGGATAATCGCCAGGGTATCCAAATCAAATTGGTGGCCAATACAAGCCGCTAGTTTCAAGACATCCTGAGTTTCTTTTGGCAACTTTTGTAACTGCAGTGCCATAAATTATACTACATCATCTGTCAGAGCCAAGCGTCTAATTTCAGCGATGTCACACTGCCAATACCCTTGCTCAAAATTAAAAGTGATTAATCGGTCGTGATGGAGGGATTTCAGGAATTGGGTCGCAAAAAACGGATTTCCTTTAGTTTTCTGAGCTATTAGTTTGGTCAAGGGTTCTGCCAGTTCTATCCCACAAGTCAGGGTATGGGCAATCAGATGGTTTAAGTCAGAGTTGCTCAGGGGTTCGAGGGTAATTGTATTCAGTGAAACACCAACGTTGGCCATCTCGGACAAGGTGAGCATCAATGGATGAGTAGGATTTACCTCATTATCTCGATAAGCACCAATTAGCAGTAGATGTATGGTATTAGTTTCTGCCATCAAGACTTGCAGCAACTTCAACGAAGCCGAATCTGCCCACTGCAAGTCATCGAGGAAAATCACTAGGGGATGTTCCTTAGTGGTAAACACTTGGATAAATTTACTAAAGAGCAAATTAAACCGATTTTGAGCTGCCGTACCAGAAAGTTCGTCAGCCGGAGGCTGTTTACCGATAATCCCTTCTAATTCTGGAATCACATCCACCATCACTTGACCATTCTCACCCACAGCAGACAGAATTTGTGCTTTCCACTGCATCAGTTGGCTATCGGTTTCGGTGAGTAATTGCTCCATCAAGTCCCGCAGTGCTTGGACTATGGCACTAAAGGGAATATTGCGCTGGAACTGGTCAAACTTACCTTGGATGAAATAACCCCGCTGCCGCACAATCGGTTTTTGGACTTCATTGACCACAGCGGTTTTACCAATGCCGGAAAAGCCAGCGACTAGAATCATTTCTGTCGTTCCTTGAGTGACTAGCTCAAAGGCGGCGAGTAAGGTATCTACTTCCGGTTGACGCCCGTAGAGTTTTTCCGGAATTACGAAGCGATGCTCCGTAGGAGCCGCTACGCGAACGCAAATGTCTCGACTACCCAACTTAATCTCAGCGCTTGTCCCCAATCGGTGCCAGTGATCCGCACACTGTTCTAAGTCATACTTAAGCCCCAAAGCACTCTGATAACGGTCTTCAGCATTTTTAGCCATCAGTTTACTAATAATTTGGGACAGGATTGGGGGAATAGCTCGGTTACGCTGGTGTGGAGGTAATGGTTGTTTAGCAATATGACAGTGAACCAACTCCATCGGGTCAGTAGTGCTAAAGGGTAACTCTGTGGTCAGCAGCTTGTAGAAGGTTATCCCCGTCGAATAAAAGTCACTGCGGTAGTCAATGCCGCGATTCATCCGTCCGGTTTGTTCCGGAGACAGGTAAGCCAGGGTACCTTCGAGGCAGTTAGGACTAGTCAGGATTTGGCTTTCTTTCGGGAGTAGGGAGGCAATACTGAAGTCAATGAATTTGACTTGACTGGTGGTGGGATTAATCAGGATATTGCTAGGCTTGATGTCTTTGTGGATGACTCGGTGGCGATAGAGTCCATCCAGGATGGAAGCGATTTGAATGGCGATGTCGAGAAATTTCTGAAGTGAGTGATCACTGACCATACCGGTGATCATACCGGGATGCTCTACCTCATCTGTGATCGTTCTTAGGTCTTTGCTAAAGGTGGTATAGTCTTCCAGGGAAATGCCACCAAAGTCTTCCATCACCAATACCAAGGTATTGTGGTAGGACTCCAAGCTATAGATTTTGATAATTCCGGGATGGTCAAGGTTTTTGGCAATAGTGTACTGATTGCGGAACTGGACAAGTTCCTGGAAGCTGGGATAGGGATTATTGAGCAGTTTGAGTACTACTGGTGTTTGGTCATTGTTCCTAGTGCCACGATAAACTAAGGTTTTCGACCCATGGTAGACCAGGTCAGTGATGCAATAGCCTTTAATTTTGGGAGGAGTTGTGTTCATGGGTGACATACCTAGGTGAGGGTATACGGCCAATGGGACCAATTCAACCGGACTCACTATATAGGATTCCCATTTCCTCCAGACCAGGTAACATTAACTAGGCACTCAGGAGGTAGGTGCCATGGAAGGGTGGGGAGATGGGGAGATGGGGAGATGGGGAGATGGGGAGATTTTGATTATTCAACCAGCTAACCAGCAACCTGCTAACCTGCAACCAGCTAACCTGCAACCAGCTAACCTGCAACTAGCTAACCAGCAACCAGCTAACCAGCAACCTGCTAACCAGCAACCAGCTAACCAGCAACCTGCAACCTGCAACCAGCTAACCAGCAACCTGCTAACCTGCAACCAGCGATCGCATAAACAAAGCTAGACTAAGGAAAATTAGCGAAGTGACACTAGCGGGGAATCTCAACAATGCTCAAACCCAAATTAACCTTAATTGCTTTCCTATCAACTACTGGAATTGCCAGTGCTGTTTTGTTGGGTTCAGTTAGTCCAGCTGAATCTTGTATGTACAAGAAGTCCATTAACTACATAAGATCCGAGCAAGTGAATTGGTTACGCTCTCCTTGGGCAGCGGTTATTACCTTGCCAGGACTAGCTATGGCAGCAGCTTTGTACCTGGGTAATCGCTATTACCTAAGCGATCGCCAGTGAGCTTACCTCTGAAATTAAGTCCAGTTAATTACTTCAAAGAATAGGTAAACATTTAGCCGTCAGCCGTCAGCGGTCAGCCGTCAGTATTGAGCTGACCGCTGATAGCTGATAGCTGTTCGCGTAGCGTGCGCGTAGCGCTTAAGCTGATAGCTGAATGCTGACAAAAAAATTTATTAAAATAGTATAAACTATACTAGTCCTAAATCCGTGGAGAAATCACTATGAGTCAGGAAGAGGAAGTAACTTATACCCAAAAAACAGAGCGCTTCCAAGCCTTTACCCAACTAATTAAGTCAGTCGCTCCACTGATTTGGACTGTAGTAATTATTATTGTATTCATTCCCTTAGTCAGCAAACTTATCATCCCCCATTCCACCAATCCTGCTCAAATTAACCCCTCCACTGAATCAACAGTTGTTATTGAACCCCGTCCCGACTTTAGTAAAGTTAATCAAGCGGTTGCTGATGCCGTCAAAGCATCTCACGCCAGTGCTGAAGCGTTTGCCGCCCAGGAATTAGATGTTTGGGAAGCCGAGTTAATCCCCCGTGTGGATAGTTTTTTGGATTGGTATTTTGATTATTTTAATCAAAAAAAGATGGAACTTTCAGTTCCGTTTATGTGGGGAGCGTCGGCTATCATGCATCAAATCAATCCCAACCTTCCCTCTGGCAAGCAAGCCATTGACGCCAAACTTACCGAGACCTTCCAAAAAGAATTTTCTAAACGAGTACTGCTTCCTCAGAATGCTCAAATGAGGATGGAACTAATAACGAATGATACGATTGAATTATATATGGCTGATTTGGGCAACAATCTTAGTGACATCCAAAGCCAATATCAAATTCCTCAAGGTCAGTGGGATAGATATATTAACGAAATTTCCACTACTATTAATGATACGGAAGGTAACCTATCCAATATTTCCCTGAAATTGTTAATTGGCGGTAGTGGTTACTTGGTAGCTAAACCTATTCTGGTTTCCATGGGAGGAAAAGTAGCCAGTAAAGTTAGCAGCAAACTAGCTGGGAAAGCCGCCAGTAAAATGGCAGCAAAAACCGGTGGTTTAGTGGCAACGGAGTTAGGAGCAAGTATAATTGATCCCCTGGCTGGTATCGGTTTATTGATTTGGGATGTTTGGGATTATCGTCACACTCTGAAAGTCGAGAAACCTATTTTACGCAGCAATATATTAGGATACTTAAAACAGGTCAAAAAATCTCTGTTGAACAATCCTGAAACTGGGATTATGACAGCAATTTATCAGTTAGAAGAGGGGATTTTGAAGTCAGTTGAATCGTAAGCAGTCAGCAGTCAGCGGTCAGCAGTCAGCACCTCAAGTAGCTTGCGTGGCACAGGCTTCTAGCCTGTGAGGTAGCGCATATGCTTATACCAAACGTACAACTTTCTCTTCCCCCAATCTCCCTATCTCCCCATCTCCCTATCTCCCCATCTCCCTATCTCCCCACCCTCTCTTTAATTATGGGTATTCAACCAGACTTGATATAATACCTTCCTCTGCGTACTCCTGTAGAACAGGCTCATAAATTTCAGGAATAGTGGGATATTTCAGACCTGTAAGATTCAGGGAACCTTCCAATAATCTTCTAGCAATCATTGCAGCGGTCTTGGAGGTCAGTTGTGAACAGATGGAGTAATGGTCACCCGGTTTAGCAGAAGGATTGGTTATAGAAATGATGCGTTCTTTTTTGTCAGGGTATTGCACGAGCATGTCGTAATACATGATAATTTGATCCACTTCTGTATCCCCTGGCTGATAAACCCCCAGTTTCTGAACCAGTAAGTCAGAGATTACATCACAATAGGAGGGCGAATCTTTGGGGGGAATAATAGGCTTGTCGTCAAACAGACCCAGCCATTGATAGCGCATGATAATATCATGGGAAACTGGTATACCCAATTTCTGAGCAACCAAGGCTTTAGCATCACCATTTGTGCTGCCACACAGTTCTAGCAGAATTTCCTGATAAGTTTTCTCAAGCAGCTCAGGGCGATATTGTGTATCACAGAAGCCAAGATCAATCAATCCCTGTAAGGTCTCTCCCCAACCAGGGTATCTTAATGTTCCATGATAGAAGTTTCTAACATTATCAATGCCGTAAACCTTAGGGTATAGATACGCTCCAGAATCTGAATTTGGACGAGATTCAAATGTCCCTATATTGGGAACTTCAACCGTTCTAGTTTCTAAATAAACTTTGTCTCCTGGAATCAGGGGTATCTGGGAGTCCTTGATCCAGTCTCCAGAGCCATCTTTGATCTTAACCGAAGCAAAAAGGGATTTTTTAGGAGCCCAAAAACACTTATAACCAAACGGATTAATATTAGGATTACAGGGTAGTACACCAACATGATACCAGAGATCGATAATCTCTCCGCCCTTAGCATGCACATCGTCAATGAGCTTTTTACCGATCATGCTGCCATACCCAGGATCTGTGCCAGCCTCTGTCACAATGGCAATGCCTTTTTCTTTTGCCTGTTGATCCAATTGTTCAAATTCTTGCTGAGTCTTGAACAAGTAGCCGATATGGCAGGTCATGATCAATGACACACTATGTTCCAGACAGTATTTTGTCACAAGGGGCTGATAGGGACCAGGTAAAAAGCTGATGACAATACTACTTTCTTTAATCAATTGATCAAGAGCCTGATTTTCGGGATTTGACCGATCAATGTCAATAGGATAGAAACTGCGGCTTGAATGCTGATTGACAATTTCTTCTGCAGTCATCTTATTCCTAGAGGCTACAGTAATGTGATAGCCTCGTTCATTGAGATAGTCGCACAGAGGAGCAACTGACACACCCGAACCTAATAACAAAATGTTTTTCATCTAAATCTCCTCATGGATTATCAACAATTAATTCAGGAATTACTACTGTATTAGGAAGATTCAATAACATCAGCACTATCTCGGCTATAGTTTCTGGTTGAATCATCTTTTCTGGGGATAAAGGAGAAGAGTCCTTTGCCATATTTGTGTTAACCCATCCTGGGCAAAGCGCAGTTACTCTTACACCATCTTCTTTAGCGGCATGGAACATGGCATGTGATGCCGCTAAAAATCCAAACTTACTGATAGAATAGCCAACTTTACTGTCTTGAATGTATTTAGCACCGTTGGAAACAATGTTAATAATCCGGCCTTCACTGCTCTGACGCAAATACGGTAAAACCAAACGTGTAAGACGTATCGGTGCTTTTGTATTTACATCCAGCATTTTATCGAGTAGTTCCTCGTTATCATCTTCAATATCCACGGAATGAAAAATGCCAGCATTATTAATTAGGCCATCTATCCTATGAAAGACATCGAGCGTTTTTTTAATCCATTCATGTTCTGTATTGGGATAAGCTGAATTATAAGAAACCAATAACACCTTATCCTTTGGCAGTGCTAAAATATCTTTGGTTACCCGATCTAACTCTCTGACGCCAAGGCTAAGAAGAAAGCCATATTCATAGAGTTTGAGTGCAATTGCTTTGCCTAGGCCGCGATTAGCACCTGAAATCATCACAACTTTTGCCATGGTTATAATAGCTTTGCCTGCTTATTCATAACAGCTTTTAAACATCGTTGCCGATAATCAGCATAAAAATAGTCAGTATGGCCTTCTTGCAATTTGGTGAGAACCCATAGTAATTCCCTTAGCAGGATGGCATCTTGGTGGATGGCCAGTTTATCTCTATTCAGAGATATTTTTGAGTATGCTTGAAGAAACAGTTCAGTTTGCTGGTTATCGAGATGGTGGAAATGGATAAATGCAGCAAGATCAGAATAACTATCATTCATTCCCGCCATTTCCCAGTCCAGAAATATAGTTTTTTGACCTTTCAAAAAATTTCCGTAGTAAAGATCATTATGGCAAAACTTGATGTCACTAGATTGATGGTAGGCATCTAATTTATTTCGTGTTATCTCAAAAAAGTATTGGATTTTTTTTATTGTATCATTAGATTTTTGGTTTAAGGAATGCCAGTATCTATCCAGTAAATCTTTAATATGATAGGTATGACTAATCGGTGAAAGTTCATGAATTTTACGGATAGATTCCCCAAAACTCTTCAGTGCTGCTGCAGTTCTGATTTCTTGAAAAGTCCAGAGTGGCGCATCAATAAATTCAGTAATTATTGAGTTGTTTTTGGGGTCAAATGCGATCGGCTTCACTCCAAGGTCTGCACCATATACTTTTTGAATAATTGAATAGTCTACTTGTCTGTTAATTTGCTGCACTTCTGATGTATGACAAATTTTTATAACAAAAACTCCACTATCTGTAGAAACTTTAAAGTTTTGGTTATTTTTACCTTCGGTTAATTTGTCAACCCTGCTAATAGCTACCTTTTTTAGGGAAGGGAGATTTGAGAATACCTGCTCTACAACAATTCGATCTGATTTGTAAAATCCAAAGGGCTGAACACCTGATTCTGCCAAGGTCAGCGTTTCACAAATTATTTCCGACTGCTGTAGTTGATTCATTAAGATTCCCTTGGCTATTCCTAATTGTTGACTTTTTAAAGCTGAGCTATGGTGACTGCTCAGGATGTGTCTGCAGACTGTAGCTGACATCACTCCAGTTCTGGGAGTCTGGTAGGTGCCCAGGGTCGTAAGCTCATCTCAATTTGGTATAGATTGTAACTTGAAAAAATCTAATTAAAGAAATTTTTGTTACAATTGGAAAAAATAGAGGTCAAAATCAGTACGTTTGTTCTACTCAATCCCTAAACTTTCAGGTGCGACCCGTGGCGAATTTAATTCTTAATGGGGAAAGCGCACCTAGTATTTTGAGCCAGAAAGAATAAACCGTTGCGATTGCTATTAGGATTTTTCAGATTTCTCAAATCACATTCTCAATCATCTCGGGATTATTGAGAATAAATGCTCCTTATTGACATTGAGGCAGCAGATTTTAGGTTTGTGATACTATCAAAGAACTTTTATAGCGTTTCTCATAGCTATTAAAAGATTTCAAAATTAATAAGCAAAAATACTTATCGTATGAATCTCATATCCAGTAGGCATTTCAAAATAAGATGCGTTTACCCTGGTATAGCACTACCCATTCATAATAGGAGATTCCTAAACTCCGAAACTTAGTCATAGATTACTTCTGACTTCTGACTTTTCACTTGCGGACTTGCGCGTAGCGCTATAAATGTTTCCAACTCAACAGGTAAGGGGTCTCCCGTTATACCCGCGCATGTTAGCGGGAGGAGAATTACCTGACGGGGTATCCTGGCGCAAGGAGATAACTCCTTAATTGCTCAATCGTCACGTCACCACAGGAAGCCACAAAATAAGATCCTGTCGGTGAAAACTTTTTTATCTCCGTAAAACCGCTTCAAGTATTCAGAAAATCAGTAACGAATCAATCTACTGCTCACAGTCTTGGTATTGGCTATTAGCTTAACTGAAGCGACTTTGGGATTAAGGTCAACAAGTAGGTGAATATGGTCTTTCTCCCCGTTAAATTCCACGCTCGTTACAGTCCCAGAATGACGCAAGTATCAGAGCAGATTTTCTTTAACCTGTTCACGCAGCGGAGGCCTATGGCCACGCTTTCGCTCCCAGGCGACGCTGCTTGAGGTGCGAACGGCTCTGCCGAATCAAAATTTGTTCTGAGATAGCTTGTAGTCTGTATATCGTCTTACTATTACAATATGTACAGTAAAATGATATACAGACCTGTTTTTATTTGTGTAGTTATTTTTAATATTTTGCGATAAATGCTACACTAAAAATATGATAATCACTTACTGCTACCGGATCAAGCCAAGTCCCGAACAGATCGTCACCATGGAAAGGTGGCTTGAGCTATTGCGTCGCCACTGGAACTACGCTTTGGGGCAAAGACTTGATTGGCTCAATCGGACTCGTTCTCCGGTTGATATATGTAGCTTAGTGAGTGAGCCGATTGGTGAAATTCCAGAACCGGTCAACTATTACACTCAACAGGCAGCTCTCAAGGAAACTAAGAAACTTTTCCCTGAGTACAAAAAAATCTACGCAGAAACTCAGCAAGTGAACCTGCAACGTCTTAATAAGGCGTGGGATAGGTGGCGAAAACCTGATGCTAACGGGAAACGTGGGGGAAGACCTCGATTCAAAAAGGCTGGAGAACTTAGGTCATTTGTGTTTCCTAGGGTCAACACTTCTAAGGCAGGAGCGCACCTGGTTAATGGCATTTTAAAATTAAGCCGAATCGGATCAATGCCTGTCGTAATGCACAGACCATTACCTGTTAGCGAAGCTTGCCCGAAGGGCGCAGGTTTTACCCTTAAGCAATGTACTATTGTTAAAAAGGCTGACGGTTGGTACTGCTGTCTTTCAATGAAAGATGATACAGTTCCTAATCTTTTACCCATTGATTCCGTTAAGTCTGCCGTTGGAATTGATGTTGGTTTAGAAAAGTTTTTGACTACTTCTGATGGTGAGGCAGTACCTGTCCCACAGTTTTATCGGAAGGCTCAAGACAAGCTAGCTCAAGCTCAACGAGTAATGTCGCGCCGTGTTAAGGGTTCTAATAACTGGAAAAGGGCTAAGCACAAAGTAGCCTTGTTGCACCTTCATCTAACCCGGTGTCGAAAAGATTTTCATTATCAGGTTGCTCATTGGCTGTGTAGTAAATACGATTTAATTGCTCACGAAAACTTAAATATAAAAGGACTCGCACGAACTAAGTTAGCAAAATCAATACATGATGCAGCCTGGGGAGAATTCTTGGAAATATTACAAGCAGTGGCGGTGAAACGCGGCTTGTTGGTTCAGGAAGTCAATCCACGCGGCACAAGTATTGAGTGTTTTAACTGTGGCTCTAGAGTCGAAAAAAGTTTGAGCGATTCGGCGAAGCCGACGCTGCGCGAACGAGTTCACTGTTGTCCCGATTGTAAGGTCAAAATTGATCGAGATTGGAACAGTGGAATTAACATCTTGAATCGTGGATTATTGGCGGTTGGACTGCCGCTTAATGGCTGTGGTAAATCGGTACAGGATATCGTTGGCTTAGCGTCGGCATCCGCCGAGGAACAGCAAGTCTCATTCGTGAGGTTGAGAAGCCCACATCAAATCAAAGATTATGATGTGGGAGTAGTCACTGCCTTGACATATCGCCACAAGTTAGATTAGACAATCAATAATATATGCTTACAGTTTAAAACCGGATTGAATATTACTCAACCTGGGGCATCCTATGGAAATTTCCTTAATTAAACAAGGGCAATTAAATGCCCAGAACTGGTCTGGGACTGACATCACACCAGACGTATCAGTGGTGGTACCAATCTACAATGAGGTGGAGAGTTTGCCCCACCTCATAGATGCGATCGCATCCAGCTTAACCGATACTCAGCTCAGCTATGAGCTTATTTGTGTCGATGATGGCTCAACAGATGGTTCAACCCAACTGCTCAAGGAGCAAGTCCTCTCCCGCACTGATTTGCGAGGGGTAATTTTGCGTCGCAACTATGGTCAAACTGCTGCCATGGCAGCTGGGTTTAATTATGCTCGCGGTCGTGCCATTGTTACCTTAGATGGTGACCTACAAAATGATCCAGCCGACATTCCCATGCTGCTTGCCAAACTGGAGGAAGGGTATGACTTGGTTAGTGGCTGGCGTAAAAATCGGCAGGATGCGGCGGTGACTCGCTTACTGCCATCCAAAATTGCCAACTGGCTGATTGGACGCACCACTGGGGTTAAACTCCATGACTATGGCTGTTCTCTGAAAGCTTATCGCTCGGAATTGGTAGCGGACATGAACCTCTACGGTGAGTTACATCGGTTTTTACCAGCCTTAGCATATATTGAGGGGGCAAGAATTAGCGAGTTACCCGTGCGTCACCATGCTCGTCGCTATGGTAGTAGTAAGTATGGTCTGGGGCGAACGTTCCGGGTGCTAATGGATTTGTTGACCATCTTCTTCATGAAGAAATTCCTCACCCGACCCATGCATGTATTTGGATTACTAGGTCTGAGTTCCCTAGGCACGGGCATAATCATTGGGGCTTATCTGACCATTCTCAAGCTAGGTCTGAATCAAGAAATCGGGGATCGGCCTTTACTGATCTTGGCAGTACTCTTGATCTCAACTGGTGTACAACTGTTTAGTCTTGGTCTACTGGGGGAACTACTGATGCGTACTTACCACGAATCTCAGGGAAGACCGATTTATCGGGTCAGAGAAGTAGTGTCTTCTAATGTTGAGCAACCTTAGTCATATCACTTGGAAATCAAGTTGGTTAGTGGCTAACCAAAGTACCAAAGCGCCCCCATTCACAATTTAAATGCTTGAATGGGGGTGCTTTGGGGATATAGGGAGATCTCACAGGGGTAGGTTTTTTACATTTGGGTCGGGAGTCGGGAATCGGGAATCGGGAATCGGGAATCGGGAATCGGGAAAAGCGGGAAATGGGGAGAATTATTCCGGAAATTACTGTGTATTTTGATACATATTTTTAGGAATTTATACATAGCGATGCAGCGCGGTCTTGGGGAGGCAGTGCGGTCTTGGGGGTTCCCCCCATGAGCAACTGCCGTGGTTTCCCCCATGAGCGACTGCATCAAGACAATCAAAGTACATACTTGCCCCTTTGTAAAAAACCTACCCTTGTAAGGATAGGGAGATGGGGAGATCGGGAAATAGGGAGATGGGGAAATAGTAGACCGACTTTTGTACTAGTCAATCTTACTCAAATTTAAATGCATATTAGGTTAGCCGCTAACCAACGGTATTTCTTGACAATTTGAAATTTGTAAAGATTATATGAAGTTTATAATCAAGATTTCATTAAGCTCCAGATTGCTAGTTGATTTGGATAATTTTTTTAGGTTTTAATTAAATTAAAATTTTTTTTGATAAAAAATTCATTCAAAGCACTTATGCATAACACTTAGTTGGGCTGTAGGGCTCTTCCTCAGGGAATAAATTAGGAGCAGTTTGGGTTTCTAGTTAAAGAATGCTTGAATCCCTTGGTATCGGTGTTTACCCTTAAGTGGTAAATTCTTACTCACTGAGGTCTGTTAGTAATAGCTGAAATTAACCACTGGTTATTGTTAACTTCTATTAAACTCTACCGGAAACTTACTGAACAATAGTGAAGTTTCCATCAATATGACTTGGAAATGGGGCGCTCTTGATCAGAGTGCTTTAACTATAGGGGAAGATAAACGTGTATTTAAAGAGCAAAACTGATGGGCTTACTGATCGGCTTGAGATCAAAAGCAGCAGGGATGAATTGACTGTCTGGGAGAATCAACCAGTCTCCTATGATGAACAAAATGTCAGTAGCATGAACATTCTATTACTCGCTCCTCATCCCTTTTATCAGAATCGTGGCACACCCATCGCAGTCAACCTGGTTTTGAAGGTGCTTTCTGAACGGGGAGACCAGGTTGATGTCGTCACTTATCCTGAAGGGCGTGACATCAATTATGAAAATATCACGGTATACCGAACCCCTAATCTACCGTGGGTTCGGAATATACGACCAGGGTTCTCCTGGAAAAAAATCCTCTGTGATGTTTTCATGTTGCTTGCTGTAATTCGCCTAGTGACTAAGAAACGCTACGATTTGGTTCATGCTGGAGAAGAATCAGTCTTTATTGGTTTAGGGCTCAAAATTTTGTGTAAAATTCCCTATATCTATGACATGGATTCATCTCTAGCCCAACAAATGATTGAAAAGTATCCTTTGCTACAAAAATTTTCGTCAGTATTCAACTTTTTTGAAGGACTGGCTGTGAAGAATGCCAAAGTCGTGGTTTCAGTTTGTGATGCTTTGGCAGCAGATATTGAAAAGTACAAGCCCAGAAAAACTGTAGTTATTCCAGATATATCGTTGCTTAATTATAATCTTTCTTTAAAAAAATCCTAAAAAATCTTTTGCTTTAGACTAAATAAACCCTACTTATTTTTAAAATCCTTATTCTTAAATTTTAAGTAGACTAAAATAACTAATAACTGTTACTATAAGTAAGTGTTAATAACGGAAAGTATGGTTCCGATATCCTAATACTACGTTTTATTTTGTAACGAAAGATAAGTAGAATAGTGAAAATGTGCAGGTTTGTGTAAATTTTCGCTTCAAGATTCAACGTCAAGATTCAACGTCAAGATTCAACTTCAAGATTCAACATTGGTGTAACTATGTATAGTAATTTGAGACGTGAGCTAGGAATCCGTAATGTACTCCTGATGTATGTGGGCAATCTGGAGACTTATCAAGGGATTGACCTACTTCTAGACAGCTTCGCCTTGAGCCTTGAGCACACTGATCAGGCTGACTTAGTCATTATTGGTGGAGAAGCGGACGACATTCGGAAATACACCAATAAGGCTCACTGTCTTGGGATGCAACAACATGTCCATTTTTTAGGACCGAAACCAGTTGAGCATCTGGCTATCTATCTGGAGCAGGCTGATATTTTAGTCTCTCCGAGAACTAAGGGTAAAAATACCCCGATGAAACTCTACTCCTATCTCGATAGTGGCAAAGTTTTGTTAGCCACAGATTTGCCAACCCATACCCAGTTGCTAAACAATCACCTTGCTCTGCTTAAGAGGCCAGATGCCAAAGCTTTCGCGGAGGGAATGCTTGATCTGATCGCTGATGAAAAGCTACGACTGAGCCTGGGCAGTGCTGGCAAAAAATTGATTGAGAAAAGGCATACTTATGCAGCTTTTCGGGAAAAATTAAACAGTCTTTATGATTGGCTACATCACGAGTTAGCAGAGCATACAGCCTAACCAGACAAGTAATGAGAAGGAACCTAGTAGAGTTAACCAGAAACTCTTACGATCTATTAGTCATCGGTGGTGGGATCTATGGAGCTTGCGTAGCTTGGGAAGCAAGCCTCAGGGGATTGTCAGTGGCCTTGGTGGAAAAATCTGATTTCGGTGGCGCTACCTCTGCTAACAGTTTGAAGACCATCCACGGGGGATTACGGTATCTCCAGCATGCTGACCTGAAACGGATGCGTGAATCCATTCATGAACGCACCAGTTTAATGCGGATTGCGCCTCACTTAGTTCATCCATTACCAGTGTTGATTCCCACCTACGGCCATGGCATGAAGGGAAAAGAAGTGCTATCTGTGGCACTTGCTATCAATGATTTGATCAGTTGCGATCGCAATCGTCAACTCGATCCCCAAAAACACATATCCAATGGTCGGGTAATCTCTAAGCAGGAGTGTCAGCAGCTACTGCCAGGAATTCCCCAGGAGGGACTAACTGGAGCAGCAGTCTTTTCTGATGCTCAGGTCTACAACTCTGAACGCTTGACCCTCTCTTTTCTACGCTCAGCTGAGCAAGCTGGCGCAGTAGTGGCTAACTACGTAGAAGTTACTGGATTTCTGCAAGCTGGAAATCGGGTCACGGGTATTCAGGGGCAAGATGTGTTAAGTGGCAATCAATTCGACATCCGCGCCAAGACTGTGGTCAACACCAGCGGACCATGGACAAATCGGGTGTTGAGTTTACTAAACCAATCCCAGGAGCAACCCCAGCAACAACCCCAGCAGCAACCCAGAGTTCCCCTTGCCAAAGCCATGAACCTGGTGATTCGCCGTCCCCTCTGCGAAAGCTATGCTGTGGGTATTTCAACTCAGAACTCCTATCGTGACTCCGATGCCATAGTCAACAAGGGGTCTCGCTTACTATTTATTGCGCCCTGGCGTGGTAAATCCCTCGTCGGTACATCGTATTCTGTTTGGGATCAAGACCCGGATAACTTCAACATTACCCAACAAGATATTCAAGACTTACTCGATGATATAAACCAAGCATGGCCATCGGTTAAACTCAACCAAGCCGATGTCGCTTTCGTCCATGGTGGCTTGCTTCCTAGAACTGGCATGAGTGAGACCGGAGAGCCACAACTGGCTAAACACTATCAAATCTTCGATCATGCCAAAGAAGAATTTCCAGGATTGATCTCGGTGGTTGGGGTGAAATATACCACTGCCAGAGATGTGGCTGAGAAAGTCGTTGACCAGGTATTTCGGTCATGGGGGCAAAAGCCTCCCAACTCCCTGTCATCAGTTACACCAATTTACGGTGGACACATCGAACAATTTGAAGTGTTTTTGCAGACGGAAATCTTTAAGCAAACCTATGGATTGAGGGAGGAGGTAATGCGCCGCCTCGTTTATAACTACGGTAGTGCCTATCAAGATGTACTGCTGTATTTAGAGCGAGTATCAGATCACTCCTGTGCACCTACTGATGATTTAGCTGTACTCAAAGCTGAAGTCTTGCATGGGGTTGTTGAGGAAATGGCTCAAACATTAGGTGATGTGGTCTTCCGGCGGACAGAACTCGGTAGTGCTGGTCATCCCGGAAACGAGGCCCTCAGAACCTGTGCTGAGGTGGTGGGGGCGGAACTAGGATGGAGTCGGTCAAAAATAGAGCTAGAGTTAGACAAGGTTAACCAGATTTTTAATATGGGAGGTTCATTAACTCAGCAGAAAAGTATTGGAATTGAAACGCTTCAGGGTTCGGTGAGTTTAGCCGAGAAGATCCTTTGAGGTTTTGGTGCAAGATTTTAGCTGAATGGGATTGAAGCAGCAGCAGTTTATGGAAATCAGGGAGATTATAACAAAAATCCATGGTAGCTACCGCTCAAAAGCATCAAGTAATCCTAATTGATGGTCACGTTCACCTTCATGACTGTTTTGATATCGATCAACTGCTGACCTCAGCTTGGGAAAATTTTCAGCGATTTTATGGTGAGGCAGGTGATCAAGAAAATTTTAAAGCTGTATTATTGTTGACAGAAATAGAGCATCAAAAATGGTATAAGAGGTTAGCTGATTTAGCTCAAAACAATAATCAGTCTAGGGTAAGCCAGGGAAAAACTTGGATGTTCCACCGTACCCAGGAAGATTTCTCTTTATATACCTGTAACGCCTTAGGGCAAGGAATGTTCTTAATTGCTGGTCGCCAAATTGTGACAGCGGAAAACCTTGAGGTATTAGCGTTGATTACTGACCAAAACCTTGAAGATGGTTTACCCTTAGACGTAACCATTAAAGCAATTCTGTCTGCGGAGGGAATCCCTATACTCCCCTGGGGAGTTGGTAAATGGATCGGAAATCGGGGAAAACTATTATATAAGCTCTTGGAAGACAAGAATTTTCCCAAGCTTTTTCTAGGAGACAATGGTGGACGTCCTGTATTCTGGTCACGACCAGTTTTGTTCACACAAGCAGAGAAAAAAGGATGGCGGATCTTACCAGGAAGCGATCCACTTCCTTTGGCTTCTGAATCTTGTCGTCCTGGAAGTTTTGGATTTACTATCCAGGGTTCCTTGAGTTCAGAAAAACCAGGAAAAGATATCAAGGAAATGCTACTGAATCCTATGACAGCTATTCAGGCCTATGGTTCTCTAGAAAACCCCTGGCGATTTATTCGTAACCAATTAGCAATTCGGTCTACAAAAAATAGCAATTAAAAATAAACAAATGACTAAAGGAATTTAACAGTGGTTTGTACAGGTGATTTTCCCGAAAGAGCCGATATCGAAACATCTTCTGAGGATTATGCCTCCCGTTTTGCTGGGGAAATTGGGGCTTGGCTACTGAAAGTCCAGGAAGAGGCAACCTTGAAAATGCTGACTCCTTATCCTAAAGCCACCATCCTTGATGTGGGAGGAGGACATGGTCAACTGACCGGGGCTCTGATTCAAAATGGTTATCAATTAACTGTGCTTGGTAGTGCAGATGTCTGTAAGGGGAGGATTCAGAATTTTCTTGATGCTAATCTTTGTTCCTTCAAGGTGGGCAATGTTTTAGATCTCCCTTACCCAGACGGAGCGTTTGATGTTGTGATCAGCTATCGATTCCTTGCTCATGTCACTCAATGGCAGTCTTTTTTAACAGAACTAAATCGAGTAGCAAAGCAAGCAGTAATCCTAGACTATCCTACAGTGAGGAGCGTAAATGCTATTGCCCCCTATCTATTTAAGTTCAAGAAAGGGTTGGAAGGAAATACACGAGAGTTTGTCTGTTATAAAGAACATGAGCTTCTAAAATTTTTTAAATCTATTGGTCTGAGCAAAGCTGAGCGCTATCCTCAATTTTTTGTGCCTATGGTACTCCATCGCGCTTTCAAATCTCCTAGCTTATCTTCATTTATGGAGAAGTTAGCTCGACTATCAGGCTTGACTAATTTGTTTGGTTCACCAGTAATTTTAAAGCTTACCAAGACTTAAGCCAGATGCCGATTAAAATTAATTGTATAAACTTGCTTGGTGAAATTCCAATATTTTTTAGGTTAGCTCAGAAAGTAGAATATGGAAGATACTCAATTCAAACTCCCAACTGGCAGTCGCGTCTTAGTGACTGGAGCTACAGGGTTTACAGGTTCAGTTCTTGTACGTAAATTAGTGGCACAAGGTTTAGATATCGTCGCTATTGCACGTCCTAGTTCTAAACTTGAGCCTTTCAATGACCTTAAAATTGAATGGATTAAAGGGGATGTTTTTGATGAAGAGTTGATCAAGAAAGCCATAAAAGGAGTTAACTATATATTTCATATTGTAACTCCTTTTAGAGAAGCAAAATCTGCTGACAATGTCTACTATAATGTCCACGTTTTAAGCACACAATTGCTAGCTAAATACGCTTTAGAAGAACCAGATTTTAAGCGTTTTGTTCACGTTTCAACAATTGGTGTTCATGGTCATGTCGAAAATCCTCCTGGTGATGAAAATTGTCCAATGAATCCTGGAGATATATATCAAGAAACCAAACTAGAAGGAGAACTGTGGATCAGAGATTTTGCTAAAAAGGAAGGATTACCAGTCACTGTGGTTCGACCCTCAGGAATCTATGGTCCTGGGGAGAAACGGTTTTTGAAAATTTTCAAAATGGTTTGCCGTAAGTGGATACCAATAATTGGCAATGGCAGTAACTTACTGCACTTAATTCATGTTGATGATTTGACCAATTTTTTTCTGCTATCAGCAACCCATCCTAAAGCAGTGGGAGAAGTTTTTATTTGTGGAAGTAAGGAGGCGATAACCTTTAAAGAAATGGTCTATATTATTAGTGAATACTATGGAATTTCCTTTAAATTTATTAGTTTGCCAGCTGCTCCACTGTTTGCCTTAGGGGATTTTTTTGAATTCATCTGTCGTCCCCTGGGGATAGAACCACCTATTTATAGAAGACGGCTAGCGTTTTATACAAAAGACCGCTCATTTAACACAGCAAAGATGATAAATTTACTGGGGTTTGTGCCTGTCCATTCCGATGAAGAAGGGTTAAAGGAATTAGCCCAATGGTATCTTGACAAAGGATGGATATCTCTTTGATTTGGGTTAATGGGAATTCAATCAGTGAAAACTGGCTGGTTATACTGAATGAGTAAGTTGAATCATTAAGCTCTGATTATTATTATTACTAAATTTTTGTCACAACTATTGGGATAGTTAATCCCATGAAAACGTAAGAATTTGCTAGTGATTGAGTAAAAAATGAAAAAAATTACAGTTCTCGGTAACTTTTCAGGTCGCAATGCAGGAGATGCTGCTATTTTAGGCAATCTGCTCGATGATATTGCTGCAGCACATCCTGATGCGTTGTTTATAGTACCAACTCTCAACCCACGCTTCGTTAAACGTCATTTTGGCCACCACAATATCAAGGCACTTGGATTGATGCCTTGGAATGGTGCTGTTAAGATTTTTGGTTTGCCAACTTTCCGAGCAATGTTGCAAGCTGATCTGGTGCTAGTAACCGATAACATTCTGTTTGATCGCAAGTTACTCAATCCACTGTTTAACTATCTCTCCACAATTTCCTTAATCGCCCCAGCTTGTAAGGCACGCGGTATTCCGATCGCACTTTACAACGCGAGTCTAGGACCAATTACCACATCACTGGGCAAGTATGCTTTGCAAAGAGTTCTTGATGCTAGCCCAATGCTGATCCTGCGAGATGAGCAATCAAAGCAACTGCTTGACCAACAGAAACTGAATTACCAGGACGTTTACATCAATGCGGATTGCGCCATCAACACTACCCCGCCACCAACAGAACGCATGGAGGAGATCATAGGCAAAGAGGGGCTTTTCAAAAATCCGAAAGGCACTATTGGTTTCAATATCAATGCCTACATCGATAACTGGCGCAAGGATAACAAGACTTTTGGGCGCGAACCCTTTTTGCAGGCAATCGGGTCTACTCTCGACCGACTGATTGAGGAATTAGACATTGAGATTATGTATACCATCACCCAAGTGATGGATACCAAGATTACCAACGAGAGTTTGAAGTATGTCAAGCGACGCGATCGCATCCGGGTAATCAGTAATGCGACTTACACCTACCAGGAAATTGCTGGCTTGCTACAGCGGGTAGAAGTCCATGTGGGGATGCGGACTCATTCCGTAATTCTGGCTTCAGGAGTTCTCACCCCTGTAGTGGGCATTAACTCCTACCCTAAAACAGCAGGCTTCATGAAAACCATTGGTCAGGACAACTGGTTGATCAACTTTGATGAACTAACCACCAATACCTTGACAAATTTAATTAAGTCTGCTTGCGAACAGCGCCATGAAACGCGAGCGGCCATGACACCACTGGTGCAGCGGGAGCAAGCTAAAGCCCGCAGTAGCGTTGAACTGGTGAGCCAATTGTTGGCCCAGGGGCAGCAATCTGAGGTGCAAGTTACCGCTTGAGCCATTGTCTACTCATCCTTTGAGTACAGAGAGGTAAAATTATTTGAAAAAATCGAAGGCAACAGAATTAAGCATGTCTGAAGATGGCTATTTGCCACTTCACAAACAGCAGCAGACTGAGCCATTGTATGTGGTTCCCAAGGATCTGTGTACCCGCTGCGGTGCTTGCGATCCCATCTGCCCTGTAGACTGCATTTCCTTTGACGAACACCGATACCCAGTTATTGATACTAAAACCTGTGTTGACTGTGGACTCTGTGTAAAAGTTTGTCCCGGTATAGACTTTGACTACACTGCTCAGTATAAGAAAATGTTCGGCGTTGAGCAGGCACCAGAGGGGCTTGGTGGCATTTACGAGAGCGCCTTTTTGACTTTCGCTAATAATCCCCAGGTGCAGGCAGAAGGTAGTGGTGGTGGACTCGTTTCCCAACTGCTGATTGGTATGGTCAAAGAAGGGATAATTGATGCTGCCCTGACTGTGGGTTATGAGCCCGATGATCCCATCACACCCACACCTGTGATTTGCCGCACCGAGGCAGAAATTCGCGCCACGGCTGGCTCCAAGTATTGTGTTGTACCCCATGCCAAAGTCATACGTGACGTCAAAAAACTGGAAGGCAAGTTTGCCTTTGTCGGTGTAGGCTGTCAGATTGAGGGTTTACGCAAATTGGAGAAGGTCTATAAGCCTTTGGTACGTCGGGAAATCTTCACCATTGGCTTAGCTTGCCACGGCACCCTAGAAAAAGAAGGTACTACTGAGTTGCTATCCCACCGTCGTCTTCCCCAAGAGAAGATCAAGCGGTTCTTCTATCGTGGTGGTAACTTCCCTGGCAAGTTTCAGATCGAAACCCTTGATGGTCAGCGCCTCGACCTGCACAGGTTTGATTACAAGGATGGTGCCTATAATTACCTCTATCATCTCTATACACCCCAGCGTTGCCTGATGTGTCCTGACTATAGTGCTGAGTTTGCGGATATTTCAGTTTCCGACTTCTGGGTGCGCGGTGAGGATGGCGAGTACCTACACCCGGAAGGTACAAGCATGGTCATGTGCCGCACGGAACGTGGTCAAAAGATTCTACAACAGATGCGTGAATTGGGCTATATTACCGCTATGCCTTTAGGTAAGCAGGAAGTCGAAGCCAGTTTTGATCACCTCTACCGTGACAAACGTGTCTCTCCCTTCGTGCGTATCCAGTGGCGTGAAGCCCAGGGAATATCTGCACCCCAGTACCATTTACCGATTTCCCCACCAACTAAAGAAGACCACCGTCACGAGGGTTTGCGTCAGGCTACCTTTATTTTCTCTAAGCGCAAATGGATGCGCCAGTTGATGCTGGCCATCTTTTTCTCACGGTTCGGGGAAGTGTTTACAGCAGTGAAAATGCGCTACAAAGCCTTCAAGGCTGCACGGCGATTACGCAAACAAGCAAAACAAAGGCAAAACCAAGACCCAGCCTTGGATACCCAATAAATAATTTAGATCAAGTAAGTAAGGTAAATCTAATGATCAGTATAGATGAGCAAAACTCCAAAACCTCAATCTGGTAATAGTAGATAGTAAACCAATTACCAATTACTAATTATCAATTACTAATTATCAATTACTAATTACCAATTACCAATGAAAAATCTTTAACAAGCTCTTGGAATGCCGAAAAACTCGACACTACGTTTTGTCCGCATTGCTGGCACAACTGCACTACTAGTATATGTTGTTCACAAGGCAGGGCTGTTCAGCGCTGACGGACGGCGGGATTTGTTAGACACCTTCGTTCACGTCAAACCACCATTTTTGTTGGCATCGATTGGGTTTGGGCTGTTGCTTAATCTATCTAGCGCCTTCAAGTGGTACATGCTTTCGCGCTCTCGTGGCTTGCCAGTTAATCTTTGGCGACTGTTTGCTTACTATATGGTTGGTCAATTCTTCAATCTGGTGCTGCCAAGCAGCATTGGGGGCGATGTAGTCCGCATGCATCAATTAGGGCGCTACACTGGACGCTACGCCGATGCCGTAGCCTCAGTCTTTGTGGAACGTTTCACTGGTTTGGCCACCCTGGTCGTGTTAGCAATGGTGGCAGTAGTGGTCAACCTGCATCTGTTCAACCTGCCCTGGTTGACTATTGGCCTTGCCATGGGGTCAATAGGTATAGCATTGATCTGCTGGTTGATTATTGACCAACGACCATTCCGGTTGACCCAGAAGCTATTGGCAAGGCGTGTACCCTTGCTGCATAAACTCTTCACCAAGATTGAGAAATTTCGGCAAGCAGTGCTGGCCTATCAGAGTGACCCAGGGGCAATCTGGGGGGCTCTAATTAATTCTCTAATCTTCTACTTCTTAGCGGTCATGAATGTCTGGGTTAGTGCACTTGCCTTTGGCTCCAAGATCGATTTTGTCAGCATGCTCGTAGCAGTGCCAGTTATCCTCTTTATCATGAACTTACCAATCTCGATTGGAGGTATTGGTCTGATGGAGTTTGCCTACAGCTTCACTCTTGGGTTGGTAGGTGCTACCCCTGCACTAGCATTTTCAACGGCATTGCTGTTGAGAGCAAAGACCCTGTTCCATGCTGGAATTGGTAGTCTACTTTATCCGTTCGTCAGTGATGGTAGCCCCATCCGTGAGGGAGTACCGATGGAAGTGACGAACAAATACGGAGAAAATGGTGATGACTAGTAAACATGAACAGTTTCGCTTCAGCGCTGTCTCAGCTGATAGTAAAAGCTCGTTTATAAAAAAGTATCAGGATTTAGTCTTAGGTGATCGTAGTTGGAGGCGACTTCTACAATATGAACTGCTGACGCTGCTGGTAGGTCAACTCCCTGGTGCTCTTGGGCTAGGGCTGCGGCGCATCTTATACCCGCAGTTATTCGGTAGTGTGGGTAAAAATGCAATCTTCGGTCATCACCTCACCTTGCGTACACCGGGTCGTATTCACCTGGGTAGCAATGTGGTAATTGATGACTATGCAGTGCTGTCCGTAAGGGGTTTTGAAGATGAGCGCATTGAGATTGGTGATGGGGTGCAAATTGGTCGCTCGGCTCAACTCAAGACCCGTGCTGGCTCTATTTTTATCAGTGCCCATGCCAATATTGGTGCAGAGTGCCGCATTGACTCGACTACCGAAGTCCATATTGGTCAGCACTGCATTTTCGCTGGTCGTTGCTATTTAGGTGGTGTTAGTCACCAATTTGATCGTACTGACATCCCAATTGTCCAACAACCACTAGCAACTAAGGGTGGTGTACACATCGGTGATGATGTCTGGCTAGGAGCACATGTGATTGTTTTGGATGGGGTAACTATTGGTACAGGTGCAATAGTCGGTGCGGGTGCAGTAGTAACCAAAGACATTCCAGCATACGCGATCGCGATGGGTGTGCCAGCACAGGTACGAAGCTGGCGCAAGGTAGAGCTTGCGGAGAGTTATCAAAATGCATCAACAGAATATAAAAAACCCTAGTTTAGGATACCAATCCCGCAAAAACAGATGGGATTTTGGTCTATTTTCAGCATTTTTATTGTTCAGTTTTATCAACTTGGGATGTGTGAGTCAGTCCAGCACGGAAAAATCAAGGACTCAGGCTAATAGTTTAGCTTATTCTCAAATTGAACCCCTAGTCATTCCTGTAGGTGGACCGGCTCCAGACAGGCGTATTGGTGGGCTGATTACAACAGATATTAACGATGACGGCCAACAAGATTTTATCATCACTAAGTCAGATTATATTGCAGTTCACGATCATTCTGGAAAAAAGCTCTGGGCAAAGCAGATCAACATTCAAGTGGTAGGGAAGTCGGAGCAAAACGGACTACCTGGAACTCATGGACCAGGTGTCCAAGCAGCTGATGTAGATGGAGATCAAAAGACAGAAGTTCTGTTTTTAACCAAGGACAATACCCTTCATATTGTTGAGGGGGTTAATGGAGAGACTCAGAAAACTATAAAACTCCCATCTCCAGAAGGTACAGAGGGTTGGGAGCACCTAGTAGTAGCCAATTTCCGGGGCAAAGGCGATCGCGATTTACTACTTCAGACCACGAATGCTGAAGGATACCGTATGGGTCGTTATCTAGCAGCCTATTCCCTAGACAACCTACTCAAAGGTGAAAACCTTAAACCTTTGTGGACCCGAGATGATTTCCTTGCCAATGCCCACAATGGGGCACGGGTGGCAGATCTCGACGGAGATGGCAAAGATGAGGTTTTGGGCGGCACAATTATATCACCATTAGGAGAGCTACTGGTGCGAATTCCCATAAAAGGTCATATTGACTCCCTGTTTGTGGCTGATGTGCGTCCAGACATCCCAGGATTAGAGGTAGTCGCTCTGGAAGAGGGGGGTGGCAATCGGGTTTTCCTTTATAACCGCGATCGCGTAATTTGGAAAACCCACTACAAGCATCAAGAACCACAAAATGCTGCCATTGGTGATTTTGACCCCCAACGACCGGGATTAGAAGTTTGGTGCCGCAGCCGTTACCAGAAGCACCAGAAACCCTTTGTATTTGATGCCCAAGGTCAACGGATTGCTAACTATCAAATGGATGATGTTGCTCCCAAGGGATGGACAGACAAAGGTGTAGAGGTGATCTTCCCGATTGATTGGACAGGAGAGTCGAGGCAATTAGTGGCTGTCAAAGAGCGCCATAAACCAGGAGACGTCGGGATTTTCGATGCCCTGAGTGGAGAATTTCTCCATCGGTTCAAAGAACAGGCGGCGAGACTTTACGTTGCTGATGTGTCTGGGGATTGGCGGGAAGAGGTGATGGTTCTCAATGGGAATCAGCTGCATATTTACAGCAACCCCGAAGCTAATCCCAATCTTGATCGCCCACGGCTATGGACTCAAAACCACTACCGCCGCAGTAAGATGACTTGGAATTACTACAGTCCATAAACTAAAAAACCATGGAAAAAAAGTTAGGTACTAGGAAAAAATTGATTCTTACGATAATTAAATGCGGCGTTTCCATAGTGCTACTGTCTTGGGCGTTGCGCAAGACAAATCTGCCCGAAATTTTCCTAGCTGTGAGTTCTGCCAAGGTTTCTCTGTTAATGGCAGCGTTTGTGATCTACTTAGCCAGTTACTACATCAGAGCTCATCGGTGGCGGGTACTGCTTTTGGCTCACAATGTGAAAGCTACCATCCCTTATTTGTATAAGTCCTACATGGTCAGCATTTTCTTCAGTAATTTTTTGCCCTCCACTATTGGTGGGGATGCTGTTAGGGCTTATGATGCCTGGCGGTTGGGAACGAGCAAGTCAGTGGCACTAGCCACTGTGTTTTTGGATCGTTTCCTTGGTTTACTAGGTTTAATGCTGTTTGGTCTCGGGGCGCTGTTTTTTTCTCAAACATTGATCGCCCAGTTACCATTACTTAACCTGTGGGTAATGCTAGGTAGCGCAGTAATTATGCTTGTCGTCTCGATGATTTTCATCCCCTCTCAGAAGATTTCAAGGGTTATTAGCAAGATCCAACTACCCTTTTGGAAGCACATACAAAACAAGCTAATTAATATTATTAAAGCTTTCCTAGCCTTTGGCAACCGCAAACATGCTTTGGCTAGATCTATGGCCTTGTCACTGATGGTGCAAATCACTGTCATCGCTCATTATTACCTAATTGCCAAGGCACTGGATTTACCGGTTCCCCTTCTTAGTTTCTTTGTGATCATTCCCCTAGTCTCCTTGATCATGGTCTTGCCTGTATCGATCAACGCCATTGGTCTGCGTGAGAATGCATTTGTATTCTTTTTTGCGGCTTACGGCTATAATCTTGGCAGACCCGAAGCCATTGCCTTTGCTTGGCTGGCTTACGGAATTGTGATTATTCAGGGGCTGTTGGGGGGAATTGTCTATGCTTTGCGCAAGTAAAGGCGATTAACTCAGATCAGGTGATCGGATAATCAGGTAATCAGGTGTAATGGTGATCAATAAACAATACTCAGAGTAAATATAAATTACCAAATATAAATTACCAATTACCAAATATAAATTACCAAATATAAATTACCAATTACCAAATATAAATTACCAAATATAAATTAATCCAATGCCATCACCAGTAGGACACACATTAGCCGGTATTTGTGGATTTGTTCTGGCACGCCCTTATGTAGCTTGGCATCAGCAAACTCGGCTGTTGTATGGTTCAGTATTGCTCACGAATTTGCCAGACATAGACATTCTGCCTGGATTGCTGCTGCTGGGAAATCCAGGAGCTTTTCACCGTCAGGCCACCCACAGCTTGATAGTAGCTGCTGTAATTGGCATCTTCGTTGCTTGGCTAGTGGGACATTGGAAGTTAAATCGGCTCCGGTGGGGAATTTGGGCAGCTCTAGTTTATAGCAGCCATATCCTGTTGGATATGCTAGTAGCTGACCCAACAGCACCTTTCGGAGTCCAGGCACTCTGGCCTTTTTCCCTAGAGTATTTTATTTCACCGGTTACTATCTTCCCCCGATTTGATTATTTTAATCCAGAATTGGGTATGGTACGCACCATATTGAGTATTCCTAATTTCTTGGGAATACTGTGGGAAATCGTAGTACTTACACCATTGGTAGGACTGGCATGGTATGGGTTTGGGAAAACTGACGCTAGAAAACCATTGGGAAGATAGAGAGCAAGGGTGATGGGGAGCTCAGGTGATCAGGTGATGGAGACAATAATAGATCTTTTGCATAAATGTCTCAAAAAAGGCTGATAAGTAACATGGCGGTGTGTTCAAATTTAGTTTGGTAAGAGGTTAATTGTTCTTTGTTGATGGCGATCAACCATCTTTCTCAAGCCATGATGAACCCTGGTCTGATCATGGTGGTTCTTAATATTGATTCTAGATAAAGTTGGTCAGGTGCATGAAAGCAGAAAAACTTAATTCGGCAGAAACCTCAATCCAAGCAGATTGGCTTTGGCAATGGATTCCCATCGCCTTAATTTTGCTATTGGCGGCTGGGTTGTATTTCTATCAACTCGGCACAGAGAGCCTGTGGGTGGATGAACTCTACAGTGTTAATGATGCCAAACGCTTAGGCCATCTGGGTCTAATCCGCCCAGTGTATTTCATCCTGCTGTGGCTGTGGATGGAGTTTGGCACCAGCGATGCTTGGTTGCGGGGGTTGTCTGTCTTGTTTGGATTGGGCAGTGTATTTCTAACTTACCAGCTTGGTCGTCGTGTAGCGGGAAAGGCAACGGGCTTGATTGCTGCCCTCCTCTTGGCTCTATCGCCCCTGTTCATCAATTTTGCCCAAATGGTTCGTATGTACACCCTAGGCACTTGTCTCGGTCTAGGTGGTACCCTAGCGCTAGTGCATGCTCTTGAGAATCCTACTACCACCTCAATGGCTTGGTGGGCTAGCCTACGACTGTTGGTAACCCTAACTGCCCCACTCAATGCCACCCTGCTCTTCGCGGACATCTGGTTGGTATGGTTTCGGTTTCGCAAGCAACGGGCTACATTATTAGCTTTCGGCAAATGGCTGTTACTGGTAATCCTGTTGTGGTTACCATCTTTGTTATCTCTAGTGTCTGGAACCCTGCCCTTCCTAAGCAAGGCTCTTAATCCCATCGCCAAAATTGATCCATCGGCTACTCGACACACATTTCCCAGTTTTGTGGATGTTTTACGCAAGTTAAAGAACTTTACTGCCTTTCCATTTCCTTCCACATCGAAGGTGAGCAGCTTGTTTTATCAAGCCTACAGTATGCTATTAGCTGGCTTGGTCGGTATTGCCATAATCCACAAAAACCACAAACCACGCCTGTGTTGGATTGCTGCTTGGGCGTTTATACCGTCAGTCATGATTTTTTTAGTTTCTAAACGATTATGGATAGACCGCTACATACTGTTTGTATCGCCATACATTTTGATTATTCTGACCGCTGGCTTGATGGGATTGTGGCGTTGGAAACGGAGTTTGGCGATCGCAGTAGCAATTATCTATGCCATTACCCTTAGCACTGGGCTAGTACGTTATTACACTGTGCAGGATCGCCAGGATTGGCGAAATGTAGCGCAAACAATTAGCATGAATGAAAAACCTGGTGATACCATCGTCTTATCCATAGGTTCGCCAAAAATGACCTCAGCGCTGAGTCATTACTATAGTGGAGATGCCCCGATCTATTCCCTCAAGAAACTTTGTCCTTCTGATCGAGTCAAAAAGCCTGACGTAGAGGAAGCACTAAATAACTTGCCACCTATTCCCTCGCGGTTGTGGCTAGTTTGCGGCACAGGTTTTGACGAAGAAAAGTTTCGCACTGTTTTCAAAGAACATTTCCAGCTGGAAACACACCAAGCATTTACTAACGAGAACTTTTATAGACAAAATGATTTAATGCATCTATTTTTGGTTAGACCCAATTCTCGCAATTATACTGATTCTCAAAATCATACTGATATCAAAAACAAATCTACATCGGTCTAAGCTTTAGGGCTTTGATTATTGGGTGCATGCCATTTTTGCTGTTTGAGACCGTGGTGCGTTACGGGCAGCAACATAACCAAGGGCTAGAGGCGGAAAATGAGGCCCCCCTAACGCACCCTATCCAACTTTTTTACAAATATGAGATGCACCCTGATTATTTAGGTAGCATGAATGCCAACAACCACAAAACAGCAGCGCTCCTAGAGCAAGGAAATTGGTTCCGACCATGGATGCCCATTACCTTAATCTTACTATTAGCCACTGGATTGTACCTCTATCAACTTGGTACAGAAAGCCTATGGGTTGATGAACTTATTAGTATTCATCGTGCCAAGCACCTAGACCAAGTCTTTAATAGTACACGCCCCCTATATCACATCTTTTTACGGGTCTGGATGATACTTAGCAGTAGTGATACTTGGCTGCGGGGATTGTGCCTTGTGTTTAGTATTGGTACTGTCTTTATTACCTATCGGCTTGGTCGGCGCTTAATCGGAGAGTCCACTGGCTTAATTGCTGCCCTAATTGTTGCCCTCTCACCCCTGTTTATCCATCATGCCCAAGAAGTCCGGATGTACGCACCGAGTACATTCTTTGGTGTTGCTGGCACACTGATCTTAACCCACGCCCTAGAACGTCCAACTACTCCCTTACTATTGGGATGGGCTGCTCTGCGATTCTTGGCAATTATCACCACACCCATTAACGTGGCGCTGCTGCTCCCAGACATAGTTGTGTTTGGCTGGAAGTATCGCAATCAACCACGTGTTTTGTTCCGTTTCGGGGTCGGACTGTTACTGATTGGTATTTTATGGCTGCCATGGGTGTTTCCCCTAGTAACTAAGAGCGCCAAATTTATGGGAGGTGTAAAAGTACCCGGTACATCAGTTCCTGATCTCGGTGGACGCACTAGTCCTGGTGTAGTTGATGTGATCATGCAGCCAGGTCGCTTTACAGCTTGGCCCTTTGGTCGAGCCAATTCTAATGCGATCTACTGGTTTTACAATGCCTACTCTGTCATGTTGACCTGCTTGCTGGGTGTTGTGCTATTCAACAAACCACGCTCAGCTAAGCTTGGTTGGATTGCGGCTTGGGCGTTTTTACCCTTAGTTCTGTTCTTTTCAGTGTCCCAAGTCTCTCGTTCTCTTTGGGTTAATCGTTACCTACTGTTAGCAGCTCCATACCTATTTATTCTGTTAGCAGCCGCTGGGATCGGCATTTGGCGTCGATGGCGTATTGGTGCCTTGGTGATAGCGCTGATCTATGCCATTGCTGTTGGTGGTGGGCTAAAACGTTACTATACTGTGCTGGATCGAGAAAATTGGCGTGGTTTAGTGGAAACCATTGCGACCAAAGAAGAACCGGGTGATGTGATTGTTTGGTCCATTGGTCAGAGAATACCTGTGGCATTGAATCATTACTATCATGGCTCTACGACTATTGAGATTAAGGATGTACTCCCGCCATCGGTTAGAAAAAACGATCAGCAAGCGATAGAAGGTTGGGTTAGCAGTTTGCCCCCAACCAAATCTCGTTTATGGCTAGTTTACGTCAAGTCGTCGAAGTTATTTCGGTCTATTGTTAAAGAGCAATTTCAGATTGAAACCCGAGAGAAACCAATTGATGGAATAGAAATCTTTCTGCTTAAACCACGTTCTGCTGAGAAAACGTCTCAGGAGTAGACTTCTCCGCAGTTGTGTATTAAAGTTAGCCTAAAAGTAGTTATTGCCGATTTTTAGCGATCGCGTAGCGTGGCCTACGGCCAATCGCAATTTACTGAAATTAGTCAAAGCGCAATTAATTCACGAATGATAGTTCTATTAATCTAGAATACTAATCTAGAGATTGTAAACAGAAATAGTATTCAATATAGAATTATCAAACAGCACTTACAAGCCTGTAAACACAATGAAAAAACTATATTTTTTGAGCAACAGGGGATGTAAAGATACTAATCGTAAAGGCTGTCATCTTTGGGGAGTTTAGTATTTCCAATCAGTTGGAGTCTAATGGGTGACTTTGCAACTGAAGCTAATTCCTTTGAAACAATTTCAGGTTAGGTGCAATTTGTCAAGCTGCTCGTAAAAAATTGTTACTATCCCTCAAATTACTTGGCTGCTCTAGGGTTTGATATTTTTGACCGTTGGCGATCGCTAATGAAATGCTAATTAAATTGTGCTTTGGCTCTGTCGCCGGAACCCTTGCCGTACGCCAACTCGAACACACAATACCCTCGAAAATTATCCTGGCATATCAATAATTGACTACAATGTTTAAACTAAAAATAGCCCAAAAATGAGAGGTTTGTAAATATTTATAAATTAATCCTTGACAAAATAATTTTTTTATTAGATTTTAAAACCTGAGCCCAATTTACTTAAATTCTCAGGACTTCACCATTGCCCCCTAAATCCCAGAAACTAGGGGTAATTTCTGAGAATTACCCCCCAGATTTGGGTGGAGAGGGGGTAAAACCCCCTAAACTTACTAAGTCCTAAGTCTGCTAAACTTAGCAACTGTTCTACCCCCTAAGTGTAGGTAGACAGAAAGTAAAGACAGATTCTAGATATCTAGAATCTGTTAAGTCTTTAAACGAAAATTCAGGAGAATAAAATGACAACAGCTACAACAGATATGGATCCGATACGGGCAACCATAGCCAAGTGGTATTTGAAGGAAATTTGGGGCTGGGATCTCGATAAAATGGCTCAAGTCGAAGAGCTATCCAACTCTATACAGCTCGAGACCATGCTAAAGTCCCTTCTTATTGCTGCAAATGGCGATGGAGAACTCTCAGAAGCGGAGAGAAAGTGGGTGATTGGACGGGGAGCAACCGCTGGAGCATCAGAATCCTTATTGAAGGAGCTAGAAACCTATCCCGCCAACCAAGACATCTCGGAAGTCGTGACCAGTACCCCAGTCACCAGCAAGGGTCGTAGAGCAATAATTTACATTGCCATCAAGGCGGCTGCTTCGGATGCAGAATATGCGGAAGGGGAAAAGGCAACCATCCGCAAGATGGCTAAAGCCATCGACATCTCCGAAGAAGTTGTTAAGGAAATTGAAGACCTCTGTCTGGAAGAAGAGCGCATCAAGCAGAAGCGTATTTCCCTCTGTTTGCCTGAGGGTGACCCCTATAATTAACGTTTGCGGCCATTAAACTAAGCGGTAGTGCGAAAGATCTAGTGGTTTGGCTACGGTCTGGTAAAGGTAACGGAAGCTAAAATCACCAATTGTGTACCACTACCAACTCCCCAAAGCTTTCATAAGGTAGTAGCAGCACCATAGTCATATGCTAGAGAGCCACAACTATCTTGGATATCGATATATTTGAGAGTTTCTGTCTCGGCTTCGCTCCTCGTAGCTTTCCTCGTACCGTTGAGGATTGTTGTTCCAGTTCATATCCCAACGCAGATCCCTTTCAAATTGCTGCAAAATCCTGCCCAAAACATCTTTCATATTCTCCTTCTCGTTATAGTTGTAGGTACGACACTCCCTGGTGTTGTAGTACTTACGGCGGTCTGGAACCCGACGCCGTTGACCTCTGTAGCGGCGACCGTAATATCCATGACGATAGCCACGGCCAAACTCGCCCCCTGCGGTGCGCTCTTCATAAGCTATACCCCTCCTGGCATCACGTCGCCCCTCCTGATAACCATCATCGTAAGCTTCACGATGGTTAGCTGCATCCTGCTCAACGTAGTAACGAGGGACACTGTAACAGTATCTGAGCTCATCCGCTTTCACTTCAGAAGGAAACAACAGAAGTCCCGAGAGTGTAGCGAACATGAGTAGAGTAGTAGAACCGATTTTTTTCATTGTTGAACCTCGTAATATATTTGGGATATTTGTTCTCTAGATATCCGTAAATACACTGTAGGTTCCAGTAATTTTCGATATCGAAATAAAACTTAATATTAAGAGTACAAAAAGATATAGGTAAACCAGACCAAAAATCTCAGTATATTCTCACTAATTTCAGGTAAAATTCAATCGCTTGCTCTGTTAACGTGGGATTCAGTAGTAAAAATGACTATTCGGATTGGCAACGGTTACGATATCCATCAATTGGGCAAAGGTCGCCGTCTGATTATCGGAGGTGTAGACATTCCTCATGAATTGGGATTACTCGGTCACAGTGATGCCGATGTCCTGACTCACGCCATCATGGACGCCATGCTGGGAGCCTTGAGTTTGGGCGATATTGGTCATTATTTCCCCCCAACTGACGAAAAATGGGCGGGTGCGGATAGTTTGGTATTGTTGAGTCAGGTGAATCAGTTGATCCAATCCCATGGCTGGGAGATTGGCAATATTGATTCGGTGGTGGTGGCGGAGCGTCCTAAGCTTAAGCCTCATATTAAGACCATGCGCGATCGCTTAAGTGTAGTCCTAGACCTGAAGCCTGACCAAATTGGCATTAAGGCAACCACTAATGAAAAGTTGGGTCCGGTGGGACGTGAGGAGGGAATTGCCGCTTATGCTGTAGCGTTGTTAGCTTCCTCCGCTCTTTAGCCCCACACTGACTCTTTGAGTTGAGTGTGGGGCTAAAGAGCGGAGCATTAACTCTGATAAACAGCCTGAAAAACGTTATACTAAAAATAGTAGGGAAGACAAATTAAGAGCTAACCGCCACCTACTAATCAAAAATACAACTTATTGTATTGTTCCGGCGCGGAGGGGCATCCCGTGTCGTTAATAAAGCTTACCGAGTATCCGAACCGTTGGGTGGAGTTGGTAAGAAGCCCACACTGACTCTTTGAGTTGAGTGTGGGAGTATGTCACTTAGAGATTGATCGGAAATAGTGATTGAATAGTTATTGCGATCGCATTTCTAGATCAAATACTCAGCTTCTATAAATAATGGTTCAAACCTCTTCTAACTGGCCCAGTTTGTTGCAACAGTTGTTGGATGGGCAATCGTTATCCAGTGACCAGGCATCACAACTGATGCAGGGATGGTTGAATGAAGAAATTCCGACCGTCTTATCTGGGGCACTTTTAGCAGCTATCCAGGGTAAAGGAGTATCCGCTACCGAATTGGCAGGGATGGCTCAGGTGCTACAATCCCAATCGTTGCAGAAGACAACCATTGAACACAACCAACCCGTCATTGATACCTGTGGTACCGGTGGGGATGGCGCGTCTACCTTTAATATCTCTACCGCAGTAGCCTTTGTAGTGGCGGCAGCTGGAGTGCTGGTGGCTAAGCATGGTAATCGTTCTGCCTCTAGTAAGGTAGGTTCAGCTGATGTGCTCGAAGCCTTAGGAGTAAATTTATCAGCAGCACCGGACAAAATTCAGGCAGCCCTAGATGAGGTAGGGGTAACCTTTCTGTTTGCTCGGGGTTGGCATCCAGCTATGAAAGCAGTGGCACCATTACGGCAAACCCTCAAAGTACGGACAGTGTTTAACTTGTTAGGACCATTAGTCAATCCCCTGCGTCCTACCGGTCAGGTAATCGGTGTTTATGCTCCCAACTTTGTAGAGACTTTAGCGCAATCGTTGTGTTTAATGGGTACTCCCAACGCAATAGTTCTCCATGGCAGGGAAAAATTAGATGAGGCGGGATTAGCGGATGAAACTGACTTGGCACTGCTATCGGGGGGTGAGGTGCGACTTTTGAGTCTGAATCCAGAACATCTCGGTCTAACTCCTGCCCCTACTGAGTCCCTACGAGGCGGTGATGTAGCGGAAAATGGGGCAATTTTACGGAATGTTTTGCAAGGTAAAGGAACACCAGCCCAGCAGGATGTGGTGGCGTTAAATGCCTCATTAGCCCTTCAAGTCGCCGGTGTTATACCTCTCGAAGACCATACAGCAGGGATTGCTCTGGCAAAGGATGTTATGGCTAGCGGTGCCCCTTGGTTGAAGTTAGAGCAATTAGTGGATTTTTTAGCTTAACTCAGGAGAAGCCCCAGGTCTAACTCGTAAGGGTAACCTGGGATTATTAGTAGATGGTGCTAGCCAATTTGGAGATCCGAAGTTCCCTATTGCCTATTCCCTTCACCCAGCGCTATAGTTAATGACTGGAGATTAATGACTGGATATATTTTCCCCACTCCACTGCCAAAGGAATTTCTGTAAAGGGAACTTTGACTGGATCTATGGGTTTGAGAAACTGAAATTCTAATGCGATCGCACGACCTTTCTGCGGTGGTTGCTCTAAGTCAACCACTTGATTATCAACCAGCAAGTTGATTGATTGAACCTCTTTGAGGGAAAAGGTTTCTAGATTTACTGGTTCATTTCTAGTGGGTTTACCCCAAGTCAGGTCACTGCCTTTCTGACCAAGCACCGCATAGATATCATACTTTGCCCGTTCAAACTGTTCAGCCCAACGGCGATAAGCTTCAATCTTTTGGTATTCGTTCCAACCTGACCAGGCAAGCCAGCAAAATGCTGCTAGCAGAGGTAACCATAGTAAACCACGTTCCATTCAGTTTTTTGGATCTTTACAACTATACTAAGAATATATAGCAGTTCTGAATTCCTGGAAGTACCTCGTCCTAGATTTTAGGGAGTAGGGAGTAGGGAGTAGGGAGTAGGGGTAATAAAATTAAATCGACTCGATAAGTTATGGTTGCTGATAGCTAATCGCTCAAAGTCGTTTTCTAATGACTTGAGCAACCCACTAAGTTTGTTGCCAGTTCATACGGTTGCGAATCAAGGTTTCTGTCATCTTCGCTAACTGGTCTAGTTGAGCTTTCTTGTCCGTCGCGCTTTTCTCATAGTTCCGCTTCCGGATCAAAGCCGCACGGGCTAAGTCTTCTCTATTGTTTTTAAGAGCTTGAATTGCCACTTCCTGCCAGACATTGATTTCTTTAAGTTCCTGTTTATACTTAGGTTGAATCTCATCCCAAACCACCCTGAGATCAGATAATGCTTGATTAAGTAACTGAGTTGTATCGTCTTGCTTTGCTCCCTGAAGTGCTTGTTTTATAGCTTCGTACAAACCCTCGATATTCGTCTTACTAATTATCGGAATAAAATCCTTGACTTGCTGGCTCTCACTTTTGCCAGTCTTGCACCAATTAGCCAAGTGTTCACAGTTATTAAAAATTAGGTTATATTGCCTTTCCCCTAATCGACTTTCTGCCCGACGAATCACGACCTCTGGAATTAAACAAACTGAGTACTGCTTGACATAAATTTTTGTTTCACCTAGAGCAAAGGTAGCCATAGAAGTACGTTCAATTGTTTCAGTATTTTTGCGGTAGTGGATAACACTACCGTCTCCACAGTCAATACCATGATGTTGGTAAACCCCTTCAAAGTTAAGAAACTTTTGGAATACGTAAATTTGATCTCCTCGCGCCATTCTTTTCTATTGGTTTTTCCAGCACTAATCAACTAAAGTTGAGCAAAACTATAGCCCTCCATTGTCAAAGGAAACATCATCCTTGCTGGGAATTATCGGCATTTGTTCAGAATCGGAAACATGTACAGACTTCTTGCCTTGTGGCTGCTGGCGGCGTATGCGAATTTGGTTTAGGCGCGCTCCAGAAGCAGACACAACGGTCAATTCTAGATTGTCATAATTTAAGGTTTCACCGGGTTCAGGAATTTTCTGAAACTTGTCGAGCAAAAAACCTCCCAAAGTGTGATAGTCATCAATTACAGGTAGGTTTAAATCCAAAAGTTCGTTGACTTCTTCCATATTCATCTGAGCTTGCACTAGGAAGGTATACTCGTCCAGAATTTGTACACTCAACTCCTCGGTTAGGTCAGATTCAGGTTCATCACCAATAATTTCAGCAATTAAATCCTTGAGGGTGACTAATCCAGCAGTACCTCCAAACTCATCCACCACCATCACCATTGCCAAATGCGATCGCTGCATCGTCGGCAGTAATTCACTCAATGGGGTAGTTTCTGGGACAAACTTAGCTGGACAAATCCAAGATTTAATCGGTGTCTGAAGTCCTAGCTTCCCTTTAGATAAAGGTTTAGCCAATTGTTTGAAGTCGATAATGCCACGAATGTCATCTAGGGATGCCCCAATCACAGGATAGCGAGAGTGACTAGTCTTAGCAACTTCCTCTAACAAGATATCGAAGGTTGCTGCATGGGAAATAGCCACAAGACTGGTGCGGGGAACCATTACCTCTGCGGCTGTTACCTCGCCAAACTCAAACACATTTTTCAGTAGCTTTCTCTCTTCTGCTTCCAGTCCGATAGACTCCCGTTCAGTGGTAATAATCAGCTGCAACTCTTCCGGTGTTACACGGCTATACCAACCTTGACCAGAATATTGAACACCCACCAGCCTCAGCAGCCAGCGGGTAGATTGATTCAAAATCTGGATAAAAGGATTGAAAAACCTGGCAATTACCAGACTCGGTGGCCCTAGAAACCGTGCTAGTTGTTCTGAGTACAGTAAAGCTAGGGATTTGGGGCAAAGTTCCCCCAAAACAATTTGTAGATACGCAATCATGAAAAATGCCACCAGGATTGCTAGGGAATGGGTAATAACTGGAGTTAGAGCTGGCGGTAGTGGTAGCTTGGCTATCCCAGCTGCTACCAAAGTTGCCATGGTAGTCTCCCCAATCCATCCCAGAGCAAGGCTCGAGAGGGTAATCCCTAACTGAGTTGTAGATAGTAATCGGTCGATGCTCTGTTGCAAAGCCTGAACCGTCTTTGCTTGCACGTCACCCGCATCTACTAATTGGCTAATCCGCGATCGCCGCACAGCCACCATAGAAAACTCAGCCGTAACAAAAAAAGCATTGATCGCTATCAGCAGTAGCACTGATAACAATCCCAGCAAAACCTCCCGCTCAGAGAGGCTAATAGAAGCATCCACTTTTAGAAGAACCATCAGGTTGGCAACCATAGAAAAGGTGAAAGGTAAAAGCAAATAATTTTCATTTTTTGCTGGTTACGGTTGCCTTGTGATGTATCTTCCTAGACCTAGGGCAGCTTGGTATCGAGTTATCGCTTACCATCAAAAACTTATCAGTTGTATTATGGGGTTTTCATTAGTATCACTAGCATTTCCTTGAGCTAGTTCAGGAGTGCCAGTCAAGGGAATTTAAACTTGCTGGCGAGACTGGCTGGTGAAACTGGCTGGCGAAACTGGCGCGCGTTGTTTCCTATGAACATATGCTTTTACCATAACTTTAACGTTTTATCCTTAATAAGCATTCCCTCGACCTGCTTCCTTATCTAACTACAGGAATCTGAGACATTTTCAACTGTAGTTTTTGATCCGGATAATCGGTCAGTGTCAGGGAAAGCTTCTCGGAGTTCTCTAGTAAAGCTGTCGGTATGCTAACTGTTCCAGAAAATTCCTTGCCATTAGCCGGTAATTCTCCTGGCAAGCCTTCCGTAATTGCGCTTAGGGCACGACCGCGATCATCGGTAACATTCAAAAAGCTGTACAGAAACCTGACTGGATTAGAACTCTGATTCTTCAAGCTGACATCCAACATTAAAGAACCCTCCTGCACACTGGCAGAATTTACCGCTAGGGTGACTCCCTTATCCTGACTTTTAACCGGTAAATTTAGCTTAGGGTTTTTCCGAGTCAAGGATGCCTCTTTAGTCAATACACCAGAGGACGACTCATTCTGAGCGGGCTTAGACCAACTAATTTGCTTAGTTGTCCGGCTGTTTTTCTTAGCCGGAGGATTTTTACCCTTATTGTGTATGTGGGCGTGAACGTTAACCAAGATATCCTTCTCGCTCACAATCAAGACCCCTTCTTTCCCAGAAGAAGAGCCCTTATTTCCTGTCAACTTTTTCTTAGGGTTAGTATCCGGTTGAGTAACTCCTTTGAGGGCTTCGTGACCGAGAGAGAATCCCCAAAAGGCACTCACGACACCTGCACCTAACATCATTGTCAGTAGAACTATGGTTAGCGCTACAGTTGTGTTGAATTTCATAGGGTGATTAACGTTATTCCGAATTACCGCTGGTTCCGTGCTGTATTATAGTCCTGCTATACAGCTAGATTATCTTATGTTCTGTGAATTATCGGATAAATCGGGAATTTCTAGTTAGTAGTGTTGCAATAACCTGATTCAGGCTACCATAATAGAAAGGAATAACCCAGGGTTGGCCGAGCGGTTGAGGCAGCAAACTCATAATTTGCCCTAGGCAGGTTCAACTCCTGCACCCTGGATTGAACACTTGCGGTCAGCTACTACTATCACCCCATGCTGATCTTGCCCGTACTGATCTTGCCCATACTCATCTACGCAGCTGTGGTATCGGCTGCGGTGCCAAGAAAAATTCTTGGTTTTCCACTTGGATTGGTATATCACTCGATTGCTCTAGCAACCGTAGGGAAGTATTGTAGGGGTTGGGTAAATCCAGAGTACGAATAACAGGGCCACTGGAAACTTGCTGCTCTAGTACATCCCGATAAAGATTTCTGACACGCTCAGCATCCCGCTCAAGTGCCAGTTCTGGAAACGCAGGTGGCCATCCAGAACCAAAAATTGTATCGATTTGACTCTTGATGCTCCTGTTTTCGAAAAAGTCCCCAGAGTCATTAAAAAAAGCGTTTTCAAAAGCTTCAGGTAAGGTTACTAGAGGAATTAGCTCCAAGTCCTCCGAATTAGTTTCTGCTATGGCAACACCTGCTCCTAGACTAGCAGTGGCTGCTATAACTACAACGCTAAACAGCTTTTCCCAACGCATTTGCATCGCAATCACCCGTAGTTTTCCTCAATAGTATCCGATAGTGACATCCTCCCGACGCTCACCCGAAGCGGGTAGAGCGCGGGCTTCCCAAGATCGCTCTTGAGGTTTCCTGCTTGATCGGGGTTCCCAGGCAACCATCCTCCACAGGCAGTATCACCGTCTGTCCAACGGCTACAAGACCTCGTTGTTCCACCACCTGAGCGCCAGCGACATCTCGGTCAGTTATATATCCACATTCAGGGCAATGATGCACTCGTTCACTCAGTTCCTTTTTACCAGTATGCGCTCCACATTGAGGGCAGATCTGGCTGGTGCGATTAGGGTCAACCTTGGCAAAGAAAACACCTCGCTATTAGAGTCGAACTAGGGGTTCCCCCCTAGAACTCTCCTCCAGAAGCGGACATGACTGTTCCCAATCATCCGGCTCCTCCTGGCAACATTGTTATTGCTCTCCAAAGTGGGGATATATTGTTCTGTGTTCCCGAGTTTTGGTATGGTGACAGTGAGCATGGACTAGCTGTTTGTTGTCTAGCTTATTACTACCGCCTGCTCTTTGGGGGATGATGTGGTCTACTTCAAAAATATCATCGGCCTTAAACCTTTGATTGCACAGACCGCATCTTCCCTTCTGCTTTTTCAGCAGTTTATTTACTGTGGGTTTTACCCCATGGTATTTGGCAAGCCTTTCAGCCCAATATAGCCAGTCTCCGTCATATATGGATTTGTGACCTATTAGTCTAACTACCCTTTTTATTTTGGTGTCTTTATGTTTCACCAAGGTAGCTGTTCCATCAGGGGTTTTGAATGTCCATCCTTCCCCTTTGTCTATCCACCAATAGTTGGACATGGCTTCTTTGGCTCCAATGTTTGGAGACCTATATTTAGCCCATCTTTCTAGTTTGTGGAATAGCTTATAGTCAATTTGTCCAAATATTCTGGAGCTAACCACTGAGTTGTATTGGTTTGCCCATCCAGTTATTTTAGCGTTTAGGTCTCCTATTAATGTGGCTTGGTCAGAGTTTCTGTGCTTTCTGATAGTTATTTTCAGGTCATCCATATGCCTATTTATGGATTCCTTACTGGGTTTGATTAGTGTTTTATACCCTAATTTCTTACCCGTCCTATCCTTCCGGCTATTAACCTCATTGACCTCATATTGTCGGATGTTGAACCCAAGGTAGTCAAAACCTGTCAAAGTCCCTTCCTTTCCTAGGGTGTGTGCTATTGAGGTTTTAGATTCCTTTAGGTTCAGTCCAATTTCTTTTAGCCATTCTTGAATTGCCTCTTTGGCTTCCAGTACAACCTCTTTACTTTGGTGCAGGATAATGAAATCATCTGCATATCTGTGGACTATGGGAGTTCTTAGAGTTCTCCCACTGGGTAGGTTGTACTTTTTTCCTAACGCTTTAGTGATATACCTTAGGGGAAATTCCTCTTTCATTAATTGGGTCATACCGTGCAATGCGATATTTGCCAATAATGGCGAGATTACTCCTCCTTGAGGTGTACCTGCTGGTGTGTTGATGAACCCATCTTTTCCAACGGCTCCTGCTTTCAACCAAGCCTTTAACTGTCTTCGCATTTGTGGATATGTATCCACTTTGTCCAACAGTTTTTGATGGTCTATACGGTCAAAGCACTTTTGTATATCAGCATCTAGGACGTAATAATCCTGTTTGTTGATGTCTGAGTATATGGCCGCTATTGCGTCCTTTGTGCTTCTCCCAGGTCTGAATCCGTAAGAATTTGTCTCAAATTTGGCTTCCCACTCTGGTTCTAGAGCTATTTTGGCTAATGCCTGTTTCGCTCTGTCTTCCATATTTGGGATTCCTAGAGGTCTTTTTTCCTTCTTTCCGGGTTTAGGAATCATTATCCTTCTTACAGGATTGGCCTTACCGTCCAACTCTAGGTATCTGGCCAGCGCTAACCTTTGAGATGGGTCAAGACTCTTCTTCCCATCAATTCCGGCGGTTCTTTTACCTCTGTTATCTTGAGTTACTTTCCTTATGGCTAGCAGTTTCGCTGATTTTGATTTGGCAAGTAGTTTTTGTAGCTTTCTAACTTTGGCTTTGTCCCCATTTTGGGAGGCTTTGTAGATACGCTTTTGCAGCTTGAACACTGCTCTCTCAATGGTTTTCCAGTTGAGAGAGTTCCAGTTATTCGATTCCACCATCACGGGTTCGTGTGTATTGGACATAACTGCTACTCGTGTTCTACTCTTGTTGTCTCAGGGATATCCGTCAGCATATCCCTGGGCTTTCCCCAGGGCATTGGCTTCTGATATCGTCTCGTCAAGATAACCCTTGCGGTTGAATACCTACCTTTTTTACAGGAGCAATTATCTTGATTACCTCGTTCCGTGTGTCCATTGTCTGACCGGGTTGGATACTGGCTATACACCGAGAGACTGTCTATTAGACGGGGGATGTCTGAACCAGCGCGGAAAGACTTGTTCACCCATGGTCTCTAATTCGATACGGGACATGAGTCATCTTGTCCTGAATCTTGGGCTGACGATGCGTCAATCACCAGTTCGTTGTCTTATCCTTTCGGTCTCCCTTGCGGTTTGGCTCATGGATGACTTAGAATTGACACCGCTTTTATTCCTTGCACTCGACCCGTTGATATTCAGTCTCGGAGCCTAGGAATATGGAGTAACCTGACATCTAGGTTGTAGGATTTGAACCTACATGTAACACACAGTTAAATAGCTATTGCTATTCGAGCTATCCCCCCACTGGCGTGGGTTTTAGCTCAACGAGTCGCACTCCAGCAAACCCACTTGAGAATTTCCAGGAAGCTACCCCATGCCGCATCCAAACAATGCTTTGCCAACATGCCGCGACTGGTGATCAAGAGATTCAAGTCCTCAGCAAAAATCATTCCAGCCATGTCGCAAAGTTTGTGAGCCGTCAGGAAGTGGAACTCTCGGCGAACGTTGTGGATGTGTTCATGCAATCTACCAGTTCACCTGTCGATACAGCCAAGAACTTTTCTAGTCCCAAATCAATCCCGATCGGATCACCATCAGGCATTGGTTGAGGAACACAAACATCTGCTTGCAGAATCAGTTGAGCGTACCAGCCCGACGATTTCAACACGACCCGAACTTGCTTGACCTCAAATCCTTCAGGAATAGGTCGATGCAAGTTGATCGGCACGGTTCCAATTTTCGGCAGTTTGATCTCAAATCCGTTGACAGGATTCGACTTGAACTGCGGAAACACAAACGAACGATACTGGCCCGACTTTTTGAATCGAGGAAATCCAAACCCTCTGTGTTGCATGAACTTGAACGACTTATCCAGTCGCTTCAAGTTCATGCAAAACTTGAGAGTGAACTGCCTTGAGTTCTCGAATCAACTTTTTCGCTTTGGTCAGCGCGTTCTGCTGTTTGTAGTAGTCAGGGTATGGCGTGTCAGCAGGGATGATGTATTCCTGTCTGATGCTGCAAGCATTGACCAAACATTTACGCGAATTGATCCAGTCCTTACGCTCTGCCAAAGCATAGTTATATACGCGACGGCATTGCTCCAACCAGCCGAGCATTTTAGCTTCCTGGTCAAGTCCTGGATAGATTCGGTAGCTGTAGGTCAAGTTCAACATCCGTGCATTCTAACAGATTTACATCTTCTGTTAGAACCGATAGATAGTATGTCGATTTTCGAGGCATCGTTCCCGTAGCGTCTCCAAAGGAGAAACCCCTCAATTTTTGAATAAAATAAGCTGAACGCGCACGCGTGGCCAAACGCGCCCCGCGTGGCCTAAAGGCCAAGGCCTTCGGCACCTCAAGTAGCGTGAGCTTTTAGCCGATGGCTGAACGCGCACGCGTGGCCAAACGCGCCCCGCGTGGCCTAAAGGCCAAGGCCTTCGGCTGACGGCTGACCGCTGACTCGAAAGAATACCGAATCATCCAAATCAACCGCTACTAGTAGTAAGTTTCATGAACAACCAATTTCAAGCTCTATCCACCCCAAACGATTTACCTCTCCTGCGACCTTTTCTGCTGGATTTGTTTTGTCAACTGGCTTACCAAGAGGGTGATTTTGTGCTTTCGTCGGGGCAGCGTAGCTCTTATTACATCAATGGTAAACAGGTTACCCTTCATGCTCAAGGAGCATTGGCAATAGGACGTTTGCTATTCTCAATGCTACCTGGTGATACTCAAGCTGTTGCTGGCCTAACTCTAGGGGCAGATCCGATCGTCAGTGCGGTTAGCATTGTTTCTGCCATAGAAAACCGCCCTATCCCTGGTCTAATTATCCGCAAACAGCCAAAAGGTCATGGAACCAGGGCATACATTGAAGGGCCTTCTTTGCCCACAGGAGCCAAAGTAGTGGTATTAGAAGACGTGGTGACTACTGGGCAATCAGCCATGAAAGCCGTAGACCGCCTTAAGGAAGCTGGTTACCAGGTAGAGCTGGTAATAGCCCTGGTTGACCGGCTGCAAGGTGGAGCCGAGCTTTACCAGTCAGCTGGGCTAATGTTTAAAGCTCTGTTTTCGATTAACGAAATCCGAGAACACTACCAGGGTTCTCTTGATCAATCCAGCTGACTAGCTTATGTTGACTATCTAATTAGGTATGGCTCAGGCGGGATTTGAACCTGCGACCTCGGGCTTATGAGTCCCTTGCTCTAACCACTGAGCTACTGAGCCTTTTTTTTAACCCTTATCTACTATAGCATATCAATGCCAATAATTTCTATAATAATTTTTATTCCTTTCTTGATGCAGTCGCTCATGGGGGAAACCACGCCAGTTGCTCATGGTTAGAAGTTACCGTAAGACAGGCTCGCCTTAATCAATAAGTTTTACCCCTTTTGTGCATAGCCGACCAACCATAAAGGCGAGCCTGTCTAAGGTTTCGTCTCCGGGGGAACCCCCAAGACCGCACTGGCTCCCCAAGACCGCGCTGCATCGCTGAGCAAAAGTTGAGTTGACATACTGCGTGCGCACCCATCGAACGGAACAGATAAAGGGTTACACGGAAAAGGTAGAAGAACAATAGGAAAGGTAATTCCTGCTTCAGACAACCACTTTCCCTTTAGCTCAAGGGGCTAAGGGTGATTATAGCTATTGTTTGAGAAGGTGAGGAAGAGTAGGAAAGTTCCGATACTTTTTAGCTACCACAATCTACCAAGGTAGATCTTAGCCCGCCAATGCAAGATGCTTTCACATCCAGGGGGTATATCCGCGCTTCTCTGACGGAATATCCCGGGAGCGCCATAAAAATGTCAAAAAAGTTAGTTCCACCGGGATCTAAGCGCAACGATTAAACCCTTGGTTTTCGGCTTTAATTTAAGCTACATAATAATCCCTGTTGGTGTTACCCTAATTTAAGTCTAACAAATAATAAGAGTTTTTGGTAGACTCTGCAACATTTTCGATTAGCTTTTACTCACCTTACCCTTTTCCTCTGTCTCCTCCTTCAACCTAGTAATTTTGCCTGATTGGGAGACTTCCCTTGAAATCACTCCATTACCGTCTTCTAGGCAAAAAGGCCATTGGATTGGCAGCTCCCCGACCTCTGGGATGAAGCTCAAAGTGTAAGTGAGGACCAGTGCTATAACCTGTGCTACCCATAGCGGCAATTCGTTGACCTTGGCCAACCTGTTGTCCACGACGCACAAAAATTCGGCTGTTGTGGGCATAAAGGGTCAGACTTCCATCAGGATGCTTGATTTCCACCAATTTACCGTAACCACCTGAATTCCAACCAGCACTGACCACAACACCAGGGGCTGCTGCTATAATCGGTGTCCCAATGGGAGCTGCAATATCAATGCCCTTGTGCATCCGTCCCCAACGCCGACCATAACCTGAGGTAAGCACACCATTACTTGGCCAGATATATCCGTTAAAGCGGGTAGGGCTATCTGGCAAGTACATATCTGGTTTAGACAGAGGTGGCACTCCTGGTGAAACAGGTTTTCCTACCGGTATACGAATCATTGGGTTAAATCGTTCCGGTGGGGCAGGAGCTACAGCTATCCTTCTCTGTTGTGATACCTCAGGTGGAGGCACAGGAATGGCAATAGAACTGCGTCGAGTTTTCTGGGGTGGCTGAGGTCTCGGAATAGCAATAGGAGCCTGTGGAGCTGTCGGTGGTTGCGGTAATAATTGCCACTCTTTCGTATCGGTTCCTTGATTATTCTCGGGATTGAACTGGGGAGTGATCTCGACAGATTTAGACTCCTTATTTGAGGGATCAGCAACTGCCTCGTTATTAGTAACTCCTAGGTTGATTGGTTTGTTTTCCTCTGGGCTGGTTTGATTCTCCCGGATTTCTTCTCGCATCTTGAGAATATCAGCCCTTAATTTTTCAACATAGGAGTTGCGCTGAGAGTTAATAGACTCTAAGGGCTGATTTTCAATAGAGGAATTAGCCTGAGCTAACAGACCACTGTCTGAAGTCGATTGAGTCAGAATCGTCTCAGTTAACGGTTTTACCTTAGGTTTTTCCTGTATAGATACGGGTGTGATTTGATCTCTACTAGTAGAAGTCTTAACAGAGATAGTTCCTAAATCCAATGGTCGCGCTATTCCTGGCTTCCAAGATTTAGATTTCCGGCTATTGCTAGATAGCAAGGTAAAAGAGGACTTTTGGTGATCGAATCTCCTAAATTGAGGAATTTTCAGCTGTTGATTAATTTCAATTAGGTGAGGATTATCTAGCTGATTGGCTAAGACTAGCTCTGAGCGGGATAAACCATAGCTACGGGCAATAGAATCGAGGGTTTCACCAGCTTTGACCTGGTGAAACGAGTTGCCAGTAGATGACAACCTAGTTCCCAGCACCACTGGCTGTGGGACATTGAGTTGGTCTATAGTTACCTCGGTTGTAGCCGATGCAATTTTTGGAGTACTGACCTTGACAACTGATGGTTTGACTGCTGATATGACAGTTGTTTCTGGAGTCGGTACTGGAATGACCACTGGTAGTGACCCAGATCTAGTTGATTGGGTTAAGGCTGGTGATACAGCAACTTTCGGCATTGGCTGTGGGAGTGCTGCCGGAGTTGTAGGTACAGTAACAATGGGCTGCGATTTTTCTGTTACTGAAGCCTCAGGTTTTAGAACTGCAGGGGGTAAAGTGTGTGGGCTAGAACCAAGGGTCCCTGATGCCAGTTCATAAGACTTGTTAAACTCCTCGGACCTCAACTGAACCAGACTTTTGCTCAGACGGTTTCGATGTTTTTGCAGGCGCTTGAGGGCTAGGTCTTGTCTAGCTTTTAAAAGATTATTGGTCTTGTTGGAAACAGCGTGGGATGCATCCTTTGACAGGTTACCCAATTTTGAGACTGGTGCAGATGCTAGCAACTGTTTTGGCTCTACACCCTTAGAGTTAGATGAGGCTTTGAGATTAGTACCCTTAACTTCACCAACAATGGTAGACTTCCTGGCTACTGGGAGAGTGTCATCGGTTTTGAGCTTGTTAAAATTCGCGTTCGCGTAGGGTCGGCTTTGCCGAATCGCAAATTCTGGGGGTGAGGCTGGCTTTGATTCCACACTCCATTGTCCCTGCTTAGCCGCGTTTGGCAATGAGGGGCTTGAAACAGCGGTAACTTTAAATTCGGCTGCTGGTAGATTCGTCCCACTTGGCTCAGGAGCAACTGGCTCGAATGCCATTGCTTCATCACCCTGTTGAGGTAATAGTAAGCCAGATGCCCCCATGGAAATCGCCAATCCAATCATGGCTGCTGAGGTACGAGCCTTACGGTTCACCTCAAGGGGAATTGCTGCACCGACCGGATGATTACTTGCAGGTAGTTTCGATGCCGAATCCGATGACTCTGCTGCACAGGTCGGAACATGATTGACCTTATCAGTAAGTGTTCCTTTCAAAAAAGTCCTCCTGGTGTTTGACGAGCGCTTAACAGTTCCTGATTTATTTTTTACCAGTCAATGATGTGACTCACTGCTAAAGTGTGATCCAAATCACATCTAGTTGGGAGACTTAGCAAAGATTACCGTGCTTCTTTGATTTAGACAAGCTCACATGACTACTAAAAAATTTGTTCTTTCATGGCAATAGCTAGATACACCTTGAAGCCATTGATAGGTACTTATCCTTAGACAACTAGGTGGACAACATCCCATAGCAGAGATATTGTCGGGATTTACCACGGCTGCGGTTCAGGATGGCTGCATATGCTGCATATATATGCATATAAAGTAACTGGCTAATCAAGCTTTCTCCGGGAAACCACCCTCAGTAACCCAAGAAAATCCAGCATATTTGCTGATTATTCTCTTTGAGCGCCATAAAAACAGCGATGGGAATCTCGAAGTAACTAACTGGTTACAGATGAACTCTACGCGAATTTTGGGTAAGACAACAACCGTAGAATCCTGTATCAACCGGCAGATTAATCCTGGTGGGTTGCTAGTTGATGGTGCGCTCACAAAATCTTTCAAATCCTCCTTTTCTCTATTGATAGCTGGCGCGCGTATATTGATCACTCGCCATTTGATATCAGCAAAATCTATCGGTAATTTCTCGGTAATCCTACTCTTTATGATAGAAATTTCTTATATGTGTTCGGTAATTTCAGTATTCTAAATAGCTGAATTTTTGGTGAGTAATTTTACACACACTAACTCATTCAACCAAGGTGCGTCCGGTCAGCTGTAGGCTGAAAGTCCTTGATTTTACCCAAAGATACCTGGTTTTGAGGTCTTTCCCTGATTAAAACAGACTTGTCCGACAAAACGTTTTCACAGAGTTTAACCCAATATAAAGATATAGTAATGGATTGATCAGCTAGGGAATTCACTGAGAAGGATGGTTTTTCACGAAAATTACACATTTATACAGACATTTCCTATTGACACCATCAGTAGAGGTTAAATTACGCATTTGAACTCTACTGATGGTGTTTAAACCCCTGAAGGGGGATAAGTATGTTTTGAGTGGGGCGTCTGTTGCTCTCCATTTAATTTTTCTATCTTAAGTCCAGCAAGATTAGGACTCGGGAAACAGCGACTAAAGTCGCCGTCGATATTTCTATTGACACCCGATTTAAGGAGTGATATATTTTAAGGTTAAGGTCTAATTAAAGATTAAACGGTTAAAGCTTAAACGTAAATCGATACAACTAAATCAATACAAGTAAATCTATAAGAAAAATCTATACAAGTAAATCTATACAAAAGAAATATATATATATAATTTGTACAAAATATACAAATTGGACTGGCGAAACCAACTAGAGTTCGTAAGTCCTAATTATTAACACACAAAAAACCTATTCCAAGTAACCCAACTGACGCCTGGCCTCAAATAAGCCAAGGGCAGCACTGACGGAGAGATTTAAGCTGCGAACTCCCGGCTGGGCCATGGGGATAAAGACCTTAGCCTGACAAGCATCTAAGACATGGGGAGGCAAACCTTGAGTTTCGCAGCCAAACAATAACCAGTCCTTGGGCTGAAACTGAAACTTAATATAGTTGTATGTTCCTCTCTTGGTAAAGCCAATCCATCGCCCCTCTTGCTTCTGGTGATAGCTGATAAATGCATCAAGGGAATCATGATATTTAAAATCTACATAGGGCCAATAATCTAGTCCTGCTCGTTTCAAGTAGCGATCGCTAATTTCAAAACCCAACGGACCTACTAAGTGCAATTGAGTAGTGGTGGCGGCGCAAGTTCGGGCAATATTGCCGGTATTCGGTGGAATTTGCGGGTTGATTAAGACAACTTTTACCATGAAACTGTGAACTCGTTTGACCCTAATCTATATTCATACCAAATCTGCGTCTAATACCAAGTTGCGGACAAAGGTACAACTTTCTCTTCCCCCAATCTCCCAATCTCCCTATCTCCCTATCTCCCAATCTCCCAATCTCCCAATCTCCCAATCTCCCAATCTCCCTATCTCCCTATCTCCCAATCTCCCAATCTCCCTATCCAACCAATCTATTATCTTTGAATAGAACCCCTGAGTAGAAAACCAATAGGCGATCGCCTATTGGTTTTTGAAGTGGTGATAACCAGCTTGAAAGCTTTACTGGGTATGGGGTGTGGGTAAACGGGTGTGGACAAACGGGTGTCGGGAAAGATTTATTTTAATCAGTTCAAGGGATTCAGGTTCGAGGAGGATTCGATATAGATCTTAGGTTATATTACTATAGGCATACCTAAGGTCAATATTTTTGTCTGTATTTCAGATCACCTCTACCTAGTGATATAGATCATATATGTTTTTCTTATATTAGTTTTTGTTGAAGCATATATTAGATATTCTTATATTTCAAAGCATTTCACTTGGCCAAAAAATTATTCAATTGAGGCGGTTGTCTTTACAAAAACTCTAAAAAATTTAAAAAAATTCATAAAAAATGCCATGATAATCCTGGGGTAGGGGGAATCCTGATTCTCCCTACCCTGGCGATCACAAGTTTAGTTATTAAATTGTAATTGAATAACAAAGCTGTTAATCAGTTAGACTACCAGGGACTGGCACAATTGATCTTCTAGTTGGGACTCTTGCTCAGCCATGGATTTAATGGCTTGAATCATCACTTGGCGAGGCTCAACACCCACTGCATGAAGTTGTAACCATTGCGAAGCGGTGTTTCCTTCCCGTAGAATTTTCTTAATTGGTGAGAGGAAGCAACTAAAACCTTGTTTTTTCGCTACCGGCCAAACTTCTTGATACAGTTCCTCAATCCAATCTCTGGCCAAAATTAGTCTGCCATCCTCCCAATGCCTCAGTTGCGCATCCAAACTGGATTCAGCCGCAGCTACTTCATTGGCATCTGTGAGGGCAATCAAGTCAGCTGAACGGTTGTTGGCAGGTATTGTACTTATCTCCAGGGGGTCAAGGCTGGGATCATGAATCAGTTGGATCAGGCGTGCTTCCAATAGTGCCATAACCGCTAACAGGGCAATGGGATCGACCATTAAATCACAGATTCTCAGCTCTAGGCGGTTGAGATCATAGGGGCGTCGATTGCCATTGGGGCGCACAGAGGTCCAGAGATGACGGAGATTGAACATGGTACCAGCAGCTAGTTGCTCTTCATTCCACTGGATAAAGTGACGATGGCTTTCAAATAAAGGAACATCAGAGGGAGTTTTGGGAAACATTCCCCAACGGGTCGAGTGATAGCCAGTGGTTTGGCCGTCGAGAAAGGGGGAAGATGCACTCAGGGCTAGGTACAGGGGAGCTTCCATTCGCACGAGACGACAAGCTCTCATCAGGATTTCTGGGTCAGAGATGCCCACATTGATATGGATGCTCGCAGTGACAACTTTAGTGCCGTAGGTGGTCTCAATGTAGGAATGGTAAGGATTATTGGGGTCAGAACGGTAAAAGCGATCGCTTCCAGCTAAGGACAGGGTACTTCCGGGAATTATTGTATAGTTACCCAAGCTTTTTAAATACTGTCGCAGCTGCTGTCGAGGACGCACTAAGGCACATAAGAGACGGTCATAGCAACATAAAGGAGCAGTGGTGTATTCTACATTGCGCTGATCTGGCTCTCGGACAAATCCGTCGAGGGATGCAACAATCTGATCGGAAAAACCGACAATATCCGCTTCGGGAGTGCCGGTATACATTTCTACTTCAAAGCCTTTGGATAGCAGCACAGTTTTTTTTATGGGGAATGCTAAATTGGGAGTGGGGAGTAGCGTTGGCCGTAGCTCTAGCGAATTTATCTACCTTATCTAGCTATCAATCCTATTGATTACGACCAAAGAATTCCTCTGTCTTAAGTTTGCCATTAAAGCTGACACTGGCGATAGACCTGAAGAGCAGCACGGTAGAGTAAAGAGTGGCGATAGATTAGGGCATCGAAATCATTACCGTAGCCACCACCAATAACACAAGCAACTGGGATGCCTGCTGCTACACAGGTACTCAACACTTGCATATCCCGACGGTAGAGTCCAGTGTCGGTCAAGGCTAATTTGCCCAAGCGGTCTTCTACATGGGGGTCAACTCCAGCATCGTAGAGGACTAAATTGGGTTTAAATCCTGAGAGTAAGTCCGGAAGATACTTGGCTAGGGTTTGTAGATAGGCATCATCATCCATTCCCTCTGGTAGGGGAACGTCTAAGTCACTTTTTTGTTTCTTGCTAGGGAAATTCACTTCACAGTGCATGGAAAAGGTGAAGACACTGTGGTCGTTTTGGAAGATAAAGGCGGTACCGTCTCCTTGGTGGACATCTAGGTCAACAATTAGAATTTTCTGCACTAGTCCCAGTTGTTGCAGGACACGAGATGCGATCGCTAAATCATTAAAGATACAAAACCCTGAGCCATAATTGGGAAAAGCATGATGGGTACCACCAGCAGTATTGAACGCTAACCCTTGGCTTAGGGCGAGTTTAGCGGTGAGAATCGTGCCCCCTACGGCAGTACAAGTTCGCTTTACTAACGCTGGACTCCAGGGTAAGCCAATGCGTCGCACAGCTTTGGGGTCTAGGGTACCTTGACAGTAAGCTTGAACATAGTCACGGGTGTGAACCAGGTGGAGCCAATCGAGTGGGGGACGCTCTGGAGTGTGGAATTGTTTAGGAGTGGCAATGCCTTCTTGTAGCAGTAGTTGGTAGAGTTTCCCAAATTTAGGCATAGGAAAGCGATGCCCGTCTGGCAGAGGTGCGACATAGTCCTGGTGATAGACGATTGGCAAGTTCATGATCAGACAGGGTTTTCCAACTCGCTACACTTTTTTTTTAAATCATCAACCAAGTCAAAGGAAGCATAGCATGAATGACCCTTGGAATACTTTTAAGCAACAGCCTTGGCTACCTCTGTCGAAAGTAGCTGCTTTGACCACTGTGCTGGTAGTTGCTCTAGAGAACCTGTTGATATGGATCTTGACTCAATCAGAAACTTTCCGCCCCGTCTCGCGGCTACTATTTTCTAGACCCCTAGCAATCATCTGGTTTATGGCTGCGGCTATAGGAGTTGGGGTGTTAGGAGTCTATATTTGTGAACGTTGGCAGTCTCAGGTATTCCTGAAGACCTCTAGTCTCTGGGCTTTAGTGTTGTGCCTTATCGTCGGTTTATTGCTCAAGTCCCAACTTCCCATCCCTTTTGGGTTAGTTGGGTTTTCCATGAATGCTGTGATTGGAGTAATCCTAGGGGTCTTTTGGAAAGGTCGTCCTTACTGGCGTTATTGGCATTAAAAACGCTATGGGCGAGCATTAAGCCGCTACGGGAACGCATCAACGGGTACTATAGCAATCCACTATAATTCATCAAATTATTGCAGTGGGGAAATCTTGCCTGCACTAAAGTCCCTGGTTTTTGTTGCTTAAAAACAATCGCTAATTTTGCTACTAATCTTGGACTTTGGATAAAATAGTACCCTCAAAGGGTACTGTCACTATCTAAGGGGGCCTTTGACAATAGATTTGTTAGCCCATTGTTTTGAGTATAAACAAAAGGGAAAACATCAAATTTTCTCCAAAGTCTAAGCAGAATAAAAACAGAAATGTTTACCCCCGATCCCACAGATTTGGTAGCTGAGTATTTATTTGAAACTCCAACTGACACGGGAGTGATCAGGAACACAGCTAATCCTGGAAACCTTGACGGTATGATCCAGCACGATCCGGATGCCCATCCGTTGGCTCCCTCAGCGGATGTCCCGCCAGGGTTTGTGGGTTCAGCATCCCTGAACTATAACGTTCTCAGACGCTTATCTGATAGCGGCGAATCCCCGCAAATGTCCTTTGCACAATACGTTGAGGTTGCCAATTTCCCAGATCTGGCTAACCTGACCGTGGAAACTTGGGTTAAGGTTGATTACATCAAAGCAAACCCAGCGTTTACCGATCCTCCCCAGGGTACTTACCCTGATGGAGAAGTTGGTTTTGGAGCCTGCCCACAGCCCATATGCAAAGCATTTTCCTGGTATCTTTTCCTGAGTACTCTACAAACGGATCGCAACCTGATTCTGACTATCATCCCCAACAATGTCACCCAAGGATTACCTAAGGAAGCAGACGAAACCAGCGGCAGTGGTGGTGTAGTCAGTGAGGATATCGTCCATGGTGGTCAATGGACCCATATGGCTGCAACCTTTGGTGAAGTGGCTCCCGGTAGGTTTATCATGCAGACCTACATTAATGGCATCCAAAGCCACATCGAAGAAGTTCGAGACTTTAACGGCAACATCCGTCGCATTCCCAATCAGACCGACAACCCGATAGCGCCTTCCCCTGGTAGACCCCTACGGCTGGGTCAATTCCGTGATATTCAAGGCAACCTTGACTATCAGTACTCCGGACTTTTGGCTGGTGTGCGAATTTACAGTCGGGCTTTGACTCAGGAACAGATTCAAGCTGATTACAGGCATGACATCTGTTCAGGTACAGGACCATTAGGGAAAGAAATCTTCAGACTGGGCTTACTTAGTCTATGGCTGTTGAAGTCTACTTGATTGGGGTCAGAGGAATGAAGAATGAAGAATGAAGAATTTAGAATTGGGAATTCAAAAGAATGTAGAATCTACATTCTAAATTTTACCTTACCCACTCTACCAACTTTCCATGGCACTGCTTTTGAGTGCGACACCTAACCGGATTTTACTTATCCGTCAACTGGTTCAACCAATTGATCAAATCCACTTCGGTGTCTTGATGCAGTCGCTCATGGGGGAAACCACGGCAGTCGCTCATGGGGGGAACCCCCAAGACCGCGCTGCCTTCCCAAGACCGCGCTGCATCGCTTTCAAAATCTAATAATGCTTCTCCTAAATCTTCTAACTGCTCAAAGTATAACTGCTCAATTTGATTTTGTAATTGGGGATTTATCTCACCTAGGCGACGGTTAAGTAGACAATTAAATTAAATTCATTGCGCTTTCCTTGTTCTAATCCTTGTTCTAATCCTTGACGAATAATTCGTTGATAAACTACTGACTATTGCATCATATCCTCCCGAAAATAAGCTTGAATTAAATGAATAATTTAGAATGAATAATTTAGAATGAATAATTTAGAATGAATAATTTATAGCAACCGCAGTATAGTTATAGTTGAGGACAAATTATTTTGCTTGAAAGGGAGCATAAATATTATGTGTTAAGCTTTACTTCGACTGCTATACCTTCTATCTTAGATCTTCTACCTTCTATCTTAGAAATTTTACATTATATAGCGCTACGCGCAAGGCAAGAGGCAAGAGGCAAAAGGCAAAAGTTGAATAAAACAGCTTTTCAGCTTGTATCAATGTCCTAACTTTAATGGGTAGTGCTATACCTTGTTAATTCTCAATTATAAATTCTTAATTCTCAATTATAAATTCTTAATTCTCAATTATAAATTCTTAATTCTCAATTATAAATTCTTAATTCTCAATTCTATATACTGATTACTGTGACAAATCATCGCGCAATCTTTCCAGATTATTACGGATGGTGACAGTATCAGGATGATTTGACCCTAACTTCTTTTCTACAATCTCGAATGCCTGGACAAAGAGGGGTTCGGCTTCATGGTAGCGCCCCTGATTATAGTAGAGTGTTGCCAGGTTGTTGAGACTGTTGGCCACATCGGGATGCTTCTGACCCAGTAGCTGCTTAAACATGTCCAAAGCCTGGACAAAGAGGGGTTCGGCTTCATGGTAACGCCCCTGATCTTTGTAGAGTAATGCCAGGTTGTTGAGACTTTGGGCTACATCAAAATGGTCTTGATCCAGCAGCTGCTTATAAATGTCCAAAGCCTGGACAAACAGGGGTTCCGCTTCATGGTAACGCCCCTGATCTTTGTAGAGTAATGCCAGGTTGTTGAGACTTTGGGCGACATCGGGATGGTTTTGACCCAGCAGCTGCTTTCTCATGTCCAAAGCCTGGACATACAGGGGTTCGGCTTCATGGTAACGCCCCTGAGAAGAGTAGAGTAATGCCAGGTTGTTGAGACTAGTGGCTACCGAGGGATGGTCTTGAGTCAGCAGCTGCTTTTTCATGTCCAAAGCCTGGACATAAAGGGGTTCGGCTTCATGGTAACGCCCCTGAGCTTGGTAGAGATATGCCAGGTTGGCTCGACTAGTGGCTACATGGGGATGTTCTTGACCCAGCAGCTGCTTTCTCATCTCCAAAGCCTGGACAATGAGGGGTTCGGCTTCATGGTAACGCCCCTGAGCTTGGTAGAGATATGCCAGGTTGGCTCGACTAGTGGCTACATGGGGATGTTCTTGACCCAGCAGCTGCTTTCTCATCTCCAAAGCCTGGACATAAAGGGGTTCGGCTTCATGGTAACGCCCCTGAGCTTGGTAGAGATATCCCAGGTTGTTGAGACTTTCAGCGACATGGGGATGGTCTTGACCCAGCAGCTGCTTTCTCATGTCCAAAGCCTGGACATAAAGGGGTTCGGCTTCATGGTAACGCCCCTGAGCTCGGTAGAGAAATGCCAGGTTGTTGAGACTTTCAGCGACATGGGGATGGTCTTGACCCAGCAGCTGCTTTCTCATGTCCAAAGCCTGGACATAAAGAGGTTCCGCTTCATGGTAACGCCCCTGAGCTTGGTAGAGATATGCCAGGTAGGATCGACTAGTGGCGACATCGGGATGGTCTTCTCCCAGGCGGCTTTTGGTGATATCTAAACACTTCTCATACCACGGTTCAGCCTGGTCATAGATACCTTGACCGTTATAGAATCTTCCTAAGCCAGTAAAGGGCTCTATTAAATCTTCATCCCTGAGCCAGTCAGTTAAGACTGTGGCAACTTCTGCTAAATGAGGGATGGCGGAGCTAAGTCCTGCAATAATTTCTTGAGTTGGTGTCTGGGGAATTTCTTTTGCCTTAGCCACCATTGTCTGACAAAAGCTTTGCTTGTAGCTATCAGCCTCTGGTAATTGAGCCAGCTTGGTCTGGAAAAATTCTCGAATTAGTGGATGGAGTTGATAGGTTTGCTGTTCAGTCAGTTGCAACAGGTTCAGTTTCAGTAAACTGCGATCGCGTAATTCTTCCAAGTCTTCTTGTGCTTCTTCCCAGTCATCCTCATCTTCAGTTTCGATAACACACTTCTCTACCAGTGACCAATCAAAAGGAGCAGGAGCAAACAGACTCAGACGACATCCCAACTGCTGGGCTTCTGGACAATCTTTCAAATCTTCCCAAGATAACTCAAAGGCTGCTGCTACTCCCAACTGGGCTGTCATTTCCCCTTCTTCTGTGGGATCATCAAGTAATGCCTTAGCTGCTAATTTCTTTTTCTCTAAACGTTTCTGAACTTTAGCAATGGTTAACGTGGGATGTAGATCTAAATATCGTCCGACTAACTCCAAACCCAAAGGCAAATACCCCAACCATTCACATAAGGCTTCTGCTTCGGTTAGTTCCTTGTCAATGCGCTCTTTTCCAACAAGCTTACCTAATAATTCTAATGCTGCCTCTGGGGATAGTACATCCAAGTCAATTCGTCGGTAAGAAGCTCCTGGACGCTGACGACTGGTGACCAGTACTTTGAACCGGGATTCAGCTGGAGGCAAATAGGGTTTAATTCTCTGTTGATAGTCATTGCCGAAAGAAGCGACATCATCCAGCACGATCAATACTGTTCCTTCTGGCCAATGTCTCCAGCAGTATCTTACCTGCTCCTTGAACTCTAGGTCATCTGGAATGGTTAATCCTAATTCCGTACGCCCAAAACTAACAATTTGAATCCCCAGATCTAGCCCGCGCACTGGAAACCAGCACCTACCACCAGGGTAGTTTTCCTGATAACTTAGAGCATATTGTAGAGCTAACTCGGTTTTGCCCACACCGCCCATTCCGGCAATAGCACAAATCGCTAATCGATCAGTCTGTTGAAGTTCCCGATGGAGCTGCTCAAGTTGATCGTCTCTACCCACAAAGTAGGGAGTGCCACTATTGATACTAATGTTAGTAGGTGAATTTAACGTTATCTGTTTTTTTTTGAGGCATTCCTCGATAAATTTCTTAACACCACGATAGACCAAACTGTTTTGAGACTCTGGTTTGCATAGGTCAATATGGTGCTTTGCTATAGCAACGGGCTTCACTCCTTCAATGCCTGGGTTGGCACTATCTTCGTCTACAACCAAAATCCCTTTTAGAGGCTGGGTTTCATAATAGACCTTGGTGGCAATTCCTAGACTCCGAACGTTTTCTCTATACCACTCATTTAAGTCCCGTAACTGAGAGTCATGAGCTTTTAGTTCCTCCACACTTACAGTCGTTCGTGCGAGAAAACCAATATTATCAATTAAATTAGCGAGATGAGTCCCAGTGTGGGGAGTAGCCAGAAATACTATGCCTTTAGTCTGCTCAATAATGCCTTTATAGTTATCAAAATTATTAGCACTACTAAGCATCTTTTTCACTAAAAGCCCACCCATACTGTGAGTAATCAAGATTAATGGACGCTTACCCAGATTGCAGCTATCTAACCACTCTAATAAATTACTGGCTTGATCGAAAAGGGGCATACTGCTGTTGCTTTTCCAGTTTGTTGCTTTCGCGTCATACCCAAAAGACCAGATGTTAAGACCTAGTTGCTCTTGTCCTAACCAAATTGGCCAAAAATTATCATCATTTATTGCATGCTGGGGATGCCACGTGCCTCTGGGATCACCTCCAAGTCCGTGAACAAACACCACATCCATACTGGCTTTTGAGTCCTCGCACCCTGAGATTTTTATCAATCCCCTCGAATAGCTCACCGATTAGCCTCCAGTTAACTCTATAGCCTTTACCAGTAGATGTAGACAACCCTATCTTTATTTATTCTAATACAAAAAAATCCAGGGAATCGGGAATCGGTAATCAGGAGTCGGGAGTCGGGAGTCGGGAATAAAATTTATCACAATTCATTACTTTAACGATTTAATTTTTCCGGCGATATCGGTAAATTTAATCCTATAAAATAGCCGCTACGCGATTGACCAAAGGTCACGCTACGCGAACGCTAATTTTTTCCCTCGGTTCCCTGTTAATAAGGTTTTTTTTAACGCGATCGCATTTCCTGATCCTACGATTTATTTCAATTACCACTATCAAAAAAAAAATCTAAAAATTCTTGACAAATAAAATTGTCATTGTTATGATGATATTTGTAAATTTTAAAAGCAATTTTGAATTATGCCTGACAACTTTCGCCCAGATCAACAAAACACTCCTGAGGATATAACTCCTAGTAATACTCCTCAGGAACCTTCCCCAAAAAAATACCCCATTAAGCACATTCTGAAGGGGTCACGTAAGGCAATAAGCAACACCATGCATACCCTTTATGCACGGGGTTACGCCGAAATCTCCGAGTGGAGCCCCCTTCAGCCGACTGGAATTCCTGGCGAATTCATCACCATGATGACCAAGTATTTAAATTTGGGTTAAACTATTAAATTATAGGGGGGGAAACCCCCCTGGCCAAAGCATCAGGTTTGTTCACGTAGCGTGACCTTTGGTCAATCCTATGGGATCATTTCTGGATTGGTTTAGAAAGTTGAGGCATAACTAAAAACTCCTAGCCGTGGAAGGTTTTCTGCGGCTATTTTTTTTTGGCTTATTATGTTTTAGGGCATCGGGAATTGGGAATCGGGAGTCGGGAGTCGGGAGTCGGGAAAAAAATTTAGATGTCAATTACCCTTACTAGTAAACGCTATACTTCCTGATATCAATTAGCGACAAGAATGGTACGATGGGTAAGGTGGTTTAATGCTTTCGCGTAGCGTCTCTTCCAGAGAATCGCAATCAATTTCAGTTCACAACAATGGTTTTATTGTGATTCATCCTACATCTGGTGGGATTGGTGAACTATTGAATTAGTACGAATTCAATTACAGTTAATCAACAATTGTTCTATTGTGATTCATCCTTGGTGGGCAGTGCATACCTGGGTGTATCCCAGCCAATTAATCTTTCTGTGGCACTGCCCACCCTACATCTGGTGGGATTGGTGAACTATTGAATTAGTACGAAATTAAACACGGTTAATCAACAATTGTTTTATTGTGATTCATCCTTGGTGGGCAGTGCATACCTGGGTGTATCCCAGCCAATGAATCTGTCTAGTGCACTGCCCACCCTACATCTGGTGGGATTGGTGAACTATTGAATTAGTACGAAATTAAACACGGTTAATCAACAATTGTTCTATTGTGATTCATCCTTGGTGGGCAGTGCATACCTGGGTGTATGCCAGCCAATGAATCTGTCTAGTGCACTGCCCACCCTACATCTGTTATATTGTGATTCATCCTTGGTGGGCAGTGCATACCTGGGTGTACGCCACCAAGATGAATTTGTCTAGTGCACTGCCCACCCTACATCTCCTCCCGATTCCCGATTCCCGATTCCCGATTCCCGATTCCCGATTCCCGATTCCCGATTCCCGATTCCCGATTTCCAGCGCAGCTTACCAGACCCTACCTGAGTTTATGGGTTGACTGAGGGTTCCAGGCCCAGAGGCAGTAGTTGATTTTAAAACTGCGATCGCTTTTCCGTATTGAGGATCCTTACTAGTGCCACGCCATCCCGGTTGAGTCGATAGCAGTTGCCGTTGCTCAAGGGTCAACTCTTGGCGAATATCGGGCACAATTCCTTTCAAACTAATATCTTCACCACTGGGTAGATAGTAACGAGAGACTGTCACCGTTAAACCCGAACCATCGGATAAGGAATGGACAGACTGGACAGCGGCTTTACCAAAAGTGCGAGAACCGATAACAGTAGCGCGTTTGTTATCTTTCAGAGCACCAGTTAGAATCTCACTAGCACTAGCGGAGTTACCATCCACTAGAATCGCTAAGGGCAGTTGGGTCAAGGCGGTTCGATTAGCGGTGTATGCCTGTTTGCCACCGATCCGGTCTATAGTGCTAACAATTTCCCCCTCTTGCATCCACATCCGGGCAATTTCAATACTGGAAAAAAGCAATCCGCCTGGATTACCCCGCAGATCTAGGACATAAGCATTCACCTTCTGCTGATTTAGGTTGCTAATTGCCCGTTGCATTTGTTCAGCTGCATGGGAACTAAATTCATTTAAGCTGATGTAACCCACGCGCAGATTCCCTTCCTCCTTGACGCTGTAACGAACAGAGGGAATTTCTATCTGAGCTCGGGTTAGTTCTATCTCAAAGATGCCCTGTCCTGGTCGGGCAATCCGCAGAGTCACTGATGATCCTACTTTACCCCGGATTAGTTCCGAGGCATCTTCGAGACTTAACCCTTTCGTCGATTTGCTATCTACCGCTAAAATCCTATCCCCAGCTTGAAGACCTCCCTTAAACGCTGGGGAATTTTCAATCGGTTCAATGATTAACGGGGTCTCGGTCTGCTTTTCTATTTCCATGCGAATACCCACACCAGACAGTTCACCAACAGTTTGGTTTGTCAAGGCTTGGAACTGTTCTGGCACTAAAAAGCGGGTGTAGGGGTCTTCCAAGGTTTCTAGGGCTTTCCGAATCGCTTTATAGGCTTCTTCCTTTGAAGCGTAGCTTCTGCTCAGAAGTTTGTGCCTAGTCGCTTGCCAGTCAACTTGGTTAAAGGTGTTATCGACATATTCCCGATTGACAGTTTGCCAAACTTCATCAACAATCGTTTTGGGGCTATCCTGAAATGCTACAACCACAGAGCTACCATTAATCGGTGTTGCCCAAGACCAAACTGCTGTGGTTGCGATCGCTCCAGTGAACAGAACACGTTTGAGTCGGGGGAAGTTTTTCAGGGATTGTCTCATGGATATAAGGCGGCAAATTACTTAATTAGTTAATTACTTGATTTATTTAGTTTTTTATAAATTCAACAATTATTGACGTTTCTAGGTACTACTGATGATAATAACCAAAAAAAAATATTTTATAGGTTTAGTTTCTGATATGATATACTAAGAGGATATTTGTATTTCTGGTGATACTGCCAACTTAGTCACCAAGTTTCAGTCACCAAGTTTCTGTCACTTAGCTTCACTCACTTAGTTACAACAGAGGATAGAGTTTTTTTATACGATTTAATAGTCTAATTGTAATATACAAAAATTCAGCAACTATGGCAGACTGCCGTTGTGCCAGTTCCGAAACTGAACTGCTCTGGGTACACAGACTGCCATAGCGATCGCAAAATAATCATTGATTTAGCGGCCAGCTCAGGTGGCTAGCTAAATGGGTGGTATCAAAATACTTGCAGCAATCCCGATCAACCCCCGAGTCTTGTATAGCGCCGCTGAAAATCCAGTTACTGTCGGGAGTTGGGGAGATGGGGAAATGGCGAGTCAGATCAGGGTTCCCTGTGCCCTGTTCCCTACTCCCTGTGCCCTTTTCCCTTCTAAAACCCAGGACGAAAGTTCCTGTAGGGTGGGCAGTGCATCAGACAGATTCACCAAGCTTACCAATCCCTTAGGTAAGCACTGCCCACCTACGATTAACCACAATAATCTCTAACCACCAGCAACAGCTGTGACAATACTCACTTCATCCCCATCGTTGAGTTTTGTTTCTGTATTCTCCAACAAGCGGATATCTTCCCCGTTCACGTAGAGATTCAAAAATCGACGGGGTTTACCCTGCTCATCGCACAGGCGTTGTTTAATTCCAGGACAATTAGTTTCCAGGGATTCGATCAGTTCAGAAACATTCGTTCCCTGACATTCTACTGTTGCTTGCTCTTGGGTATATTTTTGCAGAGGAGTAGGAATTAAAACTTTTACAGCCATAATCAATATCTTGCTTTTAATTCTCAATTTTGAAGGTTGAATGGTAAGCCATCAGCTATCAGCCATCAGCCATCAGTTATCAGTTATCAGCTATCAGTTATCAGCTATCAGTTATCAGCTATCAGCTATCAGTTATCACAGGCTAGAAGCCTGTGCCACGCTGTCTTGATGCAAAGCGCGAGTGGGTGAAACCACGGCAGTCGCTCATGGGGGAGACCCCCAAGACCGCGCTGCATCGCTACTAGATCGGTGCTTTTGAGTAAAATAGGCTGACCACTGACCGCTGACTGCTGACTGCTGATTGCTGACTGCTGACTGCTTAAACTAAAACTTGTTGCCATTCCAGACGGTCTAGGGTGTTAGCCCGCTCTAATGCTTGCTCGAAATTGTCTAGTTTTGGTTCAATTACCAAAGGTTCACCCACATAACCTTGAACTGCTTCTTGGGTCTTCAAGCCATTACCAGTGATGTAGGCTACTGTAGTTTCATCGGGGTCAATTTTACCACCTTCTACCAACTTCTTGAGTACAGCAATTGTAGTCCCTCCTGCGGTTTCGGTGAAGATTCCTTCAGTTTCTGCCAGCAACTTCATCCCTTCGATAACTTCTGCATCAGTCACGGATTCAATGTTTCCGTTAGTTTTCTTAGCTATTTCTAAAGCATAGATGCCGTCGGCTGGGTTTCCAATCGCAATAGATTTAGCAATAGTGTTCGGCTTGACTGGAGTAATAAAGTCCCGTCCTTCTTTGAAAGCTTGAGCGATTGGGGAGCAACCTTCTGCTTGAGCACCGCTGAAGCGCACTGATTTATCATCCACTAGACCCACTTTGATGAATTCTTGGAAGCCTTTGTAGATCTTGGTGTATAGGGAACCTGATGCCAAGGGAGCAACAACATGATCCGGTAGTTGCCAACCCAGTTGTTCAGCCACTTCAAAGCCCAGAGTTTTGGAGCCTTCTGAGTAGTAGGGACGTAGGTTAATGTTCACAAATCCCCAACCGTGGCTGTTGGCTACTTCACAACAGAGGCGGTTGACTTGGTCGTAGTTGCCTTTGACTGCCATTAATGTGGGGTTGTAAATCAGAGTGCCCATCACTTTACCTGCTTCCAGGTCAGCAGGGATAAACACGCAGCAGTCGAGTCCAGCATGAGCTGCGATCGCAGCAGTAGAATTCGCTAAGTTTCCAGTACTAGCACAGGATACCGTTGAGAAGCCTAACTCCCGTGCTCTACTTAGAGCTACTGATACCACCCGGTCTTTGAAGCTCAGGGTGGGCATGTTGACCGCATCATTTTTAATGTAGAGATTTTTTAACCCTAAGCGTCTAGCCAAGCGAGTCGATTTCACTAAGGGAGTCATTCCCGTACCAACATCAATATAGTTATCAGTGGCAAGGGGTAAGAAAGAACGATAGCGCCAGATGGATTTCGGACCTGCCTCTATGCTTTGCCGGGTTACATGGCGTCTGAGGGTGCCGTAGTCATATTTTACTTCCAACGGACCAAAGCATTCCTCACAAACATGCATTGCCTTGGGCTCATACTCCGCACCACACTCTTTACACTTCAACTTGGTAAATGCGGTAGATGCCTGGGTTTTGGGAGTAATTGTGGCTTGGCTCATGGGTATATCTCTAATTACGTTCTCTAATTACGTTCAGTCAAGACTTGATTAAAAGTAACATACCTCAAAATGTCCGTCAAACATACCCGACTTTTTTAGTCGGGATTACTTACAGCTCTTAAACAAGAACCATTAACCAGTCGAAACTACTGTCAATTTAGATACAAACTTTGATGCGATTAGTGATATATGGCTGTGTGTAGGGAATAGGCAAGAGGCAAGAGGCAAGAGGCAAGAGGCAAGAGGCAACAGTAATCCCCCCGACTCCCGACTCCCGACTCCCGACTCCCTAGTAGCGCTGCTGGAAACCGTTATAGTATCTTTCCGAAAGCCGAAAATCCTTTCCAATCTCTCAATATTTCCTCAACTATCCCATGGGCAAGATAGCCAAAACACATAAATTCATCATCACTTGCCTCACTACTCTAATTTTCATTAGTGCTGGCAGCGCCTTTGGTCAAGACACAGTTATCTTTAGCAGAAAAGATATCTTTCATCCTGTTATCGCTAACAACGGTATGGTTTCCTCTCAAGAAAGCTATGCCTCACAAGCTGGTTTAGCCGTTTTAAAAGAAGGTGGCAATGCTGTTGATGCTGCGGTAACCATTGGGTTTACCCTAGCGGTAACCTTACCGCGAGCTGGGAATCTCGGTGGTGGTGGCTTTATGCTCTTACATTTGGCCAAGGATAACCAAACCATTGCTATTGATTATCGGGAGAAAGCACCACTCGCTGCTACTCGTGATATGTTTCTGGATAATAATGGTGAGGTTGACCCAGAAAAGTCTCGATACAGTTATTTATCTGTAGGTGTTCCTGGTACTGTAGCTGGGTTAACCATGGCACTGGAAAAATACGGCACTATTTCCTTAGAACGGGCATTACAACCAGCTATAGAATTAGCAGAAAAAGGGTTCCCAGTTTCTGAAGATTTGCTCAGCTCTCTGAGAGAGTATAAGCAGCGAATGCAGGCTTCTGAGGCGAGTATGGCTATTTTTTATAAGCCAGGGGGCGTGCCTTATCAGCTAGGGGAAATCTTGGTACAAAACGATTTATCCCGTAGTTTAAAGCTGATTGCTAAATATGGGGGTAAAGCCTTTTATGAAGGTGCGATCGCATCCGCTATCGTAGCAGACATGGAAGCCAATGGTGGTCTGATTACCAAAGAGGATTTAGCAACCTATAAACCCGTGATTCGAGAGCCGATTCGGGGCACTTATCGGGGCTATGAGATTTATCGAATAGGGGAGTTTGTTCGCGTAGCGTGGCCATTCGCGTAGCGTGGCCCAAAGGCCAAGGCCAGGGGAAAAGAATACCCCATCCCTCTTTAGGGTGGGGATGAATTTTCCTCTCAAACAATTATTTAGGTAGTACCCCAGTTTTTCTTAGCGCTTCTAAATATTCTGATCAAGTCAAGCCAGCCTTAGATGCCATACTCTTTAATCCATCCCAAGCTACTTCTGTAGTTCTAACAGTATGAGCTTTTTTTGCTATCCATGAATAGGAGATCGCCTAATTTTTTTTGTTGCAATTTTTGTAATATTACTTGTTATATATATTTCTATAAGCTAGACTAAATATAGCACAGTAAAAGAGGTCGATACTATGCAATTGGGCTACGTATATAAATTGATTCCGAATCCCCAGCAAGAAGCTACCATGAGTCGATGGCTAGACATGCTTTTAGCTCAGTACAACTACCTATTAAGAGATAGGAACGATTCCTACGATCAAGTCAAATCTCCTAAGATGGGCGATTACTGTGATTTGACAAATAAGGGAGAGGCATGCCCATTAACTTGCTCGGTAAATAAGTCAACCTCGTTGGGGTATCCTTGGAAAAATAGCCACAAAAACCCTTCGGCAAAGCCGACGCTACGGGAACGCCGCAGTACCTACGAGATTCAAAGCTCTACTTTGCCAGACCTCAAGAAAACAAGACCCTGGTACAAAGAAATCCACTCCACTGTCTTGCAGCAAATGCTAAGGCAGTTAGACACGGCTTTCAAAAAGTTTTTCAAAGGAGAAGCAAGGTATCCAAAACCTAAAAGACGTTCTCGCTACCGGAGTTTTAAGTATGCTCCAGGTCAGATAAAGTTGAACGGCAATCGAATTTACTTGCCAGGTATAGGCTGGATGAAATTTCATAATTCCCGGCCTATACCAGATGGCTTTACACTGAAATCAGTTACCGTCCGTCGGAAATCACGGGGTTGGTTTGTCAGTATTCATATCGAAGATAAATTAGCTCCGTCCCCTCCGGGAAAGAATAGTAATGAAATAAGTCCAACACGTGTCAAAGGATGCGATCTAGGAATCAAAAAGCTTGTTAGTGTTTCTGATGGTCAAATTATTGCTAATCCAGCCAAGAGCAGTAAATTTGAACGTCAATCAAGAAGACTAAAACTGAGACAAAGAGCTGCGAGTCGTAAACGAAAAGGTTCAAAGAACCGTAAAAAGTCATTCAAGAAAGTAGCATCATTGCATGAGCGGATTGAGAATAGCCGGTCAGCATACCACTGGGACACCGCTAAAAAGTTAGTTAATGACGCAGATGCCCTGGTGTTTGAAGATCTCAACATTAAGGGAATGAAATCTCGTTGTAAACCCAACAAGAATGAAAATGGTGGCTATGACCGTAATGGACAGTCAGCCAAAAGAGGGCTTAACCGCTCAATCTCTGATGCTGCCTGGGGGGAATTGATCAAAAAAGTTGAAGTCGTGGCTGCAAAGTCAGGCATTCCAGTAATCAAAGTAAACCCTAGACATACATCTCAAGAATGCCCAAAATGCCATCACACCAGTGCAGACAATCGATCTGGAGAAAAGTTTGTTTGCACTGAATGTGGCTACCACGATGATGCTGATGTCAATGGGGCAGTAAATATCAAAATGCGGGGTCTCAAAAAACTGGGTATTGACCCCTCCCAGCTACCTTCGGTGCGAAGGGAAGTCACGCCCATGGAGTTAATAGTCGTTTAGACTGTGTCTGGGAATCCCCATCCCTCTTTAGGGTGGGGAGGTTCAATCTATGCCACCTCCAAGTTCTGGAGGTATCCATCTGGTGCAGATGTTGAATACGTTAGAAGCCTTTCCGATTCGGAAACTGGGACATAATACTGCCCAAACCATTCATTTAATGACGGAAAGTATGAAGTTAGCCTATGCTGACCGTTCTAAATTTTTAGGAGATCCTGACTTTGTTCCCGTTCCCGTTGCTGAATTAACCTCTAAAACCTATGCTGAACGCATCCGTCAACGGATTAATCTCTATCGAGCAACTCCCAGTTTAGAAATTGCCCCTGGTAATCCTACTCAACCGGTAGAAAGCAATGATACCACCCATTATTCAGTGATGGATAAGTATGGCAATGCTGTTGCTAATACCTATACTTTAAACTTCAGCTATGGCAGTAAAATTACAGTACCGGGAACGGGTATTCTCCTCAACAATGAAATGGATGATTTTTCAGCTAAGCCAGGAGTACCTAATGCTTTTGGGTTAACTGGAGCAGAATTCAATGCGATCGCACCGGAAAAAAGGATGCTCAGTTCTATGACGCCAACAATTGTGGTCAAAGATGGTAAGCCTTATCTGGTCACTGGCACTCCAGGGGGGAGTAAGATTATTACCACCGTTTTGCAATTGATTATGAATGTAATTGATCACCAGCTCAATATTGCTACAGCTACTAATGCCATTCGGGTACATCATCAATGGTTACCGGATCGACTTTTTATAGAGCAGGGTTTAAATGGTGATACAATCCAGTTATTGAAGTATAAAGGATATAAGATTTCGTTAGATAATTCTATGGGGAGTACCCAGAGTATCATGCACATTAACAATTCATTTGAAGGTGCATCTGATCCTCGCCGACCTGGTGCCTTAACCTTAGGTTATTAACCTATAGCAATTATTATACTCATGAGGTACAAGTATTTTGGTTTTAGGGAGCAGGGAGCAGGGAGCAGCTAAGAGGCAAGAGGCAAGAGGCAAGAGGCAAGATGTAAAAAAAAATGTGTACCTCATAGCTATGAGAAACGCTAGAGTATTTACTTGAGCAATCCGTGTAGGAATTGTGGGAATTTTGGATCGTAAGTTTCCTACTCCCGTCTTGATGCAGTCGCTCATGGGGGGAACCCCCAAGACCGCGCTGCATCGCTACTCCCTACTCCCGTCTTGATGCAGTCGCTCATGGGGGAAACCCCCAAGACCGCGCTGCATCGCTACTCCCTACTCCCTATTCCCTACTCCCTATTCCCTATTCCCTTTGCTATTAAATGCCTCCACCAGAGCCTAAGAATAAATGCCTAGATTGCTTAGGGATGAAATTGGAAGGAACGCTGATTCCGCCAAACAAACAAAAACGTAAGTTTTGGCAAAAACCCTCTAAAATCCCGCAGATTAATTTATACCTAACCATTCAATTTAACCAGCACTGGGAAGAGTTGCTCGAAGGTCGTGTTAAATTTGGACTCAAAGGTGGAGTACTGCGCCTTCATCTCCAACATGGTAATATCCCCTATGAATTCCGTGAGCTTGGTGGTTATATTCAACTGGCAACAGTAGGTAATCAACAGTCATCATGGCCTACTTGTGATCTCAAGCAGCGTCCAACAGACTCTAATGGCAACAGGGCAAAAGGGGGAGGTGCCGTTACTCCAGAAGCTACCCAATGGCAATTCCACGAGAGATGCCAACCAGAATCTCAACCAGAATCCTACGAGACCGATCAAGTTTCCTGGTGCCACATTACCAATCAAGTTTCGGGGGAAAATCCTGCCTGGATTTTTGAAGAACAGAAGGGCAATGGTGTTTTATTTGGTTGCCTGAATCGGGTAAAGCTAGCCACTGTGAATGTCACTGCTTTACCCTGTCGTATCCAAGCAATCTTTGAAGTATCCCAGCGAGATATTTGTGTCACTGAAGTTGAGGGGTTGTGGTCTAATAACCTTACCCGCAATAAAACCGTTGTGCTGAACAGACTGATTGTGGAACATTTGTTGGTAAGTAAATTTAAGCCCTATCTGTCTCGAGTGGAATTGCAATATGGGTGAGGAAAAATCTCAACCGATTCTGCTCAGCCTGATCAAGCGGGTTGTAGTGGCAGAAACAGACAATCTTGAGCAGTTGACTGCAATGGTTGGGCTTAATCTGGCTGAGCACTTCACTGCAGCTGACTTAAGTTACACTGACCTCAGCCAAGCTAGGTTGATTGAAGCGGATTTCAGAGGAACAGATTTCCGGGGGGCTAACCTCCAAGGTGCCAACTTCTGTAATGCTGACTTGAGGGGGGCTGATTTCAGGAGTGCCAATCTAAGCATGAGCGACTTCAGGAGTGCTAATCTCGAGGGGGTAAGCCTTGGTGGTGCTGACCTGAGGGGGATACGATTAGATGGTGCTAATCTCAGGGATGGTGACCTCAGTGGTGCTGACTTGAGGGGAGCTGACGTCAGGAAAACTGACCTAACTGGTGTTAATCTTAGCGAGGCTAAATTGGGAGGTGCTTACCTCCAGGGGGCTAAACTCAGGGGGGCTAATCTCGGGAGTGCGATTTTGAGCAGAGCTAACCTTCAGGGGACTAACCTGATCCGTGCCCACCTGGGGGGGGCTGACTTGAGGTGTGTTGATTTATCCCATGCTAACTTAAGCCGTGCTGAGCTTAGTGAAGCTAATCTCAAAGGTGCGAAACTGAGGGGAACTAATCTTAAAGGAGCTGATTTAAGTTTAGCAGATATGACCCAAGTCTGCCTGATTCGTGCTAATTTGAGTTATGTCCATCTGATTCGTGCCAACCTTCGCAAAGCTGAGCTGATTCGTAGCGACTTAAGTCACAGTGATCTCAGGGGAGTTGATCTTCAGGGAGCTGACTTGAGTTTGGCTATCTTTGAAAATGCTGACCTTAGGAGTGCTAATCTCAGAAGTGCGAAGATGAATCTTGCTGAGTTAGATGGTGCCAATTTGAGAGGGGCTGATTTTAGTCATGCTGACATTAGGGGGGCAAAAGTGAAAGGGGCTAGGTTCGCTAAAAATCGAGGTATTTCTAATCATATGAAACGGGTGTTGATGCGCTTAGGGGCAATTTTTGAAGATGACGACCGCGATAGCTCTACGGTGATTATTTCTCGTTAAGTTTAGTAAGCATTCAGCTATAAGTTATCAGCATTCAGCGAGTAGGGTGCGTTACGGCAAAGCCTAACGCACCGAAATGATTGCGATCGCTTTTAGCGTGGCCTAGGGCCAATCGCGTTCGCGCAGCGGAGGCCGTAGGCCACAAGCGATTACGAAGGAACATCGCATTTTTTCAAGCAACGTTATCCTCTGAGGTACGTAAGGGAATTAGAGGCAGCAGGGGACACAAGGGAATCAGAGACACGTTTGACGTTTCAGTATTGGCAGGTTCAGGGGCTTGGAAAGGTTCCTCAAATTGCTCAAAGTGCATTTCGGACACTGGTTGCTGTAACAATTTTTTTAATGCAATTTGCGGTGGGATTTCAGCAATATCTTCTTCGAGGATTTTATTCAGCTTAATTTTGTCTTCTATTTCCAGAGTAGTAATTGCTTCAAGAAGAGACTCGAAAGGAATTAGCCTTTTGAAAGCAGCTTGTATCATATTTACCTTCCGGGATTATGTTTATATGATTACTTAGGTTACTATAGTAGCCCCAATTTACCTTTGTGGTAACGCGAGTTTATGTTTATTAACATTTAATTACAAATTCTGATTTTAACTTATGATATTAACTGTTGACTATTTTATCAAAATATGTTTAATCCAGCCATAAAATTTTCCTAGCTATCGTTATTGTCAACAGATCAGGACATAGTATGAAAATCACCAAAAATGTAGTTAAACATACTATTAACCAGGGTAAACTACTTTTTCCCGGCTTTATCAACAGGGATTATAGGATGTCCGTATAATTAATCTAATAAAAATCTCCCCATCTCGCTATCTCCCCATCTCCCCATCTCCCCATCTCCCCATCTCCCCACACTCCCCGCGCCCCCGCCCCAACCTCCCCACAGGTTTATTATGGGTATTCAACCGGACGAATAATCAAGATTTGGGAGTAAAATCACCAACATCCCTATAACTTCGGTCGGGTGTGATGGAACCAACAGAAGCACAATATCTAATTCTCAATGCGTTGGATACCTTAGGTTTACTAGAAAATACTGTTTATGACCAAGACAATGGCATTTGGTACATCAGCACTGCCAGCCTTCTTCTGCCCTTTGCTATGCTTTTACCAAATGGTGAAATTACCCCGATTACACCTGTAGCCGAATTATGAACCCCTTAAGTGAATTACAACAACAGCAATATCAACGAATGATAGAACTCTCCACTCTGGCTCGTCAGCGATATCTGGACTCCGGAGGAGATCCAAACCGAGCCTCAGGGAGTCTACACAATGAAAATTACATGACTGCGGAAGAACAGCAGGAATTCTTGGTATTAGCTAGGGCACTTTCTGGGATTTATACTAATAATGGTTATGTTTACTGTCAAGGGCGCTCTTGGAAATTACCGGAAGTGTTGAATCACGACTAGAGGGGAGAGTGTGGAGAGAGGGGGGAGTGTGGGAAGTGTGGGGAGTGTGGGAAGAGGGGGGAGTGTGAGAAGTGTGGGAAGTGTGGGCAGACTTAAAAACTCTTCAAACTATGTATTAAAATAAGCTATAATATAATATTTATCTAAAAAATTATACCCATTTCCCTATCTCCCTGCTCCCTGCTCCCTACTCCCTGCTCCCTTCTTCCTTCACATACCACAAATTTTCCTTAATTCTTCTTCGTCTTCATGAGTGACTAGGTAATCATGGAGCCAATCACAACTCTTTGCCACTAAATCATCTAAATCGAAATTCCATAAAATTACAGTGTTGTCTGCACTAGCAGAAGCAAGAGTCTGGCCATCTCGGCTAAAGACCACGCTATTGACCCAATCGCTATGTCCGGTGAGGGTTTGCAGGTGTTTGCCTTGGTGATTCCATAGTTTCACCGTCTTGTCCCAACTAGCAGAAGCAAGAGTCTGGCCATCTCGGCTAAAGACCACGTTATTGACCCAATCGCTATGTCCGGTGAGGGTTTGCAGGTGTTTGCCTTGGTGATTCCATAGTTTCACCGTCTTGTCCCAACTAGCAGTAGCGATAGTCTGGCCATCTCGGCTAAAGGCCACGCTAGTGACATTTGCTTTGTGTTCGGTGAGGGTGTGCAGGTGCTTGCCTTTGAGATTCCACAGTTTCACAGTCTTGTCCCAACTAGCAGAAGCGATAGTCTGGCCATCTCGGCTAAAGGCCACGCTATTGACAGGTTCGCTATGTCCAGTGAGGGTGTGCAGGTGTTTGCCTTTGAGATTCCACAGTTTCACAGTCTTGTCATCACTAGCAGTAGCGATAGTCTGGCCATCTCGGCTAAAGACCACGCTATTCACCCAATCGCTATGTCCAGTGAGGGTGTGCAGGGGTTTGCCTTTGAGATTCCACAGTTTCACCGTGTTGTCATCACTAGCAGTAGCGATAGTCTGGCCATCTGGGCTAAAGACCACGCTATTCACCCAATCGCTATGTCCGGTGAGGGTTTGCAGGTGTTTGCCTTGGTGATTCCATAGTTTCACCGTCTTGTCCCAACTAGCAGTAGCAATAGTCTGGTCATCTCGGCTAAAGGCGACGCTAGTGACATCTGCGCTATGTCCAGTGAGGATGTGCAGGTCTTTGCCTTTGAGATTCCACAGTTTCACGGTGTTGTCCAAACTAGCAGAAGCGATAGTCTGGCCATCTCGGCTAAAGGCCACGCTAGTGACAGGTTCGCTATGTCCAGTGAGGGTGTGCAGGGGTTTGCCTTTGAGATTCCACAGTTTCACGGTGTTGTCCAAACTAGCAGTAGCGATAGTTTGGCCGTCTGGGCTAAAGGCGACGGTTATGAGATATTGGCTATGTCCGGTGAGGGTTTGCAGTACTTTGCCTTGCAGATTCCACAGTTTCACGGTGTTGTCCAAACTAGCAGTAGCGATAGTCTGGCCATCTGGGCTAAAGGCGAGACTAGTGACATCTGCGCTATGTCCAGTGAGGGTGTGCAGGTCTTTGCCTTTGAGATTCCACAGTTTCACGGTGTTGTCCCAACTAGCAGAAGCGATAGTCTGGCCATCTCGGCTAAAGGCGACGCTATTGACAGGTTCGCTATGTCCAGTGAGGGTGTGCAGGTCTTTGCCTTTGAGATTCCACAGTTTCACGGTGTTGTCCCAACTAGCAGAAGCGATAGTCTGGCCATCTCGGCTAAAGGCCACGCTAGTGACAGGTTCGCTATGTCCAGTGAGGGTGTGCAGGGGTTTGCCTTTGAGATTCCACAGTTTCACGGTGTTGTCAAAACTAGCAGTAGCGATAGTCTGGCCATCTCGGCTAAAGACGAGGCTAGTGACAGGTTCGCTATGTCCAGTGAGGGTGTGCAGGTGTTTGCCTTGTAGATTCCATAGTTTCACGGTGTTGTCCAAACTAGCAGAAGCGATAGTCTGGCCATCTCGGCTAAAGACGAGGCTAGTGACAGGTTCGCTATGTCCAGTGAGGGTGTGCAGGTGTTTGCCTTGTAGATTCCATAGTTTCACGGTGTTGTCCCAACTAGCAGAAGCGATAGTCTGGCCATCTCGGCTAAAGGCGACGCTAGTGACAGTATCAGTATGTTTATCCAGGCTATTATACTGGTTGACGCCATAGAGAGATTGCTGCAACTTAGCGATCACTTGTATTCTAGTATCACCTTTTACCCTTTTTGCCTTTTGGAGTTTTCCTACTGCCCTTAAACTCTCTTTTAGAGCATCAAAGGCTTGCTTTGAGGTAAACAAGAGTTCTGAAGATTGATTCAGGGCTTTAATTTCACTTTCTTCTGCCTTTCTCGCCTGCTTACGAGACTCCAATCCAAAAACCGTTGAAGCAACTGTCCCCAATACCAACACACCAATAAACCCTACCGCTACTAACCTGCGGTTACGGGTGATTTGCTTGTGCTTGTGACGGCTAACCTCAATATACTCCTCGGCCAACCCATTCAACATCCCCAATTCACCATACTTTCTTAAATACTCCTGGGCTTCTACCAACCTCCCCCCTTGCAACAGTAGACCCGCATCATCGCGCTTCTTTCCCTTCTCCTGCCATTCTTCTGCCGCCGCTTCCAGCTTGCTTTCGATCACCATCGCTTCTGTGTAAGTCTGCTTCCACTCCACCAACCTTCCCCAGTGGCGAATCAAGGCTTCGTGCACCACATCCAAAACCACATCCTGGGAATTTTCCTCATGACTTCTAGTAATCAAGCGGTTGTCTGAACTGGCTAAGGTCTGGCTAACAGCATCGAGCAGTTCTAAACTGTGATGAGAATTGACTAACTCCCCCAGGCGTACTCGTCTACGGGTATCGAGAGTCTCTCCCACTTGAGTTAATTCCAACAACAAACGCCTAGCCACAGTTTGTTCTACCTGGGAGAGACTATCAAATACCTGATTTGCCTTCTTTTCCAGAGTTCCCTCAATTCCCCCTAACTGTTGATAGGTTTCTAACCGTAAAAACGTTTCCTGCTGCTGTCTTGACTGTTTCCATAATTCCGTCAGAGTATATTGGAGCAGGGGAAGGCTACCTGGATAATCTTCGACATCGTTAATCAGTTGCTGTTTTAATCTCCCCTCAATCCCTAATCCTACTAATTCAGCTGGTAGTGCGATCGCTTCTTGATGCAGTCGCTCATGGGGGGAACCCCCAAGACCGCGCTGCATCGCTTCTTCAATTTCCTGACGGTTCAACTGGTCAACATTGATGTATGGTCTATTGATCTTTTCAACAAATTGAGGATACTTTCGCGACCGCCCCCGAAAGTCAGAGCGCATGGCAATTAACACAATTAGATTGTCTTTCTGCTCTAATAATTCCATTAAACCGTTAAAGAATTCCAGGCGTTGGTCAGGTTGACTCATAGTGAAGCACTCTTCAAACTGGTCAATAATCATGACCACCGGTTCAGAAGTCGCTACTAGAGTAAGACTAGAATTGCCTCCCTTGTTCTCTAAAAGCTTTCCCAACTCCAGCACCTCCTGTAACCTTTGCTTTGGTGCAACACCCGGAGTGAAAGGTTCTAGATAATGCCAGCGATCGCTTCTTGATGCAGTCGCTCATGGGGGGAACCCCCAAGACCGCGCTGCATCGCTTCCAACAATTGCCTGCCCTAACTTCAGTTGATACAACAAGCCTGCCCTGAGTAAGGAAGACTTGCCACTGCCGGAAGCTCCTAACACTACCAGCAGACGGTCTTTAGTTTTCACTCGCTCAATTAATTGCTCGGTCAACTTAGAGCGACCGTAAAACACCAGAGCATCCTCTGGTTTATCGGTAAAATAAGACAGAGACCGATAGGGGCACTTATCCTGAAAGCTCAGTTTCGGAAACAGGCTAGTCAGTAGAATGGCTTGTTCAGAGTTAGCGATTAAAGGACGTTGTCCAGTCCTTGACATCCGCTGCTCAATAAACAAGGCCAAATTATGACTAGTAACAATACCATCCGGGTGATTTTCCGGATTTAATCCTGTCAGTAACTCCCTGGTAAATACCCCTTCCTTGTTCATGGCTAATCTCTACTCCCGGTTCAAAGGAACGAGTAGCAGTAATCAAGCAGTAAGCTTTATCAGTTGGGATAAATGGGAGCAAGCTTAGTAACTCGCCACTGTAGCAACAATCTAACCAAATCACTACCTGTTTGACTGGGCTAGTTGCGATTTGCTCACCCAACTCCCGCAGAGGATAGCCATAAATTCCCACATCAGGAAAGGCATCACTTGTCACTAAGAAAACTTCCTCAATACCATCCACCTCTTGTCTACAGCCATGGCCTGAAAAGAAGAATAGGCCGGTTTCTGGAGGTTGGTTGGGAGGAGGAGGATTAAACAGATTAGCGACTGCTGACCTTAATTCCTCTAATTTTACTAGTCCTGTGCTGGATGGTCCCCCTGCTCCTTTTTGGGTCAACCCAAGGGGTAAGTCTTGAATCCGAAACGGTTCATAGCCATACTGCTCTAATCGTTGAGCGACATTTTCCCCATCTAATGCCGCAACGGTCAAGTCGTTAAAGTTGGTGTATTCTGGATAACGGTTAATCCCAACAATTAGGGCTTCCCATTGCGGTCTCATTGGAGCGAGGTTCTGAAACTTTTATTAGGGTAACATACTATCACAATTTCGGGAACTAGGCTGATCCTTCGTGTATAAAGATAATGATTGAAGTAGTAGCAGTGGCTGATGAATACCAACAAAACCCTATTAGCGTTTTTACTTGCTCTGACCGATTTAGACACACCCTTGAGTCAAGGTGATAATAAGAGCATCAAAGAAATTGGCGATCAACTTGATGCCCAACCTTTGGCCTGGGAGAGGTATACCAAACCCAAGCTGCTAGAGATAATTGCAGCCAATCCTGAGTTAAATCAACGTTACCAAACTTATTACAACCAACTTGACACTACGGTTGATATTCCCCCAGACTATCTCCCAACAACAGCGGAAATCCAGCCAGTCAATAAACCTAGCTCTACGATCATGAGAGGACATAAACCTAAGTCATCACCTACAGGCTATGACCAACAAATTAATAATATTGTGATTGTTGTCAGTCGTTCAGAACAGCCAGAAGCAGCTGTTAAACAATTACCCTTGGAAAAACTGAAACATTTTTTAGGGACTTCTAAAAAGTAAAGTACCCAATTTGGGAGTCGGGAGATGGGGAGATGGGGAGATGGGGAGATGGGGAGATGGGGAGATGGGGAGATGGGGAGATGGGGAGATGGGGAGATGGGGAGATCGGGGAATAAAATTGAATGTAGCTCGTAAGTAGGATCAACCCTAGACTCATAAATTTGGTATGATTAGTTCCTGGGAGTTTCCTTAACTAACCGTGCTAACTAGTCAATCCAATTAACGTTAACTAAAGTACAACGGTTTTAATATTACAGCGTTTTTCATAACTATTAGGTACATAGTATTTTTGGCGTTGCTGATTCTGGGTATGGTTTCGCCCCCCTAACCCCCCAGCGAGCAATCCCTCGCTGGGGGGAATAAGACGTTCTTGCGTCCCTCCCGGTGCGCGCCTCCTAGGGCGAGTAAATCGCCCTTGGGTCGCACCGCAAAGTTGGGGGACCCACGGGGGCTTTAACATGCACCAGATGATTGCGCATTCATTCGAAGATTCAGCAACGCCGGATTTTTTCCCTGTTACCTGTTCCCTGCTCCCTACTCCCTACTCCCTACTCCCTGCTTCCTAAAATAATAATTTGTACCTCACCCAATTGAAAAGAGTGCTATAGTGAGCGATCTAATCTTTCCAACTCTCGATTTATTTTTATATGACTTACGAGATGCTCTCAACCTCACTGAAGCTGAGAAGCAAGAAAACCAAGCTAAGTTCCGAGCTAAACTGCCAGCAGATAGTAAATTATTCGATCCTGATCTAGAAACCAAATATTTAGAACTACTCCCTAGAAAAAAGTACTATGACTTTACGACAGCCAACAATACCCTAGAAGGGTACTACTATCCTGTCCGCTTAAATGATACCTATGGCTTGCAAATTGATTGTTCCATTAACAATCAAACTGATCCCCAAAATCCTGACTGTTTTGCCAGACTCAGAGCCGAAATTGAATGGAGATTACAAGGTGAAAGGGCGATCCTAGGGCAAACTTGGATGCTTTCTGGATGGTTACCGAAAACGTCGAGCAAAAGCTACGAATACATTGCTCAATCCTGTTATCAGGTTTTCCAGACAGCGGCGAATTGGTCACAAGATTTACAAGGAGTATCAACACCCGAAAGTTCGACCAAACAGGAAAAAGACATTGCCAAATCTGGTGATAAGGTTTTCGATAAAGGGGCGAATTGGTCACAAGATTTACATGGAAAAGGCAGCTTATTTGGTGGTGAAGTTTTTGATCTGTGGCGATATCAACCCCTGAATCAGGTCAACTGCCATGTAATCATTATGCTCTTTTCTGACCAAGAAAGTATGGAAAAGGCAGCGGAGTTGTATACTGATTGGATGGGTCTGTTTAGTTATAGAAACAAAATTTTATGGGCTTACAGCCAAAGTCGCTTAATAAAAAAATCCTTGGTAGATTTATATAAGCAGGCTGAAGAAAATCAGAGACTTATCAGTGACCAAAACTATTCTGGGTTTAGGGAGCAAACCATCGCCGCAAAACTGGATGAGATTCAAAAGTCTTTGCAGAACTATACCCTGGATTTGCCTAAACTAAATTTTCAAAACCAAATTATCGAAATTAATTTATTCAATTATCAAACTCGTTTAGACATCATCAACCAAAAATGCCAAGAATTAGGTGCCGATAATAATTTGAAGTTTTTAGAAACGTTTAGTAAAGAGGTAAAGGAAAATTACCTATTGCAGGTTACTAAAGACTATGATATAATGGAGGTGGCCTTACGGTTGCTAGAGACGAGGCTCAATGCCATTCGTAGTCAAATTGAGCTGGAAAAAGCAGAACGCGATCGCAACTTCCAGACTCTAGTAACGGTAGTTGGTGCAGGAACAGCGGTTACAGCTTTAGTGGATTTTGAAGGGAAGCAGTGTCAGAATGTATCCAAGCTGATCCCACCCATGGAGAAGAGCTGTGACTACCCTTTGATCAATAGTGTGATAGTACCAGTTGGGCTAATCGTGATCTTTGGAGTAATTGCTTTGTGCTTGAAAAAAATCTTATCAGGTATTAGGTTGGGTTGAACTGAACTCTTGCACCATTGTTTAATCCTTTGGTGGGCAGTGCTTAGGAATGGGCTTTGGTCAGCAAGTGAATCTAACGGATGCACTGCCCACCCTACATCTGTTCTACATCTGTTCCTACTGGTGGGCAGTGCTTAGGAATGGGCTTTGGTCAGCAAATGAATCTAACGGATGCACTGCCCACCCTACCTGAATTACCGACTTCTGCGAGGAAGTCTAATCCACTGCTCCCAACGCTTTCAGGGACGTCATTGTTGCTTTTGTTAAACCAGTAACACCAGCTATATTCATCCCCTCATAGGGTCTAGGGACTCTCAGGGTTTTGATACATTGACCCGTCTCAATATCCCAAAACCTAATTGTGCCATCGTTGCTGCTACTGGCCAGCATTAAACCATCTCGACTGAAAGCAACAGACCATACCACATTAGTATGGCCATGGAGAGTTTTTAAACATTCACCTGTCCCAACATCCCAGAGCTTACAGGTTTTATCATAACTACCACTAGCGATTAGTTTACTATTAGGGCTGAAAGCCACTGAGCGTAAGCGATGGGTGTGTCCCCGCAACGTGTTGAGACATTCACCAGTGCCAACATCCCAGAGCCTTAGAGTGTGGTCTTCACAGCCACTAGCGAGAATTCTGCCATTTCCACTAAACACAACGGACTTGATTATATTCCGGTGTCCCTGCAAATTACTCAAACAGTCACCGGTGTCAACATCCCAGAGTTTAACGGTTTTGTCTTCACTGCCACTAGCAATAATTGTGCCATCTGGACTGAAAGCCACTGACCAGACCAAATCTGTGTGTCCTAATAAGGTCTGGAAACACTCACCGGTGCTAATATCCCAGACTCTTACCCTATCGTCATTATGACCACTGGCTAAGATAGCTCCATTGGGACTAAAAGCCACTGAAAGTACCCACTTCGGTCCGTGGAAGGTATTGATGCATTCACCAGTGCTAATATCCCAGAGTCTGAGGGTTTGGTCTTTAGAGCCACTGACTAGGATTGTACCATCTCGACTGAAGCCAACAGAAAATATCAAATTGGTATGTCCTCGTAAGGTATCGAGGCATTCACCGGTACGAACATCCCAAAGTCTGACGGTTTGGTCTTCACTGCCACTGGCGAGGGTTGTCCCATCTGGACTGAAAGCAATAGACCATACGCCATTGGTATATCCTCGAAAGGTGTTGAGGCATTGACCAGTGTTAATATTCCATAGCCTTACGGTTTGGTCATCACTACCACTTGCTAAGGTTACGCCATCTGGACTAAAAGCCAATGACCATACACCATTAGTATGTCCGTACAACTTATTGAGACATTCACCGGTGCTAAGATTCCATAGCCTTACGGTTTTGTCATCACTACTACTGGCGAGAGTGGTGCCATCTTTACTAAAGCCAATTGACCGTATGCTTTTTGTATGTCCCCGCAGAATCTCAAGGCATTCACCGGTGCTAAGATTCCATAGCCTTACGGTTTTGTCATCACTACTACTGGCGAGGGTGGTGCCATCGGGGCTGAAAGCCACTGACCTGACCTGCTGAGAGTGTCCTTGTAAGGTGCTGAGGCATTCACCTGTATCAGAGTCCCAGAGTTTGATAGTTTTATCTTCACTGCCACTAGCGAGAATGGCACCATTGGGACTACAAGCTACGGCTCTTACGGTCTGGGAGTGCTCTGACAAGATGTTCAAGCATTCACCGCTACTAACATCCCAGATTCTAACGGTGTTATCGCCACTGGCACTAGCAACAATTGTGCCATCTCCACTGAAAGCAATTGACCATATTCTACTCCTATGTCCTCGCAAGGTGTGGAGGCATTGACTGGTAGCAATATCCCAGAGCCTGACGGTTTGATCTTCACAGCTACTAGCCAAAATCTGAGTCTCTTCACTGTTACCATCATCTAGCCTAGTAAAGGCCAAAGACCATACCCAACTGGTGTGTCCCTTCAAGGTTAAGTGGTATTGACTATCAGCAATTTGCCACAGATGAATCTTGCCCATGCTATCACCTGCAGCCAAAAGCTGGCTATCGGGGCTAAATGCTACTGACAAAATACTACCAAAAGGTTGAGTAAAAACTGATTTAGCGATGGTAGCATTAGCGAAGTTTACATCTAGCAACTCTACCCCCTGAAGGTAAGCTTGCCAAATAGTGAGATTAGAAAAATCATAACCCCTTAAATCAGTTTTAAGTTGGCATAGCAGATTAAGGATATTACCGGGGGCATAGCCTACCCTTGGCCCCAATTTTTCTCTTATCTTTGAAAGACTACAATTTAGGGTTTCTTCCAGATAAACTTGACTACTAAAACTAGCGATTATCCGGTCGATTACTGGTTTGAGTAGCAGACGGGATTGAGCTTCACGAATGTACTGTTTTGCCAAAGCCTTTAGCAAACAATGAGAATTAAATAGAGCTATTTTATCGGTTAGTATTTCCTGACTAACCTGCTCAATGACTTTCTCAGTCATGAACTCGATCAGCACAGGTTGCAGGGTAAAGCCTGCTGAACTTTTTTCCAAAGGTAAACGTCTTTGCAGGGATTGCAGTGTTACTGGTAACTGTTGTTTAGCGACTGGTGAGAGGATATCCTCTCGGAGTTGGCCAAGGGAAACTGCTTCCCGATTAATTGCCAACCAGTACAGAATGTCCTGTTCGTGGTCTGACAAGTGCTCAAAGTGCCAGGTTAACACTTCACGAAAGTCATCGAAGACTGGTTTTCCTTCTGTTAAAAATTCGCCAATATTCCCCAAAAATACTTCATCAATATGCTTGGCAACAATTTCTAGGGATAAAGGATTACCGTTGTAAAACTCAATCAGTTCTTGCCATTGCTGATCTGAACCAGAGAATGAGGCAATGGAATTAAATATTTTTTTGCCATCTGAAACATCAAAACCGCTTAATTCCAGACAACGAACCGGTCGTGTTTTGCCTTCAAGTCTGGCAATGGCGTGGGGCTTCTCTCGGCTGGTGATCAACAAGCAGCTTTGATGGGAGACTTCTCCAATTTGTCGGAACAGTTGCTCATACTGCTCATATCCTTCTCGATATTGCCCAGGCTTCTCACCACCTTGTAGAATTGATTCCACATTATCCAGGATTAGCAAACAGCGATGCTCACGCAAATAGTGAAGTAGTCGTGATAGTTGAGCATCTAGGGTGTCTGGTAAATCGCTTTCTACCTGGTTGGAGAGAAATTTGATCAGCTCTTCGAGAATTTTGATAATGGGAGGAGCATTAAGTAGCGATCGCCAAATCACATACTCAAACTCATCCTGAATGCCATGGGCTAGCTTGAGGGACTGATCAGTTTTGCCAATTCCACCCTTACCTAGCTTCAAGGAGAGTCCAGTTTTGCCAATTCCACCCATTCCTAAAATTGCCACCACTCGGCAACGATCCTGGACAATCCATTGCACTAAGGTAGCTAATTCTTCGGTACGTCCAAAGAAAACTGGCACATCCGGCGCTGCTGACCAATCTACTCGATTTGAGGGGATTTTACTGGTTGTCTTCTGGATTGAGGACTTAGGGAGGCTGTTCTCAATCACATATTCCCAGTTAAGTCCTAAAACTTGGCAAAATACCTGGAAAACTTGGGCATTAATCGGTTTTCCTTGCAAGAAGCGTTTCCAAGTAGCTAGGGAGACACCAGGAGCATAGATTTCTTGCAACCCATACTCCGAGGATGCCCAGTCGATATCTGGATTTAAGATCTTACTCGCCTCGACCAGCCATCTGTGATCCTCTATCGTCCATCCCTTTCGGTTTCGATACTGTTTAATTGTTAGTCTTCCCTGTCGAGACGCTTGTAAAGATGGCAAAATCTCACCTCAGCTATAGGATTTACAAATAGGTCATCAACAATCTTGCTGATGTCTCATAACATCAAAAACTCTTTGGAGCTCTTTCCTACTGTTCCCTGTTCCCTGATCGGAAGTTCCTTGTTTCGACGGGTCTGCTGTTTACATCTCAAATAAAAATGCATACTATAGTAGAATCGAACCAATACCTAAGCTCAAGGAAATCGCAGCTAAACTCTGGTAAACGCTCTTAGGCATATTCCAGGTCTAAGAGGCTATTTTAAACGTGTTGGATCCTACTCGTACATACCCCCCTAACCCCCCAAAGCAAGAGGGGTAAGTGGCTCAAAGTCCCTGAGATTTGGGATTATTATGGCTGATGCCAAACATGTGCTACTTCTCAAACATCCTCGCAACACGCGAGAACCTTTGGGAGGCTTTGTCAGTAGACACAGTCCCTTGCGTCAGTAACAAGATCGCCCAACACTTAGGTGCCCTTGACCCATTAAGAATTAAATTCGCGTGATTGTCGCACCTCAGGAAACCTCTTCAGAATCCTGTTCACAATTCTTTGCTACTTGATGTGTTAATAATTCAAACTAGAGCCAGTTAAGAGCTCAGGAATATTATACTTTATTTTCCCAATTGTCAAGTGGCAGTTTTGGCTCATCTGTTGTGATCCGCAGCTGAGCCAAAACTGTATCTAGCGCACACTGGACAAATTCGGAATTCTGGATAATGTGTAATTCAGGTTTAAGTAGTCATGGCACAAACAAGGTCAGAACCCCCATTACTGATCCAAGCAATCCTTGAGGGATTTGTGGATGGTGTGCTGATTCTAACTACTAACCAAGATTGGTTTCATGCCAATGAGTGTGGACGTCGAATGTGTTCTAAAATCACTCAAGGTAGGTCACAGATAAATTCTATCCCTGATCCAATTTGGCGAGTTTGCGAATCATTAATTGATAGTCGTGAGTGGTTTTGCGATCGCAAACTAATTATCGAAGCTGAAATTAAAGTAGATAAGTCAGTTAACTTTCGGGTTAGGGTTAGATGGTTAACGTTAGAATTATCCCCAGAACCTTACCTTTTAGTCACCCTAGAAGATCAAAGTCAATCTTCTCAAAATTCCGCTAGCACTGATGCGCTCAAATATGGGTTAACGCCTCGCGAACAGGAAATTTGGTCACTTAAAAAAGCCAACTTGACTTACAGAGAAATTGCCCAGCAGCTATTTATCAGCATCAATACGGTGAAGAAGCACTTAAAAAATATTTACGCTAAACAAAAATACTGATTTTTTTTGCAAAGTATAGCCTTCAGTGTTTAATTGTTTGGGTATTTTAGGGTTTTATAAACAAACTAATGATCGATCGATGATGATTGATTTTAATTAATAATTACTATTCAGTATAGTAACGATCATCCTATAACCCAATATAACAAATTTTAAATTCTTTAAAAATAATCAAACATATTAATTAAACAAAATCTATGTCAAATCAAGAAAATCAAAAAAATAAAGAGTTAAATGAGTGGATTAAGAGGAATCCAGATTCAAGAGAATTAAAAAGAGCGCTGGCTGTAAAATTTGTCATAGATGGCTGGAACTATCAATCAATATCCGAAGCTTTAAATGTATCAAAAAGCTTTATTAGTAAATGGAAGAAACGATTTAATACAGCGGGAATAGAAGGATTAAAATTATCTTATAAAGGGGGAAAGGGCTATTTGAATAAAAAAGAAAAACAAGAAGTTATTGATTGGCTACAAAAACAATCTGACTGGAGTTTATATGAATTAAAATTTTATTTAGTTGATAAATATAATGTAAGTTTCAAGTCTCTAAGTAGTTATTATTACTTGCTAGCAGAAGCCAAGAATAATTTACAAAAAACAAAAAAAAATCATCCTGATCAAGAAAAACTATTGGATAACTTGCTGCATTGCTTGGGTGCATCTCATATTTGAAAATCTTGCTAGTGGTGCTTTAGGGGGACTCTCATTTTCCGCTCAAGCGCCAGGGTTTGGACAGTCCGCCCCGTAACGCACCACTGTGTCAAACAGCTTTTAGGAGATGCACCCCATTGCTTTTACCATCAAACCTAAGAGGATATCTAAAAAGTTTTTTGATACTGATTTTTGCCCCCCTAGCCCCCCAATTCTGGGGGGAACAAGAATTTATTTGCTGGTAAAAGTCCCCCAAACGAGGGATTGCTCGCTTGGGGGACCAACGGGGGCTTTGATGTAGCCAATGATACTTCTCATACAACCTCTAAGATACAGCGGTTTTCAATTCGGTTCGGTCAGGGACAAATCTCTGGGTTTTAGGGGTCTTCGGATCAGGGCATAGGGAAATTATTTTGTGTACTTAATAGTTATTAAAAAGGCTGTATTTTAGGAAAAAATGCTATAGTGGTTTAATAGATTAAACTTGTACTAGGGTTTATACAAAAAACTTATAATAAATGAATCCTAACCTAATCTTGCCAGTTGGTACCCAAGTTGTAACTCGTGTGGCTGCTAAAAACTCTGCGGGTGAAACATTATGTGTACCAGGAGCAGTCGGTGTAATAGTAAAAGCACCAACAGATAATTCCCATGGGTATCGGGTGCGTTTGCCTAATGATAGGGAAGTTACTCTACGTCGCCATGAATTTAGTATTCGTAAACACTTCCAAAAAGAAGGGTTACAGCTCTCGGAAGACTTACTCACAGAGTTAAATTTATATGATCATGTTATCTACCGCTGTGTAGTAGGGTCGAGAGCATTTGGTCTGGATGATGAAAACTCTGATACAGACAGACGGGGTATTTACCTGCCACCAGCTGTGGTTCACTGGTCTTTGTATGGAATTCCGGAACAGTTAGAAAACCACGAGACTCAAGAGTGCTACTGGGAGCTTCAAAAGTTTATCATTTTGGCACTGAAGGCTAATCCAAATGTGTTGGAATGTCTCTACACACCACTAGTGGAAACAGCCACTCCCCTAGCCGAGGAATTGCTAGCTATTCGAGATATTTTTCTGTCTAAGTTGGTTTACCAAACCTATAATGGGTATGTGATGTCCCAATTTAAGAAAATGGAGCAAGATTTTCGGACTAAAGGAGCAGTTCGATTAAAACATGCTATGCACTTAATCCGTTTATTGCTCTCAGGTATCACAGTCTTGAAAGAGGGATTTGTACCAGTGAAAGTTGAGGCGTATCGGCAACAACTCCTAGCCATCCGTCGGGATGAAATGCCATGGGAAGAGGTGACGGCTTGGCGATTGAGCTTACATCAAGAGTTTGATGCTGCTTTTGCTAACACCAATTTGCCAGAACGTCCGGATTATGAAGCAGCTAATGGGTTTTTGATTAAAGCACGTCAAAGTAGGGTTTATAGCAAAGGGAACAGGGAGTAGGGAGTAGGGAGTAGGGAAAAGGGAAAAGGGAAGCAAAATTATCACAATTCCTACACGGATTGCTATAGTTATATATGAATTTCAACCAAACACTACTAACTGTAATTTCTACTCAACCCCATCCACTGTTATTTGCTACCCTCAGTGGAGCGCATTTGTATGGTTTCCCTTCACCAGATTCTGATTATGATTTGCGTGGGAGTCACATTCTGCCAGTGCAGAAGGTTATAGGACTAGAGCCGGGACCGGAAACGATTGAAGTTTCGGAAATTCGGGATTCCATAGAACTGGATCTAGTCACTCACGATATCAAAAAGTTCTTTGAGATGCTGCTGAAAAAGAATGGTTATGTCCTAGAACAGCTGTACTCACCCCTAGTTATTCACACTACACCGGAGCATGAGGAATTAAAAGCGATCGCAAAACAATGCATTACTCGCTACCATGCCCATCATTATCTAGGATTTTCCCGAACTCAATGGAAACTGTTTCAAAAGATGAGTCCATGTCGTGTCAAACCCTTGCTTTATGTCTATCGGGTGCTGTTGACTGGTATCCATTTAATGAAAACTGGGGAAATAGAGGCTAACTTGGTTAAGCTGAATGAGGTGTTCCAGTTACCTTATATTCCAGATTTAATTGCTCGAAAGCTAGCAGGAGCAGAAAAGTCTGTATTGGAAGATACAAATTTGGACTTTCATGAGGGAGAATCTAGTCGTCTACAGAGTAAATTAGAGGAAGCATCTGAGTCTAGTTGGTTACCAGAAGCACCATCAGCTAAGGATGCTTTGAATGATTTGCTCTGTAGATTGAGAATGGCAAATTTAAATTAAAATTGCAATAGCAAAGGGCACAGGGAACAGCGGATCTGGGAACAGGGAGCAGGGAGCAGGGAGCAGGGAGCAGGGAGCAGGGAGCAGGGAGCAAGGAAGAAAATTTCTAGAAAATGCTATAATAATAATTATAAATAAATTTTTAAATGAAAGTAAAAAAATTAGCAATTTCTAGTATTATACTTGCTCTGCTTGTGCTTGGTTGTGCTAATGAAACCCCAGCAGATAAAACCCAGCCTCGGAACGTAGCAGGAGATTGTGGTGAACGCCAATGTCAGGAAGTTTTAGCTGACCTTGGCGATAGTTTTCCCGAACAAATAGCTGAATGGGAAAAGGAGTGTAGTGATAGCAAATATTTAAATTTAAAGGTTTTTCAGAATCAAGGACAACCCCAGCGAGTCAGTTTTTTTTGTTGGGATAAACCCTTAGGAAATGGCAATCGCACTGGTACATGGTTAGGGGTTTTGCCCTTAGTAGCCAATGATTCTACGTTTGTGAAGCCATTGGCTTGCTCTAACTCTGACCAACAGTGCCAGAAAGTATTGCCTCAATTACGCACAAATGCTCCAGAGCTAGTCCAGAAAGCAGAATTTAAATGCGCCACTAAACAGGGGTCTCTATTTTTGAGAGTTTTTGAGCAGGAAATCGATATTCGTTGCGGTTTCTTTGCGACCTCTGTTTGGGATGAAAATGGCGATGGTTTAGTGGATAATGAAGACCCAGTTAGTGTTGATATTTCAGTGGGTACTTTTAAACCCTAAGCTAAGCATTTAGCCATCAGCGGTCAGTGGTCAGTGGTCAGTGGTCAGTGGTCAGCTAAATACTTAGAAAACTAATTTAGTATAATAATATCAAAAAATTATCCCAGCTCTTTACTACTGTTGCCTATTGCTAGCATGCCTATTGCTAGCATGCCTACTCCCTCTCTCCCGGAAATTGCTATAATTATTAATGTAAGCATTCAGCTATAAGCTATCAGCCAAAAGCGCTGTAGCCACGCTACCGGAACAGTTTATGCCCATAGCCAATGCTACACCGAACAGCTTTTGAATAAAATAAGCACCTCAAGCAGCGTCAGCGAACAGCTGACGGCTGACGGCTGACGGCTGAATACTTACTTATTAATTATGACTGCTCTTATTCTCAACATAGCTCCCACCATTAAACTAACTGATCAACAGTTCTTCCAACTCTGTCAGGACAATAGAGATTTACGTCTTGAGAGTACCAGCAAGGGAGAACTAATTATCATGCCACCAACGGGATGGAAAAGCGGAAACCGGAATAGCCGACTGACTCAACGTTTGGGCAATTGGGCTGATAGTGATGGAACTGGATTAGCGTTTGATTCCTCAACGGGGTTTAGGCTTTCTAATGGTGCCAATCGTTCTCCTGATGCCTCCTGGGTAAGGCGAGAAAGATTAGAAGCCCTTAATCCAGATCCTGCTAAATTCTTACCAATGGCTCCTGATTTTGTAATGGAACTCCGCTCTGCTAATGACAGCCTCAAGACGTTGCAGGAAAAAATGCAAGAGTACATGGACTGTGGTGTACGTCTAGGTTGGCTAATTGACCCTCAAAATCAACAGGTAACAATTTATCGCCAAAGGCAGGATAGGGAGGTTTTGGAATCCCCGAGCAGCTTGTCAGGAGAGGATGTGTTGCCTGGATTTGTACTAGATTTGGCACAAATTTTGAGCTAATGTTGTTTGTTATAGCAATTCTACGACTTGTGAGGTATAAATTTATGGTTTTTAGGGACTTCGGAGCAGGGACTTCGGAGCAGGTAAGAGGTAAGAGGGAAAAGGGAAGAGGGAAGAGGTAAAAAATAATGTGTACCTCATAGCTACGAGAAACGCTATAATTTAAGCGTTACAATCCTATCAGGATAATTCCTCTTAACAAAAATCTGCCCTATCTCCGCAAACTTCCCAAAATTCCCCCTACTCCCTACTCCCTACTCCCTACTCCCTACTCCCTGCGCGGAGCGCTAATAAATGTTTATAGATGGAATTAACAATGCCAATGCCTTAATTATCGGTTCCAATGGAGGTATTGGTCTGGCGTTTGTCAAACAGTTGCTGCAAGATGACAGATTTACCAAGATTTATGGTACTTATCGTCACCGTGACTCTAGTTCGGAATTAATTGCCCTTGAAAACAACTATCCTAATCGATTAGTTTCTCTATCGATGGATATTACCGATGAGTTGCAAGTATCTGAAGCTATCAAACAAATCAGTGTAGAGATAGACAAACTCCATTTAGTGATTAATTGTGTTGGATTGCTTCATGACGGCAGCTTACAACCAGAAAAAAGCCTGAAACAGATTAATTCAGAACACTTGATGCGTTACTTCCAGGTTAACAGTATTGGAGCAGTGCTGCTGGCTAAACATCTTTTACCATTATTCCGTCATAGCGATCGCAGTATTTTTGCTAGCATTTCTGCAAAAATTGGCAGTATTGGTGATAACCAACTGGGAGGATGGTATGGCTATCGAGCATCGAAAGCAGCCTTAAATATGTTTATGCGAACGGTGGCAATTGAATATAGTAGAAAAAGTCCTCAAACTATCGTTGTCACGTTACATCCTGGTACAACCAATACGCGACTGTCTAAACCCTTTCAAAAAAATGTACCTGCTGATAAGTTATTCCCAGTAGAGCGTACTGTTACTCAACTACTGGGGGTAATCGAAAAGCTGGATAAAGGGGATAGTGGAAAGTTTTTCTCCTGGGATGGAAGCAAGTTACCTTGGTAAGCTATCAGCGATCAGCTATTAGCGATCAGCGATCAGCTATCAGCTATCAGTAATCAGCTATCAGTTATCAGCTTTTGAATAAAACAGCTAAGGATTAGTTTAATAGTCACAAAAGTCTTTTCAAGACAAGAGGTAAGGATTAGTTGAATAGTCACGAAAGAGGTTGATTGTCAGCTGACCGCTGACCGCTGACCGCTGACCGCTGACCGCTGACCGCTGACCGCTGAATGCTGAATGCTTAGATAAAGCTTTTATTCAGTCTTTAGGACTGACTAGTTTGAGTCGTCTTTGGCAACGTTATTCCTAGGAAAACCGGATATCAATCCGCTTTCAATCATCAAACCAATCCCGGCATTAATCACCACTAAGCTTAAGGTCCCTAACCAAAACCAAGGCTCTCCTTCAATTCGTTTAGAAACGGCTTCTCCAAATAAGCATAAACCTAAGGGAAAAAGCAGAACTCCAACTTGAGATTTGATATACCAAATTACTTTTTTGTTCATAGTAGTGGGATAGTGTTTACCAATACAATATAGTAGCTTAATGGTGATAAATTTAAAAGTGGCGCGTTTACCAACTGTTTACCAACTGTTGTTAATAAAACGCGAAATTGTAACGGGCAAGATGCCCATTCCACATTGTGCTACACGGGCAAGATGCCCATTCCACATTGTGCTACACGGGCAAGATGCCCATTCCACATTGTGCTACGGGAACGGATCTGATAATAGCAGATAAATGTTAGACTAACCTGATAACTGAACACCATTATTAAAACCCGTGGCAAATTCCCCAGGATCTCCAGAGTCTCAATCCGAAACCCCTAAATTGGCTCGCACTCCCCTATTTGATCAGGTGGTAGCACAAAATGCCCGCTTGACAGCTTTTGCGGGTTGGGAAATGCCAGTACAATTTAGCGGATTGAAAAAAGAACATGCTGCAGTACGAACTGCTGTCGGAATTTTCGACATCTCCCATATGGGTAAGTTTGCTTTTCATGGTAAGCAACTACGGGAGCAATTGCAGTCTCTAGTACCTTCAGATTTAACCCGCTTGCAACCAGGTCAAGCTCAATACACGGTGTTGTTAAATCCGAATGGTGGCATCATTGATGACATTATCTTCTACTACCAAGGTGAGGAGGAGTCTGGGGAGCAGCGGGGGATGATGATTGTTAATGGAGCAACCTGCACCAAAGACAAAGACTGGTTGTTAGCTCACCTGGATACTGATTTAGTTACCTTACAAGACCTTTCAACATCCAAAGTGTTGATCGCAGTACAGGGACCATTAGCAATATCACATCTTCAGCCATTTGTCAAAGAAGCCTTAGCACCAGTCAAAGCGTTTGGACATCTAGAGGCAACGGTGTTGGGAAAACCGGCATTTATTGCTAGAACGGGTTACACGGGGGAAGATGGATTTGAGCTGATGCTAGACCCAGATGTGGGAATAGAGCTGTGGCTGACACTTTTAGAGTCTGGTGTGACTCCCTGTGGTTTAGGTGCCAGAGATACCCTGCGCCTAGAAGCGGCAATGGCACTCTACGGACAAGATATTGATGATACCACTACACCCTTAGAAGCTGGGTTAGGTTGGCTAGTGCATCTTGATAGCAAAGGAGACTTCATCGGACGCTCGGTGCTAGAGCAACAAAAAGCAACGGGGATCGAACGCAAGCTAGTTGGGATCCAGATGCAAGGACGGCAGATTGCTCGCCATGGTTACCCAGTGCTAGCTGATGGTGAGGTGGTAGGAGTTGTCACTAGCGGTACATTAGCACCAACCTTAGGAAATGCGATCGCACTAGCCTATGTTCCCAGAAAGTTGGGCAAAGTTGGACAGCAGCTGGAAGTAGAAATCCGGGGTAAATCCTATCCAGCCGTTGTGGTCAAGAAGCCTTTTTATCGCTCTGAAAATCGTCCATCGGCAAAGTAAAGCTATCCATGGCTGACAGATAACCTTAAAGTTTCAACTTTCAACTTTCAACTTTCAACTCTCAACTTTCAACTTTCAACTTTCAACTTTCAACTCTCAACGTTCAACTTTCGGTTGCCTAATGCCTAATATATTTCTGGACAACTTCCCAACCAGTCAGGGAAACCCAGGTAAATCCCACTAGCAAAGCAATGTTAGTAGCAACGTGAACAGCCTTTGCTAAGGGTTGTCGAGGACTTATTTGGGTAGCACTAAAGGCTGAGAGCAACACCAGTGCTACCACAGACCATCCAGCAATTAAGTGGGCTGAATGACCTAGATTACCGTAATGGCCGATGGTCCCTACTAAACCAATTCCCAGCAGAACCAAGACTAGAGCGACCATGATCCAGCCAATGATGTAGTGCAGAGGGCGTAACCAAGTCGGTCGTGGACGTCCGGAGTGACGTTGATAAAAGGCAATGCTGCCGGTGATTGCCAGGAGTACATAGGCAAAGAGGGATAAACCCATTGACCAAGCAGCAATTTTCCAGAGCCAGAGAAAAGAAGGGAGATTCACAAGGTGATGGGGTGATAAAACATAACATGAAAAAGGGGTTGCTCCTGTTGTAAGCAACCCCAACGTATAGATTATAGTAACTAGACCGCGCTAACGAGCGTAGGCAATTTTTCAGTTAAAACTCTTTCACTATCAACTGTTTCTGGATGTGCTTTGATATCCGCAGGTTTGGCTGATTCGGCGGAAACAGCATAGCCATAAGCATTAGCACTTTGGCTAACCAATAAGCGGTCACAAGGGATGGTATCTGAGAGAATAGAACTTGCCATCATCCCTGTATGTATTTCTAGAAGAGCCTGTGGCGGTGCTTCAAAAACTAAGCGCTGCCCTGGGAAAACAACTCTTTCAAAGTACCAGTTAGGTATATTAGTTATTCTAGCAATCTGGATCTGGCTAGTGGCATTCACATAGCAGCACAGAAGCGAATCCTGGCTATCTGAAGGAACAGGATCAAAAATTTGTGTCATAACAGCTGTATTTATTCTCTAAAGATTAATTTATTACAAACACCAAGGTAGCATTTATGATCCCGGCGAGTTGTAAACACGGCTACTAATCATTGAAGTCCAACTCAGCCGCTCACCGACAAAACTGGGTCAGTATGCTAATTATTGCTATTATTTAGGATTATTTGCTTTTTTTTGCGATATTCAGCATAACTCAGCTCTAATGCTCACTCTATAAAGCCTATTATAGTACTTTACGCTATTAGATGACTTTATGCTGATTTTTGATCCCTATACACAAAAATACCATAAGGTTGAGGTAAATCCCTAATTTTGGTAAAGTAAAGATATGTAAACACCAATTTCATAATTGTTGCCCACCCTTGGTAGGTTCTGCCCGCCGTAGTCTCAAAGTAGAGAAAACGGCGGTAGATAAATCTGTCTATAACTCTGAGTATAGATCTGGCTTGAAATATTGAGCTTAATTGGCCTTTTGGCCTTTCGGCCACCCTAAGCGAACGGCCAAGCTAAGCGAACGGAATTGGTCAAGAATAACCCAAACTAAGCTTCCTGATAAAAATAACTTATAATAACAAAAAATAATTACTATAAACAGTTACCAATGGCACAGAAAATACTATACGTTCGCCTTCCTTGTAATCCAATCTTTCCGATCGGGGTGGTTTATTTAGCTGACCATGTTCATAAACAGTTCCCGGATGTAGAACAGCGCATTTTTGACTTGGGAACTGTACCTCCCCTAGACTTTGGCAGCGCCTTGGATACTGAGATAGACCAGTTTAAACCAACCATGTTGGTATTTTCCTGGCGCGACATTCAAATCTATGCTCCAGTGGGTGGTAGGGGTGGTAACCCGCTCCAAAATGCCTTTGAGTTTTACTATGCTGGCAATCCCTTGGTGAAATTACGGGGAGCGCTGGGGGGTCTGCGTTTAGCAGCGTCTTACTATGGGGAACTGTGGGGTAACTTGGGGTTAATCAAACAAGGACTCAAACGGGCTAAACGATATAACCCAGACGCTCGCCTGATTGTGGGAGGTGGAGCAGTTAGTGTATTCTATGAGCAGTTGGAAAATAAACTGCCAACTGGAACCATCGTTTCCATTGGAGAAGGGGAAACCTTACTCACGAAACTTCTCTGGGGTCAGGACTTCGATGATCAGCGGTGTTATGTGGTAGGGGAAACCAAGCCACGCGATCGCATGATCCATGAGTCTCCCACTCCCATTGAAAAAATTGCTTGCAACTACGACTATATTCAAAGCATCTGGCCCAGCTTTGATTATTACTTCCAAGAAAACGACTTTTACATTGGAGTTCAAACCAAGCGTGGGTGTCCCCATAACTGCTGCTACTGTATCTATACGGTTGTAGAAGGCAAACAGGTACGGATTAACCCGGCAGATGAAGTGGTGGCAGAAATGCGCCAACTTTATGACCGAGGTATCCGGAAGTTCTGGTTCACTGATGCTCAGTTCATTCCTGCCAAAAAATTCATTGATGATGCCGTTGAACTGTTGCAGAAAATCCTTGATGCTGGCATGAGCGACATTAACTGGGCAGCATACATTCGGGCAGACAATCTCACCCCAGAATTATGCGACCTGATGGTAAAAACCGGGATGAATTACTTTGAAATCGGAATTACCAGTGGTTCTCAGGAACTGGTGCGGAAAATGCGCATGGGCTATAACCTACGCACCGTACTGCAAAACTGTCGTGATTTAAAAGCAGCTGGCTTCAATGACCTAGTTTCCGTCAACTATTCTTTCAATGTGATCGATGAAACCTTTGATACCATTCGTCAGACTATTGCCTATCACCGGGAACTAGAGCAAATATTTGGTAGGGATAAAGTCGAACCAGCCATTTTCTTCATTGGTCTACAACCCCATACCCATTTAGAACAGTACGCCTTTGACAAAACTATCCTCAACCGGGACTATGATCCTATGAGTTTGATGCCCTGGACAGCCAAGAAACTCCTATGGAATCCCGAACCCCTAGGGTCTTTCTTTGGTGAAGTTTGTCTAGAAGCTTGGCGGCAAAATTCTAATGATTTTGGCCGTGAAGTAATGAAAATCCTTGAAAAAAGACTAGGAGTGGCTCCATTAGAAGCAGCCCTCACTGCCCCAATAGTAGCAAATAAACAGCAAGAAAAACAACTGGTCAGTTTAAGGAAATAGAAAGCTGAAATGGCAAAATTTAAATAACAAATTTAATTAACAAAATTTAAATAACAAAATTTAATTAACATTTTTTTAGTAACCATGCGCTCAGGTTCGATATTACAAAAACTAGAACAAGCCCATCGCGGCACCAAAAAACCGTTAAGCTTTGGAGTTTATTACAAAAATACCTTAGTATCGCTGTGCCATGCCCTAGAAGACTTTATCCTAGAGTCGGACAGTGCTCCACTAATGATTACGGCATTCCAGCGGGGCCAATGGTATCTAGAGGAAGCTGAACGCTATGGTGATATAGCGCTGAAATCATCTCAGGTGGTAATCCTAGCCGCACCGGATGCTGGCTTTGCTGAACATCCCACCAGTCAGCGATCGAATGTTGCCCTAGTTAGTTTAGAGTCCTCCGATCCTGTAGCTCAAGAGTGGCACTTGATTATTATTTCCCAGACATACACAGCAATGGTGTTATGTCAAGAATTATCTGAGTCGGATTATGGCACTCAAGGAGTGCCAGAGCAGGATCGAGAGCGCAAATTCTATGGATTCTGGACATTTGAGCCAGACTTGGTAAGGGAGACCGTGGAGTTTGCGATCGCTCACATAGGTAACTATAACCCAGACTTGCAAGCCAGCTTAACTGCACAACTTCAACAGATGATCGACAGCACCAAGCCACGAGACTATATTGGGGCAGTGGTGAATCGGGTCGTGAACTATCTTCAGAAAGGTCAACAAGAGTTACCGTCCCATACCTCCCCGAGCCATGTTCAGGTGTTAGACGATAACCTGGTTTCTAATGAAATGCAGGCTTTCTTGCGTATGGCGCAGCTAATTGACCAAGCGGATGCTGTCAATCCCAACGCTGGCGCTGAGGTAAAAACCTTGTGTGAGACTATCGGGCAGTTGCTGGATTTACCAGCATGGCAACTGAAACGTTTAAGTCTGGCAGCACTCTTGCACCGTCTATCCCCCTTGCAGGGGGTCAAGATAGAACTACCCCCTAAGTCAGCTGCTCAGAAAGACGTGATCGAGAAGCAGGAATCTCTTCCGAGGGGATCGGTGTTACGGATTATGCCTCGATTGCAGGCTGTCGCTAACATTATTACCCATCAAACCGAATCCTGGGATGGTTCAGGACAACCGGATGGCTTAGCTTACGATAATATTCCCTTGGAATCAAGGATTTTGAGGCTGATCGCTTATTTTCAGCAGCAACTCAATACCCATGAATCTGAGGAGGATGCTCTGTCTATTGCCCTAAGAAGCTGTCAGGAATTGTCAGGGGAAGCGTTTGACCCTAAACTGGTGGAAACCTTGGGACTAATAGTGATGGGAATGCAGCAGGGTATGAGTTTGCAAGCTAATCAGCCTAAAATTGCTTCAGGGATGTGGTTGCTTGATTCCTTATCTGAGGAAAGAGTAACGGTTGAAGGATGAATGAAGAAAAGTTGAAGCTTGAACGCGATCGCGTGGCCAATAGGCCAAGCTGATCTGGTTGAACGCGATCGCGTGGCCAATAGGCCAAGGTTGAACATTTCAAGGTTGTTCTTGCCCAGGGGTCTGGTGTAGGGTAGGTTGAAGGATGAACAGTTCAAGGTTATCTGGTTGATGGAAATTGAAGCAATTCGGGCGGGGAAAGTAAAGCAACTGCCAGGAGCAGATTTGGAAGATGAGGATCTTTCCGGTAGCCAATTGGAAAAAATTAATCTTGCTGGTGCAACACTTGTGGGAGTAAATTTATCTGGCTGTAATTTAAATGGTGCTCGTCTCGATGGTGCTAACTTAATCGGTGCCAAACTGGAATCTGCTGACTTACGGGCGAATTTGCTTGGTGCTAACTTGATGCAGGCGGATTTGAGTAGTGCGGATTTGCGGGGTGGTAATCTCCGAGGCGCTAATTTGATGGGGGCTAAGTTGAGTCAGACTTGCTTTACCGGTGCTTTTTTAAGTGGTGCCAATTTGATGGGGGTGAATTTGCAAGGAGTGGATTTGCGAGGGGCAGATTTGCGAGGAGCTAATCTTAATAGTGCGAATTTGAAGGGAGCCGATTTGTCTCAGGCGGATTTACAAGGGGCAACCTTAAGTGAAGCAAATCTGGAAGAGGCCGATCTCCGTGGAGCTAATTTATCTGGTAGTAATCTCAGTGGGGCGAATTTGCTTTGTGCTGAGATGGATGGAGCTTCTTTGAGTGGTGTTAATTTGGATCGAGCTTGTTTAGTGGGGACTTGTGTACCTGAGGGATGATTGGCAATAGTGGGTAACGGATATACGGATATAAAGGATGGCAGGTGGGGAGGTGTGTGATGGAATTGCTTAGCAAGAAGTAAGAGTTATTTGGAATGAAAAAGTTGACTTTTTAATTCCCGTAACATTCGGCTTGTTCCTTGATTAATTGCCTGTTCTACGAGTTGAGGAATTTGTGTAGTTAAGGATAAATTGGGAAAGGTTGGACTGAGCGACGTTTCTTGATAATTTCCATCTTTGATGATGTAAATTTTAAGTTGTTGTTTGCTTTGACACTCCCCGTCTTGAAAGAGCGGGGATTCCTAGATCAACGAGCCGCCTTAAACCGCCGTGTTCCTATCTTTGAAGCCGCCAAAAATAGGACAATACTTAAACCAAAAACCCGTCAATACCAAGTTCCTAGTCAATTCACGACAGACCCAGAGGGAAGCTCTCTTTAGGCGTTTAGTTACTTAATAGGAAGTGCCTTAAAAAGTCTGTTTTTCTTCCTTTTCACTTGGTTTCGGTGTGCCCCACCGTACCGTTTTTTTCTCAAAGCGTGATTTTTCTGGGTTCACACACCAACTGTTAATTGATGATTGGGTTTTTAAAGAGGATTTTCCCTACCCTCTAGGCATTATTGTTTTAAGGTCAATCAATTGCGGGTTTCTCTCCCGGTTGAGCCAAGGCCAAAGGCCACGCTACGCGAACGGTTTTTCAACCTGTACCTACCTTATTATACATTACTTTTGGCGATGATTCTGGAACTTTCCAAGATTTTATTTTACGGCTAAAAGCGCGCTATTCACTTTCATCTGAGCTCGCTTTGTGGCGGAGTTTTCAGTGGCCAAATTTCTAGTAAAGACAGGTATCCGGTTCAACACCAGCAATTTCAGGACGTTTAAAGGTAGTTGAACCAAAATCTTCCCAGTCGCGCCCCTGTAGGTTTAATATGGCTTTAACAATATCGGCAATAATCCGGTGGGGTCTTTCGTGAATGGCAAGGGGAGACATGATTTCTAAGTTTCCTTGATAGTAGGTCAGCCGCACTCGTCGCTTTTCCCCAAGTTCGTCAAGAATTGTTTCAAAGTCTTGCCATTTAAGGTTATCTATAGTAATAGCACTACCGGGTGTGAGTTGGATAGCTTTGATGGGTATAGTAACGGTCATGGTTTTTCCTCAACTTTACCGACTTGATGGGTAAGTGCTAATTGGATTAATTTGAGGGAGGGAGTGCGATCGCAACATGCCTACACAAAATGCGATCGCATTTACAAATCCTAACTAGTCCCTGCGTTTAAGCAACACCGTTCCACAATCAACAAAAAATCTATTCCACAGTCACCGACTTTGCCAAATTCCTGGGCTGATCCACATCCAACCCTCGCCTTGCAGCAATGTGATACGCTAACAACTGCAATGGAATCACCGCTAGAATTGGTGAAAGCAACTCCTCCACCTCTGGTACAGGTAACAAATCATCAAAGATATCGATCGCCTCTTTGCCATTGCTCGGTGTCACCCCAATCAACCGAGCATCCCGAGCTTTAGCTTCCTGAGCATTAGAAATTACCTTCTCATAGACAGTACCAGGCATTGCGATCGCAACCACAGGCACCTTAGCATCCAGCAGAGCAATCGGACCATGCTTCATTTCCCCAGCTGGGTAGCCTTCAGCATGAATATAACTAATTTCTTTAAGTTTCAGCGCCCCTTCTAAAGCAATCGGAAAATTAATCCCCCGTCCTACAAAGATAAAGTCTTGGGTTTCCGCAAACTCATGGGCTAATTCTTGAATATACTTTTCTTGACTTTCCAGGACCTGCTCAATCTGAGTCGGCAATTGCCGCAAGTCTGCCATAATTGCTTGAATTTTTTCAGGGGCGAGAGTATGACGTCGATAGGCTAAATCTAGCGCTAGACAATAAAAGGCCACTAACTGGGTCACAAAGGTTTTAGTAGCCGCCACCCCAATTTCAATCCCTGCCTGGGTATCAATCACATCAGGCACCAACTGAGCCAAAGAACTTTCCGGTCGATTCGTAATTCCCAGGAGTCGGGGCTGATACAGAGGGTCTAATCCACTACGACGGTGTTTTTCCATCTCCAGTGCTGCTAAGGTATCAGCAGTTTCCCCAGACTGAGTTACCCCAATAGTTAGGGTATTCTTAGTTAACGGACCTGGTGCATAACGAAACTCAGATGCATACTGCACCATGGTAGGAATTCCTGCCAACTGCTCCAACAAATATTTACCCACCAAACTAGCGTGCCAACTGGTCCCACACGCCAGAATCTGAATCTGTTCTACATCCTCGTACAGTGACTCCGGTATGCCTAACTGAACTGGGGGATTAGCCAGGTCTGCCTCTGTCTGTGTAGGATTAGCATGCCAATTACTATTGAGATACCGCTCGAAACAGTTGCGCACTACCCCTGGTTGCTCATAAATTTCCTTAAGCATAAAGTGTCGGAATCCCTGCTTTTCCACTTGAAAGGGGTTCCAACTGAGGGTACGGGGGAACTTATTCAAGCGACGACCCTCAAAGTCGTAAACTTCTGCCCCTAGGGGAGTTAACCGTGCGATTTCCCCATTGTCTAAGTTCAATACTGCCCTGGTATGGGGTAACAATGCTGGGGTATCTGAGCCAAAGAAAAATTCCCCTTGACCAAACCCAATAATCAGAGGAGCCTGTTGCCGCACTCCAATCAATTCATCAGGATAGTCAGCACAAAGGATAGCTAGGGCAAAAGCTCCCTCTAATCGATTCACGGTTTGCCGCACTGCTTCTAAGAAAGGAGAGAAGAAAGAAGAGGAAGAAGCAGAATTTTGCTGTAAACACTCAGCAATTAGATGGGGAATAACTTCTGTATCGGTATCGGAGCGGAATTCATGTCCCTGCTGGATCAATTCTTCCCGCAATTCCCGGTAGTTTTCAACAATGCCATTTTGTACCACTGCCACCCGCATTGCCATATCCATGTGGGGGTGAGCATTATACTCTTCCGGTTTACCATGGGTTGCCCAGCGGGTGTGTCCAATGCCAATGCGTGCCTGGTTTTCGATTTGTACCAGTTTTTCCCGCAAATTGTGCAATTTTCCCTTAGCACGTACACAATGAACCTCACCTTCCGAGACAGTAGCAATGCCAGCAGAATCATAGCCTCGATATTCGAGTTTCTCTAATCCTGCCATTAAAATTTCTGTAGCGATTTGCGGACCGATATAGCCGACAATTCCACACATAGTGTTGAGTTTAGTAAGTAAGCATAATACTCAAACTATAGCCATGCTAAGAGTGGAGTGTCCTGTGTTGACGGTTGACCGTCAACGGTTGACCATCAACAGTCAACCGTCAACATCGGATAGATTGCTAGGTTAATGCTTAGTAAGCCAAGCCCATGCTACGAGTTGTTTCAGCTCCCAGGTAAACCCGGACGCTCAAGAAGTCAGTAGGACAAGCAGTTTCGCACCGCTTGCAACCAATACAGTCTTCTGTACGAGGAGAAGAGGCAATCTGACCAGCTTTACAGCCATCCCAGGGAACCATCTCCAATACATCTAGAGGGCAAGCCCGAACACATTGGGTGCAACCAATACAGGTATCGTAAATTTTAACGCTATGAGACATTGATTTAAGAACTCCTACATTTTTTTATCGGACATTGCGGAAAAACCGCTTACCTGTCTCCTTCGGAAAATTGGGAATAATCCCGATGATTCCACCAGGATTATCTTTGCCTAGGTTCGTATTGTCGGCGTTTCAGGCAAACGACAGGGAATTTTAAGGATCAAGGGCTAGTTTACCGCAGGGTTTTGATAGTCTTACGCCAGAGGTTACAGAACTTTAAATTCTTTAATATATTAGTATGTGAAACTATTGTGTCATCGAACCTAATCTATGGGTCAACCTCAGGAAGAACGATAACGGGGAAACCTTGGTAATTCAATAGACGCTAAGGATTTGCGCCCTTTGGAGGGACGTAGGGGATAGAGTACTGGAGATGGGGACTGACCGTGAGACGGAAATACCTCATTGGTTTGATTTGACTGTGACTCAGCCTCTATGATATCTTCTGGAAATTCCTGACTCGATGGATTGGCTTCAGGCTCCAAGGTTTGAGTATGCTCTGACCTACTGGTTTCCTCAGGGTCACTAGTCAATACAACGGTTTGGTCAGATTCATCTAAGTTAGTGGTTAAGAGTGTGGTTTCTAGTTCTGATCTGCCATCGACTTTGGTATCAGCCCACTCTGATGGCAACTCGGACAACCCAAATTCCTCTGCCAGGGCAGACATTTGTTCAATTAACTGTTGTGCTACTTCTAATTCTTTGGCTGTCACATTTTCAGGGGAGATTCCCTGAGTTTCACCTGATGCTAAAGCATCTGCTGGGGATATCGGATCAATTTGGTTAGGTTGGCTGCTGTCAACCGATAATGGTTCTGTGGTAGATTGAGACTCGGCAGGAGAATTACCAGTACTGTTAAAAATAAATTCTTCTGCAAATAACTCTGGGTCGGCAGACCAGGGTCTAATTGGCTGGGCTTTTTGTAGTAGAGATTGCTGAGCAATGATGCTGCGACTCTCTTGCTGTTGTACTACAGAACTCTCAGAGGCAGGCATTTCCAGACACTTTTCTAAGGCTACCTTAAATTGCAAGGTTTGCTGTTGTTGTCGGTATAGACGGGTTCTAAGTTCTCGACAGGTATCTTTCAATTGCACCAGCTGGTGAGATTGTTCGTTGTAGCGCTGCTGGGTTTGAGAATAGTCCTGTTCGAGTCTGGCAACTTGATCCTGAGAGCTTTGTAACTGTTCTGATAAGGTTTCAACCAAAATTTGCTGGCGTTGACCGGATTGATGGGATGATTCTAGAGTGTGGAACAAACGGGTTAATTGGTCTTGAACTGTATTCAGTTCCAGATCTTTTGTGGACAGGAGTTTGTCGTACTCTCGCAATTGCTTAGCTTGTCCGTTTAACTCCTGCTGTTTTTCCTGGAGTGCTTGCTGCAGCTGAGTCACTTGCTGCTGTAAGCGATGATTGTCCAAGCGCAGTTTTTGAGCTAAGGCAAACCATTCACCATCCTTGGTTAACTGTTCCTCAGAAACATTAGCTATCTCAGTGTTATCACTATCATCAGTACTATCAGTATCATCAGTGCCATCAGTATCCGTTTCTGTAACTGATGATGCCATGGTGGTAAGGAGTGATTCTATAGTCTGTTCTAGTATTGACTGTTCAATAAGATGATCTATATCATCAGATACTATGGTGAAATCATCAGGTACTGGTGCGAAGCTGAGCATTTTTGGGTTATGGTCGGTCTGCTGCTGATCTGGCTTCTTAGTATCCTGGTTATCCATTTCGGTAGTAGACTCAGCAAGGGGAAGGTTATTCGGGTTTTCAGATTCACTCATTGCTCTTCATCAAGGGGTTCACAATTTCACCATTGGGGCAAGGAGCCAAAAAGTCAATTCCTCAAGATGATTTTAGTCTTGAGGGGCAACTTTGGGTCAAGATGCAGACTCTTGAAAGTGCCGATGGCTTGATATTGACTTAAGTTTGGGCGCAGATGGTTGACATTACTTTACTACTTACTAACCCAAGAATAATGCATAAAAATTGACTGGCTAAAAATTTTCAGACCACAATGCTGATTAGAAAACAGGAGCTAGGAAGCAACACTTTAATACAAATGTACTATCATTGAGCAATCAGCTAATGGGTTCCCGTAGCGTAGCCACAGACCAATCGCCATTTCAGTTTTTGATAAATCTGATTACTATATAGCGTTTGGCTATGAAAAATTAGCAGTATTTTTCATGATATATTTGGAAATGCTATAGAGATTAAATGTATTTAATTTTCCTTTATTATACTATTTTGTTTATTGAATTGTAAACTAGTAAAATCTCAATACCTTCATCTGTTTTCAAGACAGAGCAAGGGGTTACAGAGAGGGCAAAGTTTGCTTGAAATGAGACGAAACCGGATTGATATCAGAGTCGGAAATAACCCCTGGCTGATAACCAGTGAAAAAAGCGATTGGCCTATGGCCATGCTACGGGATGCTCGGTACGAGCCGCTACGCGATTGACCTTTGGTCACGCTACGCGAGCGCATAACCAGTATGGGGACGAACGTCTGGTGGGTGAAACCCTAGCACAATATCTGATTTGGGAATCCCTGCAGCGACAAGTTCTTCAGTGATGCCATCTTCGATACCATCCCGTTGAATCCAGATTTTCCCATCAATAATCTGAACATGCGTAATGCAGCCGTGGACTCGACGTTTGCCATCCCAGCCAACAACCATTAGCATAAAATGATTGTTCAGAGTATCAGTAATGGCATAACTTTGGATATCGCCGTGACTGTAACTAATCCGAGCGTAACGCTCTAGAATTTGTCGAATTAATCTAGAATACTCATCTAATCTATCCATTGGACTATTTCTTCTCCTTCTGCATCAAAAATTAGCAAATTAAACTGATTAATTTCAATAGCAATTCGATCAATTTTCTCTTGAAAAAAATCTAAGTAAACTGCATTCCGAATCGCTAGATATAATGTTCGATATCGATGGTTGGTTGATTCTTTTAACAAACCTCGATAAAGCACATATTGACCGAGGGCATTTTCTAGGTCTTGTACAGGAGAAGGACGAATAAAACTTTTTACCTCAACTGCAATACGTCGCCGACCTTTTTCTGCTGCAAAAAGTTTCTCCGATCCCATATCTACGTAAACGGTTCGCTCTCCAACAGCTAATGCTAGAGGATCGTTAGTAATCACCCATCCGTCTTTGATCAGAGCCGTTTTAACCGTTTCGTGGTAGATATCTTTTGCCATTAAAAGTAGCTCATTCTTGCCATGCTCAAGGGTATCTCTATGGTAACTTGATCACGCTTTAGGTATTGGTCACAAGCAGAAATTTTGAATCTTGAAATAAAACGTTACACAAACCTGCAGATTTTTACAATCCCTGTTCTGTCACTTTGGGATAATCGAACGAATTTGGGTCATTTCAGCCTAGGAAAAATCAAGGTTTGACCCCAGTTTGACAGAAGAGGGCTATAACGCTTTCTATCCTAATGAGGTACACATGATTGTTTACCTCTTGCCTCTTGCCTCTTGCCTCTTGCCTCTTGCCTCTTGCCTCTTGCCTCTTGCCTCTTGCCTCTTATCTATTCCCTGTTCCCTATTCCCTACTCCCTGCTCCCTGCTCCCTGCTCCCTGCTCCCTGCTCCCTCAAAAAATGTACCTCACCAAATTTTAAAAAAACTATCCTGAACAAGTCCTAATTAATCCATGGGCAAGTCCCGCAGGAAGTAAAAGCAATCACTTTTACTATCCGTGCCCTTGATTCGCCCCAAGTAGCCAGTTAAGGGAGAAGAAAGCTCAATCAATATTTCGTGTAGTTCTGGCTGAGTCAAGGACTCGGGTGGATTGGAGAAGTTATAGGCTCCATCGATCATCTCTACTCCCACCGTGTGATTATCTCTATTGTCAATCAGCTTTTTCACCAGGTGGACAATATGCGATCGCAATTTCAGTTTTTCAGAAACATGATTAATATATTTCTCAACTTCGAGATCAGCTTGACCAGGTATCAAGTAATTCTTTAGTATAATTAAATCAACGGAATTGGGATACTGGCTTTGGAGTTTCACCAGCTTCTCAAGAGTTTCAGGATTAATAATTGCCATACCATGTACAATAGCTGCATCCATAAGTTGTTTAGTCGGCTCACCAGGGCCAATGATTAACTTAGCCGTTTTATTAAGTAGTTCTTGATTGTTTAAACGTAACGTTACTAAATTCAACAGTTGTACTGCCGTATCGTTAGGAATTTTTTTTCCAGCCTTGCACTCACCCACCAAGGGATAAGGTTTTGAGCAGTATAAATCTAAGCCACCAGCACCACCTTTGTGAGCATGGTCGATGGTAAATCCGAGAAACTTAAGGCTATCACGAACAATAATTTCAAAATCTGTTCCAGCTTGATAATTAGTTTTACCTTGATCGAGTTCTTTGCTGCGATTTCCTAATGCTGCTATGGTATTTATCCAAGCTACATCTGGATTAGATGACCTTAATTGCTTGTTGCTACTCCAGCCTATAAATTTTTTTATCTCTTCGTCAAGGGCTTCAGCCGCTGGGTTAGTAATCGCCAGGGTAGCGATTTGACTCTGTAATTCTTCCAATTCCGGATACAGTGGCGGTAGTCGATTTTCTAGCTGGTGTCGGCGTTGGCTGAAAATGCGATCGCTTAATACTGGCCAATCCTCAGTAACCCTAATATTATCACCTAAACTAACAAACTTCCCAAGGGGCTGACTAGTATTATTTCTAGCTATTTCAATCACTTTAGGAAACTGATAGACCCGCAAGTAAGCCAGGAAAATACGCTGCTGTTTCTCAAGTCTTGCTTGTAATCCGGCTGCTGTCCATACCGTTAACGGTGATAAGTTTTCCAAGGATTCAGTTTTCTTCAGGTGTTGGCAAAGTTCACACCTAGCCCAAGCCTTAATCAAAACTGTCTCAGAATTCAGTGCCGTTAGACTTTTTTGGGCTATTTCTATAAAACTAGGGCGATAATAGTGCTCAAGAGACAGGGTATTACCTGATAGTGTATTACTTGATAGTGTATTACTTGATAGTGTATTACTTGATAGTGTAGACGGATATAGGACAAATTTACGTCCTGGATTGATAAATAAGTGAGGTATAGCAGCAATCATTCGCCCTTCGAGTAAGGCTTCGATATCTGGTGCCGGTAAAAGTAGGGCTATTGAAATTCTATCTTGCTGACTCATTATCTTACTGACTCATTAGTAAATATCTAGCTCACTTACTATCAATTAATCTCATCCCTTGCGTCAACTGTTTAACTCCTGTAAACTCTAGCATTTATTAATCAATTATACAACAAAAAAATAACTTTTTTGATATTACCAAAAATCCCTAGATAGTTTCTTAACTCTTGCCTCTTGCCTCTTGCCTCTTGCCTTTCCTTAAGAAAGTATGTTCACAAATCAAAGCAAAATGCTATAGATTCATTGACTTAATCATCCTTTAACTTTACGCCTCTTCATCCACTGCCTCTTCAGTAATTTGTCCCGATGGAGCACTCAAAATTTCTCGCAGTAATCGGTTATCTATGGCTAGCTTTGTGTTAGCGATAAAATCTTTAATTTGCTCTTCACTCAATTCATAGTCTTCACGACTCTCATAAACAGCGCGAATCGCAATCAAGGGCTTAACCTCCTCTGTTTTCAACACTACCCATTTTCCGGCTTGAGCCTTCAGGTTATTCCAACACTCTTGAGCCTTCTTGGCATTTGGACTTATATCTTTAGAGCGGACTAAACAACCACGGGTCAGATCATATTTTTTATAATCCCCAAGATGAGATAACCCAGCCGTTACCCTGTTTCCAACAGAGGCTTGGATCACCGCTAGTCCAATTTTGACCGTATTACCTTCTTGTTTACCAACTATCTTGACGCCGAGGTATTTATTTTTGGGCTTAACCGGAGCTTCAATTTTTTCGATTGTGACTCCTGCCACTATCTGTCCGATGAGTTGGTTGAGGCCAAACTTAATCGCGTTAGTGAGTTGAGAGTCATCCTCCATGTACTCTTCATTGTCTATATTGTCAATATTTTTGATCTCGTTATTATAAGCAGAGCTAACGGGATTTATAGTAGGTCTATGGGATGAAACTTGCTGACCATTAAGTAATCCCCAGTTAGTTTGACACCATTTAAGAACATCTCTTGCTGTTGGTCGTTGTTTACCTAATTCTTTCAGTGTTTCTTCCCTAAAGGGATAAAACCCCTGAGGAGGAGTTAGTTTATTGTCAGCATAAAACCCTTTTAACCGTAGGGAAACTAGATCAATTATCTGATCAGAATTTAGAGGTTTTAATTCAACTTCTCGCTCCCCAATTCTGTCAACAACTGCATCATTTAACTCTAATGCTCTAATTTGATGTGTCCAAGTTTCAGGAAACATAGCCGTCAGCAGCACCCCCCGTTTAAGGCTATTGTATAAATCTGTTGCTAAGCTGGCAATAACTTGTGCTCTGCTAAACCCTGCATCATCACATTCTGTACCATCTAATTGATCAAAACATACCACCAAGGGATTGTAATCACTAATTAGGTCTAAAATATGACAAATTATATCGAAATGATCTTTGTCATCTTCCGAATCGTTGGGTAACTCCAGTTCGTCAGCTTTTTTCTGGGATAAACTTTTCCCAGAAAGCCAGTTAATAGCATAAAGAGCATGCTGCTTTGATAATGTCCAGAAAATCCCTTTGATCAGATAGGGATTATCGATGTCGCTCTTGATTTCAAGAACTTTATCAGTCAGTTGTTCAATTAGCTTGGGATTCTTAGCCAAGGCATTGGGAAATACATTGACTAACTGCTGAGATGTGTAACTTCTTTTCATCGCCTCATTGGCTAAAGCAGTTCCTAACTCTTGCCACTGAGTCACCCCCTGGCTACCCACCTCCTTAAGACTTAATGCCAGGGTTTTCAAAAATTCTGGCTTGATCCGATTAAGGTCATTGTAATCGGTCATGTAGACAAACCAAGCACTGCCATCAGCTTGAAGTTGATGGCGAACCCTACTGAGCAAATGAGTTTTGCCTAACCCTTTGTTAGCCTTGATTGTAATGCCAATAACCTGACGCTCCCCGCTACGAACTTCTTCAATTGCCTTAAAAACAGCGTCGGAGGCATTAGCATTGATAGAAGTAACGTGAGGTAATTCTTTTTTCCATACATTTTGCTTCTTGACAACTGGCTCTTTGTTAAAAGGGTTTTCTTTTTCGATGGCATTGTGGAGTTGTTCAAGGGGAGATGAACTGTTAGTCATGAGCAACTGTTATTCATTTTGGTGTGAGGAAACGCTACAAACAGTCAACAGAGATTTATTACAATAACCAGGCCAGCCTAGGATTATAGCCGCTTAGCATAGCAGCGTAATCCACTCAGTTCTGTTGTGATGGAATCTTCAATTTTGGATGGATCGCTATCGGGTAAGCTACCGCCTTGGAGTTGCAAAATATCCTTAGCCTGCATCTCCAACAACCACTCATTGAACTGGGAACGACTGACACTATCCCCAATTTCCCGTCTAATCCGATAAATCGGTACGAGATCATCAAGGTTATAGTCCTGATTTAGCTTGTCGTAGACCTCCAAGACCACCGACTCAAAGGTTTCATAAGAAGCGATCGCATTTTCCCCAGTTTTCGCAGCATCAGCCCCTGGATCAACCACTTTAGCCACTGAGCTTCTTTCTCGAATCCAATTTAGAACAGCCTTGACATCCTTAGCTCTGACCAGACTACCGTCAAACTCAAAATCAGCGCTTTTGATGCCAGCATCTAGTACTTCCAAGCCTTGCTCTGTCAAAAACACATACTCGATTCGGGCTTTTTTTGTTTTCTTGATCGTCCCATCTGTTTCCAATGTTTTAAAGATGTCAGTATAATCACCAGACCTCTCATTATTCAGTTTTACTGTATCACTTAAGTCTTTTCTTTTCACCTCCTGCTTTGATCCCCCTAGATCCCACAAGTGTAGTAGCAGACGAGTTGTAGCTTGGGCTGGGGTACCTCGTAACCCTTTCTTATTTTCTTTCTTCTTTTCTGCTTCAGGGTTTGTTGACATTTCCGTTTGTTCTGTTTGTTCTACTGTTGACATTTCCGTTTGTTCCGTTTGTTCTACTGTTGACATTTCCATTTGTTCTAGGTATTTAGTTCTAGGTATTGAGTAGATCAGATTATGGCTTGTCACCTCTCTATCCAGTGATAGCCTAACCAATAGTATGATGCCAATTCGGCACGATTTAGTGAGAAGCTGTAAATTTTTATGGCTACCCTAGCCTCAGGCCAGCCAAATTAAGCGTCTACCTTTGTATAGCTCTAAAATGACATTTTCAGGACATTTTGAGGGCTAAAAGTAATAGCTAAGTTAATCACAGGTTCGCAATCACAATTCCCCATGGTATTGCCCCTTGGGGTGCATCGGAATTGCGAAATACCACTCACTTGCCTAATCGATCAGAATTTCCAAACTATCCAGTCTTTCCCCCCAGAAAGCGATCGCATTTACTGGGACAATCTCAAATTCTGCCAGCTTGAGTAGAGCAAGGTAGTCGAGTCTCGATATTATATCACTTCTGTTCAGTCTAGGTTACTTTCAACTATTATTTCTGTGCTATTTCTGTTCCCCCTCTGCTGGCTCTGCTCACTCTGCCGTGATCGGATCACACTTCTGTAACTAAATAGGTTTGAGCCAAATCAGCTGGACTCATGGAGTCATAAGGTTCAAAAGGCTGATGAATCCAAGGATTATCTGCAAAATAATCCACATAGTAATCAGGAGCAATCCCAGAACAGGCTTTATACCAGATCACAGCAGTACGAATTTCCTCAATTTCTGTACCATAATGACTATAAAGCCATTTAACCCCCTCTCGTAGACTAATACCAGAATCCACTAAATCATCCACCAACAGGATCCGAGTACCTAATTTTGCCGTCGTCATGGCTAGGTGGCTCGAAAACGTTATCGGTCCTCGGATCCGATTGTCTGCTCCGGTATAGGAAGCAGCAGACAGAATCCCTAAGGGCTGATTGTAAATGCGGCAGAGGATATCACCAACCCGTAATCCGCCCTTAGCGATACAGACAATCTGGTTGAAATCCCAATCGGCTTCATAGACTTTGACAGCTAGCCGTTCGATTTTTTCATAGTATTCTGACCAGGAGACGTAAATTTCTGACATAGTTCGCGCCATTGATATTGGTTAGGTATTGCTCAGGGAATCGACCATTAGCAAAAGTCTAAAACTATTTGACCATTACCAGTCGTTGTTCCCAATTTCCCAAGTTCCCTACTTCTAAAAGAATTCTAATGTTAGAAATGGCTTGTGAGTGATTCGTTTTGCTAAAAAAATTCCTATCACCACATTGACGAGCTTTATTATCTTATGGGTTATGAGTGATGTTTCTAGTTCTGATGCCAGTAATCGTCCCGAAGTCTCCGGTGGACTCGAAAAGCTTAACTTTACCACCAAACTAGCTTATGGTGCTGGAGATATGGGTCCAGCCATGACCGCCAATCTCTTAGTCTTTTACCTCCTGCCATTTTTAACCAATGTGGCTGGTTTACCAGCCGGTTTGGCAGGGAGCATTCTGATGATTGGCAAAGTTTCCGATGCCATCAATGATCCCATGGTTGGGATTATGAGCGATCGCACTCGTTCTAGTTGGGGGCGTCGGATTCCCTGGATGCTGTTTGGGGCAATTCCGTTTGGTGTTCTGTTTTTCCTACAGTGGATTGTCCCCCACTTCAGCAATAACAATACCATTAATAACTGGTTACTGTTTAGCTACTATCTTCTGATTGCTATTCTGTTCAACATTGCCTACACGGCAGTTAACCTACCCTACACCGCCCTAACCCCAGAACTCACCCAAGATTACAACGAACGCACTAGCCTCAACAGCTTTCGCTTTACCTTTTCCATCGGTGGCAGCATCCTAACCTTAGTTCTAGGGGGATTAATTTTTAGTGCCTATGCCGGTGATAGTGGTAAGCAATATCTAGTGCTAGGGTTAGTCACCACCTTGCTGGCGGTGCTGCCGATATTTTGGTGTGTGCTGCGCATCCAAGAACGAGGTGCACAGCCTATATTGGGAACTCAGCAGAAAAAGACTGTAGGAACTCTGCTCACCCTAATTGGACCTCTATCATTTTTCTATGGCATTGCCCGGATGATCCCAGTGACTGCCAAATTATTGGGTGCCACTAGCAACCCTGATATCACTGGTATTTTTCTGAGTCTTCTTGGTTTACTAATTACCGTCTTTGGTATAACTCTAATATTTTCTACCCCAGAACCCCACCTGAAAGATAGCTTTGCTTTCACAGAGCGCTCTGAAGCTGACACTTCAGCCTCGTTATCCTATTTTGAGCAACTGCGGATTGTATTCAGTAACCAGCCTTTTCTATATGTGATTGGTATTTACCTGTGTTCCTGGTTAGGTGTCCAGTTAATCGGTTCTATCCTGCTTTACTTCGTAGTCAATTGGATGGGATTGCCCGAGTCTACCTTTCCCTTAGTCGCCCTTGCGGTTCAAGGTACTGCCTTACTAATGCTGTTTTTCTGGAAGATGGTCAGTGAGCGATTGGGCAAAAAAACCGCTTACTTTATGGGAACTAGTCTCTCGGTTATCGCTCAAGTTGGTATATTTTTGCTACAACCTGGTCAAGTTGCCTTAATGTACTGTTTAGCTGTTATGGCTGGTTTTGGGGTTTCTGTGGCTTATCTCATCCCCTGGTCCATGGTGCCCGATGTGATTGAACTCGATGAATTGACCACAGGTCAGCGTCGGGAAGGGGTATTTTACGGCTTCATGGTTTTGCTGCAAAAACTTGGTTTAGCCCTAGGGCTGTTTTTAGTCGGTATTGCCCTAGAGTGGTCAGGATTCATCTCATCTACTGCTGGGCAACCAGTCCCCACCCAACCCGATTCCGCACTGCTAGCCATCCGTATCGCTATTGGGCCACTGCCAACCCTATTCTTAATTGGTGGTATTGTACTCGCTTACTTCTATCCCATCACCAAGGAATTTCATGCCCAAATTCTCTTGCAGCTACGAGAGCGTGATCAAGCTACTAGGCAAGGGGAATAGGAATTGATCAGTTCTGTTGAAGATCTAGTTTGACTCAGGAGTAGTGTTCTAACTGGGGGAAATTTGCCAATCAATAGACTTCGCCGGAGTTGTCAGGCAAAAGGCTTGCATAAACAACAATTGAGGCAAACAGGATCAGAAAACTACTAAGTCTGGCAGGTCTAATGCCAATCAATCAATCAATGATGAAAAAGGTAGATGCATTATGGCTTGAGTCGTCGCAATTAGCCTAAGCAGCTCGGGCGTCGCTTAAGACGCCTGCCATTCCAATTCAGGCAGACTCTGCCAGGCTTCGACAAGCAGGTCATTGAGTAATACTCTTTGTGAGTGATCAAGCCAATCGTCTTCTGCTAAGACTTCGGCAGTTAAATCGTCAAGGGACTGTCCCTCTTGACGGGCAATGTGAATGACACCAGCAATCGCCATGACCACCAGTTCTTCATCAACTGGTTGTTGACGTAGGGCGACTATTTCTTGTGGACTAGCTGGAATGGGATAATTCATACCTAACAAACAAGGGCACCCTTGACTATAACTAAACTGAAATCAATGTAAAGTATTTTTACGAATATTAAACAAGTCGATACTTGGAAGCTTAGCGTATTTTCACTACTGATTACCTCCGTCTCTCCTCTTAATGACATTTGTGATCACATAACCCCTATGAAAGAGATTTTGTACGTAGAAATCCCTACACCAGACACCAAGACTGTCTGCCACTGGTTGCAACAGGAATGGCAGCCTAAGCTCGGGGATAAGATAATCACGCCGGATGGTATCCGTCTGCAATGGGAGACTACTCCTGATGAGAATTCTAATCACAAGACTACAGTTGTAGTTTCTTTGATTCCAGAAATCTCGATTTTTGTGTGGTCCGTCCAGCGAACCACCTACCTCAAAGCCTTTCGTTGGTCCGAAAAGCCCCTGAGCGGCGAAACGCTAATTCTAAGACAGCTGACCGAGAGTCTTCGGGATCAATTCCCGTACCACTATCCAGAACCACCGGATGTAGAGTTATCTGAGCAATCTATCTTTGAAGCATTAGCACCCTATTATCCTCAGACTGTGCACTTTTTCCGGAAAATGCCTAGAGGAGAATATGACCTTAATCGAGTTTATTGGTGGGAAAAGCGCTGGCGTGAGGGGGTTCGTAACCCCCAGCAGCCCAAGCAGGTCCTGTTTAAGGAGTTGAAGGTTGAAAGTTCCCAACAGTTGAAGGTTGGCCAGTTGCAGGTTGAAGGTTCCCAACCGTTGAAGGTTGGCCAGTTGCAGGTTGAAGGTTCCCAACCGTTGAAGGTTGGCCAGTTGCAGGTTGAAGGTTCCCAAAACAACCTTGGCCAAAAGGCCACGCTACGCGAACAACCATCTAACCTTCAACCATCTAACCTTGGCCAAAAGGCCACGCTACGCGAACAACCATCTAACCTTCAACCATCTAACCTTGGCCAAAAGGCCACGCTACGCGAACAACCGACTAACCTTGAACCTTCAACCTCTAAGTACGACGTAATCTACATCGGTGGTGCCTTGGGAGTGATCCATGCTGCAACAATGGCGCAGCGGGGTTATCGGGTATTGCTGATTGAGCGGTTAACCTTTGGGCGGATGAACCGGGAATGGAATATTTCACGGGATGAGTTTCAAAGCCTGATTGATTTGGGTTTATTTACCCCAACTGAGTTTGAAGGGATTATTGGTAGGGAATACGTTGATGGATTCAATAAGTTCTTTGATAGCAACAACCCACCCCACTTGAAAGCAGCGATATTGCACACGCCAACGGTGCTCAATATCGCCATTGATTCTGCTAAATTTTTGCAACTGTGTGGGAAAAAGCTCACCAGTGCTGGGGGAGAAATCTGGGATGAGACAGAGTTTATCCAAGCAACTATCACCCCAGAGGAAGTTGTGGTGGAAGTGCAACACTTACCGACTAAATCTCACCGACAAGTGAGTGGTCGTCTGTTGGTGGATGCCATGGGAACGGCTTCACCAATTGCTTGGCAGCTCAATGGGGGTAGGGCGTTTAATAGTGTCTGTCCCACCGTGGGGGCTGTGATTGAGGGATTTGAGCCTCAGGTGTGGGATCCCGATTATGGTGATGTTCTCAATAGTCATGGGGATATTTCCCGGGGACGTCAGCTGATTTGGGAGTTGTTCCCTGGTGCAGGTGAGGAATTGACAATTTATTTGTTCCATTACCATCAGATACATCCTGAGAATCCCGGCTCTTTATTAGAAATGTATGAAGATTTCTTTACTATCTTACCGGAATACCGCCGATGTGATATAGAAAAGTTGGTGTGGAAGAAACCAACCTTTGGGTATATTCCCGGACATTTTACGGTCGGAAGTCGCGATCGCATTGTGGCCTTTGACCGACTGGTTGCCATTGGTGATGCTGCTTCCCTTCAGTCCCCCTTGGTGTTCACTGGCTTCGGTTCCTTAGTGCGTAACCTTTATCGCTTAACCGATCTCTTGGACACTGCCTTGCGGCATAATCTTTTGAGTGTTAAGGATTTAAATCAAATTCGCGCCTATCAAAGTAATATTGCTGTGACCTGGCTCTTTTCCCAGGGGATGATGGTACCAACAGGTCGTCATCTACCACCCCAGCGGATTAACTCCATGCTCAATACCTTCTTTGGATTGTTGGCAGATGAACCACCGGAGGTACCAGATACGTTTATTAAAGACCGTTTCAGTTGGTTAACCTTTAATCGACTGGCACTCAAAGCAGCTCGCCGAAACCCTGCCCTCATCCCCTGGATTTTGGAAATGGCTGGTGCTAAGGATTTCTTGCTTTGGGTAGGCAGTTACTTAAGTTTTACTAGCAATGCCTTGGTCAGCGGGTTGCTCAAAGGTTGGTTTCCCAGTCTAGTTCGACGGTTACAGCCCTGGCTTGAAAAGCGTTATCCACGGCTTTGGTTACAGTTGTTGGCTCAAAGTTATGCCATCACAGCTGGGATGGGGCGTCCTGAAAAAGTAAACCGTGAGCTCAAGTTCGATTGAATACTTATCATTGAAGGTTATTCGTTAATGGTTAATTAACGAATAACCAAGAAGGAAGATGATAATGAGTCAAAGAAAGAGTTTACTAATTGTCTGTCTAATTTTAATCGCTGTTGTCGGTGTTGTCATTAATGTCAAACTTTTGCAAGTTTGGAACTATAACACTGAAGGACATGATATTTACTATAGCTGGGTAGAAGGGAAGCGAATTTTATCGGGGGAAAATCCCTACGCTAGAGTCTTATCAGGAAATATGAGAGAGAATCAGAAGTATGCTACCTATTTCCCCCTTTTTTATTGGCTTTCAGCATTAACTCAATTATTAGGATTCCAAGACTACTCAGACTGGATTTCCCTATGGCGACCGATATTTTTAATGGTTAATATCGGTATTGCTGGTTTATTTTTTTATCATTTGTATAACCATAACCTCTTTATATTTGGCTGGTTTGCTGCTTTATTTTGGTTACTGAACCGATGGACGCTTTATGTTAGTATCGACGGCAACTTAGATTTCCTAGCTATATTTTTTCTGATTCTTTCCCTGATGTTACTGCCGAAACACAACAAGTCCACAGCTTTTTTGATGTTTAGCTTGTCTTTAGCGATTAAACAAATTGCTATCTTTTTACTACCACTTTATCTGATTTGGGCTTGGCAATCATCAGAGGATAATCCTGTAAAGGATACCTTCATCGCTTTGTTGTTAATACTTGTTATCCCTGGGATAACGTCACTACCATTTATCTTATGGAATGCAGAAGGATTCTTTAAATCGATTCTATTTTCAGCCACTAGAAATCCAGACGGACATGTTAATGCTCCTTCCTTAGATGGGTTAATTACATTATCAAATCCTGATTTCATTGGTATCAAAGCTAAGTTGCCAATGGTGTTGGTAATGAGTCTAGTATTTCTGAGTGCCATTAAGCGACAAATTGGCATCTATACTAGTGCTTTGCTCACGATGTCCGTATTTCTTGAATTCAATTCAGTAATATTTAACCAATATTTTTGTTGGGTCGTACCTTTGTTGCCTCTCGCTAGTTGCGAGATACTTCCTAAGAAGTACGCCAAATGAGATATCCTTCCCTCAAACGCGATGCTCGGTACGAGCCGCTACGCGATTGGCCGTAGGCCACGCTACGCGAACGCATCAAGATCCCAATACAATATATAGACTTTCCCTGTTGAGTGACAAATTTTGGTTTGTCCGTTGGGTCGAACATAGTGAAACCCAACATTGGCAATGGTTTTGTTCGGTTTAGCTACCGCTCCACCGCTACCTAAGTAAAACCGTTGATTTTAGGAGTAAAGTCAGTCAATCACCTCTAGCACTAGTCCCCTGCCCCCTCAAGGATGGAGCTATACAAACTTTCGTCCGCACCTCAAGGACTCAGAGAAAATCATTGGTGTGGTCAGCCTAAGTCTGGAAGTTTAGTTTGTGTAGTCACTACCTATCCGTTACATGCACCTATCCGTTGCCGCATTTATCCATCACCCTGTCAGCCGAAACCCTTACTTATACCGCACTTCGGAGGGATTAGTTATTTTTATACCAGATTTGTTAAGTATTGTGACCTTTCCCATGATATGATTACCTCTGGTTTGTGAAAACAAGCCAGATGACTGGACTAGCATTTGCTGCTACCGGTGAACTTGTCAGATGACCCTCTTGAGAAACCATTGACCATGGAGGAAAACACGCAAACAAGTTACTTGTCCCCTTCAACGAGTTCGTCAATGGAGGAGTATTACCAACTCAAACAAACTCTGTTGTTGGTCACCCTAGTCGCGACAGGGATTATTTTCATCTGTGTGTGGCTGGTTTACTCCCTCAACATTGCCTTGAATTATTTGATTGGGGCGTGTACTGGTATGGTTTACTTGAGAATGTTGGCTAAAGACGTAGAGCGGCTAAGCCAACAAAATAGGCGTCCGAGCACGGCTCGGTTTGCGGTTTTTATTGGGATAATTGTAGTAGCCAGTCAATGGCAAAAATTACAAATACTTCCTATATTTTTAGGGTTTCTGACGTACAAAGCCGCAATTATCGTCTATATCCTGCAAAGCCTAGTAAATCCTACCTCTAAGTAAGATTTATTTAAGTCGGATTTATTGGTAGGATAAACAGACGTTTCACCCTTGACAGAAATCTGGGTAAATCTCCAGAATGGAAATGATAAATGCTTTAAACGTTCTGAATTCTTTACCCCTTGCTTCCTTAGAAGTTGGTGAACACTTTTATTGGCGGATTGGCAATTTAACATTACACGGTCAGGTTTTTCTCACCTCCTGGGTAGTGATTGCTATTCTGGTAGTAGCTTCCCTTGCGGCAACTCGAAATGTCCAAATGGTTCCTGGCGGTATCCAAAATTTGATGGAGTACGCCCTAGAATTTTTGAGGGATTTAGCGAAAAACCAGCTAGGGGAAAAAGAATATCGCCCTTGGGTACCTTTTATCGGTACACTGTTTTTGTTTATCTTCGTGTCAAACTGGTCAGGAGCCCTAATTCCTTGGGGAATTATCGAGCTCCCATCCGGTGAGCTGGCAGCTCCTACCAATGACATCAATACCACCGTTGCCTTAGCCTTACTAACATCGTTGGCGTATTTTTACGCTGGTTTGAGCAAGAAGGGTTTAGGTTACTTCGCTGGCTATATTCAGCCAATACCAATCCTCTTGCCGATCAAGATTTTAGAAGACTTCACCAAGCCCCTCTCCCTAAGCTTCCGTTTATTTGGCAATATTCTGGCAGATGAATTGGTAGTAGCAGTGTTGGTGCTGCTAGTGCCTCTGTTTATCCCGTTGCCAATTATGGCGCTAGGTCTATTTACCAGTGCAATTCAAGCCCTGGTATTCGCTACCTTGGCAGCTGCCTACATTCACGAGGCAATAGAAGTCGAAGGCGAAGAACATTAAGGGATAACCTTATGATGGGAATGGCACGGTAGCCTTAAATTAGGAATAGTTGGAATTGATCACTCCTTCGGAGTTTCCTTCTGACTAGTAGCTCTGTATTTTGTTCTTTAATCACGGATAAGAAAAATAATCATGGATCCAATCATTGCTGCTGCTTCAGTTGTCGCTGCTGCTCTCGCTGTCGGTTTAGCTGCTATCGGCCCTGGTATCGGTCAAGGAAATGCTGCTGGTCAAGCTGTAGAAGGTATTGCTCGTCAGCCGGAAGCTGAAGGAAAAATTCGCGGTACTCTGCTGTTAACCTTGGCATTTATGGAATCCCTGACTATCTATGGTCTGGTAATTTCTCTGGTTCTGCTGTTTGCTAACCCATTTTCTTAGAACCTGATACTTTATGTAGAGACGTTGCAGGCAACGTCTCTACATGGTAGGTCTGATGCGGTGAATTGTTCGGTTTTATTCCGATTTGGGATTTGTAAAAAATGTTTGATTTTGATGCTACTCTGCCTCTGATGGCATTGCAGTTTCTAGTTTTGACAGTCGTATTAAATGCCATATTCTATAAGCCACTGACAAAAACGCTGGATGAGCGTGACGAATACATCCGGAATCAGGAATCTGATGCCAAAGAACGCTTGTCTAAAGCCGAAAAAATGGCTAAAGAGTATGAAGAACAGTTGGGTCAAGCCCGGAAGCAGTCTCAAGCTGTGATCGCTGCTGCTCAAGAAGATGCCAGAAAAATGGCAGCTCAAGCGGTCGCTGAAGCCCAACAAGAAGCTCAGGCTGAACGATCAAAAGCTCAAGAAGAAATTGATCAACAGAAACAGCAAGCAATGGCTTCCCTCGAACAACAAGTGGATGAGCTATCTGGCCAAATCTTAGAAAAATTGTTAGGGCCAGCGTTAGTAAGATAAATGGTGGCGTCTTGACCGCCTGACCCATATATTTACTAAAACTCCTAAGAGATTGGCGATGTGGGAGTACTGTCAAACTATTTCAAACTATTAATTATCTTGAGATAATTGTCTTGAGATAATTGTCTTGAAATAATTGTCTTGAGATAATTATCTTGAGAGTAGGTGGACAGGTCATAGCTTAGCAAGATTATGCGTTCAAAACAATTGTAAACGGATATGATGGGGAATTTAGTATTATTGGCAACAGAAGCTCATGGAGAAGGTGGTTTTGGATTAAACTTTAATATTCTTGAAACCAACCTAATCAACCTGAGTATTTTGTTGGGAGTACTCTACTACTTCGGAAGCAAATTAGTGGGAAACATTTTGAGTGAGCGACGCTCAAAAATTGAACAGGCGATTAAAGAAGTAGAAGCTCGTCAAAGACAAGGAGCCGAAGCCTTAGCAGATCAACAGCAGAAGTTAGCTCAAGCCCAAGTCGAGGCAGAAAACATTCGTGCTGCAGCAGAAGTTAATGCTAAAGCAGCTAAAGAGGCAATTTTGGCCGCTTCGGCTCAAGAGATTGAACGGATGAAAGAATCAGCAGTTCAGGATTTGAACTCCGAAAGGGAACGAGCCATGGCCGAACTACGCCAGCGAGTTGCTACTATGGCAATGGCTAAGGTTGATTCCCAACTAAGAGATACATTAGATAATTCCGCTCAACAACAATTAATTGACCGCAACATCGCTCTGTTGGGAGGTGGCTCATGAAAGGTGGTTTTTTGAGTGGCCAAGTACTCGAACCTTATGCAGAAGCGTTGCTCGATTTGGCTAAGTCCGATAGCGAACTCAAAGGCAAACTGAGTGAGGATGTAGATACTCTGCTGAGTCTTTTGAAAGAATCGCCGCAATTGCAGGAGTTTTTAGGCTCTCCTGTGGTCAGAGCTGAGGATAAAATCGGGGTGTTGCAACAAATTGCTGGGGATCAACTTCACCCCTACACCATGAATTTTTTGAGGATTCTAGTAGACCGTGGGCGCATTGCGTTTTTGGAAGGCATTTGCCTGAAGTACCAAGAACTTCTCAGGGAGTTAGATCAAACTGTTTTGGCTGAGGTCAGTTCAGCAATAGAACTTTCTGAAGCTCAGCAAGAATCAGTTCGTGAGAAAGTTAAGTCCCTCACGGGAGCCAATCAGGTAGAACTGGATACAAAAATTGACCCGGATGTAATTGGTGGTGTGATCATTAAAGTCGGGTCTCAGATATTTGATGCCAGTCTAAAAGGACAACTCCGTCGCATCGGTATGGCTCTGACTAGTTGAAGTACGTCACGTTGGTTGTTCGCCCCGTAGTCGGTGTAGGGTAAGTTAGTTGGTTCTCTGAGGCTTACCTTTTAGGGTAGGTTAGTTGCTTAAAGATTAACCCCTTGGGACATAACCTTGAACAGTCAACAGTCAACAGTAAACAGTTAATAGTTAACAGTAAACAATTAGTTAGTTAACGATAAAAACACATCATGATTAGCATTAGACCAGACGAAATTAGCAGCATTATTCGGCAGCAAATTCAAGGATATAACCAAGGTTTTGCCGTTTCCAACGTTGGAACGGTTTTGCAAGTTGGTGATGGTATTGCCCGGATTTATGGCTTGGAAAAGTGCATGGCTGGGGAACTGCTGGAGTTTGAAGATGGCACCGTTGGCATTGCCCAGAACTTAGAACAGGACAATGTGGGTGCAGTGCTGATGGGGGATGGTTTAAATATCCAGGAAGGTAGCTCGGTTACTGCTACTGGTAAAATTGCTCAGGTACCCGTCGGAGAGGCACTGATTGGTCGGGTAGTTGATGGCTTGGGTCGTCCCATTGATGGTAAGGGGGACATTCAAAGCACTGAATCCCGTCTGGTGGAATCCATGGCCCCAGGGATTATTGCGCGGCGTTCAGTTTGTGAACCCATGCAAACGGGAATCACCGCTATTGACGCTATGATTCCCGTTGGACGCGGTCAGCGGGAGTTGATTATCGGTGACCGACAAACCGGGAAAACTGCTATTGCTGTAGACACAATCATCAACCAGAAACAGGAAGATGTAATTTGTGTCTATGTTGCTATTGGTCAGAAGGCATCTACGGTAGCCCAAGTGGTGAATACCCTCCAGGAAAAAGGAGCATTAGACTACACTGTGGTCGTGGCAGCGAATGCCAATGACCCAGCTACTCTACAGTTCTTGGCTCCCTACACCGGTGCCTCGATTGCCGAGTACTTTATGTACAACGGTAAGGCAACCCTAGTGATTTATGATGACTTGTCTAAGCAAGCTCAAGCCTATCGCCAGATGTCCCTACTCCTGCGCCGTCCACCAGGACGGGAAGCTTATCCAGGAGATGTGTTCTACGTCCACTCCCGGTTGTTGGAACGGGCAGCTAAACTGAATGATGAACTGGGTGGTGGTAGTATGACCGCTCTGCCTATTATTGAAACTCAGGCTGGTGACGTATCAGCTTACATTCCGACTAATGTAATTTCTATTACTGATGGTCAAATCTTCCTCTCCTCTGACCTATTCAACTCTGGTGTCAGACCAGCGATTAACCCTGGTATCTCAGTGTCACGGGTAGGTTCTGCTGCCCAAACCAAGGCCATGAAGAAAGTGGCTGGTAAGTTGAAGCTAGAACTAGCCCAGTTTGACGACTTGCAAGCCTTTGCTCAGTTTGCCTCTGACTTGGATGCCGCAACCCAAGCTCAGTTGTCTCGGGGTCAGCGTTTACGGGAAGTGTTGAAGCAACCTCAGAATTCCCCCCTAGCTGTGTTTGAGCAAGTGGCAATCGTTTACGCTGGACTCAATGGCTATCTAGATGATGTGCCTACTGATAAGGTGACAACTTTTACTCAGGGACTGCGGGAGTACTTGAAAACCAGCAAGCCAGAGTACGTTGAGATCATCAAAAAGGAGAAGAAGCTCACTGATGAAGCCGAAAGCATTCTAAAGGAAGCGATCGCAGAATACAAACAGACCTTCCTAGTCTCCGCTTAACAGGTTAAAGATTAGTTTCGGTTGCAGGTTAGTTTCCGTTGCAGGTTGCAGGTTAGTTTCCGTTGCAGGTTAGTAGGTTGCAGGTTGCAGGTTAGTTTCCGTTGCAGGTTGCAGGTTAGTTTCCGTTGCAGGTTAGTAGGTTGCAGGTTCTCTAAAACACAGTCAACCTAGCCTACACCGAACGCCAAAGGCGAACAACCAGACAACCTTCAACCCGAGACAACCTTCAACCCGAGACAACCTTCAACCAGACAACCTTCAACCCGAGACAACCTTCATCCTTCATCCTTGAACAGATTATGCCTAATCTAAAAGATATTCGCGATCGCATTAAGTCAGTCAAAAATACCCGGAAAATCACCGAAGCGATGCGCCTTGTGGCTGCGGCTAAGGTACGTCGTGCTCAACAACAGGTAACTGCCACCCGTCCCTTTGCTGACCGCTTAACACAAGTTCTCTACGGTTTGCAAAACCGGATGCAGTTTGAAGATGCCAATCTGCCCCTACTAAAAGAACGGGAAATCAAGAATGTAGGCTTGCTCGTCGTTTCAGGGGATAGAGGACTATGTGGCGGTTACAATACTAACGTTATCAAGCGTGCCGAAAACCGTGCAAAGGAACTACAGGAAAAAGGGGTTGGCTACAAATATGTGCTAGTTGGACGAAAAGCTATTCAGTACTTCGAGCGCCGCGACCAGCCAATTGATGCCAAGTACACCGGTTTAGAACAGATTCCCACAGCATCAGAAGCATCTATGATTGCTGACCAACTCCTCTCCCTGTTTCTGTCTGAAACCGTAGACCGGGTGGAGTTGATATACACCAAATTCGTCTCATTGATTAGTTCTCGACCTGCGGTTCAAACCCTGCTACCCCTAACAGCTAAGGGACTAGAATCACAGGATGATGAGATCTTCAGATTAACCACTAAAGGTGGTGAGTTCAAGGTGGAGCGAGAGGTAGTCACAAGGACAAGTACCGAGACTTTCCCCCGTGACATGATTTTTGAACAAGACCCTGTCCAAATTCTGGATGCCCTGTTGCCTTTATATCTAAACAACCAGTTACTACGGGCCTTACAAGAGTCAGCAGCTAGTGAACTGGCTTGTCGGATGACAGCAATGAGTAATGCCAGTGATAATGCCTCGGAACTGACTGGTAAACTAACCCTAACCTACAACAAGGCACGGCAAGCGGCAATTACCCAGGAAATTCTGGAAGTTGTGGGTGGTGCTGAAGCACTCGGTTAATTTCATTTTATTTCATTTATTATCTTCACCTGCAAAGATTACCCGCGTCTGGAATTAACCAGGCGCATTTTTACTTTTTGCGAATTGTAAGCATTCAGCTAAAGGCCTTTGGCCACGCTACGCGAACAGCCGTCAGCCGTGAGCTTTTCGCTCACGCTGCGCGAACAGCTTATTTTATTCAAAAGCACCATTAGTAGCCTAAGCTATGGGCATAAACTGTTCCCTTAGCGTGGCCACAGACCTTTAGCATCTCAAGTAGCACCTCAAGTAGCGCATTAGCTGATAGCTGATAACTGATAGCTGACGGCTGAATGCTTACAGGATGATAGGGAAGAGCGGGTTAGCTCATAAAACAAGTGTAGGTCATGAAACAATTATGGAATCGGCAGCCGATTGAGATTAGGCATACAATATTGGCTGCTATTTTAGTATTAATTATAGTAAGTTTCTTTTATTTTGTAAAATTTGAAGGGAATATTACTGGCTTTTTCAGAATTGGGTCATTATTTCCTATTTCTCCTTATCTCAATAGTGATCAAGTATTGATTTATCAGGGAGAGCAGGGATATGATGGTCAACAGTTTCTAAGTATTGCCCTCGATCCATGGTTAGAAAACTCAGGGACAATAGAAGCCATTACTCCTCCGCAATATCGCTACAGAAGAATTCTGTATCCACTGCTAGGTTATCTATTAGGTTTTGGGAATCCCCAGCTAATTCCCTACGCAATGGTTGGGATTAACTGTCTAGCTATTATTCTCATAGTATTTGTGAGTAGTTTATATTTCAAACGATATAGTGGTAGAACTTGGCACTCACTCCTAGTTCTTTCTATACCAGGAATTTGGATGGTTTTATCTCTTTCAACAGCTGATTTAATCAGTAGCTTGCTGCTGGTAACAGCTATCTATTTTTATCGCAATGAAAAAGCGATTTACACAGCAATAGCGATCGCAGCTGCTTGTCTGACAAGGGAGACAATGCTATTAATGTGGTTGGCAATTTTATTAACCAGTATATGGGAGCGCAAAGGTCGGCAGCTGCAACATCTATTATGGGCTTGGATACCAGTAGCTGGGTGGGCTATCTATATTTTCTATCATCTAGAGGCTCAAGAGAATCTAGAAGGTAGTGAAAATTTTGGCTACCCCCTATTTGGCATAGGTCAAAAGCTGATTAATAGTCTCACAGGAGGACTAGGGGTAAAAAACCTGTTTGAAGCTTATTCATTTGCCTTATTAATAGCAGCTTTTTTAGTTACTATACTGCTAGCCAGTCATTCCCTGCGGGAAAACAAAGTTATCCTAATCAGTGCAATTATTTATGCTGTGCTATTTTCAATGACTAGCATGACTATCTTAGGGTATTATTTAGATTATTCTCGTGTATACCTAGATATCTATTTCTTACTATTACTCAGTAGCAGTTACTCACAACGCTATTTAAGCTATTTAAAAAATATCGTCATGGCTGGTGCCACGTTAGCAAGCATCACCTATTTACTTGCCCATTCATGAAACACCGGAAAGGTATAATGAAGATTTGGAAAAAATTTGATTTAGCGTTTGTATTTGAGATGTAAAATTTAACACGATAAATAAAGATATAATGTCAGGTGTACTTTGGGCTAAAAAGCGACATCATGAATAATATCAAGTCAGGTTGAATACCCTCAGCCCTGGTGCTAATGGTTTAGTAAATAGGAGCACTTCTGAAAATAAGCTTGATATTCATCATAGCATCTATGAATAATCTTGTTGACCCTTGGATAATCACTTTTTGCTAACTTAAGAATACCCGAATCATAACGGTAATGGTCAGAGTAAATTAAGATAAATAAATAAATAAATAAATAAATAAATTAATTATTAAAATAATTACCATGCCAGTTCGTGACTACTATCATGATAGTGTACGCAATGCCCTTCAAAAAGACGGTTGGACAATCACCCACGATCCCTATCGTTTAAAACTCACTAGAAAAAAGAATTTATATATTGACTTAGGGGCAGAACGACTCATTGCGGCGGAAAAAGGTGTCCAGAAAATTGCTGTTGAAATCAAAAGTTTCCGCAGTGCATCAGAAATGAAAGATTTAGAGGAAGCAGTGGGTCAATTTGTCTTGTATGAACACCTACTGGCACGCTACGAACCCGAAAGAAAACTCTATTTAGCTGTTCCAGAAGATGTGAGAACATCAGTGTTTGAAGAAGAAGCAGGACAAGTTTTAATCGAAGATAAAATCATTCGCATTTTTACCTTTGACGTCAATCAAGAGGAGCTTATTACATGGATACCTTAAACAAAACTAATCTAAAACAAGCCATTATCAAAGTCTTACAAGACTACGTTGAATTTTTAGGAAATGACCCCGAAAGCGACCTTCAATTAATCATTGACGAAAATAAAGATCACTATCTCCTCATGGAAATAGGTTGGCACAAAAATCAAAGAATTTACGGCAGTTTGATTCACATTGATATCATTAACGAAAAAATTTGGCTTCAACAAGACGGCACAGAAGAAGGAGTCGCCAACGAACTGGTAAAACTAGGCATTTCACCCCAACAAATTGTCCTTGCCTTTAAAACCTTAGAACGCCGTAAAATAACTGACTTTGCCGTTTCCTAATTCACAACTAAGTACCTAGGCAAAATTGCTTACACATTGAAAGTTCACGGGGTGACAAAAAAGCTCAAACCTATATAGGTGTTAGGTGTTAGGTTTTAGGTGTTGGGTAAAATGAGCGCATCGGAGTCTTTTGTATTGCTCTCTATTGAAGCAATTTTCACGCATACTTCGTCAATGATAGTTTTAATCAATCCATACCCGCACGGACATTCTTGCCTAACACCTAACCCCTAAAACCTAACCCCTGTAATATTTTCAATTAGCTTGTCACCCCCTGAGCCTATTTACTTGCCCATTCATGAAAAACCGGAAAGGTAAAATGAAGATTCGGTAAAATTTAATAAAACTCTAACAAAAGTAAAAAAAATGCATAGATAGCGTCTTTGATAGCGCTATACTTATAGTTAAGGGGTAACCTAATTTGGTGGGTCTGAGTGAAATCAGGCGCTTTTTTAATGAGGTTTTTTATACCCACAGATTTTATTAATAACTATTACAAAAATTGTTTTTTTTCAGAAAAAGGGCAATTTTAACTTGATTAATTATTAAAGGCTGAAAATCACACCAGTTTTCAGATACAGCCTCAGATACTACCCAGGTGTGCATTATATAACAACTGAGAATTCATTAATTACGGAGCAAACATCAATGGTTTCTAATGATAACTTTGCAGACCGGATCTCCTTAAACCGTACATCAGTTAGTACCACAGGGAGCAACGAGGGTTTCACTGGGGAGCCAGGTGAGCCGAATCATGCAGTATTTAGCAGCCCGTTAAATTCTGCCTGGTGGTCTTGGACAGCTCCCGCTGATGGGATCGTTACCATTGACACTTTTGGGAGTAACTACGACACTACCCTCGCAGTCTACACCGGTTCAGCAGTTAACAGCTTAACAGAGATTGCCAGTAATGATGACACCTTTGGTTTGCAAAGTGAAGTTGTATTTACTGTTAGCGCTGGTACAACCTACCAAATTGCTGTTGATGGCTTTTCCTTCAGCACAGGCTTGATTGATCTCAACATTAACTTAGATATTGACGACAATCTTATTTTAGGAACATCAGGCAATGATAGCCTGTTCGGCAGTGTCGAAAACGATCAGATTGAGGGTTTGGCTGGCAATGACACTATCTTTGGTAGTGAGGGAATTAATACCCTTCTCGGGGGTGATGGTAATGACGTGATCTACGGTGGTTCACAGCTGGATGTGATTAGCGGTGGTAACGGTAACGATACCATCTTTGCCAGTGAGGGTAATAATGAAATCTTTGCTGGTGCTGGTGATGACCTGATCTATTCTGGCTCTGGCAATGATTTGATTAATAGTGGCAGCGGTAACGATACCATCTTCGCCAGTGAAGGTAATAATGAAATCTTTGCTGGTGCTGGTAATGACCTGATCTACGGTGGTTCACAGCTAGATGTGATTAATGCTGGTAGCGGTAATGATACCATCTTCGCCAGTGAAGGTAATAATGAAATCTTTGCTGGTGCTGGTAATGATATCATCTATTCTGGCTCTGGCAATGATTTGATTAATAGTGGCAGTGGTAACGACACCCTGTGGTTAGGGGGTGGTGAGGATGTAATTGTCCTCGAAAGCGGCAATGGTTTTGATACTATCAATAACTTCCAGCTTGGTCTAACTATCTTTGATGCGGGCGATAGTAGTCAGCTGAGCATCATTGATGGTGCTAATGGTGCGGAAATTTCGAGCGGCGGAGACCTCCTGGCTGTGGTGAGTTGGACTCAAGCTAGCACTCTCATAGACAATCTCGATCAGGTGTTTGTCTAGGATTTTTCTGCAAGCCTCCGGTAGAGCAATGCTTGCAGGAGCATAAAATCATTACTTGATTAGCATAGTGCGTCTGAGTTAACTCAGGCGCATTTTTGATCAGGGTTGGTCTGCCCAGGACTTTTGTTAAGGAATATTACAAAAAACTGCCCTTTTGTAGAAACAGGGCAGATTCAGTTTGATTAACCATTAGAGGCTGAAAAACACAGCAGTTTTTAGATACAGCCTCAGACAGCACCTCAGATGTAACTTCAGATACAACCGAGGTGTGGGTTACATAGCAACTGACGATTCCTGATTAAGGAGGAAACATCAATGAATTCTATTCATAATATCACGGGAACAACAGGTGATGATAACCTGTTTGGCACTGTCGGAAACGATCGGATTCGGGGTTTGGATGGCAATGACCAAATCTTTGGTAATGAGGGAATTAATACCCTTTTCGGCGATAATGGCAATGACGAAATCTTTGGTGGTTCACAGCGGGATGTGATTTACGGTGGTAACGGTAACGATACCATCAGAGGCGCTGAGGGAGTTAATACCCTTTACGGCGGTAATGGTAATGACCTGATCGAGGGTGGTTCACAGCGGGATCTGATTTACGGTGGTAGCGGTAACGATACCCTCAGAGGAGCTGAAGGTAATAACAGAATCTATGGTGGTTCTGGTAATGACATGATCTATTCTGGCTCTGGCAATGATTTCATTAATAGTGGCAGTGGTTACGACACCATTTCTCTAGGGGGTGGTGAGGATCGAATTGTCCTCAACACCGGGGATGGCTTTGATACTATCAAAAACTTCCAGCTTGGTCTAACTACCTTTGATGTTGCCAATCCTAACCAGCTCAGCATCGTTGATGGTTATAATGGTGCCCAAATCTCAAGCGGCGGAGACCTCTTGGCTGTGGTGAGTTCGACTCAAGCTAGCACTCTCATAGACAATCTCGACATGGTGTTTGTCTAGGGTTTTTCTGTAAAGCTCCGGTAAAGCAAAGCTTGCTGGAGGATCAAATCATGATTTGATCAGCATAGTGCGTCTGAGTGAACTCAGGCGCATTTTTGATCAGGGTTGGTCTTTCCAGGGCTTTTGTTAAGGAATATTACAAAAAACTGCCCTTTTGTAGAAACAGGGCAGATTCAGTTTGATTAACCATTAGAGGCTGAAAAACACAGCAGTTTTTAGATACAGCCTCAGACACCACCTCAGATGTAACTTCAGATACAACCGAGGTGTGGGTTACATAGCAACTGACGATTCCTGATTAAGGAGGAAACATCAATGAATTCTATTAATAGTATCACAGGAACACCAGGTGATGATAACCTGTTTGGCACTGTCGGAAACGATCGGATTCGGGGTTTGGATGGCAATGACCAAATCTTTGGTAATGAGGGAATTAATTCCCTTTTCGGCGGTGATGGCAATGACCAAATCTTTGGTGGTTCACAGCGGGATTTCATTCGCGGTGGTAACGGTAACGATACCATCAGAGGCGCTGAGGGAGTTAATACCCTTTACGGCGGTAATGGTAATGACCTGATCGAGGGTGGTTCACAGCGGGATCTGATTTACGGTGGTAGCGGTAACGATACCCTCAGAGGAGCTGAAGGTAATAACAGAATCTATGGTGGTTCTGGTAATGACATGATCTATTCTGGCTCTGGCAATGATTTCATTAATAGTGGCAGTGGTTACGACACCATTTCTCTAGGGGGTGGTGAGGATCGAATTGTCCTCAACACCGGGGATGGCTTTGATACTATCAAAAACTTCCAGCTTGGTCTAACTACCTTTGATGTTGCCAATCCTAACCAGCTCAGCATCGTTGATGGTTATAATGGTGCCCAAATCTCAAGCGGCGGAGACCTCTTGGCTGTGGTAAGTTCGACTCAAGCTAGCACTCTCATAGACAATCTCGACATGGTGTTTGTCTAGGGTTTTTCTGTAAAGCTCCGGTAAAGCAAAGCTTGCTGGAGGATCAAATCATGATTTGATGAGCATAGTGCGTCTGAGTGAACTCAGGCGCATTTTTGATCAGGGTTGGTCTGCCCACGGATTTTATTAAAAACTATTACAAAAATTGGTTTTCTGCATAAAAGGTCAATTTTAACTTGATGAATTATTAAAGCCTGAAAACCAAAGCAGTTTTCAGATACAACCTCAGATACCACCCAGGTGTGCATTATATAAGAACTGAAAATTAATTAATTACAGAGGGCAAATCAATGGTTTCTAATGATAACTTTGCAGACCGGATATCCTTAAACGGTACATCAGTTAGTACTACAGGCACTAACGAGGGTTTCACTGGGGAACCAGGTGAACCGAATCATGCAGTAATTGACTTCCAGTGGAATTCTGCCTGGTGGTCTTGGACAGCTCCCGCTGATGGTATCGTGACCATTGACACTTTTGGGAGTAACTACGACACTACCCTGGCAGTCTATACTGGTTCAGCAGTTGACAGTTTAACCCCGATTGCCAGTAATGATGATACCTTTGGTGTACAAAGCCAAGTTATATTTACTGTTACCGCTGGTACAAATTACCAAATTGCTGTTGATAGCTTTTTCGGCAACACAGGCTTGATTGATCTCAACATTAACTTCGATATTGAGGACAATCGGATTTCGGGAACATCAGGCAATGATAGCCTGTTCGGCACTGTCGAAAACGATCAGATTGACGGTTTGGCTGGCAATGACACAATCTTTGGTAGTGAGGGAATTGATACCCTTATCGGCGGTAATGGTAATGACGAGATCTACGGTAGTTCACAGCGGGATGTGATTAGCGGTGGTAGCGGTAACGATACCATCTTCGGCAGTGAGGGTGATAATGTAATCTATAGTGGTTCTGGTAATGACATAATCTATTCTGGCTCTGGCGATGATTACATTAGCAGTGGCAGTGGTAACGACAGCCTGTGGCTAGGGGGTGGTGAGGATCTAATTGTCCTCGAAAGCAGCAATGGTTTTGATACTATCAACAACTTCCAGCTTGGTTTAACTACCTTTGATTTTTACAATAGTGATCAGCTGAGCATCGTTGATGGTGCTAATGGTGCGGAAATCTCGAGCGACGGAGACCTATTGGCTGTGGTGAGTTCAACTCAAGCTAGCACTCTGATTGACAATTTCGATCAGGTGTTTCTCTAGGGCGTGTCATCAATTAAGCCAGATAACAGTAGCAGCAAGATAAATTGCCCCGAGAAAGTTTATTGCTCGCTGATCATAACGTGTCGCGATTCCTCGATATTGTTTGAGTTGGGCAAAGAAATTCGTGGCGCAGATGTCGTGCTTTGTACAATTATTTATCATATTCACGCACTTAATTACGGTTGCGTTTGGGTGGAATCACCGCTGTAGTTCCCTTTTTTTCAAGTCGTTTAATCACGCGCTCGTCAGCATCATATCCCTTGGACGAAACCTTAGAGAGTGGAGCCTTATTACAAAAGATTCAAACCTTTTATGCAAAACCGTTCGCGGAGCGGCTCTGAAAGAGCATCACCCATAAAGGCTCCACTCTCTTACGGTAACTTCAAAGTCTGCAATCAGTGTATCGGCTCTAAGGTCTTCGAGTAGCACATCGGCTCCATCGAGGTCACATGCTTGTCCAGGGGTCAAATGAAAGCCAGTAGGTAACCTGCGGCATCTACCACGGCGTGAATTTTCGTACTCAGTCCACCTTTGCTGCGACCGATGGCTTCCCCCGCAGCATCCCCCCCTTTGCCCCAAGAGACGAAACCTTAGATAGTTGAGCCTTATTACAAAAGACTTGAACCTTTTACGCATAACCTACTAACTATAAAGGCTCAACTATCTTACGGTAACTTCAAAGCACTATGCTGGTGGGCGCGTACAATTGTTGAGTCAATCATTGCATATTCATTGTCTGGATCCTTGGCTAGCTCCTCAAATATCTTTTGCCACACGCCACTTCTTGCCCACCGACAGCAAACGGGTATGAACTATCTCGTTTATCCCCAAATCTTTCCGGTAAGTCTCGCCAGGGAATACCGGCAAGGGTACCGATACAGCACTGCTTCGACAAATAATCGGTTATATGCATGCCGTCACTCCAACTGTCTCTTTTCGTCCTGGTAGTGAGTCTTTGATTCGTTCCCACTGGTCATCCCGCAAGGCTCACGCGACGTGTCATGATAGCACGGATCCTGATTGACTCAACTCTCTACACTTATCGATTCTAAACTAGATTGATTCCTATTTGATGACACGCCCTAGGGTTTTTATGCAAGGCTGCCGTAGAGCAAAGCTTGCCGGAGCATAAAATCATGATTTGATGAGCATAGTGCGTCTGAGTGAACTCAGGCGCATTTTTGATCACGGTTGCTCTGTCCAGGACTTTTGTTAAGAAATATTACAAAAGCTGGCTCTTTTGTAGAAAAAGGGAACATTTAGTTTGATTAACCATTAGAGGCTGAAAAACACAGCAGTTTTCAGATACAACCTCAGACACAACCCAGGTGTGGGTTACATAGGAGCTAACGATTCATTAATTACGGAGCAAACATCAATGGAATCTTTCAATAATATCACCGGAACACCAGGCAATGATACCCTGTCCGGGACTGGCGCAAACGATCAGATTGATGGTTTGGCCGGCGATGACATGATCTTTGGTCGTGAGGGAATGAATATCCTTTTCGGGCGTGAGGGTAATGACCGGCTTGAGGGTGGTTCACAGCAGGATACGATTATCGGTGGTACCGGTAACGATACCATCTTCGGCAGTGAAGGTGATAATGCAATCATTGGTATGTCTGGTGATGACGTGCTCTATTCTGGCTCTGGGGATGATTACATTAATAGTGGCAGTGGTAACGACACCATTTGGCTAGGAGGTGGTAAGGATCTAATTATCCTCGTAAACAGTGATGGTTTTGATACTATTAATAACTTCCAGCTTGGTCAAACTACCTTACATGTTGGCGATACTAGTCAGATCAGCATTGTTGATGGTGCTAAGGGTGCTGAAATCTCCCGCAACGGAGAGCTTCTGGGTGTGGTGAGTTGGACTCAGGCTAGCACTCTCAACGACAATTTCGATCAAGTGTTTGTCTAGGGTTTTTCTGCAAGCCTCTGGTAGAGCAAAGCTTGCGGGACCATAAAATCATTTTTTTGCAGAATTATTGTTAGATGAGGATAGGAAGATCACAGAATTCCAACTTCGGTGATCTTCCCCCTCTTTTTCTTGTTGCGATACTCAGCAATGAATGATATTATGTCCGGATGATTAGTGATAAAAAACCATCTCCGATTAAACCATACTCCCTTCCTTCTGCCTTCTACCTCCCTTTTTGCCGGTGCGCGAATCACAATCCCATACCAGATATAGCATTTCCAAATGAATGGAAAAAAAAGATGACAGTTCTTTCCATTACCAAAAATTCCTATATACTTTCTTATCTCTTGCCTCTTGCCTCTTGCCTTTTGCCTTTCTCAAGGTAGACTATGTTGACAACTGAAATAAAAATGCTATATCAACGCCACAACCGCTTAATTTCCTGCCAAATTTGTGCTTGTCCTAACTGAGTATTGGGATGAGTTAAAACTCCCTGACTGGGACTAAACAAAAATGCCAGCATAAATAAACCAAAAGCTACTAAAACAATTGCTGGTCCAGAAGGCAGATTAAAAAAATAACTCAGGTACATACCAGTAATACTAGCTACTACCCCAAGGGCTGAACCCAAAATCATCATCTGGTGCAACCGATTGACTAATAAGTAAGCTGTTGCTCCTGGTGTGATTAACATGGCTAGCACCAAGATGACTCCAACTCCTTTGAGGCTAGCGACAATGGTCAAGGCAATCAAGATCATCAGACCAAAATTCAGCAAGTTAGTTGGTAAACCTGCTGCTTTTGCCCCTAATGGGTCAAAGGTATAATACATTAATTCTTTGTACAGCAGGAGAATGATTGATAGTACAATGGCGGTGATAATGGCTGTATTGATCACTTCTTCATTGGTGACACTCAGAATATTACCGAATAGGAAGTGATTAAGGTCAATTTTGTTATCTTTCTGCATCACCGTAATTAAGGTGATACCGAGGGCAAAGAAAGCGGAAAACACAATCCCCATGGCGGCATCTTCTTTGATTTGCGATCGCGTCCGGATCCAAGTAATCACCACAGTGCTAACCACCCCAGCAATAAAGGCTCCCACAAAAATGTCAGCACCGATCATAAATGCGATCGCTAATCCCGGTAGTACAGAATGACTGATAGCATCTCCAAGTAAGGCAAGTCGCTGTACCATGAGGTAGCTACCAACTGCCGCACAAACGATGCCCACTAACACGGCAGTAATTAGCGATCGCTGCATAAACCCATAGTGCAACGGCTCAATTAAAACATCTAACATATAGTATTTTTCTTTGAATTGTGAACATACTCCCTTCAGGAAAGGCAAGAGGCAAGAGGCAAGAGGCAAGAGGCAAGAGGCAAGAGTTAATCAAGCATAGGATAGGATAATTTTTGCTAATATCTTGTATAATTAAAGCGTATATTAGTGAAATCAAATAAGAAAGATAGAGCCCAGTTTACCTTTGCCTTCTGCCTTTTGCCTTTTGTCTTTTGCCTTTTGCCTTTTGCCTTTTGCCTTTTGCCTTTTGCCTTTTGCCTTTTGCCTTTTGCCTTTTGCCTTCTTTCACTTGACAGCAACTGGATCTAACCAAAAAACGACTTGACCACCATAAGCCTGTTGGATATTAGCTGCACTCAATACCTCTTGCCTAGAGCCACTAGCAATTAACTCCCGATTCAACAAAATCAAATCATCAAAATTAGTCATTGCTTCTCCCAAATCATGGTGAACTACCAGCACAATTTTTCCGGCATCGGCGAGTTGATGGAGGATAGTAAAAATTACAGCTTCAGTTTTTTTGTCAATACCAGCCATCGGTTCATCAAAACAGAATATATCTGCTTGTTCAGCTAATGCTTTAGCGAGAAAGACGCGCTGCTGCTGTCCTCCCGATAGCTGTCCAATCGGACGATTGCGGTAATCCCCCATCCCAACTTGTTCGATGGCATCCGCTGCGATCCGCCGGGATACCGTAGAAAAGCGACGAAACCATCCTGTTTTCCGGACTCTACCCATTAGCACAACATCCCAGACAGTCGCGGGATAAGTCCAGTCAATTTGCGTCCGCTGTGGCATATAAGCCACCTTTTCTAACTGTTCTATCAACGGTTTTCCCTGATACACAGCAAAGCCCGTGGCAGTGGGAACTAACCCCAGCATGGCTTTCATCAAAGTACTTTTCCCTGCACCATTCGGACCAATAATTCCAGTTAATCGTCCTGGTTTGATCTCACAGTTGATATCCCTGAGTGCTTCTACTAGGCGGTAGTGTACACCCAGTTGCCTCAGGGTAATGGTTCCTGTCTGGGACACATGGGTATATCCAGCTTGGTGTTTCCTCTTAGGAGAAGCAAGGTGATGAACCGAGGCAGCATCTGGCATAGAGGGTTCCGGAAACAAAAAATGAAACAAATATGAAAATAGTTTACCATGAAAAATGAAAAGAATATGATAAGACTTATGCTGCAAACCCAGTTTCTTAGGCATGTAGCGCCTTCATGAGGGGGTTTCCACGCCAGTTGCTCATGGCGCATGGGTCTGTGTGGGTCACCTGCGCCCGCACCTTGTAAGTCCTGTGGAACGCCAGTCGCTCATGGGGGGAACCCCCAAGACCGGGCTGGATCGCTGTTTCAATCCCCTGAATTCCTTCGTGGGGTATTTTTGAATTTTGAATTGATAATTTTGAATTGGAGCAAAGCGGTTGAGAGTAATTACTCAGTCTCACAGTATAAAGCGCCAATGGTGGCTGACAGTAGTAATCATTTTAGGAGTCTGGATAAGTGGGTGTGATACCACCGGAACAAACCAGAGTGGTATTGATGGCGATGATAAGCCGAATGTAGTTACCACTAGCACTATCATTACTGACTGGACGAAACAAGTAGGAGGAGATGAAATTGAACTGACGGGTATCCTAAAACCGGGAGCAGATCCCCATGTCTATGAGCCAGTCCCAGCAGATACTATTGCGTTGGAACAAGCTAATCTGATTTTATACAATGGCTACAATCTAGAACCAGCAATAATTAAACTGATTAAGTCTGCTGGGGTTAAGGTCAAGAGCTTTGCGGTTGGGGAAGTGGTGTCACCCTTGGATTTTGAATACGAAGGCAAGAAGGAACCGGATCCTCATGTTTGGGGGGATGCTAAAAATGCGATCGCAATGGTCAATGCCATTCGGGACCAGTTGATTGAACTCTCACCGGAGGACAAGGAAGAATTTACCAAGAATGCAGCACAGCTAACTGCTGAATTGACAAAGCTTGATGCTTGGATTCTCCAGCAGATTCAAACTATTCCTCAGAAGTACCGCTACCTAGTCACAACTCATGATGCTTTTCAATATTATGCTCGTGCCTATGGCATACCAGTGGCTGGAACCTTAATTGGCATGAATACTGAGGAACAACCCAGTGCTCAGACTGTCAAGGGTTTGGCAGAGGCTATCAAAAAAATTGGGGTTCCAGTGATTTTTGCCGAAACCACGATCAACCCAGCTTTGATCAACACTGTGGCCCAGGAAGCTGGAGTGAAGTTAGCACCACAAGAATTATACTCTGATTCCTTAGGTGTACCAGGTAGTGAAGCTGATACTTACATCAAAATGTTAATCACTAATACTCACACAGTTGTGGAAGCCTTAGGAGGCAACTATCAAACGTTTAATCCAGTTGAGTAATGTAGTTTACTAATACAGTTGGCTATTTGCCAGAGACTTGTTTAAGTTTTCAATCATTTAAGCAATCAATGAACTCTGCTCCACATCTATCATCCGAAAATAAAGTACCTGTTCATTTATTTCCAGATTATTGATCATTTTCACAGTAGCCAGTAACCCTTCACTAATCAGTTCGCTCTTTACTTCACCGTATTCCGTTTGCAAGATAATATTTTTTTCCCGGTCGTCATTGGAGACATTATTAGGATCTTTCCAGGTTCCTTCTCCTCCTATTTGGGTTACCGCTACCATAAAGTCTATAACTTGGAATTTATGCTCTGGTACGATCAAGGTCAACAGTTCCCGTTCTACTCGATCAAATCGAACATTAGTATCTTCATCCCCAAAGAGCAGTGCGTAAAACACATCTTTAGCTTCAAGCAAAACTTCATTACCCTTACTACTCCTTTCGGTGTTAGTAATTAGAGCTGTCCCTTTTTGAGGAGGATTGTTTAGGTATCCTTCTGCTTCGAGTTGCTCCCGATCTAGTCTCTTATACCTCTTGATAATTTGGGCTAGTTTGTCCTCATCAAGCTCTATCTTAGAGATGCGTTCAAGTCTAGCCCGGTGTTTTCTTTCTTTATCTTTTAAGGCTAGAGCTAGCTTCTGGGTAGTTGGCGGTTGTATGCCATAGACCAATTGGTTGTCTCGGCTCAAGGTTAATGAGATGATCTGCTCTACTAACCACTCTTTGTCCTGGTTCATGAGCATTTTGCGCAACCGCTGACTGAATTCGTCAGATAACTCTGTCTTGATTTGGTCGATTAATTTTTTAAGGGTTGTCACGGCCACTCTCCTTGTCTAGTGTAGTCACCCATTTAACTGGCCTATACCAAGTGGCGGTCAAAGTAGTAATTTACTGATAGGATTACCGTTGCTGTTGACTAGTATTTGACTAGTATTTGACTATTAATAGTTAACGTTTCACCCTCAACGGTCAACCTTAAACATAGTTACCCCAAGGAATGCAACATGGTATTACTTAATATTTTGGCTTGAAAAATTAGAAATTGGGAATTGGCTGGACAAAATAAAATAGAAGAAATGTGCTATAAGTTACCAAATTACAAACAACTAAGCTATCATACCGATAACTTGTACACTCAAGTAGATGGAGCAGATGGGGTAACGAATGGATTAGGGGATGTAAGGAATGAGACGATGTAGGCAATTTTAAAACCCTTAAACTATCTGCTCACTACCAGTAGCTACCTACTCTCTAGATGCCAGCAAAGGTAGACGAAGAGATAAATACAATGGTCAGATCTATGGATTAATTAGGTCTTGCAACCGTTGATCGTCTTTAATCATGTCAAAATCCGCATCAATATTAATGATAGACTTAAGTCTATCATTCAAACTCATCGCTTGTTTTAGACTAGCAATTGCTGAGTCAATCTCACCGTTTAAGGCATAATAACAAGCTTCGTTGTAGTAAAGATTAGATGAATTTGATTTTAGCTGCCGTACTCTTTCCAAACTTTTCCAGGCTTCTTGATAGCGACCAAGTTTGATCAAGGCATAGGCTCTATGGTTCCAAGCATGATGAAAATCTGGGTTGAGCTGAATAACCTGATCATAGGAAATAAGTGCTTCTTCATACTGTTCCATGTATCTGAGAGTATAACCTTGTCCAAACCAACTCCTAAAGTTGTTCGGATTAATTTTAATCGCCTCGGCATGGGCAGCCAGGGATTCGTCATATCGCTTTAATCTCTGCAGGGCTTGGCCTTTTCCTGACCAAGCCACATCGGAATCTGGCTGGAGCTGAAGCGCTTTTTGATAGGATGCGATCGCATCTTGATAGCGATTTTCAATCCACAGAGCGTGCCCTTGATTGATATAGTCATCAACTGTTAAGTAGAGCTGGGGATTAGCAGACTTTAACGACTCCAGCTGTTTAGTTAGCTCTTCCAGTTTTTGTTGGACTTCTGGAGCAACAAATTCTTCTTGGATAATGGAGGGAGTAATTCGAGAAATTTCGTTAAAAATCTGCTCTTTCTCATGTTGAGCAGCCACAACTAGATGCTGGAGTTGAGAAACTAAATCAGATTTAAGGGTTTCCAGCTCCTGCTTAAAAGCTTCAACTTGTCGTTTTAATTCCGTAGTGACTTCAGCATCAATTTGCTCTTTTATTTTCTGTTCAGCTTCTTCTTGAAATTGCTTTTGCGTCTCAGACACTAATTGGTTGATGATGCTACGACGTAGCAAGAGCACTGCCAGACTAGTAACAATAGGAATAGCGATTAGTACTGTAATTAAAAGGTTGAGCAGGTTAATCGTCCAGTCAAAGGTTCGATGAACTTCCGATTGGATCTGATTGCGAATTGTGTAACTTTTCTCTAGATGATCATTAATTAACCTTTCCACTTCTTCCCGTTGTTGCTCCGAAAGTAGTGGAGTCGGTGGTGTAGCGTTAGGAAATGATGAATTAGGTTGACCAATTGCCCCCTCAACTGATAGCAGTAAAGTAGCCAAAGTAATAGCAAGGTTAGGCTTGATTTTCATAACAACTGATATCAAGTATTGCCAATCCGAATCAACTGTGTTTTCATAATTGAGCGACAAGTAATTACATTTTATATACGAGCGCGAACATTTCGGATGCTAGGCAGTACAATTCGGATCTTATTGATGGGCTTTTTTGGGGGTCAACTTGCCCGTCGGTTGGGAGCACCTCCTTTGATTGGTATGATTGTGGTGGGTATCCTGATCGGACCAGAAGTGGGGGATGCGATCGCACCACAAGTCCTAGTTATGGCTGATGACCTACGCACCTTCGCAGTTATGGTCATTTTAATGCGGGCAGGACTGGGATTGGATCTTGAGAAACTCCTGGAGCAAGGAACTGTTGCGCTAAGGTTAGGCATTTTGCCCGCCATCACCGAAGCGATCGCAGTAGCTGTTGCCGCCATGATACTGTTTAATTTCGATTTTCCCACTGGATTACTCCTAGGCTGTGTAGTCGGAGCAGAATCCCCCGCCGTGATTGTGCCAGGAATGCTGCGACTCAAAAGTTTAGGCTGGGGCGTAGCTAAAGGGATACCAGATGTGATTCTAACTGGGAGTGCCTTATCCGATGTCCTAGTATTGCTACTGTTCAGTTTGATGGTGAATTTCTTGGCACAGGGAACAATCAACAGTAATGCTCTCCAGTTCCTACCCCTGCAAGTTCTAATCCAGGTCGCCCTTGGTGTCTTAATTGGATATATCGCTGCTCAATTAATTATTTTCCTGTTAACCAAACAAAATTGGACCGAAACTATCGTCCAAGATACCTTAATTACCGCAGCACTTGCCTTATTATTAGTAGTGTTAGCTAAAAGTATGCCATACTTTTCTGGCTATTTAGCTACCATGGCAATGGGATTTTTCCTAATACAATTAGACCCTCCCTTAGCACGACGCTTGCGAGTAGAATTTAACCATCTGTGGGTGGTAGCAGAGATTATTCTATTTGTCTTGATGGGAGCTAGTATCCAACTTCGGGTATTAGAAACAACCCTGTTACCTGGCATTGTAATCCTAGCCATTGGGTTATGTATCGGTCGGATGGTCGGGTGGTATCTCTCCACATTGGGCAGTAATTGGACTTGGCGAGAGAAACTGTTTTTGTTGCCCGGAAACTCCGCAAAAGCCACAGTACAAGCAGCCATTGGTGGTATTCCCTTGAGTCAAGGGCTAGAAGGAGGTCAGACAATTTTAGCGATCGCAGCCCTCTCGATTTTGATTACCGCACCCCTAGGGGCTTGGGCAATTCCCACCTTTGCCCCTAAACTCTTATCCCAAGACCCTGTAGACCCCACCAAAGTAACCGTTGCCTCTCATACTCTCCTACTAGCCGCTGTCGATACCTCTAGTTTAGCCACCCACGTATTAACTAAAGTAGCAGATTTAGCAAGACGAAGTAATGGGGAAGTTATTGTTTTACATGTGATCACCACATCAAATCAGCCAGAAGTCAAGCAGTTACAGAACCAAACCAAACGCTTGCTCTTGGATATTCGGCATCAGTTTATTACCGTAACCGGTTCGATTCCCAAAGAAATTGTTCGCATAGCCCAAGAGCATCAAGTAACAGATATAGTGATCGGAAAACGGGGACATCAACCCTGGCAGCAAGTCCTGGTCGGTTCCGTATCTCAGGCAGTGTTAGAAACCAGTCCAATTCCAGTAATTTTGGTTGAAGAAGTTGAACGAACCTCTGAAGCTTCCCACCACAAAAGCAATCGCTCTTAAAATAAACCCCAAACCGTTATAATGTCAGTGGTAATACGCAAGTAAAGAGCAAAATATATCACAGTCATAATTCTTTAAATTATGGCTTTGCCATCTGTATCATTTTTTGATACTTTAAAAAAAAACAGCGACTAAGTCGTTGATTTGATTTGTTGATTTGATTTATTGTTACCCTCAAATGGGCAGTATTAATCCATGTTAGAGAAGTTTGATATTTTAGGATACCTGAAAGAAGATCAGTTAAAAGAGGTAGAGAAGATTGGAGAAATTAAAAAATACTCTCAGGAAGAGTTGATTGTCAAAGAAGGAGAATATAGTAGTGAAATTTACTTTATTATCTCAGGAGCCGTTGATTTATTGAAAGTTGAAACCCGTACTAATACAAATATTAAATTTGGAGAAATCCTAGCCGGGGAAACTTTCGGAGAAATGTCATTCTTCGATGAAGGACCTAGAACTTGCTCTGTAATAGCACAACCGAATACTGAAGTTTATATCTTATCTAGAACCCAGCTTCTCGAGAATGTCGATGACGCTCAAGAAATCATCAAGATTATAGATGAAGCAATAACTTATGACGTCAGTAAGCGTCTACGATATTGGACTACTCAATATACAGCTAATCTCCAAGAACAAATCGACCAGCTAAAAGAACGCAATAATTTTGGCTTGTTTTTCGTCATTATATTAGTGATGGCACTGATCGCAATACTGATTAATTCATGTTTGGATGATTTTTTGCCAAATTTTATGAATCTTTATTCAGTTGCGTTTATTTGGATACATCTTGTAGTAATAGTCATTCCTGCTTTAATTACCTTGAAAAAGTTTAATATTTCTTTAGATGAAGTAGGAGTGACAAAAATAAATTTTAATAAATCTGTTTTACATGGCTTGATAATCAGTGGAATAGGAATTATATTAATAGGGTTAATAGCGTTTGGAATAGATCTAATTACGACCGGAAATCAATTAACATCAAAAATATTAAAATTTCCGATATCTTTAGTATCCGTGATGTCATTGACTTATTTTATACACTCTTATATGCAAGAGTTTGTCCGAGCTACTGTGCAAACAGCTTTGCAACGATTTCTCCTAGATGAAAAAGGTTACTTTTCTGTTTTTATTGCAGCAATTTTATTTGGAATGTTTCACGTTAGCCTAGGAACTCAAGCGATACTAGTTACATTGGTTGCTGGGGAAATATTTGGTCTAATTTACCTACGTAGTTACAATTTGATAGGGGTATCATTAGTCCATTACCTTCTTGGCTATCTATTTATATATATAAGTTTAATTTGAGATTTTAAACTAGCTTCAAGTCTTATTGAAACAGGGTGGTTGCTTCAGAAATAAAATCGAAATGCTATCAGGTGCTAGGCTTTAAGGACTAAAAGCTAACACCTAAAAGCTAACACCTAAAAGCTAACATCTTGCCCTAATCCTAAAAACTAAATTGAAAGGGTATTAGTACCGCTCCCAATAAGGCTGAAAACCTCGCCGTTTTAGAATATCTACCTCCAGCCGCAGGATACGATTATCGAGCTTAGGATTAACTGTCCCTGTAGACTCTTTCTCTTCCGAGTTGAGTCCTTCAAACCGTTGGAGGGCTGTAAACGGAAAGTCTTGGGCAACACTTAATTCAGCCAAGTTTTGGCGAGCCGATAAATTCTTTGGCTCCAGTTCTAGTATCTGTTGATAAAGCCCCGTTGCCTTAGCATAGTGCTGTTGAGTAAAGTTAATTCCTGCCAACCCTAGTAAGGCACCAATTTGATCAGGCTCCCGTTCCAAAATTTCTTCGTAAGCGTTGCTAGCTAATCGCAAATCCCTAAATCCCATAGCCAATTCTCCCTGCACAAAGTAGGCATCGATATTATCAGGATTACCGGCAATCCACTCAGCTATTTCAGCTTTAGCTAACTTAGGGTCTCGCTGTGCTAAAACCTGTAGCCGTCGCAATTGTACAGGAGCATTATCTGGTGAGACCTCTAGTAGAGTAATGTACAGGGTTTCTCGTTGTGGGTCAGCAGGCAAAGTACCCACCAAACTCAACAATTCCGGCGGTGGATCAATAGAAGGCTGAGTCTGTAGCCATTGATTGAGTACCCCTTCCGCTTCCTCTTGGTCAATACGTTTAGTTTGATATGCCACACTAGTACGCCCCAGCTGGGCTAATAAATCATTGCGATCGCGAGATAGCAGCTGGTCATAGATAACCAGAGCTTTCTGTGGATCACCTTGGGCAATGTGGATTCCCGCTAACCCCCGCAAAGCACCATTGAACAAATTATTATTTGGGTTACTCTGAATAATTCTCTGATACCGCTGGATACTGGCATCGAGATTTCCCTGGCGACGGTCAATCTCTGCTAGCAATAATTCCGTACTCTGGTCGGAACCACCAGTAGACGTTGCCCTGTAACTATCAATAGCAATTGTTGCCTGGGCTAGTTGATTCTGCTTTATCAAAATCTGAGCAACACGGAAATGCAAAAACGGTACATCTACCCCTGTAGCCAGCAAATCTTGGTAAACACTAAGCAGTTCTGGGTCAGGAGGGTCTAGACGCAACAAAGCTTGGGCTAAATCTCGTTGCTGAGCTGCTTCACTCGGTAGGGTTTGGGTTATCTCAAGCAGCCGCTGTCGCCGTTGAGTTCGGGATAACTGACCCAATTTACCTTCTAAAATAATCTGCTTCACCAACAAGCTTTGGTTATTCGACTTCACCAAAAAACTTTGGTTATTCGACTGCTCCTCGGTCAACTGCTGATAAAGCTGTAGAGCTGATGCCCACTGGCTTGGTAGCTCACTCATCACATCAGCCACTTCCCTGACTAAAGCAGAAGATGGCTTTGGTGTTGAGGCCAGCACCTGACGGTAGAGAGTAACCGCGTCTTCGGTTAGGTCAGAGCGACTCTCACGACGACCAATTTCTGAAAGGGCCCTGGCTAAGGGTAAAGCCGCCTCATCCCTCCCTCGCAACGGTTCTAGGACAGACAAAGCTTCTGTCAGTTGCCCAGAGGCTTGATAAGCTTGAGCTAAATCAGCCCGTAGATAGGTATCATTGCCATAGGATTGGGAAAATTGATTGAGCTGGGCTTCCAATACCTGTACCGCCTGAGCAGGATTCCCAGTTTCTCGTAGAGCCAGAGCATAGGCTCCCGCTGCATTTCCCGGAATTGGCTTACCGCTAGCTTGGTAACGAGCAAATAGCTCCAGCCCTTGCTGATAGTCACCACTATAGGTATAGATTTGAGCAGCACCAAGAATAATTTCTGGTCTAGGATTGCTCTCCAGCACAATTTCATAATCATCTAGGGCTTCCGGAAAACGACCTTGGTAGCCAAGCAGTAAAGCCCGCTGAGCACGAGCACCAGTATCATTAGGAGTGAGGTTTAATAAAGTGGTTAGGGCTTCAATCCCATCAGTCTGCCATTCAGGACGATAACCTCCCAATTCTCCTACTGCTTCGAGAGCCTCTTTATTGTTTGGGTCGATGGCTAAGACTTGTTGATAAGCAGCCCAAGCATCTGCATCTCGCCCTGCTCGCTGATACGCTATCGCTAGACCTAACCTCCCTTCCTTCGATTGGGGAGAGCCTTTTAGAGCTTGTTCAAAGGTTGCGATCGCATTATCCACCCATCCTTTCTTTAAAAGAGAGTAACCTCGGCGTACTGCAGAAGTAACTTGTGCTTGGAGCGCTGGCACCACCGATTCAACTGGGCTGAAGATTAATACTCCTGCTAACCCAAAAACCATCAAAAAGACCCACCAACGCTGCCAGTGGAAATTTTTTTTGCCAAGAGAATTGTTATTCATTGGTCAAAAGGATGAAGTATGAACTATCAAGGATGAAGGATAAACTATCAAGGGTAAACTATCAAGGATGAATCAGTGTCTATGTTCTATCTATGTCAGCAATTCTATTAGCGAGTAGCTTGAAAAACCTATTACTCATTACTCAGCACTCAATCCCACAGATTACTCACATCAAAATCAGCCCTGACTCGAACACCAAGAATTGTATCTGAAAACTCATCTCGTCCTTGCAAAGTCACACCTGCACGCACATTAGGTGAAACACGCACGTCATAGAACAATTCCCAAACATCTGGTACTTTATTACCTTCGTCCTGGCGCAAGTCATCATTAGACAATTGCCGACCATAGCCAAGCCCTAGTCGGTCATCATCCATAAACAAATCTAAGAGGTTCAGACCCACACTGTAGGTATCCCCGCTTTCCTCTAAATCAAGATTTTCGTACCAACCATAGCGCCCAAACAGTCCCATCTTGAGAGCAGGAATATATAGTTCTCCATTAATCCCGTAAGCTTCTTCGCGGTCAGAGGACTTCGGACCAAACTCGTTATCCCCTCGGTTCAAAGAAAAAATTTCCTGGAATCCATCTTTCTGAGCATCCCGAGCCGATAGGTAAGTCCCCCGAATGATTGCTGTACCTACCCGGAAAGCTAGCTCTGAAGAAAACCCATCAAAGGCAAAATCATCCAGGTCTCGGTCTGAAGAAAAGCCCGCAGCTCTTACTTCCAGGTTGTCGGTTAAATTCCAGTTGAGTAGCACCCCCGGACGAGACGCAATACCAGCTGCTGCCAGAGCAGGATTCGTCTGAAACACCGGGTTAAAGAAATGGGTCGTACTATCTTTAGCAAAGCTATTGCGGTCAAAATAAGATGTCAAATCCATTAGACCAACCACAAAGCGGAGATTAGAATAGCTAGGTACAGAAGTCGTAAAGTAAAGTTCATTAAGACTTAATCCCGTTTCCTCGGTGTCGGAAAAGCCATCCCCAGTGGTGAGGTCAACTGTGGCACCAAACAAAGCATGGGGAGAAAGGGGATAAGTTCCTTGCAGCCGTAGTCTCGCTGATGTGTCTACCTGATTCAGAAAGGCACCTTGTACGTTTAGGGTCGGAGCTAACGGGTTATCATCCTTAGGTTCAATCTCTGGAATTAATGGACGCTCTGGTGCTTCCTCAAAGTTGGTTTGTGCCAGCTTCTTAGGCTCAATCGATAGCCAATCATCTTCACTGGGCTGGAAGCTCTTAGGGTCATATTGCTTGGATAAACCTACAGTCCTATCAAAGTACCTCAGGCAGCTTTCCTTTGTGTAGCCACAACCAAATTCTTGTCCGCTACTAACCGAGTAGTATTGGCTGTTCGGGTTTGCTTGAAACCTAGTCTTGATCCTCGTGCATGAATCCTTAACAGCCCAGTCCTCCTGAGGCTTCTCAGACAAATTGGTAGAGTTGAACCTGTCCAGCCGGTCTTGGTCTGTGTTGCTCCAGACATTATTCTGTGATGGTTTCGACGTTTCGCTCTTAGGGCTAAGAGGTTTTTCCGAAACAATTTGATCCGGAAGACTAGCACATAGCCCCGAAAAATGAGCATGGGCTGGTTCTGTTTTCAGACTAGCAACACCTAACAAAATTGATAGGGTTATCGGGGCTATAAAACCCCATTTTTCTAAGGCGGAAGTCGAGGCAATGGATAATAAGTAACTTAGCCCAACCGAACGCTTTGAGGCGCTCATGCTTGGTTGATGAGTATCAATAGCAATAGGGATTTGATTTATGTCTCTCATGAGCACCACAATCAATAAAATATAACTGTGCTTAGTTAAAATTTATGGCAAATAAATGTTTTACCAGCCGATAAAAGCTGCTCCATTTTTTTTATTGGGGCTAATTATGTCATAGAATTATGCTTGATAACTTTGTTCATAATCTTAGGTTTAATCCGAGAGCACAAGGTTTGAAAATTCATAAATGTTATTGAATACCAATGGTACTGAACTTAATGTTAATCTAAAATTCCTACAATAAAAAAATACTAATTACCTATTAATTAGGGGATAGTTAAAGCAAACTTATTCATCATATAAATACTAAAACTAGTTTAAAGACTTTAATTTTTTTGAGAAAACTATAACATAAAAAAATCTAAATGACTAAAAATTAAACCTAGGAAGCCTTAATCATCATAAATAAATTTGAGCAAAATAAATTTTAACAGGTTAGAATTTATTTTAATCACAATTTTATGCAACTATCGGCTATGCACAAAACCTTTATTTTTATTTGGACAAAAAAAATAGTCAAACAAAACATGACCCATTTTTTAAAAGGGGTATTTAGCATCTTTATACTCTTACTATTAAGTACTGGATGCACCCAGCTTCCATTACCAGGACGGCAATTAACTAATCGATTACTCGGTCAATCTTCCGAAGCAATTTTTCAGCTTAGGGTAACCAAATCAGACCGTCCAGGGATCTACACCGTAGCAGGAACCACGAATCTTCCCGAGGAAATTCCCATCACGGTAGCAGCGATTCGCTATTTGCACCCTAATCAAGAGCTCTCTTTCAACAGAGAGGCAAATTTTATCTATTCAATTTTGGCTTATGAAAATGTCGATGTAAAGAAGGGAAGATGGCACACCGACTTGGAACTCTGGCAAATTGCACCAGACGGTGAGTTTCAAGAAGTCTGGCAAATGGATCAGTCCAAACTTGGGTTATCACTAAAACCAGCAGAGGAAGTAACCTTTGTAGCCACCCTCGCCCCCAAAGAGTCCCTCTGGGAACTAGAAGAGCAGTTAAAGAAGCAGCGAATAACCTTAGCAAGCAGCCTGATCAACAATACATCCGATGGTCAACGGTATGTCCAGGCACGTGAAGTTCTGTCCGTTGCCTTACCCACCGGTCAGAGTAAACCACCTGAACCTAGACCTGAGGATATTAATGATGGCTGGGGCAAGCGGTATCTGCTGCTACCAGAACCACCGATTATTTATAAACTTGACAAGCCTAGTCAACGTCGAATCGATGCTCCCCTTTCAACTCCTGAGTTTTTACAATGATATCTGGTTTAAGGAGTGATGGGGTGATCGGGTGATCGGGTGACCGAGTGATGGAGGGATGGAGTGATCACTCCATCCCTCCGTTCTTGTGCTTGGACAAAAGATACTGTGGAAAGGGAATTTTCCTGACCTGTTTATCCCGATACTTTTTAGCTACCAAAGTCTACCAAGATAAACTTTAGTCCGCCAATGCAAGATGCTTTCACATCAAGGGGGTATCTCCGCGCTTCTGTGACGGAATATCCCGCGAGCGCCATAAAAATGTCAACAAAGTTGGTTCCACCGAGATAGAGAGCGCAACTATTAAACCCTTGGTTTTCGGCTTTAATTTAAGTTACATAATAATCCCTGTCGGTGTTACCCTAATTTAAGTTTAACAAATAATAAGAGTTTTTGGTAGACTCTGCGACGTTTTCTCTAGCTGTTTACTAACCCTCACCTGTTCATCCCCTCACCCCTTGAGAGTACTGATACTAATATCGCCCATCACAACACACTGGCAAGCTAGACGTGCGTGAGGATTGTCTGGAGCTAACACATCCAGCAAATCCTGCTCATCAGCTGTGATAGGTGACAGGTGTTCAATGCCTCTGACTACCTCGATTAGACAGGTGCCACAGGATGCTTCCCGACAACCAAAAAGAAGGGAAATGGGATGCTCATCGCAGATCTCAGCTAGATTTTGGTTAGGTTCGACCTCAAGGGTTTGTTGATCGTCTTCAACGTGAATACTCACCATAGCAACAATTTGGGTATCTCATGTATAACATTACTGGAGCAGGAGCTGGCAAAAGTTTGACCTAACCCTTAACGGATCTCGAGAACTGCTTAAACTCTCGAATGTTATTTGCAACAGCTTTTTCAACTGAACCGGATGAAGCCATCAGACGCATCTCGCGATTAACAGGTGACAGATAGTCTAGACCTTCGAGAAACTTGCGGATATCCGATAGAAGACGCTGGTGATATTTAGCTGCCACATGTAAGCCTTGATGTTCCTGACAGAAACACTTCTCCATCATCAGTAGTGCTTCTTGCTTAGACATGCTAAATAGAGGTGTTTGCAAGAGCTTATACACCATAGGCATAAGATTTCCACCAAAGGTACCAGGGAGTGTAGTAGATAGGCCATTAAACACATCGGTTTGTAAGCTGTGGATCGTTTGGTTACCAATGTACTTCTCCCAGGCGTTTGGCTGAGGGAAATCCTTATAGATTTCGTGGGACATTAACTGAGACGTTGCGGTGTGGAAACTTTCGTCTAGTAGATGATAACGAGAAACTGCTGTTGGAGCGGGAATAAACTCACGATTTTTCTCTAATCTCTTATATAACTGGGAAAAACTATATTCCTTATTTTTGAGATTTAAATTGCCGATCCCACGGGCAGTATAGTACTGGCTCGCTAGAAAAGGAGAATTACTGATACTGATGGTGTACACTTGCATTCCCAAACGAGAGCTTGTACGTCCACCCATCCCTTTAAAAGCAGCTAATGTTTTATCCATTTCCTTAGGTTTGGTTGACCTAGGACAGTGAAAAACTGTTTCGCCCATTAGGGCTAACTCTGTCTTACTACCAATAGTGTTAAAGGCACGAACATGGTAACGTTCTTGATTAGTTTCAAGGTCTAGCGCATGGCAGATAACTTCGTAATCATCAAAGGGAAAGAAGGCATTTGCTGTAACTTCATTAAATAAAATTGTATTCGTTTCAGTAGCAGCAATTAAATAGTAATTCAAAGCCCAATAAAGATGGTTTAGAGCTTTTTGTTGTGAGGGTGAAGCCGCTTCATAGAGGGGGCTACCGTACAGCATTGAAAGCTCAGGTTCACCCCAGTAATAATCGCTATTGCTGCTATAATCAAAGTTTTTATACAACTCCTCTATCTTTTCGGTGTAATCTGACTCAGTGTTACGCCGATAATTAACATCCATCAGCTTAAGATTCTTGCGACCATGGACAACCTTGTCTGATGGAGTTGAAAATTGACTTCCTTTTTCTGGTGCTTTATGGGTTTTTAGCATACTATTATCCTTAGGTAAAAATTACGTAATATACGTAATATACGTAATATACGTAATATATAAGTTATATGGTCTCCATTCCCCTGCAGTATTGTTTATACTAAACGTGGTAATTGGTAATGGATAATGGAGCAATAGTACTCACAATTACCAATTACTAATTACCAATTACTAAGGTTGACAATATCGACAATGAAAAATTCACAATTTAGGAAAGAGGAACTGGGCGATACTGACTGTAGTAATCTGGCATTTGTAGTCCTTGAATTTTTAAACTTTGTATTCGGTGTAAAAATGCAGCCCCATTCATGATGTGGTGAGCCACATCAACCACACTGCGATTGTTTGGAGCAGCGAGGTAAGACCCTTGCACCCAGTTATTAAAGCTGCCCATGGCAGGTCCGCACCAAATCTGATAATCGATTTCTCTGCCTTTCTCCCCTGACTTCGACCAACGAGATGACAATCCTAGGTACCAGCGAAAAATCAGAGCCATTTTTACCTTAGGATTATTGGCAGCTTGTTTTATTTTATCAGGATTTCGTTGGGATATATAAGCTATGGTATCCTCCCAGATAGCTTCTATTTTTCTCTTGAAAATTTGTTTTTCCAGTTTTTCTCTTTCCTCGATAGGAATAGCTTCAATCGAGTCATAGCTTCTATATAACTCAAAGAGTTTCTGGGCCCGTAGGGGGAAGAGGCTACCTTTTTTGAGGACTTGAAGTTTTACCCCCATTTCAAACATATCTGCTGCTGGAGCCATGGTGACATCAGTCATATCAGCTTTAGCCAACACTTCCTTAGTATGTTGAGAGGTTCCAGCTTCAAGGCAAGACTGATTAATAGAGCCAGTCATAACATAAGCCGCACCCATCATAAAAGCAGCTAAGGCTGATTGTGGCGTACCAATCCCACCAGCAGCTCCAACTCGAATCGGGTTTTCATAACCATATTTTTCCTGAATTTCATCCCTCAATTCCAAGATAGAAGGTAACAGACAAACCAAAGACCGATTATCTGTATGACCACCTGAATCAGCTTCTACGGTGATATCGTCTGCCATGGGAACTTTTTCTGCCAAAGTTGCCTGTAGCTCACTGATTAATCCCTGCTCAACGAGTTGTTTAAGGATTTGTGTTGGAGCAGGCTGGAGAAATTTCGCAGCAACTTCTCTCCTGGAGATTTTAGCAATAACTTTATTTTTGATTTCGATTTGATTAGCGGTATTGAGTCCTAATCCAGCAGCTCGATAATAAACAATATTGGGAGTTAAATCTAGAAATGCAGACGCTTCTACAGTTTTAACACCATAATTGAGAAATAGATCAACAGCATGGCGTTCAATCGCAGGTTCACTGGGACTATGAATTAAATTAAAGGCGTAGGGACCTTGGGGTAAGGCTTGTTGAATACGTTTAATAGCTGCTTCCAGGCGGGAAGGACTTAATCCGCCAGCACCAAATGAACTCAAAATTCTCTCTTTGCCGAGAGCAATGACCATCTCCTCAGATGCAATTCCACCAGCCATCGCTCCAGTAACATAGGCAGATTTTACCCCATGAAAGGATAAAAAACTGGGATCGCCTAACTGTTGAATTTGTATTGGTGGAACTGCCATCAGCAGTTCTACTTGAGAGCTCTTGCCATTTTCGGAAGGATACCAGTAGCCTTCTTGGGTTACGCCAATCTGTCCTTGGGATCTAACGATATAACAGGACTTTTCTAAATCTAGCAGTTTAGCCTTAATTCCTCGATCATCAAATGCTATCCCATCCAAATCCCCTTTCCAACCTTGATTTTGACCATAGAAACAATTAAAAAATCCAATTTTATTATCTTTTTGATTATTATTTTTGCTTAGAGGTTTATCTAAAGCAGTCATTGGTTTAGAACTAGTTTGAGTCATTATAATACAGCTGATTTGGTTAAATTAATAATTATAGTTTAGTAGATTGGCATGAAAATTACCTGTCCAAATTTTGGTAATATCAAGTCCGATAGCTTATTTTAATTGGGTTTTACTGCTACCAGACTTGATATCAAATCAGGCTAGTTAATTGATACAGAACCTTTATCCTATTAATGTTTTTCTCAGGTTATAAGAGATCATTGTAGGTGTCGATAGCAAATTGGGCACGCTCATCAGGAGATTCTATTTCAGCAAACTGCTCAATAAAGTTGTTCGCCTCATCAAAGCTCCACAGCGGATCACCACCTTCTTCGTTCTGGGCTATATAGTGTACGGCAGCCTTAAAGACAGCACGAGCAGCATTTTTGGTATACGCCACACCTGGATCACCACCACCAAACTCTAAATCCAGATGCCAGAGCAAGACATTGCACTCTGCAGGAAATGGTTTGTGCTCCCGCAGCTGCATAGTTTCCATGCAGCGTTCATGGGAATAGGAATCAGCAAGGGAATGGAGAAAAATCGCTAAAGCCGTGATAGAGCTTGCCGGTACAGTTTTGAATCTCCGACTATTCAAAGAGTATTTAGGCGTTACCAGTAGATCGTCAGAATTGCCGTAAATAGCCCACTGGTCCATGCTATTTAACTCTGGGATTCCCCTTGGACAGGAGTCGGAACTGTCCGTGAAGTAGTTGCAAGTGTTGCATTCGCTGGCGTCAGTGGGATAGGACACACCGAATGAATCAGTGCAACCGCGTCGGGGAAAGTGCCAGTATTGACTATACTGGCTAAAGCGTCCCGTATTGGTGAGACGCACCTTGGTGCCGTTGTAACCTGTAAAATTAACTGAGTCCACAGCTTGATTGGTAACTGCAATCTGTTCTGCCAATTCTGGCGAGAAACCCGCTGCCCGCACTAGGGTGCGGGTAAATTCGTAATGAAAGGTACTGTGTCCTTTGAGTCCGTTGCGGTAGAACTCGTTGAAGGCATTTGTAGGTAACACCCAGCAGAGAATTAGCACGATGGTAGATACCCAAGTCAATAAAAATAGTGTTTTACGCTTCATATTTGGTTGATACACAATTATGATTCAGAATCAAGCAACTGCTTTGAAAACGTTACTTTCTGCTGAATAATGTCGCCAATTTGCTTCAAGGATTCTTGTTGATTCCTTAAAAAAGCAGCATGGTTTTTGGTGATGCGAGATGTATTATAACTCAGTTTTTGATACTGATTTTTGTGTAATTCACTTAGGGTTATTTCCGGACAAAACTTGTGATTTTTTTGGGCTAATTCTAGACTCCAACTATTATTATCCAGCGGCATTTTAATGGGCTGGCCATAGTTTAATTTTTCGGTGCTTGTAAGGCAGTGATTTAAAGCACACTTAGCACTATTTTCATGGTTTAGGACAGTACTTTGAAAGTTTGATAAATTTATGGGTTCAGATGGTTCAACATTGGGCAAAGTCTGTGGCTGTTCCCAAGTCTTATGAATTAGGACGTTTGATGATAGAGTTTCAGCAATTTCCTGGTTAGTATTGCTCAAAATTCTGGACTTAATCCGGCTCCCACCCAAGGTTATGGTTTTAACCATTGAGCGCCGCTGACCAGCATTTTCTGGTTCCTGAGTATACAGCGGCGACAAATCTAGAGAGACTTGATGACTAACTAGCTTGGCCAAAGCTTTGACAATAGAGGTATGGTCGTTTGAACCTCTTTTATTGAGGGAAACTGTGACATGTTCCTTATCCTTGAGGTTTTCACCAATCCATCTAGAACAAGTACTCCCAGCGCCTACCTCCACAAAGATCTTGGCTCCATTGTCATAAACTTGGTTAATTAGCCGAGGAAAATCGAGGGGCTGACAAAGACCCTTGGCGATCGCGTGACCAATGGCATGGCTCTCAAGGGTAATGGGTTTGTAGTCGGCTGCGGAATAAAAAATAGTCTCTGGTTTGCTGCCGATAGGTAAACTGGTTAGTCTAGCAAGTTCATGGTATTCAGAAGCCATGGCGTCACAATGAAGTACATCATCGGCAGGAGCACGGAAGGCATCGCATTTGAGAGTGTCAATCAGCCTCCGACAAGCTTGAGGATCACCAGCAATTACCACTTCTTTTGGCGTATTGATATGAGTAAGATACACGCGATTCTCATGTTTGAGATATTCCACAACTTGGGAGACCGGAGTGATCAGAACATAGGTACTCCAAATTTGTTTGTGCTGATCATCATTGCCTTGGGGTAATCCCCAATACTCACGAACTGCGTTTTTAGGACCAGACAGTCTTGTGCGAAATATCTCAGAGGAGCTTAAGCCATCGATAGCTTGATCATAGTTAGTCCAGACGGACTGACCAATCATCATACTAAGTTCTCCTAGGCTGTAGCCAAAGGTAGATTGAGCTTGAACTTGGAAATAATCCCTCATGATTATGGTCAAGATTCCACCAAAGGCCATTCCAGATTTGAGCATGGTATGGGAATCGTCTAACAGTTGCTCTTCAAGGACTTCGAGTTGCCTTCTGGATAAGGAATTTAAGCTCCTCGGATAAAGAAGTCTTTCCCTGAGGATCGAACCTATATTGGCGACATGTTTATCTGCCTCCTCGTAGAGTTTGGGAAATAGCTGAAAACTATTCTGACCTAGTCCAATATAGGAATTGAAAGCACCAGGATAAACAAACGCAACGGTACCCCGTTTAGCCAGTGGTTTAGCTGTAAAATAGCTTCCCATAGGCGTTTGCCAGTCTTTACCTGTATCAAAAGCCTTGGGAATCCCCTTCATTGCACGCTGGATCTCTCGTTTTAATTCATCGTTGTTGTGTCCGAGAATTGCCAGGGTATAAGTGGCCTGAGAACGTTTTTGAAACCTGGTAAAGGTTTGGCGAGCAGCAGTAGATAGAGAAACACAATTTTCGATAGTTTCTTCTAAATTATGCAGCTGCTCAAGTAACTGTGATTGACCATCAGCAGCAATGGGAAACAGATAAAATGGTGTTTGCTCCAAATAGTTCCTGTTGCGATCGTGCTGAGTCTGTTCCTCTGACAAAATTATATGGGCATGACTCCCCTCCAGTCCCATACCGTTAATTGCTGCTACTCGTTTGGTGCTCTCTGGTGCTAAAAACCAAGGTCTTGATGCAGTTGCCACATAAAATGGACTACCTTGCCAAACCTCCGGCATTTTAGGACCAGTCCATTGAGGTGTTGCTGGAATATATCGGTGATAGAGACAGAGTGCAGTTTTGATTAAGCTAGCAATTCCTGAAGCAACATAGGTATGACCAATATTTGCCTTGACACTACCTATGGCACAGTTTAAATCAGGCTTGGCAGTTTGATAGGCTTGGGTTAATCCACGAATCTCTGCCTCATCCTCCTGAGCTACTCCACTACCAAACACTTCTAAATAGCCAATATCCCCAGGTGTGATGTCTGCTTGAGTATGAGCCTGTTGACAGGCTTGTATTACAGCTTCAGCCAGAGGCGGTTGCGGGAAAGGATTGACCTGGTCTGATTTCCCACGGGCTTGTACCAAACTGATGGCATCAATCACTGCATAAATACGGTCTTGGTCTTGCTGGGCTGTATCAAGACGCTTTAAAACTACAGCGCCAGCCCCTTCACCAACCATCCAGCCATTAGTATTTTGGTCGTAACTCAGGGTATTGACTCCTGTGTTGACCTTTGCCAATTGGTTTCGCAACAAAACATTTTCCACGCCGCCAGCTAGGTCAACAGCACCCACAACAACTGCATCTACCTCCCCAGCAGCGAGTAATAGTTGTGCCGTTTCTAGAGCTTTGAAGGTGGAATTTTCCCCAACACCGAGGGTCAAGGAAGGCCCGTTGAAATCCCACAGAGCAGAAATACGACTGGCTGTGATCGCACCGATGTAACCGAGATAGTCACTGGTTTTTGCCTGGTTGTGAATGCTATCTTTAACAATGCTTTCTAGGCTATCGATAGCTTCGGAGAGTAAGGATTGATTCGTGTCAACAAAACTGTCTTTGAGTTGCCAAGACAGATGCCATCGCTGCTGAAGCTGGTGAGCAGCAAGTTGGGTTTCTGCAGCGATAATCACTGCCACATTTCCCCCCTCACTTAGTCCTGCGTCTTTCACCGCACCCTCGGCTACCTTAAGCATTAGCGGTTGTTCAGGGTTGAGTGTGTCTGCTTCATTAGGCGGTATCTTAAACCGTAATGTCTCAATGTCAAAATCTTGGATGTAAGCGCCTAAGGGTGCTTTACCGTCTGTAAAGCCATAGTCCTTGAGCAATTGTTGTTCCTCGTCAATGCCCTTCCAGCGCTGCTTAGGAAGAGGGATAAAATGCTGGGCTCCATCATAAATACTGCGCTCAAACCGATCCAAGCCATCACAGGAGCCAAAAAAGCTGTCCATGCCCACAATCGCGATCTTAGTAGCTGGCACCGGTTTAGACGCTTCCGGTTCAAAATCAGGGATTTGTTCGACCTGAGTGGATTGCTCAAGAATCAAATGAGCATTATTTCCGCCAAAACCGAAGGTATTAATGGCTGCCCGTTTCAGCGGTCTATTGTTTGGCCAGGGAGTTGCAGCTCGAACCACTTGCTCCGCTGCAATCACATTATTAGGAGAGCTGAGGGGAGTCGCTATATTAATTGTCGGGGGTATTACACCCTTAGACATACTCAAAATGACTTTAATGATGCTAGCCATACCAGAAGCACTTAGCAGGTGACCCAGATTAGATTTGACAGAACCCACCAGCATAGATCCTTGATGCTGACCAAAGAAGGTATCTACAGAGCCAAGTTCAGTGGTATCACCAAGGAGAGTACCAGTAGCATGGCATTCTAAATAATCGATGCTCTTTGGACTAATGTTTGCCTCAGCATAGGCTCGTTTATAGGCTAAAATTTGGCCTCGGGGGTTCGGACTCAGCAGGTGCTTTCCCCGACCATCATTAGATAATCCGTTACCACAGATTGTGGCATAAATTTGATCACCATCTCGAATCGCCTCACTGTAGCGCTTGAGCACCACCATACCCATCCCATCCCCTGGGGTTAGACCTTTGGAAGATTGATCTAAGGGTCGGCTGAGATCATGTTCAGGGTAAGCCTGAATACCAGAAAATAGCATCCGAGCGAAAATTGGATCAGCATGACTAACGGCTCCCGCTAACATCAAATCAGCTTTGTGGGATAGTAGGTAATGACTTGCCAATTTCACAGCATACAGTGATGAAGAACAGGCAGAGTCTAGGGTATAGTTAATATCGGATAGAGAAAAAGCTTGGGCGACTAAGGCTGAAAGCGCGCCATAGTTCATCCCATTATAAAGAGATAATTTGTCAGATTTCGGTAATTTTGCCAACTGGAAGTTTTGATTCTGCAAAAGCTCCCTAAGTGCAGCTTCGATGGTGTCCTGATAAATCGATCCAAATAGTTGATTCGAGAGTTGAGTAATGCTTGAAACATTACCGAAAATTACACCACACTTTGAGAGCACCCTATCATTGTTCAAATAATTGCTGTGTTGCAATGCTTGTTTGGCAACATAGAGGCACCGTTGGAAGAGAGGATCTAACCCTTCAAGAAGTTCTGAAGGCAAGTTGTATCCAGTGACATCAAACTTAAAATCTCGGATATATCCTCCCCTTAAAGAGTAGCTTTTATCCGGTTGATTTTTTAATGGATTAAAAAAAAATGCCGGATCAACTCCTATGTCATCCTTATTTAATTCGGAAGTAGAATCTTTTTCGCTAATCAGATTCTGCCAGAATTCTTCTGGATTTTTGGCATCAGGGAAGAGGCAAGACAATCCAATTATTGCTATTTTATCCATAAATTTTTGATCACAAAATACAGCTTTTAATAGCTGTAAAAAAATGTAGTTCCGTTATAATATTAATTGCTTTGATAAAAAAAACTTTTACCATAAAGGAAAAATAGTTCCTTTCCAGCCAAGCCAACGGGAATAAATTTGTCCTTCACGATTATGGGCTATCATATCAACAATGACATTTTTATTTACTTTAGATTTGAGCTCCGTAGATACATAAAACGTTTCTCCCGGTGGGATCATGGCAAATTGTTCAAATTTTTCCGATTGGGAAGGTAACAATTCCTCTTGATAAAACGCATAAATTAAAATTCCATTAGCGTGTGTCTGAAGATCAGCGATGTAGGGATTGAAAGTTTGAATTGTAAACTGCCCTTGTTGTCGGTCACTAATAGATGACCAACGACAGGCTGCCGTAATTTTTGTAGAAGTCAGATTCAAGACCCGTTTCACCCCCCAAAAGGAAGGGCCATGAAATAAGGTGCATTTTCCAGCTTGATATAATGGTGATTTAATCTGTTCAGGAATTTGAACATCTTCCTCAACGTTAACGGTCTCATAAGTGGGAGCACTCTTGATTTCTCTGACCAGCTTAATCTGAGCCCGATAATGCTCATGATAAGGAATTTTACTTTCTTCTTTTTTACTCCATATTTTTCCTTCAAATTCTATTGAACCGTCATTGGTCTTAGCAATTTCTTTGAGATCCAGAACATATTCACTTGCCAGATTATTATTGAAAATAATCCCTTTCAAGACCTTGAAATTTGTGTAACTGAAGAATTTGTAACCGGGATACAGTTGTTCACAGGCATTAATAATCCATGCTACGGCACAAGTAGCTGGCAATACTGGATAACCGGCAATGATGTGATCGTGTAAAAAGGGATTAGCGTCCAGTGTCAATTTGCGGCGAATACGATAGCTTCGTAACTCAGGGTTTAACTCCCCTAACACTGGTTCCAGTGGAGTGCCAATCACCACTTGCGCCGTTTCCTGATTGGCACTATCGAGTTCCTTAACTAGCATGTTTGTCCCCACTGGGATCGGAATAATTTCAATGTTGCGCTTAGCAAACGCCTTCTTTAGTTCCGAAGTCACCATACCACTGTCCCAAGGTCCCCAATTGATGGCAACCACATGGCAGGAGGGATGGTTTTGCTTGACCAGATGAGCTGATTTGTTGAGAATTTCATTTGCGATCGCATAATCCGACTGACCGATATTTCCGTAAAAACCAGCTACAGACGAAAATAGAACTAAATAATCCAGTTGACCTGGGCTGACGCAACTCAGCAGATTTTCCAAACCCTTTACTTTGGTACCATAAACGGTCTCAAAATCTTGTTCCGATTTCTTTTCAATTAATTTATCCGCTAAAACCCCTGCTCCGTGGATAATACCGGTAATTGGACCCATGCGCTCAACCACAGTCGCCAGCTTTTGCTGTAAGGCTAGAGCATCGGTTACATCAACATCAATATAGTCTGCCTGACCGCCTGCCTGTTCAATTGCCAAGAGAGTTTTGTGAATTTCTCGACTCGAAGCAATTGTCTTAAATACCCGTTGTACTTCCATGGGAGTAGGCTTCTGTCCTTGGGCACGGATATTTTCCATAATCCGTTTTTTCAATTCAGATTCATCAAAACAATCCTTTGCCCAATCTGGTTCATCTTTCATGATTGATGAACGACCCAGTAGAATAAATTTGGATGGTTGGTGCTGTGCCATCCGAATCACGCACTCAGCGGTAATGCCTTTTGCTCCGCCACTGACAAGAAACACTGATGATTGACTGATTTGAGCTGTTTGTATCATAAAGTTTCCCAATAATTGGATAATTAATTTATAAATAGTTACTCTTATTTAACTTTTATGATCAGGGGTCTATACCTAGCATTTGTGGCACTACGTTAGGGGTCAAGCTACCTTGGTCAAGCAACCATCAATAAGACACGACAGGACATTATTTGCCATTTTTTCCATTGAGTTTTTACTAATTGATGGCTCAGAAAATATAAAATTTAATATCATTTTTTCCTCAAAGGTTGAGACAGCAACCGATAACGTACCCCCACCTGCTCCTTCGGCTGCAACAAAGCTGATTTCTTCTAGTTCAAAGGAACCATAATGTTTAGGAATATTGACTTTACCAATATTGGTAACAGATACGGTTGCCGACCCTTTATTAGGGTGCCTTATAAACCACTTAATTCCGGCTTTAATTATCATAACAAATCTAAATAAATTGGCTTTTTTTAAACGAGATTCGAGCTGTTTTTTAACACTCCGAGCTAAATCCCAGAATGATAGATTGCTTTGTAAGGTGTGATATGAGGTAACACCTGAAATTAGCATCCCCATGACCTCATCACTGACCACTGGTTCCAAGCGTCTGCGCAAGTCAACATAGGATAGGCAACTTACACACAACCTTTTTTTCTTATTTGCTGTGATGCTTTTTGCGGCAGTCAACAGCATCGCTCCACACAGGGCACCATGTACTGTTGTCTTTTCCTTTTTGCAACGATTGATCAACTCTTGGGTTAACCCTTTGTCTAAGGATTTTTGCACCATACCACAACGGCGTAAATTAATGGGTACGCACTTCTCAAACCCGAGAGTTTTTGGTCGATACCAAACCTGATTAAAAATTATTCGTAATAATAGCAATGATCTATGCCAAATCCCTTGCAATCCCCTAGTTGATATCGGAATTAACCTATCTATGGGTGGGAGTATGGGTAAGGGAAGCACTGAAGTTATTGGTTCCCCACAGTGAATTTTATCGCAGTAGGTCAAAATTGCTGAGTGCAGTCGGACACAAGATAAGCCGTCTGATATAGCGTGGTGGATTGATGTAATCAGATAGTTCGCACTGTTTTCACTCTCAGCACGAACTAGCACTGCCCGCATCAAACCTTTATCACTCTCAATTTCCTGATTCAGCTCTTCAAGAACAACCTCTTGCCAGTGTTCGTTGTAGAGATTGTCAACCACACGCAAAGGAATCTTGGACACCCCTTCAGTTTCAAAGCAAAGATTATCTAATGAGCCAACGATACGAGAGTTAAGACAAGGGTAACGGTATTGAATCAGGTCAAGAGCCTGTCTAAGGATTTCTTCACTCAGAGGTCCTTTGACGCGACTCATTGTTACTACATAACTGGATTTAGCAAGGCGATTTAAGATTTCCATCCCTTGCTCGACAGGAACTAGTTTTCTGTCTAGGGTTTCTCCTGGCGAGATTGGCGACATTGTTAACATCTTCAATGTTTTGGTTGATTGTTCCAGTTTGGTAAGGTGCACCCTGATTTTTGCCACTAGTCACACTGAGCACTCAGCACTCAAGCACTATATTTAGATGGATGGTTCAGTGCTGAGGGTTACTCGCCCCTGTGAACTATATCCAACTTCAGTAATATAATGGTTGGGATCGTGAAGTTCAGCCATGATGTACTGAGCCGAGCGCTCAGCATTCAGATCAGGACTCAGATCAATGCCCCGGCAAAATACCGATTTCCATTCAAGGTTTAGGGTTTTAGTCAATCCAAATAGACCAGCACCAATTGCACCAAAGTTCATGTTTTGTGCTAATCCAAACGCTCCATCAAGACGAGCAACAGTCATGAAACAACTCCGTCCTTGACGCGCCGCTTGATTAAGTGATGGTTTGAGATGTTTGGCCATCAAAAATACCTGCTTAAGAAGAGCTTTTTCTAGGTCAAGAAAGCGAATCCCATGATTGGGCCCGGTCCCAATGGCAGGATTGAGATGAATAAATGCAGCAACCGAACCATAGTTAGCAGTAATTGCTGCCAATTGTTGTTTCAAATGCTCCTCACTCAAATCGTTCAACACAATACGACTAACTCCTTTCGGTAAAGGTGGTTGTTCTGCAATCAGGGATTGGGGAAAACTTAAGACCACCACTTTCCAGTCACGCTCTGTTAGGGATTGAGCCAGTTTGGATGTAGTGAGTGAACCATCATCGGTTAACAAAACAATATGCTTGTCAGGTAACGTCAAATCCAAACTATCTGGCTCAGGCAAAGCTTTAAGTTTTACCAAACAGCGTGGAATATTATGATCTAGGTCAAGTTGCTCACTAGAAGGCTGCTGCTGGAACTCTTTTTTTTCAGTCGTCGCTGTCTGCTGTTGAAGATACTCAACAATTTGACCAAGAGTGCGCAGTTCTCCGAGTTGCTCTGGATTGGCTTGAGGCAAATCAGGGTACATCTCCTGTAGAGCGCCTAGGATTTCCACCCGTTTGATGGAGTCAATACCTAAATCGGCTTCCATGTCCATATCCAGCTCTAACATGTCCGCTGGATAGCCGGTTTTCTCGCTCACCACATCTAGCAGAGTTTGACCGATGGCCTTAACATCTATAGCTGGTAATGGTGTTAATGGTGTGGAAGTTTCTAGCGGTAGACTTTCTTCAACTGGTTGAACCTCATTGCTTTCCACTGGCTCAGATTCGATTGTTTCCATCTCAGCTGAGCTGTTGGTTGTTGCTTCAGGTTGGACAGGGATAACCTTTGAAGCATTCGACTGTAAGTACTCTACGATTTGACCAAGGGTACGCAGTTCTCCAAGTTGCTCTGGATTGGCTTGAGGCAAATCAGGATACATCTCCTGTAGAGCGCCTAGGATTTCCACCCGTTTGATGGAGTCAATCCCTAAATCCGCTTCCATGTCCATATCCAGCTCTAACATGTCCGCTGGATAGCCGGTTTTCTCGCTCACCACATCCAGCAGAGTTTGACCGATGGCTTTAACATCTGTAGCTGGTAATGGTGTGGGCGTTTCTGCCCCTAGATTTTCTTCAACTGGTTGAACCTCATTGCTTTCCACTGGCTCAGATTCGATTGTTTCGATCTTAGCTGAGCTGTTGGTTGTTGCTTCAGGTTGGACAGGGAGAACCTTGGAACCATTCGACTGTAAGTACTCCACGATTTGACCAAGGGTGCGCAGTTCTCCGAGTTGCTCTGGATTGGCTTGAGGAAAATCAGGATACATCTCTTGCAAAGCACCTAGGATTTCCACCCGTTTGATGGAGTCAATCCCTAAATCCGCTTCCATGTCCATATCCAGCTCTAACATGTCCGCTGGATAGCCGGTTTTCTCGCTAACCACATCTAGCAGAGTTTGACCAATCCCATTAATATCCGTGGCTGCTGATGCTGAAGATGCTACTTTTGCTGTTGGCTCAACCTTAACTTCAGCTACTGGACTTTCCTGAACGGGTTTTGAGACATTGCTTAAAGCTGGCTCTGGCTCTGGCTTCGACTCCTTGAGCAAAGTAGCAGCAGGATTCGGTTTCAATGTTTCCTCTTGGTTGACAACTTCGGTATTCTCAGAAGTTTGGCTATCCTGTTTCTGTACTAACTTATTTTTTTGCTTGGTCTCTGTAGTCAGTTTAGTAGTGGATGGCAAATTATTGAGACTATCCTGAGCGCTAGTAACCGATGTTGTCACCGTTGTAGAAGTATCTTGTGTGGTTAACTCCTGATTCCCCAGCAATTGATTACCATTACCAGCTTCTAGCCCTGGTTGATCAACAACCTCACCTTTGAGAACCTCTTGATACTGCTGTTTTACCAGTTGGAAAAAGTTCTTGGTATACTCTAGCTGATGGTTTAAATATTGCTCATGGACGTTGAGAGTCTGACCTTGCTGCTGGTGAAACTGCATCATAGTGCGTTCTAAGCTCTGTATCACAAGTTGCTTCGTTTGCACTTGTTGATCAGTTCCGTTGCTGTTGCCAAACAAGGAATGCTGCTGCTGCATCAGTTGGAAAAAGGTTTTGGCATATTCCAGCTGATTGTTCAGATATTGTCCGTGAACCTGTAACGTTTCACCTTGATGTTGACTAAACAACTTCAAGCTATACTCTAAGCTCTCTAAAATACGTTGGGAATTTACAGATAGAGTTGGTGTTGAGAGCATGTTCGATTCAAGAGCGGGTTGAGTAAGAGCTAGTGCTGGTTTGGCATCAGACCTGTCATTGGTGCTACTCCCAGAGGAGGTCACAAGATGCCCATTTGGCTTTTGAGTAGGTTGAGTGGCAATTGATGTGGGTTTGCTCTGAGAAGTCTCCATGGGACGTAACCGAGATGTGGGCTGGATGAATGGGGAGAGTGCAATCCTGTTTCCTGGCTTCTGGGCGATCGCCCCCTTGCCATTGTTCTGGCTAGACCGATTTCCATTACTCACCAATGGTGTCGATTGAGTCACAAGCTTAGTTGAAGAACTCCCCTGATAATTGGCCTTAGCTGTGTGACCATTGCTCTGGCTAGACCGATTTCCATTACTCACCGATGGTGTCGATGGAGTAGTGACAAGCTTAGTTGAAGAACTCCCCTGATAATTGGCCTTTGCGGTGTGACCATTGCTCTGGCTAGACCGATTTCCATTACTCACCGATGGTGTCGATGGAGTGACAAGCTTAGTTAAAGAACTCCGCTGATGATTGGCCTGAGCTGTGTGACCATTGCTCTGGCTAGAGCGATGTCCATTACTCTGGGATGGTGTCGGTGGAGTGACAAGCTTAGTTGAAGAACTCCGCTGATGATTGGCCTGAGCTGTGTGACCATTGCTCTGGCTAGAGCGATGTCCATTACTCTGGGATGGTGTTGGTGGAGTGACAAGCTTATTAGTTGAAGAACTCCCCTGATAATTTGCCTGAGCTGTCTTACCATTGCTCTGGCTAGACCCATCTCCATTGGTGAGCATTTGTGTCAGTTGAGTTTCCACTGTGCTCACATGACTTGCCCCATTATCCTGACCAAGAGATGTCACTTGATGTCCATCCTGCAAAGCCTTTTCAAAAGCCTTTTTCGTCTTTTCTGACACATAATTAACGCAATTTAAGCGGACATTGAGGGGTTTTTTATTGTCAGTCTTGGGTGCTGGAGGCTCAATTTGGTAGGGGTCGAGGTTTTTCAAGGGCAAACCAGCAACGCGCAACTGGATAACCGCTTGACGCAATTGGCGATCGCTATCCTGTTGACGACTTGCATTTAAGGCTACGGCGACATGGGGTTTATCACCAAGGATATCCTTTACTAAGTGGGTCAGGATGCTCCGAGGTCCAAACTCAACAAAGCAATACCCCCCTGCATTGTAGATAGTTTCGATTTCCTGCTTGAACAGTACTGACTTGCTCAAGTTTACTCCCAAAATGTTTTTAATGTCTTCTGGTTCAGTGGGATAACGCTCCCCAGTCACATTGGTATAAACAGGAATTTTTGCTTTTTTGAAGGTAACTGCTTCGCTGGCTTGAGCAAAAGCTTTTTGGGCATGTCCAATCCGAGAAGTATGGAAGGCAGCGGAAACTGGCAGCAATATAGCAGAATACCCTTTTTCAGTCAACACTTCCTGTACCTTCGCAATTTCTGCTGTTGAACCGGCTAAGACCACTTGGCGATTCGAATTGAAATTGGCAATGGTAATTTTAGGAAAACTATCAATAACCGCTTTGACTCGATTAACTTCTTCGTTCACCGCCAGCATTGCTCCCGGATCAAAATTTGGATCATCTGGGGTTGCCATTGCTTGGCCTCTAGCTTTAACTAGGAAAAAGTAATCCTCATCACTCAAAACTTCAGCAGCCCAGAGAGCAGTGAGTTCTCCAAAGCTGTGTCCAGCAATAAAATCAGGCTTAAATCCTGCCTGTTGCAGAATCTTGTAAAGACCAACACTGAAGGCTCCAATGGCTGGCTGAGCATAATCTGTACGTTGCAGTACTTCAGCCTGGATATGCCGTTGAGCTGTATCAAACACAGGCGCAGGAAAAACCGTTTCTGAAACGGGCTTCAAACTATCCTTGAGGAACAGACTATCGATATAACCATAGGTCTGGCGCAAACAAGGGAAATTCATCACCAGTTCCCGCCCCATTTCTAGATACTGGGAACCTTGGCCTGAAAATAGGGCAACGACTTTTCCTTCCAGCTTCATGCCACTGTCACGATAGTAGATCCCTTGGGGATGATTCCACGATTGTGCTTGTGGTCTGTTTTTCAGGCAGTTAATAGTGGTTTGTAAGCATCTGCAAGCTTGTATTAGAGAATCCGCCACAAACCCCACTCTAGCTTCAGTGACCGGAATTTCTTCAGCTTTACAGCTATCAATCAGTTCCTGGTAGTGCTGCTCTCCAGTTTTAAACTGCAACTTTTGTAAGGTATCTTCACAACGAGCTAACAATTGGTCTGGTGTTGGCGCAGACAGGACAATCGACTCGGAAGTGTGGTGTAAACGATAGACATGATTGTGTTCTTGTTCATATTCTTCGAGAACAACATGGTAATTCGTGCCACCAAAGCCAAAGGAACTCACACCAGCACGCCTTGGACTATCTCCTTCAGCGCGAATCCAGGGTCGGGTTTCAGTATTCAAATAAAATGGTGAATTATCAATATCCAGTGATGGGTTGGGATTGGTGATGTTGATAGTAGGTGGCAAGATTTTGTGGTGTAGAGCCAAGGCAGTTTTGATGAGACTAGCTGCACCAGCCGCAGCTTTGGTATGCCCAATCTGGGATTTAACACTACCGAGAGCAACATACTGTTTTTTGGGGTTGTTTTCACTAAAAACGTCCTTTAGAGCCTTGAATTCACTGGGATCCCCAGCTCTAGTCCCCGTGCCGTGTGCTTCAATCAGGCTGACACTGGTAGGAGAGAAACCTGCATCTTCGTAAGCCCGCTTCAAGGCTTTCGCTTGTCCTTCTGGGCGAGGAGCGTAAATGCTTTTATATTTACCATCACTGGAGGTACCAATGCCTTTGATCACAGCATAGATTGTGTCATTATCTCGCTTCGCGTCCTCCAGACGTTTAAGTACCAGCATCCCGATGCCTTCACCCAGCATCATCCCATCCGACTCAGCATCGAAAGGCTTTATAGTTTGGCTTGGCGAGATGGCAGGGGTTTTGCTGAAACATATATAGGCCAACAGAGAGTTATCCGTGTCAACTCCTCCAGTCAGCATCATGTCAGCGCGATGCTCACTCAGCTCACTCATTGCCATTTTTAAAGCACCTAATGAGCTGGCACAGGCAGCATCCACTACACAGTTTGTTCCCCCCAAATCTAGACGGTTGGCAATGCGTCCAGCAATAACATTAGCTAGCATCCCGGGAAAGGCATTTTCGTTCCACTGCACATAGGCTAGCTTTATTTTTTCTACAATTTTTTTAGTATCCTGATCGGATAACCCACTACTTTTTAGGACTTTCTCCCAAATCGGATACTGCAATCTCACTGAAAGTGGTGTACTTAGTTGTTTTGCCAGTGCCGAGCCTAGGATTACCCCAGTACGCTCTCGATTAAACTCCCGGGATTTGCCATAGCCCGCATCTTCCATCGCCTCCTTTGCCACTACTAGACTTAACAACTGGGAAACATCTGTTACTTCTAGGATGTTCGGAGGGAGCCCAAACTCCATGGGGTTAAAATCGATATGTGGGATAAATCCGCCTCTTTTGCAGTAGGTTTTGTCCGGTGCCTTGGGGTTTGGATCGTAGTAGTCGTCTACATTCCAGTGGGAAGCAGGAACATCCGTAATACAGTCGATTTTTTCAAGAATATTCGTCCAGTATTCCTGCAAATTTCTGGCTTTCGGTAAAAGCGATGCCATGCCAACAATGGCGATAGGAGTTTGTGGCAGTTTTTGGTTAATATTGCTTGATTCTGTTAATTTATCCGACATCGTGTCTTTCCCTTGGATACGTTGGATCAGATTCTTTTCAAAGCTATCCAAGTCCTCTTGGAGCTGGGCCAATGCCATGTCAAGTTTAGAATTAGACATAGACTGATTCTTAACCACGGTAAACTAGTTAACTTAATTTATAGTTTCATTTTTTGGTGATTATCAAACTAGTGTTATAAACTGAATTGCCAAGTTTATTTATTTAGGTTTACGGCTTTTAAATCAATTTTAATAGTATTAACAAAATATAGTTTTTACCAATCATTAATGCTATTTAAGCTATTGTAAATAGTATGGATTGCCCTAGGGGATGACTTGGATAATCTTTTTACAAATTTCATGTGCTGAATGTTTATTGTTGACTGTTTGTAAAGAGACCTAAAAAACTACCAAGAGAGGGACGTGTGGGAATAGAGGGAAGTAGGGTAGGAGCAGGGTTGATTGTGTTTTAACCCTTACCACTCTTAGCGCTTATTGACAGGTTTATTGATCATAAATTAGCCCCTGAATTCCCAGCAAACTACTCTATCTGGTTCATTTATGATTAACAGGTTTTAATTACGGGTTAATTTCACCCTATATCCCACAACCAGTCACCCCAAATCCAATCCAGCTTTCAAGCTGCTTGTCATCCCCTGAGTTATTCAGCCATCAGCTAACGCCCTACGTGCTTATTGTACTTGCCAGGTATCAGCTATTCATGATTCCTGGAACAGAACCGAGTAAGGAGCAACCCATCACGAAGCGCGTCGCTCACGAAAACAAGCTTATGGGGGAACTCTCTTTATTGATCAGATGTTGGATTAGATTAGCTGTTTGTACACCATGCCCGTAGCACGTTAGCTCAGCAGTTTAGAGGTGAATGCTTACCCTAAAATAGCAAATTTTTTCTCTAGAGCAAGTCTATGTAGACCGATAGCAGCAATATAGTTGGGATAAATGACAACATTGACTACATTTATCGTAGATAAATTATCTGAAGTTAACCTATAAAATCTCTAAGTATTGACACCTTTAAACAGCTAATAAATCAATAAATAAACTAACTATTATTAAACAATTAGCACAGGATTATCGCCTGTCACCGTTTTTTTCTGTTGAGCTAAACTAGGGTTAGCATCGTCAAATTAGTTTGAATTATCCATGTAGTTTTACAAAGAAATCCAGAGTTACAGCTTGAATAATAACTTAAATACAATAATCATCCAATTTTACAATTATCAGAAATAGATTTGATGAATTTTGTATAAATTATTGATTAAGATAATGGCGATTCTAGCGTTAGGTAGAGCTTTGATCCGTCAAGCACTAGGACTCTGTCAATTGACTTTTGAGGGTTAGGGCAAGGTTAATGGTGTTAGGTGTTAGGTGTTAGGCTTTGAGATCCCTCACGAGAAGAAAGATCAGTTCCTAGGCATGGGATCACATCCCCTGTACCCACTTCAGGCCAAATCACCTCAGCCCGTTTACGGATAATGACTTCTTCGAGATCAGATAGAATTAATCGGCTGCCAGCCTTGAATAACTGTCGGGTTAACTCCTGTCCAAAAGCACCAGCTGCTCCGATAATGAGTAGAACTGCCTCTTGTAGATGAGTCATATGCCTGATTCGTAATTGATTTATACAGAACTTCTATACAATCATTCAAAAACTGTGAATGAAATTCCGAAAAATCAAGATCAAGTAATGGTAAAAAATTGGTAAAGACATAAAATTTACCCGCACAGGCCGAGATCGTGCCTATAACGTTAAAAAGTACCTAAAAATAAAAAAGTCTATTTTATAAGGGTTGTTAATATTTTTTTACGTATTTTTATAGCCGAATAATAGCTATTTTATACATAGTAATTTTCTCCAAAGGCAATTTTTGAATTTTATTTTATCTAGAGTCATCGCCAATACCTTGACAGTTTTAGTAAATACTTCTATCATTGATAATTCACTATGTTTTTTCAATAAAGATATCCAAAATCTGTGGTTGGATAGGGTCGGGGTATGCAACAATTAGTTTAGAAGCTAGCGGCTGCTTAGGTAATTTGAGTTAATTATCTCAGGATAAATATTTGTCTTGGTTGTAACTAATGCCTTGACCACTACCTTACCGTTACCTCTAATAGGGATGACAGACTGTAGCCTCAATCACCCTATATGACTTCAGAAACGGTCATGGTTTTGACCAAAGCCGCCTGGGAGCATAATTTTTCTACCAAGTACAAGGAAGAATAGGGAGTTTTAATTTTGGTGAAAGCCTCCATTTTTGCTACCGCTAATATTTTATTAGCTACTTTAGGAATTTTGGGAGTTGAGGTCAAACCTGCTACATCTCAGTCCTTAAATTTTTCTGATCAGGAAGAATCTGAAATCAGGAATTTTTTGAGCAGCCTATCGTCAAACAATCGAAGGATTTCCAATAATAATTCATTCTTGAAAAGACTATTGCCTTTGCCCATAGTCAACAGCAGAACATCAGGTAGTAGTCAAACCTCAGATAATATATTATCCGAATTTATTACTGTCCTGAAAGTAGGCACCCCCGGTCCCGATGCTTTTGTAGGGGATTCAGGGACTAATATCATTTTCACTCGTACTGGCAATGATATTTTACTGGGTGTCGATCCTGGTGCTCCTATACCTGGTCAAGGAGAAATTGATATCTTAATTGGTGGTCCTGATAGTACTAGTGACGGATCGAGCGCCAATGCCCCTACCAGAGACCGATTTTTGTTGGGGGATGAAAATAATCCCTACTACGCTGGCGGTACCGGATTCCGAGGGAAGAAGGACTATGCTTTAATTGGAGACTTCGATCCCAACCAAGATACTATTCGGCTTCACGGCGACTCAAGTAATTATACTCTGAAACCGATCGGACCGAAAAAAAATGGCACAGCCATATATCTGAATAATCCTAGACCTGATCTGATCGCCATTTTGCCAGGAGCTTCTGGTCTGAGTGTAGATGGTGACTACTTTGAATACGATAATACTCCCCCATCCCAACAAGCAGCTTTCGATAATGCTCAGCAGTTGGGAAGTGCCAGTGTTGATATCGCGTTTAACGTTGGTACTGATAGCGTTGGTAATGTATACGTTACAGGATGGACTCAAGGGGACTTGGGCCAATCCAATGCTGGATCTCAAGATGCCTACGTAGCTAAATACAATAGCCAGGGTCAACAACAGTGGGTTAAACAGTTGGGGACTTCTGGTGAGGACCGCTCTTTTGATATTAGCTTTGACAGCGCTGACAATGTTTACATTGCAGGCACCACCACGGGTAACTTAGGAGGGTCGGTCGTTGGAGGAGATGATGCCTATTTTATTAAGTTAGACAGTAATGGCAACACGCTGTTGAGTCAACAGTATGGAACTGAGCAATTCGACACTGCCTTTGCAATTGACGTTGATAATGACGGTAATATCTACACTGGGGGATATACTACAGGTGACTTAGGGGGAGTAAATGCTGGATCAGAAGAGCCCATTCCCCTGTTTGATGATCCCTATGTGGCCAAGTTTGATAGCAATGGTAACCAGTTGTGGGCTAAACAGTTTGGTACTGTTGAGTTTGACGAACTTTACGGTGTCGCCGCCGACAACAATGGTAATGTCTTTGCTACAGGATTTACTACTGGTAAATTAGGCGAAGAGCATGCTGGCTTGTATGATGGCTGGTTGACGAAGTTTGATAGTAACGGTGAGCAGTTGTGGATTGAGCAGTTTGGTACTTCTAATTATGATTTTGCCTGGGATCTTGCTCTTGATAGCTCTGGTAATGTCTACAGCACAGGATTTACCCTGGGCTCTTTAGGGGGACCGAATGCTGGGTATTATGATGCTTTCTTGGTTAAGTATGACACGGATGGCAACCAGCTATGGACTCAACAGATTGGGACTTCTGGTTCTGATAGCGCCTTTGCTATTGACATCGACAGTGACGGCTTTATTTATATTTCAGGAATCACTGATGGTGATTTAGGAGGAACCAATGCCGGACTCAATGATGTCTTTATTGCCAAGTTCGACAGTGACGGTAACCTGTTGATGACTGACCAGTTTGGAACCCCCGAAGATGACTTTGCCTTATTTGGTATTGATGCCCAGCAGGCTGCTCAGGTTTACTTAGCCGGATTTACTGATGGGTCTTTGGGAGGAGCTAATGCCGGATCCTTTGATGCCTGGGTAGCTAGTTCCAGCCTTTCTGCTGGATCTGTGCCTTCAGCTCCTGAACCCACCACCATTTTGGGTTCCTTAGCCACACTGATTTTTGGTGCTGGGTTCAAGAAAAGACTTGGTAAGAAGTTCCACACCACTGTCTCCAAAAAAAGTACTTAACACGTTTAATCTAAAACCATTAAGCTAACAGCACCAAAAGCTTATTATTTCGTAACTTTGTGATCTACTCAGAGTAGCTAAAACCGAGTAGCTAAAACCTGAGGGGTCTTGCTTGAGGGTGTCTTCTACCGCTTTCTCAGACTTAGTACTTAAGCTCCAAGCTTATTGATTTAGACTGGTTTTGGGGTATAGGGTGTGGAGTATAGTGAGCAAAATATAAAATTGATTTTTGGGTTCACTGCTTAACTCCGAAGACTTTGCTTAAAGCGCAAATTTTTTTTTCTATACAAAATAACTATTACGTTGATAAAACAAATACCAAAAATAATCAAAAAAATATATCTTAATTCAAGTAATCGTCCTGGATAGGCTTTAAAAAATCTTTAAAAAATATTACGAAAATTCCCTTGCGATAAGTTGCCGATCATGACATACTATTTAGAAGTAGATAAATAAGGTTAATTTACCAATCAAATAAAATTTAATTTAGGGTAATTGCCGGTAAATAAAATAGAACATATAGGTTCAGTCGTGTACTGCCAACATTCTTAAATAATTTTATTTTTACCAAATTAAAAAACTTTTTAAATACTAGTGCTATCTAGTGATGGTCAAGATCCTATAGGGTTTATCCTACTTATGAGGTAAAGTCAATTTTATTCTCGCTACTCCCTACTCCCTTCCTCCCTTACTCAGGGTGGTTAGGGGGGATTCCTGCTCCCATTAACCCAGGACAAAAGTATCTCACCGAATGAATAAATGCTATATATCTATGATTTTGTTTTCTTGCTGAATCAATAGCAAATTTAGCCAATTCAAACTATCCATGTTTCCTGCCTCATGTTCTTAGATGAGGTTAATGTACAACAGAATTTATTATACAGTGAACCCAGTGGCATTGCCATGCACTTCTCCACTACTATTGCCAACTAAGGATTATCGTGCATAAGGAAAATCAATCATTTACAAACCCTGTAAGTCAGTGGTATCTGATTTTCTCAGCAGCTATGGCTTTAGCTACTGGGGGGATTTATTTCTATGGCTTGCCCCAATTTGAATCGAAACGTCAAGCTTCTATATCAAATTCCCCAGAAAATACCATGGTCATGGTTGGGGTCACTGCCCTTGGACGTCTAGAGCCTCAAGGAGGAGTTACTCGTTTGTCTGCCCCTAATTCTGTAGGAGGTACCCGAGTTGACCAACTCTTAGTGAAGGAAGGAGACAAGATTAAGGCAGGGCAAATCATCGCTCTGCTAGACAGTTATGCTCTTCGTCTTGCTACTTTAGAACAAGCTAAGCAAAAGGTTAAAGTTGCTAAAGCTCGTCTGGACAAGGTCAAAGCTGGGGCTCAGGCAGGAGAAATTTCGGCACAAGAGGCAACGATCGCTCGCTTACAAGCTCAGTTACGAGGGGAAGTGGCGACACAGGAAGCAACCCTGGCTCGCTTACAAGCTCAGTTACGAGGGGAAGTGGCGACACAGGAAGCAACCCTGGCTCGCTTACAAGCCCAATTGCGTAATGCTCAAGCCGAGTATCGACGTAATCAAAAACTCTATCAAGAAGGTGCAATTTCTGCCTCTCTTTTTGACAGTAAACGTCTGCAAGTGGAAACGATTCAAGAGCAAATTAATGAAGCAAATGCTGCTCTGAAACGAACTGTGGAAACGATTCAAGAGCAAATTAATGAAGCAAAAGCGACTCGGCGACGGACTATGGACACCGGTCAAGAACAGATCAGTCAAGCTAAAGCCAATCTAGACCGTATTACTGAGGTTCGTCCAGTAGATGTACAAATAGCTCAGGGAGAGATTGAGAGTGCGATCGCTGCTGTCAAGCTTGCTCAAGCTGAACTGGATTTAACCTACATCCGTTCTCCTATCGATGGACAAGTCCTGAAAGTTCACACCAAATCTGGAGAAATTATTGGCAGTAATGGGATTGTTGAGCTAGGTCAAACCGACCAGATGTATGTAATCGCAGAAGTCCATGAAACGGATATTAGCAAAGTCCATCTGGGTCAAAAAGCTACTATGACTAGCGCTGCTTTTGATGGGAAAATACAGGGAACACTCGCTGAGATTGGTTTACAAATTGACAGACAACAGGTTTTTGATGTTAATCCTGGATCAGATACGGATCGTAAAGTAGTGGACGTTAAAATCCGCATTAATGATTTCCTAGACAGTCAACGAATTGCAGCATTTACTAACTTACAAGTAGAGGTCATGATTCACCTGTAACTCGGTTAACCAGATTCATAAGTATTGAATCCAGCAATAAAGGTTTACCAAAATGGTTGATGTTTGTATAAGTAGGTGGGCTGAATTCTCCGTAAAATAGCGATTGAGATTTAAAATGCTTAAAACCCCTTTAATAAAGGCTTTCAGCTTCATTTTCGTATTTTGATTTTTAACGTTTATTTATGCCCACCTACTTATCGTTATTGTCAAGTCATGCAGCGCCGCATTCCTATTCCTAGTCCCTACTCCCTAAAACCCAGGACGAAAGTCCCTCACCCCATTGATAATTTCTATATTAAATTCCGCAGACATCCCATTTACCACAATGCTTGAATAATGATTCTCCAACTTCCTATTGCCTGGTTACAACTAGCGAGACAAAGAGTTCGTTTGATCGTTGCTCTCGCTGGTATTGCGTTTATCGTTGTTCTTATTTTTATGCAAATTGGGTTTAATGATTCTCTCTATACTAGTGCTACCAAGGTGCATCAAATTATCAACGGTGATTTGTTTTTAATCAGTTCCCAATATAAATCTCTGACCGCTAAGCAAAGCTTCCCACGAGAGCGTTTATATCAGGCTCTAGGATTTAATGGAGTAGAAGCAGTTAGTCCGTTATATCTACGATTTGCGAAATTCAAAAATCCCATTACTGATCAAAAGTACTCAATCTATATTATTGGCTTTGATCCAGGAAAGCCTGTGCTTAATTCCCCGGAAGTTAATCAAAATCTGGATATGCTCAAACTTCCTAATGTAGTTTTATTTGATCGGAAGTCTAGACCTGAGTTTGGTCCAATTGCTGAGAACTTTGAGCAGGGAAACACGGAACAAACTATCGAAATATTTGGTTTTGCAGCTAGAAAAGGATATCGAGTTAAGGTTGGAGGCTTGTTTAGTCTAGGACCTTCTTTTGGGGTGGACGGTAATTTGATAGTTGGCGACTCAACATTGTTCCGGATATTCGATCTCAATTCAGGAATGGTTGATGTAGGAGTCATTACCCTCAAACCTGATGCTGATCCTGAAATAGTTTTACAAAATTTGAAAAACCACTTATCTGAAGATGTTTTAGTTTTTTCTTATCAAGAATTTGTTGACTTTGAAAAAGACTATTGGCAGACCAGAACTCCTGTTGGCTTTATCCTTGCTCTGATGCTATTTATGGGATCAGTTGTTGGTATAGTTATTGTCTATCAAATTCTTCATAGCAATATTTCTACTAACATAGTTGCCTATGCCACTCTAAAAGCAATTGGCTATCCAAATCAATACTTATTATCTGTAGTATTCCAACAGTCTGTTATATTAGCTATTTTAGGTTATATTCCAGGATTTGCTATCTCTTTAGGTCTGTATAATGTGGCAAAAACTGCTACTGGATTACCAATGGAGATGAGACTTGATCAAGCCTCTCTAGTTTTAATAGTAACAATTTTAATGTGTTTTGCTTCTGGCATATTGGCTGTTAATAAAATGCGGTCTGCTGATCCAGCTGATATTTTCTAGTTTTCTTTAAAAAAATTGATAATTACTAGATTATAAACTTTATAATTACTAGATTATAATCCAATAAACCGATGTCCCAAGAAATTTTGATTGATATAAAAAAACTGAATCATTACTTGGGTCAACGGTCATTACGGAGCCAAATTTTATTTGACATTAATCTGGAAATAAAATCTGGAGAAATTGTCATTATGACGGGGCCATCGGGGTCAGGTAAAACAACGTTGTTGACCTTAATTGGAGGATTGCGTTCTGTACAAGAGGGAAGTCTAAAAGTTATAGACCGAGAATTGTATGGCGCTAGTCCTGCCCAATTAGTGGAAGTGCGTAGCCACATTGGTTATATTTTTCAAGCTCACAACTTACTAGAGTTCTTGACAGCCCGAGAAAATGTTCAAATGGCGATTGAACTGCATCGAGGCATCTCTCACCGGGAAGCTCGCACTAGAGCTGAAGCCATGCTCCAACTGGTTAAGCTGGGGGATCGAGTTAATCACTACCCTCAAAACCTTTCTGGGGGGCAAAAACAACGGGTAGCCATTGCTCGTGCTTTAGTCAATCATCCCAAATTGGTCTTAGCAGATGAACCAACTGCTGCCTTAGATAGTAAGACAGGTCGAGATGTGGTTGATCTTATGCAACGACTAGCTTTTGAGCAAGGATGTGCAATTTTGATGGTGACTCACGATAACAGAATTTTGGATGTTGCTGATCGCATCCTTCGTATGGAAGACGGGTATCTACTCACACCACAACCAGCTAATGACGAAATCCAAAAGGAAAAAGTCGAAAAACAAATTGAAAATTGAAAATTGCCATTAATTAAAATAAATTGACGGCAATTAGCCATTAAAAATTGGTAATTTGCTTTTGAATAATCGCAAATTAAAAATAACTAAAAAAGTAAACACAATGCTTGAAACTATCGCTGATAAAATCGATCAAGAATGTCATACTGAAGAAGCTATTCAAGCCTGGTTAGTTTCCCATCTCGCCCAACGACTGGAGGTTGATCCTGAAGAGATAGATATCCAGGAACCATTTGAAAGCTACAACTTAGAATCAGCAGATGCTTTGATTCTTTTAGGTAGATTGGAAAACTATCTTGGCCGTGAGATATCTCCCACCCTGTTGTGGAACTATCCTAACATTGAAGCCCTAGCAGAACGTTTAGCTGAAGATGCGAATGACTAAACATCAAGCAGCCAGTAGTGGTAATCATGACCAAAGTTCAGATTAAGGTTAAGAAATGGAAGCGATCGCAATTATTGGTCTAGGTTGTCGTTTTCCTGGTGCCAGAAACCCGGAGGAGTATTGGCGGCTCCTATGTAACGGGGTAGATGCCATTACAGAGGTACCAGCAGATCGGTGGGATATCGATGCTTTCTACGATCCTAAACCTGGTACTCCAGGAAAAATGAGTACTCGGTGGGGTGGCTTTTTAGAACAAGTAGATCAATTTGACCCCCAATTTTTTGGAATTACTCCGAGAGAGACAGTTTATATCGACCCCCAGCAGCGACTTTTGCTAGAGGTAGCTTGGGAAGCCCTGGACAATGCTGGGCAGGTCATACAAAAACTAGCCCACAGTAACACAGGTGTTTTTGTTGGTATTTCTGCCAGCGATTACCACCAGCGCTTTCAGCAAGGAGGCTATAGTGTCATCAATGCCTACATGGGGACTGGCAATGCTTTAAGTATTGCTGCTAACCGCCTCTCCTACCTATTTGATTTTCGAGGACCGAGTATGGCGATTGACACAGCCTGTTCCTCCTCATTGGTGGCTGTGCATCTTGCCTGTCAAAGTCTGCGGAGTGGAGAGTCTAATTTAGCCTTGGCCGGTGGAGTTAATCTGCTGCTGTCTCCGGAGTTGACCATCATCTTCTCTCAGGCACAAATGATGGCTACGGATGGGCGTTGTAAGACCTTTGATGCCAGAGCCAATGGTTATGTGCGGGGAGAAGGCTGCGGTATTGTAGTACTCAAACGTCTGGAGGATGCGATTAGAGACAATGACAATATCATTGCTCTGATCAAGGGTTCAGCTCTTAACCAAGATGGCCGTAGCAACGGACTTACCGCTCCCAATGGTCCGTCTCAAGAAGCAGTTATCCGCCAAGCCTTGGCAAATGCTGGAGTGGCACCAGCTCAAATTAACTATGTTGAAGCTCACGGTACAGGCACTCCCCTAGGAGACCCAATTGAGGCTGAAGCACTAGGGGCTGTGTTGAGTCAAGACCGTTCCCCGGACAACCCCTGCATTATCGGTTCCGCTAAAACCAATATCGGTCATCTAGAATCTGCCGCTGGCATTGCTGGTTTAATTAAGGTAGCGCTATCGTTACATCATGGCAAGATACCAGCGAGCCTGCATTTCCAAACACCGAATCCCTATATTCCCTTCGACAAACTTCTGCTTCAGGTACAGCAAACCTTGACCCCTTGGCCGGAAACCGATGGTCTAGCTTTGGCTGGATTGAGTTCTTTTGGTTTTGGCGGAACTAACGCCCATATAATTCTAGGGCAAGCTCTCCAAGGGGATGAGAAGTTTAAGAAAAAGAAGTCTGTCTATCCTGGGATCTCCTCGTCACCTTATCTACTTCCTCTATCTGCTCGCAGTCCAGAAGCTCTCAGAGCTATAGCTCAGGAGTATCAGGAATTCCTAGCACCAGCAGCGTCTGGTAGCACTGCCTCATTATCAGACATTTGTTATACAGCTAGTGTGCGACGTTCTGATCATGACCACCGTTTGTCTCTGGTATTTCAAAACTGTGAGGAACTAACGGAAGGCCTTGAAGCATTTTGCTCTGGAGAAACTTACTCCGGTCTGTCTTGGGGTCGTAAGCAACGGAACCGCCGTCCTAAGCTAGTTTTTGTCTTTTCTGGTCAAGGACCGCAATGGTGGGGGATGGGGCGTGAATTATTATCGACTGAACCGGTCTTTTCCTCCACTATAGAGAAGTGCGATGGGCTGCTACGTTCTTATGCCAACTGGTCACTGCTGGAGGAACTGACTGCTAATGAGTCAACATCCCGCTTGGCAGAAACTGAGATTGCTCAGCCAGCTATTTTTGCCTTGCAAGTTGCTTTAGCTGCTTTGTGGCGGTCTTGGGGAATAGAACCCAAGGCCATAATCGGGCATAGCGTGGGAGAAGTAGCAGCAGCTCATGTTGCTGGAGCTCTCAGTTTGGAGGATGCAGTGCAAGTTGTTTTCCACCGCGCTCGCTTCATGCAGCAGGGAACAGGTCTTGGAAAAATGGCAGCTGTGCAGTTGTCCGTAGCTGAGGCAGAGGAACTCTTAGCTAAGTATGCCGGTCGTCTGTCTATTGCTGCCATCAATAGTCCTACCTCACTGGTTCTATCAGGTGAAGCAGCAGCCCTGGAAGAAGTGCTTGAGTCCCTTGACCAGCGACAGATTTTCTGTAAGATGATGCGGGTGAATTATGCTTTCCACAGTCCCCAGATGGAGCCATTTCAAGAGCAGTTAGTGCGATCGCTTCAAGGAATTACACCTCAAACTGCATCTATTCCAATCATCTCAACCGTCACAGGTCTAGCTCATGAGGGTGAAAATTTTGATGGTGCCTACTGGGGACGCAATATCAGAGAGCCAGTGCGTTTTGCCGGTGCCATTGATCAACTTATCAAGACCAAGCATAATCTATTTGTAGAGATTAGCCCCCACCCAGTCCTAGGGATAAATATCTCCCAGTGTCTGAAGAACTCAGGCAAAAACGGAACAGTATTGCCTTCTCTACGCCGACAGCAACGGGAACGAGCAGTTATGTTGGGTTCTTTGGGTACTCTCTACAGCCAGGGCTACCCAGTAGACTGGAGCCGACGCTATCCATCTGGGGGTCAGTGTGTTTCGTTGCCCTCTTATCCTTGGCAGCGATCGCGTTACTGGTTGGACGTAGTTCCTAACTCAACTGAACAGGAGAGTTCAGGGGTAACCGTAACCCTGAGCATGCCATCAGAACTTAATGGGAAATCCACCCCTAATCATGGTGTCGCACCCGAAGCCAAGCCAAGTCTAACTCGCCCTAAATTGCTGGCGGCAGAACCAGAAGAACGCCAGGGACTGTTGGAGTCTTACTTGACAGAATTATTAGCCAGGGTTATTGGAATTGGTGTCAGCCAACTGGACTTACAGCAGCCCCTTCATAGCTTAGGACTTGACTCGATAGTTGGTGTTGAGCTCAGGAATCAAATTGAGACTGATCTGGAGGTGGTTGTTCCTCTAGAATACTTCATTAGTTTAAGCATTGAGGATTTTATCACCCAAGTTTTATTGCTGGTTGTTAAAGAAGCCAAATCATCACCAAATCAAGGAACTCAAGGCAAACCGAGCACTACGGACTCGATGGATTCAACTAATGAGTCTTCAGGGACAATGAACTCTTCAGAGAAGGTAGTACCTCAAGCCAATCTTTGGGTCAGTTGTCCAAAGCCGAATCCCCAAGCAAAACTACGTCTATTCTGCTTCCCCTATGCAGGAGCTGGTGCTTCTATCTTCCGCTCTTGGTTAGAATTGCTACCACCAGAGATTGAGGTTTGTTCAATTCAATTGCCTGGGCGAGAAAACCGACTCGAAGAAGAGCCATTTACTCGCCTCTCACCTCTGATTCAGGCCCTAACACCTGTTTTGCATCCTTACTTAGACATTCCTTTTGCCTTTTTCGGTCACAGTTTAGGAGCGTTAATTAGCTTTGAGCTTGCCCGTGAGTTACGCAAACAGAACTTACCAAGCCCAGTTCACGTATTTGTTTCTGCAAGCTCTGCTCCTCAGCTACCGGATCTGAATCTACCCATCCATCGACTGCCTGATGATGAATTTATCCAGTCACTAGGTCGCTTAAATGGAACACCACAGGAAACATTAGACAATCCTGAGCTGATGGAGTTATTCCTCCCAGTGTTGCGAGCAGACTTTGCGATTTTGGAAACTTACTTCTACTCCAGCGCAGATCCCCTCGATTGCCCAATCACAGTGTTTGGTGGCAAATCCGACCCCAAAGTCAGTGATGCGGAACTTGAGGCTTGGCGCAAGCAGACCCAGAAAGACTTCACCCTGCAAATGTTTCCTGGTGACCACTTCTTCCTCAAGAGCCATGACCAGCTTTTATTGGATGCGATCGCTAGCCAACTTAGCCAACCTGTCAAGGTGATGGGGTGATGGGGTGATGGGGTGTTCGGGTGGTGTCAAATCTCACTCCCTGATCGAGAGTGGTATGCCACCCAGATACTATTCCTCACAACAAAGGTAAGAGACTGTTTATAAAGTAAATCTTAAGTCCCATTAAGTAATTCACTATTGGTGGGTTACGGCGGACAGCTCTCTTAAAAGGTGAGCTTTGACAGTACTAACCGCCTAACCCACCCTACGCAAGGATTTAAGCAAAGTTTAACAAACAGTCTCTAAGTGCTAACTACTAACTACTAATTACTAACCACTAACGACTATTTTCAGAAAGCAGCAAAATCTTTCAACCTTAAACCAACTAACCTTAAACCAACTAACCTTAAACCAACTAACCTTAAACCAACTAACTTTCAACCGACTAACCTTAAATCAACCTATTTAAAAATAAAATTACCATGCCTGTTATTGCTGCTACTGCCTTCACGTTTCCCGAGCACTACTATCCTCAAGAAGTGCTAGCCACAGCGGTCAAAAAGTTTTGCATCGCGATGAATCTAGATTTTGATCTTGATACCATCGACCGCTTTTTCACCAATGTCAATGTCAAAGGCCGTTATTTCACCCACTCCCTAGATTCCTTCTTTGAACCACCGACTCCTGGAGTCACTGCTCAACGGTCTATAGACCTTGTTCTCGATAACTTTGAAAAAAGTGTGCGGTCATTGTTGTGTTCAACCGGCATCGACCCCGAGGAGATCGCATTAATCGCTTGCTCCACACTGACCATTTCGGTTCCCTCCCTGGAAGCTCGGTTAATGAATCGCATCCCTTTTTCACGGTACATCAAACGACTACCAATATTTGGCTATGGCTGCATGGGTGGAGCAGCAGGTATAGCACGAGTGACAGAGTACCTAGAGGGACACCCCAAGGATGCTGCAATTTTCTTTGCTGGTGAACTCTCCTCTGCTCTGTGGCAGGGTTCTTTGCAAATGGAATTGCAAACAATGATTTCTAAACTACCAGACGACCCCACTCTCTACAGCGAAATCATTTGCTCTATCGTTACTGCTGCACTGTTTGCTGATGGGATGGGAGCAGTTTTAATGGTAGGTCGCGATCATCCCTTAGCCAAGCCAGGTCAACCTCGGGTAATTGATATTGGATCAATCTTGCTTCCCAATACCACTGACTTGATGGGAATGGATATTGCTGATACCGGGTTCAGGAATATTCTCAGAGCTGAAGTGTCTGACCATCTCAAAGGAGGACTGCGAGAGGTGATTGACCGACTCCTGAACAAGCATAACTTATCAACAGATGATATATCCTGCTGGATTGTGCATCCAGGTGGACCTAAGGTAATTAAAACTGTACAAGAAGAGTTTGGACTGAGTCAGGAGGCAGTCCAACTTAGCTGGGACACCTTAGAAAAAGTTGGCAATATGTCCTCATCCACTGTGCTCTATATGCTAAATGAAGTCTTATCTCAAGAGCAGCCGAGTCCAGGTAGTTATGGCTTGATGGTCGCAATGGGACCTGGTTTCTCCCAGGAAATTCTGCTATTGCAATGGTAGGAAGCGCTCCATGATTACTAAGGTTATCTTCACGCTTATTGTAGTTGCGGTCATTTTACAGCGACTGATTGAACTTCGTATCAGCAAACAGAATGCAACATACTTGCTTACTAACGGAGGACGGGAATATGGATCAAATTCCCTTTGGATAGTAAAAGTATTGCAGGTGAGCTGGTTTGCAGCGATGATTAACGAGGTTTGGTGGCTCAACCGCCCTTTTATGCCAGGATTGGCAGCAATAGCACTGATGCTTACTGTAGCTGGTCAAGGCTTGCGGTATTTATCAATGCGATCGCTAAAAAAGCGTTGGACTCTTCCGATCATCACCTTCCCAAGCAAGCCTGTAGTTAACTCAGGAATTTACCGTTACCTAAAGCATCCCAATTGGCTAGGAGTAATTCTGGAAATCTCCGCTTTACCCCTGATCCATACTGCATATCTCACCACTATCGTTTTCAGCATCGCCAATGCTCTATTAATGAGTCGGCGTATTCACACTGAAGAACAAGCCTTAAGCGAAGACACCAACTATGGTGATGTCTTTGCCAATCAACCCCGTTTTATTCCAGTCATTGGATTTATTAAAGGAGCTAATAGTTCTAGATGAGAGTTGGTATTAATCCTGAAAACTTACTCGAAAAGAGTGCCCTTGCCTTGGGGCAAGTACCTCAACCTGCCATTGAAACTCAAGCCTGCCTGATTCTAGCTCGATCTATCATAGCAGCAACAGAGGTAGGTGTGTTTGAAGCCCTAGGGTCAAGTTCACTTTCCGCCCAAGAGATTGCTGGGCGGTGTAATCTCAACAAGCATGCTTTAACCCAGCTTTTAGATGCTCTTGTTGCTACCGATTACCTTGCTAAGGAGAAAGAGTGCTATACCTTGGCTCCAGTTGCCAGTAAATGGCTACTAAATGAGAATGAGTCGTCACTTTACGATTACACGATTAGCCGGGTTTTGGCTTGGGAATGGCTCACCCACTTAGAAAAGTTCATCCGTACTGGAGAGCCTTTGGAATCTCACAATAAAATGACCCCCCATCACTGGCAACTTTATCATCGGGGTATGCGCTCAATAGCAAGCGTAGCTGCTGCTGAGGTAGTCCAATGCACACCTGTACCAACTCGTGCTCAGAAAATGCTAGATGTTGGTGGCTCTCACGGCTATTTTTCAGTAACCCTCTGCCGCCGCTATCCTGAGCTTCAAGCAGTCATCCTTGATTTACCTGAGGGCATTGAATATGCAGCACCGCTCCTTGCCGAGGAAGGCATGGGCGATCGCGTGGTGTACAAAGCTGGCAATGTTCTTACAGAGGATCTAGGCACCAATGCCTATGACTTAATCTTTATGGCTAACCTAATACACCACTTTGATGAAAAAACCAATATTGAGCTATTTCAGCGTTTGGCTCAAGCTCTGCGACCTGGAGGCCATCTCGTCGTTCAGAAAACTATATTTCCTTCCAAACAAGATGGACAACTGGGTGCATTGGCGAATTTGTTTTTCTCTTTGACCAGTGCTGGTAGTAACTGGTCCTTCTCTGAGATCGCTCAATGGCAACAAAAGGCAGGTTTAGTTCCCCGCAAGCCGATTCAGTTCCGGCGAACACCAGCCACTGGTCAACAAGTGGCAGCAAAGCCCTAAGTCTGTTGGACGGACACACTGATTAGTTATTATAGCAGTTCTCAAATTGAGGACTGCTATATATGTCTATTTTTACTAAAAAGTATTTACCAATAATTAAAATATAAAACATGTTAAAGGTTTATTACCGAATTATTATTTCATGTTGGAAAACCTTTGGGATAAGCCACTGGTTTTTTTTATGGGTATTTCTGCCACCCTTAGCTTTTATTTTGGTTAGACTAACCCTGGCTTTAGATGAAATATTTTTTTATAAGTATCGTGACATTAAAGTAGTAAAACCGATATTTATCATTGGACACCCTCGGAGTGGAACTACTTTCCTCCATCATTTACTAACCCAAACAGAAGAATTTACTACATTCAAAGCTTGGCATATTTTTGTTCCATCACTCACAGCTCGTATTTTAGCTAAGCCTCTGGTTGACTATTTAGTTAAACACAATCTAAACTCCCTGATACCTGATGATATTGGACATGGAATTTCTATTGATAGAGTAGAAGAAGAAGAACTATTATTCCTTCACCAAGCCGATACTCAGTTTGTCCTTTTAACCACACCCTTAGCCTTTGATGATCAGGAGCATCCAGAGCTTCGCTTCCATGATCAGCAACCAGCATCTCGTCGTCGAAGTTCAGTAAAATTTTTTGAAAGTTGTTTAAAGCGGCATATCTATTACACAGGGAAAAAACAAGTAATTGCGCAAATTCATTTTTCTACTCACCGCATTAATACATTGCTAGAAATATTTCCAGATGCCAAATTTATCTATTTAGTTCGTCCACCTCACGAAACAATTCCTTCTCATCTTTCCCTGGATCGAAATTTTCTGGATAACCAATGGGGTCTAAAAAATATACCACCCGATAAAATTCAACGATATGAGGAAAGGCGATATCGCTATAATGTAGACCTTTATCGCTATTTTTATCACCTTCAAAAAAATCAAGAAATTCCAGAAGATAATGTCATGGTTATGCCCTATAATTTATTACGCTATGATTTAAAAAAAGCTTTTGATAAAATAGTACTTTTTACCGGAATTAATCCCAGCGATAAATTACAACACTCTATAAAAAAACAAGCGCAACAACAGACAAAATATAAACGCAAACATCGTGTCAAAAATATTGAAGAATTTAACTTAACAAGAGAGCAGATTATGAAAGACCTTTCATTTGTTTATGAGGAGTACAATTTTGACAAGATCACCAATAGACTATAAATAACAATCAACAAATAACAATAAACGGAAACACTCAGCTGTCAGTTAACACGCTACTTGAAACGCTTACCTTACCAGATATAAGCAATTGATATAGCGATTGCCCCGCTATCTTAGGTAAATCTCGATCAGGGCTACTACAAGGAGAGTGGCAAGAGGGGGAGGAAGGGGAAGAAATTTGCTGTGTACCTGATCCAACTGAAAACCGGTATATTGACCTAGAGAACATCCAGACAAGACTGGACAACTTGGAAAATTGGCAAAAAAGCTTAAGTAGAGACGTTATTATAACGTCTCTACTTGCTTTATTGACCAGGCTTACATAACATTAGCTGTTTACATGGTCTTGATGCAAAGCGCGAGTGGCCCATGGGTCTGTGTGGGGAACTTGCTTCCGCACCTGTCAGCCATGCAAAGCGCGAGTGGGGGAGACCCCCGCATGAAGGCACTGCCTCCCGAAGACTCCGCTGCATTGCTTCCGAAGCATGGGCGTTCTTCCGACGGCTGAATTGTGATCACCTACTGGAAACAATTTTTACTGCTCACAGCTGCAAGGATAATTCAGACTAAGACATTAACCAGCATCTTTACATGCCCAGGCTTCTTAGGAGAGTTTGCCACCTCAGCTTCTAGAAGGTCTGATTGCTTTTGCTCAAAACCCATGTTCAAAAGAAAAGTCTTTACTTGCTCATTCCGTGGACCTGAATGGAAAGGAGCAAGAATCCTCTTCAAATCTTTCTGAGTAGCAAAATCAAACATTGTGTATAAAAATGCTTCTTCTACTCCACGTCCTAGAGCACGACAACTCATTAGAAAAGTATCTAGAAGCAAAGATCCGTTTTCCGGTTTGAGAATCCCTACACCAACCAAACCATAATCGCCAAAGCGGTCTTTAAGACTCAGTACCAAAATAGATGAAGATTTTTGAATCTCTTGAATTTCGGGCAAAGAACGGCGAATTAAAGACAAGTTAAACTGATTGGTTTTCTGGGTCAGTTGTGCTACCCGTGGCAAATCTCTTTCCTCCGCCAAGCGAATTTCGGCAACCAATTCTAAGGATTCTAGATAATTCTCAAGGTTGCTTACGCTTTGCTGCAAGTCCCGACGCTGTTGCTCCTGAACCATCAATTGTGTTCGGATCGTATCTTCGGCTGTAAGACTAGCGGAATCAAAACACCAGAGCTTTGAAAGAGTTTCAGCATAATGTGCCGGATCCTTTGGCATGGGAACAACGGTTACCTCTGGAGTATTAGTCTCCACCTCAAGACGCTCGACCGGTGAATCATCCATAAACACAAAAGAATCCAAGCCTAAGTTTAATTCTTTAGCTAGTTCCCGCAAATTAGCTGATTTCTTCTGCCAGTTAATTCGATGACCAGCAATATCCCCTCGGCGAAGTATCATTTCAGGATGGTGTTCAAACACATTCCAGACATCCGCCTCTTCATTTTTGCTCACCAGCACTAGCAAAACACCGCCTTTTTTCAAATCTAGAACCATTTCCTGAAAAAGACGAAAACTGCGACCCGGATAGTCGTTGCTCAATGCTAAACCATCAATGCCATCTTCGCCGACTACACCTCCCCATAAGGTATTATCGCAGTCAAGTGCTAGAACTTTTTTCGCCGGAAGGAATATGCTACGAACCAAACGTGTAATTGCAATTCCGAGTTTCTGATACACAGTCTGTGAATAGGGAGCGCGAGCTATCACCTCCAATGAGGCATCACTGGCATTCTGTCGTCCAACTTCCTCAACAACGCTCTTGAAGTCTAAGATATGGATACCTTCTATTTTTTCTAGTTGCTCCTGCCACCAAAGACGCAGTTTCTCGACCTGCAGGTCTTTTCCTTGAAAAAATGGCGAAACTACTGGGGGTAAATTTGAAACAATCAGACCTTTTTTCCTTGAGGCATAACTAATGATTGCTTCCAGTAGTTGACCAGCTCTAATCATCCCGTCTGGATCTCCGTCAGAGATCAAATCCTCTGGACGAGTAAGCACCACATTTAACCCGTTTTGGTTATTAATAAAATCGCTATTGGGAGAAAGAAGAGTTTGCTCCAATTGGTTGAATTCAGCGAATTCTACAGAAAATGGCATTTGGAAAGCTCGGCACCAAAGTTCCAAAGTCGAACCTAGGGGTTGTACAGTAAAAGTCGCCGCGACAACAATGGTTTTTTTGGCTTGCCCTTGCACTACTTCCTCTTGAGAAAGACGGGCAAGAGCCTGAGTTACTGTTTCTGGAGGATAAAGGGGAAGAAGTTCTGGGTTGGCAGGTATTGCGTTGGTATTTCCATCAGGGGGTGATTCAGCCACCGAACTATCTGGAAGGTCATTATTGGTATGGGCGAAAATTAGCTCCTCAATGGATTTTCGGGAATCCAGTTTGAAGATTTCCCTGGGGGGAACGCGAATTGCAAAACGATCGTACAATGAAGCAGCAATTGCCATTTTGGCTAGGGAGTCCCATGCCATACAGTTATAGCTATCTAGCTCATCTGTGATTTCTTCTGGGGGCAAATGAATAGCATTAGCAATTATGGCATTTAATTCAGATTGATTTATCTGCTGAACTGAAGACTGTACTTCTGGACTATCCGAATATTCATGTCGTTTTCGGATCAAAACCGCCGGATTGCCACCCCAGACTTCCCCACGTCCAATGCGCGTGTATGGCAGCACATTGCTTCCTGCTTCTACAATACCTCCCTCGTCAATTTTGACTCCTATTCCAATTCGGCTATTTCCACCGATGGTACTGTAGTTTCCAATAACAATCGGCTCTGATGTATATTTCAGTTGTCCGTTAGATATGTTAAGAGCATGAGCGACGATACTGCATTCACTACCAATCACGACCTGATCACCTATGTATGTCAAATCTGGATCCTCTAACCATGGCACGACTATGCTTTTTTCGCCGATATGTATCTTAGGAGCATAAGAGCGCATCACCAGATTTCTTATCCATAACAACGTGATTGGGGGAAGCTTGACATAATTTATAAATGGTAATGTATCGATTAATAACTTTCGCCTATAAGCGATCATTGTCGGTAAGTATTTTATCAGTAAAATAAGCTCTTTAATAGTAGTAATTTTATGATTAAATTGTATGGTTTTAGGTTTTTCAAAAAACGAAAAGAGTAGAGCTATATCTAGGGAACTTATACTAATAAATAGAAACAACCAGACAACGTAAAGGAATGGAAATGTTGCTACCAAAATCGGAAGTGTTATATCTGGAAACAGGCTAAAGATTAGCCAAGCTTCCAAAACTCCGGCTACAATAGCTAGCATCAGTGAATAAAGCCAACTTATGGTAAGAATAACTAGGGTAGAGAATAGTGTTATCAGTTTCATAGTATGAGTTTTCGGATTTAGTTTTCGCAGCGGTAGTTATAAACAGCTGAAATTTAGTTGAACAGGTCAAAGGCGATCATGCTTTGGCCATAAAATTATCATCCTGACAAACTGACCAATACCTCAAAATCATTAGGTGCAGGTAGATCAAGTAAAACAAGTAAAAATAGTTATGGATATAAAACCCATGTCCAGTAAGCCATGGCGCTAAAACCCATGTCCAGTAAGTCTTTGACTGTATGATGCCCCCAACTCTTGTTGAGTTTAATAACCTGCACCTACTTCATAACTTTTACAAATGAGCAATAATCACCAGTGTCGTTTGCTCACTATAGGAGATTACTAGCGCTGATTGTTAATTGTTAACGGTAGCTAGCATCGAGATAAGTTTATTCCTAACGTTATTCCTAGAGTGGGGGACAATTACTCCTAGGATAGACTGCGGCAGTAACCTCTTGTCTAAGCTAACTATTTTTTGGCGTCTCCCTGTAGAGCGGGAAACGTCTTGATCAAATCACCCTGTTGATGGAAAGCAAGTCTTTGCTGGCAATCACACAAAGTAATTACTATATTAGTATACTAATATATATCTTGCACTAGCCTCCCAAACCCGTGCATAGTAGGGTTATATAGGGGCTATATAAACGTAGACGCTTTCTTCGACTTGCCTACGGCAAGTCCAACTTCAGTTTTCAAATTAAGTGTGTAACACTTTATTCGAGCTCCATCGATTATAACTTTCAAATAATGCTATTGACAAGTGCAATTTTGGTTATATTAACTAACTTGTTGTTAATTTCATTAGCCAAATCCTCAAGGCATTTTAGCTAAGCTTCTTATTGATTACGGTAGTACTGCCGACTATCAGGATAAATTACGAGACTTTTACCATGACCTATTGTTTGGTAATATTCTCTACCAGCCACTAAATACTCACTCAGTAATTACACTAACTTCATCCATTGTAAAAACTATTTATGTAAGCTTTACACAGATGATAGACAACCTTGTTAAGATAATGGACAACGAGTGATTTTTTGGTAAATCTAGTGTTGGGAAAGTTTTTCTGTCCCTAGAGGGTGTATCCAAGGTTACTATAGTTACCCTTCACTCTTGGATGTCATGGTGCAATGCAAATGAGAATCCACCCCTCATTTTTTTTTAAATAACTTAAAACCGTTTAATTTTTGAATCTCAGGTCCCATTCATTTCTGAGGTATCAAATTCAGGGAAGCAGCTACTACCTAAGTTGATTAGGTAATCTTTACTAGTTACATGACCTATTGTACAGTTTTAGTTTGGGTATGGCTGTTATTTGTTTTGAAAATCGATTTTTAGTTAAAAAAATAATTTCACTTCAAGAAAACTTTCCGGAATATCCCTTAGCTAGGATGTAGCTAACTATTAAGCCAAGTCAATCAATCATTAGTATTGATTTTTTTCATCAATTGATTTACAGCGGATTAGAGAAAAATGAACTCCACCTACATCAATAGCTACAGACATGATAAAAAACTAAACCCCCTTTCCTTATTGGCTCAATTATCCAGTCGTCATGCCAATGGATGTTTACAAGTATCCAGTGGTTCAGTTTCTTGGTCAATCTATCTAGAAAATGGTAAATTAATCTATGCCTCAAACTCCATCAACCCATTTGATCGCCTAGATCATTACTTATCTCGTCTAAGTCGTAGAATTCCTACCCTTGTTAGTGCCGTTCGGGTTCAGGTTCGCCTGATCTTTGAAGCCAACTTAAACAGTCATTCAAATTATCCTTCAGATTACCAAGCAATTTGTTGGTTGGTTAATCAACATTATCTCAATTCCGTTCAGGCAGCAAGTCTGATCGAAGAATTGGCTGAAGACGTAATAGGTTCTCTGCTGTCAGAGAAAGAAGGAACTTACCAATTACTGGAAACTAATCCATCTGAGGATTTGCCTAAATTTTGTAGGCTTGACCTTCGCACAATTGTTGAACACTGTTACGAACAGTTACAACATCAGCACTCTTCTAACTCAAAGCCAGTGAATAATCCCTATAGCTCTCATTCTGTAGTCCCCATCGGAAATTCTACACAATTGAATTCAATTCACGAACCCTCTCTAAATAAGTCGGCTCAATTAGAGCACAGTTTCCAATATAATACATCGGTTAATCAAAAACCAATGTCTACCAGTAAAACTTACAAGATTGCTTGCATTGATGATAGTACAAGTGTTTTAAATGCCATCAACTCCTTCTTGGAAGATAAAAGTTTCTCTGTTGTCATGATTAATGACCCAGTTAGGGCATTAATGCAAGTGATCCGTATTAAGCCTGACCTAATTTTGCTCGATGTTGCCATGCCAAACTTAGATGGTTATGAGCTATGTTCTCTGTTACGAAAGCATTCACTTTTTAAACATACCCCAATTATTATGGTAACTGGCAATACTGGTTTCCTAGACCGAGCTAAAGCTAAACTTGTTGGAGCATCTGGTTACTTGACTAAACCGTTTAACCAATCCGATCTCCTTAAGATAGTGTTTAAACATCTCAAATAATCATTGGGGAGCTATATCCCTTATATCTATGAAGGATAAAAAGCTGAATTCGGTGTTAATTTATTAAGACATTTAGGGTTGTATTATAAATACATATCCCTCTATAGGTTATTATTATAGATTATTTTATTGGTTATAGTTTACCTAAGCAATACTTTTATACACTCACTAATTATAAACTCAGCAATTATTGGTTTCATCACATAGGTTAACTTGTGAATTAATGAACACGTCAGCACTCGCCAATATCCCCCAGACCTGGTCTCAGTTAGCTAGTATAACCAAACCATCTGAACAACACAATAATATCGGGGATGCTTATCTTAAATTTTTGTTAAATGAACAAACCCCTGCGGTTATATCTATGAATCAAGCCCAGGAAGTTCTAGTCTTGCCCCAAGAGCGTCTGACCCCCATGCCAAATATGCCTCTGTACGTACAGGGGTTGATGAATCGGCGTTCTCGTGTGTTGTGGGTAATTGATCTAGCTCAAATGCTAGGTTTACCCACCGTAGAAACCAATGTTCAACAGTACAACATAGTGACGCTCCGTAATCAGTCAGCGTCTTTAGGGGTTGCAGTCCAAAGCATTGAAGGGGTGTTGCGACTAACACCCGATTGTATTCAATCTCCACTGGGACAAGTGTCATCGGGTTTGGTTCCCTACTTACGGGGATGCGCTTTGCAAGAGCAAGAAATTTTGTTAGTACTAGATGGTTTGGCAATTATGGCTTCATCCCTTTTACACAACACCTAATTTAACGGGAATTAACTTAAACTCAAGGGCAGCTGGTAATTATTGATTGTTAATTTAAGACTATCCTTAAACGATACTGTTTTTTTAGATAATAGATTTATAAATGCTTTTATAAAAACTAAGTTAGTAGCCAGGTAATGGTGCTTTTTTATGGTGAAAGAATTTGATAAATCAATATATAATGAAATTAATAAGGATTTAACTAGTCAGGGTGTAAGCAAAGATAGGTATCGTCACCATGCTGAATTGGACTCAGTTATAAATTTGACTAGCACAGAAGCAAGCCAAAACTCGGCTCAGGATGGGGCTGAGCCTATAGGCTCCTCTGAAGCACCTAGCAGTTCCAAACGCTCTGGGGGTCTTAAACTCAGCTTAAAAACTAAAGTAACATCATTATTCATCACCCTAGGCACTATTCCTGTGCTGCTGATTGGCTCTATTGCCTATAACTTAGCTAACCAATCTATTACCCAAGAAATTTCCCAAAATAACATTGCTAGGGTAGTTAGCCTAGAAGACAACCTCAAGGGCTTCATACAAGACCGCTATGCCGATATTCGAGTTCTAGCTACGCTCCCAATTTTTACTAATTCCAGTCAACAGCAGACTAGCTCCCTTTCGGAAAGACAATCCCTATTATTAAACCGCTACGAAGACATTTACCAAGTCTACGACAGTATAGCTGTTTTCGACTTAACAGGCAAAGTCATTGCCAAATCTAATCAGACTCCGGTAGATAATCCCAGCTCCCGGTCTTATTTTGAGCAGGTGATCAAGACCAAACAACCGGCGATTAGTCAACCGATACACTCGGATGCGTCTGGTCAGTTATCCCTTTACTTCGCTGCACCGGTACTTGACGAAAATACACAAAAGCTGGTCGCAGTTATCCAATCCCGGATGGCCATCCAATACCTTCAAGATTCGATCAACCTGATGGGCAGCGATCGCGAAGAACTTTACTTAATCAATACCACCAACGGTAAAATTTTTCTGTCCAACCAAAGCCAGATCGTTAATCAGCCCCTAACCAAGGTATTCCCGGACGCCAAAGAACTGCTAACTGCTGATAAACCAAATACTATAGTCACATCTGATCAGGTCAAAAAGCATCAGGATCTGCTAGCCTATACCCCCTTTCGTAAAATCAACGACTTACCTGACCTGCCCTGGGTAGCAGTCATGGCCACCCCAGATGTGATCGCATTTCTGCCCCAGCGGCAATTACTCCTGACCCTGACCCTCGGAACCTCCCTGACCACCTTATTAGTTGCTGCAGTAGCTGTCTATCTCGCTAACCGTTTGACCAGTCCCCTGTTAGCAGCTACCAACGCAGTGAAAGCCCTCGGCGAAGGGGAACTGGATACCCGTTTGGAGCTAGTGGGAACTGATGAGCTAGGGGTACTTGGGTCAAATATCAACCGCATGGCATCTCAGCTACAGACCCTAGTTGCTAACCAACAAGCTTCCCTAAACAAGGCCCAGTTATTTGCTGATGTTGTCACCCATGCTGCCAAACCTGATCAAAAAGCCCATGCCTTTGATTTAGTGGTTAATGCTGCTAAGGAAAAGTTAGCTGCTGAGCGGGTGGTGATCTATTATTTTGACCCAGGCTATCGGGGAACCATTGTGGCTGAAGCGGTAGACTCCCCTTGGCCAAAAGCGATCGCCAACGAAATCACCGATGCTTGTATTCCCAGAAAATTGCTGGAAGCCTACCGCAAGGGCAGGGTTCTGCCCACCAGTGATGTCCAAGCAGAGAAATATTCCTCGGGCCATATGCAGTTGTTGAACCGACTGCAAGTGAAGGCAAATCTGGTTGTCCCGATTGTGGGGGTCGATAATCTAATTGGCTTATTGGTAGCTCATCAGTGTTCTAGGACTCGGGTATGGCGCACCGATGAGATTGACTTTCTACAGGAATTAGCCACCCACTTAGGACTAGCTTTAAGCGGTGCCAGTCTCGCCACAGTGAAAACCGCTGAAGCCGATCGAGCTGGGCAAGTCATTGAGATTACCTCCCGTATCCGGCAATCCTTCACAGTCGAGGAAATCTACCAGTCAGCCACCAGTGGCATCCGAGAAGCTCTGAAAACCGACCGAGTTCTAGTCTATCTGTTTGACGAAAATTGGCAAGGAACCATTGTCGCCGAATCCGTGGGTCATGGCTGGCCGAAATCCCTAGGAGCAGAAATTGCTGACCCCTGCTTTGCCCACCAATATGTGGAAAAGTATCAGCATGGTAGAGTTAGTGCCTTGGATAACATTTACCAGGCAGACTTGAGTGATTGTTATTTGGGTCAACTTGAACCGTTTAAAGTCAAAGCTAACCTAGTCGCCCCCATCTTAGGGGATGACAAATTACTGGGACTGTTGGTCGCCCATCAGTGTTCCGGTACCCGGCATTGGGAAGAATCAGACATCAACTTTTTCAGGCAGATGGCCATTCAATTGGGCTTTGCCCTTGAGCAAGCCAAGCTAGTAGAGCAGCTCAAACAAGCCCGCATTGCTGCGGAAGTAGTTTCCCAGGAGCAACAGCAACAACGGGAATCCCTACAGTTGCAACTGTTAGAACTGGTCAATAAAGTGGAAGGAGCTGCCCAAGGTGACCTCACGGTAAGGGCTGAGATCCTCAGTGGGGAAATTGGCACTGTGGCTGACTTCTTCAATGCCGTAATCGAAAGTCTACGAAGGATTGTTACCCAAGTCAAAACTGCTGCCACTGAGGTAAACCAGTCCGTTGGGGACAATGCTGGAGCTATTCATCAACTGTCTGAAGCCGCTCTCCAACAAACCCAGGAAATCACCAACACCCTAGATTCTGTGGCTCAAATGAGTCGTTCTATTCAAGAGGTAGCTTCTAACGCCCGCCAAGCCGCTGCCGTCGCTCATACCGCTGCCAACACCGCCCAAAGCGGCACCCACGCTATTGAGCGCTCTGTTACCAGTATTCTAATTTTGAGAGATACAATAGCAGAAACTGCAAAAAAAGTCAAGCGCCTTGGGGAATCCTCCCAGCAAATTTCCCAAGTGGTGGCATTTATTAACCAAATTGCCCTGCAAACTAACCTATTATCGATCAACGCTGGCATAGAAGCCGCACGGGCTGGGGAAGAGGGGCAAGGATTTGCAGTGGTTGCCGAAGAAGTTGGGGAACTCGCTGCTCGCGCTGCCACGGCCACTAAAGAAATTGAACAAATTGTAGACAACATCCAACAAGGCACCTCCGAAGTGGTGGAAGCCATGGAACTGGGAACTACCCAAGTGGTCGAAGGCACCTATCTAGTTCAAGAAGCCAAAGACAGTTTTGGTCAAATCCTCAACGTCTCCACCCAAATCGACCAATTCATTCAATCCATATCCCAAGCCACCGTTTCCCAAGCGGAAACCTCAAGCGCTGTGACAAACTTAATGAAAGACATTGCCCAAATCTCAGAACGCACCTACCAGTCAACAGAACATATCTCCCACTCCCTCCAAGACACTGTAAGTATTGCTGAAGAATTACAAACATCGGTTGGCAAGTTTAAAGTTGATCACAATCATGACTAATGACCACTAAGCACTAACTACTAACCCTAACCACTAACCACTACACATGTCACAGGACAAAGAACTGGAAATTCAGCTACAGTTTCTCGAAGAGGCAAAGGAATACTTAGATACCATTGAATCGGTGCTGCTGGGTTTAGCCAGCGCTGCCATTGATAGTCAGAAAATGGATGGGATTCTGCGAGCGGTTCATTCTGTCAAAGGGGGAGCTGGGATGATGGGATATGGCACCTTGAGTCACCTAACTCACCGCTTAGAGGATTCATTTAAAGTTCTCAAGGCTAAGAAAAATGCGATCGCAATCGAAAACCAACTCGAAAGTCTACTCCTACAGGGGGTAGACTGTCTGCGCCAGGTACTCGATATCAACCGCCAGGGCAATTGGGTAGACTCCCAATGGCTAGAAACCATAGCTAACCCAGTATTTGATCAACTGCACGAGATTCTAGGGGATCCGGTAGCAGATGATGCTACCACTATGCTAGGAGCAGAGGATGGCACTAATGTGACTGCCATGCTGTTTGAAACAGAAGTGGAAGGGTGTCTAGCTCGCCTAGAAGGGGTGTTAGCAGACCCCGAAAGACCCTGCTTGCTTGAAGAAGTGTCCATCATGGCTCAAGAATTAGGCGGGTTAGGAGAAATGCTGCAGCTCGAGGCTTTTAGCCAGTTGTGCGAAGACATCAATCACCAGCTAGAAGCTGCCCCAGACCAAGTGGAAGCGATCGCCCAACAAGCTCTAATGCTGTGGCGGCAATCCCAGGCGTTGGTACTGGTAGGTCAACTGACTCATTTACCCCACTGCCTCGAAGCTAGGGAGTTTCAGGAGAATCAAGGAGGAGCTACAGACCCAGGGGTGGCAGAGGAAGCTATATTAGTTGGGGAATTGGAAACCGATCAGCCAGAACTAGTCGGACAAGGGGATGAGGCATACCAGCAAGACCAGCAAGACCAGCAAGACCAGCAAAACCAGCAAGACCAGCAAAACCAGCAAGACCAGCAAGACCAGCAAGACCAGCAAGACCAGCAAGACCAGCAAGACCAGCAAGACCAGCAAGACCAGCAAGACCAGCAAGACCAGCAAGACCAGCAAGACCAGCAAGACCAGCAAGACCAAGGGGAAGTAAAGGTATTTCAATGGGTGGATAGCAATCTCAACATCTCTTCCCCCTCTGCCTTCTCTTCCCCTGAAGCCTTGTCTTCTCCCCCTCCCTTGTCTTCCCCCCCTTCCCCTGAAGCGATCTTCCTGAGAGAGAAAAATCAGGAAGACTCCTCAAAAGACCCACACCAGGAAAATACTGTGCGCATTCCTGTGCGAAAGTTGGATCGACTCAATGACTTGTTTGGAGAACTGACTATCGAGCGCAATGGTCTTTCGCTGCAACTGGGACGACTGCGCACCCTAGTAGACAACCTCAGCCGCCGGGTCAAGATTCTCGAAGCCTCCAATCACAAGCTGCGCACATCTTATGACCAGATTGCCACCCCAAAAGGAATGACAGGAAGACAGGGGGATGGGGAAACCAACAAACCCGAGGGACTTTTCCTGCCATCTTCGGTATCTTCCTCTGTGTCCTCTGCTTCCTCTGCTTCCCCTGCTCCCCTAGCTATTACTGTTGAAGGGTTTGATGCCTTAGAGATGGATTCCTACAGCGACTTGCACCTGTTATCAAGGGAGGTGATGGAAACCATTGTTCAAATCGAAGAAGTCACCAGCGATTTGGAATTGACCCTAGACGATACTGATAGCATTGCCCATGAATTAAACAAAACTGCCAAGCAGCTGCAAACCAATCTCACTCAGGTTCGGATGCGTCCCTTATCTGATTTAGTGGGACGATTTTCCCGAGCTTTGCGGGACTTGTGTGTGGAGCATGGTAAACAAGTAGAACTGAAGGTAGTGGGGAAAGGTACCCTGATTGACCGCACCATCCTGGAAACCCTGAGTGACCCCCTAATGCATTTATTGCGCAATGCCTTTGACCACGGCATTGAAGACCCTAGCACCCGTCAGGCTATGGGGAAACCGCCGAAGGGAACTATTGAAATCAAAGCCACCCACAGGGGGAACCAGACCCAGCTTACCCTCCGTGATGATGGCAAAGGCATTAATTTAACCAAAATCCGAGCCAGAGCAGAGGAAATGGGATTAGACCAGGAGCTGCTCGCCAGCGCCAGTGACCAGGAATTGCTGTCCCTGATTTTTGAACCTGGATTTAGTACAGCTGATCAAGTCACCGACCTATCTGGTCGTGGTGTGGGGATGGATGTAGTGCGCAATAACCTCAAGCAAATTCGGGGGGATATCCGAGTCGATACCCAACCCGGTTGGGGAACGACCTTTACCCTCACCGTCCCTTTTACCCTATCAGTAGCACGCATCCTGTTAGTGGAAAGTAACGGCATGCTCTTGGCATTTCCCATCGATGTGATTCAAGAGATGCTGATGCTCAAATCCCAGCAAATCTTAACTACCCTAGGCAACGAAGTCATCAACTGGCAAGGGAAAATGGTGTCCCTGATTCGCCTGAAAAAGTGGCTGAAATTTTACTGTCGCCGTCGGGTCACCACCCTAGAAGAAACCCCGAACATTAATGAACCTACTATTCTAATTATCAATCAAGCCGAGCAATTAATCGGCCTGTGTGTAGACCGCTCCTGGGGAGAGCGAGAAGTCACCGTGCGTCAAGTAGAAGGAACCCTAGGGTTACCTGATGGATTTAGCGGCTGTACCATTCTCGGCAACGGTCGAGTGGTTCCCCTGGTAGACGCCAATGCCATGGTACGCTGGATAATCAGTTGTCAGCGCACCAGTAACCTAGAGAGTTTATCCCCACAACATGGCTCCACCTCAAAGGGATTTGTGGAGCAACAACCTCCCTCGATCGGGATACAACCAAGTACCAAAGACACCATCTTAATCATTGACGACTCGATTAACGTGCGCCGGATGTTGGCATTGGGGTTAGAAAAAGCTGGGTATATTGTAGAACACGCCAAAGATGGTCAGGATGGGATAGAAAAACTGCTTCGGGGATTAGAGGTTAAAGCCATTATTTGTGACATCGAAATGCCCAGGCTGGATGGCTACGGCTTTTTAACTCGGGTCAAAGGAGAGCCAAGCTTAAAGACCTTACCCATTATTATGCTCACCTCCCGGAGTGGTTCTAAGCATCGCAAACTAGCTATGACTTTAGGTGCATCTGCTTATTTTTCTAAGCCTTACAATGAGCGGGAGTTATTGAAAACGTTAAATGAAATTATGGTAGAAGACCTATTGATTTAATCTTGTTGGTAATATCATGTCCGGTTGACTACTTATCATTTTTAGTTGTTCGTCAATTAATAATTAACGATTTACCTAAAGACGAAGTGATTAACCGGACTCGACTCCATCGCTTATTTCGTCAAAGTTTCAGCGTTAACGAGGGTACTATTGAGATCAGACTTAAAAAATAACTCTTCCTAGCTCAACTCCCCCAAACTCGACGATATTGCTTGAGCTTCTCCGAACCAGGGCAGTCTGCACATAGTAGTAGTAATTGAAATGGTCAAAGGTATGACCTGATTCACTACTGGTTGAACTTCCCTCGAAGGTATAAGCAGTTTCCCTTCTGGTATCCGAATTAAAAACTAATCCAGAGACAGTATTAACAGCACCATCACGCTTTCTAATGCGTCGTAGTGCTGCTGTGACACGAGCATTCGTACTTCTTCCCGTCGAATCACGGTAGGAAACACTAATGGTGTTGGCATTTTTAACATTAACAGACACTGGACAAATGACAGTAATTGAACCGGTTTTTTCTGGTTTGAACTTAATCCGTCCCGCCGTGATCAGATAAAGGTCTTGTTGTATAGCAGAATCAATGGGAACACATCCTGCTCCATCCATCACCCAATCAGGAACCTGAGCCAGGGCTTTACTAGCACCAAATGTTGTAGTCTGGGCCAATAACGCTCCGATTAATAGTGCTTTTTTCATGTTTATTTCCTCATCACAACTTGCTCAAGTCAATCTGGGATGCACCTATATAGTTATCACCCAAGTCTTTCCTTTTTACGCAAGAGGATAAATTTCACCTAGAGCAGGGGTGGAGGAATCAGAAAACTCACCCCCCATGCTCTCATACCTGATTAGATATACAGATATAGCGCTACGCGCAATGGCATTGGCAAGAGGCAAGAGGGAAAAGTTTACTACAAAAGCGCAGGTGCGCTTTCCGCATCTAATTATTAAATTCGCCACGGGTCGCACCTTTTTCAGCTTTTATCAATGTCCTAACTTTAATGCGTAGTGCTATATATACAGAGTATGCGATCGCATTCGCTAGTTTTGCGTTGTTTATTTTTCGTTATTTATTTTGAGTTGTTTGTGTTGCGTTGTTTTTGAATGAGTACACACGGCTTTTGAGATCTCGTGCATCGATCCCTTTCCCCAAAAAAAATAAGAGAGCCGTCTTCAAGCTCTCTTGATCATCAGGGTGCATCTACATAATCACAATATAGCAGATTTATTGAGGGGTGTCACCCCTCATATTAATCCGTAATTTACTCAACAGTATTAGTAGTCCATATTGGATCGGGATGGGGCTGATAAATTACAATGTTGCCATCATCCTGGAGCATGAGGTAAGCACCTAGACTGCCACTAGTACCAGTATACCAAAGTGCCTCAGGGTATCCATAGGTAACAAGATTGCCATCATCCTGCATGATGGTTCTACTCACGGCTTTGCCCTTTTGCTGGTTATTCCACAAAGGGTCTCCAGAACCGTTGTAGAGAACGAGGTTTCCATCTTCTTGCTGAATGAACTTGTATTGACCATTCGGAGAGGTTATAAAATCACCTCTTCTGAGTTCTTCACCTGGGTAAAGTGTACTTTTAGCTAGCGCAGTGGCAGGGCTGGTTAGAAATAGTGTTGTAACCAAGCACAGTGCTACCAATAGCGTAATTAACAACTTCTTCATCAGAGTCTTTTTAATCCCTAAGTCAGCTCTAAGATTTTCTTCGAGTATAGTAGCAAAAAATACAGAATGCACATCAAATCTAAAGCATTGCTCAAGTAATACAAGCTAACATAATGCTTAACATATAAATCAAAATAAAATCTATATCATCCCATGCCCTAATTTCCCCATTTATCCCTATACCTAGGATCAAATTGGATTCGGGAAGAGTTACTGAGGGTGGAATAGTCTCAAATCAATGATTAGTACAGGACTTATACACCAAGACCCTGAAAACCTGGTTTGTCTGATCAGTCAAAGGCTGAAATCGGTGTAATGACCTTCAATCACTTGGTTTGCGGCGTAAATCCTATAGGATTTGTCGAACGTTACGAATTCATAGGCTTTTTAAACAAATTTTAAGTTAAGCAAATTTCTCTGAACAGAGTCTACCAAAAATTCAGCCAAGTTGATACATTAATCATAGGCACACAAACCAATCGGAATTCAGGACTGTGCCTCCTGTCCTGAACAACTTACAGCCCTAGAAACTTAGTCGTACAGATTAACAAGACATGTAGGGTAGGGTAGGCCTTAAATAACCATGAATGGGAGTAATTCAGTTTAATTCTCACCTACCCTAGACAACTAAAACCATGTCTAGCCCTAATTGGTCGATGTTTTAACTAGCTAGTGGTCATGATCTGAAGCATCTTTGTTCAGCGTCTTAGGCTAGCCAAACTGTTAAAACATCAAAAGCCAAACCACTCAGGAAAGTAAGTAATGGAGGAATATACTTTTTTGTTGAGCGTCGGCTGTAAGAATCTGTAAACCCTAGCTAGATATTTTGTTGAATAAGTATAACCATGAACCAGGTACCGTTACCTGGTTCATGTTAGTTTTAGCCACTATCAAAAGAAACCTAACACTTTACTAATTAGAGGTTGTCTGAGAAGTATCATTTGCTACATCCAAGCCCCCTAAATCCCCCAATTTTGCGGTGCGACCCAAGGGCGATTTACTCGCCCATTGGAAAGCGCACCGGAAGGGACTTTTAGAAGCAAATTGACTCTTGTTCCCCCCAAAGTTGGGGGGCTAGGGGGGCAAAATTCAGTATCAAAAAACTTGGGAGATATCCTCTTAGAACAGTGACCCCTTTTTCAGCTCGATCGGCCTCCCTTAGGGCGCGTTATGCTGCCCCTAATACACCAATCTAATATCAAGTCCGGTTCAATACCCATCATAAAAGTGTGGGAAGTGTGGGGAGATGGGGAGATGGGGAGATGGGGAGATGGGGAGATGGGGAGATGGGGAGATGTTTATTGAGGGTAATTATCCGGACATCATATAACTGTCTGCCTGTGAAATTGCGATCGCTATTCCTGCATCCCGGCATACAAAAAACGTGCAAATAGCCACTATAGCTCAGATAACCTGGCAAGAGTCGCCAGTTACTGGGTGGTGACTGAGTAATCATAAGAATAATTTCACATTGTCTTCAGTATCTTTGTCTTCTCGACCCCGACCAGAATCGCTTCCTAAGAAACCAAGTCTTAGGCCATTGAAGATAGCAGTGCGACACCGACTACCAGGTAAAAACAAATTACAACACTCCCCAGAGGTTATGTTGGGGTAAATGGTGTGGGATTTGCTGGCTTTAAATCAGTATCGATAAGCACTCAAGTAAACTATCACACTTAGGGACAAGTGGCAAGGTTTCGCGCCTTAAAAACTGAATAACCGTGACGGTGGTTGGTTGTGTGTTTGGCCTTCCCCCCAGGACAAACACATCTAAATTAATTAGATTGACAAATCTCCGCCCAGCCGCAACCGATAGAACGCAACAGATAGAACTATTCAAGCAACAGCTCCACCAGCTCAAAAACCGTTCCGCCAAAAACAGGGATGGGGAGAGACTTTATGCCATCACAGGCTGGTGGTAGTCTGCCTGGATTACAGAAAAGGTTCAAGTTGGGATTGGGCAACCACTGGGATTGGGCAACTACAACAACAGCAATTGCAACACCTACTGAATTAAACTCCTTGAGACTATAACTATCTTATCGGTTTGGGAAAGGATGATGCTCCACAAGAGTTGCTACATCTCATTGACAGAGTTTATAGTTAGATAAATCTAACCAAAAAGCTACTCTGGCAAATAGTTAAAACTTGAACATTCCCGATCATGATTTGTAAAAATTGTAATCAACTTAGTTTTCCCATAACCAATTTTTTTTGATCGATATTGTAATCACTTACAGCTTGAAAACAGGGATTTATGTTTATGTAATTATCCTTGTCATAGTTATCTTAAAGACGAGTTGTTTATAGAAATCTATAATCCAGACTGTAAACTTGCTTTATTAAAGCTAATTCAATTCAATGTCCTTATCAAACAAATAGCCAGCTTTGGTAAAACTTATGATTGATAATCTCCCGTCATCAAGTAAACTAGGTATTTAGGAATCTTGGCTGGAGCAATAATTTAATTTTTATCTAGTTTGATTATTCACTTCGTTATAATTTAAAGTTAAATTTAAACAATCAATAAAATTACCTAAAATGTAATTATTATTATATTGAAGATAGACTTTACTGTGTATAAAACAAATTTTAAAAACTAAGAGCTTCGTGTCTTTGATTTCCTTCCTAGCACCCCTTGAAACAAATCTGCTTTTTTAAGGGGGATGGAAGGGGGTTAATCAGGCAGAGGGAGTAAGCATTCAGCGGTCAGCGCTCAGCGGTCAGCTTATTTTATTCAAAAGGTGCGACCCGTGGCGAATTTAATTCTTAATGGTAAGAGCTCACCTAAGCATCTCAAGTAGCGTGGCCACAGGCCTTTAGCTGATAGCTGATACGCGACACGCGCTATAGCTGATAGCTTACCAGAGGGATTTAGGGGAATCAGAATTTTTTGACCGAAAATCCTGAGGGCGCAAGCCCCAGCAATTCTATTCATGGGGTTAGCCCGAACGGGAATTTATTCCCTAACTGTTCGGGGACTTTTAAATAATGATTGTAGTCTATAATAGTAAGTAAAGTAAGAACCCAAGGAGGTGATACACGAGTGTTGGTCATGGAGTTCAAGGCTGTTCTCAAAGAGCCTCAAAGGTTGGCAATAAATGAAGCCATTAGAACGGCTCGCTTTGTCCGCAATAAAGTACTTCGGTACTGGATGGACAATCGTGGTACAGGGAAAAAAGAACTCTATCGCTACAACACCCAAATAAGAGACGAATTTCCTTTTGTTAAAGACCTAAATAGCCATGCTTGCCAAGCCTCTGTAGAAAACGTAGAACGGGCAATCAAGCGGTTTTATGATAACTGCAAGAAAAAGGTACCTGGGAAGAAAGGCTATCCTCGGTTCAAAAAGCATTCTCGGTCAGTCGAATACAAGCAGTCTGGATGGAAGCTATCCCCGGACAAAAAGTCCATCAAATTCACCGACAAGAAAAGTATTGGGAAGGTCAAACTCAAGGGCACCTGGGACTTGTGGCGTTTCGACCAGAAGCTGATCAAACGGGTTCGGATTCTCCAGAGGGCTGATGGCTACTACGTCCAATTCTGTGTCAAAGTAGACAATCAGGAAAAGTTAGAAGCAACCGGCTTTACTGTTGGATTAGATGTTGGACTAAAAGAGTTTTACACCGACTCTGATGGATATTCCGAACCTAATCCTAGATTTTATCGAAAAGGCGAAAAACGTTTAAAGTTTTATCAACGTCGGGTTTCCCGAAAAAAGAAAGGCTCTGCTAACCGTAATAAAGCCATTAATAAACTAGGTAGACAGCACCTTAAAATAAGTAGGCAACGTGAAGAGCACGCCAAGAGACTGGTTAGAAGTTACCGCAAGAAGAGTGCAGCCTTTATAGTTGGTAGACTATGCATCAAAGGGACAGATTTTGTTGTAAGGCTGCACTCTTCTAAGGTTTCGTCTCCGGCACGCTGCGTAATCCGGTCTAACGACCTGGTCGCCTATGAAGATTTGAGGGGAAAAAACTTAGTTAAAAACCACTGTCTCGCCAAGTCTATTAATGATGCAGGTTGGTATCAATTTCGTGAATGGCTGGAATATTTTGGTAAAAAGTTTGGCAGGATAACTGTTGCAGTAAATCCTGCTTATACTAGCCAGAATTGTTCCAGTTGTGGCGAGGTCGTGAAAAAATCTTTGTCAACTCGAACCCATGTTTGTCAATGCGGGTGTCAGTTAGACCGCGATTCGGCGAAGCCGACGCTACGCGAACATAATGCCGCGAAAAACATTCTCACAAGAGCCTTGAGTACTGTGGGGCACACAGGAACTTTTATCAACGCTCGGGGAGAGGATGCCTCTACTCTTCTTGGCTCCGGCCTGGGAGAGCAAGTAACCTCGTTGAACCGAGAATCCCCTGCCTTCTAGGCATGGGGAGTGTCAACAACAATCTCTTAGCCACCGCCCCAATACTTCTGTAACTGCTACAGGACATGGTTGATTGCTCTTATTCACAAGGATCCTTCTTTATACTATGTTGTATTCACCAAAAGCTATAGTAAAAGAACTGGCTTCAACGCCTACTACACTATGCTAGAATCTGGGAAAGTCCTCCAAAATCGCTATTACCTCCAGCAGCAGCTGAATGACAATCCAGTGCGCCAGACTTGGCTAGCGCAGGATTCGCAGTCTGACACGCAAGTCGTAGTCAAGCTTTTGGCTTTAGGTGGTCCCGTACAATGGGACGATTTGAAACTATTTGAGCGGGAAGCGCAAGTTCTCAAACAACTGGATCATCCTCGGATTCCCAAATATCGGGATTATTTTTCCCTTGATGAGAGTATCCTGTGGTTTGGACTGGTTCAGGAGTATATCCCTGGTCTATCCCTGAAACAGCAACAGTCTCAAGGGTTTAGATTCTCTCAGCAGCAGGTAAATACTATCGCAGCTGATATTTTAGAAATTCTTCAGTACTTACATCAGCTCAACCCCCCAGTGTTACACCGAGATATCAAGCCAAGCAATCTAATTTGGGGCGAGGATGAGCAGGTATATTTAATCGATTTTGGAGCAGTGCAGGCTACACCAACTACTGCGGGTGCCACATTTACAGTGGTGGGAACCTATGGTTATACTCCCATGGAACAGTTCGGGGGTCAAGCTGTGCCTGCTTCTGATTTGTATGCCTTAGGGGTGACCTTGATTGAACTGCTGACTGGAGTGGCACCTGCTGAGTTACCTCAGGAAAATTTGCGGATTCAATTTCGTCAACTACTTGGTTCTACTGTTGAGCCTGGCTTGGTGACCTGGTTAGAGAAAATTACAGAACCAGCTGTGGACCGTCGCTTCAGTGATGCTAAACAAGCTACTGAAGGGCTATACACTAACCCAGTGGTTCCATCAAACAACACCTCCCCAACTGGTCTGCCAGACACTGTTGTCCGTATCCATAAATCAGCAGAACAACTGATCATTGATATCCCCTCCCACTGGGAAATGATAGTGATGAAACCCCTCAAACATGCCCTAAAACAAGCTAGAGGGGTGCTAAAGGGCGTATTTTCTTACTCACTACAGCGGTTCAAGACCTTAGAAAAGTCTAGGCAACGCCGGTTATTAGTTGGTGTTGGTTTGGGAGTAGTTGTAGCAATTTTACTGGATTTATTTAAGCACCTTATTCTTCAAATATTAGTAATTTTATTAGCAATTCCAGTATCATTACTGCCTTTAGCTATCCCAATTTTTTTAGTGATGTGGATCACATCATTAAACTCAGAAAAAGACTTTTCTGAGGCAGTTCGTATTTGTTTTGATAACAAAAAATTTGAAATTATTAAGGCATCCTTGAGCCGCAAAAAATGGGATCGAGGAGAAAACTCACAAATTAAAGAAGTTTATATTACTGCCTATCGGGATGCACAAGGCAGATACCATCGGGGGATTGCGATCACTACTCAGGTAGAACGACCATCACCCTTTGGTCAAAAATCCCAAACCTACATCTTTGGCGAACAATTACCAGAAGCTGAATTGAATTGGTTAGTTGAAGAAATCCGAGCTTGGTTGGATGTCAAATCTAGTGATTCATCACCAAGTCCAGAAGGTTGAAGGTTTAAAGTTGAAGGTTTAAGGTTCAAGGTTTAAGGTTTAAGGCAAAATAAAAAACCAATCAATACCGAAATTCAGCAACTAAGGCTAGATAGAGACACGTGACTAGATGCCGTTAAAGCGATATAATATCGCATAAAACAGTATTTAATGGACACCAATGTATATCACCCCAATTGAAGCCCAGGAAAAATTTGGATATCACCCCAGGACTTTAGCTAGGTGGGCAGAAGCCGGGAAAATCGAATGCATTAGATCACCTGGGGGGCATCGTCGCTACTTAGCAAGTTCGATAGAGCAATTGATAGATGGGGTAGATTCTCGTTCCGTCGTTCTTTACGCCAGAGTCTCTACTAGGTCTCAGTCAGAGGATCTCGCCTCTCAGGTTGAGTATCTAGGTCGGAATTACCCAAATTGTCGGTGCTATTCAGAGTATGGTTCCGGTCTGAATTTCAAACGCAAAAAATTCATTAACTTAATGGAAAAAGTCGCAGAGTCAGAGATCAAGACCATCGTAATCGCTCACAAAGACAGGCTTTGTCGATTTGGCTTCGACTTTGTGGAGTGGTTTTGCTCTCTCCACAAATGCCAGATAGTGGTCTTAAACAACACTTACAAGTCTCCACAACAGGAACTTATGGATGATTTTATGTCTATAATGCACTGTTTTAGCTCCAAGCTTTATTTTCTTCGTCGCTACGAAAAAGATATTAAGTCTACCGTCAAAAAGATGAACAAACCAAGCAAACTGTAATATACTGGACTCATGGCAACTAAGATATGGCGATGCCCAAACCAAAGAAAGTAGGAACAACAAAGAAGCTATCGACTCAAATCGTCCCCGTCACTGGGATGACCAAGTCGGTTGAAGCTGAATTACTTTCTACTATGAAAAAATTGGGTGTCGTCAGGGCTGAGTCCTACAACAAACTAGGAAGCATAAACCATTGGGGAATCGACTGGAAGAAGTCATTTAGAGAGGTCAGGACTTTCAGGAGTCCTGAATCGTTGGGATTACCTTCCAAGTTGATGGACTGGGCAGTTTGTGATGTAGCGAAAGCGATCTCAGCACAGCAAGCCGCTTGTATTGATGCGGTAGTTAAGAAGATCTATCGGAAGTTTCCTGGCGTGGATAATAAGGCTAAACGGAAAGAATTGTGCAAGCAACTTAAAACTTTAGCCTTTCTGGATAACTCTTTACTTCACCGGTGGGTAAGAAAAAAATATCAGCGTGGACACTCTTGGGTCAGAAATCAAATAGTCTACCAGCAACCTGGTTACAAGTGCAAAAGACTTTCTCGCAATACTTACCAATTAGAATTAGCTGGACTCATCAGAGGAAAAAGAAACAAGGTCGTTGTTAAGTCTAACCGCAAAATAAAAGGTCAGATCCGATTAATATTTAATTTAGACTTGGGAAGATTTGAAGTTCATTTTCTAGTAGATCATGGAACCGTTGAAATTCCTTCTGAACGTCGGAGTATTGGGGTAGACAAGGGCTATACCGAGGCTTTCTATGATTCAAGCGGCCAGGCTCACGGCAAAGGATTGGGAAAGGTTACCACGAAGAAGTCAGATCGTATTTGTGCAAAGAACCGTAACAGAGGAAAACTTTGGGCGCTTCACAGAAAACTAGAAAAAATAGATCCAGCTAAATCAGCTAGGATTCTCGAAAACAACCTAACCAGGAAAACCGAAAATCGCCGTTATAGACAGAACCAAGCTGAATTAGCGGCGATAATAGGAGCAGCTTCTAAGTCTCTTTTCAATGGAGAAGCTCTAAAAGTTTTCGCAGAAGATTTAACGCAACCAATACGAAACAAACGCCAGTCCAAGGCTATGTCTCGCCGACTAACTAGTTGGATGAAAGGGAAAATGCGAGACTCCTTACAGAAGTGGGCTAATTGGACAGGTTCAGTTGTGACAGAAGTCCAGCCTAGTTACACGTCGCAAATTGACTCCAGGAATGGCACCCTGTTGGGGCACAGAACTGGGGACAATTTTACCGGATATGATGGGGTCGTGTTGCAGGCTGACCACAATGCTGCAAAAAACATTCTTGCTCGTGGTACCGACAAGGATATTACTCGGCATATGAATCGAGTAGAAGTTCAGGCAGTGTTGTTGCGTCGTACCGCGCGTTACTTGAGAGATATTGTGGGACTAGATTTACTTGATGCTGTTGCGATTAATCTTCTCGACAGTAAACATAGTAAATCTAAAGCTTTCAAGCAACTCCTCAGCGTGATCTGAGGATCGTCGAGATAGATGAGTGGGAGGTACTCCACCACCGCATTACCACTCCTCACTCGGACCACAATAAATGGCACCTTGACCGTTTTGTGCGGGTTTATCCCAATTAATGACGGTTTAAGAGTATCACGATGATTTTGCCAGCCTCATATTTGGTGCTCAACTTAACCATATTTTTATTTAGCATATTTTTGCTTACTTGTCAATTTAATTTTAGATGCGTTTGCTCTGGTCCCTACCCCAGATGCGCCCCATTTTTTGGAGTTGCCCTCATAACACTCATAACAGTTAGTTTTCTTAAGTGTTCTGGATTACCACCACCCGAATTTATAACTTCCAAAGTTCCCTCTAGAAACTTAATCCGACAAGCTTGACGCATTATCTTGCCACTTGAAGTTTTAGGAATGCTACCTGGTTGGATCAATGCTATTGCATAAACCTGTAGTTCGTGTTGCTCCATCAAAGCCTGACGAATATCTCCATTTACTTGATCGAAATCCAGTTTTCGCAGCCAACTTCGCTCCACCTCCTGAACCACGACTAATTTCTCTTCGCCATCTACCTCAACCCCAAATGCTGCCTCAGAATTTTTACGCAGTGCTGGGTGGCTCTGTTCAACCGTAAATTCAATATCCTGAGGATAATGATTTTGACCTCGAATGATGATTACATCCTTCAAGCGCCCAGTGACAAATAGCTGACCATTCTTGATGAACCCCAAGTCACCAGTACGTAGAAATGGACCTTCACCAGTATCTGCTAGATATGCCTCAAATGTATGCTTTGTTTCTTCTGGTCTATTCCAATAACCTTGAGCAACACTCAAATCTGATACCCAAATTTCGCCAACTTCATCTGACGCACACCTAGTTAAAGTATTGAGATTGACGATAATTACTTTTATTCCACAAATCGGGAAACCACAACTAACCACATATCGAGTTCCCTTTTGATTCCCATCGCACTCAACAATCTGATTTTTCTCTAGTGCTGATGCAGCAATTGAGGCAATTTCAGGCACATCATTGTGAGACTTGGTAGCAACTAACAAAGTTGCTTCTGCAAGACCATAAGCTGGAAAAAAAGCTGTGGGACGGAACCCACAAGGTTCAAAGGTTTTAATAAATTTTTCTATAGTGTCTTTACGAATTGGCTCTGCTCCATTACTAGCTGTTTTCCAACTCCTAAGATCTAAATTAGTTAATTGTTCTGATGTAACTTGACGAACACAGTAGTCATAGCCAAAGTTTGGACTTTGGCTATGGGTTACCTTATACTTAGAAATAACCTCTAGCCAGCAGGTCGGTCTTCTAACAAATGTCAATGGTGACATTACGTAACAAGTAATACCAGAATAAATAGGCTGTATAAGTCCATCAATCAAACCATAATCATGGAAGTAAGGCATCCAAGTGGCAGCAATACTATCTGAAGTGTAGTTCCATGCTTGCTTGATATAGGCAGAATGGTGCATTACATTGTTATGGGTCACTACAACTCCTTTCGGCGTAGATGTAGACCCAGAAGTATATTGTAAATAAGCTATGGCATCTAGATTAATTTTTAATTCTTGCCATTGGTTTGCTAGTTGCTCTGATATCTCCTCAGTAAACAACCATAACAACATGTTATTATACCCAAAGTCTTTTTGCCATTCACTTGGGAACTGAGAAGAAATTTGAGATGTAGTCAGCACTAGAGAAACTTGGGCATCTTTCACACAAGCTTGAAGTCGAGGCAGAGTTCGCTTCAATCGAATTGCATCAGGTGGAGGAGCCGGAATAGCAATGACTCCTGCATATAAACATCCAAAGAAAGCACAAATGAAATCTAGAGGCTGTGAATAGAGCAGCAATGCTCGTTCCCCCCTGGTTACCCCCATCTCCTGAAGCTGAGCTGCGATGGCTCGTGACCGCTTTTCCAATTCTCCATAAGTCAAGCTGGCTGTCTCTGTTTTTCCATTAGAAATAAAGGTATAGGCTTTTTGGTTCGGTTCATTTGTTCCTCTATAACATAGCAGGTCTATCAAAGAGGTGAATTTTTTATTAGTATTCATAAAATTTGTCCTTCATTAATCATCCATCAATTTCTGAATTTTCGGCGTTACTGGAGTTTAGACTAAAGGGATAGGAGCAAACTATAAACAAACGCCAAAAACAGCCTCAGCGCTCAAATATCTGAAAATTTCAGCATAGCTCCTAAGTGATTTAAGAATTTTTTGGAAAATGACAAAGTTTTTATTACCAGACGACTAATCCTTTGTCTTCAGGTATTATTTAATCTTTCAATATGATTAGTTTTACCAGTTTTTTTTGCTACTTGTTTGTGACGCTGTCTTGATGCAAAGCGCGAGTGGGGGAACCCCCACAGGTCGGCACTGCCTCCCCAAGACCGTAATGGTGCTTTTGACCCGTAATTAAATTCGCCACGGGTCGCACCTCTGCATTGCTTTTGTCGTATTACTGTTCTTGATGCAGTCGCTCATGGGGGAAACCCCCAAGACCGCGCTGCATCGCTTTTATAAGCTTGCCAAAAATCTGTATAACACACAGCACATTGTCGAACCACTGGAGGGAAAGACTGCTACAGTGTAAAGCTTTGAGTTTTGGAAAATGTGCAATTAATTAATTGCACCTGCTTAAAGGCAATGTTGTATCACTACATGTTTATCACTACCAATTAATTACCTACTCTGGACTCTGTAACCCTTACATTGCAAGGCTTTGAGTTTCATTAAATGTGCAATTAATTTTATGCACCTGCTTACTTTAGCATAACAGGTACGGAAGAAGCAAATTTTTAAGAAAATATATTCGGCTATAGTCAATTTACTTTTTAGTTGGTATAATTCGGAGCAAGTTGTCAACAGTTATGTTTTATGTTAATAAAATATTTACCTGTTTTTCCCACAAAACCTTCCTGATTTTTCCCACAAAACCTACCTTCATTATTTTTGCAATAAAATTATCAAACCTTTAGATAGCAAGCATTTGAACCTGTTTCGTTACCCCGTCAGAAGATAGATCCTGAACAGCTTTACAAAATGTTACAATAATAAAGTGCATTTCAGAATAGCTTCTGTTAAGCTACTGAATGATAGTTTTTATAAGTATAAAAAACTAACCAACACAGTGTTTTTTTATACCATTACAGTAGTAAGCTGGAAAGGATTGAACCCTGAATATGCTCACACCAAACCAGATTCAACACTTTGAAGAAAAGGGATGGTTAGGCCCCCTAGATATATTTACAAGTTCAGAAGTGGAATCTGTCAAAAAATGTATAGAAACTAATAGTTCAATTAAAGAAGTAGAGGGTCAGCCGATGATGATGCTCTACAACAATGTCCTGAACCTCAACACATCTCGTGACCTTCATCTGTTTCATCAACCGATAGCCGAGATGTTTAAAAACAACAAAATTGTTCGGGTACTAAACCAGTTGGGTGGGGACAATTTACTATTGTGGAACAGTAATGTTTTTTGCAAAATGCCAGGGGAAGGAGAGATCAAATGGCATCAAGTTTATGATTCTTACGACCCCAGCGCTTATGATCCTCAAAAGCCAGCACTGCTTTACCCGAATACTGAAGATATTATAAATATATCAGTATGGATAGCGTTAGATGATGCTACTCTCGAAAATGGCTGCTTACATTTTGCTAATGGGACACACAAGGAAAAATTTGGGCGAGTCCAGGTACCTGCTGAGGAGGGAATGTTTGCGGGTATAAAAAACCATAAAATGGTTTGGCAAGGGCGGAGAAAATACTCAGTCGTGTTTGACTTCGATGACAATGAATGGGAAGTGGAAGCTGTACCAGCGCGCATGGGGCAAGCTATTATTTTTACCGAAAGAGTTATGCATTCCTCTCCCCCCAATAAGTCCAAGCAACAACGCCGACTAGGTATTAATGGACGTTATGTTCCTCCCAGCGTACAGGTTTATCCACACCGTTTAAAAGGCGATTTCATCGACGAAAATTTTCATAATATCAAAAATCATTTTTGTATCCTGGTATCAGGGCAAGATGATTATGGAATCAATGTCGTTCGTGATTCTCATGATCTAGACAATATAGAGTTAGAATTTCAGACCATGTCCAACTTAGTTCGCTTTGGTCATGTTCAACTACCTAAAGGCAAGAAAGAAATAGAGCTTGAGACTCTCTATCAACAAGCAATGGAAGGGGATTGTCTAGAGGAGGAGCCAGATCCGATTCTGCAACCTAGAAAGTATATTCAATGGCAAGCCTGGAATCAACTTAAAGGCATGAGTTGCAGTGAGGCGATGAAGCAATACAGTCAAATAGTAGCCAAACTGCCAGTAGTGGATCAAAAAAAGGAGCTGCCTCTAGAAGAAAAAATTAAAGCTTGGTTAGTCGCTTACATAGCCAAAGTTTTCAACATTGAAGCAGATGAGGTGAATAGTACTCTTCCTTTTGAGCGCTATGCTCTAGGCTCGGCTGATGCAGCAAATCTAGTTGCTGAGTTGGGAGCTTGGCTAGAACGAGATATTCCTGCTACTGCGCTTTATAGTTACCCAACTATAGAGTTTTTGGCTGAGCATTTAGTTTCGTCATCCTGAAGATAAGGTGCAAATTACATGGATCCAACCGCGATTATAGGTATTGGTTGTCGTTTTCCAAGTGCTGGAAATCCAGAAAGCTTTTGGGATTTGCTGCGGCATGGGGTGCATACCATCACTGAAGTTCCCTCAAATCGATGGGATGTTGATGCCTTGTATGATCCAGATCCAGCTACACCAGGAAAAATGAACACCCGTTGGGGCGCTTTCCTCGAACAGATAGATATGTTTGAACCGAGTTTCTTCGGAATTTCTCCCCGAGAAGCAGAGTCAATGGATCCCCAGCATAGACTAATCTTAGAGGTAGCCTGGGAAGCTCTGGAAAATGCAGGACTGGCACCAAATAAGTTAGCTGACAGCCAAACAGGTGTGTTTATAGGAATCGTTGCTAGTGATTATGGCCGACTGGTGTTCAATGATCACCTTAATATAGATGCTTATGGCGGCATTGGCATCACGCCTGGTATTGCAGCGAATCGTCTCTCCTATATACTGAATTTGCACGGACCTAGCTTGGCGATAGACACAGCTTGCTCGTCATCGCTGGTAGCATTGCATTTTGCCTGTCAAAGCCTGCAAAGCGGTGAATCTAATTTGTGCTTGGTCGGAGGGGTGAATTTGGTTTTGTCCCCCGAATACACTCTCACTTTTTCTCAAGCTCGGATGATGGCGTCGGACGGTTTTTGTAAGACTTTTGACAAAGACGCCGATGGTTATGTACGAGGAGAAGGATGCGGTGTAATTGTCCTCAAACGCCTCTGTGATGCCCTCCGGGATAGAGACAATATTTTAGCAGTTATCAAAGGCTCGGCAGTTAACCATGATGGTCTCAGCAATGGAATGACTGCACCCAATGGGCGTTCGCAGCAGGCAGTTATCAGGCAAGCATTAAAAAATGCTGGTGTAGCGCCAGCCCAGATTAGTTATGTTGAAGCTCACGGTACTGGCACTTCCTTGGGAGACCCAATAGAAGTTGAATCCATAAAAGCAGTACTGGGTCAAGGGCGATCGCCTCTTGAGTCCTGTGGGATTGGTTCAATTAAGACCAATATCGGTCATTTGGAAGCTGCGGCGGGAATAGTTGGTCTAATTAAGACAGTTCTATCACTACAACATCAGCAAATACCATCCCACCTGCACCTCAAACAACTGAATCCCTTAATTGAGTTAGAAGGTACACCATTTTTTATACCTACTGAGTGCCAACCTTGGTCTGTTGCTACAGAACCTCGCTTGGCTGGGGTCAGTTCCTTTAGCTTTGGTGGCACAAATTGCCATGTGATCTTGTCGGAAGCTCCCAAACAAGAAACCAAAGCTAATGAAATTGAACGCCCTGCTCACATTCTTGCTCTCTCAGGCAAAAATCAGAAGGCTTTGAGTGAATTAGTAGAGCGCTATGAGGCTCATCTGAAATCAAACTCATCCGCAAAGCTAGCAGACGTTTGTTTTACTGCCAATACAGGAAGAACGCATTTTGATAACCGCCTTTTTGTTACGGCAACATCTACAACAGAGATGCAAAAGGCTCTGCGCGATCTTGCGCAGGGCGAAGATACAGTGCCAACCGGTCAAATATGCAGTCCCAAGCGCCAGAAAATAGCGTTCTTATTTACTGGTCAAGGGTCTGTGTATCTGAACATGGGGCGTCAACTCTACGATACCCAACCGACATTTCGTAATTGCCTCAAACGCTGTGAAGAAATTTTGCGTCCCTATCTGGAAAAACCACTACTTTCTGTTCTCTATCCAGATATTGATTTGTCTTCTCCAACATCTGGCGAGGCAAACCAAAAGTTATACAACACAGCCTATACTCAACCTGCTTTATTCGCTCTGGAATATGCGCTATGCCAATTATGGAAATCTTGGGGCATAGAGGCGGATGCTGTCATCGGTCATAGTGTGGGCGAATATGTCGCTGCCTGTGTTGCTGGGGTTTTTAGCCTAGAAGACGGTCTCAAATTGATTGCAATGCGGGGACAGTTAATGCAACAATTGCCTCCAGGTGGTGAGATGTTGTCCTTGCTCGCATCAGAATTTCAAGTGCGAGAAGTGATTGCTCCCTATGGCGATCAAGTTGCGATCGCAGCTCTCAATGGCCCTAGCAGTATAGTAATTTCTGGTAAAAGTGAAGCCATCCAGGAGATTTACAGCAGCGTGTCAACGCAAGGAATAAAAGCAAAATTTTTGCAAGTATCCCATGCTTTTCACTCTCCGCTGATGGAACCAATGCTAGGGAAGTTTGAGGTAGCCGCATGGCAAATCTCCTACAATCAGCCTCAGATTCCTCTAATTTCTAACGTTACTGGGCAACGAATAGGCGATGACACTAGCAGTCCTGAATATTGGGTGAATCATATACGACAACCAGTCCGCTTTGCTGATGGTATGCAGACTTTAGACCAGGAAGGCTGTCAAATTTTCTTGGAAATTGGCCCCCAGGCAATTTTGCTGGGAATGGGACGCCAATGCTTACCAGAGGACACGGGGGTTTGGTTGCCTTCTCTGCGCAAAGATCGCGAAGACTGGCAACAATTGCTAGAGAGCTTAGGGGAATTGTACGTAAGAGGTGTAGAGGTAGACTGGTCAGGCCTTGACAAAGATTATATCCGTGAAAAAGTAGTATTACCTACTTATCCTTTCCAAAGAGAACGGTATTGGACCAAAGCAACTAACTTTACTAACTTTGTAGATAAAGAAGAGTTCCGGGATTGGTTATACGAAGTAGAATGGCGACCTCAAGCTAGTTTTGGCAGCCAGTTTCCATCAGAGGAACTTCTAGACCCATTGACCATTAACCAGAAACTACAACCTTTGGTGTCGTCTTTAGCCTCTGTTAATAACTTGGATAGCTACAGTCAACTTGTGAGACAATTAGAAACTTTGAGTGTGGAATATGTCTTGCAAGCCTTTGACAAAATGGGATGGTCATTTAAATTGGGGGAAAACTTCTCCACTGAATCCCTAGCCCAAAGATTAGGTGTAGTACCACAATATCAACAACTTCTCAACCTGTTGTTAGAAATGCTAGCAGAAGTAAAAATTCTGCGCTACACCGAAAATCAGTGGGTGACACTCCAAACTCCTGAAAAAGTCAATCTACAACAAAAAAATCAGACCTTACTTGCTCAATTCCCCAGCGCTAATGCAGAACTAACTATGTTAGAGCGTTGTGGTTCCCAATTGAGAGCAGTTTTGCAGGGAACTATAGAACCCCTGCAAGTTGTCTTCCCTGAAGGGGATTTAACTATAGCTACTCAAATATATGAACAGTCTCCTGAAGCAAAATTTACTAACACTTTAGTCCAGCGTGCGATCGCTACTGCCATAGAAAATTTACCTCCAAGCCGAGGGGTGCGATTATTAGAAATTGGAGCTGGTACAGGGGGAACTACTAGCTATATATTGCCTCATCTGAATCCAGAGCAAACAGAATATATCTTCACCGATATCGGTACCTTATTTACCAGCAAAGCACAGGATAAATTTAAGGATTACCCATTCATACACTATCAAAACTTAGACATTGAAAAAAATCCCGAACTTCAAGGCTTTGAACCCCATCAGTACGATGTGATAGTGGCAGCTAACGTAATCCATGCTACAGCCTCTTTGCGTAAAACTCTAGAGCATGTGAGGCAGTTGTTGAGACCTGGAGGGATGTTGGTGTTGTTGGAAATCACAACTCCCAGGCGGTGGGTAACTTTATTTGCTGGAATGTTAGACGGATGGTGGAATTTTAGGGATTTTGATTTACGACCTAATCAACCCCTACTAAGTGTATCAAAGTGGCAGAAATTGCTAATAGAAAGCGGTTTTCCCAAAGTGGTAAACCTGCCCAATATTCAGGGAACAGAAGAGGTTATATCTTCCCAGAGTGTAATTATTGCTCAAACTGCAACTACTCCATCGTTGTCGCCCAGTGAGGGATGGTTAATTTTTGCAGACCAGCAAGGCATCGCTCAACAGTTAGCCGATCGACTGCGGACCTGCGGACAAGTCTGTAATTTGGTGTTTCCAGGAAAGGAGTACCAACAGATAGCATCAGATGAGTTTACCATAAACCCGGAAAATTCTGATGACTACTTAAAACTGGTGACAGAGGTAAAAGCTAATCTGCCCGATTTTAAAGGAGTGTTGCATCTATGGAGCTTAGATACTCCAAGAGCAGAGGAACTAACAATAGAAGACCTGAAAGTAGCTTCAATACAGGGATGTGGAACTGCCTTATATTTGGTTCGAGCCTTGAACGAGGCAAAATTTCAGCTTTCGCCTCATCTGTGGCTTGTGACGAGAGATGCACAGCCTGTTTTTGGCATCAAGGATTCGGGATCGGGATTAGGACAATCACCTTTATGGGGAATGGGTAGAGTTATCTCTCTAGAACATCCTGAATTGTCGGTACGAATGATAGATTTAGACCCTAATTCATCGTTGGAACGTTCCTGTGCCAAACTTTTAGCAGAAATCGGGGATTCAAATGGTGAAAACCATATTGTCTTTCGAGATGAACAGCGTTACGTCCCACGCCTAGTGCATAAGAACTTCATAGAATCTCAAAGTCTACAGTTCCGGCCTGATGTTACTTACTTGATTACTGGTGGTACTGGTTACTTGGGGCTGAAGTTCGCCCAATATATGGTAGAGCAAGGAGCTCGCCAGCTAGCATTAATCGGACGCAAAGGCCTTCCCGAACGGGAACATTGGACCAACCTTGACCAAGAGAGTAATGAATGGAAACAGGTTCAAGCTATTCAGCTCATGGAAGAGAAGGGAGCTAGCGTAACAGTGTACGCATCTGATGTTACCGACCAAGCTCAAATGTCCTCAATTATTAAGTCGATCCATACTGTTCAAAAACCACTGCGGGGTATTATTCATGCTGCTGGTTTAAGTGACCAACACAAATTAAGTCAGATGACTCATCAAATACTTGAATCGATACTTAGCCCGAAGACAGTTGGAACGTGGGTTCTTCATCAACTAACCAAAGAGATAAACCTAGACTTCTTTATCTGCTTTTCTTCCATTGGGTCAGTATGGGGTTCCCTAGGTCACGGACATTATGATGCAGCTAACCACTTTCTTAATGTTTTAGCTTATTATCGTCGTTCGATCGGGCTCCCAGCATTAAGTATAAATTGGGGAAGTCTCGGTGTTGGGGGAATGGTTTCTGAGGAAAGTTATGTACAATGGATGAAGCAGATTGGCTTAGGAGAATTACGACCACAGCAAGGATTTAATGCCTTAAGTTTTCTTTTAAAAACCAATGCTATCCAACCACTAGTGACAAAGGTAGATTGGTCTACATTTAAGAAATATTATGAAGTAAGGGGATTAGGAAAGCTATTTAGTGACCTGATGACTCTCTCTACTGTAGATATGACAACCCCTTCAATAGAAACGATAGAGAGTCAGGAGTCTAGCATCTTAGAACAATTACAAGCAGCTTCACCAAGTAAAAGAGAAAACATTTTATTGAATCATTTTCAAAATGAAATTGCTAAATCGTTACGCACAAGCGCTTCGGAAATAAGCTTACAAAAACCTTTAAATAGCATGGGACTTGATTCCCTAATGGCTGTAGAATTGCGAAATATGAGTCTAGTGAAGCTAGGGATAGATATTCCTACTGTAAAATTTATAGAAGGGCTTAGTATTGCCGATATAGTAACTGAGGTAAAATATCAACTGAACGAGATTGATATCAGTCAAAAAGTTGAGGGAGAAAATCACCAACAACTTTACACAAAGGAACCAGACCAGATAGAACGAGTAAGGGGTGAATTATGAATTTAGTTGAGTTTTTACAAGAGCTTTCAATTAAAGGTTGGCAGATCTGGAGTGAAGGTTCGCAGTTACGCTACGATGCTCCCAAAGAAGAATCAACTGCATCAGTATTGGCTCTGCTGAAGCAACATAAGACAGAGATTTTACAGTTACTGCATGACAACCCAGATCTTCTCGATGTTCATCCCCTTTCCTACGGACAACAGGCAATGTGGTTTCTCTGGAAACTAGCACCTGGTAGTTGTGTTTATAACGTGTCCGTACCTGTTCGTATTTGCTCCCAGGTGGATGTGACAGCTTGGAGGCAAGCTTTTCAAGCTCTATGCCAACGTCACCTCATGCTGTCAAGCACATTTACTAAGCTAGGTCAAGTACCAATTCAACAAGTACATCGCGATCAAGACGTGGACTTTTTGCAGGTTGATGCCTCTGCTTGGAGTAAAGAGGAATTAAATCAGAGAGTGGTTGAAGCTCACAAGCACCCTTTTAACCTTGAAAAAGAATCGGCGATGCGCGTTAGGTGGTTTGTGCGGTCATTTCAAGAGCATATTCTACTGCTGACAATACACCACATTGCCTGTGATGGCTGGTCTTTAGACATCATCTTTCAGGAATTACCTAAACTGTACCAAGCTCAACAGACCAATGTCCCAGCATCTCTTCCCCCTCTAAAGTATTCATATCAAGATTATGTTCGCGCTCAAAGGAAAATTTTGGATAGCCCTAGAGGAGAAATCCTTTGGCAATACTGGAAACAAAAACTAGCGGGCGAATTACCAACCTTAAATCTACCCACAGACAAACCACGCCCGCCCATACAAACCTACGAGGGGGCAGCCTATCATTTTAGCTTATCTGAAAAACTCAGTCAGCAGCTTATAGAATTAGCTCAAAAAGAAAATGTCACGCTCTACACCCTATTGTTGGCTGTATTTGGCGTCTTTCTTTATCGTTACACAGGTCAAGAAGATATTTTAGTTGGTTCTCCCACATCAGGTAGAAATAGGGCTGAAGAGGCTCCAATTGTAGGCTTCTTTGCTAACTCCGTTGTTATGAGGATGTCGGCCTCGGAAAATCTAAGTTTTAAGGAGTTTATCACTAAAGTTCAGCATACTGTATTAGAAGCAGTAAACTATCAAGATTACCCTTTCCCATTGTTAGTAGAGCGATTGCTGCCAAATCGCGACCCTAGCCGTTCTCCAATTTTTCAAGTTTTTTTCCTGCTACAGCAAATGTCTGAATGGCGAAAGCTGCTCTCTGGTGAAATGAAGACGTCTTCGGATTGGCAAGGACTTAAGTTAGAAGCCTTTGACAGACCAACGAAGGAGTGTCAATTTGATTTCATACTAGAAATGATACAGGTTGGCTCGTCCCTTGGTGGACTTATTAAGTACAGTACCGATCTATTTGAGGAACAGACTATTGCCAGAATGGTGGAGCATTTCCAGACATTATTACAAGCAATAGTAACAAAGCCGACTGCTAACATAGATCGATTACCATTACTAACAGCAACCGAGCGGCAGCAGTGCCTAGCAGTCGGAAATAACTTGGGGGGCAAACAGGGGCAGAATAAAGTTATCTATCAATTGTTTGAGGATTTATTTGGCTATCCAGGAGAGGTTAGTGGCAACCAAACTCAGTTGGGAGAGTATACAGAAGTAGTGCCTGTGGGTTGGCCAACTGATTTTTCAGTTTATGTTTTAGATTCCTATGGAGAACCAGTACCTCCAGGAGTAACAGGAGAGGTTTATGTTGGAGGTGGCAATTTAACTGAGAGTGAGATAAATCGGACCCAACAAGCCCCAGTTAGTTTTGTAGAGCATCCCGAACTTGGTAGTTTATTGAAAACTGGGGAACGGGGTTGTCTTCGTGCCAATGGTGGTCTGGAATTGCAAGGATTTGGGCAACGTTGGGCTTGGATTAAAGGGCATCAGGTGGAGTTGCAGGCTATAGAAAAAGCCTTACTGGCAATTACTGGGGTGGAAGACTGCTATGTGATCATGCGACAACGACAACTAGTTGCTTATGTAGTGACCTCTAAATCTTTCTTGTCAGAGTCTCTCCACAACCAGTTAAAGACCGAATTACCCAGCTATATGCTGCCAAGTGCCTATGTAACAGTATCTAACCTGCCCTTAACAGGCAAAGGACTAATAGATGAATCAGCGTTAGCCCAATTGGAGGTGATTGACTCCGAGTTAGTGTCACGTTGGGAAGAACAGTTGCGATCGCTGCCAGAAATAGAGCAAGTAGCAGTGGTAGTTCAGCCACAAGTAAAAACCCTTCCCAGATTACATATTTCTGATTTAGTCCCGTCGCCCCCAAGGGGAAGGGTTACAGATTCTCCTCAAGTTGAAACTGATAACTTGATAGAGAAAGATAAAAAGAACTTGCCACAGGAAGAAGTAAACCAGCTAGCTATCAGCCAAGGAGAGTCTTTAATAGACCTAAAGGCACAAACTTTAGGGGAAATACTGCAACGAGCAGCCCTAGAGAATCCGACTAAAGGTCTAGTATATATCCAAGCTGATGGAACTGAGTTCGTACAGTCCTATAAAAATTTATTAGAGGAAGCCCAAAGATTATTGGGAGGATTGAGAAAACTCGGTCTCAAGCCCCAAGACAAGGTAATCTTTCAACTAGCAGACAATCAAAACTTTATTAGTGCATTTTGGGGATGTATTCTTGGAGGATTCATCCCGGTACCAATTTCCGCAACAGGCAATTTGAACAAGCTGCAAAATAGCTGGCAGATGCTAGGAAAGCCATTGGTACTATCAGAGGAAAAGTTAGCTCCAAAACTTCATCAGTGGGCAGAAGAATTAAAGTTAGAAAACTTTCAGATAGAACCCATAGAACCATTAAAAGATTCAGAGGCAGATCGTAATTGGCATAAATCAAAATCAGAGGACTTGGTGCTATTGCTGCTAACTTCCGGCAGTACAGGTATGCCCAAAGCGGTCATGCACAACCACCGTAGTTTGTTAAGCCGTAGTGCATCAACCGTTCAATTCAACGGCTTTAGCAAAGAAGACATTTCCTTAAATTGGTTTAGCCTCGACCATGTTGGGGGAATAGTGATGTTCCATCTGAGGGACGTTTATTTGGGATGTCAGCAAATCCACGCTCCAACAGAACTGGTGTTGCAAGAACCGACACGATGGTTAGATTGGATTTCCCACTATCGAGCCACAATTACTTGGGCTCCAAACTTTGCTTATGGGCTAATTGTGCAAGAACTAGAAAATCGACAAAAGACGGGCGGTCAACCAGAAAATAACCAAGGATGGGATTTGTCCTCTATGCACTTTATTCTCAATGCTGGAGAGGCAATTGTTGCAAAAACTGTCAGGCGATTTTTAGAAGTATTAGGTCAATATCAGCTCCTTGATCGCGCTATGCATCCAGCATGGGGCATGTCAGAAACCTCAAGTGCGGTAACGTTTTCATCTAAATTTCTGCTATCTTCAACCACAGACGAGCAGAAATTTGTCGAAGTAGGATCTCCAGTAGCAGGGTTCGCCATCAGAATAGTAGATAATCAAAACCAGATAGTGAAAGAGACAATGGCGGGTCGAGTACAAGTAAAAGGACTGTCTGTCACATCTGGTTATTATCAAAATACAGAGGCAAACCAAGATGCTTTTACAGAAGATGGTTGGTTTAATACTGGAGACATAGGCTTCCTGCGACAGGGGTGTTTAACAATAACTGGACGGCAAAAAGATATTATCATCATCAACGGTTTAAATTACTATAGCCATGAAATTGAAGCCACAATAGAAGAAATAGAAGGTGTAGAAGTTTCTTATACGGCAGCTTGTGCTGTCAGAGATGCCGAAAGCGATACAGACAAATTAGCCATATTTTTTAACCCAGCCAAAACCGCAAGCGATCGAGAAGCAAATTTGTTAAAGGAAGTTCGCTTACGAGTAGTTGACCGTTTTGGGATTAATCCTGATTATTTGATTCCTGTAGAACGAGACGTTATTCCCAAAACAGCGATCGGTAAAATTCAACGTTCTCAACTAAAACAGCGTTTTGAATCTGGTGAATTTAACACCATTCTCAAACGGGTAGATTTGTTACTATTGAATGTTAATACTATTCCAAGCTGGTTTTACCGAAAGGTCTGGCAAGCCAAAGTCCCTGTTTTTAATCTGTCTTCCCAGATAACTACAACCTTAATATTTAGCGATACTTTAGGGCTAGGAACAGTCTTATCTGAGGAATTAGAAAAACATCACCAGCCCTCTATCCAAGTGTCTGTCGGTGAAAACTTTACCAAAATCAGTGACAATCATTATTCTCTTGTGCCCGACCGAGCAGAACACTATCAGATGCTTTTAGAGCAATTGGCACAAGAAAACAAAACGATTGGCCAGATTGTCTGCCTGTGGGAATACGATCAATATAGAGGTGAAATTTCACACCTAGAAGCGCTGGAGCAGTCACAAAAGCAAGGGTTTTTTCGTTTGCTGTTCTTAGTGAAAGCATTAGAAAAATCTAGGAGTGAAGAGCAGTCGGTACAATTACTGTGGGTATCAAGTTACAGTCAGTCGATAGTACCGAGTGATAAGATAGCCTATGAGAAAGGGACAGTTTTGGGCCTATTGAAAACAATTGGTCAAGAAATGACATGGTTGAACTGTCGCCACATCGATCTGCCAGTACTAGAGGTTGAAGTCAATAAGTCCTACCTTTGGCAAGAACTGGACAATTTTGCCAAAGAAACAGAAGTAGCCTACAGAGACGGAAAACGCTTGGTTTGTGGAATCGAATCTGTAAATCTAGCTGAAGAACCAAAGCAAGAATTACCCTTCATAACAGGTGGTATCTACTTAATCAGTGGAGGGCTTGGAGGTATTGGAACTGAAATTGCTAGTTTCCTACTTAAGAATTATCAAGCACGGTTGCTGATAGTTGGTCGCACTTCTCTACCCGATCAAAATACTTGGCAAACTCATTTAGATAGTGGAAATGCACTGGCAAGGAAAATCCAAGCTTATCAACAATTGCAGCAACTACCAGGGGCAGTCATTTATGAAGATGTAGATATCTGTGATTATGCTCAGTTGCAGCAGCTATTGACAACAACTCTATCCAAATGGGGAGGCCAGCTTGATGGGATTATCCATCTAGCAGGAATTTTCACCGAACAACTATTAGTATCCCAAACCCTAGAAAGTTTCACTGCCGTTCTTCGTCCCAAATTCGTTGGGACTTGGGTCTTACATAAACTACTGCTGGAAGATAATCCTCAAGGTTTGTTTCTTCATTTTTCTTCCATCAATGGCTTCTTTGGCGGTACCACTGTAGGTGCTTATGCTGCTGCCTCTAGTTTTATGGAAGCGTTTTTCGATTACCAGCAGAGCTATACTAGCCTGCAAAGCTACTGCTTATCGTGGAGTATGTGGGATGAAATCGGCATGAGTCTGGGCTATCAAATGAAAGACTTGACCCATGCTAAAGGCTACTTTTCGATTAATAAGGCACAAGGGATGTGCTCTTTATTAGCCGCGTTGTCTCGTGGCCAACATCATTTGTTTGTGGGTTTGGATGGGAGTAAACCCAACATTGAACGTTTAACTATTACCTCAGAACCTCAAAACCTACAGCAGTTAACTGCTTATTTCACCTCCAAGGTCGAACAATTACCAGTTAATCATTTAGAAGCGTTGGAAGTACGCGATCGCTTTGACAGACTCAGCCGTTGTGTGTGGGCACAACTTGCCGAGATGCCTCTAAATGAAACTGGAGAAATTGTTCGAGAAAAGCTGATTGGACTGAGCACAGGTATTGGTCTTTTTGAACAAACAAAACCACGCAACCAAGTAGAACATCAACTCGTTGAAATTTTTCAGCAGGTACTAGAAGTTCCTGTTACTAGTATCCATGACAATTTCTTTGCTCTGGGCGGAAATTCTCTGCTAGCAGTGCAAGTGGTTTCTCGTATACAGCAAACCTTTAATCAAGAGGTTTCTCTGCATATACTGTTTCAATCACCTACAGTTGGTGAACTGGGGCAAACCATAATCAAAGAAAATCTCTTACCAGGGCAAAAATCAGATACTAGTTTACCAACCCTTGTACCTGACCCAGAACAACGCTACGAACCATTCCCTCTAACTGATATTCAACAAGCTTATTGGCTAGGTCGAAATCAAGCCTTTGATTTAGGTAATGTTGCTAGCCATATTTACATAGAGATCGATTCTGAAAACTTAGATATAGAACGCTTAAACCAGGCTTGGCAGAAATTAGTTGACCACTATGATATGCTGCGAGCCGTAGTGTTACCCGACGGACAACAGCAAGTCAAACAACAAGTACCACCCTATCAAATACAAGTTTTTGATTTACAAAACCAGCCAGAACCAGCAGTTAGTGACCACCTCAAGGCAATTCGGGAGCAAATGTCTCACGAAATATTACCCTCTGAGCAATGGCCATTGTTCAAGTTGCAGGCCACTCACTTCAATGAAAAGCACTATCGCCTCCATCTGAGTTTTGATGCTTTAATTGCTGATAGCTGGAGCCTAATGCTACTGGGGCAGTATTGGCTGCAACTGTATCGAGACCCAGAAAGTTCCCTGCCTTCATTGGAACTGTCATTTCGCGACTATGTACTGGCTAAAATAGGGCTGGATGTTACACCACAGTATCAGCGTTCTCAAGATTACTGGTTCGATCGCTTGTCCACTCTCCCGCCAGCACCAGAATTACCCTTTGCCAAGCAGATAGTTGCTCTAGAACAACCGCAGTTTACACGTCGCAGTGGGCGATTAAATGTTGTTGATTGGCAGCGATTAAAAGACAAGGCAAGTCAGGCAAATTTGACTAATTCTACTGTTTTATTAGCTGCTTTTGCTGACATATTAACTTGTTGGAGCAAGAGTTCTAAGTTTACCATTAACCTGACCCTGTTTAATCGCCTACCCTTACATCCCCAAGTTAATGAGGTACTTGGAGATTTCACATCCCTGACGCTCCTAGAAGTTGACAACTCAAAACCGACTCCTTTTATTAAGCGTGCTCAACTGCTACAGGAACAACTGTGGCAAGATTTAGACCACCGTTATGTCAGTGGTGTGGAAGTGCAGCGAGAATTACGCCGCCTCTATGGAAGTTATCAAGCTATGGGGGTTGTCTTTACCAGCGTTCTGGGGGCTGGTATCGAGTCGGAAGAACAATTGTGGGTTAATCAGCTAGGAAAAATGGTCTATAGCATTAGCCAAACCCCTCAAGTCTGGCTAGACCATCAAGTTCTGGAAGAACAAGGGGAATTAATATTTCAGTGGGATATAGTTGAAGAGCTTTTCTGTGAAGGTGTTATTGATAATATGTTCCAGAGTTACACAGATTATCTGCAACACCTGGCAACCTCAGAATCTGCTTGGATGGACTTCTACCCTCAACTCTTGCCAAAAGCCCAACTCCAACAGCTTGCCCAACTCAACCAGATGAGTCTACCTGTTCCCCAACAAACCTTACACGGTCTGTTTCTGCAGCAGGTGGAACAAAATTATCAAGAATTGGCAGTGATTACCCCAGAGCGCTGCTTAACCTATGGAGACTTACACCAACGCGCCTGTAACATCGGGCATTGGTTGCAACAACTGGGAGTTTCGCGCAATAGCTTAGTAGCTGTAGTAATGTTCAAGGGATGGGAACAAGTTGTTGCAGTCTTGGCAATCTTGATGGCTGGTGCGGCCTATGTGCCTATTGACCCCGAACTCCCCCAGGAGCGAAGAGAATTTTTACTGACCCAAGGGGAAGTGAAGGTGGTTCTGACCCAAGAACCTCTGTTAGAACAACTAGCAATACCAGAGGGAATTGAGTGTTTGTCTGTAGATACTTTTGAGTCAAGAAAAAATGATTCAATATCCTTCGTCCCCCTACATAATCCAGAAGATTTAGCCTATGTAATTTATACGTCTGGCTCTACAGGTTTACCCAAAGGGGTGATCATTAAGCATCAAGCAGTAGTAAACACCATCCTCGACATCAACCAGCGATTTAATGTTACAGCTAATGACCGCATATTAGCGGTGTCCGCGTTGAATTTTGACCTGTCAGTATATGACATTTTTGGGCTCTTGGCTGTTGGAGGAACTTTGGTCATCCCATCTGCGATTGATGCTAAAGATCCTGCTCGTTGGTACGAGTTAATTGTTAAACACCAAGTTACATTGTGGAACTCTGTACCCGCACTAATGCAAATGTTAGTTGAGTACTTGTCTGGGCAGATTGACCAGTCCCATGGTCCTCTACGATTAGCATTGCTTAGTGGCGATTGGATACCCCTAACGTTACCAGAGCGAATTAAACAGTTGTGGAGCCAGATCCAAATTGTTAGCTTAGGTGGTGCAACTGAAGCCTCAATTTGGTCAATTTATTATCCGATCGAACAAATTTCCCCTGTAACTAAGAGCATTCCTTACGGTAAATCCCTTGCCAATCAAACTGTTTGTGTCCTCAACGATCTAATGCAGCCTACTCCAGTCTGGGTATGTGGAGATCTTTATATCGGAGGCGTTGGTTTGGCTTCTGGGTATTTATTAGATGAGAAAAAGACAAACGCAAGTTTTATCACTCACCCAGTTACTCACGAACGATTGTACAAAACCGGTGATTTGGGACGATATTTGCCTGATGGTAATATTGAATTTCTTGGGCGCTCAGATTTCCAAGTTAAAATCAATGGCTATCGCGTTGAATTGGGTGAAATTGAGGCGGCATTAAGCGAGCATTCTACTGTCAATGATACTGTTGTTATGGCCCTTGGTGACTCGGAACACAAACGTTTAGTCGCTTATGTTGTCCCCAGTGAACCCTCTGTTGAAAAAGCAAAGCTACCAGGATATAGTTTTCTTGGAGGCCAGATTGACCCAGTCCAAACTAAACAGGTGTTCGGTAAACCTTCAGAGGAAGACAAATCTATTCCACAACAACTACACGAGCATTTACAAGGAAAATTGCCACAGTATATGCTGCCCAATGATTATGTGTTGATGGATGTCTTCCCTTTAACTGCAAATGGGAAAGTTAACCGTAAAGCTCTACCGGCCCCTGAGGTGTCAGTACAAAAAAGAAGTTTCCAGCCCCCCAGTACTCCTATTGAGGAAAAGTTAGCTGACATCTGGGCAACAATATTAGAGTTAGAGGTAAATCAAGTTGGTGTTAATGATAATTTCTTTGACCTTGGTGGCAATTCATTACTTGCGACTCAGTTAACCTCTAGAATTCGAAAACTTTACCAAGTCGATCTACCACTGTCTGACTTTTTTGAAGAACCGACAATTGCTGGTTTGGTTGAACACATTGAAGTGATTAGTTGGATGGATCAAGATATACAATATTCAGAAACCACAAATATAAAGGAGATAGAATTATGAAAAATCAAACAATTGTCAAGTTTCTTTCTCAACTGCGTAAACTTAATATTCAAGTTTCCTCTGATGGAGAAAAATTACGCTGTCAAGCTCCTGAAGATGTGTTAACACCTGAAATATCGCGGCGGATAGCTGAACGCAAACCAGAAATTTTGTCGTATTTGAAACAAGTTAGACAAAAAACAGATAGCAATATTCCACCCGCTATTTCGGTTGTCCCCAGAGACAAAAACTTGCCCCTCTCTTTTTCTCAAGAAAGACTCTGGTTCTTAGACCAACTTGAGGGTTCAACAGCTCCTTACATTCAGCAGGGAGCCATGGAAATAAGCGGGAATCTCAATATCCCAGTCCTCCAGCAAGCCTTTTGTGAAATTATTCGACGCCATGAAGTATTCCGAACCCGCTTTCACTCAGTCAATGGCATACCGATGCAGGTCATTGTTTCCGATACTGCTTTGGAAATATCAGTTGTAGATTTGAAGCATTTACCAAAAACACAACAGAAAACAGAAATAAAACAGTATGCCCAGATACAAGGACAAACCCCCTTTAACCTGTCCGAAGATTTGCTCCTGCGAGTGAGTCTGCTACAAGTATCACAGCAGGACTTTATCATGCTGGTTACCATGCATCACATTGTTACTGATGTTTGGTCAGGTGGAATATTAGTTGAAGAATTATCAGTACTGTATGAGGCTTACAGTCAGGGCAAACCCTCCCCTTTATCCGAGGTATCTATCCAGTATGCTGACTTTGCTTCTTGGCAAAGACAATGGTTATCAGCGGAATTACAACACAAGCAACTGGAATACTGGAAACAGCAATTAGCTAATGCTCCTGCCTTGTTGCAGTTGCCGATCGATAAATCAAGGCCACCAATACAGACTTACGAGGGTAACATTCAAACCTTTGCTGTTGGCCAACACTTGACTAAGCAACTTCAAGAACTTAGCCAGCATTCGGAAACCACCCTTTTTATGACAACGTTCGCAGTGTTTGCTGTGTTTCTGTTTCGCTACAGTGCTCAGAATGATATGGTGATTGGTTCGCTAATTGCTAACCGCAACTATTCAGAAGTAGAATCCCTGATTGGCTTTTTCGCTAATACTCTACCCTTAAGGATGAACCTGCAAGGTAATTTAAGTTTTGAGCAGTTGCTCAGGCAGGTCCGTCAAGTAACGTTGTCAGCATATGCCCATCAAGATGTCCCTTTTGAACAGGTGGTAGAAGCCCTGCAACCAGAGCGTTCTTTGAGTTACGCACCTCTAGTTCAGGTGATGTATCTGTACCAAGATGCTCCAGTGAAGCCTTTAGAGTTATCTGGCGTCACTATCAAACCCTTGCCACAGATACATCCAGGGACATCCAAGTTTGAATTGTCCTTATCAATGGAACAGACAGAATCTGGGCTGATAGGAACCTGGGAATATAATACTGACTTATTTGAAGAACAAACAATTACTAGGATGACGGAAGATTTCCAGACCCTGTTAGCAGCGGTCGTGGAAGCTCCCCAAGAACGTATAGATAAACTGCCTTTGCTGAGTGAGAGAGAACGCCATCAATTGTTAATTGAATGGAATGATACTGCAAGGGAATATCCAACAGATAAATGTATTCATCAATTGTTTGAAGAACAAGTAGAGAAAACACCAGACGCACTAGCGGTGGTCTTTGAAAACGAGCAATTAACTTACCAACAATTAAATCAAAAGGCCAACCAACTAGCACATTACCTGCAAAGTCTGGGAGTGGGACCAGAGGTACTAGTAGGTATTTGTGTAGAACGTTCAGTAGAAATGATAGTAGGACTGTTGGGAATCCTCAAGGCGGGTGGTTCATATGTGCCACTCGATCCTAATCATCCCTTAGAACGGTTAAGTTATATGCTGGCTGATTCAGGAGTTAAGGTTTTGTTAACTCAAGAATCTATGGTTGAGTTATTACCCGTACAGACTGCCCTGGTAGTTGACATCGATCGTGCCAATTGGCAAATGCAAAATACTCAGGAGAACCTTGAGATTGAAGTAAATTCAAGTAATTTAGCTTATGTTATTTACACCTCTGGTTCTACAGGTGTTCCCAAGGGCGTTCAAATTTGCCATAAGAATGTGGTTAATTTTTTGAATTCTATGAGTAATTTTCCAGGTTTAGACCAGGAAGATACTGTCTGTGCAGTTACTACTATTGCCTTTGATATTGCAGCCCTTGAGATATATCTGCCTTTAACAGTAGGAGCAAAAGTTGTTGTCACCTCTCGTGAAATTAGCACTAATGCAGATAGCCTATTATCTGAATTATTAAAGTCAAAGATTACTGTTATGCAGGCAACACCAGCTACTTGGCAAATGCTCTTAACTGCTGGTTGGTCTTCCGATTATCCCCTAAAAGTGTTATGTGGTGGTGAAGCATTAACAGCTCAACTAGCCAATCGAATTCTAGAAACTGGTAGCGAATTATGGAATCTGTATGGTCCAACAGAGACAACTATATGGTCTGCAATTTACCAGGTACCCGCTAGCACTACAGCAGCTATAAATGGATATGTTCCTCTGTCTATCGGTCAACCAATAGCGAATACCCAAATTTATATTCTAGACTCACATCTAGAGCCAGTCCCTGTTGGTATAGCTGGAGAATTGTATATTGGAGGTGAGGGTTTAGGCAGAGGATATTTTAATCGTCCAGAACTAACTTCAGAAAAATTTATACCAAATCCATTTTCTAATAGCAGATCGGAATGCCTTTACAAAACAGGTGACTTAGCCCGCTACTTGAGTGACGGTAATATAGAATTTATCGGTCGCATTGATAATCAAGTCAAAGTAAGAGGATTCCGAATCGAACTTGGGGAAATCGAATCCATTCTTAATAGCCACTCCCAAATTCAAGAAAGTGTAGTGATTGCACAGGAAGATCCACTTGGGAATAAACGCTTGATAGCCTATATCGTTAGTGAAGATGAATTAATAAAGACTAACCAACTGCGTGAGTTTCTGAAACAAAAGCTACCAGAATACATGGTACCTTCTGCTTTTATGACTTTAGAGACTTTACCGTTAACTCCCAACGGTAAAATAGACCGCAAAGCCTTACTAGCCGTTAATGTTGACTTGAGTCTAGAAGAGCAATACGTAGCACCAAGCACGCCAAATCAAGAAATAATAGCTAATGTTTTCGCTTCAGTTCTTGGACGAGTAAATGTAGGAATATACGATAACTTCTTTGAATTGGGAGGACATTCCCTATTAGCAACCCAGTTAATCTCCCGACTTAGACAAAGCTTTGAAATAGAAATTCCTCTCCGGGCGATCTTTGAATCACCCACTGTAAAGCAATTAGATGGAAAAATAATACAGTTAAGGAGAAATGGAGGTCAATTTACTGCGCCTCCGATCAAACCAAGAGGCGAGAAGGAAGAATTACCTCTTTCTTGGTCTCAAGAGAGGCTGTGGTTCCTGGCTCAATTAGAGGGAACAAGCCCAACTTATAATATACCAGGAGCAGTTCGGATTAGTGGGGATTTAAATCTCAAAGCTTTTGAGCAAGCCTTATCAGAAATAGTGCATCGTCACGAGATATTACAGACCAGTTTTAGGACTGTTGACGGTAGACCTTGGCAAGTTATTGAACCAGAAACCACTATCAAAATAAACTTAGTCGATCTACAGCAACTAGAGGCAAAAGAAAGAGAATCTGCTTTATACCAATATGTACAACAAGAAGCGATCGCGCCGTTTAATTTAGAGAGTGCCCCCCTAATTAGATGTAGTTTACTGTGCTTAGAGGAGAAAGAGTATGCATTATTGTTAACGATGCATCACATTATCTCCGACTTATGGTCAATAGGAGTATTGATCGAAGAACTATCAAGCTTGTACCAAGCTTTTAATGGGGGCGAACCATCTCCCTTGTCAGAATTAGAAATTCAGTATGCTGACTTTTCAGTGTGGCAAAGAGAATGGATAAATGGTCAGGTACGAGAAGCTTATATTGATTACTGGAAACAGGCGTTAAATGGTGCGCCAGAACTACTTGACTTACCCACCGATCGCCCACGTCCTTCTGTACAGACTTACCAAGGTAAAACCCAACGTTTTTGTATAAATACTGATTTAACTGACAAGCTGCAAATTCTTTCCTGCCAGTTGGGAACTACGTTATTTATGACCTTGCAGGCAGCGTTTGCAACGTTACTATATCGTTACAGCGGTCAATCAGATATTTTAATTGGCTCAATTATTGCCAATCGAAATTACCTTGAAATTGAATCTTTAATTGGTTTCTTCGCGAATACCTTAGTGTTGAGAAATCGTTTTGAAGACGACCCTAGTTTTGAGACTCTGCTCGAACAAGTTAAAACAACTACGCTGAAGGCTTATGAATATCAGGATATTCCTTTTGAACAAGTGGTGGAAGCCTTACAACCACAACGTTCTTTAAGTTATTCACCCTTATTTCAGGTAATGTTTGTATTGCAAAATGCTCCCATGGGCGAGTTAACATTACCAGGGATAACTATAAGCGAACTAGAATACGAATATACTATTGCTAAGTTCGATCTCACTCTATCAATGACTCAAACTAAAGAAGGATTGGTAGGCTCGTGGGAGTATAACACAGACTTGTTTGATGATTCAACCATCAAACGTATGGCTAATCACTTCGAGAACTTGTTGTCAGAGATCGTAGCTAATCCTCAACTTACAGTTGACGAAGTTCCCTTACTGAGTGAAGCAGAACGCCATCAATTGTTAATTGAATGGAATGATACTGCAAGGGAATATCCAACAGATAAATGTATTCATCAATTGTTTGAAGATCAGGTGGAGAAAACCCCAGATGCAGTGGCAGTAGTGTTTGGGCAGGAACAATTAACTTATCACCAATTAAATCAAAGAGCCAATCAACTAGCGAATCACCTACAAAGCATGGGAGTTAAACCAGAGGAGCTGGTAGGCATTTGCGTGGAGCGTTCCATTGAAATGATGGTAGGACTGTTGGGAATACTCAAGGCAGGTGGTGCTTATGTTCCTTTGGACTCCAATTATCCCCAGGAACGCTTGAGTTATATGTTAGCGGATTCGGATGTTAAGGTGTTGTTGACTCAAGAATCTTTGCTCGAATCTTTACCACTAAACCAAGCTCAGGTGGTTTGTTTGGATAGAGATTGGCAAGAAATTGAGCAACACACTCAGGATAATCTTGATGTTGGGGTATGTTCCGATAATTTAGCTTACGTCATTTACACTTCTGGTTCTACTGGAGTTCCCAAGGGGGTTAGTGTTATTCATCAGGGAGTAGTACGGTTAGTTAAAGAAACTAATTACGCTAGCTTCACTTCTCAAGAAGTGTTTTTACAACTAGCTCCTATTTCCTTTGACGCTTCAACTTTTGAAATTTGGGGGAGCTTACTCAATGGAGCTAAGTTAGTGATAATGTACGCTCATACTCCTACTTTAGAAGAAATCGCAGGGGTAATTGAGAAATACAAAGTCACAACTTTATGGCTAACGGCAGCTCTATTTAATTTAATGGTAGAGCAATATTTGGATCGATTAAAATCTGTGAAGCAATTGTTGGCAGGTGGTGACGTTTTATCTCCACCTCATGTACAAAAGGTGGTTGAGTTTTTACCAGAATGTAAATTAATAAATGGTTATGGTCCTACAGAAAATACGACTTTCACCTGCTGTTATCTGGTCAAACAATCAAGAGTAAATGGGACTTCTGTACCCATTGGTTGTCCGATCGCCAACACCCAAATCTACATCCTAGACAAACACCTACAACCATTACCTATAGGCGTACCTGGAGAGCTATACATCGGAGGTGATGGTTTAGCTAGAGGCTACCTTAACCGGCCTGAGCTAACCCAAGAAAAATTTATCCCTAATCCCTTCTCCAATTCCCAATCAGATCGCCTTTACAAAACAGGGGACCTCGCTCGCTATTTAAGTGATGGTAACATCGAATTCCTTGGTCGTATCGATCGCCAAGTTAAGGTGAGGGGCTTCCGTATCGAACCACGAGAAATTGAAGCCTTACTGAGCACCCACCCACAAATCCAACAAGCTGTTGCGATCGCAACAGAAGATCTTCCTAGTAACAAACGTCTAGTAGCCTATGTAGTCAGTGAGGACGAATCACTCAGTACCAATCAACTGCGTGAATTCCTGAAACAGAAGCTGCCAGAATACATGGTGCCTTCTGCATTTGTAACTTTAGACACCCTACCGTTAACACCGAACGGCAAAATAGACCTGAAAGCACTCCCAGCAGTAGAAGCACAACTAATTTACTCAAAAGAATATGTTCCTCCTCGGACTGTCACCGAGAAAACCATCTCCGACATCTTCGCAGCAGTGTTGAAAGTCCCAGCAGTCGGATTAAATGATAACTTTTTTGAACTAGGTGGCCACTCACTAATCGCCACCCAATTGATTACCCGTCTACGGCAAGTCTTTGCAGTGGAACTACCTCTTCGGACATTATTTGAATCTCCAACTGTAGCCCAACTCGATCAAATTATAAGTCAATTAACTCAAGGAGAACCATCCCAGGTCAAAGCCTCAAATTTAGACCTGCCAACAGCTATTGCTGCACCATCTGAGCTTCACCAACCCTTCCCACTCACAGAAATACAACAAGCTTATTGGTTAGGACGAAATGATACGTTTGAACTCGGAAATATATCTAGTCATATTTACGTCGAACTTGATTGTCCAAGTATAGATATAGAAAGACTCAGCCAATCTTGGCAGAAGATTATCAAGCACCATGAGATGCTGAGAATGGTAATACTGCCCGATGGACAGCAGCAAATCTTACGTGACGTTCCGGATTACCAGATTGAAGTGTTCGATTTGCGTCGGCATTCAGAAAATAGCATTAATGCTCATTTAGAAACGATTCGGCAGCAGATGTCTCACGAAATTTCTGCTGCCGAATCATGGCCTTTATTTAAGTTTTGTGCAACTCAGTTAGATACAAATTGTTATCGTTTGCACTTAAGTTTTGATGCCTTAATTGCAGACGCCTGGAGTCTAATGATTCTGGGGCAACAATGGTTAGAAATATACTACAACCCACAGACAGAGCTTCCTAAGGTAGAGATTTCATTTCGCGATTATATACTTGCAGAACTCCAGCTTAAAGACACACCGCATTACCAACAGTCTCAAAAATATTGGTGGGATCGAATTGCCACACTTCCTTCAGCACCAGAACTCCCCTTTGTACAACAGCCAGCGGCTCTTAAACAGCCTCAGTTCAAACGATTTAGTGCAAAGCTTACTGCTCAACAGTGGCAAAAATTGAAAAGCAAAGCTCGTGCAATTAATTTGACGGGTTCTGGAATCTTACTAGCAGCCTTTAGCGATGTCTTAGCTTATTGGAGTAAAACCCCTAACTTTACCATCAATCTTACACTTTTTAATCGTCTACCTTTACATCCTCAAGTCAACCACATTGTTGGTGATTTCACATCCCTGACACTGCTAGAAGTTGACAACTCTATAGTAGCCACGTTTGTTGAACGTGCCCAACGCCTACAGGCAAGATTGTGGGAGGATTTAGACCATCGCTATGTCAGTGGTGTGGAAGTGCAGCGAGAGCTACGACGTCAACGAGGCACTTATCAAGCTATGGGGGTTGTCTTTACTAGCACTCTAGGTTTCAGTGACATGGCTCAACAAGATTGGTTGGTCAACCAGTTGGGAGAAATGGTCTATTCCATTACTCAAACTCCACAAGTTTGGCTTGACCATCAAGTCAGAGAAGAAGAAGGAGCTTTATTATTCAACTGGGATGCTATCGAAGAACTATTCCCTGCTAACCTGCTAGACGATATGTTCAGTAGCTATTGCAATTATCTTCAGCAATTAGCTACTGATGAGAAAATCTGGATGGAAAAATATCCGACTCTGCTTCCACCACAGCAGCTACAGATTATACAACAACTAAACCAGGTTAATCAACTTAAGACCGTAACTTCTGAGCAGACATTGGATGGTTTGTTTGTGCAACAGGTGAAACAAAGAGGAGCATCACTTGCTGCGATCGCACCAGAATTATGCCTAACTTACGAACAGTTATACCAACATGCTGTCAAGCTAGGACACCAGTTGCGGTCACTAGGAGCAACTACAGGCACTCACATCGCTGTAGTTATGAACAAGGGATGGGAACAGATTGTTGCCGTGCTGGGAGTATTGATGGCTGGTTGCACCTATATACCGATCGATCCAGGGTTGCCACAACAACGTCAGTGGTCGCTTTTAACACAAGCACAAATCCATTTGGTTGTCACTCAAGAGGCACTGTACCAAAGTCTTTCGTGGCCAGAAGAAATTGAGTGTGTATATGTTGAGTATAACCCTCACATAGGAGTCCAGAGAACCTTAGAAAGATTGCACCAGCCTGGGGATTTAGCTTATATCATCTATACCTCTGGTTCGACGGGCATCCCTAAGGGTGTGATGATTGACCATCAAGGAGCGGTTAATACAATTATCGACATTAATCAGCGCTTTGGTGTTACGGCTGATGACCGAGTTCTCGCAGTTTCTGCTTTAAATTTCGACCTGTCCGTGTATGACATTTTTGGCACCTTAGCAGCAGGAGGAACAATTGTTATACCAACTGCAGCAAAAGCTAAAGATCCCGCACATTGGCTCTCGTTAATCAATGCGCACCAGGTTACGGTTTGGAACTCAGTGCCTGCACTGATGCAGATGTTAGTAGAGTACACGTCAGCCCAATCCACACCACAGCATCATCCACTACGACTTGCTTTGTTATCGGGTGACTGGATACCGTTGAATTTACCGCAGCAAATCAAAGCGATCTGGACAGGTATAGAAGTAGTGAGCTTAGGTGGAGCAACAGAAGCTTCAATTTGGTCGATTTATTATCCGATAGGAGAAGTTGACCCTAACTCGCGGAGTATTCCTTATGGGAAACCCCTTGGTAATCAAACGATGCATGTCCTGAATCAATGGATGGAACCTGCTCCGGTGTGGGTTCCAGGACAGATTTATATCGGTGGGCTGGGATTGGCACAAGGCTACTGGAAAGATGACGAAAAAACAGCCAAGCACTTTATTCGTCATCCTCTGACCCAGGAGCGATTATACAAAACGGGAGATTTAGGACGCTATCTACCCGATGGAAATATTGAGTTCCTTGGCCGGGAAGATTTTCAGGTAAAAATTAATGGTTATCGAATTGAGTTGGGAGAAATTGAAACAACACTAATGCGGAATTCCTTAGTGAATAAGGCTGTGGTGAATGCGATCGCCGACTCAAGAGACAGGAAGAAAATTGTAGCTTATATTGTGCCCTCAGAAACGCAACCCAAGTTGCCAGAAGCTTATTATCCTAGTGAAAAAGAGGGCATAATCACTGACCCAGTTGAACGAATTGAGTTTAAGCTCAAGCAACCTGGTCTAAGGAACCTGGACTCAACGAATAAGGGTATAGATTTGCCTTTGGATATTGATGAGGAAGCCCTAACCCAAGCTTATTTCCAGCGACAAAGTTATCGACAGTTTCAACAGCAACCATTGGAGTTGCCAGAGTTTAGCCAGTTTTTAAGCTGCTTGCGTCAGTTAAGTTTAGCGGATAAACCGCTGCCGAAATATCTTTATCCTTCAGCAGGAAATCTTTATCCAGTCCAGACTTATCTGATGATAAAATCCGAAGGTTTAACTGGAGTTGAAGAAGGGATTTATTATTATTGTCCTCGACAACACCGCTTAGTTTTTCTCAGTACACTAATTAATGCTGAAGGAGATAACATTTACGGCGGCAATCAGTCACTTGTTGAACAAGCTGCTTTTTCATTGTTTTTGATTGCCAAACTTGATGCGATCGCTCCCATGTATGGGGAATTAGCAGAAAGATTTTGCTTGCTGGAGGCTGGGCATATTGGGCAGTTGTTGATGACTAAGGCTCCTGAGTTTGGTATTGGTTTGTGTCCGATCGGGAATTTAGATTTCCAACAGTTAAGCGATTTGTTTAAGCTAGACTCCCATCAAATGTTACTGTATAGCTTTGTAGGTGGAAAAATCGAGCCAGCCCAAGCTCAACAGTGGCTAACCTCTTCAGTCTCTCCTGCCAAATCATCTGGTGGTTCTGATCCGATTTCTCAGTTGCGCAAACATCTACAATTACACTTGCCCGACTATATGCTCCCAAGCAAGTTGATGTTACTCGATGCTCTACCGTTATCTGCGAATGGTAAGATTGACCGTCGGGCTCTCCCTGTGCCTGATAATCTCCACGATCTGGAGGAAGAAACCTTTGTGGCTCCTCGGGATCTTGTAGAACTAAAGCTCACCCAAATTTGGTCAGAGGTTCTTAATGTTTTCCCAGTGGGAGTCCAAAGTAACTTTTTCGACCTTGGGGGCGATTCTATTGTTGCCATTCGCTTGATGGCTCAAATTGAAGAGCAGTTTCAAAGAAATTTATCTTTAGCAACTTTATTTCAAGGTCAGACCATTGAGAAACTAGCAACAGTTCTCCGGGAGGAATCAGACCATATTTCTTGGTCTCCGCTAGTACCCATTCAAACGTCTGGTTATCAGCCTCCCTTCTTCTGCATAGCCGGAGGAGGGGGTAATGTTCTGTACTTTTATCATTTGTCGCGCTATTTAGGTCAAGAGCAACCGTTCTATGCTTTGCAAGCTGTTGGTCTTGATGGAGAATCAGAACCTTTTACGCGAGTCGAAGATATGGCGGCCCACTACATTGGATTGATAAAGTCCATTCAACCGGAAGGTCCATACTTTTTAGGGGGGCATTCCTTTGGTGGATTAGTGGCTTTTGAAGTCGCCCAGCAATTACAAAAGCACGGAAATGAGGTGGCTTTACTAGCTATTCTAGATATGCATGCACCATATACGGAGCGACCAAAGTCTGGCAGCCATAAGCTAGATACAGATTGGAACAGTACAAAAATGTTGACCAGCATTGCTAATGTATTTGGTCGTATGTTTGGAAAAAACATTGATGTATCATACGAGTTTCTCCAACAGCTAACTTTTGAGGAGCAATTAAATTATGTTAACGAGCGATTTCAAATGGTCAATATTTTCCCTCCTGAAACAGGAGTTAAGCAAATTCGCGGTCTGATTAAAGTGGCGAGAGCAAGTCAAAATGCTTATTGCTACGTTCCACAGGAGGTTTGTCCAACTCAGATTACTCTCTTTCGAGCTAGTGACGAAGTGCCGATAGAACTTGCTGCTAATGTCGATATTTATAGGCTGCTTTACGACAGTAGAAAAAACGATCCAATGTGGGGATGGAGTGATTTTTCTGCTGGAGAAGTAGAACTTCATCCTGTTCCAGGAGACCATCTGACAATTATGACAGAGCCATACATTGGTGCTCTAGCCGAAAAGTTAAAATCCTCCTTAGAAAAAGCACAAACAGCTAACCCTATGGGTCGTCCGTAGGCTTATTTTTAAGGCGGTGTTGTGGGGCAATCAGCACTCCACAACACCGTTAAATTTATCCCGGCTTAAGTTATAAACCCGTCCATAAATACAAAAATAGGAGAAGAATCATGAAATTTCCTGATGGCCCAAAAACCCCAGCCTTGCTACAGTCTATTAATCTCATAGTTAATCCTCTCAATTACTTAGAGGATTGTGCTAAACGCTATGGAGGTATCTTTACAATAGGTTTTTTGAACTATCCTCCAACGGTGGTTGTCAGTCATCCCCAAGGCATGAAGGCGCTATTTACAGCCAGCCCACAAACCTTTAAGACAGCCGAAGCTATGCAAGAGTTACCAAGCACTTTTTCAGGTAAAACTGCACTAACCACGATAGATGGCGATCCTCACAGACGTCTAAAACAAATGTTAATGCCCGCTTTTCATGGGGATCGGATGCGAGCTTATAGCCAGTTGATTTGTGACATTACTCAGCAACAAATGACGCAGTGGAAAAAAGGAGAACGCTTTGACGTTCAGGGTTCCATCCAAGATATCTCACTGCAATTCATTATCCGTGCTATTTTTGGGGTAAATGAGGAAGCGAGCTTCCAACAGCTTAAGCAAACATTGATTTCACAGCTGAAGTTGTCGAGCAATCCTTGGGCCTCTATCATTTTGTACTTCCATACCCTACAGCAGGATTGGGGGCCTTGGAGTTTATGGGGGCGTTTTGTGCGCCTTCGCCAGCAGGTTGATAACATAATTTATGGTGAAATTAAGCGACGTCGGGATAATCCAGCGTTATTAGGTGAAGATATCCTTAGCTTAATGATGAGTGCTCGCGACGAGCAAGGCGAGCCGATGACAGATGAGGAAATGCGTGACAATTTAATTACATTATTAATAGGAGGTCATGAAACTACTTCTATCAGTATAACATGGGCTTTGTACTGGATTCACCGCTTGCCAGAGGTGTATGAAAAGCTGATGGTTGAATTAGATACTCTTGGCGATAATCCAGATTCAAGTGAGATTACTAAGCTTCCATATTTGAATGCCGTCTGTCACGAGAGCCTACGTATATACCCCCCCGTTATTTTGGCATCGTTTCGTATTGCCCAAAAGCCTATAGAAATTATGGGCTACCAGTTTGAACCAGGTACATTCATTTTGCCTTGCACATATTTAACTCACAGGCAAGAAGATTTATATCCAGAACCGAATCATTTTAGACCAGAGCGTTTTTTGGAGCGACAGTTTTCTGCTTATGAATTTGTGGCTTTTGGTGGCGGAAGCCGTCGGTGTATTGGATATGCGTTGTCTTTGTTTGAAATGAAATTAATCCTGGCTAGGATTCTCACTAACGTAAAACTAGCCCTACCCAATAACCGTGTTCCTAAACCTGTACGTAGCACTTTTACTGTTGCACCATCCCCAATATATCTCATTCCTGCCTAAAAGCTATTCTGAAAAACCTAGAATTAATAACGAATGGTACTGTAGATGGTGAGTGTCGGCTTTCAAAGTTTGATAACACAATCGTAAGTTTGATACCAAATCCGCTTGTCAAAACCCCTTTATGAATATCGACTAAATCTTTGTATGTCAGTAATGTAGGGCTATGGGGATAAGGGGGGTATGGGAAAAGGATTTGGTATGAGTCCTTATGATGGGACGATTACGGACGAGGTGCTCGCAGACTGAAAAAAGCATGTCAACAAATAGTTGATAGCGTACCAATTTTAGGAGGGAGATTGGTAAAGAAATGGTTTAGCCCCATAAAGGTTGTCTGTCAACCCAAAAAAACATGGTATTGGTTTTATTGAGGTTGATCTAGGTAACCAGGAGATCAATCTTGATAACTGATTATATGCAAAAACCTATATAAAAAATGTTTTCAATATTCCATAAAAAAGTGGAGATGCTATCAATACAGATGCTCGATTTATGCCACTATAATCAAAATTATAGTGGCATAAATTTACTGGAAAATCATTGTATAGTTGATGATGGAAGATATTTCCAATTGTTAGAACATCTAGGAGTACAGTTGCTTGACACTAAGGTGAGGAACTATTGTGATTCTTCTTGGCATCGGTGTATATTGCTTACGCTTTGTCCACTTATACGTTTATTATACAACCGGATTTGTTATAATCTTTCCAGTGTAGCTGGATATTCTCTAATTAATAGATCCAGTTCTGCTTGAGCAATCAACTGTTGTCGCCAACGGTCTAACTTATGTTCTACTGCTACCTTAATCCTTCAGCCTTCATCCTTTCGTTGGTAGGTCATGATGGATAGGGGAATACGGAATAGTTTAGTGGCTAGTTTGGACAAGCCAAACTTAAATTTCAGGGATTTGGGTAAGTCTTGCCAGGATACCGATACAAAACCGAAACGGGTGTAAAATGGGGTCAGCCAACCCATGCATTCGAGATAAAGAGGCTGAGTTGCCTCTTTGATTAGATTTTCCATAAGATAACTCCCCAATCCCTGATTGCGCCACTTAGGTGCCACAACCAAACTCCCCAATTCTTGGGCATCGGGAAAGTTGCGCAATTGTCCACAAGCCACCACACGCCCCTCAAATTCAATCACCCGAAACTGAGTCCAACGTAACTGGGTAGGCTCTAGTTTAGCAATCAGAATTAATTTAAGAATTGCCCAGGTATCCTGAGCACAGGCAGGCCGGAAAATGCATCCTGGTGGTAAGGATGGAGATGGTTTAGTCATCAGCTGTTGTGAATTGAATTTTTGTTCATGGTTGACCATCAAGCGTCAACCGTCAACCGTCAACCGTCAAACCTCAACAAACAACCAGTCAACAACAGACCCTCAGCCTGTCAATTTATCAGTTACCAATTTCATAGGTTAGTTGTGATCTCCGTCAGCGCTGACCCAATACAATTATTGCTACACTCAAAGAAAATTCTGACTGAATGCAAGAGACTGCTCAATATTCCTGTGCCTATTGTGGTGAAACCAATTTGACCTTTGTAGATCTAAGCGCTGGTGAACAGCAATCCTATATCGAAGATTGTCAAGTCTGCTGTCATCCAAACATTTTGTATGTAAGGGTGGATCAAGAAACTCTCGATATTGAGATTGACAGCGATTATGATGGCTAACTAAAAGGCAGATTGACCCAAGTTCACTCTTGGTAAGGATTTATGATGAGATTTGTGGCTAGCATGGTGCGTCTACCAAGGACCTTGCTACTGATAGGGACAGTAGCGAAGCTCACCCATTTGCTCAATCTTAAGGTAAATGCCCATGCCCACTCATGCACTATTATGCTCCAAGCAGTTGCTAGGGGGACTATACGTTAACGAAGAGGAGGAACACTCGGTATTTCCTCTGAAACATACAGAGGTTTATGCCAAAATCACTGGTCACATGTCACGGGTAGAGGTGACACAGACCTTTGATAATCCTTTCAGCGAACCCTTAGAAGCGGTCTATATCTTTCCACTACCGGATGAAGCGGCGGTGGATGAGATGGAGATTAAATTAAGCGATCGCATAATTGAGGGCAATATCAAAAAACGGGAAGACGCTCAAACTATCTACGAAGAAGCTTGCAGTCAGGGGCGGACTGCGGGACTCTTAGAGCAAGAACGGGATAATATTTTTACTCAATCTCTGGCTCACATTAAACCAGGGGAGCAAATTGAGGTCACCCTTCGCTATACCGATCAGCTACAGTTCCAGGGGGGTAATTATGAATTTGTCTTCCCAATGGTAGTTGGCCCCCGTTTCATACCTGGTACTCCCATTGATGAGAGTGGGGATACTGACTTCGTTCCCGATGCTTCCCGGATCACTCCACCCTTGATTCCGCCAGACATGCGCTCAGGTCATGACATTGGAGTAACTATCGATATTGACGCTGGAGTAGCAATTACAGAGGTTTGTTCTACCTCCCATCAGATTAACATTGAACAACTCAACATTGAACAAAAGGGGCCAATCCTGCGGGTCAAACTGAGTCAGGAAGATACGATTCCCAACAAAGACCTGATTCTACGCTATGGGATTGCCAAGGAGCACACTCAGACAACAGTACTTACCCACTCAGATCAACGGGGCAATCATTTTGCTGTGTATCTTATCCCCGCTTTAGAATATAGCATCGATGAGATTGTGCCAAAGGATGTGGTGTTCTTAATCGATACCTCTGGTTCTCAAATGGGGGATCCTCTGCTAAAGTCTCAGGAATTGATGCGTCGGTTTATTAATGGACTCAATCCCAAGGATACCTTTACCATTATTGATATTTCAGATACCGCTACCCAGCTATCTACCAAACCCTTATCGAATACCCCCCAAAACTGTAGAAAGGCGATTAACTACATCAATCAATTAAAAGCCAACGGTGGTACTTATTTACTCAAAGGTATTCGTAACTTGCTGAATTTACCAGCTGCACCAGAGGGACGACTACGGAGTATTGTACTGCTAAGTGATGGCTACATTAGCAATGAGAATCAGGTACTAGCAGAAGTACAGCAACAGCTTAAACCTGGAAATCGCATCTATAGCTTTGGTGTCGGCAGTTCTCCGAACCGCTTTCTGCTGAATCGCTTAGCTGAAATTGGACGGGGAATAGCTAGAATCGTGCGTCAAGATGAACCAACTGAAGCAGTAGCGGAACAGTTTTTCCGTCAAATTAATAACCCAGTGCTAACCAATATTCACGTTACCTGGGAAGGCTCAGGGGAAGCAATAATTTATCCCAATCGCACTCCGGATCTATTTACCCAGCAGCCTTTGGTTATCTGTGGACGTATTTCTCCCATTCAAGAGTTCCAGGCAGAACAGTTGCAGGTTAGCAACTTGAAAACCCCTACTAGTGCTCTCAGAATTACGGCTACTAGGGCGGATGGTAGTTACTACGAGAAAAGATTTAACCTCAATTTTGATCAAGCCGACAATCCAGCCATTGCCCAGCTGTGGGGTAGAGCAAGGATTAAACACCTGATGCAGCAAATGTTGAGCTGTGAAACTAAAGCTGGAGTAGAGGCAGTTACGGAAACAGCGTTGAGTTATCAACTATTGTGCCAGTACACCGCTTTTGTGGCTATCAGTGATCAGCTACCGGTTGCAGGAGAAAGCCACCTCATATCCATGCAAGTACCAGTAACAATCCCAGAAGGAGTTAACTGGGAAGGCATGATCAAAAGTACTTTTGCTAGTGCAATTCAGGATAGACTCAGGCTACAAAAGTGGCGTTCAGGGTTGAGAGTGGGGGATAAGGGCAGCACCAGACAAGCAGAAATTGACATCAATTCCAAATTATTGCCTCATGACCAGGGGACAAAGGGGACACCAAAGAACTCTAATATCAACAGATCTTTATTGTTTTCCCTCTCTCCCTTGTCTTCTCCCACCGCCTGGTCTTCTCCTATCCCAAGGTCTGTCCTACCAATAAGTGAATATAGGAAATTAGGGGTTAAAACCAAAGCTTGGATTCAACAGTCAGAGTATAGGCAAAACAGGTCCAAGGAATCTAAGCTAACCAATGATAATGATAATCTATATGCTCCCGGTAAGGCATCAGAAATTATCCCTCAGGAGTATATTACTTCTAAGACACTTCAGGATATAACAAATCATAATGATAATCCCTATTATAGTCATCAGGAATCAAAAATTATCAATGAGGAGTATTTAGCCAATCAATCACCAGATAATTTGGAATTGAATAATTTTGAATTGACCTTGGTCTGTCCTAGATTGATTCAAAAGGTGAAGTCAGAGATATTAAGCTCAGCGGCAATCAGCCATCACAGGTTACAGTTGGTCAGAGTTAAGGGATTAGATGAAATAGGGACAACTTGTTTAACCCAACATCTGCAACGGTTGAACTTACCCCTAGGGGTAGCTGGTGAAATTGTCTTCGAGTTCCTAGTGCGTAGAGGTCGCGTGATCAGGGTGATGTGGGATGAAGCAGCCTCTACCCTGACGGAATCCCAAATGATTGATTTGATTAAGCGATCGCTTTCTTGTTGGCGAGTTCCCCAAACCTCTGTCAAGAGCGTGTGTTTAACCTTACGGATTACCGAAGGTGCAACTCAATGACATCTTGCTTAATCGTCAGATCATAATCTTGATAGAAATTGTGTCCTAGCAGTCCAATTGACAGGGATGGACTAACAGCAACTAGTAGGTTGTTAGCCACAATCCCTCCTGCGGCAGCGGAGGCCAAGCGACCCAGGGGTACATCAACTGTACCATTAGCTGTATCCATCCTGGCAGTTCCTTCTGGCTTCAATGCCAAAGCTTTTGCCATTTTTGGGGTAATTGTCACGACGGATGCTCCTGTATCAACCACCATTTCAAAGGTTCGTTTACCATTAAAAGTGACATCAATCACAGGAGTGTTATAGACTCGACGTTTGATCGGGATTGTAATCACTCCTGAACTGTTTTGCTTTGAAATGCCGCAAAGTTTGCCAAGGTCAATCAGATTGCCATTGGCATCCCGCATGAAACAGGGTAAATCGATTTGAGCGTTAGAAACAGCAGGAGTCACGGTGCTGGTTGTGATTACAAATAATGTTGTTAATAGTTGGATTGGTAAATAGGGTTTCACCTGATTTATCTACTCCAGTATTTTTGATTAGTACAAACTGTTAGTAAGTATTAAGGCTGAAGGCTGAATCGGTAAGGGTTTGCTGAAAAAGTCTTTTGGTAAGGGATTGAGTCAGGAGTCAGGAGTCAGGAGTCAGGAGTTAGGAGAATTATATAGAAGGTAGTCCGAAGAATTCTCCCTTGATTTTTCTGCTCTATTCAGCCCAAAATCCTAACTTTTTGAGCTTTTTGGACCGATTTGCTGGCACTTTTTTCGACCCAAAAAGGCGAAAACCTTTATCTGTCAATGCTTTGAGAGTTAATCAGCAAGCCCTAATTATCGCCTAATCCTAGATTACCCAGGGAAACTCTTAAACCAACACTACTTATAGATAGAGTTTATACCTAATACCTAATAACTCAACTAGCAGATAGGGAATCGTTGTTGGCTCGTTATCGGGAAAAGTTTGGGGAGTTATACTGAGAGCTTGCACCAGTACAAAAAAAACTTAATAAAGGAAGTCATAACAATCGATTTCAGTACTGAAATTGATGCAGGAAGGGAACAGGGGAGCCAGCGCCAGCTGCACATTGAGCATCGGCCAGCAATCCCTAACCCAGTGGGGATTGCTGGCCGATGCTCAAACAGTTGATCGAACCATGGGCTAACTGCCTGTTATCACTGTGCGATCGCACTCAAGTGTTGCCACTATTGGTTATTCAGAACTATCTTCGACCACATTAGTGGATTCAGACTCCCCGGTCTCTACTGCCGGTTGTTCCGATATCTCTTCGACCACAGTAGTGGACTCAGACTCCCCGGTCTCTACTGGCGGTTCTTCCTGTATCTCCTCGACCACAGTAGTGGACTCAGACTCCCCGGTCTCTACTACCGCTTCTTCCAATATCTCATCAACAACAGTAGTGGACTCAGATTCACTTGGTGCTACCGCCGGTTGTTCAGAACTATCTTCGACCACAGTAGTGGATTCAGACTCCCCGGTCTCTACTACCGCTTCTTCCGATATCTCATCAACAACAGTAGTGGACTCAGATTCACTTGGTGCTACCACAGGTTCCTCTGATGTAATCTCCAGTTCCTCTAGCGGTTCAGGTGAGGGGCTAGGGGTGACAGGAGAACGTCCGAAGAAACTGCCAAAGCGACTCCAGATGTTTAATTTTGGCTTTTCTGACGGTTCAGGTAGAGGATTTACTGATTCAGTCTCAGTAGTTGCTTCCTCAACTGGTGCTGGGGTTTCACTGGCAGGAACCAGCTCTTCTGCTTCCAAAGTTGTTTCCAGCTCAGGTAGGTTGGGCTCAACCTCAGGGGTTGCTTCCTCCAGAATTATTGGCAGTTCACTGGGTGTTACAGATTCCTCTAGTTCTGGTATTTGCTCTGTTTCAGTAGGGGCTAATTCTCCTGGTGATGTAGTGTCTTCTTCTGTAGTTTCTTGTTCTAGGGAAGTCGGTTCAGAGGTGAGAGGTTCTTCAACTATCGGAACAACCGACGGTATTGGTGTTGGCTCTACTGTAGGCGAAGTAGTCAGTGATGGACTCGGAGCTGGTGTCTCTTCTGGTACAGGTATTGGGGTTGGCGGTGGCTGATAGTTGGGGTCTACAATACCACCAGCTTGCTCAGCCGAGAGTTGACCCAGTACTAGCTGGGAAAGGGTGTCTTCACCATTAGGCTGGTAGTTAATCACCTGTACTGTGTTGTTGAAAACATTCTTGACTGGGTTGCCCTGTTCATCGAGAAACTCTAACTCTACCCAGTTTTTGCCCTCTTTAAACCCTGTCAGATAAATCGATTCCCAACGGTCGAGTAGGAAACTTTTACCGTTCACAGTAACCCGAATCCGCCAATCAACACTATCATCATCGAGATTGTCTTGATCCACTAGCTGGACAGGGGTATTACTCAAGGGGGTATTCGTCAAATAGAAGTCCAGTAGAATCGGCTCTGCTCCATAGTCTCCTTTTGGAACGCTGTAAGTTAGGAGTGGCAGGGCTGGATCTGGGTTGTTGTCGTCAGTTTTAGTAAAGATATGAAATGTGGTCTGGGCATAGGCACCTTTATTTTTAAAGCTCTCATCCCAGGGGCGAGAGGCAAATGCCCGCAAGGTATGGGTGCCAGGGGATAAATCCTCTAGGATTAGAGGTTGGTCTAGGTCATAGATGGCTTGGAAAGGTTGGTTGTCCAGGATGACGTTCAGATGAGGACCTATGCCTAGATCGGGATCTTGGAAAATTGGCAAGTCCTGAACCTGAAATTTCACTGATACTGTTGTATCTTCGAGCACCATGTCATCACCAGGTCTGACAATGATGACTTGAGGCTGGTAAGCCTCTAGGCTCTCACTAAGCTCTTGAATAGCTAGGGGTGGCCCTACTTCTGATAACTGATTAACTTGGTTGGTTTGGGAGCTGGCATCGATGCCAAACCGCTTCGATGTCTTTATGCGATCGCTTCCACAGGCCACCAGACCCCAAACTAAAATCGTTGTGATTAGGAAGAAAAAAAGTCTTTTCACCATGATTATCTGGCTGTTCCTACCCAACAAGCCATCTCCTTTGATCACCAGCCTTTAATCTTAACTTACAGGTTGACCTCTAGTCTTGCTGCTTGTCTAATGGTGTTGGTCTATGAGCGTTGGGGTTGCCTATTGGCAGCATGATCAAGTGTGTTCTCACTTTTTCCCTCTTGGTGCCCGTTCCCTTGGTTAGGGGATCTGCCCGGGGTCGCACCCCTGTTTCAAGTCTTCCGCTTTTTTATAAATATTCCGCTTCTCTATTAACCATATCCCTAGACGTTTAACCTTTGAGGGTCCTCTTTATAGATTGAGGAGACTTTTTTTTAAAATATTTAGCATTTCTTTACGTTTTGTAACATTTTGAAGAAATTATCATTGATTTTTCCTATAGTTACTTTTGATTTGTTGTGATGGCGGCTTAGACACAAACAGTGGTATACCTATTGATACTGCTAATTGAAAATAGTTAACGATTATCTAAAAAATTGTTAACTATTTTTAACTGAATTCAAAAAGCGCCTGAAGCAAGACCTATTATCTTCTAAGGGAGGTATCCGTTTTGACGTAAATTCAGAACAGGTCCTTGCTTCCGTTAGAAAGCAGTGATTAAAAAAATGCTTTCTTATCCATAAAAATAAAACTCCCCTAGGGGTATTAGTCGTTCCTTGTCTAGAGAGGAGATTCCTCATGCCACTCGAGGTCGATAAAGACCCGGTACCAACTTCCTTTGAGAAGTGGGGTAAGCCAGGTCATTTTGATCGAACCCTAGCGAGAGGTCCCAAAACCACCACTTGGATTTGGAACCTTCACGCTAACGCTCATGATTTCGATAGTCATACCAGTGACTTAGAAGACGTTTCTCGCAAAATTTTTAGTGCACACTTCGGTCACCTAGCCGTTGTCTTTGTTTGGTTGAGCGGCATGTACTTCCATGGTGCTCGTTTTTCCAACTACGAGGCATGGCTGAGTGATCCGACTACTATTAAGCCCAGTGCTCAAGTGGTTTGGCCTGTGGTTGGTCAAGGCATTTTGAATGGCGATGTTGGTGGGGGCTTCCACGGCATCCAAATCACCTCTGGTTTCTTCCAGCTGTGGCGTGCTTCCGGTATCACCAATAGCTACCAACTGTACGTAACAGCTATTGGTGGTCTGGTAATGGCAGCCCTGATGCTATTTGCTGGCTGGTTCCACTACCACAAGAAGGCTCCGAAACTGTCATGGTTTCAGAACGTGGAGTCGATGATGAACCACCACTTACAAGTGCTGCTGGGCTGCGGCTGCCTGGGTTGGGCAGGTCACCAGATCCATGTGTCTTTGCCCATAAACAAGCTCTTGGATTCTGGGGTGGCTCCTAGTGAGATTCCACTGCCCCATGAGTTCATATTAAATAAGGGCTTGATGGCGGATCTTTATCCCAGTTTTGCTAAGGGCATAACCCCCTTCTTCACCCTGAACTGGGGCGTCTACTCTGACTTCCTCACCTTCCATGGTGGTCTGAATCCGGTCACCGGTGGATTGTGGTTGTCAGATACCGCTCACCATCACCTAGCTCTAGGAGTCCTGTTTATCATTGCTGGCCACATGTACCGTACTAACTGGGGTATTGGTCATAGCATGAAGGAAATTCTAGAGGCTCATAAGGGTCCGTTCACTGGTGAAGGACACAAAGGTCTTTATGAAATCCTGACTACGTCCTGGCATGCCCAGCTAGCGATTAACCTAGCCATGCTAGGCTCCCTGACCATAATTGTGGCTCATCATATGTACGCGATGCCTCCGTATCCGTACCTTGCCACAGACTATGGTACTCAGCTGTGCCTATTCACCCACCATATGTGGATTGGTGCCTTCTGTATTGTCGGAGGTGCAGCCCATGGTGCTATTTTCATGGTGCGGGACTATGACCCAGCCAAGAATGTGAACAACCTACTAGACCGGGTGATCCGTCACCGCGATGCAATTATCTCTCACCTGAACTGGGTGTGTATCTGGTTAGGTTTCCATTCCTTTGGTCTTTACATTCACAACGATACAATGCGGGCTTTGGGTCGCCCTCAGGATATGTTCTCTGATACGGCGATTCAACTACAGCCAATCTTTGCCCAGTGGATTCAAAACATCCACAACGTAGCGCCGGGAGGAACTGCTCCCAATGCTTTGGAAACCGTTAGCTATGCCTTTGGCGGAGGCATGGTAGAAGTAGGCGGTAAAGTGGCAATGATGCCGATTGAGCTGGGTACTGCGGACTTTATGGTTCACCATATCCATGCGTTCACCATCCATGTCACTGCACTAATTCTGCTCAAAGGGGTACTGTTTGCCCGTTCGTCACGTCTGATCCCCGATAAAGCTAACTTAGGCTTCCGCTTCCCCTGCGATGGTCCAGGTCGTGGCGGTACCTGCCAGGTATCCGGTTGGGATCATGTGTTCCTAGGCTTGTTCTGGATGTATAACTGCATCTCTGTGGTTATTTTCCACTTCAGCTGGAAGATGCAATCTGATGTCTGGGGAACAGTATTCCCGGATGGAAGTGTGTCTCACATTGCCAATGGCAACTTTGCCCAAAGTGCGATCACCATCAATGGCTGGTTACGGGACTTTTTGTGGGCACAAGCCTCAAATGTAATCACATCTTACGGCTCAGCTCTGTCGGCATACGGCATAATGTTCCTAGCTGGTCACTTCGTCTTTGCCTTTAGCCTGATGTTCCTATTTAGTGGTCGTGGTTACTGGCAAGAACTGATCGAATCCATCGTTTGGGCTCATAATAAATTGAAAGTAGCCCCATCGATTCAGCCTCGTGCTCTGAGCATCACTCAGGGTCGGGCTGTAGGGGTAGCTCACTACCTCCTAGGAGGAATCGTCGTTACCTGGTCATTCTTCATAGCACGAATCCTTTCAGTGGGATAACTGCTTACCAGGAATCGATGGCAAACCTTGAGTGGGATACCATAACCTGTGTCTCGCCTGTCGATACCCTAAGCAACCTGGAACTTCGGTTCCAGGGAGTTAATTAAGAAAAAACAATGAGCAGCATGATTGCATAAGTCTCATAGGTCAGCGAGGAGAATTTCCTTAAAAGCATATGGCAACAAAATTTCCAAAATTTAGCCAGGACCTCGCTCAAGATCCGACAACACGTCGAATCTGGTACGGGATTGCCACAGCCCATGACTTTGAAAGCCATGATGGCATGACCGAGGAGAATCTATATCAAAAGATTTTTGCTTCTCACTTCGGCCATCTTGCAATCATTTTCTTGTGGACGTCTGGCACTCTGTTCCACGTCGCCTGGCAAGGTAACTTTGAAGAGTGGATTAAAGATCCTGAAACTGTTAAGCCCATCGCCCACGCGATTTGGGATCCCCAATTTGGCTCAGGGGCAATTGATGCCTTCACCCAAGCTGGTGCTTCTGGCCCGGTAAACATCGCCTACTCCGGTGTTTACCACTGGTTTTACACCATTGGTATGACAACCAATAACCAACTGCATGGTGGTGCCATGTTCTTGTTATTGTTGTCATCCCTGTTACTATTTGCAGGTTGGTTGCACTTACAGCCTAAATTCCGCCCCAGCTTGAGCTGGTTCAAGAATGCAGAATCTAGGCTAAATCACCACTTGGCAGGTTTGTTTGGTGTTAGCTCCTTAGCTTGGGCAGGTCACTTGATTCACGTGGCTATCCCCGCATCTCGCGGACAGCGGGTTGGTTGGGATAACTTCCTGAGTGTCAAACCCCATCCAGCTGGATTAGGACCTTTCTTTACGGGGAATTGGGGAGTCTATGCCCAGAACCCAGATACCGCTGGACACATCTTTGGTACCTCTGACGGTGCAGGGACAGCGATTCTGACTTTCTTGGGTGGCTTCCATCCCCAGACTGAGTCCTTGTGGCTGACCGATATGGCCCATCACCACTTGGCGATCGCAGTGATCTTCATCATTGCCGGTCATATGTACCGCACCAACTGGGGTATTGGTCACAGCATCAAGGAGATTCATAGTGCCCACAATCCCCCAGCAGGTACTCCCTTTGGGGGCCTCTTAGGTGAGGGTCACAAGGGTCTATATGACACCGTCAACAACTCTCTCCACTTCCAGTTGGGCTTAGCCCTGGCTTGTTTGGGTGTGGTCTGTTCCTTGGTAGCGCAACACATGTATGCGATGCCGCCCTATGCTTTCATAGCAAAGGATCACACCACCATGGCAGCACTGTATACTCACCATCAGTACATTGCTGGTTTCTTGATGGTTGGAGCCTTCGCTCATGGTGCTATCTTCTTTGTGCGGGATTATGACCCAGAGGCTAATAAGAATAATGTGTTAGCCCGGATGCTCGAACACAAAGAAGCTCTGATTTCTCACCTGAGCTGGGTAACTCTGTTCTTAGGTTTCCACACCTTAGGACTCTATGTCCACAACGACGTCGTGGTTGCTTTCGGCACCCCCGAGAAGCAAATCCTGGTTGAGCCAGTATTTGCTCAGTTCATCCAAGCGACTCATGGTAAACTGCTATACGGCTTTGACACCCTGCTGTCTAATCCCGATAGCATAGCTTCTGGCACTGGTGCAGCTTACCTTCCTGGCTGGCTAGATGCCATCAACAGCGGAGCTAACTCCCTGTTCCTGACCATTGGTCCTGGCGATTTCTTGGTACACCATGCGATCGCTCTAGGTTTGCACACCACCACCCTGATTCTAGTCAAGGGTGCCCTGGATGCCCGTGGTTCCAAGCTAATGCCCGACAAGAAGGACTTCGGTTATGCCTTCCCTTGTGATGGTCCTGGTCGTGGCGGTACTTGCGACATCTCTGCTTGGGATGCCTTCTACCTCGCCATGTTCTGGATGCTGAACACCTTAGGCTGGTTGACCTTCTACTGGCACTGGAAGCATCTGTGCGTCTGGCAAGGTAACGTGGCTCAGTTCAATGAGAACTCTACTTATCTCATGGGCTGGTTCCGGGATTACCTGTGGGCTAACTCTGCTCCGTTGATCAATGGTTACAGCCCGTTTGGAACCAACAACCTGTCTGTCTGGGCTTGGATGTTCCTCTTCGCACACCTAGTTTGGGCAACTGGTTTCATGTTCCTGATCTCGTGGCGTGGTTACTGGCAAGAGCTAATCGAAACTTTGGTCTGGGCACACGAGCGTACTCCTCTGGCTAACTTGGTTAGCTGGAAGGATAAGCCTGTTGCGCTGTCCATCGTTCAAGCTCGTCTGGTTGGTTTAACCCACTTCACGGTAGGTTATATACTTACCTACGCCGCATTCTTGATTGCCTCGACAGCTGGTGCATTTGGCTAATGGTTGCTGAAACTAGCTTTTTAGGTATTTAAATTGTAGGTAATTAATTTAAATCTCCTACCTTCCGGTGGGGGATTTTTTGTTGTCTACCAAAAGCGGTTGACCGTAGGTCACGCTACGGGAACGCAAATTAGGAACAGGAAAACAATCGCTGAAACCCTGATTATTTTGTCAGGTTTACCATCTACTGAATAGACTTTAATGGCTTGGCAGGCGCAAAACTATAGCGCTATATCAAATACCAGTTATTAAACTAATATTGACAAAAACTATAAAATGTGGTAATAAAAAGACAACTAGTGAATCATTTAAATCAACAACTATATCGCTATGTTACTGATTCCCCCAGAATCAGGTAACTCTGCTCTAGTTCAATCCTGCCATGCCATCTCGACAGTAGTACTGAGTACTGAGGGGGTCAGGTCCTCAGGGGATCGCTGCTACTATTAATAAATCACAAAGCATTGGCAGATAGATAAATAAGTACAGGACTTATCCATCCAGAAGTGTAAAACTTCTGTAATTCTGTGATACGTACGTGATCCGAACTTTTATGAAAGACCTCAAGGCAAATGATTTACTTGATGGGCGTTATCGAGTAATTGATACCCTAGCCCAGGGTGGATTTGGAAAAACTTACATTGCCGAAGATACTCGCCGACCAACTAATCCCCAGTGCGTTATCAAACAACTGAAGCCACCTACCAACCATCCCAAATCCTTGGAAAATGCCAGACGTTTGTTCCGAACTGAAGCCGAAACTCTAGAGAGACTGGGGAAGAATGACCAAATTCCGATGCTTTTAGCTTACTTTGAGGAAGATGAAGAGTTTTACCTGGTTCAAGAGTGTATTGAAGGAAACACCCTCAGCAGTGAAATCAAACCTGGTCAAAGCTGGTCTGAAAGCCAAGTTCGTCAAATGCTTCAGGAAGTCTTGAGAGCTCTCAGCTTTATCCACCAAAATCGAGTTATCCATCGTGATATCAAGCCCGATAATATCATCCGACGACATCGGGACAATAAGCTGGTTTTAGTTGACTTCGGCACAGTCAAGCAAATTCGCGGACCCAACCATCAAGTCAGTGGCACAATCGCTGTTGGAACCCCTGGTTATATGTCCACAGAACAAGGTAGAGGTAATCCTCGTGCCAACAGTGATATTTATGGTCTTGGCATGATGGCTATCCAGGCAGTAACTGGCTTAACGATTAATCAAATTCAAGAAGACCCTAATACTGGAGAAGTGATCTGGGAACCTTGGGCCAAGATCAGTGATGACTTAAAGTCGATTCTTTCTAAGATGGTGCGCTACCATTTTAGGGAACGTTACCAGTCTGCCACAGAGGTTCTACAGGCTCTTGAGTCATACCCACAAGTCTCATTACCACAACAGAAATCAGTACAACAGCCGACAATAATACAACCGACACTAGTTCCGCAACAGTACTCTCGAGTCCCCTCAACAGCCATTCCATCGATACCACAGTCTGGGCAACCTCAACCCACAGAGATTTCAATACCACCATCTCAACTTTCGGCAACAGCACCATCATCGGCGCAACCGTTTGCTGGGTCTCAGTATTCCGGAGTTGCCTCTCAAAACCCTCGTCGGTTATTGCTCCCCATCGGTGTCGCCACTACTGTTATTGGCATCCTTATCTATTTAATCTGGTTATTTTTATTTAATAACACTCCCAAGACTACGGAGTCACCCAACCCATCACCTTTTGCTACGAATGCTCAAATTACTCCAACTTCAACACCTGATCAGAGTAATATTCAAGCTCGAATTAGCCTTGGGGAAAAGTCCCTAGTTAAAACAGAAGAGGTAGGCACTCCAAATCTGCAATTCCAAGCTGCCAAACAACAGGGTATGCAAGCCATGGCTGCTGGTGATTATGACAAAGCCATGAGTAACTTTGAAGTAGCAATTCGGAAATACCCCAACGCTCCTGAAACTCTAATTTATCTCAATAATGCTCGTATTGGTAATCAGAAATCCCATACTATTGCTGTCGCTGGACCGATTGCTACTGACCCCGATGGTACATTAGCAATTGTGCGTGGCGTTGCTCAAGCTCAAGATGAAATCAATCAAACTGGGGGAATTAATGGCGTCCCCCTCAAAGTAGTGATTACGAGTGATGATCAAAATCCCGATACTGCTAAACAAATTGCTTCAGCGTTGGTCAACAATCCGGAAATATTAGGTGTAATTGGTCATTCCGCTAGCAGTGTAACCTTAGCCGCAGGAGAAGTATATAATTCCGGTAAACTAGCAGCTATCTCTGCTGTTAGTACTTCCGTAAAGTTGTCCAACTTTAGCCCCTATGTGTTTCGCTCAGTGCCAAATGATGCGTTTTCAGCCAGAGCCTTAGCTAACTACATGCTCACCGAGTTGAAAAAGCAGAATGCAGCGGTTTTCTATAATTCTAAGAGTGACTACAGCAAATCTCTCAGAACTGAATTTGTCACAGCGGTTTCCCTAGGAGGAGGACAAGTTGTTGATGAGATTGACATCTCCAATCCAGATTTTAATCCTGCTACACCTGTACAACAAGCGATTGAGCGGGGAGCACAGGTGCTATTTTTAGCTCCTAACCCAGCAGTTCTAGATCAAGCTTTGGAGGTTGTTAAGGTCAATGGTAAACGTCTAAGTTTGTTGGGAGGAGATGTAATGTATTCTCCTAAAACTTTAGAGAAAGGTGCAGAAAACGCTCTTGAAATGGTGGTAGCTGTTTTTTGGGATATTGATAGCAACCCTCAGTCAGACTTTGTCCGTAAATCCAAAGCCCTTTGGAATGCTGAGGTTAACTGGCGCACAGCCATGGCTTACGATGGAACCCAAGCTTTGATAGAAGCACTCAAACGTAATCCTACTCGTGCTGGTGTTCAAGAAGCCCTCTCAGCCTCAGATTTTGTAGCGCCTGGAGTATCGGGTTCAATTCGGTTTTTGCGTTCAGGCGATCGCAATGGCTCAGTCCAACTGGTAAAAATTCTTCCCAAGCAGAACACTTCCAGCGGTTACGATTTCCTGCCCATACCCTCTAATTAGTTGGGTGCATCTCATATTTGTAAAAAAGAAGAGAAATGGCGTAGGGTGCGTTAGGGAGGGGCTAGCCCTGATTTTCCAAATCTTTCCCAGTGTTGAGACAGCCCGTCCCGTAACGCACCACCGGATCAAAGCGTAAAAATGAGATGCACCCAATTAGTTTGAGTAGTTTTAGTTAGCTAATAGCTTACTCTAATTGTGTAATAATTGTCTAATTTAAAAAATTCAACCTCTTGCAACTGGAGTTTAGACTACACTCTAGTTGATACTCTCCTAGGGAATTCCAAGCTAAATTACATGACACAAAGACTTTCTGGGTCTTTTGGTGTACCCACACCAACCGATGAAGAACAAGAAGACTTGTTTGATTACTTCTACGATAAACCAGGTACGATACCGGGAACAATCAGCATTGACGAAGATGCTAGACCATCCACAATCGTTCTAATTGACTATAACCAAGAGCAAGTGAGACGCATCGCTAACCTAACGCCAGAAGCTTGTGGCTCTTACCTAGAAACAAATTCAGTTTCGTGGATTGATGTACTCGGCTTAGGTAGTGAAGATATTTTAAAGGGCTTGAGTCAAGTTTTCAAATTACATCCGCTGGTGCTGGAAGATTTGGTCAATGTACCTCAGCGACCGAAAGTGGAGAACTATGAAGAGCAGCTAGTAGTCATTACCCAGATGGTCATGCCCAAGGAAAAAGCTAGTGGTTTTTGGATTGAACAAGTCAGTTTTGTTTTGGGGAAACATTATTTGCTCACTTTCCAAGAAGAACCAGAAAGAGATTGCTTTAGCCGAGTTCGGAAGCGCATTCGCCACAACCAAGGCATCATCCGCAAGCGCCAAGCTGATTATTTAGCCTATGCCCTATGGGATGCAATTATCGATAGCTTTTTCCCCGTACTAGAAGCCTATGGTGAGCAAATTGATCAATTAGAAGATGAAGTAGTGATCAACCCCACCAACAAAACCTTAGCAAAAATTTATCAACTTAAGCGGGAATTACTGGCACTGCGTCGTGTTCTTTGGCCACAACGGGATGCAATTAGTACCCTGATTCGAGACCCAAGTCCTCTGATTAGTGCCGATGTGCAAATTTACTTACGAGATTGTTATGACCATACCGTTGAACTTTTAGACATTATGTCAACCTACAGAGAATTAGCATCAAGTTTGATGGATGTCTACTTGTCCTCGGTTAGCAACAAAATGAATGAAGTAATGAAGCTACTGACAGTAATCTCAACAATTTTTATTCCTCTGACTTTTGTGGCTGGAATCTATGGAATGAATTTTAACCCCGAAGCTTCTCCCTGGAACATGCCAGAGCTAAACTGGTATTGGGGGTATCCACTTTGTTGGGCTGTGATGATAGTGATTGCTTCTGGGCTAATTTACTTTTTTTGGTGGTGTGGCTGGTTTTCGAGTTTTTCTAAAATCAACAAGGGTTAAAATAAGGTATAATTTAGAGGGAATATGACTTGATTTTTTCTGGCTCTAACGAACCAATTTTATGGATAAAAATGTTGAAATTATCCATAATTATTTACTAAAAGTTTTAGATAGCAAGTTTAGTAGAGCCTTTTTTTTTGCCTAGAGTAACCTAGAGTGACACAAGAAAGCTTATTAGTTCTCTCTCAAGAGAGTTCTGTTTGAGGACTCACCATTATTAGCACTAGGAAGGTAATCATTAAACTGTTGCTGGTCGTAGTAGTAAACTGCCCTAATTGGGTAGGGAATATTAATGTCTGCCTGGTTGAAAGCTTTTTTGATCGCAATAATTACCCTAGTTTTGACTCGGCGCACCTCTTTTTGTTGTGGTAATGTCCAATAGCGGACTACAAAGTCGATGGAACTGTCTCCAAAACTAACTAAGTCTACCTCTAAAGCGGGGCTATCTAATACACCCTCAACTCCATTGACCAATCGCTGCAACGTTTCGACAGCTTTTGGCAGAGGAGTATTATAGTCTACTCCTACGGTCAAATCAGTACGTCGGCTGCTAAAGCTTGTCCTCACCTGCACAGCACTGGTAAAGACAGTGGAATTAGGGAGAATCACTCTTTCTCCCTGGTAAGTGCGTATCTTGGTAGTGCGAATGTCAATTTGTTCGACTGTGCCCTCATAGTCTCCAATTATTACCTGGTCATTGATGCGAAACGGTTCTTGTAGAAGCAGCAGTACTCCTGCCAGAAAATTTTTAAAGATATCTTGGAAGGCAAAACCAATGGCGACAGAAGTTAATCCAAGAGTGGCAACGATATCTCCTAGTCGCAAACCAGGAAAGGCAATTACACTAGCCACTAAAATTCCTATCACCCAAACTGCCACATAGCATGTTTTTGATAGTAATAATTGTAGTGAGTGGGAGCGAATCATTCTTGTTCCCAACTGGCTAGCCAATTTCTGAATAAATTCGGCAAAATAACGGGTTAAGAAGATAATAATGATTGCACTCAACAGCCCAGGGAACAACTTGATCGCACTACTAAGCAGTTCTTTGAGAGTTTTTGTGATTGTTTCAACCATCTTTATTGATTAATAATTTGGCGGATTGTAGCTTTTCGCCAGTTTCGGCAGCTACATCGGTGAATTGCTCTCCGGTTGATTGCAGCTTTTCCCCAGTTTCGGCAGCTACATCAGCCAGTTGCTCTCCGCTTGATTGCAAATTTTCCCCAATTTCGGCAGCTACATCAGCCAGTTGCTCTCCGGTTGGTTGCAGCTTTTTCCCAATTTCGGCAGCGGCATCAGCCAGTTGGTCTCCGCTTGATTGCAGTTTTTCCCCAATTTGGGCAGCGACATCAGCCAGTTGGTCTCCGCTTGATTGCAGCTTTTCCCCAATTTTGGCAGCTACATCAGCGAGTTGATCAGTTTTCTGTTGCATTTTTCGCCATCCTTGCTTTACTGTTAAGACTACTGCTGTAACTAGCTCACTCCTCAATCCTGAATCTCTTTGATTATGTTGAACTTAGCTAGTGTTAGGTATTAGATCACCTAGAGTGTTGAAAATTTTCCCCTAATACCAAATGCCAGGCTGGATTAGCCTTAAGTAAGAGGGCAGATGGCAGAAAGAAATAAGGTAATCAAAAAATAAACTTCAAACTTTGCAGTTTTAAACTTGGTTTATCCTTCTGCCGACGGCATCGGGCTTGAAGCCTTAACCCCTTACTAAAAGCTTAACTAAGTGCTATTCTCCTAAGAGCTAACACCTGGTAAGTTTGCTTAGGGAAGAGTGAAGGTTAATTAACTCTAGGACAAAAGAGTTTACTGAAACTTGGCAAAAGCACTTTGAAAGGCACTATCCAGCTCATTCCAAGCTTTCTCAAAGCCAGCTTTTAAATCTGACCAAGCATCGTCACTTGCCTGTTGAATTTCCTGTAGTTTAGCGTAGCCTGCATCAATTTTGGTGGAAAGTTCTTCCATTTGGCTGTGGTACTCTATTGAAGCATCAGCTTTGGCTTGAGCTGCTTTAGCTTTCATTTCTTCATATTGAGCATTCAACTTATCTAGTTGAGCCTTGACCTTTTCTTGATAGGCTTGCTTGGTTTCGATTTGATTTGTCATTCTGTTTATCTCCTTATGACTTATTTGGCTTACAAAGTACAAACACTGTACTTGCTTACCATATTCTTAATGTAATACATATTTTTTACTTTGTCAAGCGTTATGCTTTATTTTGTTAGTACACTATTGGCTAATTGCTTTGAAGTACATGCTAGAACTGACGTTTAATAATACATATGTACTATAAATGTCAAACAGCTTGACTGTGTTGACATTTTGGTAGTGTGGAACTGATGTACTCCTCGAAAAAAATCTCTCAAAACCTGATGTAGCGGTAATTTCAGCTGGATATCATTTTGTGGCTGTGGTTTGTGATGCTAGGGCGTACCCTAAGTAAAAACAAGCTTTAACATAGGCGTTGGAGTTCCATTGAATATTGCGCTCACTTAAACTCAAAATGCATGGTAGGGGAGTAAGCAAGGGCGCTCTTGACATCGCTACAATTCATTTATAGTAATATGTTCAGCCGTTTTTAAACTTTGGTTTCAGTAATCTACCGTCTTCTAAACCCCCCCAAAGCCAAGATTGATAGGACTTTTGAAGTGCGTTAGTACATTTGTACGTGGTTACTTCAGCTCGAAACAGGTTACAACAATAAATGTACAGTCAATGTACACTGTTAGTACATATGCTTAGACGAAGTGAGTAGATAATCATCATGGCAAGAACTAAACCTATATCTGACAAAGTCCTAACTATCCGCCTCCCAGAAAAAGACTTGCAACATCTGGAGGCATACTGCATTGAGCAAGGTAAAACGAAAACGGAAGTTATCAGAGGATTGATTCACAAATTGAAGCTCCCCAAAAAATCAGACTCATAGATACCCGTTCTCTAGTAACCAGGAGAACCAAGCCAAGTATGGTAACTGTGTATTTGTAGTTGATCTTCGCTGAAGTACTAGGTAGCGTAAACCCACCTCTGGAAGTTAAAGTTGTACTCTTCAAAAAAAGAACCGAGCGCCAAATTGATTAGCGCTCAGCTAGTTAACACCAAGCTAATTAGTAGCTAACTTAAGTGGGGCTAACTTTAACGGTGGTGACAGCTCCTACACTGACCCGTTGGGTTAAGTGTAGGCTTCCCAGCCAATCCGGCTATCGCTTAGGAGGCGCTGGGCTTTAAGAACGGACTGCCCTCTCTTGATGCAGTCGCTCATGGGGGAAACCACGGCAGTCGCTCATGGGGGGAACCCCCAAGACCGCGCTGCCTTCCCAAGACCGCGCTGCATCGCTGCCGCTCTGTTTTATTGGTCTTTTTTTTAAGACTGTTTTGCTGACAAACCAGCATTTAAGGCCTTTGGCCACGCTACGCGAACGGCTTTGTTTACCAGTACTTATATTATAGCAATTCCGTCCATACCCTGTGCAAAATTCATCCCACACCTAATGCGCAGCATAGGTGTGGGATGAATTTTGCCGGACAGCTAATCTATCAAAACTTCCTGAAATTTGAGAACCCCCGTGCTTTAGCCGGGGTCAGAAGTTACCGCAAGAATAAGGCAGCCTTTATGGTTGGTCGGCTATGAGCAAAAGGGTTAAAACTTTATGATTAAGGCTGCCTTATTCTAAGGTTTCGTCTCCGGGATGAAAAACAGAGACTGGAAATATCGGCGTCGTGTCCTCTATTTGGCTTCTAACCCAACGTTCTATAAGCTCTCCGGCACTGGTGTTTGAGTCCTTCGCGGAAAGCTGCAACCACTTCCACACAGTATCTGTGAACATGATAGTGTGTGGTTTTTTGATCTCGTCATAGTATACAGGAATTCCTCTCATTCTTTTTTGAGATTTAGATCGGTTTTTGTTTGACATTACTAGACCATACGTATACACTAGTAGTATGATAACAAAAGGGTCGAGGTTGTCAAATGTACAAGACGATCCCAATAAAAGCTAACTTTTCAAACGAAGAGAAAGTGTTCTGGGAGTTTCAGTGCCAGCAAGCTAACAGCCTGTTTAATTGCGCTGTTTACTATGCAAAACAAAAACACTACAAGTGGCTTGAGGAACAAAAAGCTTATACTACCTACTGGCGTGGAGATGAGCTAAGGGCAGGGTGGAAAACCTACAAATGTACGACTAAATACCCTGAAATAGACAAAGCTCTAAAAATGTCGCCCCACTATAAGGCGATGGCGGCTCAATCTGCACAGCAAACTTTAAAAACTGTAGGGGAAGCGTACTCTAGCTATAACAAACTAGTGGGTTTGTACTACCAAGGAAAAGTAGATAGACCTAGGTTCCCTCGCTATAGAAAGTCTGGAGGTTTTGCTGCGGTGACTTTCCCACGGGCTTCCCTCATATACAAAGAAGGTTTGTTTCACCCCTCCGTTAGCAAGGAAAGCAAGCCTGAATTATTAGTTCAAATAGCATTATCTCCTCCAGATTTCATTGATCCTGATTGGGTGAAAGAGGTTACCGTTCGTCCTTACTACGGACAGCTATGGATAGATTGGGTTATTGATGATAGAAAGCAACCAGTAACTGATAATCCAAATCTTGATTACTCTAACGCGATTGGAATAGACCATGGTGGCGATAACTGGCTAACCTGCGTTTCGACCTTAGGAAAGAGCTTTATTATTGACGGTCGAAAGCTTAAGTCAATGAACCAAGGTTACTGTCGCCTTGTGGCTAAGTATAAGTCAGGAAAGTCGGAAAAGTACTGGGACTCCCATCTGGATAAAATTCAGTTGAAGCGGAATAATCAGATGCGGGACGCCATAAATAAAGCGGCTAGATTCCTCGTTAATCGTTGCCTAAATGATGGAATAGGTAATTTGGTTTTTGGTTGGAACGAAGGACAGAAAAGCCTTTCTAACATGGGAAAGAAAGGAAACCAACAGTTTGTCCCCATTCCTACTAAGCGACTAATTGAAAGGTTAAAGCAGCAATGTCGTGAATATGGAATAAATCTGATTGTCACTGAAGAATCCTATACAAGCAAAGCGTCTTTCTTGGACGGTGATTCATTACCAAAACATGGTGCAAAACCCAGCGGATGGATCCCTTCAGGAAAAAGAGTTAGGCGTGGGTTGTACAGGACTGCCTCCGGAAAGTTAATTAACGCCGATTTGAACGGCGCTGCTAACATACTCCGTAAAGTAACCACACAGCCAATCGACCTGGCCAAGGTGGGTAGCGGGATTTTGACAGTTCCACATCGATATAATTTGTTCACTAATTGGGTAGGTCGGAGGGGTTACCCCCTCGTCGCCCCCTAAGCACCGTGCGAACAAGTCTCCAAGTACACGGCGCAACCAACTTCCGAAGAACACGTTATCTTGTGCAACTCTTTTCCTTTATTATCGGTTTTGTACCTTTTGGCTTTTGTTTCCGATTTTTAGGAGGGGTTTTTTTGATTCCATCGTACAGTTTTCCCTGTATTTCTGGATTGGTTGCCCCCAAGGCGTGGATAGTTCGGTGGCAATCCTCATGAACGTATACCAAATTGTTGTACTTATCTTGTCCCCCATGTTCAATTGGAACAATGTGGTGTAAGTGTACTTTGTCGTAGTTTCCTAGTCTTTGGCCACAGTAAGGACAGATGTAGTTTTGCCTCACGGCTATCTTGTTTCTGCCCTTTGTTAGTCTGGCCTCCGCAGCTTTCTTATCCTGCCTTTTTTTCCTTTTATCCCAGTATTCTTGGAGTTCCGGATTGTCTGGCGAATAATCGTGGGTTACTACTGTGTGTCTGATTATTTTTGTCCATGAGGCTCTTTCCAGGTATAGTTCTTTGCTTCCGAAGACTCGGTTATCCTCCCTACCAGGGCAGAAACTCCCGTAGTGTTTATTTCTAATCCATTCCCATCCTTTTTTCGGGTACCTTCTTTTGCACCATCTAACTAGCTTCCAAGAGATGTAATTTTCTAATTTACAAAAGGTGTCCTTTGCCACTGTTCCGCTGTGATAGTTTGTCCAACCCCTTATTATTGGTTGTAATTTACCAATTAGTTCTTGGACTGAGACCCCTTTCAGCTTGGCCAATTCTACTTTTAGATTTTTCTTGATTCCCTTTAAGCTTTTGTTTGACGGTTTAATGAGGGTGATGTATCCCGATTTCTTTTTGGTGGTTCTGTATTTACGAAAGTTCCATCCCAAAAAATCAAAACCTTGGGTCAAGTGAGTTATCCTGGTTTTTTCTTCGGATAGACTTAGTCCTCTTTTAGCCAGCCATTCTTTAGTGATTAACTTAGCTGTCATGGCGTCTTCTTTGCTTTCTGTTAAGATTACAAAGTCATCCGCAAATCGTACTAATGTCCTATTCGATTTATTTCTCCAGGTGTCCTCTCCCTTTTTTGTTTTTTCTTTCCTGTAGGTTATTCCCAGTTCTTTTTCTAATCCGTGTAATGCTATGTTAGCGAGGAGTGGGCTGATGATACCTCCTTGTGGTGTGCCCGTTTCCGTGGGGTGGAATATGTTTTTTTCCACATATCCTGCTTTTAGCCAGTTATGGATTAGTCCTCTGGCTGGGAAATTACCAATGGTTTCCATTAATGCTTGGTGGTCAATATTATCGAAGCATCCTTTTATATCCGCTTCTACTACCCACCATTTCTTATTGTTTTCTCCATTGATATTGAGGAATATTCTTTGTCGGGCATCATGAGTGCTTCTTCCCTGTCTGAAACCGTATGATGTGGCTTCAAACTGGGCTTCCCAGGTTGGTTCCAAAGCGTTTTTAACAATGGCTTGAAGGCATCTGTCGGCGATACTTGGTATCCCTAATGGTCTTTTCTTTCCATTGCTTTTTGGTATGTAGATGCGTTTAGTTGGCTTTGGGCTCCATTGTTTCCTGTTTTTTGATAATGTGTCAACCATTTCTCCCTTTTCTTTGGGTTTTAATGCTTTGACTTTATCTACTCCTGCCGTCCTTTTACCTTTGTTATCTTGGGATGCTTTGCGAACTGATACCTGGATGTTTGCCTTACTCCTTAGCATTAACCTTTGGAGTTTATTGACCTTTTTCCAGTTTCCTTGACGTGTTGCCTTGAAAATTCTTTGTCTTAGTTTCCTAACCTCTCTGTAGGCATTTTTCCAATTAATGGTATGCCAATCGGTGGTTTGTTCAGTTACGATACCCACGTCTATTGACGCCGGTTCTATCTTTTCCATGTACAATTTAAGTTAACTAAGTAATTAATTTCCTTGGCTCGGATGTTAGCTCTGAAATTCAGCGCTCTTTCGAGCAAGGGAATTTTCCCTCTATCCGACTGGTTATTTATTCCCATTCCTTTTCAGGTTGTCGGCTTTTGCTTGGTTCAGACTTCTACCGGACTGAGAGTTATACCTCCTCTTGCGATTTGGCTACCTTATGTCCTATTTAGGGTTAAGGACTCAATCTCGGCTTACCCGGTTACGCATATAGAAGATACAAGTCTTGAGTTGCCGTCTCTACACCGAGTCCATGTGAGAGTTCAGATTGTCTAGCAGATGATAGACTAACCTCGGAGCTCATATCCCCATCATCGAATTTAGCAGGGATATTAATTTTTACGGTGCCTTTGACCAACGGTTTCTGTGGTCAACTCTTTGACTCTTTTCCTTTTCGGTTATTTACCTTATCCGATGGTTCGGTAATCCCTACTTTCTCTCTAGCTGTGAGACCCATAACTTCTGGAAATCCTTAGATTATTTTCTCCATTGACTCCATCGTTTAATACGCCCCTTCGAGTGGAAACCAGTCCTGAACCCGGGTCTGGGGAAGGCTCTTACCCCTTCCACTTCTAATATGCGCCTTTCATCGGTCGCCCACCTGTCTAAATTATATCGACATAAGGGTGTTCGCGAAGCGTCGCCTTCGGCGATAGCGGTACGGGTTTACCCTACCGCGTAACATCCTTTGAGAATCCCCCGTGTTTTAACCGGGGGAGATGTCAAGTAATGCTCTGATGCCTGATGGCACTATCTCCCATCGCGCTTGTGGATAAGGGGATTTTAAATAGTAACAGGGGACTCTACATAAATTGTTGGTTCCTCCATTTTAAAGTCGATCCCATAAGCCATCAGCTTCTTAGACATGGTTACATTCGCCAACTCCAGTAGACGCTTACGGAGTTGTACTGAATTTTCACTGGAGCCAAGGATAAAAAAGGTCACTCTAGCACGGGTAAATTTTGGATCAGGCAGGTCTAGAAAATTGATCTTAGTACTACCTGGGTCAATACCAAACAAAGAGTTTGTGCTTTCCTTGATTACTTCCTGCACCAAAGCTTGTTCGGGAGCTGCTAGTAACCGGGAAAAATCAAGGTAGAGTAAAACCATGATCTTTTTACCTCTACTAATATTTTCAATTTCCAGATTGGCGAAAATGGAGTTAGGAACAACGAACAACGTACTTTTGGCCGGAGTCCGAATTTTGGTAGAACGTAAACCAATCGATTCAACCCGACCAAACAAGCCTTGAGGATTTAATCCTGATTGTAAACGAATATATTCTCCAGAGACAAAAGGACGGTCTAAATACAAAACAATAGTACTCAAAAGCTGCTCCAAAGTCTTTTGAGCGGCGAAAGCAATCGCTAATCCTCCTATTCCTAAACCAGCTAATAAGCCAATTAAATCAAAACGACCCTGGGCAAAGGCGAGAATGGCGATAAACCCAATAATCACATTGGCTAAAGCTTCAAATACTAAGATTAATTCATCAACTTCCCACCCTAACTTGCGGACTATGTCAATTCCATAGATCCGGATAAATTGCCGGAACAAGCGTGAAAGTAACCAAGCTAGACTGACAATTAATCCTAAATCTATAAAGAACCGAAGAAAACCATAAATAAATTTATACTTGCTTAGCCAAAATAAAGATAAAGACAGTAAAATTAAACTACCGGTTAGTCTAAACAAGTTAATAATCGGTTCAACGAAGTTTTCATAAATGTTCGTTATTGGTTCAGGTGAAAATCTCAAGATAGCTGCCCTTACCAGTGAAGGACTATATTGTCCAGCTATGACAGAAAAGAAAATTGAGAGCAGGAAGTAAATTAAGGTAATCAGTAAATTCTTCTCAGCAAGACCGGAGATCCACTGTCGGGTGATGGGAAACATGTTGAGGGAGAATAGGATTACCCACACCCAAACTATTGTGCGTGCTAGTAACAGTGTCAGGTTAGAATACAGATTTGATGCTAGGGATTGCCTTTCCTGGGTGTTTTGATCTACTGCTGGTAACTGTCGTGAACCTACCAGAGAATATCTCCACAACCTGCCCAAGCCCCAATGTAGGACGATTGCCAGCACTAAACTTCCAGAAACTAACAACGATGCTTGCCACAGAAACTCGCTAGTCCTTTCTTTCCGGGCTTTCTTCACCGCCTGGTCAATGGTTTGGCTCCAGATTACGGCTTGTTGTTCAGGAGAGTTCTCCGAAACCACATCGCTTTGAGTTACAGTCAATAAGTAGCGACCATTGATACGAATAATTGGAGACTTATTGCGCTGCTCAATCTCGATTTTGGGAGGTTCCTCGGACTCCACTAGAGTTTCGAGTTGAGAGTTAATCCAGTCTGCTCTTCCCTGAGCAGTAAATGGTTCAGATTTACTGACCTCAAAAAGTGGCCGACCATCGAAGACTACAGGAGCTAATTCTGTTGACTGGGCTGTTGCTGGAACTAATAACACCATTAACAGTAGTGCAATAGTAATTCCTAGGATTTGCAGAAATTTGAAGCTCTGAGATTGGTAGAATTTGCCCTTGAAATAGTTGTTTATCATTGAATACATCTCCGTCAGATAGTAATCGGGGAATCAACATAGATACTTGGCTGTTCAATATCGAATTCAATGCCGTATTGTTGCAATTTATTAGTAATATTGTACTGGGCAATATCAAGGAGTTGGCGACGTAACTCCATGGAAACTTCTCCAGCACCTAGAATAAAAAATGTAGTTTGTGCTTGAGTTATTTCTTGATGCTCTGCACTAGAAAAAACTCTAAAGCCTACGTCTGTACGTCCGGAATTAATTCCGGGTATATCGCCAGTGCTTGCCAAAATTACCTGACGAATTAATGCTCTTTCATCATTGCTGATGGTTCGATAAAACGTGAGATATAGAATGGAAATGACTTTTTTAGCACCCGTGAAGTTTTCAATATTTACCTGAGTTAAATAGTTATTGGGAACTACCATCAAAGTTCCCTTTCCAGAAGTGCGAATTTTAGTAGAGCGCAAACCAATAGATTCAACTCTGCCAAAGGTTCCATCGGGCAGACCAATGTAATCATCTACAATAAAGGGACGGTCAATGTAAATAAGAATTCCCCCCAATAACTGCTCTAAGGTTTTTTGAGAAGCAAAGGCAATCGCAATACCACCAACTCCTAAACTGGCGACCAAACCTAAAATATTGATTTGGTGAGTTTGAGCAAAAGTGATAATAGCAATGACGACTATCAAAAAATTAGCTATTAACTTAATTAGAATTAATAGCTCACTGTTAATATTACCTCCTTTTTTGAGAGTACTATTTAGTAGATAGACATCAAAAAAATAGTTAAATGACTGAGAAGCTAGCCAGCCAAGTATAATTAATAGTGATAAATTAACTGAAATTTCAATAAGTCTCAGGAAAGAGACTTGAGACTTATTGATAAGAATTACATCAGCGATCGCTAAAAGACTTACCAACCACAGTAACCATTTGTAGGGAGCAACCACTTTTTGATAGGCAGCGTAGATCGGGGAACCCACCAAAAGCTCTCGTAACTGCTTCAAAAGTTTGGGAACAAACCAGAAGCTGAAAATAACTAAACCTATTGCAGCTAATCCTACTGGAATTAGTAACAACCTTATGTCGATAATAAGGTTTTCTGGCAAAGCCTCAAGCATCAATAAACTCCAAATAAACGAAAATAATGAATAGGGATTGGCCGAGATATTATCGTCCAAATTTTGTTAGCAATTACTCTTGATATTCTATTTTAAATTCTCTTCCTAAATTGTTGTATTCAATTTTTTTTTGGAGTTATAGTTTCCTCTTCAGCAGCAGTAACTGCACTTTCGAAAACATCAATTTTCAGTTCCACTTGCTGCTCCCAGAGATTTTCTGCCCAGAATTGCTTGATGGGAGTATCCGGAGTAGCGGTTATTTCCAGAGGATTTCCTGGTTTACAGCTGTAAGCTTGGGTACTCACGCCACATCGAACCGCTGTTTCCCCTGATTGTAAGTAGACAATAATTTTATTGGCCGGTGGTTCTATATTGACGAACTGTCTGGATCGATCCGGTAAAACGCTCAGGGAGTAACTCTTCAAAGGTTTGATTGGCTCAGGAGTTTCAGCGTCTACAGGAGTTTTAGCGTCTACAGAAGTTTCAGCTTCTACCTCAATCGTTGTACTCAAATCTTTTTTTGGAGTTATGATTTCGTCTTCAGCAGCAGTAACTGCAGTTTCCAAAACATCAATTTTCAGTGCCACGAGCTGCTCCCAAAGATTTTCTGCCCAGAATTGCTTGATGGGAGTATCGGGAGTAGCGGTTATTTCCAGGGGATTTCCTGGTTGACAACTGTAAGGTTCGGTACTCACGCCACATCGAACTGCCGTTTGCCCTGATTGTAAGTAGACAATGACTTTATTGGCCGGTGGTTCTATATTGACGAACTGTCTGGATCCATCTGGCAAAACGTTCAGGGAGTAACTCTTCAAAGGTTTGATTGGCTCAGGAGTTTCAGCTTCTAGAGGAGTTTCAGCTTCTAGAGGAGTTTCAGCTTCTACAGGAGTTTTAGCTTCTACAGGAGTTTTAGCTTCTACAGGAGTTTTAGCCTCTACAGGAGTTTCAGCTTCTACAGGAGTTTTAGCTTCTACAGGAGTTTTAGCTTCTACAGGAGTTTTAGCTTCTACAGGAGTTTTAGCTTCTACAGGAGTTTTAGCTTCTACAGGAGTTTTAGCTTCTACAGGAGTTTTAGCTTCTACAGGAGTTTTAGCTTCTACAGGAGTTTTAGCTTCTACAGGAGTTTTAGCTTCTACAGGAGTTTTAGCTTCTACAGGAGTTTTAGCTTCTACAGGAGTTTTAGCTACTACAGGAGTTTTAGCTACTACAGGAGTTTTAGCTACTATAGGAGTTTTAGCTACTACAGGAGTTTCAGCTTCTACAGGAGTTTTAGCCTTTTCAGAAGCAGTTAAATCAAAAAGTGCTAACCTCAAAAGTGCTAACAGTGCAGTAGCAATCAGAAAAATTCTAACTTTCATCGGAATGGGGACTGAGGAGCTGCATCTCATATTAGTCAAAAAAAGGGGCGGGGGCGCGGGAATTTTATTAGAATTTTTGCCTAATTGCAAAAGTTAGATGCACCCGACTGAGGAGTAGTGGAAATCTTGAGGATGAAAGGAGGTAAAATATCCTCTTGCCCAATCCTCAATTCCCGATTGCCACTCTCTACTCCCTGCTAAAACCTGCAATCTTTTATTTTGCAGATACTTGCTCTGATTTATGCCACTTATGAAAGTAGTAAGCACCAGCAGCACCTCTGTTAGAGAATATTATATATACTTAAATTATAGTAATGTCAAATCCAGTTAACTAGTTACCGTTAAGCCTTGTCTTCCAGCCACCCGTAGAAACGGGTCAGACTGCGAATTAAGTCCCACTCCTTGAGAAGAACAAAACAACTTGCACTATTGACCTGCTCTAAGTCCTCAACCCGATTAGATCAGATTATGCGATCGCTGATTAGGGGATAGTTGGCGTTGGTTAATTATCCTTGTCTATTAACCTATCTTGTCTATTAACATATATGGACTGCTAACAGTTAAAACTCAACAGTCAAAACTAAACAATCAATGTTGAAACACCAAATCCCCTGCTTCAACCCGGAGATTACCTGTTTTCCAACCTAGAGAAATTGGTCCATTACCATTAACTGGTTTGTACAGGTCAATGTGTTTTGACCAGTCGTGTTCTTTCCGATTTCGGGTCAGAAGTGGCAAATCATTTTTAGGATTGTGGGTCAGTTCAAGACTCTCACCAGTGCTACCAATCCACTGCACTTTACCTAGGTCAATTTCACGTAAATCTAACTGACTTTTTTTCTTAACTGCCTGTTTAAAATTATCATAGTTACCATGAGATTCCTCTTCTCCTACTTCTAGAGCAAAACCAGCATAGCTATTGCCTAGAGTTGTTGCCTTCAGAGTTTTTTCCTGACTATAGAGCTGGGCGAATTTCTGCTTGGGTATAGCCACCTCAGTATAGGTATCTAAATTAATCGAGCGAATCGCTAACCAGGTTTTTTCCAGTTTAAAAAACCAAATACCGTCTTCTATTTCTGCTTGAGCCGTCTTAGGTAATTGGAAAAAGAATGGTCTATCCTTTGCTGGTCTTAACCACAGAACTAGGTTACGGTATTGCCCAACTTGGTCGCCCTGATGTTTTCCTGGCTTCACCCAAGCGCCACCAGTATTAGCAACAAAATAATCCACACCCCGCTGTTGATTGTATGCCATTAGCTTGAATGGTCCGACATCACCATCGGGGAATTCACCCGCCAAACTCCCCAACTGATAGGTATGACCAAAGAAGCTGGTTTCCCAATATCCTGGTTTGTCCTCACCTCCAGGTTTCCAATTTTCGTAGACTGGTTTACTAGCCAGGATTTCCACAGGCTTCTGAAACTGCTTACGAGCTAACTTTACCACCGCCTGGGGAGGTCGATAGGCGCTAGTAATTACGTGAATCACATCCCGTTCTGGCTTAGGATTGACTAAGGTAACATCCCCAAAATAAAGCCAGAACAGACGGGCAGCACTGGCTCCGTATACCACATTACTTTTGCCGTAATCCCGCTTAGTCGGTCCGCCAAAACCACCTCGATAATATTTCACTGCTGCCGCCGCTGACATCCAATCTAGAGCCGCTTTGGCCAGTTGCTTCACCTCCGGCTCCTTGGCAAAGTCGTAGAGATTTAGGTAAGCCGCAAAGGTGTGACCATGGTAAGTCTCTGAGTCCCACTCTCCCATGCCAATGTTGTAAAGCGCCCAGACATAGCGCTGAATTTTCTTTTTATACAGACGCCTAGTCTCTTCATTTCCGGTTTCCTCCGCCATCAGATAAACGGAAATCTCTCGCATTGCCCGGAGATTGTCCGTGTTGCGTCCATCCACCCAACTTCCTCGCACATCGGGTCCCCAACCATCACCACCTTTTCCCTTACCATAAATGGGGTGAGGACGTCCATTGGGGTCTGTTTCTGTCCAGGTTTTAGCACCGTCAAACATTCGTTGTTTGTAGGTCGGGTCGAGAAATTGCCCAAAGAAGAAGTATTTTCGGATTTGTCCCTTGAGGGTGAAAGCGTAATAGTAGTCAATACCCTCAGTGTGTTGGTTATCTTGAGCTTGGGCATCTTCTGATTGCAGAAACTCTAGGGCTTTCTCCCGATTGCCAACAATAAAATCAAACATGGCATAGGGATAAGACCGCTTCTCATTTTCCCCGTAGTTGTTGCCATAACCTTTACCAGCGTAGTACTGAATGGCCTGGTTGGCTCGCACCCAGAATTCTGATTCCAATTCAGGAGTCCACTGATTCCTATACTTGGTCGCAATCGGTAAGGGTTCAATCTGAATTAGATCAGTAACAGATTTGCTAATAACTGGTTTAGGCTCTGACGGTGGTGCCGTCGGTATCACTTGGTGGGTACAGCCCAAGATAGCACCAGCGACAAAGAAAGCATTGCTTAATAATGGAATGATTTTAAGAGTGAGGTGGAATGGGCATCTTGGTGGAACTGGCATCTTGCGTAGAACTGGCATCTTGCGTAGAACTGGCATCTTGCCAGTTTCATGCTTATTTCGCGCGGGCAGGATGCCCACTCTACTGCTATTCATGGGAAGATTCAGCCACGCGACAAAAGAAGCTACGAGTAAGTCACGAGATTTCCGAGATTTCACCAGATTTCACCAGTTGTAGCGATTAGCCTCAATTCTTACACAACAACCAACACTGTACACCTGAGCGTCAACCCTAAATTAAACATCGGCAGTTCACAATTTTTAATCATGGGCAATGGGGCTGAGAACGCCCGGGGATTGACGCATTCAGGATATAGTCATGTTTGATTTACTATTTGCTCGCAATTTGGCCACTACATTAATCATACTCACTGTGTTCATTCTTGGCATAGAGAAGTTGTATCGGCAGGATCAAAACGCTGGAAAACCCCAAAGGGTAAAGCACATGCAACACGCCCTTCGAGTCGGATTTGCGCTCAAGGCAACTCAATTCCGTTGAGATTCCCTGAACTAGGTGTGGAATAGGAGCCAGTTCCCTAGTTCGACCCAAGTTACTGGTTTGTCAGATGGCTGTGAATATTAGTAAACAAGAAACCTATAGTAACCATGGATAAGGCAAGTACGTAATTATTCGTAGGCCATTATTGCGAGTGGCTGAGAGATTTCCGAGATTTTGCGGATACGGTTTACTGTGATTTCCGATTACTCTTGTATATGGTAGTTTTAACCTTTTGCTGCATCCCCCTGGGGCACCCAACCGCCCATCAGGGGTTTTTTATATTCAGTGTGGCTAAATTTTATGAGTTATACTATGCTGTAGTCTTAACCGTAATTGAAGGAGAGAGCAGTGGGTAGTAGGAATCGGGTTTTGATAATGTCTAAATTAGGCTAACCGTCCCTACCCAGTCTTATCCACTCAACTCAAGGTCTCGCAACGTTACTACACTTTTAATAATCTGCAAAAAATTCAAGCTAGACTAGTAGTAGCCTAGAAAATACCTAAATTTTTCCATATAAAGGACAATCCATTTTAAGCTTTTTAAGTTTGTTAGCCCTATAAGTTAACTTATTATGTGCTCTAATAGTGATAGATTTTTTTTAACAAGTAAAACAATATCTATCAAATTTTTATAAAATTCCTTAAAATACCACTACTAATAAATTCAGTAAATAATAATTTCCATTTTTGGGATACTTTTACTATAAAAAATAAATTGTTTAATTTTAATTAAAGATTTTTTTAATAATTAAAAATATTCGGTAAAGCCCGCTATAAAAAACACTAAGAAAAAACCGTTTCAATAAATCATAAAAAATCAGTTCAATAAATCCTAATTGAAACGCAATAAAAATCAGCAGGAGGATGGGTGGATTCTTCCTCATCTTCCCCATCTCCATAAATCATCTCTCTACAGGTGCAACGCTCCCGATTTATCTGTTTTATCTGTGGGGAGTCGTCAAAGCTAACAAGTGCTGATGGTACACACCCCACTAAAAACGAGAATTACGGGCTTGCTCCATCAATTGCTCAGCCCTACGTCCCCACTGGGGATTACCTTGGCTATTGTAAAGGTCTCTAGCATACTGCAAGACTTGCAGAGCATCACTAAATCGGTTTTGGCGCAGAAATACTACACCAGCAGCATAATAGGCATTAGCGTAATTCGAGTTAGCTACCGCTGCTTGCTGGAAGGCTGCCAGAGCACCATCCAAATCTCTCTGAGTAAATAAAATTCCCCCGATATTGTAGTGGGCTTCGGGGTATTTAGGATTGATTTTGATCGCTTGCTCAAACGCCTTTTTTGCTTCCTCTAGCTTGCCCTGTTGCTTATAAATCAGTCCCAAATGATATGCCGGTTCGGGAGCATTACGGCTAAATTGCATTGCTTGTTTAAATGATGCGATCGCTTGTTGGGGTGTTCGCAACTGGGACATAACTAGACCCATGTTATAGTGAGCAACACCGAGTAATGGGTCAAGTTCCAGAGATCTTTCTAGATATTCCCGTGCCTGAGACAAATTCTTTCCTTCCAACAGGGCAGCCCCTAAATTAGCAAAGGCTAGAGCAAATTCTGGATCGGTCTGGGTTGCCCGATAAAAGGCATCGGCTGACGCCTGCAATTTACCAACCTGCCGCAATGCTAGACCCAAGTTGTAGTGTGCTGGTGCTAGCTTGGGATTCAGTTGGGCTGCCTTTTCGAACGCCACGATCGCTTCAAGTACCTTACTCTGTTGAATTAATGCCAGTCCTTGATTAAGTTGCTCAAGGGCTGCGGGTTGAGTTGGTTTGAGTGCTGGTAGATACTGAGACTGAGCGATTAGTCTAGTACTGTAACCGTAACGGCGAGTCAGGGGATGATGTCTACTCAGTCTCCCTGGTGAATCATTCAGATTATCTGGGTTAACCCCTAGGGCGTGGGAAACTAGTGGCTGCGTGAGCACCAACAGCGAACTCACTCCTAGGCAGAAATAGCCTCTGGCAGTGACTTTTCTGTTAACAAAGATTAAGTTGAGTGGGAACAAATTTCGCTTAAGATTTTTGAAACATTTTTTTTTATAGTTGTTACGTGTATTCATATTTTTTGAAAATTAGTGACCTAGAGTTATCTTACTTAACAGTTTTAGTAGTTTACATTACAAGACATTGCAAGTTCGATCTAGATCAGACCAAATTAAGCTAATCTCACAACCAGATAACGTTGATCCCATCTCAACAAAACTTATGCATAAACCGTAGTCAGGAGATAAGTAGGTAGAATGATTAGGTAAGAGAAGCGTTGACATGGCATGTTTTAACAAACTCACCTCCCTACCCGATCATCCCCTTAATGCTCCGCTTCAATGCATAAGTCCAATTGAAATAATTTGGGGGTAAATTATGAACGGCAAAGTGTGTAAAGCCACCCGTAATGTGGCTATTGTTGGTCCGTATCTCAGTGGGAAAACCACTCTACTCGAAAGTTTGTTGTCCGTTACTGGTACGATTTCTCGCAAAGGCACAGTAAAGGAAGGCAACACCGTCGGTGATAGTGCCACCGAGGCCAGGCAACGCCAAATGAGTGTGGAGGTAACTGCCGCCAGCTCCGAGTATCAAGATATCTGCTTCAATTTTATAGACTGTCCTGGTTCCATTGAATTTGCTCAAGAAACCTACAACGCCTTAGTTGGTGTGGATGCGGCTGTCGTGGTTTGTGAACCAGTAAGCGATCGCGTCCTGACCTTAGCACCCTTATTGAAATTTCTCGACGACTGGGAAATCCCCCACTTAGTCTTTATTAACAAAATGGATCGGTTTGAGTTGACCGATGATGCTAATGGTAACTCCTTACGGTCCGTCTTTGATGCCCTCAATTCAGTTTCCACTCGCCCCTTAGTACTGCACCAATACCCCATTGGTAAGGGAGAACACCTCACCGGTTTTATTGATTTAGTCACCGAGCAAGCCTATCTTTACCATCCTGATGCCCCAGCTGATCCGATCCCACTGCCAGAGTCATTGAAAGAGGCAGAACAGCAAGCACGCACAGAATTACTAGAAACCTTAGCAGATTTTGACGACCACCTCCTCGAAGAACTACTAGAAGAAATTGAGCCACCCCAAGAAGAAATTGTCCAAGACCTGAAGATGGAATTGGGGGCCGACTTGATTGTACCGGTATTTATGGGTGTTGCTCAGCAAGATTATGGTGTTCGCCCCTTGATCGATGCCCTACTGCGAGAAGCACCAACCCCAGAAAGCACCGCTGAGCGTCGGGACATTGCTGGTGATGAATCAACCACGGTGGCACAGGTACTCAAAACCTATTACACTCCCCAAGGTGGAAAACTCTCCCTAGTGCGAGTCTGGCAAGGTAAACTAACCGATGGCATGGTCTTTAATGGTGTCCGCGCCGGAGGCTTATACCGTATGTTTGGTCACCACACTCAGTCAGTTTCCCAAGTATCTGCTGGTGACATCGTTGCCCTGGGACGCTTAGAGGGTATTAAAACTGGTGACACCCTGACCACTGATACGGGTAATCCAGAGATGAAATTACCAATAGCTGAGGCAAGCAAACCAGTCTATGCCTTAGCCATTACTCCTCAGAAGCGCAAAGATGAGGTTAAGTTGAGTGGTGCCTTAACCAAGCTGCTGGAAGAAGACCCATCTCTGGTGTGGGAACAACATGGAGACACTCACGAAATCATCCTATGGGGACAGGGAGATATTCATCTTCAGGTTGCTCTAGACCGGATGAGCCGCAAATACAACTTACCGATGACCACTCACTTACCCCGAGTGCCTTACAAAGAAAGTATCCGCAAATCCACTACCTCTCATGGGCGCTACAAGCACCAAAGTGGTGGTCATGGGCAATATGGTGATGTCTACCTTGATATCCAACCCTTGTCTCGGGGTGAAGGGTTTAACTTTTCGGAAAGCATTGTCGGTGGGGTGGTGCCAAAGCAATATATCCCTGGTGTGGAGATTGGAGTAAAAGAGTACTTGTCCCACGGACCGTTAGGCTTCCCAGTGGTAGATGTGGCTGTTACTCTCACCAATGGCTCTTACCACTCCGTAGATAGTTCGGAACAGGCATTTAAACAAGCAGCACGGCTAGCTATGACCGGTGGCATGCCCAATTGTGAGCCAATGTTACTTGAGCCAATTATGTCTGTTGGGGTCTATGCACCTCAGGAATTCACCTCTAAGGTGCTGCAATTGATCACCGGTCATCGGGGTCAAATCCTGGGCTATCAGACCTGTTCTGATTGGACAGGATGGGATTGTGTTTCTGGCTATATCCCCCAGGCAGAAATGCAGAACTTGATCATGGAATTGCGATCGCTTACTCTAGGGATCGGTTTCTTTAATTGGACCTATGACCATCTCCAGGAAGTGCCAGGTAAGCTAGCTGATCGGGTGCTGGCAACCACTGGCAATGGTAATGGTAATGGTAAGAGCTAGGTGAATCCTGTTAGGGGTTAGCTGGCCGGTAAAAGAAGCCCCACGTCTCAATCCGCAAGGATGAGCGTGGGATGAATTTTACACAGAGTCTTTGGGATCAGGGAAGCGAGCTATTAAGCTTCTAAGTACCTCTGACTGGTTCATTCCCCTCTTCTCTGCCTCTTGTTCTAGCTTATTCTTCTCGTATTCGGTTAACCGTATCGTCATTTTTATAGTTTTCATTTTGACTTGCCATTTGACTAGCTGTACACTATACTAATAGTAGGTCGAAAAAAAGGATTCAGCAACAATGAGAGCAGCATACCAATACCGACTGAGGCTAACCAAAGCCCAAGAATATGAAATAGAGAAATGGCTAGATCTGCTCCGCTGCCAATACAATTATTTGCTTGCAGACAGATTTAACTGGTATGAGCAAAATCGCTGCTCTATTGACTCCTGTCCTTTGATTTGTTACTTACCAGACCTAAGGAACAATCCTGATTACTTTTCCCAAAAGAAAACTCTTCCTCAACTAAAGAAGGATAGACCCTGGTACAAGGTAGTTCAATCTCAAGTACTCCAGGATTGCGTGAAAAGAGTTGACCTTGCTTTCAAGAGGTTTATTAAAGGAGACAGTAATGGAAAAAAGAGTGGAAGACCTCGATTTAAAGGTAAAAATAGATATAATTCATTTACTTTTCCTTCTCTATATAAAAATCCAATAAATGGAAATATTTTGACTCTTCCAAAATTTGGAAAGGTCAGGATGATTTATCATCGACCTATTCCAGAAGGGTTCAAAATTAAGACAGCGACCATAACTCGAAAGGCTGACGGATACTATGTTACGCTGTCAATCCAAGATGATACCGTCCCGGATGTCATCCCAGTAGACAGCGTTAAAAATCCCATCGGGATAGATATGGGTCTCAAGTCTTTCCTGATCAAGTCTGATGGTTCGGAGGTACCAATTCCTCAATACTATCGAAAGGCTCAAAAGCGACTAAAGAAGATCCAGAAAGCTGTCAGTAGATCAAAAAAGGGTAGTAATAATAGAAATAAAGTTGTAAAGCGATTAGGTAAAGCTCATAAAAAAGTAGCTGACACTAGAAGAGATTTTAATTTTAAGACCTCGAAAGAACTATTAGATAACTACGATCTAATTGCTCATGAAAAATTAAATATTAAAGGTTTGGCCAGAACTAAATTGGCTAAATCTGTACTGGACGCTGGATGGGCTCAATTTCTGTCTATATTGTCAAACAAAGCCGAAAATGCTGGTTTGGTCACAATAGCAGTAAATCCCCGAAATACTAGCCAAAACTGTTCCAATTGTGGAACGAAAGTCCCCAAAAAATTAAAAAACCGCATCCATTCTTGTCCTTCCTGTGGTTACACCGAAGATCGTGATGTGAATGCGGCAAAAAATATATTGAAGTTGGCGGTAGGGCATTCCGTCAGGAGTAAAGCTTTCCGAGTATCCGAACCAATAGGTGGAGTTGGAAAGAAGCCCACACTGTAATCTTCGATTCAGTGTGGGAGTATGTCACGTGTTAGGAGTTAGGTATTAGGTGTTGGGTTAATGGTTAATAGTTAATGGTTAATGGTTAATGGTTCTATTACTTAAAGCCTAAACCGATCATGCCTAATGCCTAAACCGATCATTCCTAATCCCTAGGGAGAGGCTACCCGCTGGAGTTTTTCAATAATAAAGGGAACTATCAAAATCAGTAGTTTGATTGGCCAAGGAACAAAAAATAGGCTGACAAACAGACAGAGTAAGGCTGTTATAGCTGCAGCCACTTTGACGATTTCCTCAGTAGTCTTAACGCAAAGGTATATGGCTACTGAGGCGATCATTAAAGTCATCGATAAGGGTATAAGCATAATTATTACCTCAACTTTTTCCGCCATAATTACCTAACCTAGCATCAGGGTTATGGAAAACATAGCAGTTGAGTCAGGTCGCCCCGTCTAGGCAACAGGGGGGTGCTGACCATCCAACACTGCCAATTAGCAGAACTTGATCCCAGATTATTCTCCTAGAGACTACACGATCGAGAATGGGATTTTCGGATACTTACCTAAATTCTCCAACCTTGGCCTTGGTTTGATTCACCTCAAGATGCACCTCAAGTAGCGGCTCCTAGGTGCCATCCCATGGTGCTACAGCAGCAAACCCTGGCAACGATGAAGCCAATCCCTTGTCGAGTCGGAGTAGAGCGATTGGCCGTAGGCCACGCGGGGCGCGTTCGCTTCATCTTGCTATTAAAGCTATCAAGCTATCAAGCTTAATCTCAGGACAATTGAAGCGTGCCATTTAGTTTAGCTTGGCTTTAAGGAATATTATACAAAACCTACACATAAATTATACCTTTAGCTAACGCGATAACAAACTTTAATCTTCTTTATTAATTCGCCAACTCGTTAATTAAAAAGTTGGTAATTCATTGAGCTTTACCCAATTTAAGCAACTTAAGAAGTTATACGAACTTTTAGATATTTTTTTTTTTGATATGGATTTGCATACTGAAAATAAGCAATCCAGTTCAATGTGGCCAAACAATCCCCGTTACGACTAGCCTCTCTTACCCCTTAGCCTGATAAAAATACTGCTAAAAATATAATGACTAAAAAATTACTCACTAAATTAACAGTTGCTACCACCAGCCTAACCTTAGTCACCTTAGGAACTACCAGCAGCGCACAAGCAACAAGCTTAACTGAACTGATTGAATTTTCCAGTAATGGTTCAGGAAGTACGGGTACAGCTGTTTGGAATAGCCGTGCTGGTGATAGCTATTGGGACTTGTTCGTTACCAGCGATGGTGAAGACGGTGAATTCATTAATGACCCAAGTACTCCCAACATCGACTTTGAACTAACAGAAGGTATCCATACATTTACAATTTATGGTGATGGGAGAAGCTCTCTTGCTAAGATTAGTCATTACGGTTTGAATTTGTTTTTTAATGGAGAAACCTCCAATCCAGGGATTTCAGTCTTTGGAGAATTAGCCAAGTCCACTGACTCTGATCCAACCTTTTCAGCCAATAGTAGTGGTTCAACTCGGGGACTGGATGGAAGTATTGTACCAGGCTCAGGAACTCTGTCCTTTATTGATGGTTTAACAACCGTGACACTCACTGACTATATCTATCAAGCACCAAATGTTCAACAGAAAGACCGTGTCAGTCCGTATGGTATAGGTCCAAATAATTACTTGGATATGGTGGGACAATTTACATTAAACGTAGAAACTAGAAATCTAGACAGTACATCTGTCCCTGAACCCGTTTCAGTGCTAGGTCTGCTGACAGTGGGTGCATTCGGTGCTGGTGCAACCCTCAAGCGCAAAAAGAAACAGCAAGCCTAAGCTTGCCTTCTCAAGAACAGGACTTACGCACAGAATCCATGGGTAGGGTGGGCAAGGTTTTGCCCACCCTACAGGTAGCGTTAAATTGAGGTATTTGCGTAAGTCCTAAAGAAATTACCAATCTCAACAAATTATTAAACTATAGCAGTTCTCAATTAGGTATTGAGAACTGCTATATAGTTTACAGAATCTATACCTAAGCCATACCTTCTGCAAACGCGATCGCAAACTTTCGTAAGCCTTACTAAAAATGTAGGCTAACGGAATTTGATATAACACACCGAACTCTTGACTAGCTCCTACTGAATCGAGACATTAATAATTTTGAATAACGAAGTAGGCGAAGCGAAAGAACGAAGCAATTAGGATTTCAGCAAAAGGGCTATCATCTTTGTAAGCATTCAGCTATCAGCCGTCAGCCGTCAGCTAATCAACGGTCGGTAGTAAACAAGCTTACGGGCTGGTACGCCTGGTTGAAAATCCCTGCTCGTTTTACTCATCCGACCCCGTGCAGTTCTCGGGCCTGCTAGCACCTCAAGTAGCGTGGGCGTAGCCCATAAGCTGATAGCTGATAGCTGACGGCTGAATGCTTACTCATCTTTTGGTTTGCTTCTACCCATAATTTTGATTACTGACCCGGTATTCTAGCAGTTTTCTATGGTTATATCACACTCAGGTTAGCAGCCAAGAATCATCTAGGGTGCAAAGTAAATGGCCATTTTTAACTCACAATATCTGATCGATATTCAGGAAGGATTAGGATTTGCGGAACAATTAGTGTTTTCCAACACAGGGCAATATCTGAGTGATATTCAAAGAGCAGTTTTGCAAAAATCCTGGCAAGGGCAACGCAAAACCTATGACCAAATCGCTCAAGAGTTAGGCTATTCAGCAAGTTATATCAAGCAGACCGTTGCCCCTAAATTATGGAAACTGTTCTCAGAGGCACTAGGGGAAAAAGTTAGTAAAACCAACTTTCGTAGTGTACTCGAAAGACGACAGGTCAATCAAGAATCGAGTCATACTCAGGAGCTGCTTGGGGTATTGAGACAGGGACTAGAGCCTTACTACAAAGGGAAGGTGCAATCTACAGCTAAGCAACAGATCTCAAATGTTCCTTATGGGAACCATCCCCAATCCCAAATTCTCAATCCTCAATCCCAGCAGTTGGAATTACCAAAAGGAAGAGTTCCTTTAGCTTCCCGATTTTATGTCGAGCGAGTCCCCTATGAATTTAGGTCTTACGAAGAGATTGTTAAACCAGGAGCTTTTATTCATATTAAAGCACCCAGACAGATGGGGAAAACATCCCTGATGGTCAGGATTCTGGCTCATGCAGAAACTCAGGGTTACCAAACTGTGCGTTTGAACCTTCAACGAGTGGATGTTGAAATTCTCACCAACCTAGATAAATTTTTGCGTTGGTTAGCCTACAATGTCACCCGCAAGCTGAACCTAAAACCTATGCTGGATGATTATTGGCATCAAGACCTCGGTAGTAAAGTCAGCTGCACCACCTATTTCCAAGACTATCTGCTCGAACAAATAGACAGTCCTATTGTTTTGGCATTAGATGAAGTCAATGAGATTTTCAAGTATCCCAAAATTGCTCAAGACTTTCTACCCCTGCTACGCTCTTGGTATGAGGAAGCCAAAGATAGCAAGATCTGGCAAAAACTTCGGCTAGTGCTGGTTAACTCCACAGAAGTTTATCTACCCCTAACTATGCATCAATCCCCTTTTACCGTAGGATTGCCGATTCAGTTGTCTTCATTTAGTTGGGAGCAGGTTCAGGATTTAGCCCAACGTCATGAACTGGATCTCTCCATGGGAGATTTAGCCCAGCTGATGTGGTTAGTAGCTGGTCATCCCTATTTGCTGCGTCTAGCGTTATATTATCTAGCGCGACAGGATTTTACCCCAGAAGAACTAGTGCAAAGGGCGACTTCAGATCAGGGAATTTACAGCGAACACTTACAGCGACACTGGTGGACTCTACAACAACATCCTGATTTAGCCGTAGCCTTTGAAGCAGTGGTTAGGGCAAAAGTTCCAGTAGCCTTGGAACAGGTACAGGCATTTAAGCTCTACAGTATGGGGCTGGTGAATTGGTCAGACAATCACGTGATGGTTAGCTGCAATTTGTATCAGCGATACTTTAGAGATCGCTTTCACAGCTATAGCGCTACTTCCTGAGAATAGGCAAGAGGCAAGAGGCAAGAGGCAAGAGGCGATAGAAAAGCCAAGTTTTACAAAGCTTTTAGCAATTTATCCCTAACCATTATTTGTATAGCGTTTCTAGTACTCATGAGGTAAAAACTAGTGTGTACCTCTTCCCTCTTCTCTCTTCTCCCTACTCCCTGCTCCGAAGTCCCTGCTCCGAAGTCCCTGCTCCCTAAAAACCATAAATTTGTACCTCACAAGTCGTAGAATTGCTATAAATACCCAAGGGCGTATTGCTATAGTAATCGTAAATATTGCTATCTAGCATTTCTAATAGAAAAAATAATTACCGTTTTTTTCATTACCCAAAATTATTCTATGTCTTGATGCAGTCGCTCATGGGGTAAACCCGCTTTGGCCGACTGCATCGCTACTTTATTAACTCTTGCCTCTTGCCCGCCCCCCTTACTAAGGGGGGTTAGGGGGGATTCCTCTTGCCTTTCCAAAGCGGGAGTATGTTCACAATTCAAATACAAATGCTATATAATCGTTACTGTTCAAGGCCTTTCAATAGCCTGCAGAGTTTAAACAAATATCTGCCAGTAAGATTATGACCTCTTGCCACAATACCAGCACCGCCGTCATTGAAGACTCGAAAGGGGTTAAGCGAGTTGCGTTGCTAGGAATGCCCAACACCGGCAAATCAACCTTCTTTAACCGGATCACAGGTACCACTGCTCACGTTGGCAATTGGCCCGGAATTACGGTAGATCTACTACAAGCTAATGTGCAACTCAATGGCGAACCTACGGAATTCGTAGATTTACCAGGAATTTATGACCTCAACGGATTTTCTGATGATGAGAAAATTGTTCAAACCTTCTTAGAAAATTTTCCTGTTGATCTAGTTATTATTGTTATCAATGCTTCCCAAATTGACCGTCAAATTCGCTTGGCGTTGCAGGTAAAAGCCCTAGGTTTACCGGCAGTGTTGATGCTGAATATGGCTGATGAAGCTAAGCAATATGGAGTTAAAATAAACACAGAAACATTATCCGATAATTTGGATATGCCTGTGTTCCTCATTAGTGCCAAGTATGGAGATGGCTATATGAGGGCATACCTAGAAATTTCTAAAACTTTAAACGCACAAGAAGAATCGATTAATAGAGATAATCTAATAGATAATCTAAAAACTCGTTTATCTGACCATAGCTCTATCTCCAGTCAAGAGATAGATTCAGTGCTCAATGGTGCGGTAGAAATGCCTTCTGAGATGGCAGTTAATTTAACCGCCAGGATTGATAAGTTACTGCTGCATCCGATATTGGGATTACCTTTGTTCTTTTTAGGAATGTTCCTGGTATTTTGGGTGGTTTGGACTGTGGGACTCCCCTCTCAAGACCTGATGGATACTATGACTGGCTGGATTCAAGGTGCCATGATTGAACCTGTCATCCAACCCTTACCCACAGTGGTTCAAGACTTTTTGATTAATGGGATTTGGAACGGTTTAGCTACCGTTGCTTCCTTTGTACCATTAATTGTGCTGTTCTTTATCTTAATGGCAATTCTAGAAGATAGTGGCTACCTATCCCGTTCTGCCTATTTAATGGATATCTTTATGGAACGGTTGGGGTTAGATGGTCGCAGTTTTGTGATGCAAATGATGGGATTTGGCTGTAATGTTCCCGCATTAATGGGAACTAGAGTTATGCGATCGCAAGCCTTGCGACTGCTAACTATGCTAGTGATTCCTTTTGCTTTGTGTTCTGCAAGACTCCAGGTATTTGTCTTTATCATTGCTGCTGTATTTCCCCATGGTAACGGGGCTTTAGTATTATTTTCCCTGTACCTACTTAGTTTTGTCGCCGCCATTGTCACTGCTGCTCTTTTCCAAGGAGTGTTTAAAAACGAGGAACCCTTTATTATAGAATTACCGCCTTACCGAATTCCGACTATCAAACAAGTCTTACTAAGAGGGTGGGGAGAAGTCAAAGAATTTTTGCAACGAGCATCTGGGTTTATTACCTTTGGCTGTGTTGCCGTTTGGTTCATCACGAATTTACCGCCAGGAGCGACAGGATTGGATACCATTGGCGGGCAAATTGGACAATTTTTAAGTCCGGTCATGAATCCCATTGGTATTAATCCCCATTTAACCCTAGCCCTAATTTTTGGTTTCATTGCTAAAGAAATTGTCATTGGCTCTTTAGCGGTAATTTATGGACTTAACTCCGTTGCTGTTAGTCAGCAGATAACTGATACAGTAACCTTTATCCAAGGATATAGTTTTTGTATCTTTTGCTTAATCTACACTCCCTGTTTAACTACCATTGTTACCCTATTTAATGAGGCAAAATCCTGGAAATTTACCTTATTTTCCTTAGTGTTTTCCTTAGGGTTGGCTTGGGTAGCTAGCTTGATATTTTACCAGGGAGCTTTAGCACTGGGATTTCAGTGAAGAGATAGCAGTTATCAATTGGGTGAGGTACAAATTATTGGGTTAATGGGAGTAGGGAGTAGGGAGTAGGGAGTAGGGAGTAGGGATTGGGGAGTGGGAAAAAATCCTGTCTACCTCATTAGTTTGATAATTAATATAAAAGTTAAACGTGAAAAGTTAAATGAAAAAAGTTAAACGAGTAAATGGGGATTCTCCCTTATCCTCCATGAGCAATACAGTCAAGAACATCGAAATGAACCAATGACCAATCACAAATGTATTATTTATTACATAAAAATTTATTTTTCGTGGTATACATGTCATGCTAGTGTTAGTCAATTGGAGTGGAAGCCCCAGTAAGGGGCTGGGAAAATGCAAAAAATCCAGGCAATCATCCGAGCCTATAAGCTCGAAGAGGTCAAAATAGCTTTAGTCAATGCTGGTATCGTTGGCATGACCGTGTCTGAAGTTCGGGGATTTGGACGGCAGAGAGGTCAAACTGAACAGTATCGCGGTACAAAGTACAGGGTAGACTTTCTTCCTAAGGTCAAGCTAGAAGTCGTTGTTGAAAATGGCTTAGTTGACATGGCAGTAGAAAAAATTATCACTGCTGCTCAGACCGGTAAAATCGGCGACGGTAAAATTTTCATCAGTCCCATTGAGCAAGTTATCCGGATTAGGACTGGGGAAAGGAATCTAGAGGCTGTTTAATGTCTAAGTGGTAATGGGTAATGTAAGCATTCAGCTATCAGCCATCAGCTATCAGCTATCAGCTATCAGCTATCAGCTATCAGCTATCAGCTATCAGCTATCAGCCTATGCGCTACGCGCAATCGGCTTTTCCCCAGACTTTCAATTTTATTCTAAGCTGACCGCTAAACGCTGACTGCTGAACGCGCACGCGTGCGCGTAGCGCATATGCTTAGAGGTTGTCTGAGAAGTCTCATTTGCTACATCCAAGCCCCCGTTGGTCCCCATCTGTAAAAAAGCGAAGCATCCGCTAATTCCCCCCAGAATTGGGGGGTTAGGGGGGCGGGGGACTTTTAGAATAAAATTGACTCTTTTTCCCCCCAAAGTTGGGGGGCTAGGGGGGCAAAATCCAGTATAAAAAAACTTGGGAGATATCCTCTTACAATCCAGCCACGATTGGCTAAGTTATTAGTAGGAATTAGTTTAAATTAGACTCATAAAACAGTGATGTGCTCCTATCATGCACTGGCCAATCGTCGTTTTCACCACCTATAATTAATTTTTGTATCTCCACATATTCTTTGGCAAGTTGCCGGAAAGAATTAATTAAAATATCAAGAGCGATCGCATCACTAGTTCCTAAATCAAACCAGCAGCGCCCCCAAGTGCCTTCATACTCAAACTCGCCCTGATTATGCATCAAGGCCATTAAACTGTTTTCTGTTACTCTATCATCATATTCCATGTAGCTGATTTCTAAGCCAACCTCTTGCACCGGCAGGTTTTCGGCATCAAATCCTCCCAATTTACCTAATAAAAACCAGGAATTGAATAATTCTTCCACATATTCCTTTTCGCGATAGGAGGGAACAGTGCTAAATTCTATCCAAATCCACAAATCAAATGGGTTAAACTCACGAAATATAATTTGCATATCGTTAGGGAACAGGGAACAGGGAATCGGGAATCGGGAATCGGGAATCGGGAATCGGGAATCGGTTTCAAGCAATTATGTTAACAAAAACTAAGTTTTACTTATCACCATCAATCCCGACTATCCGATAGTAAACTTTTGATTAATCATGAATTTTTACCAGAAACTATCTTATCACAATTTTCAACTAGTTGTGAAAAATATAGTTATGAAAAATCACCAATGGAGAGAGGCGGTGCGACAAGGCGCGAGGTTTTAACGCCTACGGAAAACGCACCATTACGGTCTTGGAGAACCAGTTGCTGATCAGACTCCCCATCTCCCTATCTCCCTATCTCCCTATCTCCCTATCTCCCCATCTCCCCATCTCCCCATCTCCTGGTCTTCCTGTGATTCCCTCAAACAGTATAACTAATTGTTGCTAGTACTACCCAATCGAGATCGTGAGTTTCTCCTAAGGCATAGTGAACTGTACACCATTCCCCAGACAGATTGAAGTTAAGATGATAAGTTTTGGTATTCAGCACTTGAGTGGCAAAGAGGTTTCTCAAATCTAACTCGAACTTGCATTCTATTTGGATTTCCTCTAATCCTTCTCTTTGTTCTGACAATTCTTCTTGAACTTCTTGGTATTGTTCTGTTGATAATTCTCCTTCTTCTTCTAACTTTACTAGTTCTTGTTCTAGCTGTGCTATTGCTTCTTGATACTCTTCTATCTCGGTTCCGTAATCATCTCGAACTCTAATAAATTCATTGATTTCGCTAATCTCTAAAAATCCCGTAGTATCCAATAATTTTTGCATAACTTGGTGGCGACTAGTGGTGATAACTACCTCGAAACCTCCAAAACTTAATTCTTCCTCTGCTTGGGCTTGATGAGTAATTTGATTAGTGATAGATTGGATTTGCTCAACCAGTGCAGCGGTTTTGTCTTGGACAGATTCTAGATCCGGAATCATAAATTGTGGTGATGAGTTGCACCGCCAAGTTTGTTTGATACCTAATCCAATCCACTCTCCTGGTGTTGATGAACCAATTAGCATGGGAATTCCTAAGGAGCCAAAGACACTTTGTTGAAGGGGAAATCCCTCTTCCAAGTCTTCTGGTAGTGTAGGAAGGCGATAGCCATAGATAGTTAACTCTGACAAATTAGCTTGCAGCAGTGCGATTAGATTTTGGTAATGGTCACTCACAGGTTGAGATTGGGTGGCGCGAATCTGACTGAGAAACTCTTCCGGAGTAAAGGGCATAAGACCGGTGTTATCCACTAGAAAGCGCTCCACGGAAAAGGGACCTTTATCCTCCACTTCCCAAGGGATAACTATATAAGGAGCGTCACCAACTAGGCTGTAGAATTCATCTTTGGTTAATTCTTGAAGGGTAGTAACAATTTGCTCAGTTTTGGATTTCATAATTAAAAATTGTTAACGTAGGGTATTAGTAAGCGTTCAGCAGTCAGCTATCAGCAGTTAGCTATAGTCTTTTTAGTTGAGATGTGAAACTAGAATTGATGGTCAAAGGGAATAGGGAGCAGGGAATAGGGAATAGGGAATAGGGAATAGGGAACAGGCAAACAATCATTGTGTCTACTTCATTAATATGAAAACCGCTGTCTGATCAATCAGCATTTGGTTTCATGAGATAATTTAAAATTATGTAAGCATTCAGCCGTCAGCCGTCAGCCGTGAGCTTTTAGCTCACGCTACGCGAACAGCATTTAGCATTTAGCTGACGTAACAAAGATTAAACGAATGCTTACTTGTTTTATTTAAAAGCTGAGAGCTGATAGCTGAGAGCTGAGAGCTGAGAGCTGATAGCTGATGGCTTACAAATTATATATTAGCAAAGGCTTGATATAATTTATCATACTTATGAGGTAGATTTAATTTTATTACTCCCTACTCCCTACTCCCTACTCCCTAAAATTCTAAGGCCGAGGTACCTCCTTATCGATAACTACCACGAAATATAATCTATTTTATCTGAAGCAGTCATGAGTTTTAAGGCAGCAAATTCTTCTGGTCAAGATTTGAACGAATCTACCGCAGGACGTTCCAAGATTATTTCCTGTCGTTTTACGGATGTGGAACAGTTTACTGAGTTCTTGATCTATAGCCAAATGGAAATAATGCAGCTTTCTTCTGGTTCGTTCCAGAGTGAGTTTTTTGCTACCCAGATTGGTGATTTATATTTCACACGTATTAGCGCCAATCAATCCCTTCAAGCAATAGGTCCGAAACAGCAGGGATATTTTACTTTTTCGTTGGTTTGGGCGGCCAAAGGAGGCAATTTTTATGGCCATGGTCAGCCCCTGTGTCCTCAAACTGATTTGTATGGTTTTGATCGGCAACGAGGATCGGGCTTCGTGACTCCTCAAGTGGGAATGATTGTAGACATATTCATCCCGGTGGGAATCTTTGAAGCTTGTGCAAATGACTTGCAGCGCTATGATTTGGATGATCGCTTCCTCGCCAAAAATCATGTGAGTATATTGCCCGATCGGATCGCGGAGATCAAGGACTATCTACGGGAACTATTTTGGTTGGCGCAACATCAACCTGACTGGTTGAACCAGCCCCATATCCCAGAGCTGGTTGCAAATGATCTGGTTCCGTTGGTGATTCAAGCCATTCCCATTCAAGGCAGTTCCAGCCCCACCCTCAAACCCTCTCGGCGCAGAAAGTTGATAGCCCAAGCGGAGCAAGAAATAGTAGCCCACTTGGAAAAACCCCTGACCCTCAAGGAGCTAGCCAAACGATTGGGGTCTAGCAGTTCAGCGTTGTCCTATGGGTTTAAGGAGTTATTTGGCATGAGTCCCATGCGCTATCTCAAGGTGCGACGGCTCAATGCGGTGCGCAGGTGCCTGAAGGCTCGTGATCCAGACAGTTGCAGCGTAGAAGCCCTAGCTAACCAATTTGGCTTCTGGAATGCAGGGCATTTTGCTAGAGATTACAAAGTCCTGTTTGGGGAATTGCCTTCACAAACGTTGCAGAGGAAAGCAGAAGTAACACAAGAAGATTAAAAAACAAATATACCTGATTTTGAGACGATTGATGACGATGCTTAACAAAACGAATCATAGATAAAACTAATTATTTTCCCGTCAAAGAGTATTTTAGTCTTATGGTTCGTAAAGTTGGAATTTTTGAGTGTTCAGGGCAAGGGTTTATGTTTAAGCTTAAATAGGGAGCAAGTTAAAGAAAGTTGCACAGTTAAAGTTGCACAACTATGTACTATGTACTATCACAGGTACTATCACAGCAAAGTAAAACCGATGAGGGGGGTATAGCTTTAGTACAAATGTTCTATATCAGTGACATCGGACGGGTGCAGAAAAATTGTAAAACTAAAGTTGAAACTACCATAAAGACGGGAGCAGTTATGAAATATTTGAGAGTTAATGACTCTAAGGGAAGTGGCGTTGCTAATGTCTTCGCGCTGAATAGGAGTAGAGTGGGCATCCTGCCCGCCCGACAATATATATATTGACACTGGCAAGATGCCAGTTCCACCAAGATGCCAGTTCCACAGCAAGATGCCGCATCCTGCCCGCACGACAATATATATATTGAAACTGGCAAGATGCCAGTTCCACAGCAAGATGCCGCATCCTGCCCGCACGACAATATATATATTGAAACTGGCAAGATGCCAGTTCCACAGCAAGATGCCCATTTCACCAAGATGCCCATTCCACAGCAAGAGGAGTAAAATACTACCCAACTAAATCGGATTTGATATTACTATTGTTACCAGGATCGGCCTAAGAAAATTATCCTAGATGCTTTACTATATTATGCGAATTTCGGGATATTAAAGCCCTTTCAAGGCAACCCTTTGGAACTATCCTATCTCTGGTTATTGCCGGGCGTTGATTTGCAGTTTTTATCAGGTTTTATCAATACGTTTTAACTGTATTTAGAAGAAGATAGTGCCGGTTGCGATGAAGCTTCGCTTCATCGCAAAAAAGCGTCCGCTTTTTTGTAAGCATATGCGTGACAAAGGCTTTGGCCTTTGGCCACGCTGTGCGAACGACGCTGTTTTGGCCTAGCTTGGCCTATGGCCAATGGCTGATACTTGAATGCTTACTTTAAATTTATCATAATAGCATAATAATTACCGAATATACCAAATTTTTAAGAAATTTTATACTTTTTACTTGGTAAACCACTAGCTTATCAAACTTCGACCCAAACCCCCAATTTATTAACATTTCTTAACGAAGTGTTATAGGCCACGCATTATAGTCGTTTAAGTACCGAATAGGGTAAATTTTTAAGAAATTTTATAGTTATTTATGCTTAAAACATCATCTTATCATACTTACACCAAAAGCATCGTTTTTATTAACATTAATTAACGGTTTTTTCCTAGTTCAAGGATTATACTAGATTTCTTGATTCTTGGGATATTAGTTTTACTTATATATATTTTTTTTAAAATATAAAAATCAAATATAATCTCTATATTTTTACCTCATTTGCGCAAATACCTGGGTAAAATAAGTCCTTGCCCACTCTGGATTTAAGCTGATTTAAACATATAAAATATGGTCATTGTTCAAGGTATTTTTCATCACATTCCATCAAAAAAAAAATTTTGTGATGCAAAAAGTGTGAGATACTAACAAGCGGGTGCAGAAAACTTGCAAGACTCAAGTTAAAACTACGATACAAATCTAGGATACAAATACAAACGGGAGCCTTAATGAAATACTTCAGAGCTAATCGCTCCAAGGGCAGTCAGGACACTGCCCAGATTGGGAAGCGATTATTCAATGGGGTGATGGCGATCCTACTAACGATCACCTTCACTCTAGTTGGTTTCCTCCCAGTGACTAACCAGGGGATAGCACTTGCCAACACACAAGGCACGCCCAACATCCTGGTGATTATGGGAGATGACATTGGTTGGACGAATGTCAGTGCTTATGAAAAGGGCATCGTGGGTTACGACACCCCCAACATCGACCGCATTGCCAACGAAGGGATGCTGTTTACGGACTACTACGCCGAGCAAAGCTGTACTGCTGGTCGGGCATCCTTTATTACTGGACAAAGTGGCCTGCGTACGGGCTTGTTGAAAGTCGGTTTCCCAGGAGCCCCCTTCGGTATCCAGGATGAAGACCCCACCTTGGCAGAAATGCTGAAGCCCTTGGGTTATACATCCGGACAGTTTGGCAAAAACCACCTGGGGGATCAGAACCAGTTTCTGCCCACAGTCCATGGCTTTGACGAATTCTTTGGCAACCTCTATCACTTAAATGCAGAAGAAGAGCCGGATAATGTGGACTATCCCGGCGGACGAGATAGCGACTATGCCAAGTATTTTGGTCCTCGCGGGGTTCTTGATTGCGAAGCAACGCCTGGTGAAGACCACGACGAACCAATTATGGATTCAGAGCTTTCTGAAGATGAAAAGTATTTAGAACGCTTTGGCAAGTTGGGCTATCAGGAATGTCGTGATACCGGACCGCTCGACGTTGAACGGATGAAGACTGTCGATGAGGAATTCCTGAAGCGGACGAAGAAGTTCATCAAGAAAGCAGTGAAAAAGGACAAGCCCTTTTTTGCTTGGTTTAACTCGACCCGGATGCATTACTATACCCACATCAAGGATGAAGTTGTAGGTATTAGCGGTCAGGGCTTCTATAACGATGGCATGGTGGAACACGATGGCCATGTTGGGGAATTGCTCGACTTCCTGAAAAATCAGGGCATTGAAGACAATACGATTGTCATCTATACAACTGACAACGGTCCCCATTACAATCAATGGCCCGATGGCGCTCTGACACCATTCCGGGGTGAGAAGAACACTAACTGGGAAGGCGGCTACCGCGTTCCAGCACTAGTACGCTGGCCTGGTCACATCCCTGCAGGAACAGTGTCTCATGAGATTTTCTCTCATTTGGATTGGGTGCCAACCCTGATGGCAGCTGCTGGCATGGATGACCTCAAAGAAAACCTAAAGCAACCCTGTCCGTACGATGAATCCACCAATCTCTGCGGTACCCATCTGGATGGATATAATCAGTTGCCCTATTTGAGCGATCCCGATAGCCAAAAAGGACAGCGTCAGGGCTTCATCTACTTCAATGATGAGGGTCAGCTGCCAGGGGTTCGCGTTGGGGATTGGAAAGTGGTCTTTTCAGAACAACGGGCTCACTATTTTGATGTCTGGCGGGAGCCGTTTGTGAAACTGCGGGTTCCGAAGCTGTTTAACTTGCGTCGGGATCCCTACGAACGGGCGGATACCGATTCCAATAACTACAATGAGTGGTGGTCTCGCCGGAATTACTTGCTGTTGCCAGCAAGTACTCTGGTTCAGCAGTTCCTGGACACCTTTGACGAGTATCCTCCCAGTCAACCTCCCTTTGGTTTACATCCTGACGAAATCATTGACGACATTGTTGATCAGATTAAAGCGGTTTCTGTTGACTAAAGGGTAAAAGGGCTATCCTTGTGGATTTTAGCCCCTTGTCGGGTGAGTGAAGCGGTCTCAAACTCTGAGAGTTTCGTTGATTCTTCCTCCAAAAGCGAAACCTAACAACCAAACTTTCTAATGTTGGGTTTCGCGTAAGCATATGCGCTACGCGCACGCTACTTGAGGTGCCGTCAGCCGTCAGCCGTCAGCCGTCAGCTTTTCGCTCACGCTGCGCGAACAGCTTATTTTATTCAAAAGTATAGTAGCGTGCCCATAACGGATAAGCACCTCAAGTAGCGTGGCACAGGCTTTGGCCTTGGCCTTTAGGCCACGCTACGCGAATGGCCACGCTGTGCGAACGACGCTGTGACCTAACACATTAGCTGATACGCGACACGCTGATAGCTGATAGCTTAGAGCTGATTTGTAAAGGAAATCTTAAGAAGTCTGAAAGCCTTGCTATGATTGTCTGTTGGGTATTAAATAGTTCAATTGTTCTATTTTAGCGCAAGCCTTATCCTACAAGGATTACAGCGAGTTTACGAATCAGCTATAACCAAGATCGAATCAAGCGTGGGGCCTAGTCAATTCGTTCGTAAAGTTTTATGAAATTTTTGAATAAAGGTTGACAGACTAATCGTTTTTGATATCTAATCGTTTTTGAGATGATTTTTGAGTGTCACTGTTAGAAAACTGCTGGAGTTAGCAGAAAAATATAACAACTGAAATTCATCGAATTTAGCTCAGGGGGTGACATGCAAGCTAAAATCATTACTGGGCAATAAGTTAAGCTCATTAGTTATAAAAAGATACATGCTGTTTCGGGCTGACGTTGGACATAGTTATAAAGATTTGAGCTTCCAAAAAATCAAAGGAAGGTCAATTTGGGAGTTTATATTTCCTGAGATAATTTGCCTCAAAGCCTTATTTAGTAAGCTTTTCATGGCTCATGTCACCCCCTCAGATGGAGTAGTTCAATAGGAGGATATTTTAAAGACTATTGTTGAAGATAAAACCTCCTATTTCTCTTAACAACAATTCGACCTACTTTCAAGGTGTGTAAATCAATCATGAACTTTCCCAACATCAACCAAAAAACTATCTCATTTTTTCTTTCAGTGCTGTTATCAATTTTTTGTTTAGGAGGTACTTTAGGCTGTCTACCTGCCTATGCAGCATTAGATTCTTGGAAACCTGGTACTGGTAGCCTAGACAAGATCATTGATTTTGTGAACCAAGTTAACGCCGAAGATCGCATTGCTGTCTTTGATAATGACGGAACCTTGTGGGCTGAAAAACCTATATATTTCCCAATTCAGTTTGAACTCCAAAAGAAGCTGCAAGGTGATAATTTTGTTGGCTACACAACAGATGAATATATAGAGGAGGCTAAGGATTTTGTCTATAACCAAAATCATAAAGATTTTCATGTTCCCTATGTAGACCTTGTCTATGAACCGGTAATTGAATTAGTTAATTACCTTAAAAATAACGAATTCAAAGTCTATATTTCTTCTGGAGGTGATATTGATTTTGTCCGTTCTTTTTCTGATGATGTTTATGGTATTCCCCCTGAACAAGTGATTGGTACCGCCGTCAAAACAAGCTTCGATAAAGAATTTGGAGGAAACGTAAAACGTGATACGGATTTTTTACAGGGAATAAAACAGGAAAAACACGAGGATCTAGCTCACTATAACGATCAAGAGGGTAAACCAGTAGGAATTCAAAATCATATTGGGAAACGACCTATTATTGCTGTAGGTAACTCTAGTGGTGATTTTGAAATGTTTCAATACACTGATACTGGGGTTGGTAATTCTTTAATCGTACTCATTAATCATGATGATTGTGAGGAGGAATATGAATACAATAATGTCCCATATGAAACTAAGGTCAATCATGATGGCGATGTTGTTGCTCGTAACGAATCCCTCGACGCAGCCCAAACTCGTGACAATTGGATCGTGGTTAGTATGAAAGAGGATTTCGACCATATTTTTTCCCAACCTTTCTACCGATCAAGACCATATCAACGAGGATGTAACTAAAATTTAATTAGTAGGGTGTGCAATGCTCACCTTAGCAAAAATATGGCGTTGCTGAATATCAGAATGGTTAACCCTTTTGATATTCAGCAATGCCTTCACCTTTGCCTCTTGCTTCTTGTCTTTTCTGGCAATTCGTCTGTTTACAACCTAGATAAAAACCCTAGATATTATTCAGCTATATAAAAAAACCATAGTCAATCACAGCAAGGGATGTAAAGGATTAAAGCTTTGGTAACTAGTGAGTAAAACTAGCTTGAGAAATCAATTTATGTATGTATTATTTAAGAGCTGATTTATAAAGTAAATCTAAATAGAGGAAGTACATAGCAATAGTGCCGATATCATACGTTGATGTTGCCTACATCTCACACCATGACTATAAAAGCCTATAAAAGTGATATCACAGATGCACAGTGGCAGCTCATTGAAGCCTTAATTCCACCAGCCAAAACTGGAGGACGTCCTCGTACTGTCAATGTACGTGAAGTTGTCAATGGTATTTTTGCCCGTTCTACGCACTGGATGTTCTTGGGAGATGCTCCCTCATGACTTACCTCCCTACTCAACAGTGTACTTTTACTTTCGTCGTTGGCAGAAAACTGGAGTGTGGCAGATGATGAATCATTACCTGCGGGATTCATGTCGTCAACAAGTGAATAGAAACCCTCAACAAGCGTGCAGCAATTGCTGATAGCCAGTCGGTGTCTTGATGCAGTCGCTCATGGGGGAAACCCCCAAGACCGCGCTGCATCGCTAAAAACGACGGAAAAAAGGGGGAAGTGTATGGCTTCGATGGAGGTAAGTTAGTCAAGGGACGTAAGCGTCATATCATTGTAGATACCCATCGATTGCTGTTAAGTGTGGTAGTCACAGCAAGCCAACGGTCAAGATCGAGTCGGAGCTGGGGCAGCATTGATGGAAGAAAGTTTTGACTGTTCTAGTTTGCAATTAATTTGGGTTGACCTACGGCTTTGTGGCCAACGCGCAAGCTGGTGTTGTAGGCAACCTTTGCGGTGCTGAGGAAGAGGAACGTTAAGCGTACGGAATCTGAATTTAAGGTTAACCCGCGACGCTGGGTAGTAGAACGTACCTTTGGTTGGTTAGGACGCGCTTCGTCGTCTGAGCAAAGATTATGAACTCCTGCCTGAAGTCAGTGAGGCCATGATTTATGGCGCTATGGTACGACTTATGCTCAGCCGTCTCACCTCTTAATATCCACTTTATAAATCAGCTCTTACGGTTTCACTTCTATCAACAACATAGTTATTTGAGTAAAGATGTTTTTGCTTGGCAAAAACTAATTCAGTCAGTACACCACATAAGTCTTAAATCATGAAAAAAAGAACCTTTGTAGTTTTCTTCTCAATTCTGTTATCAGTCTTTTGCCTAGGAGGCTTTGTGGCATGTCCCCCCGCTGCTGCAGACTTCGAATCTTTATTAGTGTCTTGGAATGACGGTCCGACTAAGACCAAGATTGTTAACTTTGTGGATAATGTTATCAATACCGTTGATCCGAGCGATCGCATTGCTGTTTTCGATAATGATGGAACCCTGTGGACTGAAAAACCAGACTATATTCAGGTGTCATTTATCGAATATTATAGGGGAATAAATCCATCGGTAAATCTTGAAACACCTGATTGTTCAACTGAACCGCAAATAACACCGGAACAGTATAAACAGGAAGCTAGGCAATTTCTGGATACACAAAATCATCCATACCTTGGCTTTCAATACATCCAGCTGACCTTCAAGCCCATGGTTGAACTGGTCAACTATCTCCAAAGTAATGATTTCAAGGTCTATATTTCCTCTGGGGGTGGAACAGATTTCATTCGCTCCTTTGCGGAAGATGCCTACGGTATTCCCCCTGAAAACATCATTGGTACTACCACCAAAGCCGAGTATTGCGACCCAGAAAACGATGGAACTTTTGTCTTGCTCAAGACGAAAATACTGGTGGAACCGATTAACGATGGAAAACGTAAACCAGTGGGAATTGACCGCTACATTGGTAAAAAACCAATTATGGCAGTTGGTAATTCCAGTGGTGATTTACAAATGCTTGACTACACTGATGATCACATTGGTCCAGCTTTAATGATGCTGCTTCACCATGATGATACCCGCGAATGTCCCTATGCTGAGCTTGCTCAGATTGACTGTCCATACGATGATCCTGTTTTTGATGTGGCCAATGATCGTCGTTAGACAGTTATCAGTATGCAAGAGGATTTTGTAACAGTGTTTGGAGAAGAAATCGATCAAGCCCAGACAGCAGATGAATTAGATATCAGTAAAGAGGATTTTTGGGACAGAATAATTCAGGAAGTTACTCGATAAGTAACTGTTGAATTAAACAACTAGCCATGAAAGATAGGATATCGAAGTTTTGTATTGCTTCGGCATCCTATCGCACAAAAAAGAGCAATAACTTGATAGGGTAAACAAGGCACAGATAAGGTATATTTTAATGAATTGGAATCGTATTTGGAAAATAGGGGTAGCAGTTGCGATCGCACTAGTTTTGGCTATCGTTGCCTACCTGGTGATCGCAAAACAGAATCTACCCATCCCCGATCTAGGCTCTACAGGCACCAGTAACCCGGAGCCAGAGGTGGTTGACTCAGATGCAGAGCCTTTTACCCTGCAACTGCTCCATGCTTCAGATTTTGAGGCTGGACTGGCCGCATTGGAAGATGCTCCTCGGTTTTCCGCCGTCCTGAATGCCCTGAAGGAGGACTACCCCAACACCCTTGTCCTCTCCTCTGGAGACAACTACATTCCCAGTCCGTTCCTGTTTGCTGGCAGCGACCCTAGGTTGAACGAGACCCCTGTAGGAGAGGCTAGTATTGGTCATGCCAATATCGAAATCCACAATCAACTCGGTATCCAAGCTTCGAGCTTTGGGAATCATGATTTCGATCTCGGCACCAAGGAAGTGCGGGATATCATTCAACCAGATGGAGCTTACCGTGGGGCGCTGTTTCCCTATCTCAGTGCAAACCTCGATTATAGCACAGACCCTAACCTATCAAGCCTGATCACGGCAAACGGTCAAGAAGTCAGTACTATTCCGGCAGGACAGGTTGCGGGGACTGCAGTGATTACCGTCAATGGTGAGCCAATTGGTATTGTGGGAGCAAGCACACCCCTTCTGCCTACCATCTCTTCCTCTGATGGAGTGACGGTGTTCCCGGAAAATCCCACAGACTATGACGCCCTGGCTGCTAAAATCCAAACTGCGGTGGATGAATTGACCGCTACGGGCATCAACAAGATTATTCTCCTGGCTCACATGCAACAGTTGACCATTGAGCGGGATGAGTTAGCTCCTCGTCTGCGGGATGTAGATATAATCGTGGCGGGAGGCTCTCACACCTTGCTGTCTGATGCCACGGATCGTCTGCGGCTGGGAGATACCAGTGGCGGTTCCTATCCTATTCTCAAAACCAATAGAGATGGAAATGCGATCGCTGTTGTGAACACGGATGCCACCTATAAGTATGTGGGTCGTCTGGTGGTGGACTTTGATGCAAACGGTATCCTGATTCCCAGCAGTATTGACCCCAACATTAGTGGAGCCTACGCCACTGATGATCAAGGAGTTGAAGCGGTAGGAGGGACCCCAGATCCAGAGGTTGTAGAAATTACCAATACCCTCGATGAAGTAATCAGTACTCAGGATAGCAATATTTTTGGCAATACCAAAGTTTTCCTACGGGGCGATCGCGCTTTTGTCCGTACCGAAGAAACTAACCTGGGTAACCTAACCGCTGATGCTAACCTGGCCTATGCCAAAACTGTAGATACTACAACCGTGTTTTCCTTCAAAAATGGGGGTGGCATCCGTTCCAACATCGGGGTAATTAGCGCTGCTAACGGTGGCATCGACCCCAATGACTTTGAACTGTTGCCCCCAGCAGCCAATCCTGAAGTGGGCAAGGAAGAAGGGGAAGTTTCCCAACTCGACATCACAAACTCCCTCCGTTTCAATAATGGAGTTACCCTGTTTACTGTCACAGCGGATCAATTGCTGGAAACCATCGAGGATGCGGTAGCGGCAACAGCTCCGGGTGCGACTCCCGGCCAGTTTCCCCAAGTCGGTCGGCTTAAATTTAGCTTTGATAGCACTCGTCCTGCCAATGATCGGGTTCTGTCTCTGGTTGTCCTGGACGATCAAGACCAAGTTCTCGATGTAGTGGCTCAGAATGGTGAATTAGTGGGGGATCCCAGCCGCACATTTCGTGGTGTTACCATTAGCTACGTGGCTGATGGCGCTCCCTTATCCACCTTCTTGAGTGCCAATCCAGCTTTGTTCCATCGGGTTGATTTCTGGGGTGAGCCGGATAGCAATGGCAATGGGGTTTTAGATGCTGAAGAAGACCTCAACAAAAACGGCATCCGAGATGGTGCCATCCCTGAACCTTTCGATGGTTTTGCCAATTTTGCCTCCTTTGGTTCAGAGCAGGATGCCCTGGCAGAATACCTCCATGAATTCTTCCCCACGGCAGCTAATGCCTTTAATCAGCCTGATACTGACCCAACATTGGACGAGCGGATTCAAAATCTGGCTTTCCGGGAAGATACAGTAATTCCTGAATAACCAAGCATTGCTCAATTAAGGGATGAAATGAGTGGGGTGGGCATCCTGGCCGCCCGAAAATGAAACCCACTGGACTGACACAGCTAAAATGGTGCTTTAAAAAAATCCCTCAATCCCTTGTCAATTAAGGTTTTTACCAAAAATATATTCTACTACTTTAGCTGTGTCAGTCTACTACTCATTATAACGGTTTCCCTTTGTTATGGAAAAATCAGAAAAGTACCGATTAATAATTCGCAAACTATTAACTAATCATGCCACATTAGAAGCGAATAATTCAGATTCAGAGATTGAAGGTCAACTTATTTTTGATACAGAACATGACCATTATCAACTTCTAGATATCGGCTGGGATGGACTCAAACGAGTTTATAACTGTTTCATCCATTTAGATATCAAAGATGGTAGAATTTGGATTCAGCGAAATATGACAGAAGCTGATTTAGCACAAGATTTGGTGGAAATGGGTATACCAAAAGACGATATTATTCTCGGTTTACATCCCAGTTATAAACGTCCTTACACAGGCTATGGAGTGGCTTAGTGATATTCAGCTTATGGGTTATGGGCACGCTACTTGAGCTACCATTGGCCTTTGGTAGGCAACGGCTGATAGCTAAACTGATCGCTGACCGCTTAATGCTTACTTACTAATAGCTTTTCTGACTCAACAATGAAGACTCCTTGGTTAAAATTACTTCTGTTCAAACTTTTCCTCAGTTTCCTGACAGTATGCCTAGTCTTTGGCACTGCCACACCAGTGAAGGCATCTCCCACTGTAAATAGCTGCCCTGAAGGTATGACCTTCATTCCTGGCGGCACTTTCAAGATGGGTTCCGACGTTTACTATCCTTCCGAGCGCTCTGCGGACGATGTTACCGTTGAGAGCTTCTGCATCGATAAATACGAAGTCACTAATGCAGAATTTGCCAAATTTGTCAAGGAAACGGGTTATATTACCGTAGCAGAGCGTCCCCTCTCTTCGGAACAGTTTCCCAACTTAACAGAGGAGCAACGGGCACCTGGTTCCCTAGTCTTTCAGATGCCGGACAATGGTGTTAGACCAGTGGGTTACCTGAGCTGGTGGAAGTGGACTCCTGGGGCTGACTGGCGACATCCCTTTGGTCCGAAGAGCAACATTAAACGTAAAAAGAACTATCCCGTCGTCCATGTTGCCTATGAAGACGTTCAAGCCTATGCTAAGTGGGCAGGGAAGTCAGTACCCACAGAAGCCCAATGGGAATATGCTGCTCACGGTGGACTGGATGATGCTACCTACAGCTGGGGTAAGCAATACTCGGCCAAGAAGGCTAATACCTGGCAAGGATTTTTCCCCTTTTTCAACACTAAAGCTGATGGTCACACCGGCACTGCACCTGTAGGTTCCTTTGAACCAAATGGTTATGGTTTGTATGACATAACTGGTAATGTCTGGGAGTGGACTTCAGATTGGTATAGTATCGGTCACCATGGCAAAGCCCACAGTCTTAATCCTATAGGACCTAATCAAAATGAAAGCTTCGACCCTAGAGAACCGGGTGTTGCTAAACATGTAATTAAAGGCGGGTCTTACTTATGTGCTCCTAACTATTGTAGTCGCTATCGTCCTGCTGCTCGGGAGTCTCAATCACCGGATACAGGAACGACTCACATTGGTTTTCGGTTAGTTAAGGCTGATAAGATTTCCTAAATCTGAAAAAATTATATAGCGTTTATTCAAAGTCCCCCTTTTTAAGGGGGATTTAGGGGGATCCCTTTGTGCCTTATGGGAAAGACAATTGCTATAAAGTTGATTATAGCAATTCTACGACTTGTGAGGTAGAAATTTCTGGTTTTTAGGGAGCAGGGAGCAGGGAGCAGGGAGCAGGGAGCAGGGAGCAGGGAGCAGGGAGCAGGGAGCAGGGAGCAGGGAGCAGGGAGCAGGGAAGTCGGAAGTCGTAAAAAATAATGTGTACCTCATGAGTCCTAGAAACGCTATATTTGCTTCGTTAAGCTGTTCAGCATTTAGATTGGGATACTTAAATTGCTCAAAGGGAACAGCGGATCTGGGAACACCGGATCTGGGAACATAGAAAAACCAATTTAAATGCGCATCAGCTTAAAATCAGACAATCATTAACGGGAATTCGAGGGATAATAACCAGATAAAATGATTGCTATTGTTGGGTAATATCCTTCAATATTATCACAGTAAAAAACGCTCATATACGGCTGTTTTAATAACTATAAAGTACACATAATTTTCTCTTTATTCCCTGTTCCCTGTTCCCTGTTCCCTGTTCCCTGTTCCCTAAAACAAAAAATTTGTACCTAACTGAATTGCAAACCGCTTTATACTTTATAAATCCTATGCAATAGCTTTTTTTAACGAACCCTAAAACTCCAAAAAAAAACTTTTTAAAACCCTTGACAATTTAAATTATAATCATTACAATAATCAATATAAACTAAGTTGAACTTTATCACGATGTCAGAAACCTTTACTCGCAATTTCAAGAAACAACCTACTCAGCACACTCTGAAAGGTTCTCGTCAATCAGTAATTGAGAGTATGCAGATGCTGTATGCCCTAGGCTATGCCGAAATTGCCGAATGGACTCCTCTGGAACCGACTAATATTCCAGGTGAAGTAATGACGACTATGACCAAGTATTGGTTATTGCCATAACACCTTAACTTTCTGGGGGGGTTTCCCCCCTTCACCAAGGGTTTTGGAAACTTCTGACATATGTGATTGACATAGCCGTGGATAGTATTTCTACGGCTATTTTTTTTGTACGTATATGCGCTGCGCACGCTGCGCGAACAGCAATCAGCTGACTGTAAATGTAAAAACCTACTCCCTCGGTGGGCTAATGCACGTCAACTTTTGCCTCTAGCATGCATGCCTTTTGCCTTGGGCGTAGCGCTTATTGACAATATCGGTTTGCTCGGTAAAAATAGCCTTGTTTGCCTTGAAGCGGATCAGCAATTACACCCGAAAAGCCTTAATCATGAAAAAAAGAACGTTCTTAGTTTTCCTGTCGATTCTCTTATCAGTGTTTTGCCTAGGAGGCTTTCTGGGATGTCCCCCTGCTGCTGCGGACTATGACCCCTTACTGTCTTGGAATGCCGGTGCGGCTAAGCAAGGGATTTTTGACTTTGTGCAAGAGGTTACCAATCCCAACAGTGATAACTACGTTCGTCCTAGCAGACGCATCGCGGTCTTTGATAATGATGGAACCCTGTGGAATGAAAAACCCAAAGATATTTACGAGTCATTTCTCATAGATATGCTAGGTAATGCCTTTTCAAGTAAAAATGATGCAATCTTTGAAGACCTCAAACTCCAGGGATTAACACCGGAAGACTATAAACAGAAGGCGAGGTTCTTTGTGGATAATTCAAAGCATCCAGACTTGGGAGTTCCATACATAAAGGTCACTTACCAGCCCATGGTTGAATTGCTTAATTATCTCAGGAGTAATGATTTCAAGGTTTATATTTGTTCTGGGGCGGGACTTGATTTCATTCGCTCCTATGCCGAAGATACCTACGGTGTTCCCCCTGAAAATATTATTGGTACGACGGTCCAAACTAAGTTTATTACCAAAGACGACGGCTCTCATGTCTTGGTTAAGACACCAATACTGGTCAAACCGATTAATAATAACGAAGGTAAAGTAGTGGACATTGACCGCTACATTGGTAAAAAACCAATTATGACAGTTGGTAATTCCGATGGTGATTTAGAAATGCTTCAGTACACTGACGAGCAAGACGGTCCAGCTTTGATGATGCTGGTTCACCACGATGATCCCCGGGAATATGTCTACGATACAGGTGCGGAGAATGCTCTTCGGGAGGCCGACGCTCGTGGTTGGACAGTTATCAGTATGAAAGAGGATTTCGTTACAGTGTTTGGAAACGAAATTGATATAGCAAAGGGAACAGGGAACAGGGAACAGGGAACAGGGAACAGGGAGTAGGAAGTAGCGATGCAGCGCGGTCTTGGGGGAAACCCCCATCAGCGACTGTATCAAGACGGGAGTAGGGAATATGGCATCAAAATTCTCTCAATTCCTACACGGATTGCTATAAATCCCACAGGACTTACGCATTTGCCCCCGTTGGTCCCCCAATTCTGGGGGACTTTGACATCATTACCCCCCAGAATTGGGGGGCTAGGGGGGCGAAATCAAGTTAACCGCGTAAGTCCTGTCCCAGAAAGAATTTCAATCCGAGAACCCATCTGGATATGAAACAGAATCTAAATACGAAGGATTAATGCGCTCAGTAGTTTCTGATTCGTATCCTAGACAGTAAATGCCAAGCCCTACTTACTAATGATGGCTTCACTCCCTAATGGCTAATTTCAGGCTTTGGCAAAAGTCCCCAATGGCTGACAAGCCTTCTGATGGCGTCCCATCTGCCAAACGCTTTACGATAGCGCTACCCACAATCACGGCATCTGCCCCCCAATCTTTGACCTGCTTAGCTTGTTCTGGCTGGGAGATCCCAAAGCCAACCCCGATTGGCTTATCAGTGAGACCACGCATCTGATTGAGTAAGTCTTTTACCCGTGATTGCAGCTGAGTTCTCATCCCGGTGACACCGGTAACACTGACTAGGTAAATAAAGCCCTGAGACTGTTTAGCGATCGCTTCAATCCGTTCTGTTGGTGAAGTTGGTGCCACTAACAATATCACTTCAATCCCAAGCTCTGCTGCGGGTTTCAGCAAGATTTCAGCTTCTTCCAGGGGTAAGTCAGGCACCACTAACCCTTTCGCCCCCACTTGAGCAATCTGCTCTAAGAAGGAATTAATCCCTCGGTTGAGAATGGGATTGTAGTAGGTAAATAGGACAATTGGCGCTTGTATCTCTGGGCTAACGTCCTTGACCATTGCCAGCACATCATCCAACTGCACACCTTTTTGTAATGCTCTAGTCGCAGCAGCATGGATAGTTGGACCATCGGCCAAGGGGTCGGAATAGGGTACTCCCAGTTCAATGATGTCAGCACCGGATTGGTCGAGTACCCGCAAGGCTTTGGCTGTGGTTTCTAAATCGGGATCCCCAGCGGTAATAAAAGGAATCAGAGCACACTGGGAGTTAGATCTCAGGGATCCGAAGCAATCGGAAATTTTTGTCATTGGTCATTCGTCAACTAGTTTTGCCCTGCCCCCCTGGTTAAGGGGATATGGAGGAATCGTCCTGTGCTTTGGTCAAACGCTTTTCCTGTTCCACCTCTGCTTGGAGTTGGGCAAGTTCTTCTGGTGTCATTTCTTCGAGTCGCTTTTGCAGGACAGCATCTTTATAGTCTTTCACCTGCTGGTTATAGGTCATGGTTTGGGTCAGGGCTCGAAACAGGTAGGTTAGCACCCACCCAACTAACCCCCCAACCAAGAGGACTTGACTCCAAATCCCGGCTTGGATTTGATCGTACCCAGCGAGCTGAAAGATCAAGTAGGCTATGCCGCCAGCAGCAAAGATACCAAGGGCAATTCCAATCGCGTCAATTCGTCGCATGAATTACTATAGCAAAGGGAACAGGGAACAGGGAACAGGGAACAGGGAGCAGGGAACAAAAATTCTCACAATTCATTTAGGTACCCTATAATGATCGCTTATGTGACTGACTTACCCTTGTGGCTGACGCCGCTTGGGGCGGAGGTTTAAGATTGGACTGAAGAGTAATAAACCTGGAAAGAATAAGAAGACCATGAAGTACATGAAGCCCCGCTCGAAGGAGCTAGCAACGTACCACCGTTTCTGTAGGTAGAGATAGATGGCGAGAGGGAATACCAATAAGTAGGCTCCTGCCAGAGACAGGTATAGTATCGCAGTAATCATAGAATTTTGGTTTAGGACACAGAAGACAAAAATGCGTTCGCGTAGCGTGACCATTTGCTTCGCTTAGCGTGGCCCAAAGGCCAAGGTCAATCGCTCAACCCTACTATACTACCTTAGGTCGAACATGCTGCCCTGTGTTCCCCCAGAGGCAGACTTTGCCCCATCCTAAAAATTTCAAAAATTTCAATACTATACTTGCATAGTAGGCTCAGTTCATGGTTAAATAGAATACAGTGAAATCACAGTGGTTGATGGGTAAACAAAAACCCAAAGCTATGTGATATCAACCAGGGGGCGTGGCGGAATGGTAGACGCTACGGACTTAAGGAAATTGAGCACTGATGGAGAAATCTGTCATGTGAATGCTCTCAAATTCAGGGAAACCTAAGTCTGGTAACAGATAAGGCAATCCTGAGCCAAGCCGGGAAAACCTCTCGGAAGGTGCAGAGACTCGACGGGAGCTACCCTAACGTTAAGCCGAGGGTAAAGGGAGAGTCCAATTCTCAAGAGCCAGCTATGGTAGTAGCGAAAGCTACGGGAGAATGAAAATCCGTTGACCTTAAACGGTCGTGTGGGTTCAAGTCCCACCGCCCCCATATTTACTTACGACAGAGATATTTTCAGAGCAGGGAAACAGGGTTTGGTGATTAATTAGATTAATCAGCCGAACAAGAGGAAATTAATGATTAACCCAGCAGCGGACTATGATTCCCCCTGGAAAGACACCCTGGAATGGTACTTTGAGCCCTTCATTGCCCTATGCTTTGCCCACATTCATAGTCAAATCAATTGGTCTCGTCCCAGTGAGTTCCTCGACAAAGAACTGCAAAAGGTGGTGCGAGACGCGGAAGTAGGACGTCGATGGGCTGACAAACTGGTTAAGGTCTGGCTCAACAATGGTCAAGAAACCTGGATTCTAATTCATGTGGAAGTCCAAGGGGAAAAACAGACGGAGTTTGCTAAACGGATGTACACCTACCATCATCGGATTAGCGGACGCTACAATCGACCGGTTGCTAGTTTAGCAGTCTTGAGTGATGCTAACCCCCAGTGGCGACCAACCCAATACAGTAGCGAAATCTTCGGCTGTAAAATCCAGTTCAATTTTTTGATGGTGAAACTGCTAGACTACAAACAGCAGTGGCCAGAATTAGAACAAAGTGCCAATCCCTTTGCCACGGTCATCATGGCTCACCTGAAAGCGGTTGATACTCGCAGTGATGGCCAGCAACGGAAAATCTGGAAAATGGCTCTGACCAGACGATTGTACCAGCAAGGGTATCAGCGACAAGACATTTTAAACTTATATCACTTCATTGATTGGGTAATGCACTTACCCGAAGCACTAGAACAAACCTTTCGTGAAGAACTTAACCAGTACGAACAGGAGGTCAACATGAAGTATGTCACGAGTATCGAAAGGTTGGGAATTAAGCAAGGTCGTCAGGAAGGTATTTTAGAAGGTCGTCAGGAAGAAGCTGAGCGACTGCTACTACGATTGCTTCACAGGCGCTTTGGAGACCTATCCCCTGAAATTCAAGCTCGTGTGAAGGGGTTGAGTGTCGAAAAGTTAGAACAGTTAATGGATGTGGCCATCGATGTAGAATCTGTTGAGCAATTAGCAGACCATCTGCCAGCGCCCGAAGCGGCTAATTAAAACGCTGATTAAAACCAGGACTGATATGTCCTGTATCTATTCTGAAGGGTTAATCACAATTAATCCTTCACTATTTGATGACCAGGGAAACAGGGTTTGGTGATTAATTAGATGAATCAGCCGAACTAGAGGAAATTAATGATTAACCCAGCAGCGGACTATGATTCCCCCTGGAAAGACACCCTGGAATGGTACTTTGAGCCCTTCATTGCCCTGTGTTTTGCCCACATTCATAGTCAAATCAACTGGTCTCGCCCCTGTGAATTCTTAGACAAAGAACTGCAAAAGGTGGTGCGAGACGCGGAAGTAGGACGTCGATGGGCTGACAAACTGGTTAAGGTCTGGCTCAACAATGGTCAAGAAACCTGGATTCTAATTCATGTGGAAGTCCAAGGGGAAAAACAGACGGAGTTTGCTAAACGGATGTACACCTACCATCATCGGATTAGCGGACGCTACAATCGACCGGTTGCTAGTTTAGCAGTCTTGAGTGATGCTAACCCCCAGTGGCGACCAACCCAATACAGTAGCGAAATCTTCGGCTGTAAAATCCAGTTCAATTTTTTGATGGTGAAACTGCTAGACTACAAACAGCAGTGGCCAGAATTAGAACAAAGTGCCAATCCCTTTGCCACGGTAATCATGGCTCACCTGAAAGCAGTTGATACTCGCAGTGATGGCCAGCAACGAAAAATTTGGAAAATGGCTCTGACCAGACGATTGTACGAGCAAGGGTATCAGCGGCAAGACATCCTAAACTTGTATCACTTCATTGACTGGGTAATGCACTTACCCGAAGCACTAGAACAAGCCTTTCGTGAAGAAGTTAACCAGTACGAACAGGAGGTCAACATGAAGTATGTCACGAGTATCGAAAGGTTGGGCATTAAGCAAGGTCGTCAGGAAGGTATTTTAGAAGGTCGTCAAGAAGGTCTTCAGGAAGGAGCTGAGCGACTGCTGCTACGATTGCTTCAAAGGCGCTTTGGAGAGTTATCCCCTGAGATTCAAGCTCGTGTGAAGGGGTTGAGTGTCGAAAAATTAGAACAGTTAATGGATGTGGCCATTGATGTAGAATCTCTTGAGCAATTAGCAGACCATCTGCCAGCACCCGAAGCGGCTAATTAAAACGCTGATTAAAACCAGGACTGATATGTCCTGTATCTATTCTGAAGGGTTAATTGTGATTAACCCTTCACTATTTTTTGAGCAGGGAAACAGGGTTTGGTGATTAATTAGATTAATCAGCCGAACTACAGAAAATTAATGATTAACCCAGCAGCGGACTATGATTCCCCCTGGAAAGACACCCTGGAATGGTACTTTGAGCCCTTCATTGCCCTATGCTTTGCCCACATTCATAGTCAAATCAATTGGTCTCGTCCAAGTGAATTCCTCGACAAAGAACTGCAAAAGGTGGTGCGAGACGCGGAAGTAGGACGTCGATGGGCTGACAAACTGGTTAAGGTCTGGCTCAACAATGGTCAAGAAACTTGGATTCTAATTCATGTGGAAGTCCAAGGGGAAAAACAGACGGAGTTTGCTAAACGGATGTACACCTACCATCATCGGATTAGCGGACGCTACAATCGACCGGTTGCTAGTTTAGCAGTCTTGAGTGATGCTAACCCCCAGTGGCGACCAACCCAATACAGTAGCGAAATCTTCGGCTGTAAAATCCAGTTCAATTTTTTGATGGTGAAACTGCTAGACTACAAACAGCAGTGGCCAGAATTAGAACAAAGTGCCAATCCCTTTGCCACGGTGATCATGGCTCACCTGAAAGCAGTTGATACTCGTAGTGATGGCCAGCAACGGAAAATCTGGAAAATGGCTCTGACCAGACGATTGTACCAGCAAGGGTATCAGCGACAAGACATCCTAAACTTGTATCACTTCATTGACTGGGTAATGCACTTACCTGAAGGACTAGAACAAGCATTTAATCAAGAACTTAACCAGTACGAACAGGAGCTCAACATGAAGTATGTCACGAGTATCGAAAGGTTGGGAATTAAGCAAGGTCGTCAAGAAGGTCGTCAGGAAGGAGCTGAGCGACTGCTGCTACGATTGCTTAACAGGCGCTTTGGAGACCTATCCCCTGAAATTCAAGCTCGTGTGAAGGGGTTGAGTGTCGAAAAATTAGAACAGTTAATGGATCTGGCCATCGATGTAGAATCTCTTGAGCAATTAGCAGACCATCTGCCAGCACCCGAAGCGGCTAATTAAAATAACTCCTGATAGAGAAGTACAAATTCTCTTCCCCCATACCCCACACCCCACACCCTATAGCCTAGATTCTGTGTAACCATTGAGTATAGGGATGCTGAACTAAATTGGAGTTGAAGTATCTCGGATCATCAGAGACTTCAACTCCAATCCATTCTGGTAGTTCAATGTCCTGATTTTCATCAGTGAGTTCAACTTCTGCCAAAATTAATCCTTGATTATCCCCAGCAAACTCATCCACTTCCCAAATCAAGCCAGCGTGTTCAATTTTATAACGAGTTTTCTCAATTAAGGGACCCTGGCACAAAGTATCGAGCATTTCTTGAGCATCCGAGCCTGGGATAGGATACTCATACTCTTTTCTAGAAAAACCCACCTTGGGACTTTTGATAGTAAGATATCCTTGATCTCCCACCAGGCGCACCCGGACAGTAGTGCGGTTAGTTGTACGAATGTAACCTTGGCGATAAACACTACCAGTGCCTAGTTTCCGCCACTCTTCGCCTTTAACTAGAAATTTGCGTTCAATTTCCGTTGCCATGGGTACAAAGTATAGTGTGTATAGTGTTTATAGGTATTATTAGTCAATGGTTAATTTAAAATTAACCATTGTTCATTAACTATTGTTGATTGTCAATTTTAAAATCAGAGCAAATCCGAACTATTCGGCTTATTGCTATAGTAATAAAAAACTTTATAATCTTGCCTATTTAGTTAGCGATCGCTTCATATTAAACTACCAGACTTAATCCGGATTCTTTTATTGTCCCAAGAAATATAAAAATAGAGAGCCAATTTCGTAGAGTTCCTCTATGAGTAAATCTACGGTGCGGCTAATGTAAGTAAAATTATCAGGATAAACATCGATGTCCCAACAATCAACAAGCCAAAATAGTGGAGCAGCAGCATTAATTGATGAAATGAAAAAATTTGCCAAATTAGCTGAAGAGTTAGAAAAGCAAACTAAAGACTCTAGCGAACAAGGCTATTCAGGCAAAGGCCATAAAATCTGGTGAACGAGTATAGTTAGGATAAAATAACTATACTCACACTCTTATTGATTGGCTAAACGGATGTAGGGTAAACGAGGGTAGGGTCAACGAGTAAGTTAAAGATTTTCAGGTTTAGGAATCGGGATGACTACGAGCAAGATTTTCACCCGATTCCCACACTCGGTCACCCCACACTCTCTTATCCTACAGCCGTCACGCCTTCAATCTCCTGATCGGCGAGATCATATAACTCCCGTAACTTCTGTAAGGTTTCGTGATCCGGTTCCCAGAATCCTCGTCCATTTGCCTCTAACATCCGGCCTACAATATTGCGAAATGCCTCAGGATTTGCCTGTTGCAACCTCTTGGCCATTTCTTCATCCAAGGCATAAGTATCTGCTGCTTGGTCATACACCCAGTTATCTTGAAAATCAGCTGTACCCCCCCAACCAATCAATGCTGTCATCCGTTGGGAAATCTCATAAGCTCCCCCAGACCCCTGATTGGCCATCGCCTCAGCCCACTTGGGATTGAGTAACTTTGTCCGATACTCCAATCGCAACAAATCCTCTAGCTTCCGGGGTGTAGTATCCTTTGAGAAACTTTCCACAAAACTGGCATTAACGGTCTTACCCCCTTGCTTTTCGGCTGCTCGCTTCAAGCCTCCAGTATTAGCATAGTATTCTTGAATATCCGTCAGCCCATATTCGACAGAATCAATTTCCTGGACTATACGACTGGTGCTTTTTAGCAGCTGCTCCATCACTTCCGGACGGGCTTGACCTTTATCTTGCCGTCCATAACTAAATACATTGCGGCTTTGCCATGTATTCGCTAATTCATCTCCCGATTCCCAATTACCATCGACTACTTGGTCATTTACCAGAGAACCATAATCCCCGGCTGGATTAGAAAACAACCGAGCAGAAACATTGTCTACCCCTTGCGATCGCAACGCTAACCCATGCTTGCGGATAAAATTCTCTTCCTCCGGTTCATCTGCTTCAGTCGCCCTACGGAACAAATCATCCAGCAGCTCAACAATATTGACAAAACTATCCCGAAAAATCCCTGAGAGATTTGCCAACACATCAATTCTAGGATGACCTACCTCAGCCAAGGGCATCAAATCATACCGTACAATCCGTCCCGTTCCCTCTTTTACAGGTACTGCACCTACTAACTCCAATAAAATCCCCAAGGACTCCCCACGAGTCTTGATCGCATCCAATCCCCATAGCATTACCGCAACAGTTTCCGGATACTCCTGATGTTCCTCAAGATGCTGGGCAATAATTTTCCTGGCCACCTCCCTGCCCCGTTCATAAGCTGCCGGAGAGGGCATCCGATAAGGGTCCAAAGCGTGAATATTCCGTCCTGTTGGCAAAACCCCAGGACCATCCCGCAACAAATCCCCCCCAGGAGCCGGAGGAATATACTCCCCATTCAACCCCCGCAACAAATTGCTCAACTCTTCCCCAGTCTGCATCAACAACTCACCAATCCGTAACGCCTCCTCAACCTTCTCATCCTCGACCTGTTCACGTGCTTCTGGTGTTTGGGATTCAAATTCTCCATCGACAATGGCTTTAACCATTGCTTCCGGGACATCCTCCCCAAAATAAGCCCGGAGGTAAGACCCTAACTGTTCCGAATCAGGCACTTGACCTAGAGTGTGCAGCCCAGAGGAAAACAACCGTTGTTCCACCACTAGCAGGTAGTTGTACAACTTAACAAGATAGCGATTAAATGAATCAGCACTAAACATCTGGGCATTCTCTGGACTGAAAGCAATTCCCAAGCCCTTAGCATCCTCAAAGGGACAATCGGTATCTAACCCACTATCGATAATCTTTTTACAAATTGCTTCTTTCAAGGCATAGTTCTTTTCAGGATCCTCCCGATACTCCGAGATTAAATCCCGTAGCACGACCAACTCCTTATACAAACCAGCCCGACCATAAGGGGGTACATTATGGGAAATCAACACCCCATAACCGCGACGCTTGGCCAACATTGACTCTGAAGGATTATTGGCAGCATAGATATATAGATTTGGGATATTTCCTAGCAAAATATCCGACCAAGAATACCCCGTATTCCCCAGGGGTGAACCAGGTAACCATTCTACGGTGCCATGCATGCCAAAATGCACCACCGCATGGGCATCAAAATCATTCTGTAACCACTTATAAAAGGCAGTGTACTGGGGATGTGGGGTCAAGTCTCGCTCAAACATCAGCCGCATCGGGTCTCCAGAAATACCCAGGGGTGGTTGTACCCCAATCCAGACATTTCCTAACTCAATCCCACCAATCTCGAACTCATCCCCATTGGTTTTTATTCCTGTACCAGTCAAGGATTGCCACTGTTTTTCAATACGGGTAGTTAGCAAGTAGCCTAGCCATTCTTGTAGGGTTTTAACGTTAACTGTGGTTGCTGGTTGGTGGTTGCTAGTTGCTGGTTGAAGGTTGAAAGTTGAAGGTTGAAGGTTACTAGTTGAAGGTTGCTGGTTGGTGGTTGAAGGTTGCTGGTTAGAACATTTACCATTCGACCGCTCGTCTGCTGCTTTCACCCAGCGGATTAGTTCTTCCCCATCTTCTGGTAATTCCCCAACAGTGTAACCTTGTTCCTTTAGAGCGTGGAGGAATTTAAGAAGCGATCGCGGTACATTCAATAAGGCTGCTGTTCCTGTTGCTCCATACCCAGGAGGGAAACCATAGAGAATAATCGCAATTCGTCTTTGGTCTGGTGGGGTTTGTCTGAGTTGAATCCAACGCTTGACCCGTCCAGTCAGTCGTTTAACTCGTTCGGGAATCAGATAAATATTTTCTCCGACTAAACCACCTAGGGGTACAGTATCAATTGCTCCATCCAATTCCGGCAATGCATATAAAACGACACTTTGCAACCCCCCAATGCCTTGTCTTGTCCAAGAGTAAATATCTTGAATCAGTAGGGGTGCAGCAATAGTATAAGGGACATTCTTAGCAGTGAGAATACGTTTCGCTACAGCAACCTGTCTTCCTGCCTCCATAGAACCAGCTGGACCCCCTACCAACGGGAAACCGATGGTAGACACAATGGCATCAACTTCTACAGCGTCTTTAGACAGGGAAGGAGTTTCCACGTTATCCAGTTGCCGCTGTTGGGTTTCATAAGCAGATGTCATCCAATCTCGCACGGCTACATGACCTTCTACACCATTGATAAAGATGGGTAAAGGAGTTAATCCAGCTTCCTCAAAGTAGCGAATTAACTGGGGAATATAAGGTTGTTTTGTAACTACGTGTTTCCGATAAAGCAGAATCCCGACAACAGGGTTTTCTCTAAGGTTGTGTTGAGAAGCTAGCGGGCTGGTAGGGCTTTGCCCAATAAGGTTTAATTGTTTAAGTTTGAAGCTTTGGTACCATTCTAGGTATTGTCGTGGGGATTCAAAATACCCGTCGTAGTCCGGATGGAGTAGCCCCATGTTTGGAGTTTCCACTGGTGGCGGAATTTCTCCCACTGTCAGATCTAAGTATTTCTCTGCCAAGGTCCAGAACATAGATGCCACATTGTCTGAGCCACCAGCATTCCAGTAACCGTAGATAATTAGCCAATTGCGCAAGTCTTGGACTTTTCTGGCAGGAATATATTTCAGCAGCTTCGGACCAATTTTCAAAAAGCTGATATAACCGGCTAAGCGGTCTTCTTCTCGCCCGTTGCTGAATTTGTCCAGGATGAATTTTACTGGCTTGGGCATCCCCTTGGGTTTATCCCCAATTTTGAACTGACCAATTTGAGTCAGGCTGATCAGTTCTAGAGCTGACTCGAATACCAAGCGGATGGGAATGTGTTGAATGCGATCGCGTAACCATAACACTTGGTCATAATCGAATAGTAGACTCCCGAAGAAGACTTGGGCATCTTGGAGGGCAGCGTCTACAGTATCAGGGTTGGCAGTGATTTCGCGATCGCTAAATACTCTAATATCCAGTTCCGGACAGCGTATGGTGGCCAACTCAGCAGCTTTGCGGTACAAGTCAGCGTTGAAGGATTCAAATCCTGCTATCAGTACAATGCGTTTCATGGAACCAGCTCGAAATAATTCTTTACACTTCGATCATATTTGATCATAATCGTACTGATCGGCTAACCCTCCCAGTGGCCTTACGTCAGTAGTGCTATTATTGATAATTATTACTAATTATACTTCGGCGCAGTTGTCGGCAACTGCGGACAATAGAACTTTGGACAAGGGAAAAATACTTGACGAAAACAGTATCAAAAAGCGCTGCATTGCTGAGCCGAAGTTGCCTATTTTTATTAGTTTCATTTCTATATTTCAACTAACAATGCTGTAGTTGACGATTCCCCATAAGCCATTACCAAAAATACCAGGACTATTTGGTAACTGATGTAAGCATTCAGCTATCAGCTAATGCGCTACTTGAGATGCTACTTGAGGTGCTATCAGCCAAAAGCGCTGTAGCCACGCTACCGGAACAGTTTATGCCCATAGCCAACGCTACACCGAACAGCTTTTCAATAAAATAAGCTGACGGCACCTCAAGTAGCGTGAGCCAAAGGCTCACGGCTGACGGCTGAATACTTACTAACTGATTAACCGGACTTACTATCAATCATCTTGGCAGTATCATGGAAAACTCGCGAATTTTTCTACAGTTGTCAAAAAATTGGTCATAATCAAAGATAAAACTCAGGTAATCATTCAGAGGTGCTGAAGATGAGGATTTTACTAGTAGAAGATGATGAGCGGATTACCGACGCCCTTGCTGAAGACCTCACCGACCAGCATTATGTCGTGGATGTTGCCAATGATGGTCAAGTGGGTAGGGAACTAGTAGAGAGCTTCAGCTATGATTTAATTTTGTTAGATGTGATGCTGCCAAAGATTGATGGTATTACCCTTTGCCGAAAGTTGCGCTCCCAAGGCGACCTTACTCCCATTCTAATGCTGACGGCTCGGGATACCATCAATGATAAAATTTTAGGACTTGATGCTGGTGCAGATGATTATCTAGTCAAACCCTTTGATTTAGGAGAGTTGTCCGCTAGAATTCGGGCCTTACTGCGCCGGGGAAATACTACCTTACCACCTGTACTGGAATGGGATTCTCTCCGCCTTGACCCCAGTACCTGTGAAGTCTTCTATGAAGACCGCCTCTTGTCCCTAAGTCCAAAAGAATATGCTCTGCTAGAATTTTTCCTGCGCCATCCTCGCCGTGTGTTTAGCCGTGCTCAAATCCTGGAAAACCTCTGGTCCTTTGAACGACTACCAGAAGAAGCAACCGTTAAAGCTCATATCCGAGGTTTACGACAGAAACTCGATGCAGCAGGAGCTCCCTCTGATTTGATTGAGACAGTCTATGGTTTGGGTTATCGTCTGAAAGAAAATCCCTAATTCAATATTCAGTTGTTACTGTTGAAAGTTGCAGGTTGGCAGGTTGGTAGGTTTAAAGTTGGTAGGTTTAAAGTTCGCAGGTTTAAAGTTCGCAGGTTCAAGGTTGGAGGTTTTTCGCCTTTGGCGTCCCTTGTAGGGTAGGTTGGAGGTTGGCAGGTTTAAAGTTGGCAACTTTAAGGTTGACGGCGTTCATGAAGTAAGGAATGATATCAAGTATAGTTGGATCAGTTAGGGATTACCAATTACTAATTACTAATTACTAATTCCCAGATGTTTAAAGGTTTGCGCTGGCGTCTTCTGTTGTATTACCTGATGGTAATGGCGGCAATTTTAAGTGTATTTGGTGCGGGTGTGTATGTGTTTTTAACACAGAGTCTGTACCAGCAACTTGACAAAAAACTACGGACTTTAGCCCAATCCGCCGCCCCATCATTTACAGAAGTAGAAGTGAAAGGGAGTCAATACATTGAACAAGTTGATGAAGTCCCCTGGCGAGATATCTTTAACCGAGACCAACAAAGCCTAGAATGGTTTGATGCTAACGGTAAACTATTGGCAAGGCGAGGTGTGATTGTGTTGACTTTCCCACCAAAACTGGGTTCGTGGACGCTACAACTCCCCGAGACATCAGAGCCAATTAGGACTTTTACAATTTCTGTGTTTAAAGACACCTCGAAACCAAGCCAGCCATCCCTAGAGGGGTATATTCGAGCCAGTCAATCCACAGAGGATGTAGAAATTGTCCAAAGCCAACTATTTTGGGGATTAGGAATGGGAGGAATGATCGCTCTAGGGTTTGTTGGTATCGGTGGACTTTGGCTGACCCAGAAAGCTCTTGAGCCGATTGAGCAAAGTTTTAAGCAGCTTAAACAGTTTACTGCTGATGCCTCCCATGAATTGCGCAGTCCTCTGACAGCAATTAAAGCCTCTGTGGATGTGATGCGAAATCATCCTGAGCGAATTCATCCCAAGGATGCTAAGAAGTTAGTGGCTATTGCTAGCGCTACAGATCAGATGAGCCACTTAGCAGAAGACTTACTATTTTTAGCTCGTACTGATGCAGCCTTGTCAATTCCGACCCGAAAGTCAGTCCCAATTTCCCTCAATACAGTTTTGCAGAATGTGGTGGAATTGTTAGAATCATTTGCTCAAGATAAGCAGATTTCTTTGGAATATAACTGCCTGACAACAGTCTCTGTAATTGGGGATGAAGGGCAACTGACCCGTTTATTTTCCAACTTGCTAGAGAATGCCCTGCAATACACACCCCCTAAAGGAAAAGTGGTTCTTACTGTTGCCAAACAGAATCGCTGTGCCCTGGTCATGATTGAGGATACTGGCATTGGTATTGCCCCTGAACATCAGCCGTTTGTATTTGATCGCTTCTGGCGTGCAGATAAAGCTCGTTCTCGCCGAGAGAGGGGTACCGGGTTGGGACTTGCGATCGCTCAAGCAATCACTCACAGTCATGGGGGAAAAATCACCCTTACGTCTCAGGTTGGGGTTGGTAGCTGCTTTGAGATACGTTTACCGCTGGTTTAGGAAAATAGCTTCTAGTTTGGGATTTTATTGTCTGATTATTATACCATTATCCTAATCTCTAATCTCTAATGCCTAATCCCTAATCCCTAATCTCTAATCCCTAACTTCCTTACCGACTTTTTTACTTTTGGGTAATAATCTCAAACTATGAAGCCCAGGAAATCATCAATTTAGTTGGGAGGTACTGTGGTGAATCAAATGCAGCAAATACTAAACAATAACAATAGTTCCGGGTTAGGGTGGGTATTTCAAGGCTTGATTCTAGCAGGTCTAACCCCTCAACAGGCACAAGATGAAATTCAGGGTAATTTAGACTCTGGCACCCTCAAAATTTTCGGGGAACTTGCAAAAACGTCTATAGGTAGATTGTGCCTAGGAGGAAATCATCCTTCTGATACCAATACCAAATACCAATACCAATTCTCTAAATACCTGCAACAGATAAACTGCCCCTTTTGGGAATGGGGAATGGGGAATGGTGGGAAAATTTGGTTAATTAATCATGAGGCTTCCAGACTTGATATAACTTAGCTTTCCAATCAGTGAGAGTGTTGAGAGTGTATAGTTATCAATTTTTAACCATTCATTAATTAATAGGTTTAGACAACCTATCTGGTTTGATAGTGATGATGACTATATCTCGATCACTATACCTCGAACAATTAGTTGGAAAGCGTCAACTATACCTAGCATTCAGGAGAAATGATCTAAATGAAAACTCGCATTAAGTTGCTAACAGGTATTCTGGGATTAAGTGCTCTGATCAGTTTCCCGACAATAGCGCAAGAAAAAACAGAAAACTCAGTTAAAGATCCTGTCAATGGTGCAACTGAGTCTATGACTGAGTCTATGGTAGAAAGCGCCCCCGATTCCTTGAATAAACCCCTTCAAGAGGGTGAAAAGGTAGAAATGCCAGCTACTACTGAGGCTGAATCTACAACCAGTAACCTTGTAGAGCAAGCTGCGAGCAATGATAAATTCAAAACCTTTGTCAACGCAATTGAGGCAGCGGGCTTAACGGAAACCTTAGCAGGTGAAGGACCCTACACAGTATTTGCTCCCACCGATGATGCTTTTGCTGCACTGCCAGCAAAGACCTTAGACAGTCTATTACTACCAGAAAACAAAGAAGTACTGGTAAAGCTGCTAAAGTATCATGTTGTAAGTGGTGCAGTTCCTAGCAGTGAAATCCAGTCGGGAGAAATTACCACTATCGCTGGAAAATCAGTGACAGTACAAGTGGGTGAAGACGGTAATGTTAGTGTCAACAATGCCCAGGTAACTCAAGCAGATATTGAAGCCACTAACGGCATTATTCATGTTGTTGACCATGTAATTCTGCCCTCAAGATCTCATGCTCAATCGGAACCAGAACCAACAGGAGTCATGGGAAATTAAGATTTAGAAAATTCAGCTCACTAAGTTTGGTGTTTTTGGGAATTATATCCCGTATGTTTGACTACTTATTAGTCAGGTTAATTCGTAAAGTAAATCGTTTAAATAGTGTAATTGTTCACTTTCTATTTAACACTTAATACGTCAAAATTTGCCTGAATAATAAGTAATCAACCGGACTCGATTGGAGTAAATAAAAGTAGAGAATAAGGAGAAATTAAAGATGAATAAGTTGATGCCAATTTTACTAGGTGGAGTGATTATATTTGGTGCTGCTGCTTGCGATGAAGCTAAAACAAGTGATGAAGCCTCCTACTCTATAGATCAAAAAGATGAAGAACTAGTCACCTTACGGCCTGAAGGAAACCAAGGGGATGCCATGCTCCAAGGAACCCAAGAGGAAATGGAGTCCAAGATTGGAACTACTCAAGAGCAAAATCAAGCCTTGGGTAACTTAGAAAACCTTGATGATGATGACCAACTAGCCAATTTAGTACTCAATAATTTGGCAACCAATCTCCCCAATAGCCAGTTAGAAGTTGAAGCGGCAGAGGGAATTGTGACTATCTCAGGAAAAGTCTCGTCTGATGATCAATTGAGTCAGATTGCACCTTTGGCAATCCAGGTTGAAGGTGTTCAGAGCGTGGATGTTCAAGCTACTGTCAAAGAGCCAAACAGCTGATCGCTGATCTGGTCAAGTACCACTCTGTTGTTGCCAATGTTACCTAATTGATGTAATTATCTAATCCATAGAGAGGAGTTAGTCGCCTATTGCTTTTACCATAGTGGTAGGCGACTTTTGTTGTTGAGTGTTCCTCGGCTTTAATTCATGCTATAGCCATCCGATTTGAGTTGTGAAACAGTGTAAAAGCGGAAAGATGGGGAAGATGGTTAAAACGAGAAAGAGGGTCAGGAGGGTGAAAATGCTTAGGTACGCTTTACGTGATGGCGAACGCGCCCCGCGTGACCTACGGTCAAGGGATTGCTCGCCATCACGGGTCGCTCTTGAAGAATAGTATCCCGTGTTATTGTCAATAAATTAATTACCATGGCTATACATAGCCATTTATCCTGATTGCAGCAAGGGTAAGAATACCGATAAAAAGATTAAGATTGGCTTGGATTATCAGTGTATCGGTGTTTATAGCAATCTCTTATGATTCCTCAACAGTGAGAGTTTGCAACTCAAACTGATGAACTAAGGGAGTATTGTTTGCCTAGGAATTAGGATTGCTATATCCTTGTGGTGCTCAAGGGGGATAGGATTGTTGATAAAGTCCCTAAATTTCCCGATCAGGTGCAACTTAGTATGATCATCACGTCAATCCCTGTTGAAACCATAACCGCCCAGCAAATCATTGATACCTGTCTTAGCATGAACAGTCTTGGTATCAATCAAGGTACCAGTGGTAATGTCAGTGTCAGGGTTAGAGACAGTATCGGTGAGGCAATAGCAATCACTCCCAGTGGACTAGACTACGAAGACCTAACTCCTGATCAACTCTGCAAAATTTACTTCGGCAAAGACAAAGAACCTGTTTTTGCTGAGAATAATCGTTATTTACCCAGCAGTGAATGGCGATTTCACTATGACATACTTTTGAATCGAACTGATGTCAATGCTATTGTCCATACTCATAGCATCCATGCTACAGCATTGGCTTGTATGGGTATAGCTATACCCAGTTTTCATTATATGGTGGCTAGGACAGGTGGGAGCAGTATAAAAGTAGCTGATTATGCTACCTTTGGCACTCAAGAACTTAGCAACAACGCCCTAAAAGCACTGGGAAATTCCCTTGCCTGTTTGTTAAAAAATCATGGTATGATTGCCTGTGGCAAAGATATAAGGCACGCTCTGAAAGTCGCCCAAGAGCTAGAAACCTTGGCTCAAATGTATATCAAAATCCTCAGTGTTAACAAGATTTATGGAGAACCTCAATTATTGAGTGAGGAAGAAATGCAGATAGTTATAGACAAGTTTAAAACCTATGGAGTTCAGCCAAACATTGATAATGGGTGATTAGATAGTAATATTTTATATAATTTATAAAATAATCAAATAGTTTAGGTACACAAGTTTTGGATTTTAGGAAATAGGGAATAGGGAACAGGGAACAGGTAAAAAATAAGTGTGTACAACCTCATTAATATTAGAACCCCTATAGATATTACCATAGGGATAATTAGGGATACTATAGTTAAAGTATTAACAAAATTCAGCAAAAAATTAAAATAAGTTAACAATCGTCAATAAAATATTAATAAAATCTATATTTTTAGTTAAATTTTAAGTTTACAATCCACCATTAGAATTGAGGATGTCATAAAAAATAAACTTAACAACAGGAGACTATTATGGTCACCGCCCCTACACCAAAGGCAACACCAAAGCCAACGGTCAAAATCGGTCAAACTCAGCTGCTGATTAACAACGAATGGGTAGACAGCACCTCCGGGAAACGATTCGAGACGATTAACCCTGCTACAGGAGAGGTGATCTGTGATGTGGCTGAGGCTGATGCCCCAGACGTTGATAAAGCAGTAGTGGCGGCTAGGACAGCCTTTACCAGTGGAGACTGGCCGAAAATGTCGGCCACCCAGCGGGGGGAGTTACTCTACAAGCTAGCTGATTTAATCGAAGCCAACAAGGAAGAAATAGCACGGCTGGAAACCCTAGACAATGGGAAGCCCTATCGTGATTCCTTTAATGCAGATGTGTCTCTAGTCATTGCCTGCTATCGGTACTATGCTGGCTGGGCAGATAAGATTCAAGGCAAAACAATTCCCATCAACGGACCCTACTTCTGCTACACGCGCCATGAACCTGTGGGAGTGGTTGGTCAGATTATTCCTTGGAACTTTCCACTGTTGATGCAAGCTTGGAAGTTAGGCCCAGCATTGGCAGCTGGTAACACCGTGGTGATGAAAACAGCGGAACAGACTCCTTTATCAGCGTTGCGGATCGGTGAACTGATTGTGGAAGCAGGTTTCCCTCCTGGTGTGGTGAATATTCTTTCAGGCTATGGACCAACCGCTGGGGCTGCGATCTCACATCATATGGATATCGATAAAGTTGCCTTTACCGGCTCGACTGAGGTAGGGCATCTAATTATGGAAGCTGCTGCCAAGAGTAACCTCAAGCGCATCACTCTAGAACTTGGTGGTAAGAGTCCTAACATTGTCTTCGCTGACGCTGACATGGATAAAACCATTGAGGGCGCTCACTTTGCCCTGTTCTTTAACCAAGGACAGTGCTGTTGTGCTGGTTCGCGACTGTTTGTGGAAGAAAAGTGCTATGACGAGTTTGTAGACAAGTGTGTGAAACGGGCACAAAATCGCACAGTTGGTGACCCGTTTGATGCTAACACAGAACAGGGACCCCAAGTGGATCTCGAACAGTTCAATAAGGTGATGGGCTATATTGAGTCTGGTCAGCAAGAAGGAGCTCAGATGTTGTGTGGTGGTGGCCGAGTTGGCGATCGCGGTTACTTCATCGAACCGACAGTGTTTGTTGATGTCCAAGATCAGATGAAGATTGCCCAAGAAGAAATCTTTGGACCAGTGATGAGCATTATTAAGTTCAAAGATATGGATGAAGTGATTCAGCGGGCAAATAATACTATGTATGGCTTAGCAGCAGCTGTATGGACAAAGGATATTACTAAAGCTCATGCGATCGCAAACAATGTCCGTGCTGGTACTGTCTGGGTGAATTGCTACGATGTGTTTGATGCCGCTGCTCCCTTCGGTGGTTTCAAGCAGTCTGGGATTGGTCGTGAACTTGGGGAGTATGGCTTGCAGCAATACACCGAGGTCAAGACAGTTACGGTTAAATTGTAGCAATCTAAAAGCCTGGGTTTTATTATCAACAACCCGAAAAGAAGGCTACAGGATAGTTAGTTGGTAATTTAGGACAAGCTAATGGGTAATGGGGAATTGTAAGCCAATTTCCTATTACCCATTACTTTATGCTGTGCTCAAGCTTCAATTTAAAGTTCAGGTAAGCATTGAGCGTTCAGCGGTCAGCCGTCAGCCGTCAGCCGTCAGCCGTCAGCTAAAGGCTCACGCTGGGCGAACAGCTTTGTGGAACAGGGTTCTAGCCTGTGACTTAACTCAGATTAAACCAATGGTTACCTGTTGTCAGCCAAGCAAAGCGCGAGTGGGGGAAACCCCCTGTTCCGAAGCTGCATCGCTTATTCAAAAGTACCGATCTAGTAGCACCATCTGTAGCCCATTAGCTGAACGCGCACGCGTGTGCATAGCACATAAGCTGATAGCTGATAGCTGATAGCTTACGTTATTTTTTAAGATTTCTTGATCCGGATCAATTTAGAAAACAAAAGTGTTCAGTGTGAGTTTTCGATTTAGCAGCAGTTTATTAAATTTTATTAAGCACCATTGGCTTAAATCCACTAACATAGAAGAGAATTGGAGAAAAGGGCTAATTAGAGAGATTCAGAAGGTTTCATGAAATACGGAATTGATATTGGTCACAACTTGCCCCCTGATACAGGAGCTCAAGGTATCAGAGTAGAAGATGAAATGACTAGAGACGTGGGAACTAGAGTAATTTCAAAATTGAGAGACTTGGGACATCAGGTAGTTGAATGCAAGCCTAAGAGTGCGAGTACTTTGGGCAGCTCGCTGCGGCAACGGTGCAATATTGCCAATGCTAATCGAGTTGATCAGTTTGTTTCAATTCATTTTAATGGGTTTAATGGTCAAGCTAATGGGGTAGAAGTATTTGCGATTAGTGATACTGCCAAAAAAATTGCCCAGCCAGTTTTAGAAAAAATAGTCGAGTTGGGTTACTTCAATAGAAAGGTTAAAAATGGCTCTCATTTATATGTCCTCCGATATACCAATATGCCAGCAATTCTGATAGAAAGCTGCTTTTGTGATTCCCAGAAAGATATGGCACTCTACGATCCAGAAGTATTAGCTAATGCAATTGTTCAAGGATTAACAGGAGAAGAGCCACCAACTACTAAATCTTCCTCTGACGATAATGTGCTAGAATTACAAAAATATCTCAATCGTCTAAAAATTAAAAGTCCTGCGGGTCAGCCATTAGTAGAAGATGGATCTCTTGGTCAGGCGACTATCGCAGCAATAAAAACATTTCAAGCTATTGTAGGAATTAACCAAACTGGAATTGGTGACTCGACGACATGGCAGACTATTAATCAGATTCTTGAGCAACCCATACTTAGACCTAATCATGCTGGAGGGACCACGGTAAAATATCTCCAACGTCGGGTGGGAACTCAGGCAGATGGTATCTTTGGTTCAGGCACCGCAAGTGCTGTGATCAGATTTCAGAAACAACAAGGCTTAACGGCTGATGGTATCGTCGGACCACAAACTTGGAGTAAATTGATTGACTAGCAAGGCTTTGAGCCACGTTTAGCATTGAACCAGCAGTGGCCTCACGTCTGACCCGATCGGGGAGCGTGAGATTAATGGAAGACAGGAATTAGAAGAGTTCAAGGTAATAGGAATATTACTCGTTATTAGTATAGTTTTCCGTTAACAGGATAAGATAGTCTAATGCTCCATATAATCGGGACAATTTATCAATCGTAAAATTTTCGATATTTTGAGTGAAAATGTCCCTTTGTAATCGTCCAAATTGCCATAAATTACCATCAGTAACTATGCCATAAATAGGACGTTGAAGATCTTGAGGTGCGACCCGTGGCGAATTTAATTCGCCAACGGAAAGCGCACCTAAGATTTTTTGCGAAGCTACCAACTCGGCAAGGCATTGCCCCCAACCTTGTTGAAAATCATTTTTCTTCGCCTCAATAAGCGATGCAGCGCGGTCTTGGGGGTTTCCCCCATGAGCGACTGCATCAAGAATAATAACCAGTGGTTTTTCTAAAACCGTTTTTCCTAATTCCGATTTTGTCGAAAATATATAGTCAGGAGTACCTGACAGAACTTGATCATAGAAGATGCTTTTTTGAATCCAAAAAGCATAGGTTTGATAGTATTTTTTATAGAGTTCTCGCAACAAGGGAGAAATGATAATTTCACTCCGGGAGGCTTCCGAGCTGAATACATCTATCGTTTCTTTATAAAACTCTAGGTCTTTCAAGAAAATTTCTGGTGGGTCAGTGTCTTGAGAAACTATAAACGTTCCTTCTTCGTATTTAATTTGATAGTGTTTCTGTACATCAGCTATAGTTTTAAAGTCACTAAGCGATGCAGCGCGGTCTTGGGGGTTTCCCCCATGAGCGACTGCATCAAGACAATGCCATAGTTGATCAGTCTCCTGATTGGGTCTAATCATATCTTAGACATCACACTATCTCGTTATGATATTGAAACAGATGTACGGCGTAGCCTAAGAGACTGTTGATCAAGTAAATTATAAGTAGACGGCGATTAGTCGCTGACTGTCATAGCACTTACCAAGTATAAAGAGCGATCGCGAAGCGTGGCCTTAGGCCAATCGCTCTTAACCAGAAGAAATAAGTATAAATATTTGATTACTTACAAAAATCAAGATTTGACTACAATTTAACCAATGCGATCGCTAAACAACATTAAGAGGGTGAAGCCAAGCTCGGGTTTGCTGGTTGTTGGGTAGTGGAGTGCGAACGCGCCCCGCGTGGCCTACGGCCAATCGCATAAGCGCGAAAGCTGAGGCCTAAGGCCAATCGCTCTTAAGCAGAAGAAATAAGTATAAATACTTGATTACTTACAAAAATCAAGATTTGACTACAATTTAACCAATGCGATCGCTAAACAACATTAAGAGCCAGAATTCCTTATTCTCGGGATTATGATCTATTTTGAGCTCTTAGCTGATGGGGTAAGCATATGCGCTACGCGCACGCTGCGCGAACAGCACTCAGCACTCAGCACTCAGCACTCAGCTTAATGCTTACGGCCAGGGAGAAGCAGACGTAACAGAGATTAAACTAATACTTACCTGTTGTCAGCCATGCAAAGCGCGAGTGGGGGAAACCCCCTGTTCCGAAGCTGCATCGCTTATTCAAAAGTACCGATCTAGTAGCGTGGCACAGGGTAAGCATATGCGCTACGCGCACGCTGCGCGAACAGCACTCAGCAGTCAGCCGTCAGCTTATTTTATTCAAAAGCTGAAAGGTAAGCATTTAGGCGTTGGCCACGCTACGGGAATGGCCACGCTACGCCAACAACTGTCAGTCGTCAGCCTTGGCCGTTGGCCACGCTACGCGAATGGCTGATAACTGATAACTGATAGCTGATAACTGATAGCTGATAGCTGATAGCTGATAGCTGAGGGCACAGGCTTCTACCGTGGCACAGGCTTCGACGCTGGGACAAACACGCATAAGCTGATAACTGATAGCTGATAGCTGAGGGCTGATAGCTATCAGTTATCAGCTTATGAAAAAATCGATATTAAAAGAAAACCGAAAGTATACATTTAGTGACTATTTTGCGATGACCAATCCCACTGAGGAAATTGTTGGTGAGTTTGGTTACTCCTTCGCCATTGAAGTAATTGACCTTCCTAAGTCTACCAACTATGACCTAGATATCATTGAAAACCTCAACCATACCTACTACACCATTATTCCCAAAATAAGCCTTACGTCGGAAATTGCCAAACGGGAATTTCTGATTGCCCCACTAATCCTGGAAATTGCCAAGCTGCTCCCAGTTAAAGTCAATGTTGAGTATCCCCTAGACATTAACGATCAGCTAGGGGGAGCCCTAGACTACTTATTAAAAAGTAACCAAAATCTGATTATTATAGAAGCAAACAAGAAAGATATTGATGCTGGTTTCAACCAGTTAGCAGCAGAACTAATTGCTTTAGATAAATATGAAGAGAGCGAATCTATTGAAATTCTTTATGGTGCTGTGACTCTAGGGGATATTTGGAAATTTGGAACCCTTGATAGGAAACGGAAGCACATTGCTAAAACTATTCAAAGTCAGACTATTCCTAGGGATACAGAATAAATATTCTCAATTCTAATTGGAATACTGAGCTTAAAACCAGGGCAGAGTTCAATTAAGCGCTAACCTATAATCTATAACCTGCAACCTATGGTCAATCGGGAGTAACCGATAATGATTCTTGTCATTGACAACTACGACAGCTTTACCTACAACTTAGTACAGTACCTAGGAGAATTGGGTAGCCAATTACCTGTGGCATCAGAGATTCAGGTCTATCGCAATGATAAAATTGATATACAGAAAATCCGCGAGCTCAACCCAGATGGGGTAGTCATTTCTCCAGGCCCAGGACGTCCTGAAGATGCTGGGATATCAAGGGCTATATACAGCAATTTGGGGTCAAATCTCCCCATTTTAGGGGTTTGTTTGGGTCATCAAGCCTTGGGCCAGGTATTTGGCGGGAAAATTGTTTCGGCACCAGTATTGATGCATGGCAAAACCTCAGAGATTCATCATACTGGGGTTGGGGTTTTTCAGGGATTACCCAATCCTTTCACAGCGACTCGATACCATAGCTTAGTTATTGACCGTAGCTGCTGTCCTGATGTCTTGGAAATCACGGCTTGGGTGGATGATGGCACAATTATGGGAGTTAGACATCGGAACTATACACACATAGAAGGCGTCCAATTTCATCCAGAGAGTATTTTGACCTGTTCTGGTAAGCAACTTCTAAAAAACTTCTTAGAATCGCTGCCAGCATCTGCTACTCTCTCTATATCTCCCTGAAAATAAACTTGTTTCCAAGAAACCATGAAACGGCGACAGTTGATGCGCTATGTGAGTGCGGGTGTACTCACAACTCTTTCAACCGGCTTAGCTTCTGGACTCAGTTCTTACCAAGCACAGCCATCACGCAATGTATTGACAGTAAAGTGGCTTGGTCATACCTGCTTTTTATTTACTGGGGGTGGTGTGCGAGTTTTAGTCAACCCATTCCAAACCATTGGGTGTACGGCTAGATACAACTCACCAAAAGTAGAGGCAGATTTAGTCCTAATCAGTAGCCTACTACTAGATGAAGGAGCAGCGGAAGGGATACCGGGGAGTCCCCGGCTCCTATTTGAACCGGGTATTTTTCAAGTAAATGGGCTAAAATTCGAGGGAATTAGTATTCCTCACGACCGAGTCGGTGGACGTCGGTTTGGTAATAACGTGGTTTGGAAATGGACTCAAAATGGTATCAATATCCTACACCTGGGAGGAGCAGCAGCCCCTCTAGATATTGAGCAGAAAATTTTGATCGGGCGTCCTGATTTAGCGTTGATTCCAGTGGGAGGGGGACCAAAAGCCTACACCCCTCAAGAAGCTAAACAGGCATTTGATGTCCTTAAGGCAAAGATCATGATTCCTACTCATTTCCGAACCAAGGCCGCTGATGCCGAACAGTGTGATATTTTGCCAGTGGAGGAGTTCTTAACATTGATGAAGGAGACACCCATACGCCGTGCCAAAAACGATACCATTACGATTAGCTCAGGGGATTTATCCCAAGATGGGTCAGTGATTCAACTAATGAGTTACAACTACAACTTTTAAATGCGCTTGCCTAGCCCCTTACCCAGACTGCAACCGCCTTTCTGGATTGGTGGAGTGGCGGTTTTAGGCATGATTTTCTGGATTGAAACCCTACGGCAGTTTGGGTTTGTTGTTCCAACTCCCTTTATACTTCTTTTCTTTGCTGTTGCCCTAACTGCCAGTATCGACGGATTACTTGCTGGAGTTACCAGTGCCACAGTATGGGCAATTTACCTGATCTATGCCTCTGCTGTTCACGTTGGTCCACCGAGTTTAACCGGGGGTTCAGTAGAGGTGAGTTTGGGGATTCTAGTTGTGGTCTTACTGGCTGTGCGGCTCGGCTGGATAAAAGACCAGAATCAGAAGCTGATCCAAAAGTTGCGACAAGCCAGCCTTGAGCTAGAACGACGGATTGAACAACGCACCGCTGAACTCTTAACCACCAATTCTAGACTCTCCAAGGAGATTCGCGGACGCATTCTGGCTCAAGAAGCCCTCGGAAAAAACGAATTGGCATTACAGTTAAGCCAAAATCGACTTGAAAGTATTTTGAGTTCCCTTGAGGATGTGGTTTGGTCCGTGCGCCCCCAAACCTCCAGACTGCTTTACCTCAACTCCGCTGTTGATAGTCTTTATGGTTATAGTATATCCGATTTTTTAGGTAACTCAAATCTTTGGCTAGAGGTAATCCACCCAGAAGACCGAGAACGAGTTCAGCAGAAGCGAAATTTTTTTAGCAATAACTCATTGCCCTTGTCACCCCAATCACTTCTGGCCATTGACGGTCAAGACTTAGAATATCGAATCGTGCGCTCTGATGGGCAGGTGCGCTGGATTCGTGATCATGTACAAATTCACACCGATGCCCATGGTATCGCGATACGCATTGATGGTATTGTCACTGACATTACCAAAGCCAAGCAAGTCGAGGAAGCAATGGCCGCGAGTGAGCGGAAATTTCACGCCATCTTTGACCAGACCAGCCAATTTACATGGCTCCTGCAACCAGATGGTACCTTGCTCGAAGCCAACCAAACTGCCCTTAACTTTAGCGGATTAACTCCGTCAGAGATTGTGGGTAAGCCCTTCTGGCAAATCCAATGGTGGACACAGTCTACTCAAACCGAGAATTCTTTAAAAAATGCGATCGCTCAAGCAGCTAACGGTGAGTTTGTCCGTTATCAAGGGTCGGTGCTAGGGTTACAGGGTCAAGTGATCACGATGGAGTTTTCCGTGAAACCGTTGCGGGATGAGAACGGAAATATAGTGTTGTTAATCCTAGAAGGTCGAGATATTAGCGATCGCATCAGAGCAGAAGCAGCAACTCTAGAGGCTCAAAACAAGGACATACTGCTTAAAGAAATTCATCATCGGGTCAAGAACAATTTACAAATTGTCTCAGGACTCCTTTACCTCCAGTCCCGATATATAGATGATGAAAGTATTCTGGATATCCTCTGTGAAAGCCGCAATCGTCTCCAAGTCATGGCCTTAATCCATGAGAAACTTTATGGCTCTAAGAACCTCACCCAGATTGACTTCCAAGATTATATTCAATCCCTGACTAAGGACTTATTAGGATGTTACGCCTGTACTAATAATCCCCCTAGGATTAAGGTTAATTTTGTTCAGACATTTCTGGACATCGACAGGGCAATTACCTGTGGTTTAATTATTAATGAGTTAGTCTCCAATTCCCTCAAACATGCTTTTCCAGAAGAAGATGGCGGTAAAATTATTGTTGACTTTAAGTGCTGTGAGGATAACTATTTTGAACTGATCGTCAGTGACAATGGTCTTGGCATCCGAGAAGGTATAGATTTAGATAACCCCAAGACCCTCGGTCTACGCTTAGTCCATACCCTAGCCACTAAGCAACTCAAAGGTGAAGTTGAGTTAGATACAAGTCATGGTGTTATGTTTAAAATTAAATTTTAATAAAGTTTAAAATTGTTTAAACAAGCTTAAAGCATTAGTAAATTTTTCAAGACCAACCTCGAATTGTGATATAGAACTATTAGGTTATGATGCAGTTAACTAACCGGCAGCACAGAACCAAGGCAAAAGTTATTAAGTAGGGAGAACAAACTGGCTTGCTTCAAGGTTAAGACAAGGGACAACCCAAGGTAACTTGAAAAGCAATTCCATAACTAGGAAATGTCACAAATAAACATCTTAGTGGTTGAAGATGAAGCGATCACAGCTGAAGTTATTGCTGAACAGCTCATACAGTTGGGATACACCGTAACCGATAGCGTCACCTCTGGCACGGGCGCTATCAGCAGCACTGCCAATAACCAGCCTGATTTAGTCCTGATGGATATTACCTTAGATCCAAACGATATAGATGGCATAACTGCTGCTCAGCGCATCCGAGAGCAATTCCAGATTCCAGTAGTCTATTTGACAGCCCACTCTGATGAGACTACCCTAGCCCGAGCTAAGATGACAGCACCGTTCGGGTATCTGATCAAACCATTTAACGAACGGGAATTGCGGGTAGCGATTGAAACGGCCCTCTATCGGCACCAGCTGGAAAAAGAGTTAGTCAAACAGCAGAATTTGCTAGCAACAATACTCAGCTCCACTAATGATGCCGTGATCGCTACCAATGAAACAGGGGCAATCACCTACATCAACCCAGCCGCTGCAACCCTCACTGGCTGGACAGTAGCAGAAGCTTTTGGGCACAGCATTACAGATGTGATTCAAATTGTAGACGAACGCACTGATACCCCACTCCAGAACCCAGTCATGGAAGTGCTTCAGGAAGAAAGGGTCATTTTTGTGGATCAGGGCATAGGTTTGATTGCCAAAGACGGTAGCAAGATCTCCGTGGGAAATAGTGCTTCCCCGATTACAGAAGAAGATGGTACCATCAAGGGTGTAGTTCTTGTGCTGTGGAATATCAGGGAACAGCAACAACCCGAATTATTGGCAGTAGAAAGAGTCAAATTGCCAGCCAAAGCTTGCGCTAGCATACAAGCTGAAGCTCAAGCGGGTCAACTATTGTCTGCAGTACAAGAACTAGGGGCACTGAAATCTGACCTAATCGCTAGGATTTCCCATGAGTTTCGCACTCCCCTATCGATTATTTTAACTGCTGCTGAACTGCTGCAAAAATACGGGTCCAAGTTGTCACCGCACAAACAAGAAAGAAACTTGTATCGGATTCAATCATCAGTGATGCGAATGACTCGAATTATGGAAGATGTTCTGACCTTAAGCAAGGCTGAATCCGGTGAACTCCAGCTCAACTGTGTGCCCGTAGATGTGGTTGAATTATGCCGCAGTTTAGTGGAAGAGCACCAAATCATGGTGGGAAAGCGCTATACTATCGGTTTGATCCCTCAGGATTCCCCTGGCCTAGTTGAGCTGGATGAACAAATCCTACGGCAAATTTTGAGCAATTTGCTGACCTTAGCAACTCATTACTCCTTGAAGGGTAGTATGATTGCTTTGGAAATGTTTTGTGAAGATAACCAAATTGTGTTCCAGGTAAAAGACCAAGGCAGTGGGATTGTGCCCGAAAGTCAGGGACAATTATTTGAAGCGTTATTCCGAGCTAGTAATATTGGTTCTATGTCTTCTTCAGGAATGGGGTTAGGCATGATCCGCAAGTTTGTGGATTTGCATCGTGGTAAAATTACCTTAACTAGTCAAGTCGGAGTTGGGACAACCTATACGGTAAAATTGCCATTAACCAGTTCTATCTAGGTGGGGTTGGGCTAAAAAGAAATATAGCTAACAACTAACCAATAACTAAGGGTCACGAACCCACCGTTAATCGCTAATCGCGGTATAACGGGGGCTTGAAAAAGCTCATAACGTGACCAGCCTAAGTACTCGAAGTACTCCGTTTTTTGAGCTATCACACCCTTAGATGCGTCGCTAGTCTTTTGCTCTGTGGTTAATAGTTAAACAGTCGTAAACGGGTTAGGACAGTGCTATTAGCAAGACAAACTCAAAAAACATTGGCGTTCGCGCAAGCGTGTGCGAAGCACGAGCGCGAACTTCACCCTAGTAATAGGAGATAAACACAATTATGCGTGTTTTTGTACTCGATAAAAACCTTAAAACACTAGACCCTTGTCGTCCCGCAAGAGCTAGATTATTGCTCAAACAAGGTAGAGCCAAAGTGTTTAGAAGGTATCCATTTACCATCATCCTGTCAGATTTGGAGGTAGAAAACTGTACTACTCATAATCACCAGTTAAAAATTGACCCAGGTGCAAAAACAACAGGTTTAGCAATTCGGCAAAACAACACTGTTATTTGGGGTGCTGAAATAACGCATCGTGGATTCCAAATCCGAGATGCTTTAACCTCAAGACGACAATTAAGACGTTCTCGCCGTAACCGTAAAACTCGTTATAGAAAACCTCGCTTTCTTAATCGGAAACGTCCCGAGAGGTGGTTAGCGCCTAGTTTAATGTCTAGAGTTCATAACATTATGACTTGGGTTAAAAAACTGATTCGGTTTTGTCCGATAGCGGGTATTTCTCAGGAGTTGGTACGGTTTGACACTCAAAAGACGGAGAACCCAGAAATCTCTGGTACTGAGTATCAGCAAGGTACATTGTACGGCTACGAAATTCGAGAATACTTGCTCGAAAAATGGAACCGTAAATGCGCTTACTGTGGTACAACGGATACCAAGTTGGAAATCGAACATATCAAGCCCAAATCTTTAGGGGGTTCCGACAGAGTTAGCAATCTGGCAATTGCTTGTCACGATTGTAATCAGGCTAAAGGAAACCAGGAGATTAAACAGTTCTTGTCAGGGAAGCCTGATGTTTTGAGACGAATTCTGTCTCAAGCCAAACGACCTTTAGCTGATGCCGCTGCGGTTAATGCTACTCGCTGGAAGCTTTACAAAGAACTGAAATCTACCGGTAACCCATTAGAAACCGGTTCGGGAGGTCGTACTAAATACAATCGGTGTCGGTTTAACCTACCTAAAACACATTGGCTTGATGCCGCCTGTGTGGGGAATGTTCAAAGCATTTATGTTGAGAATTATCAACCTCTATTGATTGAGGCTAAAGGTCACGGAACTCGTCAAATCTGCCGAACAGATAAGTTCGGGTTTCCGAAGAGGTACTGTTCAAGAACTAAGATTCACAAAGGTTTTCAGACCGGAGATATTGTCAAAGCAGTTGTCACTAAAGGCAAGAAAATCGGAACTTACGTTGGACGGGTTGCCACTCGCAAAACCGGGTCATTCAATATTTCAACTGCTAACGGATTGATTCAAGGAATTAGTCATAAATATTGTCAACCAATTCACAAAAAGGATGGTTATGCCTATACAATTTAAACCCTGTCCTCCCTTTCCTGAGTGCCTGTCACCTGGGGTTTCCCCAGGTGTTTATATGGCACGTCTCACCGCTAAATCAAAAATTATAGCGGGAGACGACCGGGAGGCGGACAGATGATTCCACAAACCGAATATAAAGAACGTCGTGAACAGTTGATGAGTAAGATTGGCAACGGAACCGCTATCTTTCGGAGCGCCCCGGTTGCCATTATGCATAATACTGTGGAATACAATTTCCGACAGGATAGCGATTTTTTTTACTTGACAGGTTTCAATGAACCAGAAGCCGTAGTTGTACTAGCGCCCCATCACGAAGAACACCGATTTGTCCTGTTTGTGCAACCGAAAGAACCAGAGAAAGAAGTCTGGACAGGCTATCGGACAGGTGTCGAAGCAGCCAAAGAAAAATTTGGAGCCGATGAAACCTATCCGATTACTGAGTTGAATGAGAAGCTACCTCAGTATTTAGAAAAGGCCGATAGAATTTATTACCACTTGGGACGGGATAAACCTTTTAATAATACCATCCTAAAACACTGGCAAAGGTTGATGGCACTTTATCCCAAGAACGGAAGCGGACCGATGGCTCTCGAATCCACTAACTTAATTCTCTATGGGATGCGCCGGGTTAAGAGTGCTACAGAATTGAAGTTGATGCGTCAAGCTATAGAAATCTCTGTGGATGCCCATAACCATGCTAGAGCATTTACTCAACCTGGGCGTTATGAATATGAAGTGCAGGCAGAGCTAGAACATGATTTTCGGCGACGAGGTGCCATCGGACCGGCTTACCCGAGCATAGTAGCGTCTGGGGCTAATAGCTGTGTTCTACACTATACCGAGAACAATCGACAGATGCAAGACGGGGATTTACTACTGATTGATGCTGGTTGTTCTTATGGGTATTATAACGCTGATATTACTCGGACATTTCCAGTGGGTGGTAAGTTTACCCCAGAGCAGAAAATTCTGTATGAGTTGGTCTTGAAAGCACAGTTGAATGCGATCGCACAAGTTAAACCAGGGAATCCCTATAATCAATTTCATGACACCGCTGTGAAAATCTTGGTGGAAGGGTTAATCGATTTGGGACTCCTGGCTGGTGATAGTGAGGAAATTATTAAAGAGGAGAAATATAAACATCTATATATGCACCGCACCGGTCACTGGCTGGGATTGGATGTCCATGACAGTGGAGGCTACAAGCAGGGGGAAAACTGGCAGATTTTCCAGCCCGGTAATGTAGTAACAGTGGAACCAGGACTTTATATTGGTCCTGATACTGAGCCAATAGAAGGTCAGCCAGCTATTGATCAGCGGTGGCGCGGGATTGGGATTCGGATTGAGGATGATGTGTTAGTGACTGAGTCAGGGAATGAAGTATTGACTGCTGGTGTACCGAAATCCGTAGAGGAGCTAGAAACTTAAGCTATTGTGCATCTACAGCAAGATATCAGCCAGTGGGTTGCGTTACGGGACGGGTTCAGGGGCTTGCGAGGTGGAAAATCAGAGGCTTTCCGTCCCGGACACACCCTACTCACTTTTTTATTCTCCATTCCCGATTCCCGATTCCCGATTCCCGATTCCCTGTTCCCGATTGCCTGGGTGCAGCGCTATAGCTACCATTTTAGAAAACAATGGACAATCTGAATGATTCTTTCTCTGGACAAGAGTCAAAGTTTCAGCAACTACAGCACCAATTACGCGATCGCTGGCAGAGTAGTGATCAATTTGACCAAGACGAACACGATATTCTGGTAGTGCCTTCTGTCAGTGTTGATCAACGGGAACTGCTGAAAGTTGAGGGTTTTTTGCACTACGAAGAACGGTTATTATTTTCCCTAATTCGTCTGCGCAACCCTTACACACGGTTAATTTATGTTACCGCTGTGCCCTTGCCACCGATTGTGATTGATTACTACTTGCAGCTTCTGCCGGGAATTCCCTTCTCCCATGCACGCGATCGCTTACTGCTGTTTTCCACCTATGATGCTTCCCTCAAACCCCTCAGCCAAAAGATTCTAGAACGTCCCCGCTTGATGAAGCGGATTCGTCAAGCTTTGCGTCCAGGAAAGTCTTACATGTCTTGTTACAACTCTACTAATCTGGAGCGCGAGATATCCTTAAAATTGAACTTACCCCTACTTGCCCCAGACCCAGATTTGCTTTATTGGGGTACCAAGAGCGGTAGTCGGCAAATTTTTGCTGACAGTGGTGTCCCCCATCCCGACGGCAGTCAGTTAGTCTGGAGTGTTGATGATTTAGTCGAAGCAACAGCTGAGTTATGGTACAGGCAACCGCAACTAAACAAGATTGTGATTAAACTCAACGAAGGGTTTTCTGGAGAGGGTAATGCTATCCTGGACTTGAAACCACTATCGGAGGTAGGTCCGGGAAATGTTTCCCATGCTCAAACAGTAGCGGCTTTGAAAGAAAAGATCGTCCATTTGAGATTTCAAGCCAGTGGGGAAACGTGGGAGAGTTATAGCAGTCGGATACCGCAGTTAGGGGCAATTGCCGAAGCATTTATTCACGGAGAAAAAAAGCGTTCACCTAGCGTTCAGGCTTATATTACTCCCCATGGCGAGGTCAAGATTCTCTCGACTCACGATCAAATTCTTGGCGGACCAGACGGTCAGATTTATCTAGGTTGTCGATTTCCCGCTGATCCAGGTTATCGCCTACAACTGCAAGATTGGGGAGTACGAGTCGGTCAGACCTTAGGGGAAAAAGGAGCAATAGAGCGTTACGGTGTAGATTTTGTGGCTGTTCATCAGCCCGATCGAGATACCTGGGATTTACAAGCCATTGAAATCAACCTCCGCAAAGGCGGTACCACCCATCCCTTTATGACCCTGAAATACATGACCAATGGTCGCTATGACCTCTCCACAGGTCTTTTTTTCAGTCAGCAGGGTCAACCAAAGCACTATATTGCCACGGACAATTTACAGAAAGAGAGTTACAGAGGGTTAATGCCTAATGACTTGATGGATATTATCGCCTACCATCAACTGCATTTTGATAGCAGCACCAAAACTGGCACTGTATTTCACTTGATGGGCACACTCTCTGAATTTGGCAAACTAGGATTAACTAGCATTGGAGATTCTCCCCAACAAGCAGAAGAAATCTATAACCAAGTTGTGAGGGTACTGGATCTAGAAACTAAATCTGACCAAGATGCCAATATCCCAGTTTCCCATCCTAGTATTCCGATTGCTTGGAATAGATAACATAGGGAATTGTAGAATGTAGAAGTAAGAATTAAAAATTAAGAATGGAGCATGGAGCATGGAGCATGGAGCATGGAGCATGGAGCATGGAGCATGGAGCATGGAAAATTTAGAATGTATAATGAAAAACTTATAATGTAGAGGTCTAGGGGCTAAATTAGCAATTATGACAGAAAACTTTAAATATGTTATATTTGACTTCCAAATTATTAATTATACATTATTAATTATACATTATTAATTATACATTATTAATTCAAAACGTCTTTGCCGAATGGGTTAGTGGATCAAACTAAAATCGCTGCTCGTAGTTGGTTTCTCCGTAAATATTAAAGGTAATTGTTGCTTCATCTCCCATTGCTTCCACACTATGGATTGCATCAGAGGTAAAACTAATAATATCTCCAGGGAATAGGATTTTTTCCCCTACTTGTTCGATGCGATCGCGAAAATCAGGGTGATCAGTACGCCGCCAAAAGGTGTTTTTTTCCTGGCCACTGATCACCGCTACTATTCCCCATGTACCATGGTTGTGAATCGGAGAAACTCCCACAACCAATACTGCTCCTGGTGAGAGTACTACAGAGCAAGGCAATCCTTGTGCTGGTAAATACAATCCTTGTGCCGGTAAATACAATCCTTGTGCTGGGAAAAAGGATCCTTGTGCCTGTAATTAAGGTTCCTTAATCATCTACACCGATGATCACCGGTACCTAAGATGCTGTGATCATCGGTGGAGCGAGCCCCTATTGCTGCTGGTGTGATGGCAGCTTGGGATTTCCCTGGGGATACTACCTGGGGATACTACCTGGGAATACTAGCATATTACTTAATTGCTGCTTCGCTGATCTCTGTGCCAGCTGCCCTTCCCTTTACCTGTAGGGCTTCTATGGAATCTGATCCTAATAACTTTGAACAAAAGTTTGACAGCTTGTAATGTGTATGACAGCTTGTCATATAATTGAACCATTGACAGTCATGGTTCAATTTTTTTTATGAAAAACATAGCATTGAAAAAGCTACTATCACTGCTTGTGGTAACCTTCTGTATCTTGACCTTTACCTATGGTTGCGCTGGCTCAACTACAGCTACTGTTCCTCCAGAAACCACACCTGCCCCAGCTGCTGAAGTTGCCCAAGAGGTAGAATCCCCAGCGGAAGCCCCTGAAGTGGCTGAAGAAGAAGCCGCCCCAGCCGAAGCTACTGAGGTGGCTGAAGAAGAACCCGCCTCAGCCGAAACCACTGAGGCCGCTGCAGCACCTGAGCCTGCTGCCGCAGCTGGTGCAGAAACTTACACTGTAAAAATGGGTACAAACAATGGGCAACTAAAATTTGAACCAAATGTTCTTACCATCAAAGCTGGTGAGACTGTCAAGTGGGTGATGAACAACATTGGTCCTCATAATGTTATTTTTGATGACTCCCCATCACTGACTCACAAAAACATGTTGATGGCTAAGGGTTCTTCCTATGAATCTACCTTTGATGAGCCTGGTACATACTCCTACTACTGTGCCCCCCACCGTGGTGCTGGCATGGGAGGCACAATCATTGTTGAAGCTCAGTCATAATAGCACATAGTAGCACTAGGACTAGGGCTGTTGATCAAGACTTTATTTGAATGTGACAACCACACAGCTTCCACAAGATCAACCATTATAAGACTTACGCGATCGCAAATCGTGGTAGTTTTGTGAATTAAAATCAGCACTTACCCAAGGAATATAACCGTAGGGTATAACTCTTAAGGGCGCAGGGTTTGCGCCCTTACCGCGTTTCAAATCAGGAAGAAATAAAGAAGTTTGACAGCTTGTCTTTTGACGGAAAGAAAAACATGATCTGACAATCCTTTATGGACTAGCCCACTTGTTTTTTTTAATCTCATGAGACAAATTGCATTGAAAAAGCTTTTATCACTCCTAGTGGTAACGGTCTGTGTCTTGACCTTTACCTATGGTTGCGCTGACTCAAGTACAGCGACTGTTCCTCCAGAAACCACACCTGCCCCAACTGCTGCAGTTGAAACAGTGGAATCCCCAGCGGAACCCACCGAAGTAGCAGAGGAAGAAACTACTCCCGCTGAACCTGAAGAAGCAGTAGCAGAGGAAGAAACTGCTCCCGCTGAACCAGAAGAAGCAGTAGCAGAGGAAGAAACTACTCCTGCTGAGCCAGAAGCAGTAGCAGAGGAAGAAACTACTCCTGCTGAAACAGAAGAAGTAGCTGTAGCACCTGAGCCTGCTGCTGAGCCAGAAGCAGTAGCAGAGGAAGAAACAGCTCCTGCTGAACCTGTCGAAGTAGCTGCAGCCATAGATGAAGCAGCCCTAGCTAAATCAGCACAAGTCTTCGCAGGGAACTGTGCCGCTTGTCATGCGGGTGGAAAGAATTTAATCAATGCCCAAAAAACTCTGAAAAAGGATGCCCTTGAGAAGTATGGCATGTATTCTAAGGACAAGATCGTTTACCAGATCACCAATGGTAAACCCCCCATGCCAGCCTTCAAAGGTCGTATACCAGCGGATCAGATTGCAGCCCTTGCTGATTATGTGCTGTATCAAGCTGACAATGGTTGGTAATAGCTTGATTCAATTGGGTTTATAAACGATTTGTGAAACTCAATCGTAAGCTATCAGCTAATAGCTATCAGTTATCAGCGATCAGCGATCAGCGATCAGCTCTCAGCTATCAGCGATCAGCTATCAGCTAAAGGCTGACTACTAAAGGCTGACGGCTGACGACTGAATTCTTACTCACAACCGATTTATAATTCCTAGCTCACTCAAGGAATTGAAAGTTTAAGTTAGTGGTTAGTAGTTAGTTGTTGGTGGTATTTTCATTACCAACTAGCTACTGACCACTAATTATTTTTTATAGGGCTGCGCTATAATTTTATATTATATTAAGTTTTATCAGTCACGAATTGTGATATAAGCCAGAAAATTTGTGATAGAATAATAGGCAAGTACATCAAACCGGCTTCTAATCGAAACTCTCCTCTTTTGGTTTTCCTCCGCAAGTCTGATCGCGAAGCCAGGGTAAATGCATCTAAATTAATCAGCAAAAATATTCTCAGTATCAATCCTCTAAGTATCACTATTTAGAGGATAAATCTTAGAGCCAGTAGGGATTTCAAAATAAGGTAAGCATGAAGCTGTCAGTGGTCAGGGGTCAGCCGTGAGCTAATAAACGACTATATAACTATCACTAATGAAAGCTCAAGAAGTTATTAGAAAATATTCCCAAGGAGAAAGGGATTTCCGCAGGAAAAATCTCAGGGATCAGTCATTCCAATGGAGAAACCTTTCTGGGGCAGATTTTAGTGACGCTGATATTAGAGGAGCTAACTTTAAGAATTCGATCCTAACCGGAACTAAGTTCCGTCAGGCTAAGGCGGGATTACAAAAACCCTGGACAATTGTTCTTCTGTTGGTTTCATGGATAGCGTCAGGACTATCAGGAATGGTATCTCTATATGGTGGGGTGTTATTAGCATTAATATTTAACCCTTTCCAGGGATTTGAAATACCTATCTTGCTTGCTATAGCTACAATTGCCTTATTTGCTGTTATTCGTCCTAAATATATCGAAATAACTAAAGATATCGGAATAACCTTCGCCAACGGAGCCAGTGCCGCAGCAGAATGTTTATCTAATGGCTGTGGCTCATACTTTTTGGAAACCTTGGTCTTCCCCTTTGTACTAATATTTGCTATACCCTTTGTCTTGGCCTTTGTATTAATATTTGCTATACTCCTTGTCTTGGCCTTGGCCGCACCCGTAGCCTTGGCCGTAGCCTTGGCCGGAGCTTTAGCCCGACCCATAGGGTTGAACGTATCCTTAGGCTTTGTTGTAGTCGGCTACTGCGCAGCAATAGCCTTATCCGGAGCCGGAGCCTTGGCCGCAGTTTTAGGGGGAGGGTTCATCTTAGTTGGTGCTTACCTCGGCTGGCGTGCTCTAAAAGGAGACCCCAGAGATACCTGGATTCGCAATCAAGCGATCGCATTAGCTGCTACAGGACGTAAAGTTACAGGAAGTACAAGTTTTGAGAATGCTAATTTAACCGATGCTGACTTTACTGGAGCTACCCTGACAGGAGGTACAAGTTTTGAGAATGCTAATTTAACCGATGCTGATTTTACGGAAGCTATCCTCAAAAGTACAGACTTAAGAAAGGCTAATCTTACTCGTACGTGTTGGCGAAATACTATTAAACTTGACGAAGCTAGACTAGGGAAAACTCTGTTAGCTAATACGGCTGTCAGAGAATTATTGGTTAGTGGTAATGGTGAAAATAAGTCTTATATTAATTGTAATCTTAGAGGGGCTAATTTAATAGGAGCTAATCTAAATTACGCTAATCTAAAACAGGCTGATCTTAGGGAAGCTACTTTGCGAGGTGCTAATTTAGAATGGGCGAATTTAACACAACTTCAAGCAGTTGGTACAGATTTTACTGATGCTTATTTGACCGGGTCTTGTTTAAAAGGGTGGTATATTGACTCAAAAACTAGGTTAACTGATGTTGATTGTCAGTATGTCTTTTTTAATGTTGATTGTCAGCTTGGAAAGCTTTCTAGTAAAGGGAACAGGGAACAGGGAATAGGGAATAGGGAGCAGGGAACAAAAATTACCACAGTTCATTTAGAATTGCTAGATCAAGATACTATTAATACTGTCCCTATTCTTCTGCATAATGGTGTTAATATAGAAGCATTTCGTCAAGCTTTTCAAGACCTAATGGCGAAAAATCCTGAAATTACTGGTGATTCGATTCAAGCAGTTGAACATCAAGGTAATGATATTTTAGTTACCTTAGTAGTTCCAGAAGCAACAGATAAAGGTAAGGTGGAAAAACAATTTTTAGAACGTTATCAAGCTAGGTTAGAAGCAGGAAAAAAAACTGCTCTTCTAGAGGGTAACTTAGAAGCTGAAACTTCCCTAGTTCAGAATCTTAGTGAACTGATTAGAGTGATTACCGCTGGTTTTCCCAGTAAGCAGTCATCTAATCTGATTAAACAGTCATCCAATCCAATTAAAATTAAGTTTTGGTGGCCTAACAAAAAATAGTACACTTCGTGGCAGTTATCGGGAATCGGGAATCGGGAATCGGGAACAGGGAGCAGGGAGCAGGGAGCAGGGAATAGGGAACAGGGAATAGGGAACAGTGGAAAAGACGTGAATATCTGTAAGAGGTTTACCTGATCTCCCCATCTCCCCATCTCCCCATCTCCCCATCTCCCCATCTCCCCATCTCCCCATCTCCCCACCCTCCCGATTCCCGTGAACACAAACCCCTAAGATTCAGATTCGTCTTGCTCCATCGGCAGACCTACATCAAAAAAAATCAGAAATTTCCCATGGGGCATCAACTGCTTCAGAGCCTGGGAATGGCTCTTGGCATCGGAAGGGTTGCAGAACCGAGCGAAAACTAGTGGTGGCATGTGGGGCAATAGGCAAATCATTACCCATGGGTATAGTTGACTGTAAGACATAATGTAAGTTGTCTCCTGTAAATGGGGATCAAGAGCCAGCCCTCCAGCCGAGAACATCTGCGGGCTGGCTCTTCCGTGGAATTTATTCTCCACGTTTTCAGTATATCACAAAAATATATTATTATAGCATATTTTTGAAAAGTTTGTAACAAAGTCCTTAGGGAGTCGGGAGTCGGGAGTCGGGAGTAGGGAATAGGGAGTAGGGAGTAGGGAGTAGGGAATAGGGAACATGGAACAGGGAATAGGGAATAGGGAGGTATAAAGTTTATGGAAGGTATAGAAGATGTAGGATGTGTAGGAAGTATGGGGTGGGGCTATAATTTTGTATTTTATTAAGTTTTTTTGGTCAGGATTTGTGATACCATATTTATGGTTTTTATTAACAGAATCTTAATCAGCTATAGCGAACCGGTTTCTAATGGCAACTGCTCTGCTTCGGTTTTCCTTAGGGATTCTAATCGCAAAGGCATAGCAAACCCATCTTAATTAATAAGCAAAAATCTGATAAGCATCACTACTATAACTATCACTACTTAGACTATGTATCTGTGATCAAGTAGGTGTTTAAAATATAGCGGCTTCTAGCCTAATCAGGTACACAGGATTTGTTACCTGTTCCCTGTTCCCTGTTCCCTGTTCCCTGTTCCCTAAAACCCAAAAATTTCCACCTCACCCAATTAATAACTCCTAAAAATGCTAATGAAATCTCAAACAATTCTAGCAAGATATGCCCAAGGAGAAAGGGATTTCCGAAAGGTAAATCTCAGGGGTCAGTCATTCCAAGGGAGAAACCTTTCTGGGGCAGATTTCAGTGAAGCTGATCTTAGAGGAGCTAACTTTAAGAATGCGATGCTCAGGGGAACTAAGTTCCGTCAGGCTAAGGCGGGATTACAAAGATCATGGTCAATTGCACTTCTATTGGTTTCATCGATAGCGTTCATACTATCAGCAATTGTATCATTTTATGGTGGGTGTTATGCAGCATTTATTGTCAACTATGTCAAGGGAGCAAACCTAATCTTTGCCTGGATAGCGTTGGTAGCAATAATTGTTTTATTTGTTGTTATCTTTGGTCAAGGTATTCAAACAGTCCAAGCCTTAGTGCTAGGCTTGGTATTCGCCGTAGCCGTAGCTGTTGCTGTAGCAGGAGCCTTTGCCTTAGCCTTTCCCTTCGCCCTAGCCTTTGCCTTAGGCTTACCCTTGGTCATAGCCGTAGCCGTAGCTACAACTGGAGCCGGAGCGGGAGTCTTAGATGGTGTCTTAGTGGGAGTCTTAGGCTTGTTGGTAGCGGTAGGTGGAGCTGTAGCTGGAGTCTTGGCGGTACAGCAGTTACCCTTGCCCTTTGCCAAAACAGGAACCTTGAGCTTCGAGGTAGCCTCTGCCATAGCTGGAACCTTAGCCTTCCTCTTGGCCTTACTTGGTTCTTACCTGGGCTGGGATGCTCTCAACGAAGACCCTAAACATGCCTGGATTCGGAAGAATGCGATCGCATTTGCGGCTACAGGAGGTACTAACTTTTACAATGCTGACCTAACCGATGCTGACTTTACCGGAGCGACGCTCAAAAGTACAGATTTAAGAAAGGCTAATCTTACTGGTGCTAGTTTGGAAAATACTAGTAAACTTGACTTGGCTAGACAGAGCTAAGGTGAGCTATCAGCTATCAGCTGTCAGCCGTCAGTGGTCACCTGGGCTATTTCATTGCTCCCCCCTTATCAAAGCAGGGCTGTTTCAAAGTCGGACTCAAATGCGATTGGTGGGGAGATAAGGAGATAAGGAGATAAGGAGATAGGGGGAATTTTTAGTCATAAAAAGGTATTGTTAACCTTAAAAAAACCTTCTCTCCATCACCCCACCTGCCTTTCAACCGATTGAATTTACAATTTATTCATGAGCAATGTTACAGCCCTGCCCTTATCAAAGGGGGGCTGGGGGGGATCGATTCCGGATCTGCTTCAGGGTTGAGATCCCCCTAAATCCCCCTTAGTAAGGGGGACTTTTTAGACTAAAGCTAGCGCTATATTTTTAAAGTTTCTTAATTTGCTGCAGTCAGAAAATATGATACGATTGTCAGTCAATATACTGAAGCCAATTTCTAACCGGAACTATTTTCCTTCGGTTTTAGTCAGGGTGTCTAATCCCTAAGTCAGGGTAAATACATCTAAATTAATTAATCAGCAAAAATAATCTAGTTATTAATACTTAAGGTCAGTGGTCAGCTTGTTTGATTCAAAAGCTGATAAGTAAAAGCTGATAAGTAAAAGCTGAAAGCTTATAACTGATAACTGATAGCTAACCGCTGACTATATGACTATCACTAATGGAAGCTAAAGAAGTTCTCAAAAGATATGCAAAAGGGCAGAGAGATTTCCGCAGAGTAAATCTCAGGGGCCAGTCTTTCCAGGGGCAAGACCTTTCCGGGGCAGATTTTAGTGAAGCTGATATTAGGGGAGCGAACTTTAAGAATGCTATTCTAACGGGAACTAAGTTCTGTAACGCGAAGGCTGGATTACAGAAACGGTGGGTAACTGCTCTTGTGTTAGTTTCATGGATAGTGTCAGGACTATCAGGAATCGCCTCCTTACTGGCTGGGGGGGTAGTAGCGTTAATCTTTGGTGACAACTTAGAAAACCAAGTGTTCGGTTGGATAGCTTTGGTTTCGCTAATTGTAGTATATAGTGTTATCCTGCGTCAAGGGCTCGGAGCAGGAGTCGCCAGCGCCAGCGCCATCGCCAGCGCCTTCGCCATCGCCAGCGCCTTCCCCAGCGCCTTCGCCATCGCCTTCGCCAGGGCCAGCGCCTTCGCCTTCGCCATCATCATAACCTTTGTCTTCGCTATCGCCAGGGCCAGCGCCTTCACCTTCACCTTTGCCATCGCCTTCACCTTCACCTTCGCCAGCGCCTTCGTCATTGCCAGCGCCTTCCCCAGCGCCTTCCCCAAGGCCTTCGGCTTAACGGAACCCGTAGACATAGCCTTAGCCTTAGCCATAGCCATAGTCTTAGTATTACTTGGTGCTTACCTGGGCTGGCGTGCTCTAAAAGGGGATCCCCGAGATGCCTGGATTCGTACTATTGCTATTGCCTTTGCTGCTACAGGAGGTACCAGTTTTTACAAAGCCGATTTAACTGATGCTGATTTTACCGGAGCTACCCTCAAAAGTACAGACTTAAGAGAAGCTATTCTTACTCGTACCTGTTGGCGAGATACCATAAAACTTGATCAAGCAAGACCAGGTAAAACTATCTTAGCTGATACTGCTGTCAGAGAATTATCGGTTAGTGGTAATGGTTACAAAAAGTCTTATGTTGATGCTAATCTTAGAGGGGCAAATTTAAAAGGAGCTAATTTAAATAAGGCTAATCTCAAATTTGCTAATATTAGCGAAGCCACGTTAGAGGAGGCTAATTTAGAATGGGCTATTTTAACTGAAGCTCAAGCAGTTGGTACTAATTTTACTCATGCTTACTTTACGGGAGCCTGTTTAGAAGCGTGGAATATTGACTCAACAACTACCTTAACTAACGTTGATTGTCAGTATGTCTTTTTACTAGAAAATCCCAATTCTCAAGGAAATCGAGAGCGTCGTCCCCATGATCCTGACCGGGTTTTCCAACCAGGGGATTTTGAAAAGCTCTATAACAAGATTATCAATACTGTCCAGATTCTGCTGCGGAATGGTGTTAATCAAGAAGCATTTCGTCAAGCCTTCCAAAAAATCATAGCGGAATATCCTGCAATTACTAGTGATTCGATTCAAGCTATTGAGAAGAAAGGTAATGATGTTTTACTTACCTTAGAAGTGCCAGAAGGAACAGATAAAGGTAAATTTGAAAGACAATTTTTTGCAGTTTATGAAGCTAGGTTGGAAGCAGCGAGACAAACTGCTCTGCTAGAGGCGGAAAGAATTCATAATCAAGATTATAAGGAATTTGTTAGAGCTGCTTTGACTAGCCATCAGTCATCCAACCCAATAATCAATCTTACAAATACCGCTAAAGCGGAGAGTGATATGTCAGATAATGCCCGTAATTTGAATATAGATAATCTAGATATAGATCAAAGCCAAGCTCATAATCCTAATAATTTTAATGTTTTCAACGACAATGCTAGACAAATTAACACGAATAATTTTACATCAGAGCAAAAACACAGCTTAGCCGAAGCAGCAGCAGAAATCCAGCAACTCCTCAATCAACTATCCCAAACTAATCCCACTACAACCAACAAAGAGAAGATGATAGTTGTAGGAGAAGTTATTGACCAAATTGAGACTAACCCAACCCTAAAAGCCAAAGTGATCAATGCCCTGAAAGCAGGAGGAGTAGAAGCCTTCAAAGAAGCTATAGATCATCCTCTGGTGAATATTTTGATGGCAACAATCGACGGATGGAGGGAGGATTAGGGGTAGGGTGCGTTAGGGACGGGCTGGTACTGATTTTATCCGTCGCCAGTGTTTAAAAAGCCCGTCCCGTAACGCACCACCCACAGGTTCTAATTTTCTTGATAGTCAGTGTTAGGATAGTCCGCCTGGGAATTGTCACAGGCAAGATGCCTGTTCCACCCACCGGGTCAAACAGCTTTAATGAGATGCACCCATATGAAATTAATGTTTAGTAGTAATTTCCGAAATTGGTAGAATTTTTGGCGTTGCTGATTCTGGGTATGATTCCGCCCCCCTAGCCCCCCAATTTTGGGGGGAACAAAACTATCAAAGTCCCCCAAAGTTGGGGGACCAACGGGGGCTTGACCAAAACTATCAAAGTCCCCCAAAGTTGGGGGACCAACGGGGGCTCGACCAAAACTAAACGATCGCGCATTCATACTTCAATTCAGAAAAGCCGAATTTTTAGCCTACTCCAATTCAGTAATGCCACCGATTAAGATGGGAAATAGGAACTAATTTCTCAATCTTGTCACAACAACCAACAATGAAAGGACTCTGGCTCGAAAACCAGCAACTGCAAGTGCGCACTGACCTACCTGTGCCATCACCACCTTCTGATGAAGCCTTAGTGCGGGTGTTGCGTGCGGGGATATGCAACACGGATTTAGAATTAATCCGAGGCTATTACCCCTACAAAGGCATCTTAGGTCATGAATTTGTTGGTGTTGTGGAAGATGGACCAGATAATTTAGTCAACCAGCGGGTGGTGGGAGAAATTAATGCGGCCTGTGGTGAGTGTCGATTTTGTAGAAGTGGACAACCCACTCACTGCCAAAACCGTACTGTCTTAGGTATTGTTAACCGTAACGGAGCCTTTGCTGACTATCTGACCTTGCCAGTAAAAAACTTACATCCCTTACCCGATACTATTTCTACTGATGCCGCCACCTTTACTGAGCCGTTGGCTGCTGCTATGGAAATTCAGGAACAAGTGAGGGTGCGTCCCGATCACCAGGTGTTAGTAGTCGGAGACGGTAAGCTGGGACAACTGGTGGCACAAACCCTAGCCCTAACTGGCTGCAATTTGCTTGTGATTGGCCGTCATCACGAGAAATTGGCCAATTTAGAAGCCAGAGGAATTAAGGTAGGCTTTGCCGATGCCATCACTAACGGTAGTTTCGATATCTCAGTGGAGTGTACTGGCAACCCCGAAGGCTTTGCCCTTGCCCGTCGAGCCTTGCGCCCACGAGGTACCCTGGTACTAAAAAGTACCTATGCTGGCAACCTAACCTTTGATGCCTCGTCTCTGGTAGTAGACGAAATTACTCTAATCGGTTCCCGTTGCGGTCCCTTTAAACCAGCCATTGATTTATTAGCACAAGATAAAGTAAATGTCAACTACCTAATCCAAGCTCATTACCCAGTTGAAGAAGGGTTAACCGCCTTTAACCATGCCCAGCAGCGGGGAGTCTTGAAAATATTACTGACCATGGATCAGAACTCTTGAAAGATTAGTAATAGGTGATGGGATGTAAGCGGTCAGCCGTCAGCGGTCAGCTATCAGCTATCAGCTATCAGCTATCAGCTATCAGCTTAAGTCATTGCTGAATCTTCCGATCAATATCAGTAGAATGGGCATCCTGCCCGCCTGGGAATTGTAACAGGCAAGATGCCCGTTCCACCAAGATGCCCGATACAGGCAAGATGCCCATTCCACCAAGATGCCCGATACAGGCAAGATGCCCATTCCACCAAGATGCCCGATACAGGCAAGATGCCTATTCCACCAAGATGCCCGATACAGGCAAGATGCCTATTCCACCAAGATGCCCGATACAGGCAAGATGCCTGTTCCACACTCCCGATTCCCTATTCCCTACTCCCTATTCCCTTTATTAAACTATGACTTATCAACCACAATCCGAATTCGAGAAATCTCTTAATATCCGTGCGATGACCACCAAACAAATTTGGTCTTATGCTACTGGAATGTTAGCCATTTGTATGATTTTTGCCCCAGGTAAATATAAGTTAGCCATACCGATGATTGTGATCGGGGGCGCAGCAACTAGCACCGCTTTTGTTTGGCACTCTCATAACAAGTCCGATAAAACCCTTCTTCCTAATCAAGTTCAACAAATAGAAGAACGCCTCGGTAACATAGAAACTATTGTAGGACGGGATGATTTGGAAGTAAATTTGAAGCTTAAACAGTTAGAAGAAACGATATAGCATTTTCAGTTTAAATGTGAAACTAAGATTAAAGGCAAAAGGCAAAAGGCAAAAGGCAAAAGGCAAAAGGCAAGAGGCGAAAGGCAAAAGCAGGAAAGAGCTTGGAGGATTTTTTGGTCTTATCCTAAATAAGGATTTGGTTTCATGATATATTTTGCAATGGGATAAAATTTGTATTCGAGATGTAAACTAAGAAGGTCTTTTTTTATTTTCCTATAAAACTCTGGAGCTATTTCCCCTCCTGGGAGGGGTTAGGGGTGGGTTACTCTTGCCTCTTGCCTCTTGCCTTTTGCCTCTTGCCTTTGGGTGCATCTCATTTTTGCTGTTTGACTCGGTGGTGCGTTACGGGGTGGGCTATTTCAATGGTGGCGAAGAGGTAGAAAATCAGGGCGAGCCCACCCCTAACGCACCCTACGCAAAATTTACAAAAGTGAGATACACCCTTGCCTTTTGCCTCTTGCCTTTTGCCTCTTGCCTCTTGCCTCTTGCCTAAAGGAGTATGTTCACAACTAAACTAAAAATGCTATATAAATATGTAACTGCTACACTATCTACACTACTCCTAGCACTACTAATTGGATGTAATGGGGCGGATTCCCCTAAGGGTGTATCGCCATCTCCTGATCCAGATGCTTCGAACTCGTCAGAACCAGAGAATGCACTAAAGGTGATCGAAAAGCCTGATCAACCCCTAACCGTTGCGGAAACGAATCCTAATCCAGGAAGCCAACAGAGTGTTGACCAATACCTGAAAGGATTATCGGCCAAAGGGATGACTAAGACCAATCAAGGCATATGGATCGAATCAGGAGATACCCTCTTAGCTAATCACCAAGGCACTATTCCCTTACCAGCAGCATCCCTTACCAAAGCAGCAACTACACTAGCGGCTCTTTCTACTCTTGGTCCTGACCACCAATTCATTACTAAATTTAGCGCCACCGGACCGATTGAGAACGGGGTGCTACAGGGAGACCTAGTGGTTGAAGGGTCAGAAGACCCGTTTTTTGTTTGGGAAGAAGCCATAGTAGTAGGCAACCAGTTAAATCAGTTAGGTATCAAGCAAGTAACCGGTAATTTGGTGATTGTGGGTAAGTTTTATATGAATTTCGAGACCTTACCCCTCAAAGCTGGCACTCTGCTCAAGCAAGGCTTGAATGGTAAGAGTTGGCCACCAGCAGCAGAAACTCAGTATCAGACCTTACCCCCGGGTACCCCTAGACCAGAAATTGCGATCGCAGGCTCTGTGCAAGTAGTAGCTTCACCCCCTGACAATCTACAGCCCCTAGTGCGCCAGTATTCCTTTCCCCTGGCGGAACTGCTGAAGAAAATGAATCGCTACAGTAATAATAAAATGGCAGAAATGCTAGCGAATACCGCTGGTGGTGCCAAGGTGGTAGCCCGCAAAGCAGCAGAAGCAGCGGGAGTACCCCAATCAGAAATTAGCTTAATCAATGGGTCTGGTTTAGGTGAAGAAAATCGCATGTCTCCTCGGGCTGTCACTGCTGTATTTCTCGCCATTGAGCGCTATCTTCAGCAATACAACATGACCGTTGCTGATGTATTTGCCATCGTAGGACAAGACAAAGGTATATTAAATGAACGTCCATTGCCTAACTTAGCAGTAGTTAAATCCGGTAGTTTGAATTATGTTAGTACCTTAGCCGGAGCCTTACCAACTCAAACCTATGGCACTGTTTGGTTTGCTGTGATGAATTCAGGGGGAGACTATACCAAATACCGGACTCAACAAGAGATGCTGCTAAAAGAATTAGTAACTAAATGGGGAGTGGTGCAATCTCTTCCTCCTGACATTAAACCATCACCCCAGAGGATCGGTAAGAGGTCGTTTAGTGAAATTGTTAGGTAGTTTCAACAAAGGGAACAGGGAACCGGGAACCGGGAACCGGGAGTAGGGAGTAGGGAGTAGTCAGCGGTCAGCGGTCAGCGGTCAGCAGTCAGCCGTGGCACAGGCTTCCAGCCTGTGACCTAACCCGCTGCATCGCTTATTCAAAAGCACCTCAAGTAGCCTGCCCATAAGCTGATACCTGATAGCTAATAGCTGATAGCTTACCTCCCGACTCCCGATTCCCGATTCCCGATTCCCGATTCCCCACTCCCGATTCCCGACTCCCTGCTGTATCCTGGTTGAGTGTTAACAAAACTCTCATTAACTGAGAAATATAGATGGCAAACCCAACCGCAACCCTAGAAACATCTTTAGGCACCATTACCGTGGAATTGTTCACCGATGTGATGCCAGAGACAGCCGGTAATTTCATTAAACTAGCCCAGTCTGGTTTCTATGATGGTCTTCATTTTCACCGGGTGATTAATAACTTCATGATTCAGTTTGGCTGTCCCTATAGCAAGGATCCCAATAGTCCTCGCGCCGGTACCGGGAATGGTCCTGACGGCTGCATCAAGGATGAGCACCCGGACAATGGCAAAATTTCCAATGAACCAGGTACGTTATCTATGGCAAATACCGGTGCTCCCAATAGCGGTAGTTGCCAGTTTTTCATCAATACACGGGACAATTCCTATCTCGATTGGTTTTCTCCAGGCCCCTCGAAGCACCCGGTTTTTGGTAGAGTGACTGAGGGTATCGATGTGGTGCAAAAGATTCAAACCACCCCTACTGTACGTGGTGATCGCCCCAAAACCCCTGTTCAAATGGTGAAAGTGACGATTAACGAGTAACGTAAGCTATCAGCTATCAGCTATCAGTGGTCAGCGGTCAGTTGTCAGCGATCAGCGGTCAGCGGTCAGCTATCAGCTATCAGCTTAAGCGCTACGGGAACAGCCATTCGTAGTAGGCTAAGCTACACTGAACAGCTTTTGAATAAAACAAGCTGACCACTGACTTTAGGTCACAGGCTGGAAGCCTGTGCCACCGCTGACTGCTGATTACTGACTACTGACGGCTGACCGCTGACGGCTGACCACTGACGGCTGACCACTGACCACTGACCGCTAATAGCTGACCTTTTCTCTTTTCCTACGATATTCTTCATCAAGCCGAGTTGATATAATTTGACTGTATCACTAGGGGAGCAAATTCTTTAGTGCTAGCGTCTACTGGGAATGGTCTAACTTAGGAACGGTAAAACCCATGAACACATCACCCTGGCTAGCAGCTACTGCAATCACTACAGCTTCTTGCCTTACCTTAGGCGCTATCAATCCAGCAGCAGCGAATACCTTTGGCAACATCGAAGTTAACGAAAACAATTTTATTGCAGTAGCTGCCCCTTTTGGCTACAACCAATATCAATTACTAGTCATTGAGCAGATTGCAAACTGGCAAGCGTGCTGGCGTGAACGTGGCACTAACCCAGTTGTAGTAGAGCCTCTGCTGCTCAACTTTGACTTTACAGGAATTTGTGGGCGCAGTACAGATAGCAACGGCTATTCTATGCGGGTCGATAGTCAAGACTTCGGCCTAGACTATATGCTCAGAGTGGTTAAGCGGAATGGAGAATTGGTATTAGTAGGGAGTCACCGCATTGACCGCAATGCCCCAGACATCGAGCTTGGGCGCACCAGAGGTTTGGCTAATGGCTTTCTCAAAATCTTTCTTGATCCTGGTTGGCGATTTACCAAACGTGTCTATCAAGGCAGACAATTAGGTCACATCTATCTTACCTATGGTGCTACTGCTAAGACTGTAGCGCCACAGTGGAGGAGTAGCCCTCAACCCTCACCACCTACTCCCAGCAGGGAATTTATTTTTACCAAACCACAAGCCCAACCGAAGACTAGTGGTGAACGTTTTCCTGACACTAGCCCTCAACTGCCAGCACCTGCACCGGCAGAATCGTCAAATGATGGCATACCAGTGTTTGATGGGTCTAATTAAGTGGAACGGGCATATTGCCTGTTGCAATTTTAGGCCGGGCTGTCCCAACAATGGCGCTTGAGGCAGAAAATGACTGCAAGCTCTTGGGTGGTGCGTTACGGGACCGGTTGAGGGGCTCAAAGGCGGAAAATGAATGCGATCGCGTCCCTAACGCACCCTACGGACCCTACTGTTCCCTTTGAGCAATTTAGGTATCCCAATCTCAATACTGAACAGCTGACCCATCACGCTGAAATCACCTCAAAATCAGAAATAGTCTCAATCCAGACCCGTGCTCCACACTTGAGGGGATCATCTGGACGATACATCACCCGACAGGGGCCATTGACCTCCACCGTATGACCGTAAACATTTTTAGAGCCTCGCTTCACCGTAATCACAGGATTCCGGTCCCCCGTCTTGAGATTGTTGCGAATCACCCTCTGGTTAACATGAATCACGGTCTTGGTGTAATTTGTACGCTTTGACCAGTTCCGTTTTGGTCCGCGAGTGCCAGGGGTGACCACCGGCATACCATCAAACAACGGAATCACCCAAGTTCTCCCCACCTTATAAGCCCCTTTAACTCTGCCCTTGCCCAGAAGGTAACGGACGCGAGTGGCAGAAACACCTAGTAATTCAGCGGCTTGTGCGGTGGAAATCATCATGGCGACTAAACCATTGCTTTAACGATATCATTACTTTAACACACGTTTTCTGAAAATGCCAGCATTTGGTAAAACTATTGCAGCGATGCAGCGCGGTCTTGGGGGTCCCCCCCATGAGCGACTGCATCAAGACATTTTCACAATTTTGAAGGGATTAGTGGGAGTGCGGCTCGTTCCTAGGAGGAACCTCCTGAAACAGGAGAGGTATGACTAGGGGGATTCGCGAGGCATAACCTCAAAATCCTAACTGTCCTTCGGATGATGGTGAAAACCCATCCCTTGAGAAAGCAAGTGACTCCCTATCTTGGCCACACCGAGCAGGCGGCAACCTTGCAGAGTGAAGCTGGCACCAGGGCGGAATTAGAGGTGAAACAGATTAGCCACACTACCGCTAAAGGGGAGACGACATGGGTAACAGTAGCAAAAATCCTGAAAAAGTGTCTAATGGCCCTACCACAATCTGGAAAACAATGTGCGAATGCATCCTCTAATCCTCACAGAACAATTCCCACGGTATCTGTAACTTTCGAGGAGAGGATAGGCAAAATGGATTGCCCTAAATCGTCAAAACAATCTGATAGACGGAACGAGTAAAAACGACAGCACGAATAGGTCTGAGGAAATAGTCGAATCCTCGGTAAGCTATGCCAAGCCTAATCCCTACTGTCGGGTAAGATGTAGTCGGAAACTGGCTACGGGTATCAAGATAAACAAATCCTAACAGAGTATGGGTAGACACATGTCTAATAGATATAGTGACCTCTGGAAAAGTCAAAAGTGGAAAAAACTCCGCCGGAACCTTTTTCGCCTGCAAAGAAGAGTTTATAAAGCAGTTCAAGCTGGAAACCTGAGGAAAGCTCGGTCACTTCAGAAACTGATATTGAAATCCCGTTCTGCACAACTGCTGGCCATCCGTCAAGTGACACAGCTCAACACCGGAAAAAGAACCGCCGGAGTAGACGGAAAATCACACCTAACCTACAAAGAAAGGTTCGAGGTACTTAAAAAGCTAGTATCTAGTGCGGAAAATTGGACGCACCTCGGCCTAAGGGAAATCCCCATAGCCAAGAAAAACGGAGGTACAAGAATGCTGAAAGTACCAACAATCCGGGATAGAGCATGGCAATGTCTCGCAAAATTCGCTCTCGAACCTGCCCACGAAGCAACGTTCAGTGCCTATAGTTATGGATTCAGAACAGGTAGATGTGCCCAAGACGCACAAAAACTACTGTTCTTAAACCTGAGTTCAAAACAAAAAGGCATCAAGAAAAGAATAATAGAAGTAGACATAAAGAAGTGTTTTGACCGCATATCCCACAGCTCAATCATGGATAGATTGCTAGCACCTGCGGGTCTGAAACAGGGGATATTCAGATGTCTAAAAGCAGGCATCAATCCGGAATTCCCAGAGCAAGGAACACCCCAAGGAGGTGTAGTCAGCCCACTTCTAGCCAATATTGCACTAGACGGAATAGAGGAAATAAACCCAAAAAACAGGTGTATAAGATACGCCGATGACATGGTAGTAATCCTCAAGCCTAAAGACAACGCAGAAAAAATCCTAGAGAAAATTAAAACCTTTCTCGCAGACCGGGGAATGGAAATCAGTGAAGAAAAGACCAAGATAACCAATACGACAGACGGATTTGACTTCCTATGAAGTTACCGTAAGAATAAAGAAGCCTTTACAGGAGACAGACTATGCAAAAAAGGGTTAAAAATTATTAATTAAGGCTTCTTTATTCTAAGGTTTCGTCTCCTGGGATGGAACTTCCGTGTCCAGAAAAACGGAAAATTCCGATGCATTCCCTCAGTGGACAACCATCGGAATATACGAAAGAAGATTAAAACCGTGGTAAACAGCTCGAATTATGGAGCCGAAGAAAAAGCAAAAAGATTAGCGCCAATCGTTCGTGGATGGAGGAATTACCACAAAAGCTGTGATATGAACAGTTCTAGAGATAGTTTATGGTTTATAAATAAAACCGCAAATCGTAAATTCCGAAAGGAAAAGAAAGTGAACCGGTGCAGAGCCAATGAACTATGCAAGAAAGGTTTTCCGGCTGTAGGGTATGAACAAAATCAACACGTAAATGTCAGGGGTACAAAGTCTCCATATGATGGTGACATTGTTTACTGGAGTAAGAGAAACTCCAAATTATACGATAACGCGACATCCAGAGCCTTAAAACGGCAAAACCATTCCTGTGGACATTGTGGGTTAGGTTTCATAAACGATGAACGGATTCACCTCCATCATATAGACGGGAACCATAGCAACCAAAAGGAGAATAACCTTATGGCAGTTCACCAGAGTTGCCACCAACAAATACACTGGAGCCAAAAAAATACCTAGGAGCCGTGTGAGGGGAAACTTTCACGCACGGTTTTGGAGCGGAGGTGCCCTGGGTAATACCAGGCATCGACCGTAATTTAATGAGAGTAGTGGGATAAAAGGGTACTGAAAAACTATTGCATTATCGCAATGTCAAGCAGTAGGGTCAACTGGGATTAATGAGTTTAATGGAATAAAAGGGTTATGACAAACTATTGCATTTTCACAATTGAGTGCTCAGTGAGTCAGCCAAAGCTTGTAGGGTGGGCAAAAACCGTTTGGTTATGGGTGAGTATTCTAGATCATATAAATTTGCCCACCCTACTTTAATTGGTATTTTTTTTACCGCTCAATCAGGGAGCTTGTAGGGTGGGCAAAAACCGTTTGGTTATGGGTGAGTATTCTAGATCATATAAATTTGCCCACCCTACTTTAATTGGTATTTTTTTTACTGCTCAATCAGCCCATGAGGTAGACGGCTCCACTCATTCCACGATCCATCATAATTTCTTACTTTGGGATAGCCGAGTAAATACTTCAAGACGAACCAAGTGTACCCAGAGCGTGCACCAATCGCGCAATAAGGAAAAATTTCTTTGTCAGCTGTAACACCTCGGCTGCTGTAAAGACCATGTAACTCTTCTACTGACTTAAATGTACCGTCCTCATTCAAGGTATGAGTATACTCAAGATGCACCGCACCTGGAATATGCCCTCCACGTTCAGCTCCTTCTGGCGGCTTGATCATAAATATCTCACCAGAATACTCTTGAGGAGTCCGCACATCTAGCACCACACAATCCGTTTTCTCTAAAGATGCTTGCACCTCTGCCTGGAAAACTCGTAAGTCAGGATTGGGAGAGGTTGCTTGATAAGAGGTGGGCGGAAAGTTTGACAAGTCTGATGTTACTGGACGACCTTCTGCCACCCATTTCTGATGACCACCGTTAAGGACATACACTTTTTGATGTCCAAAGAGCTTCAGAAACCAGAAAATAAAAGCTCCTGTGCCTGGGTAACTACCATAGGCAATGACAGTCGTTTCTTGGGAAATTCCTGAGCGCGACAACAGTTCCTCAATCGCAGTGGGATCTAAATTCATTCCGAAGTCGGGCATGGAGAGATCAGTGGGGAAATGCCAGAAAATAGCCCCCGGAATATGAGTATCTTTGTAAGATTCTGGACTCATATCAACTTCAACCACACGCACCATCGGATCTTCTAGATGATCCATCAGCCATTGTGTATTGACCAAAACTTCAGGGTGAGCGTATTGAGACATCGGTTTTCTCCTAATATTGACGCTAAAGCTAATATTAGGGAAGGCAGTTTAGCTTGCCCAGTACCCGATCGAGTACACTTTTGGTGATCACGGTCATGACTAGTTCCTTGCAGTTTTTATTTCAAGCCATTCATCAGGTCAAGGATGAAGCAGACTTGCGATCGCGCATTGTCCCAAAAATTGGTGAGCATTTTGTGGCAAAGCGATGGGGCATTTTTTTCTTCGATCAATTGCCTCCAGTTAATCAAAAGCTTAAGGAATCCCTAAAAATCGCCCTATCTATCGACCATAACCCTGTTTTACGCTATATCGTTGAGCATCACGCTCCTACCCATGAATCATTGGTAACATCACCCAAGGTTTGGGCCTTGATTTGTCCTCGGCCAGATCATTGGCATGTGATGGCAGGACCAATCATCAGCAGTGGTCAATTAGTAGGTGCCGTAGGCTGCACTCGTGAACGGTCAATGCCTGCTTTCAATACACAGAATCTAGCGGATATGAGTGCAGTCAGTTTGCACTTGTCTGTTTGGGCTACAACCGTGCGCTCCCAGCACCAATCTTTCAAAAGCGAACGCTTAACGCCTCGTGAATTGCAAATTGCCGAATTAGTTGCATTGGGACGCACTAACGCAGAAATTGGGACTGAACTTTGGATTACAGAGAATGCCGTGAAGCAAGCTCTCAAGCGAATGTTTCGGAAGCTGAAAGTTTCATCCCGTGCTGAGATGGTTGCACAACTTTGGGTAAAAAAAGCTTACTTATCAAATCAAGGACTATCTCGATTTGACTCGATGCCCAACACCCAACGATAAGTGCCATAACTATTAATTGTGCTGCCATTGCAGGATAACATCTTGTAAAACCTAACCCCTGTAAGATTTTCAATTAGCTTGTCACCCCGTGAGGTTGCCTTCTCAAAATCTCACTATCACTGAAGCAACGGTTTTCTGGCCGAAAAGTGATGACCCTTCCTTTGAGCTAGTGGGTGATTTTCCCTTTCCCAGTTCTGATCACCGTTTAGCTGTCCGGCAAAAGAAGCCCCACATCCTAATGCGCAGCATAGGTGTGGGATGAATTTTGCACAGAGTCTTTTGGGTCCCGAAAGCGAGCTATCAAGCTCCTTATCAACTCTGATTGAGTCATTCCGCGTCGCTCTGCCTCTTGTGCTAACTGTCTTTTCTCAAAATCTGTAATCGAGATTGTTAACTTTTTATTTTTAATTGTGACTTTACAAATGGCTGTATGTTAACTATAATATTACTAGGTCGATAGATAAGAGGACAAGCAAGGGTGAGAATTGCATATCAGTACCGGCTAAAGCCAACAAAAGATCAAAAAGAAAAAATAGATCATTGGCTCTCAATGCTTTGTGCTCAATATAATTATTTATTGGCTGAGCGATTTTCTTGGTATGAGCAAAATCGCTGCTCAATCAATGCTTGTCCTCTCGTTTGTCATATTGCAGAATTAAGAAACAATCCAGATTACTACTCTCAGAAAAAGACTTTACCAAATCTCAAAAAAACTCATCCCTGGTATAAAGAGATTCATTCTCAAGTACTACAGGATGTAGTAAAGAGAGTAAAACTAACTTTCGATCGGTTTATAAAAGGAGATAGTAACGGTAAACGAAGCGGAAGACCTAGGTTCAAAAAAAGGCACCGCTATCGTACTTTCACTTACCCTCAAATAAAAGAAGGGTGTCTAGAAGGGAATTTAATCAACCTTCCCAAAATAGGTAAGGTAAAGATTATATTACACCGCCCTATCCCTGTTCGCGAAGCGTCAGCTACCCCGAATGGCTTTAAGATAAAGACAGCTTCAATAACAAAAAAGTGTGATGGTTATTATCTGGTATTGTCTCTAGAAGATAAGACTGTTCCCGAGGTTAAGCCCGACATTAACCCTGAATCTATAATTGGGATTGATGTTGGCCTTAAAGAATTTTTGACCACTTCTGAAGGGGAAACAGTAAGCATTCCTCAATATTATCGACGGTCTCAGAAAAGGCTAAAAGTCATCCAGAAGAGAGTATCTCGACGAAAAAAAGGAGGAAAAAATAGACTCAAAGCTATCAAACAACTTGGAAAGCAGCACAAAAAAGTATCGGACAAGCGAAAAGACTTTCATTTTAAGACAGCAAAATATTTGCTGTCAAAATACGATGTAATTGCTCACGAAAAATTAAACGTAAAGGGACTTGTCTTATCCCGATTGGCTAAATCTGTATTGGACGCTGGGTGGTCTAGCTTCCTGACAATCCTGGCAAGCAAAGCCGCAAATGCTGGCTTGTTAGCGATTCCAGTAAGTGCTCAGAATACTTCACAGAATTGTTCCAGTTGTGGCAAAAAAGTCCCTAAAAAGCTGCACGTTCGGTGGCATGATTGTCCTCACTGCGGTTGCAGTTTGGACAGAGATCATAATGCAGCAATAAATATTAAAAATAGAGCGGAAGGGCAGTCCGTTCTTAAAGCCCAGCGCCTCCTAAGGGATACCCGGATTGGCTGGGAAGCCTACACTGAACCTGCAAGGTCAGTGTAGGAGCTGTCACTATATGTTGATGTTGAGGTAGAGCCGACAGTGGTAGATAGTAACTCCAAGGTTGTCACTGGTATTAACTTCCTTGGAGAGGTTAGTTTGAATACTGGATTGCAGTTTGAGAATACAGAAGTTGGTGGTATCTCTGGTTTAGCCTACGATCCTGCTAATGGTGTCTACTATGGTCTGTCTGATGACCGCAGCGAAAATGCTCCCGCTCGTTTCTATAGCATTCATATTGATTTAAGTGATGGTAGTCTAGACGACGGTGATGTCGGGTTTACAGGTGTCACTACTCTACGGAATGCTAGCGGTGAGGCTTTCCCAGAACGGGCTATTGATCCAGAAGGCATTGCCTTGACTAGTACTGGAACCTTGTTTATCTCCTCTGAAGGGGATGCTAACAATCTTCTTAATCCCTTCGTCAATGAATTCTCTCTAGCAGGACAAGAGTTCAATCAGCTGACGGTACCGGATAAGTTTTTACCTACCTCAGATGCAACAAAGGGCATTCTTGACACTCCCCGCCCTGGAAGGACGGGGATTCTTGCTTCAATGAGGTGACTTGTTTAACCAGGCCGGAGCCAGAAAAAATAGAGGTCTCCTCTCCACAAGCGTACTTGGTCTATGACCTAGGTTTCGGTGTGCCCCACCGTACCTAATATACTTAACAAGTTAGATAAACTTTTTCTTTATCTTATGTTTTCGTAGATATCAAAATCGTTAGATTTGATTATGCAATAAGCTGATATCTTAGCTTATTTTTTACATCATCTACTTATTTTAAGATCATGTTTATCTAGAGTATTAATTGTTTTATGTTATTTTTATAAACTAACACGCTTCGTGAAAACTGTCAAGTTTTAACTTAAAAAGAAAGCCGTCCTATAAGGATTTAAAGTTACCGTAAGAATAGTGGAGCCTTATTTAATAAGTTTTAACCTTTTTTTCATAGCCAGTCCCCTATAAAGGCTCCACTATTCTAAGGCGCGCGTCTCTAGGGGCGCGATTACCCAAAATTTTTGGTAACAATCGTGCCTTTGAAAGTCTGACCATTACTCCAGATGAGCGCTTCCTTTATACCGCAGTAGAGAATGCTCTGATTCAGGATGGCCCGGCTTCGACACTAGAAGATGAAAGCCCTGTTCGGATTTTACAGTACGATTTGCAAACTGGGGCACCGGCTCAAGAATTCCTCTACTTCACTGACACCATTCCCAATCAGCCTGACCCTCCTGGTAGTTTTGCTGACAATGGTTTAGTAGAATTACTAGCGCTAGATAATACTGGGACTTTACTAGCCCTAGAGCGATCCTTTGCAGTTGGTGTCGGTAATAATCTTAGGCTATATGAAGTCCGGCTGCAAGGCGCTACAGATATCAGTGATGTTGATAACCTATTGAGGGACCCCACTGACCCAGATAGTGGACTGTTAGAGGTTGAGCAAGTTGCTGAGAAACGGTTACTGTTGGATTTCGATGACTTAGGCATTCGTCTGGACAATAGTGAAGCGATCGCATTTGGTCCAACCTTATCTGATGGCAGACAATCCCTAATTGTTGCTAGCGATAACAATTTCAATGACAGCCAGATTACCCAATTCCTAGGATTTGGGTTAGACCTGGATACTATTCAATCCCCGACAGCAATAGTAGAAACCACTTCCGAGATTAACGGTACTCAAGGGGATGACCAGTTGATTGGAACTGTTGATGCTGATCTGATCAATGGCTTTGATGGAAATGATACCATTGCTGGGGGATTGGGTAATGATATCCTATTTGGTGGCAATGGCGATGATATCCTGCGCGGAGATAGCAATAGCAAGTCAGCAGGTGGTAAGGCTGGTGGTGATGATATTATCTACGGTGGTTCAGGAAGCGATCGCATTGGCGGGAAATCTGGTAATGACTTCCTCTATGGTGGCCGAGGAGATGATCAACTCTGGGGTGATGCTGGGGATGATTTATTAACTGGTGGTCTGGGTAATGATACTCTGACTGGAGATAACTTCTCTAATGGTAGTGGCAGTGATACCTTTGTCCTAGAGATTGGGGAAGGTACTGACACCATCACAGACTTCGAGCTGGGCACTGACTTCATTGGTTTAGGCAATGGTTTGGGCTTTGGTGAAGTGTCTATCACCTCCGATAGTAATAATTCTCTAATCAATGTTGGAGATGAAACCCTAGCAGTAGTGTTAGGAATAACAACCCTTGCTGAAAGGGATTTCGTTATCTTATAGCAATTCTAAAATTAGGGAGTAGGGAGTAGGGAGTAGGGAGTAGGGGAGATTTGTATTAAGGGTAATTATCGAGACATTATAATAATTACCTCTCCTGACCCCTAGTGGTAATTCAAAATTCAAACTTCAAACTTCAAAATAAATAAAATCCGTTCGCGCAGCGTGGCCTACGGCCTTAATTTGGCAATTTTTTAATTCTGGGTACAAGCCCCCCGGGTAATTAAAAATTAAAAATTAAAAATTAAAAATTAAAAATTAAAAATATAGAAGTGTCCGAATTATTTTGAATTAATAATTTTGAACTTTGAATTGGAGCGCGTTAAGCAGCGTGACCTACGGTAAGCGGGACTTGACTTACCTGTTCCCTGCTCCCTTATAAAACTAGTGACTGAATCATAGACAACGTGGAATAGCTAGAATTTATTTTTAAACAATCATCATAATAATAATTATAAATTTAAATTAATATGAATCAAATAGTCTGAATTTATCCTCCTAAATTTTAGAGGGTTTAATTGAAGGTTAATATCTTAGGATTAGGAGAGTGCATCTCAGTGTATTATGCAAAGCGCGAGTGCGGGAAACTTCCGGTTTCCTTGCTGCATCGTTTTCAGGTGCGACCCGTGGTGAATTTAATTCTTAATCGGGATTAGTAAGGGGAGAAGGTAGTGTGAAGAGCTTCGCCCCAGAGGGTAAGACACTACACCTACCCGATTGTGAATTCAAGGCTAAATCGGTAGCTACTCATGTAAATTTCAAGTAAACCTGAGGTAACAAACAGGCCAAATTCTGTAAGATTCTGTAAAGGTTACTAGAGCAGACTCTTTTATAGTATAGTTTTAGTTAAAACCAAAAAGCTATTGAGTCAAGTAACCTATGGCTCAAATAGTCTGACCGATAGGATCGACTTAGAGGTTAAAGCTACCCACATAGCTTTGGTCATTTATGAAAACGGTGCTTAGCCAGCGGGCATCTATAGCCCAGTTGCTTAGATCAAAGACAAATGATTTGGATTTAGTTTGCTAATCGGAGAGTATCAAATCTAAGACAGTAAAATTCAATAAACCCTTAAGTCGCTGTTGCTGAACTAGTGATTTCAATGACATCACCGATGCAGAGGTGCGACAATCACGCGAATTTAATTACGGGTCAAGCGCACCATTACGGTCTTGGGGGTTTCCCCCACTCGCGCTTTGCATCAAGACAGGAAAAGGGTAAAATCTACTTGATAATGAATCTAACATCGGCTTAGGTAGACTACCTTGACCTCCATACAAAGGTTATGGGTAACTAGATAAATAAAGTCCGTCTTGATGTGGCTGGATTATCAAGTTAAATCCTCATACCTAGATGGAGTCAAGGTAATAACTATGATCATGCTAGTCATCAGGCTAGTATCAGTGGGTAATTCCATTAGCTGTTTTTTTTTGAATTGGTTCAGACTCAATGGAAGGTTCATTGTTCCGTTCGCGAACGAAGATTAAATTGAGCAAATAGCTTAGCCGATAACCTTCACGCACAGCACAGATTGCTTAGTTTTATCTTGCTGTTATCTTGTTATTATCATGATTTGCGTTATTCAGCCATCGCCACACTATCTCAAGGTTAAGCGATGCAGCGCGGTCTTGGGGGTTCCCCCCATGAGCGACTGCATCAAGACAGGTTAATTGTTAACACTAGCTGTAGAGTAAAGACACAACCCCTCACTAAGTAGGTAGGTAGAAAATAAACGTAATAGGCTGACGTTTAACTGTTGATTGTAAACAGTTAAACTTAAGTAAATTTACTAAAAAAAAACGTTATAAGTAACGCTAATAAACTACCTATTAATTTTATGAAAATCCCTAATACTTAAGGGAGCATAAATCAGCTTAATTCTTTGGTATCAACGAAAATTTAGGCATTTTGCTAAGGGTTGTAAGTACATAATTATTGCTATAAAACTTTCAATAAGTTGATAGCTAATAACTGATATAGGTACTCGCCATCTACTACCTAGGAGAAATTTGTGGCAGATATATTAAATAAAATTGGCAGCTTTTCTAGTGAGATGGGGGCTGAAATTACCGCCTACGACCCCATATCTCAAGAGTTATTTGTAGTATCTGGTGGAACTGAGGTGCAAGTGCTAGACCTCAGTGATCCCACCAATCCAACTGAGGTAATACCACCCATTGATTTGGCTTCTTTGATACCTGACATTGATGGAGCAAATAGCGTAGCCTATAGCAATGGTTTACTGGCGCTAGCGTTAGAAGCTAGCACCTCTACTGATCCAGGTAAGGTAGCAATTATAGATATTGCTGCGTTTCGGAACAATCCAGCTGACCCCAATGCCCTGAAGGTAGTGCAAGCGGGGCCCCTACCCGATATGCTCACCTTTACCCCTGATGGCACCAAAATACTGGTTGCTAATGAAGGAGTAGCGGATGATGGCATTGATCCTGAAGGATCGATCAGTATTATTGATGTGTCGAGTGGGATAGCAACTCTAACCCAAGACAATGTCGCCACAGCAGACTTCAGCGCCTTCAATGGTCGTGAAGCGGAATTCCGGGCAAAGGGTGTACGTATTTTCCCAGACAAGACTGTTGCTCAGGATGTGGAACCAGAGTTCATTGCTGTCTCAAGCGATGGTACTACAGCCTTTGTCAACCTCCAGGAAAACAATGCCTTTGGGGTGGTAGACCTGGAGTCGGCTACAGTGGTTGATATCCTGCCTTTGGGTGTGAAAGACCACAGCCAAGGTCAGCCCAGCCTAGAGCTATTTGAGTTTAATGACTTGCCTGTACTTGGTACTACCGAAGGGGGTCAGGAGATTAAACTGGGCGGACTGTCTGGCTTATTCTACGAAGGGACAGATCCAGCAACTGGCAACTTGAAGTTTGTCACGGTTCCAGACCGGGGACCTCATGGCGAACCTACTGATGTGGATGGGGATGGGAGTAAAGAACGACCCTTTGCCTTACCAGATTACCAAGCTCGCGTGATCCGCTTTGAGTTAAATCCCAGCTCTGGGGAGATCGGCATTACCGAAACCATTTTCTTGACCCGTCAAGATAGCACCACACCAATCACAGGACTACCCAATATTGCAGGGGTGGATGAAGAACCAGTAGACTTATCTGGCAATTTGCTGCCCTTAGATGAGTTTGGTGCTGACCTGGAAGGGTTAGTAATCGCTGCTGATGGCACCTTCTGGATGGTGGATGAGTACCGTCCAGCTATCTACCACTTTGATACCAATGGTGTCTTGATTGACCGCTTTGTTGCCCAAGGAACAGCTGCCTTGGCTGGTGCAGTAGCGGGAACCTTTGGCACTGAGTCCTTACCTGAGGAGTACGCCAATCGCCGCCTTAACCGTGGCTTTGAGGCCGTAGCTCTGGATCGAGATCAGAATATCCTCTACGCCTTTATTCAAACTCCTTTACAGAATCCAGACCCTGCTACCTCTGATAGCTCGGATGTGATTCGCATTCTCGGAATTGATACTACCACAGGTAATGCTGTTGCCGAGTATGTTTACTTGCTCGAAGACCCTGCTTTACGTAGTGGGGGACGAGTAGATAAGATTGGTGATGCGGTATACGCTGAGGATGGGAAATTATTTGTCATTGAGCGAGATTCGGCAGTTGGTGATACAGCAAAGAAGTTTATCTTCCAAATAGACCTTACAAAAGCCACTAATTTGCTTGCTCCCGATGCGCCTACACTACCTACTGGCTCTACTCTGGAGCAGCTGAGTGCGGATGACCTAGATGCTCTTGGAATTCAGGCGGTCAATAAGATTAAAGTAACAAACCTGCCTTCCATTGGGTATCTCGCTGGTGATAAACCAGAAGGTCTAGCGCTACTGGATGATGGCAAACTGGCTGTACTCAATGACAATGACTTTGGAGTACTCGATCAGCAGATTCCGGTGGATGGCTCGGTTCCTCTGAACCCCAATCCAACTCCTGTGGTGTTAGGTCTGATCGACCTGGGTCAGAACAATGCCCTGGATGCCAGTAATAAAGATGATGCCATCAACATCCAAAATTGGCCGGTTTTCGGTCTATACCAACCAGATGCGATCGCATCCTTTGAGGCAAACGGTCAAACCTACTACGTCACTGCCAATGAAGGGGATATCAGGGATGAAGAGGAACGGATTGCAAACTTGACCCTCGACCCAGAGGCTTTTCCAGATGCTGAAACCCTACAACAAGAGTCTCAACTAGGTCGTTTGAGAGTATCTACCATTGATGGGGATTTGGATAATGATGGTGATTACGACCAGCTATTCTCCTACGGTGGGCGCTCCTTATCAATTTGGGATCAGTTTGGCAACCTAGTGTTTGATAGTGGTGATGACTTTGAACGAATTACAGCTCAGCAAGTTCCTGAACTATTTAATTCTAGCGGCACTCCTGATACTTTTGACGACCGCAGTGACAATCAAGGACCAGAACCGGAAGGAATTGTCACCGGGGTCATTAATGATCGCACTTACACTTTTATCGGCCTCGAACGAATAGGTGGCGTGATTGTCTACGATGTCACCAATCCCACGGCTCCTGAATTTGTCCAATATCTGCCCAATGATAATGGTGGCAATCCAGATGATCCAGTAGACCGTGAGCCTGAGGGGCTAACATTTATTCCTGTAGAAGACAGCCCCAATGGTGAACCCCTGCTGGTAGTGGCTCAAGAAGACAGTAAAACCATTACTGTCTTTTCAGTTAACCCCGGTCCGGGAACCCCATTAGATGATGAACTAGTTGGCACCGAAGCTGATGAGACAATCATTGCTGGAGCTGGAAATGATCTAGTTGCTGGTGGTAATGGTAATGATACTATCTTTGGGGGTAATGGAGATGATATATTACGAGGTGACTTCAACAGCCGTTCCTCTAACAATACCCTTGGAGGGGATGATGTAATTTACGGGGGTGCTGGAAGCGATCGCATTGGTGGAAAAGCCGGTCATGATTCCCTGTTTGGTCAGAAGGGTGATGATCAAATTTGGGGTGATGCTGGGGATGACCTACTGCGGGGTGGTCTTGGCAATGATACCCTATTTGGTGATAATGGCTCTGGTGGTGATGGTAGTGATACCTTCATCTTAGCCGCTGGTGAAGGAACTGATACAATTGTGGATTTCCAAGTCAGTGAAGACTTGATCGGTTTAGTAGACGGGTTAACCTTTGGTCAGTTATCTGTTACTCAGGAAGGCAACAACGCTGTGATTAGCTTCGGTGATGAAACCTTGGCAATCCTGAATCATGTCCAGGCTGAAACTCTGATCGATAATGCTGCTACGACTTTTGTATTGATTGCTTAAGGTAGAGCAGTTGAAGGTGTAAGGTTTAATGTTGAAGGTTTAATGTTGAAGGTTTAATGTTGAAGGTTTAATGTTGAAGGTTGTTCGCCCCGTATTCGGTGTAGGGTAGGTTGTCTGTCAGAATGCCGAATGTAGAATTCTATATTCTACATTCGGCGTTGCACAATAACGGGATGATGTACCTATTTACCGAAGTTTGAACTGTAGACTATAAGCCACTTTTAGTTATGTGCAAAAAATGGTATCATCCCAAAAATGTGCAACGCCCTAAATTCGCGCATTCTAAATTCTAAATTCTAAAATGTTGTTCGCCTTTGGCCTTCGGTGAAGGGTAGGTTGAAAGTTGAAAGTTTAATGTTGACGGTTGACAGGTTACTGTTAACCGTCAATTTTCCTTGAAAGGCTTAGTAATGTAGTGATTCTAGCGGTTGACTACCCATGATTGATTTCACAGTTGCTATCTGTACCTATAACGGCGAAACTCGTCTACCTCAGGTTTTAAAACGATTACTGTATCAAATTAAAACCGACCATTTTGCTTGGGAAATTCTGATTATTGACAATAACAGCACTGATAATACCAGCAAAATTGTTGAGGAGTATCAATCCCATCCAGGAGCTTATCCTATTCGATATTACTTTGAACCAAAACAGGGGATAGCATTTGCTCGACGCCGTGCTATCCAGGAGTCTAAAGGTGAGTATGTTGGTTTTTTAGATGATGATAATCTACCTACTTCTGATTGGGTTAGTGCTGCTTATAATTTTGGTCATTCCCATCCCCAAGCTGGGGCTTATGGTAGTCAAATTTATGGAAACTATGAAGTTAAACCACCGAAAAATTTTCAGCGAATTGCTTGTTTCCTCGCTATCATAGAACGAGGTCAAGAACCATTTTGTTATCAGCCTAGTCAAGGGGTATTTCCTGTCGGTGCGGGGTTAGTGATTCGTAAGCAAGCCTGGTTAAATAATGTGCCTGAACAGCCTTGGCTCAAGGGAGTGTGTGCGACATCCCTATCTGCTAAAGGAGAAGATATAGAAACTTTATCCTATATTCAAAAAGCCGGTTGGAAAATTTGGCATAACCCTCAAATGTGTATTGAGCATCAAATCCCAAAATGGCGTTTGGAAAAAGACTATTTATTGAAATTATTCCGAGGCGTGGGGTTAAGTCGGTATCCCACTCGCATGTTGCGCTTTCAACATTGGCAAAAGCCTTTCATGATTCTAGTTTACCTAATCAATGATTTGCGCAAGACTATGCTTCATCTGATTAGATATCGCCAACACCTCAAGACAGATTTAGTAGCAGCTTGCGAACTGGAACTTTTTGTGAATAGCTTGTTTAGTCCATTTTATCATTGGATTTTTGGTAATCAGTAATTAATTAATGAATAATAAGGCAAAATGCTGGCATGTATGAATAGGGAATAGGGAATAGGGAATAGGGAACAGGGGCAAGAGTGTGGGGAGAGGGGTTAGTGTGGGTACTGTGGGGAGAGCGAAGAAGTAGTTTTCGATAATTGGGTATAGTTACAAACATTTTTATTACCCTGACTCCCTACTCCCTACTCCCTACTCCCTACTCCCTACTCCCTACTCCCTACTCCCTTTGCTATATAAATAACTAATTTAATTTGCCTCTAAAAATTCCTGTTTCAATTGGTAAAACTTTATTTTAGCATAAATATTTTTCAAGTGCTTCTTAACCGTATTAAGAGTAATGCGCAATTCATCAGCAATCTCCTGATAGCTGTAATCAGCACGACGCAGTAACCAAACGTCTGCCTCACGAGGAGTCAGGTCATATTTATTAACCTCTGCGATCGCAAAACTCTCAGCATATTGATCGTGATTTTCTAGTGTTACTAAAATGCAGGGATTTTCAAAGGAGTCTAAGGTGAGCTTAACGGCTCGAATCCGAAAAGATGTTGAGGGCTCAGTAATAATTTCAGACTCGATAACTATGGGCTGATTTGGATATAACTCACAGCTGTCAAGCACAGCTTGGCAAACACGCCTGATTTCTTTGGGAACAAGGTTAGATTTTGACTTATCCACTGCTAGTTGAGCACAAAGAAGGCGACCATAGCAATTGCTATGAACTAACTCTCCCTGAGCGTTCAAAATCAAGACACCATCCATTAATCCTTCTACTACCCCTTGTAAGAGAACACCGTTAAACTGTATTGCCTGAGTATTCATCCTCTAGACCTATGTGAACGTTACGAATCTGCAACAGAGCAGGTCCCTACTACAGGTTCCTACTACAGGTTCCTACTACAATCCATAGGTGCAGGGGCTTTGAGCTTATGCAGTTAGCTATCCAGTTCTGGTATTACTTTTTCATTAGCAGTCAGCGGTCAGCGGTCAGTGGTCAGCGGTCAGTGGTCAGCGTTCAGTGGTCAGCGGTCAGTGGTCAGCCTTGTGGTACAGGCTTTGGCCTTGGCCAAAAGGCCACGCGGGGCGCGTTTGGCCACGCTGTGCGAACGACGCATCGGACCTAACCCATAAGCTGATAGCTGATAACTGATAGCTGATAGTTGATAGCTGATAACTGATAGCTGATAGCTGATAGCTGATAGCTGATAGCTGATAGCTGATAGCTGATAGCTGAATGCTTACATCAGCACTAGTGTCATTCATTGAAAATCTAGAAACTGAGTTAGAAAAGGGAGTATAAAAAGACTCAGAAGGATAATGACAATCATGAGTAACTTTAATGTCAATCTATCGTATTTATCAAATTCATTACCTGTTTCTTTAAAGATGTTTTGAACATTCGAATTATCTAAGGGCTTCTTCCACCATGGTCTCTTTTGTCTGTCTCCTGGACGTTTTTCTGTTTGAGTCATTTGCCATTTGCTATTAGTATTCGTAATTGGTCAGATTATCTTAGTCTTGTCATCGATATTATTCAAAACCACCTCCTACCTTAAATAAGGTTTTTGGAGAGCAAAACTATAGTAAAACCAAACTAGTATTGACGGTAAAAACCAAGGAATCAATAGTAATGCTGAGATATAAACCTGCAAGACAACTAATCCGTATAGTCCTGTTATACTACCTAATAGTAATACCTGTTGATGTCGCTGTTTTACCGGTTGTTTGTGCAAAATAATAGTAGTCGATTTTCCTAGGAATGCGGCTAGGAAAATTAGCCACTGATCAGGAATCAAAACTACCCGATGCTGCCGGATTATATGGTGAACCATATAAGCAAATACTTCTCCTCTAGTTAATACTTCGAGGCACTTCTGTAGATCCTGTTTTACAGGTTGATAGTAATGGCACCAATATTCAACAACTGACGGAAAGTAAAAGTCATCTTCGGTGTCATTGTATTCACCATTGGTGATGATAACAACTTGCTGCATTACATGCTGTTGGAGTTCTGGATTAGGCACAGGAAAATTGAGAAGTTCCTTAGCTGTGATAGATTTGTAGACTTGTCTAGGAGGAATAGAAAAGTCTATAATAGAAGCTAGTCCAAAGGGAGGAGCAGATTGATTGAAAGCAATCAGCCCTTTATTGTCAGTCTTTCTTTGCTTTAGATAATCACTGACTTGGGACTGAAAATCTACTGTACTGTTTAATGTTGGCTGGGGTAAACTATCTGCAGATGACTGGTGATTGAGCCGATAAGCTACTGCTAGCTGATAAGCAAACGGACATGACTCGATACAGGTGGGATTTAGAGGCTGTTCAATAGTCCAAGGATCAAAGTCTATGTACCCTTCTAAACTCCATTTGCGACTAGCGACTTTATCTTGTTCATCTGCTGCTAGCACAAACCAAGTGTTATGCTTTTCCACAGCAGAGCGAATCGCTTGATCTAGCTTTTCGTATCTAGGTTGGTAGATATGCCGATTGTAGTAAATGCCGATTACTTGAGCATTCAAGGCGTATAGGTGTCTTACCAACTTGGCTAAGTATTCGGAATCAATCAACTTACCTTGTGTGCTTTCTATTGCTTCATCAGCTTGATCTAGAGATTCCTGATCGATAGCAACTAACAAAACAGGCGCTAAGGTATTCTCTAGTACTTGATTCGTCAAATTACGATAGACAGCTTGTACTAACGCTCGGATGTCGAACAATAATTCGACTTGAATAGCTGGGATGACGCTCAGCAGTAAAACTGTTCCCAATGCGATCGCTTCTGGTCTTGTCGGTAACCACTGCTGTAGCATTTTCTTCCAATCAAACCGCTCAATGCGATAGGGAATTAAACCGGGAGGATTAAATAAAGAGGGAAGCAGATAGGCAGAGGGATAGGCAAATTTTTCTACGGATTGAAGATGTTGACAGGCTTCGAGTAGTGCATCGTAAACATCTCTATGGTCAGCTAGGGGCTTACAGAACTGCTGGAGAAAACTCTGAGCCACATCATTGCGAATGGGTTCCCGCATCACTATTACCTGTAACCCAAGTTTAATCAGAGAGTTAGCGATGCTCAGACCACTGCAGGAGTTGAAAATTGCCAGCTGCAATCTATGTTCCCTAGCTTGAGTTAATTGTTCTTCCAGTTCACTAATTGACAGGGATATATTCGGAGCGATCGCAAGTCTTCCTCCTGTGGTTGTGGTTTCATCGCTATGTCCAGCAAAGAACAGCACATCCCAGCCTTGTTGATCACAGATGGCATTAGCAATTTTGGTTTTGATATCGACATGGTTTTCATGAGGTTGCCAGGTTACTCGCTCGACCTCAGCAATAGATTTAAGCGATCGCACAGCTTTCCAATCTTCCTGCAACGGTAGTCTGGGATCATCTCCAAAGATAGCTAGAATACGGGTTTTTCTACCGTGTGCGTTCCCTAGGGCTTTGAAAAAGCGCGGGGTCGCACCGCAAGCTGTCAGGGGGTTAGTACCAGCAATGCCATAGGGGTTATCCATAGCGCTTCTGAAAATGCGAACCTTGCCAACGGGTGTGCCTTCAGCAGCAAGCTCCCAAGTTTCCCATGGTAACCGTTCGATTTCTATAGAGTCACAAGCTAGGAAAATATCAACACTGGGGTGAGTACCAATCCCCTTGCCATCTTTCGATATCAGTTGAGCCACACGAGTCAATTCGTCTCGAATCCGCTGTTGAATCTTACGAACCTCCCCTTCTCCTAACCAACGCTGGAAAGCATTGACAAACTCTCTTTCTGCCTCCATCAAATCATAACAGGGGTCACCTGAACCAGGATTAATTCTGCCACTATCTCCTATAGGTTTCACTGACGGTAATTCGTAAAACCTAGTGTAGCGCTGTCGCCACCGTTGATAATATCTTTGTATTTCCTTGGAATAGTTCATGCTGGCAGATAGCTGCCTTCTTCTGTCATCCCATAGCAGCAAAAAGAAACAAGACTTATCATCTTTTTTATACCAAATTTTAAGTTCAAATACAGTAGTCATTACCCAAAATAATCCTCCGATATTTTCATTAAATTTCCCTGTTTCCTTTTTAATCAATAACTTAAATGCTGTTTAACTAGGCTCGAATGCATAAGGATATAAGGTCTGTGGTGAGCTATCCGGTGGGATAATGGTCACAACAAATTTTTCATCTGAGCCTCCTTCCACACGGGCAAACAAAAATGGATCATCAAGCCCTGATACAGGCTCATGTATAATAGACCTTATATTGCTAACTTGTAGCTTAAATCCATCAGGTAAAGCAGTACCAAACTGGGTTCCTAAAATTAGTAGCAATGACCATTTTGGGGGAGGAAGTGGAGAGTCAATCGGCCAGGTTACGGCACATAGTCGTAAAGCAATTTCACCTAAGTCAATGTCCTGATAGGAGCGACCTGGTTCGGGAGGAATCTCCATTCCTTGATATCTAAGCTCGTTAATCACATTATCGAATTTATCAATTGACCGAAATACCGATGAATTCGCAGTCAGGGTTTCAGGCATGAAAAATCCTAAACCTTGGGCAAATTCGTCTAATTTTCCCTCCAACCATTGCTGTGTATTGATAGCCTTTTGAGTTAGGATGGTGAATACTTCTGTAATCCGAATAGAAAGGGAGGTTGTTCTCTGTGGAGTTAGTTGCCATTGATATAATAAATCCAGTAACTCAGGACTTTGGAGTATACTCAGCCCTTGCTCCCAGGTTAAGGTTTGCCAAAGAGTTTGCTCAGGATATTGTAGGCGATCTAATAATGTTTCTAATGTTTCCAAGTCAAGTTGATTAACAGATATAGGAATTGAAGTAGGGGAAGTTACTGGTAGCTTAATGGCAGCGGAATCCAAGTAACGTAAATAAAATAGTAGGTGATTTGGCTCAGGATTAAACAATGACAGAGGTAAACTATAGTTCCAATCAACTTCAGGATGTAACTTAAAAACTTGTCGATAATTAACCAGTTCGTCGTAACGGATAAAGCCTCGAATAATAGCAGTTTCTAGCTCTTCTTGCACTTCAATTACAACATAGAAATGAGCCGCAAATTCTGGTAAATCAATGGCGGCTATCGGTACAGTTACTACTTCATCAATTAAACTTTCATTGGTAATTAAACAAAGCTTAAATTCGCCTACTATAAGATTACATACCGCTTCAATCACATTAGCGTATTTAGGTTGTCGTAAAGAACAACAATTATCAGAAATCAAGATATTAGCTAACTTTTCTTCTAACCATTGTGTAAAACTAAGTAATGCTAGTCCATTCAGATAGGTTTGCCATTGGCGTGCTTCTGAGATGACTTGGTTACTCATTTGTACTGCTTGCTCAAACTGTTCGGATTCTAACCAAATACATTCTGGTTGCACAAGCCTCAGGTCGGTGGAATTAACAGAATAACTAGTCATGATTTTCCTGCTTCAGTGTCTCAAGGTAGCGGCATAGTCGCTGGGTATATAGGCTATTAGTAGAACGGTTTTTCCCTGTCATGATTTCTGCAGCTGCTTCTTGGAAGACTTCAGCATCCACGAAAGCTTCTAGGTGTTCCATCAGGTTTCTGAAATAGTCTGGATCCCTAGACATATTTGCCAGATTAAACTGATGTGCTGCATGGGAGATAATGTGGAAAAGTTTGTCTATTGTCCAAAACCGCACCCGATTGAGCAGATCCTTTGGATTTAGCACCCTGCTCACTTGGGACTGATTGGTCATTCCTAAAATAGAGGCAATCTCGGCTTGAGATTTACCATGACAGTAGATCAGTTCAAGACCTGATATAACCTTGGACGCAAAACGGGCGTAACTTCGACTGTGCTGTAGCTTGGTAATGTGCTCCGTTAGCCCTTGCTCTATCCCCAAATCCAAACAGGCTATGAGTTGCTGACCACAGAATTGCTGTAATTCTTGTCGTGCGATCGCATCTAAAGTGTTGGTGAAATTTTGGTCTGGTAACTCTCGGTCGCGTCCAGTATCCGAATCCGACACCTCTAGGGATTCCGATGGCGGAAATCCGCTGCGAATCCATATGTCATATCGCCTTAGCACTCTGGCCAGATGTTTGAGTTCATCCCTCAGCTGTGCTAGAGAGTTGACAATTACCGATTTTTCCTGCAAGAGGTGTCTCATTTCTTCAAGTTGAGACTGGGTGGGATCTGGACAACGTCTAGCTTTTTTTGTTGGCTGTTGGCGTCTGTCCCTACGGTAGACTGCATGAAAGGCTTCTAGGATTTTGCGATCGCGTGGCAAGAGTTGTTCCAATTGTGTCGGTCTAGCTCGATTGAGCAGCGCCCAGTCACTGAGAAAACAAAGTCCCCGCTCCGATAAAAACTCTTTAAGTTTGGGATGTTGTTTGGTTTGATAGTAGACCCAATCATCTAACCTAGACTTGGATGGGGAATTTAGGTTATATTTTCGTAATACTTCAACGGTAAAAAATTGGTAATCGGTTTTTTTGGTTTCCCTATCGCCATTCAGGATAAGTTGAGTTATACCATCCTGATCTAAGATGATTAGCACTTTTCCATCATCATCAAGCACAAATGGCAGCAAATCCCGATAGGTGAAGTGATGGCTAGCGCTATATAAACTAGCGAGTTTCTTGCAAGCTTTCAGGATTGGGTAAGAGACATAGCAACGAAGACAAAGTCCTGCTCTAGCACGACTTATGGGTGACCCAGACGCCTCAGGGTGAAACCAGGCGTATAGGGAGGTTTGAATGTCCCGATGCTGCTCCACCGACAAATGCGTTCCCGTAGCGTGACCTTGAGGTGCGACCGAAGGCCGGGGTCCCCGGCCTAGGAGGCGCGCACCTCTAGGGCTTTGCCCGACGCTGCCGCGAACGGAACATCGCGTTTCTGGAGCATCTAATTCTAGACACTTCTGTTGAAAAAACTCCCATGCCAGCGGTAGTAACAGTTTTTTGTAACCACACCCAACACTAGCAGGATCAAGTCTTAAAATTTCCCAATATCTCGATAGAGGCACCATCCTTACACTTTTGCTTAGCTGTGCCATATTGTGTCATACAAATCCTTAGGTTCGCAGTACCCAAACGGGTAATTTTTTCCAAAAGATGATATGGTAAAATAGCGCTTTTTTTGGCCACAAGATAAAGACAAAGTGTAAGCATTCAGCCGTGAGCTTTTGGCTCACGCGTGCGCGTTCAGCATTCAGCCGTCAGTCATTGGCCTTGGGCTGATAGCTGATAGCTGATACCTGACGCCAAAGTTGAGATCAAGTTCCATTAATTACTTATCAAATAGTCCCTGGATTTTTGGGTCAGGGTAATCCCTAATGGCTAATCATTATTGCTAGCCTGTACTAGTCTAATGAGGTACAAAAATAAATTTTTTTATACTCCCTCGGTGCGCTTTCCGTAGGCGAATTAAATTCGCCACGGGTCGCACCGCTCCCGACTCCCGACTCCCGACTCCCGACTCCCGACTCCCGACTCCCGACTCCCGACTCCCGACTCCCGACTCCCTAATCCCTGCTCCCTGTTTCCTAAAACCAAGAATAAAAGCACCTCACATGACCGATAAATTACCACCAATTTACTTCTACATTCCTCAGGGTTTATGGCCAGACACCATGCCCAAAAGTGCCGATGAGAACTGGAAAGGCTTTGGGATTGGTATCTATGCCTGGACCTTACAAACCTATCTGCGCCTGAAAGCCGATGGTTTCCCTTGCGAACTAGTAGCAGAATTGCCCAGAGAGGGGATTGTGCTGATCCACCGCAATTGTTTACGAGCTCACAATGACCAGCTCAAGCCAGGACCAAAGTTATTGCTGATTTGTATTAAAGCTGAACAAAGACCCTATCCCTATGCTCAACTCCATGTGGTACAAAATCCTCTGGAAACAATGCATCTGCGCAATAGTTACTACCTACCCCACTGGACTCAGCCAGGGTTAATTCAGCGCCATCCAGCACGATGCGATCGCTTTAAAACCATCGCCTTCTTTGGTCATGAAAATAATCTAGCGATAGAGTTAAAGCATCCCTCCTGGCAACAACAACTCCAGGCACTGGGGTTATCTTGGCAACCAGTAATCAATCGCAATCGTTGGCATGACTATAGTAACCTAGACAATCGCTGGCATGACTACAGTCAGATTGATGCTATTGTGGCTGTGCGTAGCTTTGAGGGCAACACAGCCTGCCTCCACCGCAATTACCTGAGCAAACCAGCTACCAAACTCTACAATGCTTGGCTAGCGGGGGTTCCTGCTATTCTCGGATCTGAAGTTGCTTATCAAGTAGAACGCTATAGCCCACTAGACTATCTGGAAGTGGCTACCCCTAGCGCGTTAATTTCAGCCCTTAAGCGGTTGAAAGAAGAGCCACATTTACGTAGCGCTATGGTTAAAAATGGTCGAATTCGTGCCAAAGCGATCACCACTTCAAGTACTACGAAGAAGTGGCGTTATTTCTTAGAAACTATTGCATTACCTGCCTATTATCGTTGGTGCAATCAATCTCATTGGTCTCAACAGATTACCTTGGGACAGGGTTATATTGGCTTTCAGGGAAATCGAGTTAAAGATAAACTAACAAGAGTTTTATTAGCTAGCAACAATTCCAGATAAAAGTCGATGGTAAATGGATTTTTGTAAATGGATTTGATATCCTTATGATATAGAATTTATCAATTTGTTGATGTACTTAGACCTGATATATTTGATAAATATTACAAAAATTTTCATTACTATGAGGTACAAATTTTTTTCCCTCTTACCTCTTCGCTTTTGTTACTTCCCTGCTCCCTGCTCCCTGCTCCCTGCTCCCTGCTCCCTACTCCCTGCTCCCTGCTCCCTGCTCCCTGCTCCCTGCTCCCTGCTCCCTGCTCCCTGCTCCCTGCTCCCTGCTCCCTAAAACCTAGTACGAAAGTACCTCACCCAATTGAAAACAGCTATACTAACCCAATAGTAATTATTAACCATTTCTAACTATGGTTCAAGCAGTATCCAAACTATTAACCTTTGACGAATTCTTAGAACAGTACCCAGAGGATGGAGGAAACTATGAACTTCGCCAGGGTAGAATTGTAGCTATGCGTCCCACCGGTTTACACGAACAAGTAGCAGCTCTCATTGCCAGAAAGATAGATGTTGAAATTGAGAGACTTTCACTACCCTACTTCATTCCTCGAACTTGTCTTGTCAAACCCTATCAACAAGGAGAAGGCTATTTACCAGATATCATTGTTTTGGATCAACAAACTGTTGCGGAAGACCCATACTGGGAAAAAGCGATGCAGCGCGGTCTTGGGGGTCCCCCCCATGAGCGACTGCATCAAGACAAATCAAGTATCTCAATCGGTAAATCAGCTAAGTTAATCGTGGAAGTCGTTAGTACAAACTGGCAAGATGACTATCTAACCAAACTGGCTGAATACGAAAAATTTGGCATTCCAGAATACTGGATTGTTGACTATAAAGCCTTGGGAGGAACCCGATACATTGGGTCTCCTAAAATTCCTACAGTTTGGATATACGAGTTAGCTGATAATGAATATAAAGAAGGCAAAACCTTTACAGGCTGTGATTCTATTGAATCACCAACTTTCCCAGAACTAAAACTGACTGTTGAGCAGCTGGTCAAGGCCGGAACATTATAATTTTGTAAGCATATGCGCTACGCGCAGGCTACGCCAACAGCCGTCAGCCGTGAGCTAAAAGCTCACGCTACTTGAGGTGCCGTCAGCCGTCAGCTAAAAGCTCACGCTATGGAACCGTCAGCTGATGTAACAGAGATTAAACCAATGCTTACTTGTTTGATTCAAAAGCACCTCAAGTAGCGCATTAGCTGATAGCTGATAGCACCTCAAGTAGCGTGCGCGTAGCGCATTAGCTGATAGCTGAAGGCTTACATAATTTTTCCCTCAGTAATGGATATAATTTTTATCTCAAGGATGGATATAATTTACTTAATCTTTATCAAAAATAACTAGTTTTATTCAGTTTCTTTATAAAAGATAACTAGTTTTTTGGCTAAAGTAATCCTGATATGTATTGCAGCCAAAAAAAAGCGCGATTATGCTTGAGTCACTCCCAAGCTCTACCAAGGCGCAGAAAAATGTTCTGACAGATGGGCAATTAACTTGTACCTACCAAGAACTTCCAGAGGTCTTTGAAGCTCTCCAGCAGTATTTTGACCAACGGGGAATTAGCATTACCGATTGCTTTGCCCTCGAATGTGATAATACTGTATCCAGTGCCCTAGTCCTGTTATATCTACTGGAGAGAGGTTACCGTTTTCTACTGTTACCCCAGGAAGTCAACCCACCCCAAGTGCTTGGCTCTAAGCAATCTCTGCCACGATTCTGCCGATACAAGATTAGGACTGGAAGCTTTACCGACAAGCCAAAAGCCCCTAATTTTAGATATCCTGAGCAGTTTGTGGATATTGTTGAAAACGAGGATTGGATTGGCGATGGCCCTTCGGCCACTGCCGAATGCGATCGCATTGGGATAAATCCCATTCAGGAAAATAATCCTAGTCGAAAACTATATATAAGGACATCGGGAAGTACAGGAAAACCCAAAATAGCAGTCCATTCCCATGATAAGCTACTCAGAAACGCACTCAACTGCTTGCAACGACTGGGTCTTAAACAGGATGACCGCATAGCGATTCCGGTACCAATTTATCATATGTATGGTTTGGGGGCGGCGTTTCTGCCAGGTGTGATGGCGGGAGCATCTATCGACTTACAGAAGAATTCCAACTTGCTCAAGTATATGCAGCGGGAACGAGACTTTAATCCCAATGTTGCCTTCATGACACCGATGTTTTGTGAAACATTGCTCAAGGGACGTAAGACTTCTAGGAAATACAACCTTACCGTAGTGGCAGGCGATCGCATCCGGGAAGACACATTTGTCAGATTTGAATCCCGTTTTGGTTCGTTGGTGAGCTTGTACGGTAGTACAGAAATGGGTGCGATGGCAGCGTCTAGTCCGGATCAGCCTCAGGAGGTGCGGCTTAAAACCGTAGGAAAACCGATGTCAGGAGTAAAAATTACTTTAGCAAAGGATAACACCGATGGTGTTAGCGAACTCTGGTGTCACCATGACTATGGTTTTGAAGGATATGTTGATCAAGAGGGGAAACCCATTAGCCAGGGTATTCAGACTCAGACTGATTGGTTTGGCACCAAGGACTTGGGTCGAATTTGGTCCGATGGTCACCTAGAAGTCATTGGCAGATGTGACTATAGCGTCAACCGAAATGGTCTTCTGGTGTTGTTGGCGGATGTGGAGAGAGGGATTGAAACCATTGAAGGAATAGATTCTGTGGTGGTGGTCTCTCAAGGAGAAAGTCAACGAGGTAAAGGAATTGTGGCTTATTGTGTTCTTGCTAAAGACAGCAATATTCCTGAACCAGATATCCGAGCTGCTTGTTTCGATATTTTGCCAAGGCATGGGATTCCGGATCAGATTTTTCTGGTAAATTCTTTTCCGAAGCTGCCCAATGGTAAGGTTGATCGACTCAAACTTATTGGTATGCATGACCAGGGCAAGGGTAAGCATATGCGCTACGCGCACGCTGCGCGAACAGCCGTCAGCGGTCAGCCGTGAGCTAAAAGCTCACGCGTGCGCGAACAGTTTGACGTAACTCAGCATTATTCGAATGGTTACCTGTTTTATTCAAAAGCTGATAGCTGATAACTGATAGCTGACGGGCAAGGATTGATTAAGAGTGAAATCAACCGAGTTTAAACATCAGGTTAAACAAAATATAGCGTTTCTCATAGCTATGAGGTACACAGGATTTTTTCCCTCTTCCCACTTCCCTTCCCCTCCTGGGAGGGGTTAGGGGTGGGTTCCTCTTACCTGCTCCCTGCTCCCTGCTCCCTGCTCCCTGCTCCCTGCTCCCTGCTCCCTGCTCCCTGCTCCCTAAAACCCAAGATTTTGTACTTCACCCAAATAATAATTGCTATAAATAATATGCCAAATTCAGTCCAAGTTGTCATGGGAGTTCCCGGTGTAGGAAAGTCTACTTATATTAAATCAATGATTACCAGAAAAATCTGTAAATATTCAAAAATTATACAAATTAAAGATGAATATTTAGATTTAAATGAAATTAGTATCGACGGAAAAAATCAAAACTATATTGTTCACTATAGTCTGTTAAGGGAGCATTTTTTTAACCTTAAAAGGGATATCAATAATGGCAGTAAATTTGATTTTTCATTAATCCATTTATTGCGGATGCATGAACAGCTAAATACTTATTTTCTAGTTGCTCCTTATTCTGAAATTAAAAAGCGAGTGTTACTGCGGGATAATATAGAGCCTTTAACTGGCAAGAAATTCGACAATAATTTAAAGCATAAACTATTGGCGACTCTTGGCAGCCTCGATTTACCTAAAGTGTATTCAAAGTATTTCGATTTATGGGAAAAACGTAAAATTAACTACAGCATAGTTAATACAACAAATTACAGCTATGAGCTAGTATCAACAAAGCAAGAAGCCATACAAATCATTAAAGAAACCGCCGATACTTTGTTATAGCGGTTATCATATGAATCAGAAACACCTATTTTGTAACTGTTAACTGTTCCCTATTCCCTGTTTGCTAAAATCCAAAAGGTACCTTACCTATGTGATAAATGTTATAGTGTTGTTATTATTTTTATAATAGTATGTCTCTAATAATATTAAGTTCCTAATTGTAGTGTCAGTAAATTTAAATTTTATTTATAGCAAGATTAAACCCAGAAATGTTGAATGATAGTTAAAAACCTAGACAAATAGCCTCTAATTTGATAAAATAGAGGCTAAATAAAAATATAATAATGTTAATTCGATGATATCAAATTTTCCACAAATCGTCAAAAAATACCTAGGAAAACTACCTACTGATGATTATCCAGTCCTCAATACTTTCCTATTTGTATCAACCTGGTTAGACTTTGTATTAGATTGGCCAAAAGGCCACGCTACGCGAACAGAGTCAAACTAGTATGAGGAGTTTATTCAAGCGTTTGAATGTACGTGGTATAGACGTAGACATATCGACTTTCTCTAAGGCGAGCAAAGTTAGAAATCCAATGGTGTTTTATAATTTGTTCATTGACTTAAGAAAAAGTCTGAATAAAAACCAAAAAATAGGCAAAAATAAATTAGCATTATTTCCTATAGATTCAACAATAGTGACCTTAACTAGTAAGCTGTTATGGAGTCAAGGTTTTCATCAAGTTAAACTATTCAGTGGTTTAAATTTGTTAACAGCAGAACCAGGAGGAATAATGATTCATTTTGGTCAAGGTCACGATAGTAAATATGGCGATAGCACAATAGAATCAACTCCAGATAAAGGAGTCAGCGTAATGGATAGAGGATTTTCGAGTCTGGCTAGAATCCAAAATCTAAAAACCAAAGAAAATCGTTATTTTGTCTTAAGAATTAATAACAATTTTAAGCTAGAAATGTTGGAGGATGGCCAGTACATAATTGGAACAGGTAAAGATCAAGTAAAAGTGAGATTAGTAAACTTTTGTGACCTCGAAACTAAAACTGAATTTAGACTAGTGACTAACCTACCAGAAACAGGTGAAGCAGGAAGAAGTAATGAAGAGATTGCAGATTTTTATCGTTTGCGGTGGCAAATAGAGTTGTTCTGGAAGTTTTTGAAAATGCATCTGAAACTCGAAAGATTAATAACCAAAAATATTAATGGTATTGAAATACAAATATATAGCTGTCTGATCGCTTACCTGTTATTACAATTGGTTAATATTCCTCATGAATTTGGAAGTAAATTATTAGATAAGCTTCGATATTTACAAGCTTTTATGTGTGAAAATATTAGCTATGTACATTGGTTTGATAAGATGGTGTTCTCGTGAAGCTATCTGGTGTGTTATAGGTGTAGTGTATCTAATTTTAGGTACATAACTCTCGGGATTGAACATTTATGGATTAAACCATGTATGAAACTGTAGCCAATAAACTCAAAAAACTTATTGTACAAGAACTATATGTTAACCTTAAACTAGAAAATATTGATGATAATGCACCCCTATTTGAAGATGGATTAGGAATTGATTCCCTCGCCCTTGTGGAACTAATTACATTAATTGAGGAACACTTCAAGTTTGAGTTTGCTGACTCTGATATCAGGGCTGAGACTTTCGTAAGTCTTAATAGTTTAGCTAATTTAGTGGTTAGCAAGATTAAGCCGGACAATACGTTAGTAGTGTAGCCAGGGTAGCCAGTTAAATAGCCAGATTACACTGGCTATTTAAAATGGCATAAGTAGTTTATAGCAATTCTACGACTTGTGAGGTACAAATTTCTGGTTTTTAGGGAGCAGGGAGCAGGGAGCAGGGAGCAGGTAAGAGGAACCCACCCCTAACCCCTCCCAGGAGGGGAAGGGAAGAGGAAAGAGGTAAAAAATAATGTGTACCTCATGAGTCCTAGAAACGCTATATTACCAAAAAAAATAATAACAAATAAATTCCTTGTCAGTCAGGCAACAAAATGTATAAAAATTTAGTCAATCATGACTTTGAAGCTAACAATCTTCAAGATCTGGAAAATTCAGTTCGATTTCTACAAATAGAGCCAACGACTCATTGCAACTTTACCTGTAAGTTTTGCTGTGGTCGCCATATGACTCAAAGCAATCTTTCTTTTGAAACCTTTGTCCAAACCCTTGACCAATTTCCTGACCTAGAGCATATTGAACTTCAAGGGGAAGGAGAACCACTCCTTCATCCCCAATTCTTTGAGATGGCTAAGCTGGCTCAGAATCGGGGAATAAAGGTATCGATAATTACCAATGGGAGTATGTTTTCTCCTCAACGCATTCAGAAAATTCTGGACTGTGGCATTGAAGCCATTCGAGTCTCGATCGAGTCACCAGATCCCCAAGAGTTTAGAGAAATTCGCGGTGGAAGATTAGAAAACATTATTGAAGGAATTCAGGCTCTGCTAAAATCACGCAATGAGCTTGGCAGGGAAAATCCAACGGTAGGATTTGTTGTAACAGTACTTCAACAAACTAAGAAGCAGTTGCCAGCCATCGCCCGATTGTACGATCAGCTAGAAATGGATGGGGGAATCCAGTTTCACCTACTAAGTTCTATGGATAGCTATACTCAAATCTATGATCAGACGATGTCTAATCAGTTTCTTTCTAAAATAGACACAACTTTAGTCTGGTCTCAGTATGTGAAAATTATCCAATCTCCGCAGCATCATAGAAGTAAGATCAAACACTTCTACGACGAAATTGGTGAGCTTTCTCCATACCCGAAACGTGACCACACAGATAAAAATAAATTTTTGGTCAGAGTTTTCCGAAGCTGTCCTTCATTAGATAGTTCCCTCTATGTGAATCGTTACGGAATTGCTACAGGATGCTGCAAGATCAAGGATACCGAGCAATTTGCTCTTGGAAAAATTGATCTCAATAGTATTGAGGAAATCATTAACGCTCGCAATCAGATCAGACAACAAGTTCGCAGTGGTATTGTTCCAGCAGCTTGTCGCCACTGTTTTGTTGCCGAGTCAATTTCAGCACGGTTGTCGAATCTGCTCCAGAAACAACCAAAACGATTGACAGGGAGTTCTTTAACTTCTACCAAAAAGTCTACCAATGGTTCTAAGCATATAAATCCTCAAGTCATTGGCTACATTCCCTATGAAGAATCAATTTTTGAGGCAATTTTACCATTTTGCGATGGCGAAACAACTTGTGATGAGATTCTTCAGCAGGTATGCCAGAAGTGCGGATTAGACATCAAGGAAGGAAAAATGAAGGTTCTGCCAGCAATAGACGAACTAGTTCGTCGAAACGTAATCGTTATTTAGTTTTCAGTAAATTGGCAAGCAACGGAAATAGGACTTATGAAAAATCCATCGATTATGTAATTGACAAGTAAAATGAGAATTGCCATCTGCTCCCTATCCCAATTTACCTATGTTGCTGAATGTATTGATGTGGCTCAACGTTTAAATGAGAAACATGAGGTTTGTTATTTTCTAGGATTTCATTGCTCGAGTGCGATCAATCTCTTACAAAAGAAACACCTCCCTCATCAAGTGTTGAACAAGGGTCTGGAAACGGCATCGATTTTAACAAGTCCAGCCACAGCCAAATCTACTTACGATCTCTTTAAAAGCTATTTCTTCAAATATGCAGAACTTGTCCTGCCCGATTTACTTAAAGCCTTTAAGCACTGGAAGCCAGATTTAATTTTGTCTCATTTGAGAGATTATACAGGCATAACCGCAGCAGAAATTATCAACAAACCGGTGGTATCCTTTGGGAGCCATACTTCGCCATTGAGAGTAGAAAGCATCGATCCACCATTTGGCTCAAGAGGGAGCAGAGATACACCCAAGGGACTGTTTAAAATCTGGTGGGAACTTCATAATAAGTTCAATGATAAAGTAGATAAGATCTATAATCATACAATTAGGCAGCCCTATGGACTTTCCCATGTATATAATACTAGCACACTTCACTCCGATCGACTGGTTTTACTTTCCCTAATTTCAGCTTTAAGCAACAAACATTCTCAGGAGCCACCCCACATTAAATACGTTGGTTCACTCTTATCCAGAAAGCTTGACGCAGCTCCAGCCAAAGAGATAGATTTAATAGCACGTATCTCCTCAATGCCAAAACCCAGGGTATTTGTATCTCTTGGTACAACCTATGTTACCAAACTATTGCTTGAAAAATGTCTCAAAGCACTAATACCCTTTCCCGGTACTGTGATTGTTAGTCTAGGGGGAAAAACCGACTTAAATCTTCCTTCACTGCTCGACCTTCCTCATATCATCTGGAATTCCTTTTTCTTCGATGTGGATAGGGTATTAAAACTATCTGATGTGATTGTTACTGTGGGTGGAGGAAAAAGTGTAATGGATTCACTCTCTGTCGGTAAGCCCCTAATCTGTTTGCCACAGCAAGGGGAGCAATGGGAAATCGCCCTGGCACTGCAATCTCTTGGTGCAGCAGAAATTCCTTGTCCGAGGAAGTGGGATGGGCAAACATTTACTGAAGTAACAGAGCAGGTTGCCACAGAGGCTAAGTACACAGAAGCAGCAGCTCTTTTGCAGTCAAAAGTGGAACAAAGTGGAGGCGTAGAGGAAGCGGTGAAAGCGATCGAGGCATTGTATAAGTGTGTAGATTTTAAACTTTGAGCAGTTATTGTATTTAAAAAATCAAGGATAATGATGTATATTAAATTATGGTTAATTAATTGTTTTACAAATATTATTTAAATTGTTATCGCGACAACTTATGACATAGTTTTACAATTTAGTGGGTGTAATCTGGGCAGATAAATTAAGATTAGTTAAGAAATTTTACTAGGTAAAATGAGAGCTAAAATTAGGGCTTTGCTCAATTTAGGAATGAATAGGAGTAGAGTGGGCATCCTGCCCGCTCCGAAATAAGCATGAAACTGGCAAGATGCCAGTGTCTTGATGCAGTCGCTCATGGGGGAAACCACGGCAGTCGCTCATGGTTAGAAGTTACCGTAAGATAGTGGAGCCTTGTCTTGATGCAGTCGCTCATGGGGGAAACCCCCAAGACCGCGCAAATCACGCTATTAACAAATATTGAACCCTTTTCTGCATAACCTGCTAACTATAAAGGCTCCACAATAAACAGGTTTCGTCTCCGGGGGAGACCCCCAAGACCGCGCTGCCTCCCCAAGACCGCGCTGCATCGCTTCCACGCAAGATGCCCATTCCAGAAAACTCTTAAAATCATTCCATTATTAAGCAATGCCAAAATTAGAGGTAAAAAAAGATTATGAAACCGTCACAAAAGTTAGATTCAGAGAATCAAAAAGCTACGATTAGGACTCAAGCAGGAGTGCTCCAAGAAGATGCGATCGCTCCTATGTCTAAAAAACCGCCAAAAAGCCGGAACCAGTCAGACTATCCCCAGATTGTACGTTGGAGTAATATCAGAACTGAGTTCAGAATGCGGCGAGAAGCCAATCCTTTGTTTTCCCCCTATATCAATACTCGAAAGGGGGAAGTTAAAAATGTGGTACTGGGCATTGGTGGTGCGATGGCTCATGACGGTAACGCGGCACTGATTGTTGATGGTAAACTGATCGCTGCTAGCCAAGAGGAAAGGTTTACTGGATACAAGCACGACGGCTGTTTTCCTTTTTCAGCCATTAAGGACTGTCTGGAAATCGCAGAATTGAAGCCATGGGATGTTGATGTTTGTGTTTTTGCAGAAAAACCCGTTCAGGCATTTTTAGCTCACCAAACCCAACGACCAAGCAGTTGGTTGAGTCGGCTGGTTGGGTATTTAACCCCGAAATCATGGCAAAGCCAGTATACAGTAGCTGCCCAACGGATGCTGCCCAACGCTAAATTCTTCTACGCCTGGCATCACCTCTGCCATACTGCAGCTGCTTTCTACACTTCCCCTTTCGAGAGTGCGACTTTCCTTTGCGTAGATGGAAGAGGAGAGGATGTCAGTGCTTCCCTAGGGCGGATTAGCCACAACACCCTTGAGGTGTATTATGAACAACCCTATGAAAATGGCTTGGGCATGCTCTACACCCTATTGACGAGATACCTTGGCTTCGATTTTGGCTCTGAATATAAGGTAATGGGTCTGGCTCCCTATGGAAAACCCTTGTATGTTGACCATTTGCGATCGCTACTGACTGAGGGTGCCCATGGCGGGATTCGGTTTACAGACAAGCTCACAAGTCATGAAAGCCTGAAGACAGCACAGAAGCTTGTAGCCAATGCTACTGGAATTCCCCCACGAGTAGCTGGAGAGCCTCTTTCCTCAGAACAGGTAGATATTGCTGCTTCTTTACAGGTAGTGTTTGAGGAAGAAGTGATCAAAATGGCTAAGTTTGCCCGCGAGAGTGTCGATGAAGAAAACCTCTTGTTCTGTGGCGGGTGCGCCCAAAATTGTGTTGTGGCTGGGAAACTTCGAGATTCATCCCTTTTCCAGAATGTCTTCAACTCTCCGGTAGGTGGGGATATGGGAAATGGACTGGGGGCTGCTCTGTTGTATGAAAGACAGCGGTTGGGCAAAGGTCAAAAGGTTCAAATTGAAACCCATGGGTTTTATCTAGGGTCAGAGCCAGGAAGTATACCAGACGAAGCACAATCTTACCGCTTGGAGTTTGAAGGTTCTCTCCACGAATTTGCCGCTCGGTTGCTTTCAGAGGGCAAAATTCTTGGCTGGGTACGAGGTCGTATGGAACTCGGGGCTCGTGCTCTCGGCGCTCGCTCGATTTTAGCTGACCCACGCCAACCTGATATGCAGTCGGTTCTCAACTTAAAAATCAAATTTCGGGAGTCATTCCGCCCCTTTGCTCCAGCGGTTCTTGCCGAAGAGGCTTCTAAGTGGTTTGATGTTTACCAGCCTTCCGATTACATGCAATACACAGCCTACCTCAAACCAGAGCATCGGTATCCCCAGCCTGAAACCTTTGATTCCATGCGCGATCGCTTAAACTATGTCAAGTCTGTTGTTCCTAGCATTGTCCATGTGGATTACTCAGCACGCTTGCAAACTGTTGATGCCAAAGTCCACCCCGACTTCCATAAACTAATTAGTGCCTTTTTCAAAATAACTGGAATTCCGCTGATTATTAACACAAGTTTTAACGTCAGTGGGCAGCCCATCGTTAGAACAGCCCAGGAGGCATGGAAATGCTTCATTCACACTGATCTAGACTTTCTCGTCATTAATGATTCTATTTTCCGAAATCCATTTAATAAATCACAGGAGGAAAAAATCCAATGGAGAAAACAATTCGACAACCACTCACGGTAATTCTTATAAAGATAATTAAAATCCTTACGCCCCCAGCGAAACCTGGTTGGCAGCGAAGCCGCCGCTCCTGCGATTTAAAGGGAAGGTAATTATCCTGACATGATATAGCAATTATACGACTTGTGAGGTACAAATATCTAGGTTTTAGGGAGCAGGGAGCAGGGAGCAGGGAGCAGGGAGCAGGGAGCAGGGATTAGTGAAACAATCCTGTGTACCTCATGAGTCCTAGAAACGCTATATAAGTCATGTTTCGTGTAAGCCAATGCCCGTAGCCCATAGGCTGATAGCTGTTCCCCTAGCGTGCGCGTAGGCCGTAGGCCTTTAGCTGAATGCTTACAGTTGGTTTTGCCCCCCTAACCCCAATTTTGGGTAGTAATGATGTCAAAGTCCCTCAGAATTGGGGAACCAACAGGGACAATGGGTAAGTTCTGTCCTATTTATAGCGTTTATCATAGTTATGAGGTACAGATATTTTTTTTCATTATTACCTATTTCCTGCTCCCTGCTCCCTGCTCCCTGCTCCCTGCTCCCTGCTCCCTGCTCCCTGCTCCCTGCTCCCTGCTCCCTGCTCCCTGCTCCCTGCTCCCTGCTCCCTGCTCCTGCTCCCTGCTCCCTGCTCCCTGCTCCCTGCTCCCTGTTCCCTGTTCCCTAAAACCCATAAATTTTGTACCTCAGTAGTTTGATATTTGCTATATTTGCATCAGTTTGAAGCTATGGCATCCTCCACTCCCAAAGAATCCAGTATTAATCCTTCGAGCCAAACCGAGTCTGAAAGTTTGGTTTCAGATTTCTGGAAATCTGTTAAAACTAACATCAAATTAAAGCATCAGGCTCCTCCAATTAAGCCTGTCCAACGTAACGGAAATCTACCCCTTTCCTTTGCCCAGGAGCGGCTGTGGTATCTCGACCAGTTGCAGCCTGGTAACTCTTTCCATAATATGCGTATGGCCCTTCGCCTCCAGGGTGTACTCAACATAGACGCACTGGAGCAAAGTCTGAGGGAAATTCTGTGCCGCCACGAAATCCTACGCACCACATTTACCGCTGTGGATGGCAAACCTGTGCAAGTCATCTCCCCAAATATCTCCCCAAATATCTCCCCAAATACAGTATTGGAGTTGCCAGTAGTAGACCTCCAGAAACTCCCTAAAACTGAGCGGGAAACTGAAACTCACCGACTAGCCACTGAAGAGGCTGAAAAGCCTTTCGACCTGGCACAAGGACCATTGTGGCGCTGCAAACTCTTGCGCCTGAGCAAAGAGGAACATGTACTGATCTCGACAATACACCACATCATTTTTGACGGTTGGTCTAATGCTGTTTTCTGGCGAGAAATGGTTGCGCTCTACGAAGCCTTTGTCACCGGGAAGCCGTCGCCACTTCCTAAACTCCTGATTCAGTATGCTGATTTTGCTCAATCACAACGACAATGGCTGCAAGGTCAAGTGCTGGAGTCTCAGCTTGACTACTGGAAGCAGCAATTACGTGGTAATGTTCCCCAGTTAGAATTGCCCATTGACTACCCAAAACCCACTGTCCCAACTCACCAAGGTAGACTTCAATATCTAGCACTATCTAAACACCTCACCAAAGCCCTCAAGACCCTGAGTCATCAGGAGGGTGTGTCTCTGTTTGTGACATTACTGGCGGCATTTAAAACCTTACTTTATCGATACACAGGTCAGGAAGACATGATTGTGTGTTCTCCTGTGGCCGGTCGCAATCGAGTGCAAACCAAAAAGTTAATTGGATACTTTAACAATATTGTTGTAGTGCGCACTGCACTAGGGGGAAACCCAAGTTTTCGGGAAGTAATCGGTCGGGTGAGCCAAGTCACCTTAGGAGCCACTCAACACCAAGACTTGCCCTTCCAGAAGCTGGCAGATCTGCTTCCCATTCCTCTGTCGAGAGGGATGTTTGCTCTGCAAAATACCCCAAGTAAACCCGAACAGATGGCAGGCATCACGGTGAGTCATCTGGCTTCAGATCGGCAGACGGCAGATTTTGATTTGTTCCTGTCTATGAAGGAGACGGGAGGACAACTCAAGGGCAGGCTACAGTACAAAACTGATTTGTTTGAGGCAGCTACAATTACCCAGATGCTAGAGAATTTCCAGGCTTTACTGGAAAGTGTCATTGCTAATCCGGATCGGCATCTGGAGGAGTTGCCCTCTTTTGGAAAGGCAAACCCGATTGACGCAGTGGGGTCATCGTCCGCGATCGCTATTGAACCCCGAAAAATAGAAACAGTCCTAGCACAACATCCCGATGTCGAAGAAAGTCTGGTCACTATTCAGGAAGACCCACCGGGGGAAAAGTGCCTGATCGCCTATGTAGTCCCAAATCAGAAACAGGTTCCCAGCCTAAAGGAACTGCGCCGTTTCCTGAAGCAGAAGCTACCCAACTATAGGGTACCTTCAAGGTTTGTTCCCCTAGAAGCAATGCCCCTCACACCTGACGGTAACGTAGACTATACTGCTCTAGCAGCTCCCAACTTGATCAGGCAAACCCCAGAACAAGCCTATGTAGAACCTCGCACCCCCATTGAGCAAAAGCTAGCAGAAATTTGGGCGAAAGTCCTTTGGCGAGACCAAGATGTAGGCATCCATGACAACTTCTTTGACCTGGGAGGACATTCCTTACTGTCGATGCGCCTAGTGGCAGAAATTGAGGAAGCCTTCCAGAAAACACTCCCTTTAGCATCCCTATCCCAGTTAGGTACCATTGCTGAACTGGCTAGCTTTTTGGAGCAGGCAGCCGAATCAACACCAACACCCTCAGTCTTACCACCAATATCCCCACCATCATCACCCTTCCCTGAGCTGTCACCAGAAATCTATCGCAAACTATTGGCCTACAATGCTGGACGCAAAGGTCAACGAGCCGCCCCCAACTCCTTAATAGTAGGCATGAACACCTCTGGAACAAAGCAGCCCCTGTTCTGGTGTTCAGGACGGTTTCAATACGTAGTTCAACTAGCTGAGTATCTAGGTCAAGACCAGCCCACCTATGCCATGAGCTCAGGGCAGTCTGCTATAAAATACACCAACGATAATATCAAAGCCTTAGCAGCACATTACCTCAGGGAAATTCTCACCATCCAGCCATCTGGGTCTTACTTACTGGGAGGATACTGCTCTGGTGGAACGATTGCTTTTGAAATTGCCCAGCAACTACTCAGTCAAGGCAAAACCATCACCCTGCTATGCCTACTCGAAAAATTCATCCCCCAACTTTATCCAGGCCGGGTGGCACTTTTATTCGGTCGAGACAGTGAGTTCAACCCTTACAACTCTTTCCAGAACCTGGAGTTAGGCTGGCGTAAATTTTATCAGGGAGGATTCAGTATAGACCTGATCTCTGGAGCCCACAAACAGTTCTGGTATCAACCCCACATCCACGTATTCATCCCAAAATTACAGGCTGCCATCGAGAACGCTCAGAGGGAGGAAACATTACAAACTGCCATCGAGAATACTCAGACAGAGGAAACCGGACAGATTTTCTCTGAGAAAGCCTATCGAGCTGAGCTTGTTGCCCGACCATCCTTGGTAGCTTCGGCGGGAGAAACCATCTCGATTCCGATCACAGTCAAGAATATTTCTTCTGTGACGTGGCTATCGACCCATAAAAGTGCGATCCGACTAGGAAATCACTGGTTAGATCAGACCACAGAAGTGATACAGTGGTCTGATGGTAGAGTAGACCTGCCATCGGATTTGCCACCAGGGGAAGAAATTGAATTGTCCTTGGAGGTGACCACGCCAGTCCAATCTGGTCACTACTTGTTAGAACTGGATCTGGTGGAAGAGGGGATAACTTGGTTCAAAGATTTTGGTTCCCAAACCACCACCGTTGAGGTGAGTGTCAATCCTGAGCAGGAGACGATTACCTTAGAGCAAGACAATCCTGAAGTTTATCGCTGCCGAGGTCACTGGGAATTTGAGAAAGGGGATGTAGACAGAGCCATCATCAACTACCAAAAAGCCCTTCAACTGGATCCAAGTGGGCCAGTTGAAGTCTATCAAAACCTAGGAGACGCTCTGAGTCAGCAAAAGCAGTTTCCATTAGCCATAACTGCCTACACCAAAGCTCTTGAGTTACAGCCAGACAATGGACATGTTTATTTTAGGCTCGGCAATGCTCAGCTAGAGGAAAAGGAGCTAGATAGTGCCATTGCCAGCTACCAAAAAGCGATTGAGCTGGCTCCTGCATCGGCTTGGATACACCAAAACCTAGGCAAAGCTTTGCATAAGCAAGGACAGTTAGAGTCCGCCATCGCTAATTACACCAAAGCCATCAAATTACAGCCCGATATGCCGGAGCTTTATGTTGAATTAAGTTCTGTTCAGCTCAGACTTGGACAAATCGAGTCGGCCATAGCCAACTACAAAGAAGCGATTAGGTTGTTAAATCCAGACAATCTCTGGGTTTATTGTCAATTGGGCAACACTTACCTAAGAGGCGGGGATAGAAAAGCAGCGATCACCTGTTATCAAAAAGTGATCGAGGTCGAGCCATCTTATGCTGACGCCTACCGACACTGGGGGAATGCTCTGACTCACTTCGGGGAGCTAGAGTCGGCCATAGCCTATTATCAAAAAGCAATTGAATTGCAGCCAGACAATCCCAATTTTTATCATATGTTAGGCAATGCTCAGCTTAAGCAAGGGGATATAGGAAATGCGATCGCTTCTTATCAAAAAGTGATTGAGTTGAATCCCAAACAGTTTAGAGCGTACACAAATCTGGGACACCTTTTCAACAAGCTTGGGCAACTAGATCAAGCCTACGCTGCTTACACTAAAGCCATACAGTTACAACCCAAAAGTCGAGTTGTGGCTCGCAGCTTGGAAAACCTCAGGGGAAAAAAGGGGGGGATGTAGAAAAAGGGCTGTTGGAGCGAGAGCCAGATCAAATGCGATCGCGTCTTTGAGTGTAAAAGTCATAGAACAAGAATTCACGAATCACTAGTCAGATAACTAGTCAGGTAAGTTAATGAGTAAATCAAAAATTAAAAACCAAAACCCAATCTTGACTTGGGTAGCTAAAGGGAATGCCCTCATAGAACTGGGCAAATTTGAGGAAGCTGAAGCAGTATTCCAGGAACTTTCCCAGAAATACCCTGAAAAAAAACAAGGCTATGCAGGTTTGGCTCGTGTAGCGATACATTGCCAACAGTGGGAGCTGGTTGTTGAAAGACTTGATTTAGCAATTAGCCTTTTTCCAGGTGATTGGAAGTTTCTGTTGCAGAAAATCAATGCCCTATTGAATATTCCCTTATTTGAGGAAGCACAACAGCTAATTCACGCTGGACAATCACGGTTTCCCCAAACCATACAATTCACTATCGCTGAAGCGAATTTATTCCAAAAACAATATAATTACCAACAAGCCCAAAAAATCCTGAAAACAGCCAATCTAAGATATCCGGAAAATTTGACTATTCAACTTGAGATGGCTTACAACCATTTACAACTTGGCGAAATTCAAGACGCCAGAAGCCTACTAGATAAACTAAAACAGAGCAGCTGTTGTAAAAAAATGCCTCTATTTACAGAACTTTACTTAAAAACTCTGAGCTATGATAATAATCTAGATGAACTTAAGCAATATATTCAGGAAATTATATCAAGCCCAACGTTGAATAGGCAATGGTTTAATAACGAGCTGCTCATCCAGTATTCCCAAGTATTAGTTAGTCAAGGTCATTATCAAGAAGCCTATGAATTATATAATCAGTTAACCAGACAGGATCCTGGTAAATCAATGGTTTATAAACAACAACTTATTGGCCTATTTGAATTAGAAAAAATTACTAATATTGAAAAATTAAGCAATTTTGAGCAAACCCCTCAATTAGGGCTTTTAGTAGAAGAAACTAGTCAGTCCCTACAGGCTCGACTCACCTCTTATCTAGGCACTCATTCAGACTTTACAGAAATTAATAGTTTTTTGGGGAAAGTTATTGAAAAAAATCAACAACTATCAAGCAGCTATCAAACCGTTTTATTGAATACTTATCTTTCTCCATTTGAGGTCTATAAAGTCACAGTTATTATCCTAGATAATATCCTAAATAAAATCCCGTTTTCATTGGTTAGATTAGGGGATGGAGAAGGGAATTTTTTAGACTATGAAGAAACCTTTAAGGATTTCCAAAATCAGGATCGTGAAGAAACACAAATACTTTTTTGGGGTAATGTACAGATAACTCTAAATGACTTTAAAAAACTTAGTAATGACTATGTTTCAGCTATAAAAAATGCTGATGTAATCGGAATTCCAGAACTCTATAGATTTTGTCAATCATTAAAGTCTCAATTAATAAAAAACAATTATGGACGAGAAATGCGAGGGTTACTTTCTATAATTAATACCCTAACTGATTCAAAATTTAATCAGGAACACTCTAGGGATAAACTTATCAATCAAACCCTGACATCCTGTAACATTCATCACGATCTTGAGACCTGGGGACTTTATCGATTAATTTTCAATCACTTAAAGGAATGTTCAGTTATTTCATGTCACGATAATATTAGTCAAGTTCTGAGAGAAAAATACGGAGTTGCGGTTAACCGATTATATAAAATACCGTCAGAATATAAATTTTCGCAACTGTTTAATTATGAAGACCAGCAAGCTCAACCTCATTATCCTTACTATTTTCATCAAATCTGTTCCGAAATTACTGTCTCCTATAGAGGAGAGGTCTTTCTGGTGGCTGCAGGTTTCTTAGGCAAGATCTACTGCAATATTATCAAAAATCGCGGGGGTATTGCCCTTGATATTGGCAGTATTGCTGACTATTGGCTAAATTACAAGACAAGATGGAGTCTTCAGGGGATTCCTAATCATAATTACTATGGGAAGTTTGCGAAACTAATTAATAGGGATCTAAGGGGGGCTCAAGGAGCTTCATTGTAAGCATTCAGCCTAATGCTGTCAGCTGTAAGCTTAAAATAAACCTCTAAGGAGAGAATTTAATAGTTCGAGATTAATCAGAATTGAAAGTCTGGGGATTTGCCCATTGCGCCATGGGCATTAGCTGATAGCTGATAGCTGAGGGCTGATAGCACCTCAAGTAGCGTGCGCGATGGGCATTAGCTGAATGCTTACATCTCAGAGGTTGTCTGAGAAGTCTCATTTGCTACATCAAAGCCCCCTAAATCCCCCAATTTTGGGGGACTTTTAGCCGCAAATTGATTCTTGTTCCCCCCAGAATTGGGGGGCTAGGGGGGCAAAATTCAGTATCAAAAAACTTTTCAGATATCCTCTCAATAAAGGATTAATGCGATCGCTTATTTCAGTATGCTGCCCTCAGGGATGGATATATTTTTTCTTTCAGGGATGGATATATTTTACTGAATCTTTATCAAAAAACACTATTTTTACTCAGTTTATTTATTATTTCTTTATAATAAATAACCAGTTTTTTCATAAACTAATATTGATGTATACTGCAGCCAAAAAAAAGCGCGATTAGGCTTGAGTCAGTCTCAAGCTCTACGAAGACACGGAAAAATGTCCTGACCGATGGGCTATTAACCTGCATCTACCAAGAACTTCCAGAGGTCTTTAAAGCTCTCCAGCAGTATTTTGACTAACGGCAGCTTGCCATTAAGGATATATAGCGTTTCTCTTAGTTATGAGGTACAGTCTTCTTTGAGGTTGATTCCCTGTTAGGTGCGCTCTTACTTGGCGAATTTAATTCGCCACGGGTCGCACCTCTTGATGCAGCGCATCGCTATTCCCTATTCCCTATTCCCTATTCCCTGTTCCCGTCTTGATGCAGCGCGGTCTTGGGGTTTCCCCCATGAGCGACTGCATCAAGACAACAGGTAAGCATTCGTTTAATAGTCACGAAATTCACAGGCTTCTAGCCTGTGCCACAAAGCTGATTAGCTTTTACCCAGACTTTCATTCTCATTAATCTCGACCTATTAAATTCGACCCTTTGCGTATCGGCGCACCCTACGCTGGGTTTATTTTAAGCACCTCAAGTAGCGTGAGTTTTAGCTCACGGCTGACCGCTGACGGCACCTCAAGCAGCGTGCGCGTAGCGCATATGGTTACTAATTAACTCATTCATTGTTGGACTTATAATTGGTTAATTTAAGGTATGTTAAACTCAGAAACTGTAGTCAAGCAACTCAAAGAAATTATTGCCACAGAAGTAGATGCCAATCTTGAGCTAGAAGATATTGATGAAAATGCCTCTCTATTTGAGGATGGATTAGGACTTGACTCTCTGGCAATTATGCAACTAATTACGTCAATTGAAAGACACTTTTGGTTTCGATTTACTGACGATGATATCAGTCCAGATAATTTTGAAGACCTCACTATTTTATCGGAATTAATTACGAGTAAATTAACTCTTTACAGACAGTATTAACGTAGCCATAACATCACTGACTGCTTTGCCATGGGTAAGCTGTTATAAAATATGCTGAAAAATTTTCAGATATTTCTGCTAATTTTCTGGAGGTTGTTTATAATGGTCTGCTTCGTTTTTTCGGCGGTTTGCATAACTATCAGGTACACATTGTTTCTCCTCTTCCCTCTTCCCTCTTCCCTCTTCCCTGCTCCCTGCTCCCTTCCCCCCTTACTAAGGGAGGGCGTGTTTTCTTGCCTCGGAGATCCCCCTAAATCCCCCTTAAAAAAGGGGGACTTTGAGTATGGCTCCCCCCTTTTTTAAGGGGGGCTGGGGGGGATCATAATCTTGCGGAAAACTTTTAAAACACGCCCTAGGGGGGATTCCTGCTCCCTACAAACCCAAAACTTTGTACCTAACTGAAGTGCAAACCGCTGTTGATAAGTACCTGGACAAAAATAAACCTCACTGTATTAACTTGTGTAAAGTTGCCAAAAGCCCCTCTGCTCCCTACTCCCTGCTCCCTGCTCCCTATTTCAAGAGTTAATTTTACTTTTGTCCGACTACTTAGTCTATTATTAGGTGCATAACTACTAATTGTTTGTTTAGGAAATAATTTAAAGGGGTGCTTGCTACAACTTAATTAAATAATTTCCTAAGAGTAAACTAACAAATAGATAGTTCTGAATATCTAGCTATTTAATTTGAGGAGTGGGCTTCGATGGTCCTGTTGATCTCAGTCTCTCCCCACACCACTTTTCTCAAGTTTTATTTCAATGAGAGTAAAGTGAGTAACGGGGATATTTTGTGTCTATTTTCTCTTAGTAAAGCTAAACATTTAGCTAGCCGTTGTTTAAGTAAACTAATGCATGAGCGCACTCAAGTAACAGGTCAAATAAGACGTGAACGCAATCGGAAACGTTCTAAACGAAGAGCTATTTTCTGTCCAATTCATCGTTGCTACCTGGATAGCGTTAGTCAACAATATCGCTTGTTTGCTGATCGAGCAGGACAACTAATGCAGCGATGCAAAGCGCGAGTGGGGGAAACCCCCTGTTCTCTTGCTGCATCGCTTCTATTTTCCCCACCCCCCACACCCCACACCCCACACCCTGTATACTTTTTAGCCTTGTTGTCACCCCCTCAGCTACTATCAGCTACGGAGTGCGGATGCTTCGATTGCTTTCACAGCCCAGAGAGAGATATAGCATTTCTAAAATAGGTGAGGTAAACAAGTTTTCGATTTTAGGGAACAGGGAACGTCGGATTAGGGAACTTATGATGAAAAGACAGGGAACAGGGAACAGGGGACAGCGGATCTGGGAAACAATAGGTGTGTGTAGGTCATTAATATAAGAACCGCTATAAGTGCTTGCCGAATGTTAGTTAGAATCGTCAAAAGTGCGTTACATCGGAGGCTTTTTCTGCGACAAACGCCAGCAGGAGAGGGGATTTGGGATGGGGTTCAATTTACCCTTGAGCCAGTGGAAAGTTGTGATTATTTAATTCTTCTCAATCGCCCGCCTGAAAATCTGACCGTTGTCTGCCCACCCCAGCATGTCTGGTCGATTATCCACGAGCCACCTGTGGCATGTCGCAAAGCTTGGCATCTGAATCCGCCCTACGCCTCTCGCATGTTCACAACCGACGTGGAGCGTTCAGGAAAAGAATATATCCATAGTCAGCCAGCCATATTTTGGATGGTCAATCGAGATTATGATTTTCTAGTTTCTTTTACGGCTCCGGAAAAAACTCAACAACTCTCTTGGATAACAAGTAGACAGACTTACTTAAAAGGTCATCGTGACCGGATGGGCTTTTTGGCGAAAATTCAAGGTCAAGTGGATTTCGATCTGTGGGGACGGGACTTTAACCCGATAGATGACAAATGGGATGGATTGATTTCCTATCGCTATTCTTTAGCTATTGAGAACTATAGTAATCCCTTCTACTGGAGTGAAAAGCTGGCAGATTGCTATTTGGCTTGGTGCATGCCCATTTATTACGGTTGCACACGAATTACCGACTATTTCCCCGCCGAATCGATGATCCAAATCGACATCCATGACCCGGATGCGGCGGTGGCAAAGATCAAAGAGGCCATTGCCAGCAACGCTTGGCAGCGCAATTTAGATGCGATCGCCTACGCACGCTCACTCGTTCTGAACCGATACCAGTTCTTTCCGTTTATGGTAAGCCAAATTCGTCACTTTGAGAGCAGCTACGGTGCGTTTTCACCAAAACAACTGGTGTCTATTCCCAAATACGAGGAAAAGAGGATCCCGATGTCAGCATTATCACAAAAACTGAAGCGCTAACTCCCCTGCATTCAACTAAGCTGAGGCAACAACGGTAATCCTTGACAGATGTTCTTGTGTTTCAAACTGCGTTTTTTTCACCATTAGGAGCCAACGAATGCTCAAGAGACTGAAAAATCGTACCACATCAGAGCTAAGCAGGTGCACAAAATTAATTACACATTTACCAAAACTCAAACCCTTACATTGTAAGGGTTACAGAGATTGAGAGTAGGAAATTAATTTTGTGTAGGTACTTAATATCATGTCAGGATAATTACCCTTAATAAAAACTTCCCCCATCTCCCCATCTCCCCATCTCCCCATCTCCCCATCTCCCCATTTCCCCATCTCCCCACACTTCCCACCCTCCCTCTAATTATGGGTATTCAACCGGACTTGATATGAGTGCTAAACTTGACATCTATAAAATGGGCAGATGCTGGCTTTCTGACCATCACGTATTTACCACCCAGTGTTTCAAACATCAACTCAAGAATCTGGGCGTCACTTTTTATGACTACGCTCTGACTGGTCACTGGCATTTTTTTTACTCACAAGATCCGGCACGAAGACTCAGAGTGCTGGACAGAAAAAATACAAATGTCCCATATAATTACGAGCATTACGACAAGCTTGCGTCTAAGTTTGCTGATCAATATGGAAAGTGGAGTCAAAAAAATGTTGATTTTTACTGGTGCAGCTTCAAGTCATACATGACCCATGTATTTTCCAAGTGTGAGCGTCCTATCGTCTTGCAACTCAGTTTCCGCTTTGAAGGGAACCAGAAAAGCACACCAGAGCATGTGAAAAAGCTGATCGAACTCCTCTTAGAGCTACGTGCCAAAGGACAACTCTTCATTCTGGCATCTAACCGCTATGACCAAATGTATTTCGAGTATTTTACAGGTGTGACAATCCCAAAAGTGCCTCTATGCGCATGTCACATCAAAGAACGATATCATCCTCACAGAAATGAAATCCTGATTGGCCCGGCAAGACACTATCCCCAAGGCCATCATAAAATTTCACAAATCAAAAAATTCTTTGCTAAGAGCCAACCCGAAATCGAATTAAGAACAATTCGCGAACTCTATCCCCAGCACCATGAGTATCGTGATTTGTCTAGACATAGAGCGATCATTGTTTTGCCTTACACCATCTATACCGGAGCGATTGTGGAATATCTCGCCATGGGTATACCCATGTTTATGCCAACTAGTGACTTGCTGAGTCAATGGCATATTGATGATTATCTTTTGGTAGAAAGAAAAAGCGACCTTAGCCCTACGCGCTGCTCTATGATTACAGGAGAACTACATGATTTTATGCCCGATCCCAACAATGACTATGACCTAGAATCTGTAAACTATTGGCTCAAATTTTGTGAATGGTATGACTGGCCTATCGAAACCTTTAGTAGTTTAGAAGAACTCGAACAAAAACTGCGTGTTGCTGACCTCGAAAGCATCAGTAAAAATATGTTTAATTTTGAGCGACAGCAGTACGATAACACGCTTTTAAAATGGCAACATATCTTACAAGAAATTCATGATTCACCTTACGGAGGTATCTCTTCATGAGACCTATAAATAATATCAAGTCCGGTTGAATACCCATCATAAAAGTGTGGGGATGGTGGGAAGGGTGTGGGGAAATGGGGAGATGGGGAGATGGGGAGATGGGGAGATGGGGGATATTTTTATAAAGGGTAATTATCCGGATATCCTATAAGATAGGAGTCTTTATACCCTGCAAAATATGGATGGCAAATATCAGCAATAGCACTCATTCCACAATTTACCAAAATTATCTTAAAAGTCAACTCACGACAGCTCAATATCTGCTATTCAGTTTGTTGGTTACGGTGTTGCAATCGGTCAAAAATGTCAGGTTCGAAACCCTGGCAGCATCCTTACCCTTACCCATTATGTAGGTGCGCGCCTTAAGCGGGCGAGTAAATCGCCCTTGGGTCGCACCTGTGGAATAGGCATCTTGCGTGGAAGCGATGCAGCGCGGTCTTGGGGGTTTCCCCCATGAGCGACTGCATCAAGACACTGGCATCTTGCCAGTTTCATGCTTATTTTCGGGCGGGCAGGATGCCCACTCTACTCCTATTCATTCAAAGACTGACGCAACGCCGAAATCGTTTTTATAGTTTAACCTAGGAATTTTGATTACTAAGACATTCATTATCGGTGGCGGAATTACAGGTTTATCAGCAGGTATTGCGTCCGGACTACCTGTCTTTGAAGCCGTTGAGGTTCCCGGTGGTATTTGCGCGTCATACTACGTCCGTCCAGGTAGTCGTGAACGGCTTCCAAATTTGCCTAAAGATGGTGAAGCCTATCACTTTGAAATTGGTGGTGGACATTGGATCTTTGGTGGCGATCCTACTGTTTTACGTTTCATCAAAAGCCTTACTCCAGTGGGCAGCTATGCCAGACGCTGTTCAGTTTATTTCCGAAATCAAAAACTGTATGTTCCCTACCCGATTCAAAATCATCTTCGTTTCTTAGGCTCAGAAATTATTGAAAGGTCTCTGGCTGAGATGGCTACTCCTCAAGGTTCCTTTAGCACCATGCAGGAGTGGCTACAAGTAAGCTTCGGTAAAACCCTTTGTGAACTATTCTTTCATCCATTTCATGATCTCTATACGGCGGGATTATACAAAAAAATCATTCCCCAGGATGCTTATAAGTCTCCTGTAAACCTATCTCTAGCGATTCGAGGTGGACTCAGTGATGTACCGCCCGTTGGATACAACACAAGGTTTATTTATCCATTTGAGGGGCTAAATACACTGGCTCAACGCATGGCAGAACGATGTGATATCCGCTATGGCAAACGGGCAGTTAGAATTGATGTCAAGGCAAAGGAGGTCTTTTTTGCTAATGGTAGTTCTGAATCATATGAAACTCTTATTTCCACACTGCCTTTAAACCGAATGGTGGAAATGACTGAGTTGACTATCGATGCTGACCCCGATCCTTACACCTCGGTTTTAGTGCTTAACATTGGTGCAGTACGGGGTGAAAACTGCCCGGATGACCACTGGTTGTATAATCCTGATGCCACTTCGAAGTTTCATCGAGTCGCTTTCTACAGTAACGTTGATCCCCTTTTCCTACCCAAATCTGCTAGAGAAAAAGGCGATCGCGTCAGCATTGGCGTGGAACGCGCTTACCTGGGAGGCAAAAAGCCAACGAGGGAAGAAATCAGCCAATACTCTGAGGCAGTTGTTAAAGAGTTACAAAGTTGGGGCTTTATCGGTGAAGCAGAAGTTGTTGATCCAACCTGGATTGATGTGGCTTACACCTGGTCATTGCCCAAGTCTGACTGGAAGCAAAAAGCTTTACACATATTAGAACAAAACAATATTTACCAGGTGGGGCGTTATGGTCGTTGGATTTTCCAGGGAATTGCAGACTCTATCCGCGATGGGTTTATTGTTGGATCGAGCTTTAAGTAAAAAACCATTTATAGGAGTAAAGTTAACTATGAAAGCAAACGGACTTAGGAAAATTGAATATCCAAAAATTTATCCTGTTCCAGAAGGCACACATCGACCCTTTTGGTCTGTAATGATTCCTACTTACAACTGTGCCAATTATTTGGTTGAGACTCTAGAATCTCTCTTGGCGCAGGATCCTGGACCTGAACATATGCAAATTGAGGTCGTAGATGACTGCTCTACCAAAGACAATCCTGAGCAGGTTGTAAGAGAAATTGGCAAGGGGAGAGTTTCCTTTTATCGCCAGCCTCAAAATGTGGGACTAACTCAAAATTTTAATACTTGTATTCGACGAAGTAACGGACAAGTAGTTCATATCTTACACGGTGACGATAAAGTTGCCCAAGGTTTCTATGAAAGACTCAAGTTGGGATTTGATACAGATGATACATTAGGCGCTGCATTTAGCCGACATCATGTCATTAATGACCATGGACATTGGCTAAGAACATCTGAACTTGAACGTCAAACACCAGGGATTTTGAAAAATTGGATTGAGCATATAGCACTCATGCAAAGAATTCAGTTTCCAGCTATTGCTGTGAAACGAAAGGTTTACGAAGCTATAGGTGGTTTTACTCCTAATTTAAGTCACGCGGCAGATTGGGAAATGTGGAGACGTATTGCAGTTCATTTTCCAGTATGGTTCGAGCCGAAAGTACTAGCCCATTATCGTTCCCATAGCTCCTCTCATACATCTCAGCTGGCAATGACTGGTGATAATCTCAAAGATATCCATAAATCAATTGAAATTGCTAGGGAATATTTGCCTAAATCAATTGCTGATCCTATCTCAGATAAAGCTAGAGAGTATTGTGCTTTCTCTGGCATTAATCATGCTCGATACTTTTATGATAATGGGTGTTTTGAAGTTGCAGTTGCTCAACTCCATGCAGCCTTAGCTTGTCATTTTTCACCGCAAGTTGTCAGAGCATCGCTTCTATTACTGATTAAAGCTTATCTCAAACAATTGAAATTCCTTCAAGGTAGTTCGTGATAAATGCGGGTTATTCGGGTTTAAAATCTAGGTAAAAACTACATTATTGGTCACCAAAAGCAGGAAAAGTACACGACCCTGCGAAATGTGATTGCAAATGCTGCCAAAGGGTAAATGTTCAGGTATTTCTTGCAGATAAGGTAATCGTATAATGACAAGCAACAAACTGATTATTACCGCCGCATCCAAAGCCTATGGTCCATCACTTCTGGCACTACTCGGTTCACTAACCCTCAACTGGCCCAAACATCCTCCTGTGCTGGTTTATGACATTGGCCTAGACGAGACAACACTTGCTACATTGGCAGAAAATAAGATCCCCGTCAAAAAAGTGCCTCCCTTCTGCTCCCATTGGCGGAAGCACTTTACTTGGAAAATTTGGTGCCTAAATGATGCCCCAGCACAGGATGTGTTGTGGATGGATGCGGGACTGGTCGTACTCAAGCCCCTTGAGGAGGTGTTCGATGCCCTTGAGCACCAAGGATATTTTTTCGTTCCCAACTATCAATTACTGGATTCGGAAGCATCAGAAGCCGCTTGCAACGGATGTGGTGTCCCAACTGAGTTTCGTCTCGGAAAATCCACATTGGCTGGGGGATGGATTGGCCTTCGCAAGCAAGGGAAAGTTCTACGGGTTGTAGAAGAAGCCCTCTCTGTGGCCTTGGTGGAGAAACATATTGCAGCGACAGAACCCACCCACCGGCATGGCCAAGCAATCATTTCGCTGCTGATGTACAAACACTTTGGGCAAGTGGTACTGGCAGATGGTATCGTCTACTTGGGCTGGCGCTCACCCAATCAAACTCATGGGCAGAAAGTTTGGGTTCATCGTCGCGGCATGTTAGCAGAGGATATGGCTTTCTTTGGTTCACACATACGGGCACCAGGCAAGCCATATATGCCCAAAGACCCCGCCAAGGAAAAGCCAACACGTAGTCCGCGCTCCTTAGCCATGAAATTTGATCGCTTTGGAAAACCCTTATCGCGAGGCCCATTGGCACCAACCACTCAAACACAGAGGAAAAACCCAATTTATGATGGGGTTAGGGATTAGGGTCAAGCAAAGTAGATTTGAAGGAGGAAGATCAGATGACGTTAGTTCGCATTATTACAAACTGGGATTGGCCTGATCTGTTATGGCAAAGCCCAAATCATAGTGGTATCTGGAATGTTTTCTCTTTATTAAATAAATACTGAATCTATGTCCGATATCGTTATTCGTGTTGAAAACCTCGGTAATAAATATATCATCGGTCACCAGTAAGAATGCCAATACTACTAAGTGATAGCATGTTTTGGCGCTTCTTGCCAGCCAGTGATCCAGAAGTCGATATTTTGATTGTCCGTGATCCAGATTCGAGGTTGGGATTAAGGGAAAAGCTACGACCATAAAGAAAAAGATACGCAACGGTTGGGAGCAGTAAATGGATACAGCGGTTTGCAATTAGGTGAGGTACAAATTCTTGGGTTTTAGGGAACAGGGAACTTCGGATCAGGGAACAGGGAACAGAGAACAGAGAACAGGGAAAAAATCCTGAGGTGCGACCCGTGGCGAATTTATATCGATTACTCTGATAGCCTGATCGAAATAGCAGCAGAGGCGATGCCAAAAGCTAAGTTTTTTGTTTCTGAAGCAACCGATATTCTATATGATCAGCAATTTGATGTGCTTGTTTCAAATGGTGTTTTCATGTATTTACCGACATTAGACTATGCAGCGACGGTTCTCCTACGCATGTTAACAATGGCAAACAGGAATGTTGGAATTTTTGATATTCCTGATATCGCTAAGAAAGAAGCTGATATTAATAGGCGAAAAGCTCGTGGGTACATCTCATTTTTACGGTTTGATCCGGTGGTGCGTTACGGGACGGGCTGTCTCAACACTGGGAAAGATTTGGAAAATCAGGGCTAGCCCCTCCCTAACGCACCCTACGCCATTTCTCTTCTTTTTTACAAAAATGAGATGCACCCAAAGCTCGTTTAGGGTAGGTCGAATATGAAAACCTGTATAAATGCTTAGATAACCTTTACTTCAGTAAAGATTGGTTCAAGCACATTTTCGATTCAGAATCCGTAGAGGTTGAAATTGAAGATCAATGTCTTCGTGATTACGGCAATAGCCAATATCGGTTTAATGTCTTTATCTATAGCAATTCTACGACTTGTGAGGTACAAATTTCTGGTTTTTAGGGAGCAGGGAGCAGGGAGCAGGGAGCAGGGAGCAGGGAGCAGGGAGCAGGGAGCAGGGAAGAGGGAAGAGGGAAGAGGAACCCACCCCTAACCCCTCCCAGGAGGGGAAGGGAAGAGGGAAGAGGGAAAAAATAATGTGTACCTCATGAGTCCTAGAAACGCTATAAGTAATTTATATAAACATTAAACCCTTAGTAAAATCTAAATTTAAAAAATATTACTATTGCTAATAGTTACATTATCAAAAAAATTTTGTGTATAGACGTTTTGTATTGGATAAGTATAATATGAATAAACCAGATAAAGCAATTGATAAGTCTCAAAAAGCTATTGATAGTCATGGTGAGCAGCCAGGTTGGCTCTACCTAGCTTTAGGTTATGTCCATTATAACAACAATCAATTAAATGATGCGATTTATAATTACAAAAAAATTATTGAAATCAACTCTAATCAACCCAGTTTGATCTATAAAAAACTGGGTAATGCTTTAGAAAGTCAAGAAAGATTATCAGAAGCAATTTCAATTTACAAAAAAGGAATCAGAACTAATCCAGAGCATCCTGAGCTTTATATTTGTTTAGGGGATAGTTACGCAAATTTAGAGCATGTAGAAAAAGCTAGAAAAACCTATTCTCAAGCTATAACCCTGCGAGCTAAAAATCCTCAATTCTCTGGTTTTTTAGACTTTGAACCAATTTTATCATCTTATTCAAAAGCAATAGAATCAACCTGTATAGAGAATTTTTATTACCATATAGGTAAAGCATTGAGTTATAGGCAAAATCTAAATCAAGCTGCCAAATTTTATAGGAAGGCTATTCAGATTAATCCTGAAATGTCGGCGGTTTACCAAAATTTAGGTGGTGTTGCTGCACAGCAAGGTAATTGTGAAGAGGCGATCGCCTTTTACATTAAGGCTATTAAGTCTGATCCAGGGAATGAGGAGTTCCATAATGAACTGTGGTGGTACTTATTATCTATCCCTATCGCACTACAGAAATTGGAAAAAATCGATAATCTTGCTACAAACATAGTGCAAGTAGCAAATGAGACCAAAACCATGAACCAGTCTAATATAGCGCCTTTAGAATCTGATCATGGTGATTCTCTCAAAAATAGCCCACTCTTCTCAAACTTAATGGCTAATTATGAAAGAACTATCCAGTTGGCAACTCGCTCAAGTGAGACTATTTCAGCGAAAGACATGGTAGTGGTTCTTGCTAAAAAAAATAAAGCGATACATTTAAGGCTTTGGCAGCAATTTAAATTTATAAATTCTCTACTTAGGGAGCATGATATCAATTATTGGGCTATTGATGGCACCCTAATGGGTGCTATTCGACATCAAGGTTTCATCCCTTGGGATAACGATATTGATATTGAGATGAAAGAATCAGATCTAAATCGACTTTTATCTTTAGAATATCTACTCAATCAACATGGATGTTATTTGAAAAAAATTTCTAAAAATTATTATCAAATTGCCGACAATTTTGACCTTTTTATATATGAACAAAGAAAATGGGCATCTCAAGGTTGCTATTACACATCTCTAGATGAGCATGAAATATTCCCTTTGCGAAAATTTAAATTCTGTGACTTTGAGATTTATGCTCCCCATAAAGCAGACGAATATCTGAAAAGGGCTTACGGAAATGATTGTCTGCAAAGATGCCGAATTTGGAATACTCATTTAAACAATTATTTTAAACCTGGCCATGATCCAGAAAGGTATGTCTTGAGCATTGATGATGTTAATAAGATATTGAAAATATGACTATAGCTTTTTAGTTTTATAAAAATGGCAATCAATAGTAATAATTTCAGAGCAATTATCTTAGCGGCTAGTTATGGAAGGCGGATGCGGCCCTTGACTAACCATACTCATAAAGCATTATTACAGTACGGTGAAAAGACAGTTTTGCAACGGATCGATGCTCTGCTGTATGCTCATATTGATTGTATAACCATCGTTACAGGTTATCCCAAATTGCGGATAAAACTAGAAGACATTTACTTGAATTACTGGCACTTGAGCAACCAATCATCATTCTGACTCCAACCATAACAACTATATTAACAACTAGATTGCAGACGGGAGCTGAGTATGCTAAGCAACGCTTTTTATTTCATTCAGAAGATGGCGATTAATATAGGAGTTATACCATCAGAGTGGTTCTGTTTCTCTGAATATGACCCACGGAAGTTCTATGTATTCGCGGATCGAAGGCTAGTTTTTATAGAAGTTCCCAAAGTTGCCAGTACCTCCATTTTGTACGCAATTGGCAAGGCTTATCAAGTCGAGTTCCAGCATTTCATACATAATGATCCGTTTTGGCATATTGAACGAGACAGGTTAAACCCGCAACAGCAAGAGTTTTACAAATTTGCCTTTGTGCGAAATCCTTTTGATAGATTAGTCTCTTGTTATAAGAATAAACTAATTCAGGTGCGCCACCAGACTAAGTTTAATCCTGGTAGATATTTATTCGAGGGGTATATTCCTTTGGATGCTACTTTTGATGAATTTGTCAAAATCATTACCAAAATTCCTGACTATCTTGCTGAGAAACATTTTAAATCTCAGTACGCCATTTTGTCCCATGGGGGAAAGTTATTGCCTGATTGGATAGGGCGTTTTGAAACCTTAGCGGATTCCTGGGCAGAAATCGCTCAGAAATATGGTTTTGAACAGGACTTACCAAAATTAACATCAACTGAGCACCTCAAGAATACACCACCAGATTACCGAGCATACTACACAAAAGAATTGGCCGAGATGGTTTCCAGACGGTATAGAAAAGATCTGGTGTTATTTGGATACACCAAGGCTTACCAAGAACTCTGGGATTTTTTAGACAACAAGTAACAGAGAAATTACTAGAGATGGAAGAAATCACTTACCTCATTGCTAACTATAACAACGGTAAGTATATCACAGATTGCCTCAACTCCCTCCACCAACAAAGCTCTCCTAATTGGCGTGCTATCATCGTTGATGATCAAAGCACGGATAATTCGCTACAAATAATAAATTCGCAACTTACTGAAAAAATTAAATTCTTAAAAAACGAGCAAAATATTGGTTATACACCCACGCTCATCCGCTTAATTGAACAGGCTACCACCGATATCGTGGGCATTTTAGATCCCGATGATGCACTGTACCCAGAGGCAACAGAACTCGTTTTGCAAGCTTATTGTGAGTATCCTGAGGCGGGTTTTGTCTACACCAACCAAGATTATTACAATGAAGAGTTAACAGCCAAAATCGGGTCATATCTTTCATCTGCCATCCCATCAGGCCGCACGAGTTTGATGCATGGAGTGGGTGCCATGAGAACCTTTCGACGCTCGGCATATGCCAAAACTACGGGGCTTGATCCAAGCATCTTGTATGCCGAAGATCGGGATTTAGTCTACAAAATGGAGGAGGTGACACCCTTTGTTTTTGTTGATCTAGCACTATATAAATATCGTTATGTGCCAAATTCACAAAGCCATAACCCACAAAAACGCAGACTCGGAGACAAAAATCATCGTCGTGCGTATCGTAACGCCCTAGCTCGCCGCCAAATTACTGGGCGGCTTGACACTCCCCGGTCTAAAGACGCGGGGATTCTTCGCTCAACGACCCGACTTGCTGAACCTGGCCGGAACCAAGAACAGTAGAGGTTAGATCTCCCGAAGCGTTTCGGCGTTCGCCTTTGGCGTGGCCTACGGCCAAGCCGACGCTACGCGAACGGATCTATGATCCAGGTTCCGGTGTGCCCCACCGTACCCAAGGCTCTTTTAAGAATGTTTATTGCAGCGTTGTGGTCTCTATCTAACTCACATCCACACTTACAGATATGGGTTCTAGTAGACAAAGACTTTTTGACCACCTCACCGCATTCAGAACAATTTTGGCTTGTATAGGCAGGATTCACCGCAACGGTGACTCTGCTAAACTTTTTGCCAAAGTGTTCTAACCATTTCCTAAATTGATACCAACCTGCGTCATTAATAGATTTAGCTAGACAATGGTTTTTAACCAGGTTTTTAACCCTCAAGTCTTCATAGGCTACCAGATCGTTAGATCGGACTACGCAACGTGCAAGTCTCTTTGCATGTTCTTCACGCTGCCTACTTATTTTGAGGTGCTGTCTACCTAATCTATTAATGGCTTTCTTTCGGTTAGATGAGCCTTTCTTTTTACGAGAAACTCGACGTTGATAAAACTTTAATCGCTTTTCCCCTTTTCTATAGAAGCGGGGATTGGGTTCAGGATGACCATTAGAATCAGTGTAGAAGTCTTTTAGTCCTACATCTAGTCCAATAGTTGTTCTAGATGGCTCTAGATCTTCTTTTATATCTACTGATACGCAGAACTGAACATAGTACCCATCAGCTCTTTTGACTATGCGAACTCGCTTAATTTGCTTCTTATCGAAGCGCCACAAGTCCCAAGTGCCTTTGAGCTTTAGCTTCCCAATCCCTTTTTTATCGCTGAAGGTGATTGATTTTTGATCAGGAGATAACTTCCATCCTGACTGCTTATACTCAACCGACCTACAGCGTTTCTGGAAACGAGGATAGCCCTTTTTGCCAGAGACTTTCTTTTTACAGTTCTCAAAGAAGCGAGATATTGATGACCATGCTCTCTCAGCCGCAGCTTGGCGAGCAGTAGAGTTTAATTCATTTGCAAACGGGAATTCTTTAGCTAGTATCTTAGAGTACTTACTAAGATCATATTTTCCTATCCCTTTGTTATCCATCCATAGACGTATGCAGCTATTACGAATAAATTTGACTGTCCGAATAGCCTCATCTATAGCTTGATACTGAGAAAACTTCCCGTATGCTTTAAACTCTAATATGATCATCAGAATTCGACCTCTTCTGTTACATTTTTATCTTAACGTATTTAGCGTAAACTGTCACAAGTCATCTTTTCTCACGGCGACTAAAGTCGCTATGGGCTTTCATCCCGGAGACGAAACCTTAAAATAAGGTTTGAAGTTACCGTAAGGAGAGTGGAGCCGCGAATCTTACAGTTTTAACCCTTTTACGCATAACCGACTAACCATAAAGGCTCCACTCTCCTAAGGTTTCGTCTCTGGCCTTAATCATAAAGTTTTAACCCTTTTACCCATAGCCGACCAACCATAAAGGCTGCCTTATTTTTGCGGTAACTTCTGACCCGGTTTAAAAACGCGGGGCTTTCAGCCTAGGGAGTTCCGTAAAACCACCACCATCACCTGCCCACCAGAACATATCTGGTCGATGGTTCTTGAACCACCCACTGAATTTAGAAAGCCTTGGCATGTCAATCCGTCTTACTCTTTTCGCATGTTCACCACCGATGTGGACCTAACAGGCTCACAGTATATCCATAGCCAACCCGCTTTTACTTGGCATATCAATCAAGATTATGATTTTCTGGCTTCTTTTAAAGCACCTGAGAAAACCCAGCAACTATCTTGGATTACCAGTGGACAAAGAGTATTGAAAGGGCATCGTGTCCGGATGTATTTTTTAGAGCAGATTCAAGGAAAATTGGATTTCGATCTGTGGGGACGGGACTTTAATCCGATAGATGATAAATGGGATGGTTTGGTTTCTTATCGCTATTCTTTAGCCATTGAAAACTATAGCAACCCTTTGTACTGGAGTGAAAAGCTAGCCGATTGCTATTTAGCATGGTGTATGCCCATTTATTATGGCTGCACGGGGATTACCGACTATTTCCCCCCCGAGAGCTTAATCCAAATCGACATTAACCAGCCAGATGCTGCGGTGGAGAAAATTAAGGAGGCTATAGCCAGCAACGCTTGGCAGCAGAATCTGGACGCCATTGCATACGCACGGGAACTCATCCTCAAACGATACCAGTTCTTCCCTTTTATGGTGTGCCAGATTCGTCACTTTCAAGCCACCTATGGCTCCTTTTTCCAAAAGCAGCCAGTAACGATTGCGCCCCGGGAAATCAAAGAAAGACCCCTTTGGCCAAGAAGGCTGCGAAACAGCAAAAATTATAGCACTACGCATTAAGGTGTTTGACATTGATACAACCTGAAAAGCTTTTGTAGTAAACTTTTGCCTTTTGCCTCTTGCCAATGCCATTGCGCGTAGCGCTATAACTTGTTAATTTACCATGTCTGGGAGGAAAACCTTGATCTCCGTCATTATTTGTACCTATAACCGAGCCGATTTGCTCACCGATGCTTTACACACCGTTTGCCAGCAGACCCTTGAGCACTCCGAATACGAAGTTATTGTGGTCGATAACAACTCAACTGATCAGACGGCTACCGTAAGCCAGTCATTTGTGGCACGCTACCCCCATGTACGTTACTGCTTCGAGCCGCAACAAGGGCTTTCTCATGCCCGTAATCGGGGCTGGCAGGAGGCAAAGGGCGAGTATGTGGCTTATATTGATGATGATTGTAAGGTACCAGAAGGGTGGTTAGCGGTTGCTAAAGAGGTGATTGAGGGCGTATCACCCACAGTGTTTGGTGGACCTTCTTTTGCTTTCTACAACACGCCCAAGCCAGCTTGGTACAAGGATATCTATGGCTCTAATTTTCCTTATGGCCAAGCACAGCACCTAGAAAGAGCAGAAGTCCTCTATGGCTCAAATCTTTTTTTGCGGCGCAACTTGTTTGAATGCATTGGAGACTTCGATCCAAAATTAGGCATGAGCGGCCAAAAGATTGGTTATGGGGAAGAAACGGAGTTACTCCACCGTATCTGTGCCACGATGCCACAGGCCGTGATTTATTATGAGCCAAGGTTGTGGCTCTACCACTTGGTGCGCTCCGAACAGATGAGCTGGCACTGGATTATTTCCGCCCGTTTTGCCCAAGGGCGTAACTGTTATTTCGTTTATCCGCCTTCCAACTCAAAGCTGATATTTATTATAGTACAAGTGGTCAAGTACAGTTTACTTTTACTCTTTAGCGTGCCCTTTGGCTTGCTGTTTCGGTCTCGAAAGCAATACCATTATTTCGATAATTTTTTATATGAAGTCATCTGTAATGATATTGAAACATTGGGTAAGCTTTATGAGCAATCTCGACAACTCATTCTGTGCCAAGGTTGAAGCGGTATTCCAGTGGGATGTATGTGCGGTTGGCATTTGCGATGGCAGCAGATTTGGAGCCCGAGATTTTGATTGTGGATCAGGTTTTGGCAGTGGAGGATGCCCAGTTTCAGAAGAAATATCTGGGTAATATCATGTCCGGTTGAATACTTACACTCTAGCCGAATCGAAGGCAGAAGGCAGCTATGCTGAAGGCAGAAGTAAAGGAGTAAGGTTTAATCGGAGATGGTTTTTTATCACTAATTATCCGAACATGATATTAGTATCTGTACTCTCATTTAATGTGGATGGGATAGGCAATCACGGCTCAACTTATCCAGAAAGCTAGGATGGCATTGTTTGCCCCAAGTTGGTATGGCATTATCAACCTACAACGAAATGAACATCCTCGCTGCAAGCAGCGGAGTATCACTTCACGATTGCTCACACCCTAAGCGGTTTGCTATTGTTCCACAGTACCCTGCGAGGGTTGTTGTTCACAGACACAGCAAGCTGTGGGGAATCAGACCCAAAGAGCTTGAAGAAGGACTTCAAATGGAAAATCGATATAAAGTTGGATTATTAATAATTTGCACCGGAAAATACCATCGCTTTATGGAGGGATTATATGAAAGTGCATCTAAGTTTTTTATGAATAATCATGATGTGACATACTTTTTTTTTAGTGATCAAGATGATATGAAGCAATATCAAAATATGAAAATTATAAAAATCCCACATCTACCTTGGCCACTGATAGCCCTAATGCGCTATCACTTTTTTGATCAGTACCGAGCAGTGTTGAGGGACATGGATTTTCTCTTTTGCTGTGATGTAGATATGCGTTTCGTTTCCCTGTGTGGCGACGAGATTCTGCCCAACACGTCATCGGGCTTGGTAGGAGTAGATCATCCCGGCTATTGTTTGATGCCGCGCCTGAAATCAAAATTTGATCGTCTATTAGAAAATCATCTATTAAAAAAAATTGGCATAACTCCTCGAATCACAAACAAACGCCTACGGGGCACCTATGAAACGAACCCTATGTCTACTGCTTATATAGCTCCCGATCAGGGCGAGGTTTATTACGCTGGTGCATTCAATGGTGGACGCACGGATGCATTTTTGACCATGTGCCATCATATCAAACAGAATGTAAATCAGGATCTTAGCAAGAATTATATTGCCGTTTGGCACGACGAAAGTCATCTTAATCGCTATTTTATCAATCATCCACCGAAAACTTTGTCACCGAGCTACTGTTACCCGGAATCATGGAATTTGCCATTCCAAAAAATTCTTTTGGCTTTGGATAAAAATCATCACGAAATTCGTCGATAAGTACCTACTCCATCTGTTGAGAGAAAGTAGTGGCATAGGTTCCAATTAAAGGTAAGTGCATGGGCGTTGTTATCGTGAGATTGAGTGGTGGATTGGGCAATCAGATGTTTCAATATGCAATCGGACGTAAAATAGCCCTCGTTAATAATGTTCAATTGAAGCTAGATATTTCATCGTTTGAACATGATCTAATTCGCATGTACAACTTGTATTGGTTTCAGATTAAACAAGCTTTTGCTAGCTCGGAAGAATTGGCAGCACTCAAGTCATTAATACAAACAAAAGAGTCGAATCCAGTTATTCTTCGGTTAAGACAAGTAATGAAGCGGTTTGCAAGCTGGAAGGTTTTCAGGGAAGAGCAGTTGATGCCATTTAACCCAAATATCATGACTAGCTCTGACAAGATTTATTTAGACGGCTACTGGCAAAGCGAGAAGTATTTTTTGGATATTGAAGATGTTATTCGGCGTGAGTATACATGTAAATATGAGCCAAATGCTCAGAGTAAAAAAATAGCCGAAATGATAGCAAATAGTCACTCCGTTAGCATTCATGTTAGAAGAGGTGATTATGTCTCGAATCCAGGGACTAACCAATTACACGGTACCTGTAGTTTGACTTATTACCAGCAATGCGTCGAGCAGATTGCTAAAGAAGTGCTTCATCCGCATTTCTTTGTTTTCTCTGATCACCCTATTTGGGTAAAAGAAAATCTATGTTTGGACTACCCTATGACATTTGTCACCCATAATAACCATCTTAGAGATTATGAAGATTTGTGGCTGATGTCTCATTGCCAGCATCACATTATTGCCAATAGCAGCTTTAGCTGGTGGGCAGCTTGGCTCAATCCAAATTTGAATAAGAAAGTGTTTGCCCCGAAGAAGTGGTTTAACGACCCTCGTTTAGATACACGAGATTTACTCCCTGACAATTGGATCAAAGTATGAGTCAAATAACCGAGACGCCACTGGTTAGCGTCCTAATGCCAGTTTACAACGGTACCTTATATTTACGTGAGGCCGTTGATAGCATATTGAGTCAAACCCTCACCAATTTTGAATTTATCATTGTTGATGATGGCTCAACAGACGAAACTCCTAGGATTTTGGATAATTACAATGATCCACGCATTGTTAGAGTTACCAATCAAAGCAATCTGGGAATCGTCGATTCGCTAAATCGTGGGTTGAAGATGGTGCGGGGGAAATATGTGGCTCGGATGGATGCAGACGATATTAGCTTGCCAGAGCGCTTAAGGCAACAGGTCCAATTTTTGGAAGAACATCCAGAGATAGGAATTTTGGGGACTGCCATTACCATCTTGTTTGACGAAACAAATAGGTCCGAGAGTACAGACTGCTATTACCCTAGCCAGCCCGGTATTGTTCGTTGGAACCTCTTTTTTAATAATTCTCAAACCGTTGCCCATCCAACAATGATGGTTCGGCGAATAATTTACGAACAATTAAAAGGGTATGACACTACTTTTGTCCATGCGGAGGATTATGATTTCTTGTTGAGGGCTTGTTTTCACACAGAGATCACGAATTTGCCAAATATTCTGTTGCATTATCGAAGACATGGTCGAAATGTTAGCTATATCCATCGTCAAGCACAAGCCAAAAACGCGATCCTTGCCCAGCGGAAAACACTTTGCGCTTTCTTATCTCAAGAACTCTCCTTTGAAACCACTCATGCTTTGCATGTTCATCAATGGAAGGCAATCAACCTGGCAGAAACCCTTAACGTGGCTAAGTTACTCTCCCAACTTTATCGAACTTGTATAAGTTCATTCAGGTTGACTCAAAGTGAAAGAGAGAAAATCCAGCATGATGTACTGCAAGGGCTAAAGAAGTTGGCATTAACACGGAAGGTAGGACAAAAGCAAATGCTTTCAATAAAACTATGGTGGATATGGCTCATGATCTACTTTTATAAAGATAACGGTCAGGGTAATTGCATCTCAATCGAGCTCCAAAATGCTGTAACACTTCCTAAAACTTGATCATCTTCTGAGCTCACAAAAGCACACCAATTGATTGGTCTTGCACCGGTTCGGCGTTTATGATCTAGGGCTTTACTGAGAAGAGGGGCGTCCATTACCTCCTCCAACTCACCTGCTCAGTCCCGATCAACTACGACTAACACCTGAGTCACCCTCCCCACACTCCCCTTAATTATGGGTATTGAACCAGACTTGATATTACAGGCACCTGGCTTGTCGCCTTCCATCATTATGGAAACAGTTGTCATAGGATCATCAAGATGTCGTTAAAAGTGTGTTTGCTGGTGATTTATAATCACAAATTTACTAAAAATGTTCCCAAAATTGAGAAGCTGTATGGCCACAGATTTGAACATATTTACCATCTGATGCCTTTTTATCAGGGAAACGCGAACAATATTATCCCTGTATTTGAATCATCGGCTTGTTTTCAGGGCTATATTGCTCAAGCCCAATCTCGTCTTCCCGCGAGTGATTATTATGTATTCATTGGGGATGATGTACTCCTACATCCCGACTTAAACGCTCAAAATTTGATTGAAACATTGGGGTTAAATCCAGATTCAGGATATATCAAGTTCCTGATACCTCTGGAAAAAGTCTCTTTTGCTTGGCCTCACAAGCTAGACGTGATACGCAAATACATAGCCAATTCTGCGTGGGTGACCTATCGAGATGAAATTCCATCCTTGGCGATGGCTATTGCTATCCTGCAAGCCAAGCAAATAGAAATAACTGGTCGCTTATCTGTGGGAAATTTGCTAGCCCATAGCTTCTTTCCTATGATTCGACGTGAATACCGAGAGTACTACTATGAACCTTGGCGATTTCTGGAGGCTTTACTATTTTTATTGAAAAATCGGTCAAACCTTAAAATGCCATATCCGCTCCTCAATGGATATTCTGATTTTATTGTGGTTCCAGCCAGTGTCTTCGAGAAGTTTTCTCATTATTGTGGGGTCTTTGGGGCGATGGATTTGTTTGTGGAGGTGGCGATTCCCACCGCGTTGGCCTTGAGTTGTCCGAAGGTCGTGACCGAAGCGGATACGGCTTGGCATGGTTATGAGATGTGGAATGTACCAGAAAAGGCTGCCTTTACAGAGAAAGCCCAATCTTACGATTATGAGATTTCTAGGTTGTTCGAGTCATATTTCACACCAGATTTGCTGTATGTCCATCCCGTTAAACTATCCCAGTGGAAGGTATAGAAGTTCTTATGACGAAAAAGTATATTATTGTTACCACAATTAATGATAAAACAGAAGGTATTAGTCATTTTGAACAATTTCAAGATTGGCATATTGTCTTAGTAGGTGACTGCAAGACACCTGCCATCGACTCATCAGCAAATCTGACTTTTCTATCGGTTAGCGAACAAGAAAAGTTAGGATATGAGTTGGTTAAGCACTGCCCATATAATCACTACGCTCGCAAAAATATTGGTTATTTGTATGGGATTCAAGCAGGGGCAGAGGTGATTTATGACACCGATGATGACAACTGGCCTACCCAGAGTTGGGGAATCTACGATTTTTATGGCCACAGGCAATATGTGACCGAACAAAAGTTTGTAAACATCTATCGTTATTTCACAGAAAAGCTAATTTGGCCGCGAGGGTACCCTTTAGATGAAATCCAGCATCAGACCGAGCATCAGCTTCTTAATACCGAGCCTGTCTCGATTGGGGTTTGGCAGGGGTTGGTCGATTTAGACCCTGATGTGGATGCTATTTACCGCTTGATCATCGGTGAAAACATTACCTTTGCCAAGAATAGCTCTGTGTTTTTGGGAAAGGAGCAATATTGTCCCTTCAATTCACAAAACACATTTTGGCATAGAGATGCCTTTCCCTACCTTTATCTGCCTTCAACTACAAGCTTCCGGTTTACCGATATATTGCGTGGATATATTGCCCAAAAACTAATGTGGAACCAAGGTATATATCTCGGATTTCAGCCTGCTGACGTTTACCAAAAGCGCAATCCACACGACCTGATGACAGATTTCAAGCAAGAAGTAGAATGTTACCTTGGGGTCAAAGCAATTGTGGCTTTGCTGGACACACTGGAATTGGGAGAAAACCCCCTTGAAAATTTGCAAGTAGTCTACACATCTTTGGCAGAGGCTGGATTTGTTAGTGCGCTTGAGGTCTCGATTTGCCAAGCGTGGTTAAATGATTTGACCCGCATTCTTGAAAACAGCGACAACTATTACATTAGAGAGGGGGCTGCTTGAAACCGATCAAAATTCTTCTAGTACAGTGCGAAATGGACAATTGGCGAGTGGCACGGCCATGGTCATATAATGTCCATGTTGGTTGGGAAGTGGGATTCCATGCCAACAACGTCCAGTTCTTGACAATCTTGACGCCGTGGATATCACTGGCAAAAGAGATCGTTGGAGAGCAGCGTTTTGATCAAGTGTGGATCAATGATTTGCTGTGGATCAACGATTTGCTGATCTCGCCTAGACACGGGGGTGACATTAGCGAAGCGCAATTGGCGATGCTTGCCACTTTAGCGCCCGTCCGTGTGGGCTTGCTCACGGAGTCGGTTTACGATTACACGGATCAAGAAATGGCCGTACACCCACACTTGCAACGCAGACAAGCAGTGGTTGAGAAATTTTTGCCTTATTTGACCCATGTGGTAGCTTATGATGAAGCTGATGTGGCAAAGGTAGAATACGGTTCAGGGCTGCCTTGTATGTGGTCTCCCAGCCCTGTGGTGGGCAGCTTGATTCACGAAGATGTACCACCACCTACCTACAATCAAGCATTTTTTAGTGGGGGTGTCCATCATGGACGACAGATGTGGCTGAAGCACCCTCTTCTCCAAGAGCATTTCAGTGGTCTAAGTTCCCCTGATCAGGGCACACTGTATGCACAAGTCTTCGATTGCTTACACAGCCGTCCTGTACGTTGTCTGATCCAAAATCCTCTTGCCCTTCCTTTTTATTATGTCTATCTAAATGCGGTACGTCGCATCCGCAAACGCAGCTATATACGCTGGCTGCGCGGGTTACAGTTGGGTGTGGCAGTTGTCAATCTGCCCCACTTTGTCAAGTCCTACACACCTCGTGTGATTGAGGGTATGGCTGCTGGACGACCTGTACTTTCTTGGGAGATTCCCAATCGACCGCGTAACAAAGCACTTTTTGAAGATGGAAAAGAGATTTTACTCTTTAATACCCCAGATGAACTGGCTGCTCATATTCAGCGCTTGCAATCAGATGCTCTTTTTGCCCAACAAATCACAGAGAATGCCCGTCGGCGTATTCGTAAATTTCACACTACGGACAAGCGCGTACAACAAATTTTGAAGTGGATTCAAACTGGAAAAGAGCCAATTTATCAGTAAATGACTCCTCCCCTCAAAAAGGGCTTGAAACACCTTTATTGGGAATTCTATAAGACTTTACCGATGCGCTATCTGCGGACAGATCAATTTCGCAGTTATCATCCAATTATCAAAAAAGTTGACTCAATTGTCAAGGAATCGCAAACTACCAAAAAGCCATTGAGCTGTAAGCATATGCGCTACGCGCACGCTGCTTGAGGTGCCGTCAGCCGTCAGCCGTGAGCACCTCAAGTAGCGTGGCCAACGGCCAAGGCTCACGCTGCTTGAGGTGCTTTCCATAACTCAGATTAAACTTTTGCTTACTTGTTTTCTTGATGCAATAGCCAGTGGGGGAAACCCCACTCGCTATTGCATCAATACAGGTAAAAGAGTTTTAGGTTTTTTTATTGATTTAATAAAAGGTCTTTAAATGCCGGACAGCTTAGTCCTCTTGAAAAGACTTGATTTACTCGCTGTGGGAGTTGAATCCCTGGTGGATTATTGAGATTAGTGCAAGAATTCAATAAAGGATTAATGCGATCGCGTTTTTCAGTGTGCTCCCCTCAGGGATGGATATATTTTTTCTCTCAGGGATGGATATATTTTACTGAAAATTTATCAAAAAACACTAGTTTTCCTCAGTTTATTGATAAGTTCTTTATAAGAACTTTCCAGTTTTTTCATAAACTAATATAGCTTTTCTAGGACTCATGAGGTACACAGGATTGTTTCACTATTGGCTCTTGCCTAATCCCTGCTCCCTGCTCCCTGCTCCCTGCTCCCTGCTCCCTGCTCCCTGCTCCCTAAAACCTAGATATTTGTACCTCACAAGTCGTAGAATTGCTATAGTGATGTATACTGCAGCCAAAAAAAAGCGCGATTAGGCTTGAGTCAGTCTCAAGCTCTATGAAGACAGGGAAAAATGTCCTGACGGATGGGCCCTTAACCTGCATCTACCAAGAGCTTCCACAGGTCTTTCTCTCCAGCAGTATTTTGACTAACGGCAGCTTGCCATTAAGGATATAAGCTTGATAGACAGAGACTTATCTGCCTGAATGCTAAAGATAAAAATTACTCAACACTAAAATCAACTGAATTTAAACATGAAAATAGCTTGTGCTGCCTCTTATTTCAACTTTTTCGACAACGAAGAAAGATATGAATGTTACCTTAAATTTCGTAAACATATTGAGAAATGCCGATTATTTCTCTTAACCGTTGAAATTCAGTTATCTGACAAGCCATTCCATTTGAGTCACCTGGATAATGTGATTTGCCTCAAAACTAATCACGTTAAATTTCATAAAAACAATGCTTTAAATATAGCCACACAGAAACTAATCGAACTTGGTTATGACCTGATCATTAGATGTGATGCCGACATCGAATTTACTGACCTTAATTGGTCAGAACAATTAGCACCAGCTCTTAGAGAAAACCAAATTATTCATTGCTGCAGTTTGCTTAAGCAAGAATATAGTGAAAACAAGTGGCGTACTCGCAAGTCAATTGTTAAAGCATATCTTGATGGTAAGCATCAAAATTATTCAGATGGTGGTGCTTGGGCATTTAGAAAAGATTTTTTTGAACTTGTTGGTTATTGGGATGATGTCCTTAATGCTACCAATGTAACCCCTTTTTTCCATCTCCTACCACAGGTGATTAAAGACAGATTTTTAATGTTAAATGATGAGTCCAAGAGATATCAAGAATATCTGATAAAAATCCAGAATTATGTCAAAAATATATCTTTTATGAACCAAACAGTTGTCATGTACAATCACGCCAAAACTCTGTCTCGTCGAAAGCTAGATATAGACAGGGTTGCTCAGCTAAATGACATTAAATTTGATTTCAAAAAGGATACCTATTATGATGAATTTGGGGTGGTTCAATTTACCCCAAACAATCAACAAGCTATCTTAGCCATTAAGGAGTTTATCAAACTCAGAGAATTGCCCGATGTGACTTACTCAATCAACCACCAGGATGGCTTCGATATGATCAAGGCAAGATTATCACTAAACTCGAAAAAATAACTGATAATTAACTTATTTATAGCGGTTTGCAATTGGGTGAGGTACAAATTTTTGGGTTTTAGGGAACAGGGAACAGGGAACAGGGAACAGGGAAGATAGAAGAGGGAACAGGGAACAGGGAACAGGGAACAGGGAACAGGGAACAGGGAAAAAATTATGTGTACCTCATTAGGCTAGAATCAGCTATATTTATTGTTGGCTTTATAATTGGTTGATTTAGGGTATGTTCAACTCGGAAACTGTAGTCAATCAACTCAAAGAAATTATTGCCACAGAAGTAGATGCCAATCTTGAGGTAGAATATATTGATGAAAATGCCTTTATATTTGAGAATACTTTAGGACTTGCTTAGGGTAAAATTATACAACAAATAAACTTGATTATCCATATATTTTTTCCTTAAAATTTATGACTACAATCTCAGTCAATCTATTTTTAGAATATCACTATTTTATCGAATTTAATTGCTAACTAATAAAAAAATATTTACAGACAGCATTAACGTAGCCATTGCAATATATAGCGGTTTTTATTCTAATGAGGTACACATGATTTTTACCCTCCCTCTTAGCTCTTACGTCTTCTGACTTCACTGCTCCCTACTCCCTACTCCCTGCTCCCTACTCCCTCAAAATATGTACCTCACCTAATTGAAAACCGCTATAGCTATTCAAATTTACAGAGTAACTAACCATGCCCAAACCCTTGACTATTGTTCATATAATTCCAGAACTAAATCTAAAGGGTGGAGGAGTTAACACCTTCCTTAAAACCCTGATTTACTGTCTTGTTGATAAGCAAAATAAAAATATTATTAAAAATATTATTGTTACGAATCAGTCAGACGAGTCAGATAGAAAAGATTTTCAAGCTCTGGGAACTCCTGTATTCAGTAGGTTAATGGCTTCTCAATTAGATCAAGGTAAGCCACTCGAAATCATCCAATGGATGACTCAGATACTCAAGCAACTTCAGCCTGATCTCGTTAATACCCATTTATTTTGGGCAGATACCCTTGGTAGACAAGCTGCTGTCAGTGCTGGTGTTCCGGTAATTATTACTAGGGAGTGCAACGTAAACCTTAATGAAACTGCAAAGCATAGGAAGATTAAGCGTGATCTCGCTAACATCACTGACTGCATAATTTGCAATGCGGAAGCTGTTAGAAAATATGCTGAAGAAGTTGAAGGAATTCCTCCTCATTCCCTGGAGGTTATTCATAATGGTGTGCTTCTTGAAAAATATGAATGTGACTGTAGTTATGACCACCAAAAACCAGTGGAATTTGTTTATGTTGGTAGACTAGAGCCACAGAAGAATCCTCTAATTCTCATCAATGCATTTGCTGCCATCATTGTTGATTACCCTGATTGTCGCTTATCAATTATTGGGGATGGTAGCTTAAAGGAAGAATGCCTCAATCAGGTAAAAACCCTGGGATTGTCTGAATATGTTAGGTTTTTAGGCTACAATAAAAAGCCGTGGGATTGGGTTAATCCAGGAAGCGTCTCCATTCTTACCTCGAGTTTTGAAGGTTTGCCCAATGCAGTTTTAGAAGCTATGGCTGCAGGAATTATTTGCATTGTGCCTAACCTGGCAGTAATGAAAGAAATCGCTAAGGCCGGTTCAGAATTAATAATCTATGAAGTTGGTAATCAAAACAAGCTAATAGAGGCAATGAAATTATTGCTGGAGATGACGCCAGAGGAAAAGTTGCTGATGATTCGAACAGCACGAACCAGAGTAGAACAAGATTTTGATGCCCATAAAATGGCAGATAAATATCTCAATTTATATCAGACTATTTATCGCAACAAAGTATTAACTAAGCATACAGCCGATAAGGTACGCGGAAGCAGCGGCTATTAAATCCTATTGATTGGAACCTATTGAGATAGTTAAGTGAGATAGTTAAGCGATCGCGTTTTCCCCCCTGAGTCCTTACCTGACATTAATTAAAAATGGCATCCTCCACTCCCAAACAATCCGGTGTTAATCCTTCGAGCCAAACCCAGTCTGAAACAAAACTTTCAGATTTCCCGAAAGCTGCTGGGACTAACGCCAAATTAAAAGATCAGGCTCCTCCGGTTAACCCTGTCCAACATAACGAAAACCTACCCCTTTCCTTTGCCCAAGAACGGGTGAGGCTAACCCTGCCTCAACTTTCACCAGAAATTTATCATCAACTGCGACTCTACACTCTTGCATGGAAAGGTAAACGGGTCAGACCCAAATCCTTGATCGTGGGCATGAACACCAATGGGTCTAAACAGCCCTTATTCTGGTGCTTGCAGGGGTTTAGAGAACTCACTCAACTGGCGAAGTATCTAGGTTTTGACCAGCCTATCTACGGCATGCGCTCAGGGCACCTGATCATGAAATATACCCAAAAGAACATTCAAGCCTTAGCAGCTCACTACCTCGGGGAAATCCTAGCCGTGGAGCCAGATGGTCCTTACCTATTGGGAGGAAATTGTCAAAGTGCATCGATCATCTTTGAAATTGCCCAACAACTTATTTCTCAAGGCAAAACCGTGACTTTACTTTGTCTGGTCGAAAGATTCATCCCCCGACCCTATCCTGGTCCGATTGCCCTGTTGTTTGGTCGTCAGAGTAAGTTTAACCCCTACAAATTCTTCCGCAACCCAGAACTAGGCTGGAGCAAATTCTATCCAGGAGAACTCTATGTTGACCTAGTTCCTGGTCGTCATGGGGAGTTCTTCAATGAACCCAAGATTCAGGTTAATAAACCCAAGATTCAGGTTTTGGTGGAAAAAGTGCAGTATTACATTGAGAAAACTCAGTCACAGCCAACTCCACCCCAGTTGCCCCTCAATCAGACCAAATATCCCTTACTACCCAACCATGCCTATCGCGCCCAGCTGACGGCTCCCACATCTCTCGTCGCTCTCCCTGGTCAGACTCTGGTAATTGAGGTCAAAGTCAAGAATCTCTCCTCCCTGACTTGGCTTGAGACCGCTAAGAGTGGCATCCGAGTCGGGAATCACTGGTTAGATCACAATGGCAAAGTCCGACAGTGGTCTGATGGCCGAGTAGACTTGGGTTCGGATTTGCCCCCCGACTCAGAAATTGAACTGTTCTTGGAGGTGACCACACCCATGGCTGAGGGTCACTACTGTTTAGAACTGGATCTGGTGGAAGAGGGGATAACTTGGTTCAAACACAAAGGTTCCAAGACCACAACAGTTCAGGTGAGTGTCAATCCTGACCCACACGAGATCACCAAAGAGCAAGCCAATTCTGAGGTCTATCGCCGCCGAGGTGACTCAGCCTTTGAGAAAGGGGATTTCGAAACCGCCATCCTCAACTACCAAAACGCCCTTCAACTCTCACCGTCTGGACCAGTTGAAGTTTATAAAAACCTAGGAGATGCTCTGAGCCAGAAACAGAAGTTCTCCGAAGCCATAACTGCCTATACCGAAGCTCTTAAGTTACAGCCAGATCATGAACAGGTCTATTTTAGGCTGGGTTCGGCTCAGTTGATGCAACAGGATCTAAACGGAGCAATTGCCAGTTACCAAAAAGGGATTGAGCTGTCTGTCGAACAGGCTTGGATGTACCGAATGCTTGGGCAAGCTTTCCAGTACCAAGGAAACTTAGAGTCGGCGATCGCTACCTATACTAAAGCGATCGCATTACAACCAGACCATGCCATCACCTACATCCTATTGGGGAATGCCCACCTTTTAGCTGACCATCTCGAGCTCGCCATGGCTAACTATAACAAAGCGATTCAGTTACAGCCAGACCAACCAGGGGCTTATCACTGCTTGGGGAATGCTCAGCTCCAAGCTAAAGATGTAGAAAACGCGATCGCTTCTTATCACAAAGCCATTGCTTTGAATCCCGAATATTTTCCAGCCTACAAAAGCCTGGGAGACCTGTTCAAGGAGCTTAAGAAATTAGACGAAGCGATCGCGGCTTACGACAAAGCCCTGAAATTACAGCCTAACAATCGGGATGTGGCTTCCAGTAAAGATAGGCTGATGTGGCGCAAAAAACTCCAGAGTGGTGGTTAACCCAGGGAGCAATTGGATCTAGCTATAACCTGAGGGGGTGACAATAAGGGTAAAAAGGAAACCGGGTGTAGGGTGTAACGCAACAGTGATTGACTGCTGATGAAGTTGTTTCAGTAGTGCTCAGTCATCAATAATATTAATGCGATCGCTAAACTGTTCTGGGACAACTTTCTTTAAATCCCGTCTCCAAAACTTATATGACTGACTCCTGAGCATTTTTCACCATTCCATCTCGCTCAAAACCCGTAATGTATGGCAAAGGCAAGCATTGATTCACCTAATCAATGAAAGGGGATAACAATAATGAAACTCTTCTACTACCAATACTCACCCAAACGATTCCCTGGTGGTCTCAATAACTTTGGCGATGACCTAAACCCTTGGTTATGGCAACAGTTAATCCCTAACTTACTAGATGACGATGAAAGCACCGCCTTTGTTGGAATCGGTACCCTTATAAATAATTTACTCCCCAAGCGTTTACCCAATGCTCGCCGAATCATCATTTTTAGTACCGGAGTCGGTTATGAAAAATTACCAAAACTCCAAGATTCCTGGACAATTTACTGTGTAAGAGGACCCCTCTCAGCAAAAGCCTTAGACATTTCCCCTCAATTAGCCGTTACAGATGGAGCAGTGCTAGTCAGACGACTCTTCCATCCAACCAGTCAAAAAATCCATCAATTTGCCGTTATGCCCCATGCTAAATCTGCCAGATATGGCGGTCAAGCCTGGCATCAAATCTGTGAACAAATCGGCTTTAAGTATATTGATCCTCGTTTGCCTGTCGAGCAAGTATTATCTGCCATCAGCCAAACCAAAATCTTACTAACAGAAGCCATGCATGGAGCAATTGTAGCCGATGCCCTACGAATTCCCTGGATTCCCATCTGCACTAATCCAAGTATCTTGGCATTTAAATGGCAGGATTGGTGCTTATCCGTTGGTTTGAAATACCAACCCCAATATATCATGCCTCTGTGGGATTTATATCCTAGAACAGCACGGGGAATTCGTTCCTCAATCCGTTATGCTAACTTTTGCTTCAATTGGCTCAAACAAGATCAGTTGCATTCAGTCAAGACACTTTGGGGTGAAAAACAACAATTAATCGCCACTCAACTATTCAGAATCGCTCAAACTACCTCTCCCTACTTAAGTAATGATCATCGGATCGAACAACTTACCACTGAATTGGAAGAAAGGTTAGATAAATTGAAATCAAGGATGAATTATCAAAGATGAATTATAAATTTTGGGGTTGCTGAACTAAGGAATGGAATAATATAATGGAATAATATAAAGTAACCTTGTATCAGTTATAAATTCCCGATTCCCGATTCCCGATTCCCGATTCCCGATTCCCGATTATTGCCGATTTTCCACACTCCGATAACGGAGCCATTCAGCGATAAAAGCAACTGCACCTGATACCAGGATTAGCAAAACACTAAGGGCATTTATATCTGGTTTAACACCAGTGCGGATGCGGCTAAAGATTTCCATGGGTAGGGTAGTTGCACCAGTCCCAGCCGTAAAACTAGAAATCAGAAAATCATCCATACTTAGGACAAAAGATAATAAACAACCGGCAATAATCCCTGGCATCAATTCCGGTAGTAATATTTTTATAAAAGCTTGTAAGGGGGTTGCTCCTAAATCAAGGGCTGCTTCTTCTAGGTGAGGGTCAAGCTGGGTGATACGGGAGGAAACAACAATGGCAATATAAGCCAAACAGAAAACTATATGAGCTGCTATGATAGTCCACAGACTCAGAGGAATAGCCATAACTGCCAAAAAGATTAGAGTGGCTACTGCGATCGCAATATCTGGGATAATCAGGGGTAAGTAGGATATCCCTCGATACAAGCGTTTCCCTGGAAACTGGTAACGGGCTAAACCGACTGCCATCATGGTACCCAATACCGCAGAAATTCCTACTGCCACTAGCGCTACCGTGAGACTATTGAATAGTGCGTTCCTTACACTCTCGTCCTCCCATAGTTTTAGGTACCACTTAAACGTGAATCCCTGCCACTGGGCACTGTATTTAGAGTCATTGAAGCTATAAAACGTCAGTACCAGCAGGGGTAGGTACATATAAAAGAACATCACCAGGGAGAAAATCCCTTGCCAAGAAACCCGGAGTTTTGGTTGAGAGTTTACCATGTCTAGGGGAAGCTCCTCCTGCTGATGGTAGAGTTGCTCATTAGTCATTCGTCAATGGTTAATTTTAATGATTAATAGTTAATGGTTAATTAATATCAAGTTTCTAGTTTAAATTTTTCATTTTTATAAATGCAACCCTATTTCCCTACTCCCTACTCCCTACTCCCTACTCCCTACTCCCTACTCCCTACTCCCTACTCCCTACTCCCTACTCCCTACTCCCTACTCCCTTTTCTATAGTGCTATGCTTGTGCTTTGGGATCACCATACTTAATCAAAAGTGCGATCGCTATACTAACTACCAAAATTAACATCATACTCAAAGCTGACCCAAATCCCCAGTTTTGAGTAGCTCCTAAAAACTGGTTATAAATCAATCTTGCTCCAGTCATACTCGATGCTCCCCCTAGCAATTCGGGATTAACAAAATCCCCTAATCCAGAGATAAATACTAGCAAAGAACCTGCCGCAATTCCTGGTAGAGTTTGGGGTACAGTTACCTTCCAAAACGTTTGATAGGGATTTGCCCCTAAATCCGCTGCTGCTTCTAACAAACGTCTGTCTAACTTTTCTATAGACGCATAGAGAATCAAGACCATATATGGCAGAAAGCTGTAAGCCATGGCAATCAATACAGCAGCACTACGATTGAGCAAATCCAACCCTGGTAGTCCAAGACTAGTCAGTACTGTATTGAGAACCCCAGTCGGTCGCAGAATGGTAATCCAGGCATAAGAACGCAGTAGAGAGGATGTCCACAACGGTAAGATAAAACCCAGCAGGAGTAAATTTTGCCACCGCTTGGGTGCTAGCTGAGCAATCCAATAAGCCACAGGAAATCCTAGCACAAGACAAATCACAGTGGTTCCCATGGCCAAAAAAAGCGATCGCCCCATCACTTGCAAGATTACTGGATCAAATACCCGCAAATAATTATCAATACCAGACGGATTGACCACATCTCCTGGTCTAATGTTGGGTACCAAACTTAGCTCAAAAATCACTAGGGTTGGCAGCACCAACAACAAAGCTAACCATATACCTGCTGGACTGAGCAATCCTAGGGGTTCTAACCACTGCCATCGTAAGTGTCTCTTATCTTGCATAACTGGGGATTCAGCAATGTTCTCAGTAACGCTTTCAGTGTTATTTATCATTAGTTTTTAATCATTATTTATTATTCATTAATCCAAGAATTATAGCATTTATTTTTAATGCTATATTATGATATCTAGATTTAAAATAAAAATGTGAATTATTATTTAGTATTTTATCACTATAAATTGGTTTTAATTTGTTAATTATAGCAGTTTTCAATAGCATTTAGCTCTTTTTGAGAGGTATAGCAGTCGAAGTAAAGCTTAAGACATCTTCTGCTCCCTGCTCCCTGCTCCGAAGTCCCTTTCAACCAAAAGACTATGTCCTAAACTATACTTCCCTTGCTATATTTTGAATGGTATGTTTATTTCTGCATTTCCGTACTAGTTTCCTAAACTTTAGGGTGTTTAAAAGGGCTAATTCCTAACTCCTAACCACTGGTCAACTGAGTCCAGTAGCGGTCATAAAGTTCGCTAACCTCGTCAACAGGTGCAAGACCTTCACAACGTTCTAACGCTGATTCTTCTGGAAACAAACTTGGATCCTCTTGGATATCACGGGACAATAGCTTAAATGCTTTTTGGTTTGGTGTGGCGAAGCTCAACCGTTCACACATTTGAGCAGCAACATCTGCTTCTAACATAAAGTTAATCCAAGCATAGGCACCCTCAAGATTGGGAGCTGTTTTAGGAATTGCCAAGGTATCGATCCACAAGGAAGAACCACTTTTCGGTAGGACGTACTGCAAATCTGAGTTTTCTGCCATGATTTCAACAGCATCAGAGGAGTAACACATCGCAAGCCATAAATCCCCACTTAGGATTTGCGATCGCCAAGCATCAGAAGAAAATGAAGCAATACTTGGTTTTAACTCCACCAACATTTCATAGGCCTTTTTGATCTCCTGGGGATTGGTAGAGTTGTACGAGTAACCTAACATTTTCAAAGTGGCACCCATCACTTCTCGCACATCGTTGAGCAAAGTCATCCGTCTCGATAATTTGTCTTTATATTGCCAAATATAGCTCCAATCCTCTGGTACCTTAGATAGTTTTTTTGAATTGTAAATCAAACCCGTTGTTCCCCAGCTCAGAGGAATACTGTGCAAATTGTTGGGGTCATATATGGGATTGAGGAACTTAGAAAACAGTCGATTTATTCCGATGATGCGTTCAAAATCCAGTTTCACCAACAGATCCAAATCAACCATCTTTCGCACCATGTAGTCAGACGGGGAGATAATGCTATAGGCTCCGCCCCCAGAAGCCTGAAGTCGAGCAAGCATAGCTTCGTTGGAATCAAAGACATCGACTACAGCTTTGATTCCAGTTATTTCGGTAAAGCGGTCTAGTAGCTCATCATCGGTATAGTTAGTCCAAGTGTAGATAAATAGTTTATTTCTGTCACCTGGTGAAGGAGGTGTTGGTCTGACCTCAGCTAGAGTCCAGCCACATCCAGACAAGGTTAGACCTGATAGGGTAGCGACCGTTGCTAGCTGTAAAAAGTTGCGCCTTGTACGGCGTTTTAGGAATGTTGGTTGATCCTTATAAAGCACGATTGAAAAGGTTGAAGGTTGACGTTTGTTTTTGCCCAGGCGTCCATTTTAGGGTAGGTTGAATAAATTTTTTCAAAACCGATTACCCATTACCCATTACCCATTACCCGAAAACAGATAGGATAATTAATCCACCAGAATTGAAGTCAACAACTAAAAATCTCTTGCTTTACTCAGCACTATTTTCCCAGCAAACTAGGTTTAAAAACTACCATTATCTTTAAATTATTCCTCCAACACGCGACAATCGGTGGGTGCCCAACGAGCATAAATTGTCGTGTGAGGGTCTGGTAACTTGTTATTGGTGTTGGCAAGTATGACTCTAAGACAGTCGCCACTGAGTAACTCCACCACACATTGAATATGAGTACCCAGGTACATCGCGTGTTTAAGACGTCCTTCAAAGCAATTCATTGTAGTAGTAGTAGGGGGGGAAAGACTCAGGCGAATTTTCTCTGGTCGTACACCTACTACAATATCCTGAGCATTAGAATTATCCAGGACTTCTCTAACGGATGGAGACTCAACCACAATCTTGATACCAGTCTTGGTGGTAATTTCGAGTGAGTCGGCATCGGACCGTTGCAGACGACCTTTAAATAAATTGGTATCACCGATAAAGTCCGCCACAAAGGTTGTCCGAGGATTTTCATAGATTTCTCTGGGGGAACCAACTTGCTCAATTTTACCTGCACGCATCACAGCGATCCGGTCAGAAAGACTCATGGCTTCTTCTTGGTCGTGGGTCACCATCACAAAAGTTAACCCCAGGTCTTGATGGAGATTTGAAAGTTCCACCTGCATCTGTTTGCGCAGCTTGAAATCTAGCGCTCCCAAGGGTTCATCCAACAACAGCACCGCTGGTCGATTAACTAATGCTCGGGCTAATGCCACTCGTTGCTGTTGACCCCCAGACAGTTGAGGGGGATACCGATTCGCCAATCCCTCCAGTTTCACTTGTTTGAGGGCTGCTTTGACTCGTTCCTCAACCTCCAATGGGGGTAGCTTTTTTAGGCGTAGACCAAAGGCAATATTTTCCGATACACTCAGGTGATTGAATAGAGCATAACTTTGAAAGACCGTATTGACAGGTCGGCGGTGTGGTGGAATATGATTCATCGAGCGTCCCTGAATCATTACCTCCCCAGCTGAAGGCATCTCAAATCCCGCTACTAAACGCAAGGTTGTAGTTTTGCCACAGCCAGACGGACCAAGAATGCTAAAAAATTCTCCTTGACGGATACTTAAGTCAACACCACGGACAACAGTCTCGGTGTCGAACACTTTAAAAACCTTGCGGAGTTCAACATCAAGTTTAGCTGTAGTCGTAGCAGTCGGACGTGGTTCTTTAACAGTCGTTTGAAACATGGTGGTTATTTCAGCAGTAGTGATGCCCCCAGAGTCATGCATCGTCTGTCTGCATCTGTGGAACACGGTTTCTCTCCTTGGGTTTATTTTATCCTCCAACCTAAAAATACTCCTGCGGTAGCTAAACGGATCTGCACTGATCCAGTAGCTGAGGTGCGGAAGTAAATTGCTGGGTATTAGGCGTGACTAGGTATTAGGCTAATGGAACAGGGGCAGATCAGAGCCTCCTTAATCAAGGATTTGGGGCGGCTCTAGGCGAACCGGTGTGGGCAATTAATCGGGGATGTTCCAATTCTGCTCACTACACCCGGTCACCCTAAACCCCATACCCAGTTTTAACTGACAAGCTTGGGGCGTAAGTCCTGTTGTTTAGTTGTCAATTGTCAATCCTTAATTCTTAATTGAAAAGGGGGGCGTATTGGGAATCCAAGCCAATAGCTTACTGGATTGATCACAGACTATTCGCCTTAATTGCCCAATTCCGTGTTCTCCAAGTCCCATTCCCCATTCTCAGACCTCGGACGATGACATTAATTCAGCCTTCCTTATCTTCGTATACAGTATATCGATCTAATTCCCGCACTGTCGGACGCAAATACCAATCCGTAGTGATTATGGTACTGATTAGCCTATTCTTGCTGGGGGGAATTGGTTCCCGTTTAGCGTATTTACAGCTAGTTCAAGGGGAACGCAACCAACAGCTGGCAGAAAATAACCGGATTCGTCTGATTCCCAAGCCCCCTATACGGGGCAATATTTTTGACCGTAAGGGCAGAGTATTAGCTAGCTATCGGTTGTCTCACTCGGTCTTTGTGTGGCCCATGGTTCTTAGGCAGGAGCAATGGCCCCAAACTCGCAAACGCCTGTCCCAGATTTTGAAGATACCAGACGCTGAGATTCAAAAGCGTCTGGAACAAGCGGGCTATAACTCTCCTTACCTACTTCGGATTGCCCGTGGTGTTACTCCCGCTCAAGTTACTGCCTTGGCTGAGTACAGCAATGAATTACAGGGGATAGAGGTGGATATTGATGCAGTACGGTACTATCCCCATGGACAGCTATCGGCTCACGTTCTAGGTTATACTGGAGAGTTAGACTATGAAGAGCTGCAACGGCGTAAACCTGACGGCTACCGCCTCGGTGACGTGCTTGGAAAAATGGGGGTGGAGAAGTCTTATGAGCATCTGCTACGGGGAGAATGGGGCGGTCAGCAAGTAGAAGTTGATGGTGCTGGACGAGTCGTCAGAGTTCTGGGTCAGAAACAGGCAAAACCGGGTAAACCTATCCATATAAGCATCGATATAGACGTGCAGAAGGCAGCCGAGGCAGCATTAGGCGATCGCAAAGGGGCAGTCGTGGCTATGGACCCCAACACCGGTGCTGTCCTCGCAATGGTTTCTCGTCCAACCTTTGACCCGAATATTTTCTCGACTCGCATCACCTCAGAAACCTGGCGAAAGCTACAAGGCAGAGGGAATCCGTTTATTAACCGGGCAATGCGAGGGTTTCCTCCAGCCAGTACATTTAAGGTAGTCACGGCTTCGGCGGGTATGGAATCTGGTCGGTATTCTCCCAAAACTGTTTTACAGACTTATCCTTACCTGTATGTCGGTGGTCATGCCTTTGGGGAGTGGAACCGAGCCGGATTTGGTCCAATGGGATTTGTTGGTGCTATGGCTTGGAGCAGTAACACCTTCTTTGGTCAAATCGGTCGAGGGGTTGGGGGGAAAACCCTGATTGAATGGGCTCGTAAATATGGCTTTGGTGAAAAAACTGGTATTGAGTTATCCGGCGAATCCCGTGGTTTGATAGTGGATGATGCCTGGAAGCGGAAAAACTACAATTGGGGATGGACCGTTGGAGATACCATAAATATGTCTATTGGTCAAGGATTTACCCTTGGAACACCCTTACAAACCTCAGTCATGTTTTCTGTAGTTGCCAATGGCGGCTACCGGGTTAAACCCCACTTGCTCAAGAACAATCAGGATGCTATCAAAGGGCGAGTGTCCATGAATATGAAGCCATCAACGATTCAAACCCTACGCCGAGGACTGCGAGCTGTGGTTACTGGGGGAACAGGAGCTGCATTGAGGGTGCCAGAGTTACCTCCTGCCGCTGGTAAGAGTGGAACAGCAGAGGCTCCTCCTGGCAAGGCTCATGCTTGGTTTGGTGGTTTTGCCCCCTATGATAAACCCGAGATTGCAGTTGTTGCTTTTGTGGAACATTCCGGCGGCGGTGGAGGTTCAGTGGCAGGACCAATTGTGCGCCAGGTAATGGAGGCTTATTTTAAACATAAATAGTAATTAATTATGTTTAATTACCAACAGACTCTGGTCAGTCACCTTCGACTCAGGAGTAACCACCATTTTTGAATTCAAAATGCCAAATTCAAAATTCAAAATGAATAGCTTGATAATTTTGAATTGTTGACACCGGATACAAGCCCCTATTTTTGAACAAAAATGCGACGCATTCCCCCACCTCGTCCAGGTGGGGGTTAAGGAGCAAGTCAATCAATCGTCGTAACCTTGGTTTTCTATATATTGCTTTAGAACCGAAAGGGGGGCTCCTCCACAAGAAACAGCACTAAATCCCCTTTTCCAGAAGACTGGCTTCCAGTAATAGGGAGCCAATTCTTTTGCGTATCTTTTTCTAATCTCTCTACTGGTCACTGTCTTAAGGGTGTTGCAAAGCTTGGAAATTGATACCTTAGGGGCTAAATCAATTAGGAGATGGATATGATCATTTGTCCCCAAGTCCGCCTTGGCATCCTCAAGGATGCAGTTATTTTTCTCGCAGATGCTTTTTGCCAAGTCTAAGATGTCCTCTTCTATGTCCCCAGTAATTACTGGATGGCGGTACTTAGTGACAAACACTATGTGAATCTTGATTAACGAAACAGTGTGAGCGAAAGAGCGAAAGGCGGTTGACATTTTGTGATACTATAGGTTAATATAGTGACATATTAGCAATTCCGTTGAGATTGTGAAAACACCAACTCAGATCATTCGCACCGACAAATGGAGGCTTAACGCAACTAGTGAGCAGCGTCTGCTGTTCACTGAGACGGTTAAAGTCTATCGTCGTGCTTGCAGATACTTGGTTGGTATTATTTACACTCACTGGAGTAAATTCGGGAACTTAACGGCGGATCAGCTGACTCCTGCTGTCGAGAAACTAATGCATCAGACAGCTAAGCGTCCCAGTGTCAAGTATCCTCAGTTCAACAAAGCTTTTTATAAATTTCCCAGCTATTACCGTCGTTCTGCGCTCGCATTTGCGGCGGGTCAAGTTAGTAGTTTTGTGACCCGTTACCGAGAATGGCAAGCAGGCACTAGGAAACTACCTAATGCCAGTCCTCCGAAACTGAATGCTGACACTGGCTGTTACCCAGCTTTATATAAAGGCCAATGCTATAAACTACACCGATTCAATCAAGTCGAAATCAAAGTCTTTAACGGCTCTGACTGGGTCTGGACTACCGTTCAAATTACCGGATTAAGAGAGCGTCATCAGGTGGCAACCAATAAGATGTTGTCACCATCTTTGATATTTAATGAAAGAGCTTGCCATCTGTCAGTTCCGTTTAGTTGCAAGCCAGAAAAACGGAAACCAGAGGCTAATGTAACAGCGGTAGATCTCGGAATTAATACTACTGCAACGATATCGGTTGTAACCCACAGTGGCACTGTAATCCACCGAGATTTCATCCATCCGGGGAGAGACATAGACCGCAGGGACAAGCGACTGAAGTCTGTATCTATGCGTGCATCTAAAACCATGGGGAAGGGTGGCAGACTTCACAAGGGTTTTTGTTCTAAGACCTACCAAAAATGCCAAAGAATCAACAACCAAATCAGTCATGTAGTCTCTAGGCGAATTGTTGAGATTGCTGAAAAGTTTAACTCCGAAGCGATTGTGTTTGAGAACCTTAAGGCATGGAAGCCAAAAGGGGGACGAAAACGGTCTAACCTTCGGCAAAGATTTCACGGATGGCTCAAGGCAAAAATTCGCGATTTTACGCTTGAGAAATGGGCTGAGTTAGGAGGCAAAGTAATAGAGGTTGTTGCAGCATATACCTCAAAGCTTGCCTATGATGGTTCAGGCATTGTTAAACGTGACTCAGGAAATTATGCCCTAGCAACTTTCTCCTCAGGTAAGCAATTCAATGCCGACTTAAACGGTGCTTACAATATCGGCGCTAGAGGTGTGCTTAAACTCGTTCGCAGAAATGACAACGAGGGTCGTTTCAGCAAAAGCTCTGGACGACCGCCTAGAAGCTGGGCTTGTCTGTGTGATTTGTGGGCTGCGGCTAGCCCTAGATTAGCATAGGACACCCCCACCTCGGTTTACCAGGTGGGGGAAGCTTCATTTGGAGCGAAACTATGTTTCAAACCCCCGAATTAATTCCTGGGGTATTTTTGAATTTTGAATTGATAATTTTGAATTGGAGCGCGTTAAGCAGCGGAGGCCTACGGCCACGCTACGCGAACGGCTTGGCCGTAGGCCACGCCAAAGGCGAACGCCGATAGGGTTTGACTCAAGGTGTTGAAATTATCTGAATTCCCTGAGTCGATAACTTGGTCACCCAAAACTCTAAATCTGGGTCAGTAATGTCAATGCTTACTTTCTGTTGAATTTCCTGGGCTTGCTCCTGGGACTCGCACAGGGCAAATACCGTCGGACCTGAACCAGACATCATGGTTCCTATGGCACCACTATTCTCAAAGGCTTCCCGTAGTTGCAAGACTTTGGGGTGATTGGGTAACACCACTTTCTCTAAATCATTGCGCAATAGTTTGCTAATCTCTCCCCCATCCTTATTGAGGATTTCCTTGACCATTGGACCGCTATGAACACGATTAGCACGGGATTCTAAGTCCTCAGGCTCCCGGATATAGGTTTCCCCAAACTGATTCCGATAAGTCTGATAAGCCCAAGCAGTAGAAACCATCAGACTGCGGTATTTACCCAACACGACATATAGAGAATCCAGTCCCGGTAGGGCAGACAACCGCTCACCTCTCCCCAGAGCTAGAGCGGTGCCACCAGCAAGGCAAAACGGCACATCGGATCCAAGCTGTGCTCCCAATTGTTGTAATTCCGGGTGGGTTAATCCCAATTGCCACAACATATCGATTCCTACTAACACAGCCGCTGCATCCGTCGAACCACCAGCTAGTCCAGCCGCTACAGGAATTCGCTTGTGGATAGTAATTTCCACACCACCCAAGTTAGCAAAACACTCAGGAAACTCCTCCCACATCAAGGCAGCTGCTTTATAAGCGAGGTTGCTTTCATCCGTTGGGACTTGGGGATGATTACAGTGGACTTTAATCTCCTGTGTACCAATGGCACGGATGTCGATTTGATCAGCTAATTCGATGCTTTGGAGAATCATTGCGAGTTCGTGATAACCATCACCCGCATCACCGAGGATTTCCAAATACAGATTGATTTTAGCTGGGGCATTTAGGGAGTATGAATGCATTCTTTATGGTGATCTGATTAGCTAGGGCTATCCACTGAGCAACACTAAGGTCTTCCGCTCGGGCTTGAGGGCTTATTTCTAATTGTTCCAGCAATTGGGTGATGCGATCGCGTTCAATTACAGATTTTAAATTATTGCGCAACATTTTACGTTTGCTGCCAAAGCCCAGTTTCAATAGTGTCTCCAAGCATCTGGGGTCAGAAGCTGGTGGTTCGGCTAGGCTCGGATGTAAGCGCACCACAGCAGAATCAACCTTGGGGGGAGGAGAGAAGGCCGACCCAGGGACATCGCAAATCAATTCACATTGGGCGAGATACTGCACCCGCACTGATAATGCCCCGAATTGTCTACAACTGGGTTTGGCATATAACCGCTGAGCGACTTCTTTTTGCACTAGCAGCACGATTAAATCAAACCCTGGCACAGCTGGCTGAGTAATAGTACCTAGCAACTTTTCCAGAATCGGACCGGTGATATTATATGGGATATTGGCAACAACTTTATTAGGTTTTTGGAAATTGGAAAAGTTAGCTAACAATGTATCTAACTCTAGGGATAGAAAGTCCCCTTGCAGAAGTAAAAAATTATCTATCTTACCGAGTTTTTTAACTAAAAATCGGCACAAGTCTCGATCAATTTCTACCGCCACTACAGACTGAACAAAAGGCAGTAACCGCTGGGTAAGAATGCCAGTACCCGGACCAATTTCTAGAATGCGATCGCTTTTGTGTAAATTAGCAGCTGTCACGATTTGGTTCAGTGCCTCCTCGCTACGCAGCCAATGTTGAGCAAATTTTTTACGAGCTTTTAACGTCATTGCCCAATTTTATAGCATTTATCAATTCGGTCCCCAATTGGTAAGCTATAGCGCGTGTCGCTGATCAGTTATCAGCTAATGCGCTACAGATGGTGCTACTTGAGGTGCTATCAGCGTGTCGCTTATCAGCATATGCTTACCTTTCAATTATCATTAATCTGGAACTATTAAATTCTCACGCTTAGAGGTTTATTTTAACCACCTCAATTCCCGTGAGCTTTTAGCTGACGGCTGACGGCTGACGGCTGACGGCTGACTGCTTACATCACGTCTAATTGGGTTGATACCATAAATGTTAGTTTTTAATTAACCACTAACAAGTAACCAAGTTCCTTGAATTATCAGTAGTAAACCGACCAACAAGATTTTAAAGGTTCCTCAATGGATTTTCAGGAAGTTCTGGAACAAACCTTGGTTTTGCCAGGCGTAATTCTTAGCAACACGCTTTAACTTGGCAATATTGCTCCGAGTCGCATCATCCATTGTGTCATTAGTGATTTCCGGTTGTAGACGCAGGTAACGAGAAACTGTTGCATCCTCGGATTCTAAGCTAGCCATCAACTCTTTGGTAATATACCGGTGAATGTCAGAAGGAGCATCAAATAGCACTTCAATCAATCGTCCTTGCCATCCCCATTGTCCCAATCCCCAGCCTTTAGCTTTTTCCCAAGGAATGGGGCGGTTTGATGCTCCTGTGCCAATGGAGATTATAGAAATTTCCTCAAGGGAATGATTTAAGTGGATCGCTTCAGCTAATGCACAGCTTGAGGGATTATTCGCCCCAACCCCACCATCAATTGCCGAGTAAGTCTTGCTTTGAGTCTTGAGCTGATGGGCTGGAAAATAGGTGGGGGCAGATGCGGAACAGACACAGGCTTCCCACAACGGAACATGAAAATAATCTTTGTCTTCACGCCAGCTTTTAAATATTATCGGCATGCGACTAATAGTGTCGTAGGCTGTGATCAACAGCCGAGGTGAATCGTAGATATCCGACAGCTTGGTCGTCCCAAACTGTTCTTTCATCACCTCAATTAACCCCTGATTGGAGTGTTTAGGAGCAGAAAGACCATACTTAAGGATAACCTTCAGCCGCTTTAGTGAAAAACGGCTGGTGTAGCGGAAAATCCTTTCCCCTTTCTGTTCATAAAGTCTAATCATCTCCCGACTGGGGATGCCAGTGGCAATCCCGGCAGCCAAGATTGAACCAGTGGAGGTACCTGCAATTAAATCAAAATACTTGTTGAGGGGCTGGTTAATATCTTTCTCCAATTCCGCCAAGATTACTGCTGCGATAACGCCCCGAATACCACCGCCATCTAAGCTGAGTATGCGAAAAGTCATGATCCCCCTAAAAACCCACGATGTTAAATTTTCCTCCTACCTATTGTGACGGCTTCTAGTCACTTCCAGGGTGATCTTACCTCCAAAATCTGGAATCGGCGCACCAGGTTTGCTTAACTGCACTTGGACTTGCTCCACCTTATCGAATTCTAGGATGGCATTAGCAATTTGATTTGCCAATTTTTCGATCAGGGCACATTTTGAGGTTTTAACCAAATGCTTGACAGTATCAATAGTTTGCCGATAATCCATGGTATCCCTAAGGTCATCACTTTCTCCCGCAGGGCTTAGATCTAGCCACATTGTTAGGTCTACTTCAAACCATTGTCCTAGGGTCTGTTCTTCCGGTAGGTAGCCAGTGTAGCCGTAGCAGCGAATATTGCTCAGTTTAATACAGTCCATCATCATGTGAAGTTTTCCCTCATGTATCCTTTATCACCAAGGTAAACGATTGTCCTTAGCGCTACTACTTTGGGTTAATCGCTTTTCAAAGCTAATGTTTAAAAATGAGAATTACTGGAGTCTGTTACCAGAATTGTTGTCTCAATTCAACCCCTAGCATACAACGATATCTCTTGCTGTGCTTTCACCCTTCGTTCTCTTGGTGCGCGTTCACGCTTGTCGGGACACCCGACCGGGGTCGCACCGCGTCGCAAAAAGTGCGGTGTTGCACCGCTGCCTAAGTCCGCTCCTTTATTAGATTTGTACCCAAGCAATCCATAACCAGGGACTTGTGTTTTATAGTCTTAGTCTGTTCCAGTCTCTAAGGATACTGCTGGAGAAAGGGGTTTCCCGATTTGGGGTTCGGTACCTGTAAGTAGACGCTGGATGTTACTGCGGTGACGGATGATCACATATATGCCAGCAGCAATACCAAATAGCTCATAGGCAAGAGGAGCTTTGGTAAGGTACATCAGTAGGGAAACAGCGATCGCACCAGCAATGGAACTGAGCGAGACAATACGAGAAATTGCCAAGACTACTGCAAATACACCTAGGGTTCCTAACCCTACAGGCCAAGACATGGTAAATATAACACCTATACTGGTCGCAACGGATTTCCCTCCGGTGAAGTTTAGCCAAATGGATTTACTATGACCAAAGATAGCAGCAAACGCAGCTAATGCCACTAACCAGGGTTGCCAGGTTTGAGGGAGTAGAGAAACTTGTGTCAGGGTATAAAAGCCATGGACTAGACTAATAGCAGCTGCTCCTTTCAAGGCATCAATCAGTAATACCACCACTGCTGGTCCTTTGCCCACAGTTCTCAATATATTGGTGGCACCGGTGGAGCCAGAGCCATGCTCACGAATATCAATATCTTTAAGCCAGCGTCCTGCTAGGTAACCAGTAGGCAGGGAACCTAATAAATAGGCTGAGATTACTAGTAGCCCACTCCAAGTTAAGTTAAGTACCATTGGTGTCATGTTGAAAATTTTCACAAGATCCGGCAATAATTCCCCGATCACCACCCTTAGGGTAGCAGGGCTGTAACATTGCTGAGTGTCTTGATGCAAAGCGCAAGTGGGGGAAACCCTTGTCGGGCCAACTACATCGATTTTTCAGTTCGCTGAACCTCCCGAGTGGCAGCAGTTTCGCGCCTGTTTTGCTAAAATTAAACCCAGTAAACCAAGTAATTCAATAATCGTCGTAAGTGTACATCTGCCGAGGATCAGGTGCAAAAGCAAGCCATAGGGGAAATTGCAATAATGACAGACTGATCTTATCTTCGGTTTCGTCAACAATGATTAAGGCTAACTGATCCCGCTTGATCAGTCGTTCCGCTTTTTGAACCAGGGCTATTGGATCTTCAAATAGAACAACTCCCCGTTCTGGACCAAAATCACTGCGGGAGATTCCCAGACAGTCCTGTAATCCTCTGCGCCATTCTCCCAGTCGTTCTGGGGTGTTGGCCAGGACAAGGGTAATTAGGCGATTGTCATACAGTGTCCGCAACACGGATATAACCGCTGAGGCAATTAAAACATTTTGTAAGCGGCTGCCCATAGTTTGCAGCGCACCACGACCACCTTGGGAAAAAAACCACTGAGACACTTTTTCAGCGTGAATTGGCTCGAAGGTACGACGCAGTTGCCAGGGAGGACCATAATAATCTGGCATTTTGCGATATTGATCCAACAGCTGACGAATCTGTCGGACTTCGTCTTTAAATGCTTGTTCGGCAAATTGTGGGTTGCCTCTGGTGGGGGGTGGTGGGGTTTCTTCTAATTCTGACCGTGGTGCTTCCCTTGGCGGCTGGGAGAGTTCCAGTTGTTCTGCAGCAGCAGCTAGGTCTTGTAAGGAGCCAACCAAATAATCTTTAAAACCTTGAACCCGAATCGCTAGCTCTTGAGATACACCAGCAAAACTGGTGCGCATTTCTTCACGAATCCGTTCCCGGCGGCGTTCTAGTTGCTCAATAGAAATTTGCAACTTTTGCTTGCGTTGCTCCAGTTCGGTCAGACCTTCAAATACCATCCGCTCCACAACTGCTTGGGTGCTTCCCAATTCCTTTGAAACCAGTGACTGTTCATGGTTTTGCAAAGTGGCAATTCTCTGTCTCAACTCCTGTTCTTTTTGCTCAAGTTCAGCCACAGTTTGAGCTAAGCTAGCCATTTTTTTTGCTTGATCTGAAGACTTCCCTAGTTGAATTTCACTAACTTTATCATCCCGATTCGGCTCACTCGACTGTGTTGGTTTAGCTTTGTCATGGTCTGATAGGGTCAGAGAAATGGGAGGAAGGTCGGGAGCTTGAGAGTTATCTCTAGGAGTAGCCCTATCTTGATCTGGGAAATTTGACTCCTGTGAATTATCTAATCCCTTAACTGCTTGGTTGTTATCTTGCTCTTGTTCTGGGTTTTGTGGGTCTTCGGAATTCATTTAAACTGATTTCTTAATAACTTATTCATTAAATACCTAACCTCTACTCTATACTTTGAGGTAAGTAAGTTATACTTTAGGGAAGCGTTCTTCTAGGCAAGTTCGTAGCAGCTTTGGGTCAAATAGAATTGGTAGAAAGTGAATGCTTTTGACTTCTGAAAAATAAAACAAAATCGGTACTGATGTCCAGAAGATTTCCCAATTTTGCCATTCCTGATAAGGAAAACGCCGGATCAGGGTTTCGGAGCGATAAATATCCAAGGCGGTTTCAGTAAATTGCAGGCGTATGGTTACGGCCTGAAACAACAAGAAGAAGCCCAACAACGCGATCGCTAAACTTACCCAGGGTTGTATGAGCACTATTGTCACTGCAGCAACAATCAACACTATAGGCAGTGTATAACTTGGAGGTAGTTCAACGGTTGATGTTGATTTTGGAGAATAATCAGCAGAAGTCACTTGGCTTAAATCCCGAGCTGATAAAGATGAATCAATATATGAATATAATTTAATTCTAAGCTTATATTCCCAACTTCTTCGATCTTCCCAACTTCTTCTATGGGATTTAACGGGATGACAGTTACCTGATCTTACCTACTACCAGTATCTAGCACATCCCTGAGTAAGATTGACCAAAAATTGAGTTAAATCCCTGTACGGAGAGGGGGGGATTCGAACCCCCGATGGCTTTGACACCATAACAGATTTCGAGTCTGCCACCTTAAACCACTCGGACACCCCTCCATGATCTAGTCAAACCGCACCCCAGACTTCATCTGAAATTTGAACACAAAACCGTGTAGTTTGTCAAGCGTGTAGTTTGTCAAGGCTGCTGTTGAAAACTCAGACATGGCTAGGTAGTCAATATTCCCTGAGCTAACGGATTGAATTGACTATTTCGCGCTAGGTGTTTTAGCAAACAGCGATAGCAGTCATATCAAGTCCACTGGCATAGGGAATTCTATAGCGGGAAATAGGATCACCATCAAGGAAAATCAATGTCTATCTCAATATCTTCAACAGTAGTCTTAAAACCACCATCCGGTGTCCACTGGATAGCACCATCACGGCCTGTCCAATAGAGGATCATCTTAGCATTGCGCATTAGCTTCGCCGTGTAGGAATCCACTACATTCGATGATGCGATCGCAATTTTTGGCTGCAGGGCATCGAGGAATTCTGGCCTCAGACTTTTTCCGGACCACCAAAGTACTTGTAGCTCAGGGAAACGGATGGTTTTGGCTAACTGTTTTTGGAACCCTGGTTTGAGGTCTCCTAGGAGTAACCAATTTTGGTCAATGATGCGCATCAGCAACACTGGTGGTTCACTGTTGACTAATTCTATTGATGTAGAGCCAACAGAGAGTATTTCACCCACTGGAATTGGTTGGTAGTTAGCCTCCCTAGAGGCTACTGCACTAGCGATAGAGTTACGGGTGACAATATCGTTCCAATTTTGAGCCTGAGACAATGGTGGTTGTAAATCAGTGTTATCGTAGAATGTCTCGATCGGCAAACTACCGAGAACCTGAACCCAACCACTTCTGAGTTGGGGCTGCTTGTCGAGAGCAACCGCCCAATTAATATGATTGATACCTTGCTTTTGCAGAAAAGGCAGCACTGTAAACCTGACTGTATCAGGGTTGCCACTATTGACCAAGGTTACTTGTCCCTGGTTTTGAATCACTAAAATTTGGTCATTTCCTGTAGCTAGCACTGTAACTTGAAACAATTTTGACGCTTGTTGCCATTGGGGCAATACCACCACAGTGACAGCAACTAGACTAATCAGCCACCAACGAGGATGTAACCATTGAATCAAGCAAGCTAGAACAATTAGCCCGTAGAGAAATAACAGTTGCCCTAGGGAAATCTTGCTCACCGCTACAGAACTGCCTGGCAACTGATTGAAAAATTGCACTAGTCCCATTAGTCCATGGGTTGGGTAATACAGTAACCAAGCCAGCCCACTTCCTGCTGTTGGCCAAATTAGTCCTGCCAAGGCGCTGACAATTCCCCCCAAAGTGATAATAGAAATTAGGGGTGTAGCAATAACACTAAGTGGTATAGAGTAGGTGGCAACAACTTGAAAAACATAAAGTTGCAGGGGCAGAGTCCAAACTGCTGCTGCAATTGGCACAGCAACTAGGGATGCGATCGCAGGTGGCAACCAATCCAAACGTTGGATAATCCCTGATGCAGTGACTAATAATCCTAGGGTGGCCAGAAAACTCAGCTGAAATCCCACATCCCAGATCCACAAAGGATTAAATAGGAGTAACAGTGTTGCTGCTAACAAGAGTGACCCTAAAGGCTTCACTTTCCGTGCCGTCACTAAAGCAATTAGGGCACCCAGCCCCATCAGAGCCGCCCGCATTACCGATGGCTGGAGTCCAGTTAATGCTACGTAAATTAACAGTACACTCAAGCTAATACTGAACTGCTTTCCTTTGGTTAACCCCCTGGTAAGGGCTAAGACAAAACCCAACAGTAAAGAGACATGGAATCCAGATGCTGCTAAGGTATACGCTAACCCAGCCTGAATAAATTGATCGCGGATATCGTAGGGCAAATCAACAGCACGACGTCCTAAAACCATTGAACTGATTAAAGGACCTGTGGGAGAGCCTAATAAGCTAACTTGGGAACGGATAATACGTTGTCGCAGTCTCCACCATCCCCAGGGTTTGCCAATAGTTTCCTCATCAAAGTTTATTTGACGCCCACTCAAACCAGCAAAAGCCCCTTGACGGGCAAGATAGGCTCCAAAATCGAAGGCTCCCGGATTAGTCACTGGCTTGGGTTTATATAAAACCCCAGTTACGCTAATTATCTGACCTGGATATATCCCAGTTCCTTGAAGTAATGGCACAGTCACATACAACTTGCCTGTCACTCCTTGACTGATCGCTCCCCCATCTTCGCGACTTTCAATTTCAGTTAACTGAGTAGTTTGTAACCAAAGTTGTGTACGCTGATTTCGGGTCAGGCGAGGCATACTCTCCACTTTGCCTTCAACCTTAAACACTTGCTCTGGCGCAATAGTATTGCTTGAGGGGACATATTCGCTAATGTCATTCAGTTCTGGTTGTGGTACCCGCAATTGAAAATAGACCACCGCCAAGGCCGAGATTAGTCCTGCTGCTACCCATAATCTTGGTTTTGGTCCTGTGCGCCAGAAACTGGGGAATGCGATCGCAGCCACTATCCCTGTGACAACCAATCCTGTCACCAAAGCTCTGTACTCTTGCCAGGGAATCTCACCAGTCGGTAAGTTGAGAATCCCTGTAGAAAGTAAGCCCAGAATATAAGCAAGACTTATTACTGTACCACTGGCAGGCTTCATCAGATCGATAAACCTAGCTTTAAGCCCAAAACAACATGAAGCAATAGCAGGCAAAGTGCCGTACTTCCTAAGTAGGCATGAACGCTACGGATCAATGCTTTGTTCCCGCCAAAGCCAGTCAAGGCAATCACCCCATTAGCAGCCAGCAAAATCACTACGATGGATCCTGTCCAAAAGTGGGGGCTTTCGAGAATTGGCTGATACTGCATTACCAGAGACAAAACCCCACCGGTGTAGCCACCTGCGATAAAAATGAACATCCAGGGTGCTATTTTGCGATGATCACTGCGACTCTGTAGAGCTATTTCAGGATCAGATACTACTCGGCCACGCCATCCTGCTATTCCCACAAAGCTACCCATAATCAATACCACAATTCCCATCATCAATGGGTGTCCCCAATGCACCACTGGCTCAGGAAGCCCTAAAATCCTAAATTGGTTAGCAATTGGTTCTAACAGCTGACTTAAATTTCCCACCGGTTTAAAACTATCCTCTCGATTAAGGTTGACCTAGCTTAGGTAACCCTCTTTGTAGCATATTCAGAATTTGATTGGGCAAGACACTGTCAACATTCCCAGATACCGGTGTTTAGATTCCTTGACACTTGTCTAAAACTAGGAAACAGATAATTCAAACACTGGCAGCTCAACGTGAACAAACGATCACACCAGATCTATAGAAGGCTGGCTGGATAGATCCTTTGCCTGTCCCTGGTTAAAAGGAGATGCAGGGCTTTAGCTCCCAGGGCAAAGCCATCTAAATTTTTTTTGACAAATGAGATAAGACTATGCATCGAAGACTTTGAAGAAAACCTGTAAGGGGATCTCCGAGAGATCCCCATTTGTTAGAGGGCGATGCGGAATATCCGACACTACGCGAACGCTTACTAGCTGATTAGTGACAATCAATTAATCACCCACATTTCGCACCCCGCCACTGTCACTACTTTATTTTTGATAATGATAAGATTTTTTTAGAGCTATAGTAATACTAAATAGCTTAGGATTACCCTGGCAAATTGAGAACTAGTATATATCAAAATTAGTAAATACTAATTTTTTTCTGTCCCTAATGTAGCTTTAGAGTTTTTTTTAGCAATGCCTTTACTATAGACAAGCCAGGTAAAGATGACTAATCCAGCTTCGGTTCCTACTAAATCGTGAAGGATATGAAATAAAGCATTGAAAGTCACTTGTGGATCAGTATAGGGATTCCCTCCAAACTTATCTAGAAGAAACACAAACGTTAAATTTACTCCAACTGAAAAAATGGGGAAAAGAATAATTTTCCAATCTTGGAGTATCTTATAGCCTCGATAGGTCAACACGCCCAAAACTAGAGTAAGTGCAATATAAATAGGAATCTTAAAATTATCGTTACCGGCTTTATAACCTAAAGGGTACAAAATTGAAACCACTAACAGACTAATCGCAAACACAATATTAATTAAATTGGTGATTATAGTAGTCTTCTCCACTAACCCATCCGCCCACAGCGCAAATGCTGAAATCAAGAAAAAATAAAACATGAAATTCAGCATCGTAAAATCGTTTTGATAATACCAGCATTGGGTGACGTGCCAACCAATTTCTGAAGCGATCGCCACCATCACAAAAGCTAGACCCAGTTGAGACGCAAAAATACTTCTCGATGGCAGTCCTAAGTTTTTTAAACTGTTGTAAAAAATTCTCATCGCCAGAGGGATGAGGGCAAAAACCAGAACGTGGGTGATAATTAATCCCAGTTTCCAACCATCGACTATACAGGTTCTAGACGTGCCCGTCGGGGATTCTGCGATTCCGGGCAATGTGGCGAGAATATAGCCAAATCCAGCTAAACCAATTAAGAAGCACAGTGCAGTAAACCCTAAGTTGGTAGTAAAAATTTTGCCATCGTTATTTTCTTCAAGAGCTTCCTGGGATTTAGTAAATTGCTTTGAAGACATTCAAAAGCTCCTTAAGCTCATAGACTACTTAAAAAAATCACCGAAATCGCCGGAGTAGGAGTCTCCCCACATCCTGATATATAGTAGTAATTATCTCATAAAAACTATTCCTTGAATCGAATAGTTAAGATAAATTTTAGGTTATCATTAATAAACGTTAAGTAAGGATCAAATTTATGATAATTCCGTTACATATCTTTGTTAATATATAGATTGCTTTACAAGTGTGATGGCTAAAACCTCTGTACTTTAGTCGGGGGATATAGGCGAACAGATGAATTGATTCATCCGTGATGCGGGTCGTTAATGTACGCTAAAACTTTGTGAGTGCTAATCTGGCCAGTGGTGTCAAACATCTACAAATGTGTCCACAAACTTGGCAATCTTAACAGGTCGGTAAATTCTTGTCTAAGCAATAATGATATTCGTAATTGGTTTGTTCATTGCTGTTACTATACCTCACGCTTACTAGGAAACGCTATAGTATGAAGCAAAAATTATCCCCAAAATTGACCTTAATCGCCGCTTATTGCATCAGCCTATTGCAGTTTTATACTACCGCAGAGGCGGTCACCATCGATCAATGGTCTCTAAAGATTATGCCTTTAGGAGACTCAAACACTCGTGGTAAAGCATTGGATCGAGCCGGATATCGAGATGACCTGTGGGCATTGTTTAAAGATAATGGCTATAAAGTAAATTTTGTGGGTAGCGCTACCTCAGAAAATCCCGAAATAGTTTTAGGCCAAAACAACACATATGTGTTTGACAAAGACCATGAAGGGCATGGGGGATTTGCCATAGCTGGTGTTGGAGCATCCAATGCGTGGTCGGATTTAAACTCCGAAATAGAAGATTGGCTGAAGCAGGCAAGACCGGAGATTATCTTATTAATGGCTGGAACAAACGACATCCTTTTTCAGAATGAAAGTCCTGAAGATACGGTCAATGAAATGATTTTACTCATTGATAAAATTCTCGCCTGGTCAGATCAGGTATATTTGTTTGTCTCTTCAATTCCCTCCATTAACCCCTCTGGACTGCAGGATGGTACTCTCAAGACTCAGAAAGGTGATAAATACAATAACCTATTGGCAAATTTGCTGACGGTAGAAAGTTATAAAAACAAGAACATTCGATTTATTGATAACCGCAATTTATTCACCCCTGATGACATGCTTGAGGATGGTATTCACCTAACCCCAGAGGGTTACAAAAAGTTGGCTCATGCTTGGTTCAAAATGATGCTCGGCATCGGTACTAGGGAAAAGCAAGATGATAGTCCTATAGATGTTCCGGTTGAGATCGAGATCTATGGTAGTTTAGAAAAAAATTTACAGGGTAAGCGCATCATTAAAAAATTGCTAATCCCTGATAGCTGAACGCGCACGCGTGTGCGTAGCACATAAGCTGATCGCACCTCAAGTAGCACCATCTGTAGCGCATTAGCTGTAGGGGAAGCTCTTCTGAAGGATTTTGCTAATTGCTGACCATGAGCATAGATCCCAAATGGCTTCTATAGGTTTTCCGGAATGAATTCACGGGGCGATCAAGCTCCTACTTTTTTCCCGTGTGATTCGATGTGCTATTATAAAAAAGTCAGTTTACATAGTTATAAAGCCAGGTTGTTGTGATATTGATTTATCAAAGTTTTCAGGCTTCCTTTCTCACACAATCTGTATCAAGTGCTAATTTTTGCACTCCGATCTCCGCTTATCCGGACTGGGCGGCTTGATCGCGATAGGAATTGGTGATATCCAGATAGCTTAGACTGAATTACCCTAAACTTAGTACAACAATTAAGATGCTAACAGAACAAGACATTGATCAATGCTTGAAGATGCTGGATGGCATCTATACTTTATCCGAACCCGAAAGATTGGAGAGGATTGAAAAATTTGTTAAGTCTACCCTGTCTATTACTCCAGATATCTACAGTCCAAAAAACTTAAAATACTTATTTTCTTATCCCGACCCCATCGGTGTTTTTGCAGATTTCGTATCTAACTACATTAATTCTAATATTCATACTGAAGAATGTTCGCCAATTTTTACTCGGTGTGAAGTAGAAATGGTAGAAACTCTGTTACCACTAGTCGGTTATCCTGAAGGGGATGGTATCTTTTATCCGGGTGGTACGTTATCTAATTTGGCATCTGTATTCTTAGCGGTACAACGAGCAAAAGTTAATTTAGGACAATCAGTCATTCTAATCTCTGATCATTCTCATTACTCTGTTGAAAAAGCCGCCATAATTTGTGGAATTAAAAATATTATCAAAGTTAAAACAACCACAAAAGGAGTCGTAGATATAGAACATTTAAGAGAATTAGTCAGCCAAATAAAAGCTGATAATCTCAATCTAATTTACTTTTGCTGTGTGATGGGTTCGACTACTTTGGGAACTTTCGACCCCGTAGAAAAAATATTGGAAATATTCCAAGAATTCGCGATTAAACCTTGGATTCATTTTGATGCAGCTTGGGGAGGCGGGGTTTACTTTAGTGAAGATGCAGGGTTTTACAGAAAGCTGAGTAGTTTGTCAGATTCGATTGTATTAGACTTTCATAAATTTCTTTCAGCCCCTCTATTATGCTCAGTCTTACTGGTGAAAGACAAATCTGTTTTAGTGGATGAAGTAACAGCACTTAATGGTAATTATCTATTTACCAGCAACCAGAATATAAAATATAGTCTCAGCCTCAAGTCTTTACAATGTTCCCGAGAAGCCTATGCCTTTAAGCTCTGGCTAATGTTCAAACATCATGGTCTTGAACACTTTCAAAATTTAATTCAAAAATACTATGAAAATCAGGAAGAATTAATAAACAAACTTTCTGATCGAGTTTTATATGTTGTCGAACCCCAGTATTTTAACGTGGGTTTATGGTTTATTCCTAAAGAAATGGAAGTGAAGGAAACTATCACAGATTACACGGCTGCAGAAATTGATAAAATCGATCAACTTAATCTCGCTATCTATGATCAGATAGTTAAGGATGGCTTTATGAAAGTCAATTCATATCATTTTAATAATCTTCCTCTATTTATTCGGATTATTGTACATCATGGAAATCTGACAACAGACATGATTTCTGAAATTGTTGCTTATTTATATAAAATCTATGAATCTGTTGGATCAAGCCCTTGTAAAAGTCTAATCTAGAAGTCCAAAATTACAATAATTTACAGGAGGAATAGAAAATGGCCAGAGTCAGAAAGCCTGAATCCTACACTAACTCAATTATAACACCGATTTATCAAAATACAGCTTACTATTATGACGATCATAAAACTTATGTCAAAGCCTTACATGAAGGATCGATCACAAAAGGCCGCTATGGCAGGTATCATAATCCAAATTGGGAAGAAGTAGAAGGAAGATTAGCCCAACTTGATGAGGCTGAAGATTGTTTACTCTTTCCCAGTGGAATGAGTGCTATTTACAGTACTTTAATGGCGTTCGCAAAATCTCAAAGCTGTTTCGCAACAACTTGCTATCTATATAAAAACACAAGACGTGTTTTTGAGAATCTTGATAAACTTGGGTTCAAAACTTTGATTTTGGATAATTCTGATTTATCTGAGTTGATGATATCACTCGATCAAGTCAGTCAAGATATTAATCTTCTCTTCTTGGAAATCCCCTCTAACCCTCATCTTTACCTAGCAGATATTGAAAAAATAAAAAAGTTGTTAGAACCTGATACGCTTCTCGTTGTCGATAGTACCTTTGCCAGTCCTTATAATTTTAAACCCTGTTTATGGGGGGCAGATGTAGTCATTCATAGTTGTACTAAATATCTCAATGGCCATGCTGATGTAGTACTGGGAAGTGTTGCTGGTAAAAAAGAAGCGATCGATAAAATTAGAAATTTTAGAAATATCAATGGAGTCATTCCTAGTCCTCGCGATGTGTTTACATTGGGTCAACACTTGAAAACGTTTAACTTGAGAATGGAGTCTCTTAATGCTTCAGGTCAAAAACTGACTGAGTTTTTAAATTCGCATCCTTTAGTTTCAAAGGTATATTATTTGGGGTTAGATTCTCATCCTCATCGAGAACTCTCTAAGAAATATTTTACTAATGGATATGGCGGTGTTGTGACCTTTGAACTCAAACTTTCAAAACGTGAGACATCAGAATTGATTGACAATCTGAAAATCCCATATATTGCTTCTAACTTTGGTTCAGCGGAAACCTATATCGAACAGCTTGCTCCCTTTACCTACTACTATTTATCCGAGGAGGATAGAAAATCATTAAATATTACAGATAGTCTGATTCGACTTTCCATCGGCTTTAATGATCCAGTCGATAGTATTATTGATGATATCGATTGTAGTCTTGCTCGATATATTGCTACGGAAGTACATTAGAAGATCTCGTCAGGATTTAAGATTATAGAGAGGATTATTTTGCCTGATACCTAGCATTTCTTTGATAAATAGAACATTAATATAGAGGGTTCGGACAATCATCAAAATCACCAGAGACAACCATAAAATATGGTTATCTTGATGAAACCAAGCTAAAACACTGAGCGGGATAAATCCAAAAAATAAACCGAGTAGAGCAGAATTGCGAATAACGGCTGTATTGGCAAAACCAATAAAGTATCCATCAAACATAAAAGCAATAGCATTAAAAACAAGAAGTGGAAGTAACCAAAAAACATAGATTTTGATTTCATTAATGATTTCCATCTGATTAGTTAAAAATCCAAATACAGTATGAGTAAACCCGATGGAAATACCAGAAAAAATTAGGGCGAATAAAACTCCCGTTCCTACTGTAACTGCAACTAAAGAAGGTAAGCGATCGCGTTTGCCCTGACCTACAAAATTTCCTGTTAGGGTTTCTGCGGCTAATCCAAAACCCTCAATAAAAGAGATCGTCAACAAAAACACTTCGATCATTAAGGCATTTGCTGCTAAAATCTGCGTTCCCATTGCCGCACTGATATTGGTAAAAATAACAAGGCTGGCTCGATTGCTTAAAATCTTAATAAAAGTATCTCGATTAACAGCAAAAACGGTTTGAAATCCTGAACGCTGCCAAATGGAATGACTTAACTGCTGAATTTCTTGCAATCGAACATCCTGACTGACAAAGAAGATTCCCATGAATAAGGTTAAGTATTGACTCAAACAAGCAGAAAAACCGGCTCCCATACTGCCCCAATGCCATTGAATAATAGAAAAGTAATCAAAGATAATATTGCCTAAATTGCCAAAGATTGTTATCACTAGCACCTTACCACTCATCTCTTTTCCTAATAACCAACCGATCACGACTAAGTTAAGTGCCACTGCGGGAGCACCCCAAATACGGGCATTAAAATAAGCAATACCAGAAGATTTAACTTCATCAGGAGCATCGAGTATAAGAAACCAAATTTTCTCGATAGGATATTGTAAAATAACAATTAATACACCCAGTACCAACGCTATCAATCCATTGCGTAAACCTACTAATAACATGGCTTCGCGGTCATCTTTGCCTACAGCTTGAGCCGTCGCTCCGGTTGTTCCCATCCGCAAGAAGTGTAAAAGTCGGTAAAGATAGGTAAACAAAACCGTTGCGACTGCAACTCCTGCTAAGTGACGAATTTCTGTCAGATGTCCCAGGAAAGCAACGCTGACCAAGCCCGATAAGGGAATCATGATATTGGAGAGGGTATTAATGACCGCAAGCCTGTAGAAGCGGGGTAGAAGACTGTCTGAGTTTAAGCGGGCAAATTTCATCGGCTCAACTATCAACTTTATTTGTATTTTTAAGAGTAAATATTAACAAAAAGTCCGCTTAATTTAAAAAAAATTATGGAATTTAAAAAATTCCACTTTCTCTGAAACACAGGATAGAAATACAACTCAGATCAAGAACGATTATGATAGCTGGTCAGCTACCTAAAAAGGAAGGCTAGAAGTCCCGTCTCTTTAGAGCGGGGTGCTGACGTTCAGCGAATTTAAAATAGAGCCCATGGTCAGAGATTTTGCTAACGTTTGATAGCTAGCAGGATGACCCGCAAAATATCCCGACAGATAATACCTGGGAGGTTCATAATGATTTTCAGCCGTTAACGGAGCCAAAAATTGATAACTAAGCAAATATTTGATAATCAAAAATGTATTAATACACGATAATTTACAGTTCAGACAATAATACAATTTTTCCTATAAATTAACATAAAAAAAAATAGTTAAATTCCCAAACAAGTATCTATTTTTTGGAATTTATGTGTGGCATTATAGTCCATACTATATAAACTAATTGGTGTATAATTTGCATTATATTCAACGACAATAACTTTGGAACTTATACAGCTGATGGCATCAATACTATGATAGTAATTACCATCAATATTGTCTGATAATATATCGATTTAATTAGCGTCTATCTGGGCATAAATTAATTGATTAAATTTTTTTATAAGAAATAATTTAATGATTTTTTTATAATCATTTTCTATGACTTGCTGCTGGGGGGGACTTGTCTAAAACCCCACGGTTTTTCTATTAGTTTACATGCTAAAAAATGCTTGGATTCAATTGGATATTCCAGGATGTGGTTCAATAATTGCTATGTTTTTATGCTCACAAACGGCTCGATTATCTTAAAGGGATGAGAGCTGCTGCCCTGATCCAGTTTACTTTATAGGCGACTTGTCTCCCTCCCAGCAAGTAAGAAATAACCAGTAAAACAAGTAACCAATTAACAAGTCACAAGTAACGATTTTCATGGTTTACCAAAGATGTCTCCACCAAGGAGTAGGCTTAACATCAGGAAAATCGATTTTATTGCGGATTTCATCAATATCCCATCCAGTCAACTCAGCTAAGGTTTTAGCTTCCTGTTGCAATCGTCGATTTAACGATTGTTGATAGTCAACTCCTGCGCTACAGCTCATCTTTCCAGTAAACGGATGACGAAGGATATATCGTCCCTGAAACAATTCACGATTGGAAGTTTCCTGGAACATCAAATCTTCTGGGAAGGTATCACGGGTATAGCGAACATGGAGGCGAGTGATATAAACATTATTAGATCTTCGTGAAACATTATTAGATCTTCCTGAGTTTAGCCAAAAGACACCTGATTTCCGGAGTTCTTCCCAATTGAGGGGGTTAGCTGAACATGGATCACAACTAGCCATATCCCAAGCATATTCAAGAAAAGCTACTTTTTTCCCTTCACCCTCGTAAGCAGTTTGGAACATAGCAGTGTAGAAATCACCAAACTCTGCTTTGACAAATACTGGAATTTCAGTATTAGAAGGAATCTTCACCGTGCGGTAGTTTGTAATTTCAGCCTGACCTCGGGGTGATAACACATAAACAATCAGGTCTTGCTCACCCGTAGCATTCATCATCCCTAAGCGAATGGGCAGCATAAATCGGGGAGACTCGTAAGCCATCTGGAGGGGTCGCAACCTTTGGTAGGCAGTTTTGTCAAATTCTTCCAGATTCACATTGGGGTCAAATTCGTGCAGATTCACATTGGGGTCAAATTCGTCGAGATTCACTTTGGCAAGGAAAAATTTCATATTCTGGCGGATGTAGGGTCGCAATAGCCGATTTGCTCCCCGTGGAATTTTGTAACCGTTGCGTCTGAGCCAGGTTTCTAAACCTCTAGAGTCCCTAGCACTTAGGATAAGAATGTTATATTCTCCAACTGAGAAGCGCTCCTCTACCGTGACACCTAAACTACGATCATAAGCATCCGGTCCCCTTGTGCCACCTGGACGACCTAGGTCTGCTGGCGCACTTTCGAGATACCTTCGGTTATCGGCACAGGGGTTTGGGTCAAAATATTCCACTAGTCGAGGTGCACTAAACTGATCGAGGCGTTCAATAATCTTAGGGTCACCTACATTCACCTGTTCTCGCTGAAGCACCACAGGAACTGGGACAACCATGGCAAAGTCTTTAACATCCCCTTGATAGTCATTTGCCATGGTTAAAACAGTGCGATCGCCATCCCGAGCAATTATCACTTGAGAGGTCTGGTTATATAGTTTACTATCAGCTTTGGCGACATAAAACCCACAAAAACCCCAGGCTTTTTGAGCCAAGCCTAAACTCAATAAAACCGTTATCAAAATAGTACTTATAACCCGAATAATTTTCATTATTATTTATTTGTTTGTCTTTAACTTAAGTTAATAAACGTCATTCAACAGAGTCACTATCATGCCAGGAAAATCTCGTAGATGACCAGATAAAATCTAAAAGTACGCTCAAAGGGGATAGGGCAAACAACGCCCAGAAAATAGCAGTAGGCATGAAGAATTGATTGCGCAATATAAAAGTGAGTAAGGCAATACACACTGCCCAGAGCAATCGACTAATCGCTGCATTGGGGATTGAGCGAGGGTCGGTTAGCATAAATAGGGCAAACAGTAACAAAGACCCACTCATCAACCGATGGCAAAATACATCCCAACTCCAGCCAAGCCAGAGATTTCTAATCCCTTCTAAAACGGCATAAGCACCCAAAAACGCTGCCGTTGTATCCCATCGTCCTACCCGTTTTAACACCATACTCCCAGTGCCCGCAAATAATAGAGCATACCAACCATCATCCCCCCACTGTCCGGGAGAAACCCAAGCATCATTGGTTAGGATAAGAACAGCAATAATTCCAAAATTGGCTGGATTAAAAAAATGCTTGCCCTCAACTCGGAAAATAAATTTACTCAAAATTCCTAGGGAGCCTGCTAAAACCATAGTGCTATAGTTATCAGCTCGTAGCAGCAGGCTCAAGCTTAAGGCTGTAATCATAGCACTTTTTAGGGAAGGGGATTGGGGAGAACTCGAAAAACTAGCATCATTATGCTGGGATAAATTTGGTGGTTTTCTCAGCAGATTAAGACTTATTTCTAAGGTTTGAATTTTGCACCATTCAAGGGTAGATTCAAGGGTAGTTTTAAAATCGAGTTTGGGATTAAACCCCGAAGGAAGGCCAAGGAAAGGAAGGCGAAGGTACCCAGAGTTTTTGATTGCGGATCTGTATTTGGGGTTTGACCAAAGACATGCTGCTAACCACTGAGTTAGTAGGCAGCTGACGATTACAACTAGAATCAAGTCTGGTCTTAGTGTCCAGTCCCGAGTGCTGATGCCCAAGACTAGGAAGATGGAGAGAAACAGAATTTGATTGTTTCGGGGGTCTTGTTGCCACATTATTTACGCATTCTGATCCGACTGTTAAAGTAATCAGGGCGCTCTTTATGGATCAGGTTTAACACAAAAAAAGATGCTAACTCTACCAAGACTAATGCAACAGCGATTAGCAAATGTTTCCCCGCTACTAATACCAGGGTAAGGAAGCGATCGCACCATACTTTCCAAAGCCCTTTACAAATACCTTGACAAATGCTAGCTACTGTTTTTGATTGGTTAATTCAGTATGATCTCAAGTATAGTCGGGTCAGTTATCAGTGGTCAGTTACCGATTACTCATTACCGATTACCCACTTCACTCAATTATTCCATTAATAATCAATGGAGAATTCTAAGGGTTATACATTAAGCAAATGTCCGGTATATGGCCAGAACATTGCCCATTGTAATTAACTGTAATTAGCCAAAATTTGACGAATTTGATCATCAATAGTCTCTGGTTTCTCCACCATCGCCATATGTCCACATTCAGCAATTTCAATCACATTGTCCCCACAGGATTGAAAGAGACTGTGAAAACTAGCCAGATGACGCACATATTTCGGTTCCATTACCTTATCCTGAGTACCAGCAATGAAATAAACAGGTTGTTTGAGTCGGGAAACAACCTGAGGTAAGCGATGCACCTCAGCTTCTGTGGTAGAATCTAGTAACGTCCTCAGTGCAGCTTCCGCGTTAGCAGTAACAAAATCAATAACCCGTTGACGTCCCCATTTCCGGGAAATAGGATGCGCTACCTGAGCCCGGGTAAACAGTAAATCGAGTAAAGGGACATAACACAACCAACGGGGACGGCGTTTTACCAACTGCTCACCAGCCAGCCGAAAGCGCTCAAATTCTTCTTTAAGATAAATTCCACCACCAGCATTAAGACAGATTACCCCTTGAATCCTCTGAGGCAGCAAATAGGCACCCCATAGAGCAATGCTACCCCCTAGGGAATGACCAACTAACCAAGCTTGTTCGATTCCCAGTTTTTCTAACAGGATGCCCAAGTCCTCAGCATAGGCAGCTAAGCTATAGCGGTCAGTGGATGAAGCAGCAGTCTCAGGACATGGTGATTCCGAGTCCCGGTTAGATGTTGAGCTTTGAGTGTTATGAATTTGGGACTGGGATTCACCGAATCCCCGCAGGTCATAGATCAGACACTGATACTGCTGTGACAAGCTATAAATTAGAGGTTGCCAATAGCTACGGCTTAACAGCCAGCCGTGGATGAAAACCAGAACAGGGCAGGATGATTGGGTAGGAGGTGTTAATTCGTAAGTATGGGAGACTCCTAGGATGTTAATGCTTGCCATACCTTGATCTTATCGAAGAATTAACAGGATAGGAAATGAGTCAGTGATTTTAATCACATGTGGTTTGTCCTTACTTGAAAAGTAGGCAGGATGACGGACTTAGGCACCAAGAGCCTTAAAACCCGGTTTCTGGTTATAAATCAAAGGCTGAAATCGTTGTAATTATTTTAAGAAACTGGGTTTGCGGCATAAGTCCTGTGCTTGTCACCCAATGATCACTAAAACACTTGACCTAGTAATCGGCGCCGAATACTTTCAGCAATTTTTTGACCTAAATAATCGGGAATCAAGTTTCCGTTAGGGCCTAGTAGGTAAAGAATCAGCCGGGTTCGTCCCCGCCACACCAGCAAGTTGGCATTGACCACCAGTAAATCCTCTTGCCAGATGGCATACATAACTTTGTAAAATAATCCAGGTTGGTTATTTGCCTCAATTAACAGCGCTGGTAGATGAAACACTGGGTCTACATAAAATTCTGTTTCTACCTGCTTCAAGCCAGCATCGAGATTAAATTCCACTGCCAGCATTTGTTCCACCTCAAAGCGCCCTGCCAAAGCCTCTCTCAGGGCACGGCAGACATTTTCTGAGGTTTTGTGGGTCAGCGCTTTCCGGTTACGAGACACCACTAGTTTCATAAACACCAGCATTGGTGGACTAATTTGACCATAAAGACTGAGACTGTGGATAGTCAGTCCATAGGCAGTCAGAACGCCAAAAATGTCACTGAGCAGAAAAGACTCATTCCGGTAAGCAAAGTGCAGGACACTTTTTGAGCCTTCCGGTTTGATCTCAATTACAGCATGTTGGGTTTTATAGAGTCGGTAAGCAAGTCTGAGGTTGTGCAGTTGGATCTCACTACTAACAAACTGCTCATAGAACTTAGGAAACGCTCGGTTGAAGCGTTTCAGGATTTCTTGTTGGGATGATTTCCAACCCACAGTCATCGATAGGGGTAGGTGGCTATTCTTGTTTATCAAAAGGTGCGCGCCCGTTCGCGCCCCGCGTCGGCCTTTGCCTCAAGGTGCTACCCAAGGTCAGGGAACCCGGCCTTGGAGGGGCGCACCGCCACGGGAATTTAATTCTTAATGGTAAGAGCGCACCTAAGCTTTTTGAGTTAACACAACCCGGTAAGCTTGTAGAGGGACTTACAAAAATACTGATAAAAGAGCCTTAAATCTATATATAGATAGAGTTTAACATTGATTGGCTTGATTTATTGATATATCTGGGTTTGAGCCCTTTTTGGCTATTTGGTGTATTTCCAAGGGTTTCGTCTGGGTTTGAGGCTTTTGTCTTGCTCAAAACTCTCGCGCGTCCCCCGAGGCAACAACAAGCGTGGATCTGATTCATTTCTCACCAATTCTGCTGATTAGCCTAGTCTAACTAATCTTCCCCAACTTCCCCACCTTCGGTAGCTTGCCGACTTTCGTTGTTAGGTGCGCTCTTACCATTAAGAATTAAATTCTCGTGACGGTGCCCGCCTGTTGATGCAAAGCGCGAGTGGTTTTGGGTCTGTGTGCGGAACACCACCATTCTCCTTTGGAGAAACTACGTGAACGCACCGCTGTTTGCCCCATGGAAACCCCCGTCAGGCCACTGCATCGGTTGTTGATTTAGATTCGCGCAAGGGCAGCAAACAGCTGTGCCCCCTCCGACGCGAGCATCTTATCCAAGCGACTTCAAAGAGCGCGACCGATGGGAATGCTAGGATAATAATTTATATAGGAGGCTTAATAGGAGGCTTAATTGTGGTATTATCATTTGCACAAAGAATTAGTTTCAGATCAAGGTAGGTCGGGTATGATAGTTTTCCTGGTGGAATAAAACCAATAGATCAAATATCACTTTCTGTTTTTTGAAACAAACATTTAAGTCTGGCTCTGGTTGACCGAGACCCAGAACGTCTGAGCCGTCAGGGAAAGAAGACCATTACCAGTTCAAGTAGCTCACAATTATGATAACGCCACTGTCACACCTGCATGGGTTTTTGGAAAAGCTTCTTTAGCAGTTCTGACACTGCTTTGCCTCAAACACGACCGGAAGGAGATACCGTAGAAGGTGTAAAATATCGCACCGACGGTACCTCACGGGTATTTTTCAGTACAACACGAGAAATTGACCTGTACGAATTGGAAGAACTTTGTGATGCTGTTGGTTGGTCTCGCCGTCCTCTGCGCAAAGTTAGGAAAGCCATTCAGCATAGCTTTTTGGTTACTTCTATGTGGTACCAGCGAGGTAACACGAGGCGCTTAATTGGCTTTGCCCGTGCCACTTCTGATCATGCTTTCAATGCGACAATCTGGGATGTAGTGGTTCATCCAGATTTCCAAACCAAGGGACTGGGCAAAGCTTTGATGAGATATATGATCAAAAAATTGCGCAGCCAGGATATTAGCAATATCACCTTATTTGCCGATCCTCAAGTGGTAAGTTTTTACCGTAAAATGGGATTTATGCCTGACCCAGAAGGTATTAAAGGCATGTTCTGGTATCCAGATTAATCTCGAGTACACACAAAGCGCCAAAAGTGAGTTATACTGGTTATACTACTAAGAGGTAGCATCCGGGATGTAGCGCAGCTTGGTAGCGCGCCTGCTTTGGGAGCAGGATGTCGCAGGTTCAAATCCTGTCATCCCGATTTTAAATTCATAAGTCAATAAGTCCATAAGTAAATCATAAAATCAGTCAAGACACTAGGGTAAACTCAGTGGAACTTGATACAGTCAGATACAGTCAAACTTGATACAGTCAAACTTGATAAGAGTTAGCTACAGGGGGATTAAACGCCACTGATCAGCGCTTGTTAACAAGCCAGCTCAAGCTATGATCGATCAAGTTTGATTTGAATCTCTGCCTCTACTAGAGGTTAGTGAGGTGCGTTCAGATCTCTCAGTGAGCAGGGTATTCTAGTTGTAACAGGCTCTTCTTCGTTAAAATTCGAGGTAATTTCTATGAAATCATTGTTCCGTTGGGGCACAACATTAAGTTTAGTAGCGAGTGCCTTACTAGGCTCAGTGAGTGTGGAAAATTTAGCGGCACTGGCTCTGACCGAAGAGCAGGTAAGAGAAAAGTTGAAAGCTGTACCTGTATTTGCAGTTACTGATAGTAAAGGTTCGCCACTAGTAGCCTCCATTCCAGATCAGCAAGATCAAAAGAAGACTACCTCAGTGGCAGGTGTGTTTATTAGCCAAGAAGATGCTAATGCGTTTGTACAGCGTTTAAAGCAGGAGAATCCTGAGCTAGGTAAGAAGGTACAAGTAGTTCCTGTATCTTTGGGGGAAGTTCATGAGCAAAATCAAAAGAATCGCACTGTTCCCAATGGTTTAAATTTTGCCTACATACCAAACCAACAGCAGGTAAAGCAGGCACAAGCGATCTGGAACCAAAATGGTCAAGAAAAAAAGCCATTTCAGGGCGTACCGCTGTTTGTTGCCAAAGAAGCTAGCAACAGCGGATACCTCACTATTCAACAAAATGGGGTCTCATCAATTCCGTTCTTTTTTAACAAAGAGCAATTGCAGAGTATAGTGAATCGCTATAAGCAGCAAGACCCTAACTCCCAGGTTAAGATCGAGGTAGTGCCTCTAGAGGGCGTTATTAAAACCTTACAGGAGAGGAACGATCAGCAACTAGAGAAAATCGTACTAGTGCCATCCCAGGAATCCCTGAAATTTTTGCAAGGTCTGTCCCAAAATCAACTCCAACCTCCAAATCAATGATTATGGATCAGCGGTGGATGGTCTCGGGAAAAGAACTCTGGCAGTGGCGTCAAGATGCTTGCAAGTCTGCAGCTGAGGCAGGTGTCTCTACAGCTGAAGTGGACTGGTTGCTAAAGGAGGTAGCTGAGCTTGACCCATTAGTGCTACGCTTGGAGTCATGGCAACAGTGTGCATTATCAGGGAAAGTCGCTGAAAACTCAACTATTCAACTTTCCCAACCTCTACCTGTACTTACCCAACTGTGGCAAAGGCGTATCGATCAGCGATGCCCAGTTCAATACCTAGCTGAGGTTGCTCCTTGGCGTCATTTCTCCTTGAGAGTTTCCCCAGCTGTCCTAATTCCCCGTCCAGAAACTGAATCCCTGATTGATCTGGCGGTCAATGCTGTAGCTATGAGCTCTAAACCTGACTTATCATCAGGACACTGGGCGGATTTGGGGACTGGTAGTGGAGCGATCGCTTGTGGACTGGCAGAGGTATTTCCCCATGGGACAATTCATGCCGTTGATTGCACTGAAGAAGCCCTTGCCATTGCTCAACTTAATGCTCAACAGTTGGGCATGGCAGAAAAAATAAAGTTCTACCATGGTTCTTGGTATTCACCTCTAGAAGCCTTAAAAGGTCAGTTCAGTGGTATCGTGGCAAACCCACCTTATATACCTAGTAACTCCCTCAAACAGCTACAACCAGAAATCTACTACCATGAACCCCATATTGCCCTCGACGGCGGCAGGGATGGTCTAGACTGTATCCGACAGCTGATTGAAATATCTGGGGATTATCTGCGCCCCGGCGGTGTTTGGTTAATTGAAATGATGGCAGGACAAGCGGACAAGGTTGTTCAACTACTGCAAAACCAGGGCAGTTACTCTCAGATTCAGATATTTCCTGATTTAGCAGGTATTGACCGCTTTGCTCTAGCTTATAGGAAGTATGAAGTATAAACAAGGTATGCATGGATGCCAATAGGTAAAAAGCTTTGGATAATTTCAGCTAACGTTTACCTTTGACGTTATCGCTTCTACTTTTTAGTGTGCTGGTGAGCAATGACCCAAGTTTCTATGGCTACCCTGATTTCTGAGGCTCTCTCAGGTAAGCTGGTAAGTTTTCCAACAGATACAGTCCCAGCACTAGCAGTGCTACCGCACAAGTCAGAGTTGGTGTTTGAGGCAAAGCGCCGTCCTCAAGACAAACCTTTGATTTTGATGGGGGCATCCCCTAAGTCTCTTTGGCCATATGTTCAAGGTACTTCCGCACAGAGGTCGATTTGGGAACAGATGGCTCAGAAGTATTGGCCAGGAGCATTAACATTGGTGTTACCCGCTTCAGATAAAGTACCTAACGTTATGAATCCTTCTGACCCGACTACTATTGGGGTGCGTGTGCCAGCTTCTAAGGTAGCGATCGCAATTTTGTCCAAGACTGGTCCGTTGGCAACTACCAGTGCTAATTACTCAGGCGAGCCACCTTTACAAACAATGGCAGCGGTTGAGGTGCAGTTTCCCGAGGTATTGACGCTCCAGCCAGCTGAGTTAGAAGCGATCAAACCAGACAAGATTGGCGTCCCGTCTACTGTTGCTAAATGGACAAGCAGTGGCTGGGAAATTTTGCGTGCTGGAGGGATTCAATTAGACGATTCAGGGTTTTAATAGTTCTACTCATCTTTGAAAAAAACTAGCTATCCTTAAAAAGATCTGACAAAAAAGTATGAAGTTTGAATTGTGAAGTATGAAGTTTGAATTGTGAAGGAATCCTGAATTGTGAAGGAATCCTGAAAACCTTATATCGATTGGTTACTTGGCAACAGGTATTTTTTTTAGCCTGGTTGTCTACCCAACTATATCCTTGTCGATTTCCAGCAGTATAAACTTCAACCTTCATTCTTTATCCTTCAATTTTGTTAGGTGTGCTTTCCGTTGCGAATTAAATTCGCTCTAGGTGTGCGCCTCCTAGGCCGCGAGCAATCCCTCGCGGCCTAGGGTCGCACCAACGGGCTCGCACCTGTTGACGTTTTTAGTGTGGCAAGACTTAATAAGCATGGGTGAGACGGATCTGATCTATTTGCTAGTAGGCATTGGGTTAGGAGTTATCGGGAGTCGCTTCAGGAAATTTTTAAAGGTGCGCTTTCCAATGGCCGGGGAACCCGACCTTGGGTCGCACCTCCATGAAAGCACAGACTCAAAGACCTCTGGATGCCATCAAACTGATACTGATGCTGAAGAAATCCAGCGTCTGAAACAGGAATTCAAGCAAAATCAATTGGCTTACCAAATGGCAATGGAAATGAGCCAGTTTAAAGCCGGATTTTTGGCACGAACTTCCCACGAGTTGCGATCGCCTCTGAGTCGGTTGATTGGTTTACATCAGTTGATTTTGTCTGATCTGTGTGAGTCTCCAGAAGAAGAGAGAGAATTTGTGAACCAGGCTAACGCCTCTGCCCATACTATGGTTAAACTGCTTGATGAGGTGACTGCTGTAGCTAAAACTGAACACGGTACTAACGTTTTGGAGATTTGCTCAGTCTCTTTGAAGCAGCTGTTTGAAGACCTCTATCGTCTGACCCATTTGCAAGCTGCCAATCGCAATCTCCAGCTGGAAATAGTTCCACCTGACCCCCAAATTCACGTTTTAGTCGATCCACGGCGTTTTCGACAGGCATTAGTCATGATTGTGGATACTGCAATTACTCAGATAAGTAGTGGTCAAATTAAAGTTTGGACTGCACTCTCCTCTAAATCTGAAACAGTTTCCATCTTGATTGATATGCCCTGTGCCATCAGCTGTTGGGCTGAAGCTGTTGATTTATTGCAATTACCTCCAGATCAATCAAAACAGCCCAGTGAAATGGTATCCACTTCATCTGGACTGACGTTGTTGATGATTCAAACACTCCTGGAAGTGATGCAGGGGCGTATAGAAGTATTAACGCTTCCCAGTGAAGAAGCTGACAATGATACCTCTGTTGAGAATCTTACCCGGTTTCAAGTTTCTATACCCCAGGGGATTCCTGAGATTGTAGAGCCTTACTAGGCACTGGAGTAACTAGAGGCTGATTGTACAATACCATTGTGGTACTGGAGTTCACCTCAAAACCAATGCGTTCGTAAAAACTTTGTTGATGGGTGGTCATCAAATAAACTCTCTCTACTCGGCTCATCTGAGGATGAGAGAGTACAGTTTCCACTAGCTTACGCCCTAGCCCAGCTCCTCGATAGTCTGGATGGATAACGACATCCCAAATGGTTCCCCGATAAATTCCGTCAGAGGTAGCTCTAGCTAATCCAATCAGCTTCTGGTTATCCCAAACGCTGATGACAGGATTACTGTTAGCGATCGCAACTTGCCAATCCTCGATTTTTCGGTCTTTTGCCCAAAAAGCACCTAGATGAAACAATTGTTTTAGCTGGTAATAGTCGATTTGAGATTTGCGATCGCAAAACTGAATATGGCGGTAATCCATAGTTACCAAAGTTCCTTCTGATTTTGTTAAACGTGCCTTGAAATTGACTTACTTTCCTGATGTTAGTCTGGAGTTTTAATGAAAACTGTTTAAGTGAAAATAGGGTTGATAGCCTGTCCTATTGACTACTTTTAAGTAATAGAAACCAGACAATTTATCCTGATTAATTAACCAATTAATCAGGATTAAACGGGTTTGCAGATAGCTGTTAAAGATATATCTATCTATAGGTTATCTCTGGCTTGACAAACCCAGGGAGCTGAGTATTACAAAATGTTAAGATCATAACCTATTGTAATTATCTCGGTCAAATCCAATAACTGATACTATGGGTGGTAGTATGGGCTATTGTTGTTCGATCACGACACCTGTGCACAACCACCTCTCACCCACCCCATCCAAACCCCATGCCCAATTGCCTAATCAGCGTTGGGAAATTGCCCCCCTCAAAACTGAACAAGCTAACCAACTCGCCCAAGCTAGAGGGATTTCCCCCCTAATCGCTCAACTCCTGATCAATCGGGGCATGGAAACATCTGAACAAGCGGAGGTTTTCCTAAATCCCCTATCTCAGGTGATGCCTGCACCGATTGATGAATTTCCCGATTTGGCAATTAGTGTGGAGATGCTCACTGAAGCGATCGCAAATCAAGAAAAAATCGCTATTTGTGGAGACTACGATGCTGATGGCATGACCAGCACGGCTTTGTTACTCAGAGCATTGCGCTGGTTGGGGGCTGATGTAGACTACGCCATACCCAGCAGGATGACAGAGGGTTATGGCATCAATACACGGATTGTGGAAGAATTTGCGGAGGAAGGGGTGGGTGTGATTTTAACGGTTGATAATGGTATTGCTGCCCATGAACCTATTGCTAGAGCTGTAGAACTGGGAATAACGGTTATTGTCACTGACCACCATGACCTACCTCCAGAACTTCCAGACGCTGATGCCATTCTCAATCCCAAGCAACTGCCGGAAGAGTCACCCTACCGAAGTTTAGCCGGTGTAGGGATAGCTTACATTTTAGCTATCTGTCTAGCACAAGAACTGGGTCAAATCAAAGGCTTGACCCAACAGCTGTTAGAACTATTTACTCTGGGAACTATTGCGGATTTAGCTCCTTTAACCGGGATCAACCGACGTTGGTTAAAGCGAGGCTTAGGGTTATTGCCTCAATCTCAATTAGCAGGAGTTCAAGCATTAATCGAGATAACTGGGGTTAAAGATGACCAAAAATCCCTCAAGCCGGAGGATATTGGATTTAGACTAGGACCAAGAATTAACGCTATTGGTCGCTTATCGGATCCCCAAATTGTAATTGAACTGCTGACGACCACTGCACCGGAAGTAGCACTTGAGAGGGCAATGCAGTGTGAAGAAGTGAACCAACGGCGTCAGCAATTGTGTGCTGATATTGAACAAGATGCGATCGCATTTATTGAGGATACTGGACTAGATTGGGAACAGAAGCGGGTATTAGTGATTGTCCAACCGAATTGGCATCATGGAGTCATTGGCATTGTTGCCTCCAGATTAGTAGAGCGCTATGGTGTCCCAGTCTTTATTGGAACGTATGAAGACAAGGACCAACAACACATTCGCGGTTCAGCACGAGGCATAACTGAATTCAATATTTTTGAAGCCTTAGAGTTCTGCAAAGACTTACTGGGTAAATATGGAGGACACAAAGCAGCTGGTGGATTTTCCCTACCTGCTGAGAACTTAAGCACCTTTGAACAATCCCTTAGCGGTTTTGCCCATCAATCTCTAAAACCTGAACACCTCAAACCTCTAGTTGCTATCGACGCTAGTCTAGAGTTCTCTGAAATTACCTCTAACCTTTACCAGCAATTAGATCTGCTTCACCCGTGTGGGATTGGCAATCGGGATCCTGTCTTTTGGAGTGCCAATGTCCAAATCCTTGAGCAACGAGTTGTTGGTAAGGGACACATTAAGCTTACCTTGAATCAGGACAATCAATCAGTCACAATTAAAGCTATTGCTTGGCGTTGGGGGGAATACTTCCCCTTACCTAAACGAGTAGATATTGCCTACAAGTTGCGAGAGCATCATTGGGAGGGCAACACGACCATTGAGTTAGAGTTAGTGGGTGTCCGTCTACCCGTAGTTAGTAGTACAGTTAATAGTACCTCAAGCCCCAAAAAAGCGGAATTTTATTACAATCAGCGCCGCTACACCTGTAGCCTTTGGGAATCTTTAAACGAACTAAGAATTAGAAACCCAGAAGGGAAAGTCCTAGCGATTCAGAAAGGACAACGCATTGGACTTTTGGGTACTAAACGGGAAGATGCTAGAGAAGTTAATGTCACTAAACCTCCTTACTACCCTTTGATCAAAGCAGCAACTCGTGCGTTGGGACTCAGTTGAACAAAATGTCTCGCGCAGTTCCCACCTAAATCGAAGATTATAGGTGGGGTTAGCGACACCAACAAAAAACACTAGCTTTTCTTATTCTTTTGACCATTTGATGAGGTAACTACTGGCAGTTGCATGTTTGGTGGTTAACTGAAGTTGAAACGCTACTCTACTAACATAGTATATTGTTTGAAATCTGAAAGATCTAATTAAACACATGACTAAACCACTTAACTTGATAGAACACCCAGAAGGAGGAAGATACCAGGAGGTATTTCGCTCCAACATTTCAGTAACTGCAAGTGATTCTAGCGTCAAGTCTGCTCTTACTCATATTTACTTTTCTCTGAACCAAGACGAAAAGAGTCGGTTTCATCGGGTCATTGGTGATGAAGTTTGGAATTTATACAAAGGCACGGGTATTTACCTCTACCTCTGGGATGGTACCGATTCACCACCACAACGTATTACATTATCATCTGAAGAAAACCAGTTCTGCTACGTTGTGCCTTCCGGTGTGTGGCAGGCAGCAGTACCCATTCAAGGTAGCGTTTTGGTGGGTTGTTCCGTTGCACCAGGCTTTGAATTTTCATGTTTTGAGCTTCTCGATAGTGGCTCAAAAGAAGCGCAACTTCTCTTCTCTATTGCACCAGACTTGCGCCAGCTAGCCCTTCCTTGATAGGCTATTACTACAAAACAATAAATTTTTTTCCCATCCCAATAGAAGATTATGAATAAACACCACCTAATTCAAAAGTTAGGCTTGCAAATGCATCCTGAGGGTGGCTATTATTCGTAAAATTATCGTTCTCAAACAATTATTGTATTGATACCGATAGAGAAGGTAAACAACGAGCTGTAATGACCTCTATATATTATATATTATCTCCTGACAGATGATCGTCCTATTGATCATTTTCACATCAATCAGTCAGACATTATGCACTACTTCCATGCAGGTTCTCCCGTTCTCTATCTAGTTATTCATCCCAACGGAACCTTGCAAAAGTTCAAACTCGCCATGGATCTGGCAAAAGGAGAAACACCCCAGATTCTTCCAGTGGTTACTGGAAAGCTGCGGTCTTAGAAGAAGGAGAGTTTGGACTCCTGGGGGAAGCCGTTGCACCTGGCTTTGAATTCCGCGACATGGAGATTGCTCAACCTGAAACATTCCGTCAGCAATTTCCTAACCTCTGGGATCAGCTCGCCCCATATGTGAAACAGTAATTGATAACTTCCAATCTTCATCCTAAGACCTTAAATTATTTAACCTATAGAATTGCTTACATGGGAATAAAAAAAAGCAACAGGGTCTGAAAAACCCATCAAACAATCTCTGAATTGGAAATTTCAAAAATGAATATCGAAAACCTATTAGCACAACTTCTTGTCTTTAAAGGTCTGACCGAGCCACAGCGTCAAAGGATATTAGAAATTAGTGAAATTAAGCAATATCAATATGGTGAGCATATTTTTGACGAAGGAACAGACAGTCACGATCTCTATGTTGTCCTAGAAGGCCAAGTTGATATTTTGATCGACCCAGCTTTGCAGGGAAATGTGGAAGAAGGAACAATTGGAATGAAAAAAATTGCGGAAAAAATTCAGGGAACATCCTTGGGAGAAATCTCTTTAATTGATAAATATCCTTCTCCTAATTCAGCAATATGTGCTTCAAAGGACACCAAATTATTAAGATTTTCAAAAGACGCATTGGCCAGACTCTATCAAGATGATCCTGATATTGGTTATAAAATCACCCAAAATATTGCAACTATTCTCTCTGCTAAAGTTCGGAAACGTAATTCATTAGTGGCTCAACAAGCTCTTAGCAATTACTACCTTTATTTTTTCTGTGAAGAACTTTCTGCCGAAGCCTATCAATGTGATAGTATTATTCCCTTAACTAAAAAACTCGTCATCAGAGATCAACATCAATTTATGTTGTCGGGTTCAGGCTCAATTTCAGGTGTTGTTCCCAAAAAAGAAGACATTGATATTGCATTTTTTTCAACTCCTAGTATACTTCACAAAGTTTTAGAACCGGGAACTCCTTCTGGTGTAATGGTTTTAAATACCCTCTTTGATCAGATTGGGAATAATCATCTAAACGAAGACCTCCCTAAAGATCTATTTGAGGTGATATGTACCCCTAGTAATTCAGGAAAATCCGGTTGCCTGGTTGTCCATAAGCAGTACGATTCACATCAGCAAACCTTTTTTATTAACTGGGAAGTCAAAGGCATACATTATGATCAAGCCTCTTCAACAATAACAGCTAATATTTTTATCTACATGGGTCAGAATGAACAGTCTGTTGGCAAACAGGTTGAAGAGTTGATTTCAAGCATTAATATGCCAATTCAGCATTATGTTTATGATAATTTACCCGAAAAATTAAGTCTTCAGTGTAGCAACCCCTATCATCTCTTTGTGCTTCACCATCGGACTCATGAAGTTGTCATGACTTTACAAACCCTGGATGCCTTAGGATTTCACATTGATGCATTCATTGGGATTCCCTATGGTGAAAGTAATTGGCCGATTATGAGGATGTTAGATCATGTTTCTGGTCAAACCTATCGATGTTTACGTATGATTCAACACCCGATCAAGCCAACGCAATACAAGTTTGACTTTAAGCAGTCCTCTTTTCTCCCAAATACTGATGAAAAGTTATTTGTTAACCTGTATGAAAAATCGGAAGTTAATCGAAACTATATGAGTGCAATGATAGGGTTAGTTGAAACAGAACTCGTTCGCTGCATTCAAACATGTATCAAACAAAATAAAAAACTGTTGATTTATGAAGATGGAGGATATGCTGTACCTTTAATTTATCAAATTTATCAAGACCCAAATCATAGTTTACATTCTCTGTTCAAGAAGGCTGTCGATGAAAATCTTATTATTGGTGCTGTTGAAGTAACTACTGCTGGGGAAAAAAGAGACCGGACCGCTATAGAATCTTATCAAGGAAAAGCTTTGTTTCCTGTGCTTTCTACAGCACGGGATGACATCAAGGTGATTTTCGAGGCAAAAGGGGTTTCACAAGCAATTATTGATTCAACTTCAACAGCTTTAGGCCGATTAGGATTGCCAACATTTGAAACACGGAAAGTAGCGGTCATTGGAGGTAATGGTGCCATCGGAACCCGGTTGGTTGAAGAACTCACAGAAATGCAAAATAGTACAAGTCATGTTTTTGCTGTAGATATTGTCGATCAAGCATTTTATAGAGAAATTGACAGTCAAAGATTTCCCTATGCTGCCACAAAAGTTGATTATTTAAATTTGGGCAGATATATTGTTGAAGACACCTGTTTACCAGTAATTGTCGATTTACCTTTTGGTGAGCGTCACCCTCAATTGTATAGCGATAAGATTGAGAAATCGGTGCTAGAATTTTTCTCACCCTCTCCCAAGTACGAATCTTTTAATGAATTAGTTATAACTAATGCTTTCCCCAGCCCAGAATCTTCCTTGCAGACGCTATGGTATCAAACAAATACGTTGAATGGTTTATGGGAATCTATCCGTCAGCAATATGGATATGTCCCTGAGAAAATCGAACTGTTACCCAATGGCCAAGGAATGAGTCAAATCTTTAGTAAGCAAAATTGCTTAAAAAAGGTGACCTTATTAGTTCCTGAACAAATACTATCTTTCCGAAAAGTTACGCGCCTTATTCAAAACCACATTGATACAATTATTGGGGTTACCGGCTCGCTTGTGTTGGATGAGCTGGATATCAATGCGTTTTTGACTAGAAAAAATATCGGAGATCTTGTAGATGAACTGATTCTTACCAGTGGTTCATCGAAGGATTATGAATTTAGAAAGGCAATAGTTTTTCTAGACGAGTTATTAGAAATTATTTCCGAAAATACAATCGATATTCATCAACAGTTAATCTGGTACAAGAGATATTATGAGCATAAGTTGTGTTTTATTTCAGATAGTGAGACTGAAGTCATTCATCAAGTGCTTTCTTCTTCGGAAACATCTGATTCTCTAGTAGCTAAACTAAAATATTATCCTGAATTCATCAAGAGCATGGGTTTAAATGATGTCGAATCTAGTACATGGGTTTCTTGTTTGGTTGAATGGATTCGGCATCAGATCAAAAATAATATTTCAATTCACAAATCCTTTCATGATGATATTGGTACGGTCTATCATATTCAATTTAATGGTCAATCTAAAAGATTAGTACTGTTAGCAGATGGTTTTGTGATCAACTTTTTTGCTAAACATGAGAAAGGCGTAAAAACAGAATATATTGATCCAATTGTCACAATGCAACTCCTGGGTTTGGTCAAACTTGCGACGACTGAAAAAGGTATAGAACCAGGGGTTTATCGCATGGCACAACGTTTCAAGACCGATGATATCGATTTGTTTTGGAAAGCACTTGATGATAAAAGTCGTCCTATAAAATTTTAGTTTGATCCGAGGTTGTGGGGTTGCTGAATCTTCGAATGAATAGAAGTAGGGTGGGCATCCTGCCTGCCCGGGAATGAAACAGGCAAGATGCCTGTTCCACCAAGAGGCCCATTCCACAAAACTTTTAAAATCATTCCATTATTAAGCAAGGCCGAGGTTGTTATCATTTCATTCAACTTGTGTCAAAAAATCTTGATAGGTTTGCATTAGCTTATTCAAAACATAAGGATCTGAATTAGCATGATCGAAAGTAATGCTCAACGGAACAGTCAGTCCTTGGTGCGAATTATACCGTTGTCCAAAGTAAAATATAGGTCGCCCCGTCTTCATGATTCCACGGTGTATTTGAAATGATGTAAAGTTTAAGTCAGGTAGGTTTCCAATGAAATGAGAAATAGCCCATGTCAAAGGAGGAATAGAGCCAACATCTTGCTTGGGATTTTCAAGAGAATCTCGATAAATTATGACAAATGTTGTCCAATCAATTAAGCTGACATCGTTAATAATCACATCTTTAAACCGATCCTCTCCGCCAACAGCAATTGTAAAGTACAGCGGAAGGTTTTTAAACACATACCATTCTCGATCGATTTTGCGGGTGCAAAACGTCCAGTTTAAAGATAATGCTTTGACTAAATTCCAAACAAGATAAGCTTGAAAAGAGGCTCCTTGTGCATTTTGAAATGACTTTTCATAAATTTCACGAGCACCTCCCAAGTCTAGCTGTAGAGTTATCGAAAGGTTAGGGTTTAAAACAAATTCTTCATTATGAAAAAAAGAGAAAGCCCATTGTTGATATTTGCTCAATTCATCTAGCTTTAGTTTAGTACCCTGATATTGTTCCAAAGCCTCTTGTAAGTTCATCTTGTTAATAGTAGGGGATACAAACTTTTCGTTGGGTGTACGGCAGCAAAAGTTCTAACGGGACATTGAGAAAGCCAATTGTCCTGGGAACGAACCTTAATAAATTTAGCTGTTCAAGATAGCATGAATCCCCATCCAAATCAAAGATTATGGATGGGGTGCCTTCAAAGTTAAACTTAATAAGTTACAGGTTGTAGGTTTTATACTGAACTTTTAATCTACCCTACACCGAACGCCAAAGCAGGGTAAGCGCAAGAAAAAATTGCCCATAATGTACATTGGCTAGATATCGGTTGATCGTGTCTCGAAACCCCTATAATCTCGTAAAACTGTACTCACAATAGAGTGATTTTGTTGAGAATAGCGTGGTTTCTTTATCAATAAGCCTAGGCTTATTGATTCTTGCGCTTACCCTGAACGCCAAAGGCGAACAATCTTAGCCTTTTGGCCACCCGTGCGCGTTCAACCTTCAACTGCGTTACCTACCCTAAACCAAACACCAAGGAGGAACAACCACGTCACCTTCAACCCTAGATTAAAGGTCGCCTCTAAGAGCATATAGGGCGAAAATGACCACTGGACCAGCAATCACAACAGCTGCCAGCATACTCAGCTGAGCAATCAATACCCAATCGATGTTACCTATAAAATCTAAAAAAGCTAAATACATATGTTCTCCAGAATTGACCCAACAAAGGCGATGGTGACTAATCACAATCCATCGCTTAGATTTTACTGGGTAATGATCTGCTTTTTTTAAGTAAGTTTACAAAAATATACAAAACTCAATGGCAAGCCTGACTACACCTATCACGGGTGAAAACTCGCTAAGCTAGATATACTTTAAGCTTTTAGCTCTTTTTTCAAAGTTATGGCAACTTGGAGTTGTGTAAAGCAATGTGGCGCTTGCTGTCATCTTGACCCAGCTGAGCGTCCAGGATTAGAGGAGTATCTTCTTCCAGAAGAGCTAGCGCTATATTTAAGTATGGTAGGTGAGGGGGGATGGTGTATAAATTTCGACCACACCACCCGTGAATGTCGTATTTATCCCCATCGACCTCGTTTCTGTCGGGTGGAACCTGAAGTATTTCAGGATATGTATGGGGTGGAGCCAGCAGATTTAAATGATTTTGCCATTGACTGCTGTTGGGAGCATATTGAAGCACTTTATGGTGATTGCTCTCTGGAAATGCTGCGCTTTGAGCGGGAAATATCGAGGGAATAGCGAAAATCGAAATTAACGAGTAACGAGTAACAAGGAACAAGTAACAAGTAACAATGCGTGTAAAAATTTGTGGCATTACGAAACCGGAGCAAGGAGATGCGATCGCAAAATTGGGAGCAACAGCATTAGGCTTTATTTGTGTACCAGGCTCTCCTCGTTACGTTACACCCGAGCAAATTCAAGCCGTGGTCAAACACTTGTCTGTATCAGTTGACCGCATTGGTGTGTTTGCTAATACCTCTACGGAAGAAATAACTCAAATTGTCGCTGATTCAGGGATAAATGCCGTTCAGCTGCATAGTAATGAATCCCCAGAATTTTGCCAAAAGCTGCGCCAAGCGTTACCAGAGATTGAAATTATTAAAGCCTTAAGGATAAGAACTCCAGAATGTTTACATCAGGCAGATAGTTATTTAAGTTGTGTGGATACACTATTGCTAGATGCTTACCATCGACAAATGTTGGGCGGCACTGGTAAAACCTTAGACTGGCAAAGGCTGCGAGAATTTCGTCCCACTATCCCTTGGTTACTTGCTGGTGGCTTGACACCGGATAATGTCTTAGATGCCCTAACCCTACTGCAACCCAGTGGGATTGATTTATCCAGCGGTGTAGAGCGAACACCAGGTGATAAAGATTTAAAAAAAGTTACTCGGTTGTTCGAGAAATTAGGATCAAGAGTTTAAGGTTGAAAGTTAAAATTTAAATGTTTAATGTTAAGTGTTAAATGTTAAAGGCTGAAGGGTTAATGTTAAAGGGTAAAGGTAAACAGTTAACAGTCAAGACTCAATACTCAACAAGGTTTGAGATGATTCCAATGGAATGGTAAAGTGGAATTGGCTACCTTGATTTTTCCCCTCAGACTTAGCCCAAATTTTTCCACCCATACCTTTAATCATCTGGCGACAGATAGCTAGACCAAGACCTGTGCCACCAACAGTGCGTCGGAGTGAATCTTCCTCTTGATAAAAACTTTCAAATATTGCGTCTAGCTGACTCGGTTCAATACCCCTACCAGTATCCGCTACAATTACTTCTAGCATGGGATTATGGCGGCGATTCTTGGTTATCAATCCCACCGAATTAGGTTGAGTTTCATTAATTTTGGCTTGGATAGTGATTTTACCCCCTGGCTCAGTAAACTTACAGGCATTATCTAGGAGTTTGGTTAAGACTTCTACCAATCCTTCACCATCTGCTAGGACTGTAGGTAACACAGAGGGTAGTTTAACGTTGATTTCTGGTAGTGTATCTGGTGACCAAATTGATCTCAGAGCAGAAAGAGCCAAGTCTAGGACTTCGATAATCTGGATGGATTCAGGGTAACGGGATGTCTGACCACTTTCTAACTTAGACAGAGTGAGGAAATCTTGAATCAGTTTACGCATGCGCTCGGCATCGGTTAACGCCGTATCAAGCATAGTTTGCCGAAACTCCGTTGGCATTTCTGGTTCACTCTCTAAACTTTCTAGGCACACTCGGATAGTTGATAAAGGAGTTCGTAATTCGTGACCAACGATAGCAATCAGATTATTGCGGGTTCGTTCTAGGGCTTCTAGTTGGTTATGGAGTTCAGTTAAGTCAGTGTAAGCTTGGGCTTGATTCAAGGCTACCCCAGCTTGAGTTGCGATCGCTTCTACTAAATCAATATCGTCTTCGAGCCATCTATAGGGTTCCGAACCCCCATGGTGGAGTTCCAGCATCCCCAGCAGTGTTCCTTGATAGTGTATTGGTACCAGTAACCAAGATCGAATCTGCCAACGCTCAATAGTTGTCCTCAGAGCTGGGTTATTGTGTAAGTTGGGAGCTCCAGTAACATCAGCAATGGCAATGGCTCGTTCCTGAGCTAGAGCGACTTGAATTAGAGGATTATCTGCTAACGACCACATCTGTCCAGTGAGGGACGGTAAACCAGAAGCAACCGATTCATACTCAATTTTTGCTTGCTGGTCACTAGGACTACAGCGGTAAAGCAGGCAACGGCAAGAATTAAAGGTGTTTCCTAACTCCTTTACTGTCGCTGCTAGAACATCTTGGGGATTGAGGGAGCGACGGATGGTGGCGGTGATGGCATTAATCAGACGCTCCTTGCCTTCTTTGGTGCTGAGGACTCGATAAGCTTTAAGGAGCTTATATTGACTCGCTTGCAAATAAGTTACCAGCCGCTGAGCAAAAATACTAATATCAATCCCTGCACTGGTCAGCAACAATGTTTGCTCTGGGACTTCTGTAGTCAAACCATAGCGCTGCCATACCTGCTCAACTTTTGGGGCTAGTTCTGGTCGATAACTAGCAATCCGTCCCAGTAAAAGTCGAGCAGCATGAATAGTAACCCGGGGGTCAAAGGACCAAAAGCCCTCAAACCTGCGAGCCTGCTCCATGGAAGTTGCTGGTGTTAGTTGTTCTCGACAAATTAGGCAAGCTGTATACTTCTGCGCCAAAATCACCAGGTGCCACTCTTGGGCAAGACCATCATTTGGGTCTAAGGGGATAATTTCTAAGGAGTCTTCAACCAGAGCAAAGCCAGACTCGGATTCTGGTGCCGCCAGCACATAAACTTGGTTTGTACGTTGGGCAATTCGCTGATAGCGGTGGACTTCCTGACGATAAAACTTCTCATGTTGGAAATTGGCAATCACCAAGGGAGAGTCATCCACTGCTAGCACGAGGTCTTCCATGGCATGAGAAAGAGCTGTCAAGGAAGATTTGAAGTACATTTGGCAGCGCACATCTGGTAACTCTTGCCGTAAATCTCCCAGTAACGAATTTGGATTGTTCACCTAGAAATCCCTCCCTAAATAGTCCCACTCCACTCATGAGGGGGATAGTTTTAACTCAACAAATCCTTTTCCTGAAACCAACCCTTTTGATCAAACCAACCCTTTTGATCAAGGGATTATTTATGCATCTAGTTGTTAGCTGTTAGCTTTTCGAATTTTGAATATTCACTAGTCAGTTGATCTGGTACCGTTGCCCCAGAAAGCTCAGCCTGACCCAAATCTACATTTGAGAGAGTAACCCGTCTCAAATCTACCTGACTCAAAATTGCTCCACTCAAGTTTGCTTGAGAAAGGTCAGCATCACACAGATTTGCCCTAGTCAAGTCTGCCTGGTGGAGACAAGCACCAGTCAAATTAGCTCCTCTTAAGTCAGCGTAGCGCAGGTCTGCCCTGGTTAAATTGGCTCCTCGCAAATCGGTATCCTCAAGAAGGCTTAATCTTAAATCGGCTCGGGTTAGAATGGCTTGGCGCAGGTTTACTCTGGTAAGATTCGCCCGAATCATAAATGCCTGACTCAAGTTAGCCTGCACCAGAGAGGTTTTTTTCAAATTAGTTCGCCACAGTTTCGCTCCTGTCAGATTGGCCTGATTAAGGTTGACTTCCTGTAAAACCGCGAGACTCAGGTTGGCATCAGCTAGGTTGACTCGTCTGAAAATTACTCCAGTCAGATTGACTTCACTCAGGTTGATTTGCTGGAGATCTACTCCACGGAAATCCGTCTCACCTGCTGAATAACGCTCTAGAAGCTCATTAGTATCCATTTGGGGTATCCATAGCTGGCAGCTGCGCCAACATGACATAGTGTTACTTTTAATGTAACATAATGTTAAGAATACTTTTTGTATGTAAAGGATTATGTTATATTTGGGAGTTTTATCTAGAGATAAGCTATTATTATCGGTGCCTGCAATGGATTTGTGATATAATCAACTACTTACCTGATCCGGTAAGTGTCGGCTTCAAGCTAACCCTAGCTATTCCTTGTGCTTTTAAGCTCGCGTAAAGTCTTTGCTGACTTGGTGTGGGATGCCACAATAGAGATCCAACTGAAGATCTAAGAGCAGTTTTCAGCATTGATAGGCCAATAGCTGATTTGGAGGTAAGCTGAGATAAACTGTTGCTGTAACCAACGCTATGGTCTATGGATTTGAAAACTGCGTTCACCAGATCGAATGTTGCTCTGATGATTATCATCAATCTCTTTTGATTAGCCGTTCTGATAAGGAAAAATTGCCGTGGAAGCTGGGAATCAGCAAAGGATTTTAGGCTATTTCATTGAAGAAGCGAAAGAACACCTGGAAACCATTGAACAGGGACTGTTAAATCTGGGCTCAGTGGTCAATGAACCAGAGACGGTTAATGAATTGTTTCGCGCTGCTCATTCTGTTAAAGGCGGGGCGGCGATGTTGGGGTTTACAAGTATTCAAAAGACTGCCCATCGTTTAGAAGATTCTTTCAAAGTACTTCAAGAGAATAAGATTCAGGTTGATCAACAGCTGGAGACTCTGTTTTTAAAGAGTTATGATACCCTCAAAGCGTTGATTGATCTGTTGGAAGGACCGTTTGGGTTTGAACAAAGTGAAGCAGAAAAAACTCTAAAAGCAGCTCAGCCAGGCTTTGAACAATTACAGAATTATCTCAAAACTTTGGTCAGTGGTGAGAGTCAATTACCAGCGGCAATGGCTTCTAGCTCTGCTGCTGAAAAAGCGATTCGTTCTGATCAAGTTTCGACTAGCAAAGGGTCTTCTTCAGCAAAAGGTAAATTTCCTCCAGACTTTGGGCCGAAGGTGATTAGCCTGCTTAAAGATATGCTAGAGCTGTTTAAACAATCTTCCACACCAACCAATCGCCAAAAACTTCAAAAGCTTTGTAAGCGTCTGGCTCAACTGGGGGCTGGGATTGGTAGTTGGCATAAATTAGTGGGAGTTTGCCATAAAGCGATCACAAATCCTCAAAACTCCTATATCCAGTTAGCACCATTAGTGATCAAAGAACTCAAGGAAGCCAGTGACCAGTTGCAAGCAGCACAGGGTAATCTAGACGAGTTGCGAAAGGCAGCGGCTGCGATCGCTCCGAGTTCAGCACTGCAAAAACTAGCAGCTGTAGGATCGACTGGGCGAAGCCGAACCACTAAGGGTAAGGAAATTACTATTGTGCTAGAACCAAAAGCCGCCGCCAAGGTACTCATCCAAGCCTTTGATAAACCCCAGCTGTCAAAACTAGTTAAGTTACTGATTCCAGCAACTCGTGCTTCTTCCTAGCCCAACAAGCTGGGTTTTTTCATTACCTTCCTAAGTACCGTGATGCCAGCTGCATGGCATCATAAATATCCACATCCCCATCCCCATCAGCATCTAGAAAGCCACTGAGTACAGAATTAGAACCAAGGGGATTCTGAGTATTGGTGCCAGTCTTGAGGAAATTCAACACCACGGGTATCAAGGTGGGTAGCATGGCTTGAATGATACCAGCATTAATGCCTGTCTTGCTGGTAATTTCTCCAACAAGCTCTTGGATCTGAGGCGCACTAAAGAGCATATTGACCACTTGAGAACTAGCACCAATGCCACCAAATTGATTAACTAGTGCTTGTACCTGCTCATCTCCTTCATTTCTGCGCTTTTGTTGCAGCGCTGAACGCACATACTTACCTACAATTGAGGTGGCAGATTGCACCGCTGAGGGATTGGTGTGATGGTTACCACTCAACTGCTGTACCGTGTCCAGAATATCCCCTAGCTGACTAGAACTAGCTTGTTGTGTAGGACTATTAATGGCACTGAGAATACTATTGAATAAGTTCATTATTTTTTAACGGATTTAAACAGTCAGATGTGAACAGTTGTTTCCCAAATCAATTATAAATTGCTGATATATATAGCGAAAGGCAAGAGGCAAGAGGCAAGAGGCAAGAGGCAAGAGGGGAAAGATATCCGGAGTTTTATTGCACAGCCTCTTGGGTTCAGAAGATGGGGGAATTATTGCCGGATCTTCTAAGATTAATAATTAAAACCTATCCTATCTTCCATGCCCCTGCCACGTCTACTAACCCTAATTATTGGCCTCATTATTATTCTGGGGCTAATGCTTTGGTTGATTAATGGTATATACCAACTATATATCCAAATTTCCTTTACTGCTCCGGTACTGGCTAATTTACTGCTGCTGTTGGTGATTACCTTGCTAGGGCTACTAATATGGGCCTTAATCTACACCATGGGGTTATTTGGTAAATCCCGGAAACGGCCAGGTAAGGGTCGTCTGGAACCTAAAGCCCCCGAGGTAAAAACTGAAGCAGCAGAAGAAACCCTGAAAGCAGTAAGGCAACAGGTCAAACAGATTCAGGATGAAGTGTCACGGCAAGCGATGCTGCGTCGCTCTGAGGAAATTGAAGCTATCCTCTCCCGTGGGGAACTGTTAGTGGTAGTGTTTGGTACTGGTTCAGCGGGGAAAACTTCTCTAGTCAATGCTTTGATTGGTCGGATGGTGGGTGAAGTCGGTGCCCCCATGGGAACGACGGAGGTTGGGGAAACCTACAAACTAAAGCTGAAAGGATTAGAACGCCCGATTCTGATTACTGATACACCAGGAATTTTAGAATCTGGTGTGGTTGGCACTCAGCGAGAGCAATGGGCACGACATCTGGCAACGGAAGCGGATTTGTTGTTGTTTGTGGTGGATAACGATTTACGACACTCAGAGTATGATCCATTCGAAAAATTGGCACAGATTGGGAAGCGATCGCTTCTGGTCTTCAATAAAATTGACTTGTACACCGAACAAGATTCAGAGAGGGTTCTAGCACGATTGCGCCACCGAGTAAGGGGTTTTATTCCTGGTTCAGATGTAGTTGCGATCGCAGCCAACCCGCAGTCTGTTACCCTAGAAAATGGTCAACTTTGCCAACCTGAACCGGAAATTTTGCCCTTAATTCGTCGCTTAGCGGCTGTATTAAGAGCAGAGGGAGAAGAGTTGATTGCTGATAACATACTGCTACAATCCCAACGGTTAGGCCAAGAAGCTAGACACATCCTCAACAAGCAGCGCAAGCGAGAAGCAGAGAAAGTGGTGGAACGGTTCCAGTGGATTGGAGCCAGTGTAATTTCTCTGACTCCTTTACCCGTGGTGGATTTGTTAGCAACTGCAGCAGTCAATGCCCAAATGGTGGTGGAAATTGGCAAAATCTACGGCTGTGAACTGAATATGGAACGGGGTAGGGAATTAGCCCTATCCTTGGGAAAAACCTTAGCTAGTTTGGGTATTGTCAAGGGAGCGATTCAAATCCTTAGCACTACTCTAAGGCTGAATCTTGCCACCTATGTTGTCGGCAAAGCCATTCAGGGGGTAACCGCTGCTTATCTAATCCGAATTGCTGGCAAAAGCTTTATTGAATACTTCCGCAATGACCAAGACTGGGGAGATGGAGGGATGAGTGAAGTGGTGCAGAAGCAGTTTCAGTTAAACCAGCGCGATGAGTTTATTAAAGCCTTTGTCAGTGAAGCGATCGCAAAAGTAGTCGAACCTCTGACAGGAAAACCAGAAGCCCAATCACCAATGGATGAAGGGGACGAAACTAAGGACAAAGGAAGAAAATCCTAAATCTCCGCCATTATGGCTATCAAATCGACTCAAATTCTTGTTTAATAAAATAGAGTAGATTCAATGTTTTCTCCAGTCCCCCATGCCCCTCACATCAATGGGGGATTTCTTTTTATCTATTGTTTTCTATATCGTTTTCTCAAGGATACCAATCGACTACCTATAGTCAAAGCTCTAGGTAGCTAGTTTCACCCTGCCCCGATGTACAGCGTGGAGCAACCTGTCGATGGAGTCTCGCTCTTCGGAGGTGAGTGAATCCTCCAATAGAGCTGCCATCAATCCATATCGATCATCAAGAGTAATTTTTCCAGAGCTGCTAACTTTAGCAAATAGTTCTGGTATAGCACCGGGAATAAGATGAGCTGGAGCCAACATTAGACTATAGGGTAATGGCTATTGTTTATATTTGTAACCTTTTTCCGGAGCTTGGGGGTGTGGGGCTATACCCCCTGTGATATTAAGTCTGCTTGAATACCCACTTTCTACTTCTAAGCGTGGGTCTTTTCTTCTGCTGAATGCTTCTAGGGAAACCCTACTTCTGAGCCAAGATTGCTTTAGCTTTTTGCCACAGAGCGTCCAACTCATCTAAGGTGTAATCAGACAGTGGGCGCTCAGCCAATGCTTCCACTTGGGCTAACCTTTCGATAAACCTTGCTTGGGTTCCCTGCAAAGCAGCTGAAGGGTCAAGGTCATACCAACGCGCAATATTAATCAGAGTAAACAGTACGTCTCCCAATTCTGCTTCCTGGTGGGCTTTATCATCCTGTTCAAGTGCTTGTTCAAACTCAGCCAATTCTTCCTGAAACTTATCCCAAACTCCCTCAACATTATCCCACTCAAACCCACCACTAGCGGCTTTTTTCGATATCTTCATCCCAGCCATTAGAGGGGGAAGGGTTTTACTATAGCGACTCAGTTTACGACTCAATAATTGCTTATCCGCAACGGTTTCTCCTTTCTCTGCTGCCTTAATGTCCTCCCAGTTTTGACGGACCTCCTCGACATTATCAACCTCGACATCACCGAACACATGGGGATGACGGCGGATTAGCTTTTGAGTAATCCCCTGAGCTACCTCGGTCAAGGTAAACTGACCTTGCTCACTACTAATCTGAGCTTGCAGAACTACCTGCAATAACAAATCACCCAACTCCTCTGCGATCGCATTTTCATTCTCACTGCGAATCGCATCCACTACCTCATAAGCTTCTTCAATCACATAAGGAATTAGGGACTGAGGGGTCTGAGCCAAATCCCAAGGACAACCACCCTCAGGCGATCGCAATCTGGCTACTACATCAATCAACTCTTGCAAAGCGGCCAACATCGACACCTGATCAACTGGCTGAGCTTGTTCCGGGGAACTAGACATAAAACCGAAAAGCGAAACGCGACTTAATTATTCTTAACCAAATCCACCACTAATGCCAAATTTTAACGGGCTAGTGATACTGGAAAACCCGATATAGCACTACGCATTAAGGTTAAGACATTGATACAAGCAGCAAAAGCTGTCGCAGTTAACTTTTGCCTCTTGCCTCTTGCCTCTTGCCCTTGCGCCTAGCGCTATAACATCTAACTCCTCTTGCCTTTGCCTGCTTTGCGTCTTTGTGGTTTAGTCTTACCAGCACCCCTGCCCTTGCTCCTCCCTTGCTTGGGAGACCATAACCCCGTGATCCCCCCTTTTTTAAACTGCTTATAAGCCGAACTTCCCCAATCACTGACAAAATGCGCGATCGCACCCAACTCCAATCCCACGACACAGGCCATCAACCAGGTACGATATTCCCACACCCTACCCCCCAGCCCTTGAATCACCTCCAGCCAACGATCTGGTTCATCCTGGAATAGCTGAAACACCAGCAATCCCACACCCCCAAACAAGACGATCCAATTCGCTAGATAAAGCAGTCGCAAAATTGTCCCAATCACTGGTCCATGAGAAAAAATAGAACGGTGAGGCACCATCCTCTGATAAGGAATCCAAATCCAGCGCAACCAGCCCCAACGCTTAAAGGGTCGAGAGTATAGATCCAAATCAGGGCTAAACATCAAGCCACCGAACAGGAAGCCTCCAGCTACAATCAAGGTCAAATCACTACTCCGGGTTACTACCAAGCTCAAAACCGTGACTACTGGCAAACTCCACAAGGTTATGCGATCATGTATATAGCCAGAGGACATATTTTTTATAGTTCTTGTCGTCTTTGGAAAAATATGCTATAGTAAATAAGTATTGCATACGGGCGGTTAGCTCAGCGGTAGAGCGCCTGCCTTACAAGCAGGACGTCACTGGTTCGAATCCAGTACTGCCCATGTCCGTTTAATTCCAAAGTTAAACTCTAACGCTAAACTCCAAGGTTATTGGTACCTGTGAAGCCTAGGTACCTGCAGAAGTTGGAGTTTGCAGCAGTAGGGGTAAGAACGTAAGCATTCAGTGTCAGCTAATGCGCTACGCGCACGGTACTTGAGGTGCTAGCAGACGCGAGAACTGCACGGGGTCGGATGAGTAAAACGAGCAGGGATTTTCAACCAGCCAGCCGTAGGAACTTGTAAGCTTATTTACTACCTCCCGTTGATTAGCATCATAGCTAAGGCTGATAGCTGACGGCTGACGGCTGAACGCGCACGCGTGAGCTTTTAGCTGACGGCTGACGGCTGACGGCTGACGGCTGAACACTAAATTATCATAGCCACACTGGGAGAGCCATTCTGCTTCAGCTGTTTGTAGTCTTGAAGTTGCTTTTCCAGCTCAACATGCAGGTGATCAATCTCCTCTTTTTCCAGGATTTGTAATAGGGCTAGATTCAAGTTTTGCTGGGCAGCAAAGTAGAGGTTAGGATCAATCACAAATACCCTAACTATAATCACACGAGCATTCTCTTCAATGTGGGAAAATAAAACTAACAGTTTCTGCTTGTGTAAGCCATCGATATAGGGAATTTTTTCTTCAATAGACTGACAAATTCGGCTAGTTTGCTCAGCCGAAATCCCATCAACTTTTAGAGTTAAATTTATGCCCCACTCAAAGGTATCGCCAGTCTTCTGGGACCAATTTTCCACAACGCCAGCAATCATTTTAGAATTGGGAACTTTTTTGATAGAACCCCACTCAGTCAGACGAAGCTGTGTACTTCTCAGACCAATACTGACGATCTGAACAAAACCATTGACTCCGTCAACTCCTACCCAGTCACCGGGTTTATAGAGACCATCAGCGTAGATAATCACGGTACAAAACCAGTCATAGATAATATCTTTCAATAACAAACCTAAGGCGACACCTGCGCCACCGACTAGACCGATCAGTGCACCGGCAGATGCCCCCAACAAAATCTCACTTGCTTTAATCACAGCAATCAGGATTGCTGCTGTCTGAAAAAGCCTTGGGAAGTAGGGGACGAACAAATCGTCGAGTTCAGTTTCAGTGTGTGCCGCCAATCCGGCTAGCACCTCCCCCAGTAGTGGAGCAGCACGGTAAAGAATATAGGTGACAATGAACAGAGCGCTGACAAAGAGCATCTCGGGGATTTTCTGATTCTGTTCAGGACTAAGATGGGTTGCCACAACAGTATGTACTAGCCATAGTCCAGCCAGCCAAATTAGCCAGCCTAATGGTGCCCTCAGAATCTTAATAAACTCATCGTCTAGGGTGCTTTCTGTAGCGCTAGTCAGACGCTCGATTCTGTCAATGATTATGGCAGTGAACAAACCTCGACATATTTGGGTAAGGAAGAGGATGACCACCATAATAAGTATTGTGGAAACAGGGATGTTGCCCAGCTGGAAGTCGGAATCAAATATTCTTTCTTTGATTAAGTTGATAAGGTTTTCCATAGTTTTGACTAAAATAGAACAGCAGAGAGCTCCATCTGCCTAGTTGCACTGCTTCTTAAACTTAGATATTGCACTAGGACAAAACTAGTTAATAATAGGTAAAGTTGGCTCGAATAGCAGGTGAGTTAAAGATTAGTTATTAGTTACTGTGTTTAGCTAATAACTAGTCGATGTTTTATCAATGTAGATAATAATTTGTGTTTCATGAATCCTAACTAAGAAGTTATTAGCTTTTATTTAAAGGTAAGACATCTCAGTATAATCTAAAAAACTCAACACCAACTATAGTAATAATACTGTAGTAATAATACTGATCATAAATGTATTATCAATTAACGTAGTAATTGCTTAAGTAAGAGGACTTCGAAACTAGGATTAAAGGAATCAAGAATCGAGCTATAACAAAGGAAATAGGGAAGAGGGAATAGGTAGCAGGGAGTAGGCAATAGGGAGTAGGCAATAGGGAGTAGGCAATAAAAATTATCACAATTTGTACACGGATTGCTAGACGGAAATAAGTAATGATTTACCTCTTAACTATTCAAAATATAACACCATAAAATAACCTATCGAATCTTCATACTTTTAACCTGAAATTAAGTAATTAATAGTTAAAATAACTCTTAGTAGTTAGTACTTAATTATTGTCTCGACTATTAGTTTATATCTAACTCAGCTAAAATTTATAATTTTTACGGCAAACTAACTAAAACTTTAACTATATCAAGATTGGATAAAAAAAAATATTATGATATAAAAATCGATAGTTTATCCCTTTCCCCAAAAGGGAACAGGGAACAGGGAATAGCGATGCAGCGCGGTCTTGGGGAGGCAGCGCGGTCTTGGGGGTTCCCACGGGGCTTACAAGGTGCGGACGCAGGTTCCGCACACAGCCCCTCCCCATGAGCGACTGCCGTGGTTTCCCCCATGAGCGACTGCATCAAGACGGGAATAGGGAAAGAAAGGTTTTTGTGGGATATATGGGAGGTATAGGAGGTGTATAAAAATAGGAAAAAGTGCCCTTGTGGAGGCTACCACAAGGACCAAGATAGCGTTATGGAAATTCCTAAACTATGGCGCTTTAAACAGGAATCAATTCTACAGACCCAGAAGGTAAGAACCAGCAGCAGCACCTAACCAACCTGCCACCTTAAGGATGATAGGCTTGGCTTTGTCCCAGATGTTTTTACCCGCATCAACCGTCTTACTCGCTGTTTCGAGAGTTTCTGCTACACTCTCTAGGTTGGCGAGTGCTGTTTCCTTCTTCGGTTCTTCTTTTTCCGTCGCTTTTTTGGCAGCACCAAGATACATGGTTGCCTCTTCTTTGGTATCTTCTGGCAGTTCTGCTCCTCGAACCAGCTTGTCGAGTTTTGCTAACAACTCAATAACCTGCTCTTTGGTTAGCTGTTCTTCGTTTGATCCAGCACCTTGACCTTGGATTATTTGAGTGTTATTGTCACCTTGCAGATTGTTGTCACCTTGTTGGTTGTGGATATCACCACCGACAGAACCACTTACAGAAAATCCACCGGGATTGTTAGTCATAGTACCTACCTCTTTAACATTTGTGTGTGTATAAAAACTCGGACGCTGTAGCGCTGTTTCTACTTGTCTAATTAAAAGATTAATTAAATTATCTTTTTCTTGAATCAAACGTAGCAAAGCATCTTGAGATCAAGATTTAAGTTCTTGTTTCGGTTGAAGGTTTTGCTTTTGCTTCCAGGTGCTACTCAGAGATTGCTCCCTCAACTTTGACTGCTCACTCCATGGAAGCGATTGGATAGTTTGCTTGATAGTTCTAAAGAATTCGACAATGGCTTCTTCTCTTTGATAGGTTGAACTTCCAGAATACTCAAAACTTCTGGGAATTGAATAGGGAATAGTATGATCTCTGAGAAACTGTTCAAAGCTAGCAAAAGCAATGAGATGTTGTTTGTAGGAAAGACTTTTCCTTTTTTCTAAAAAGCGATCGCATAACTTAATTATTGCGCTATGCACTTTGTCTGGTAAATTTTGGACAAAGTACCTTGTAAATTCTTCGTCTGTCATCCCTTATCTGTGATCAGTTCAGCCACTTGTTTTTAAGATGTTCAATAGTTTAATATTTTCGAGATTTTTTCATATAGTTTTATTATTTTTTTTATCTAAAATTCCGTAAAAGTTTAACGTTTATAATTGTTTTATATTTAAGCCTTGTGGCGGTACAAATGCTTTATATATAAGGATCGGGTTTTGATGAAAAAGAGCCAAGGAAGCTCCTAAATCGAGATAGGCTATAGCTTGGAATTGTTGAGATGATTCTTCTAATGAAGGTAGACAAATAATCGCACTAGAACAAGAGTTAATTTTATCAATTATCGTATTAACTGTTTCTAAGCTATTAGACTGACTGCGCTCTATCTTATCTAAGTTACCTATCTCGGCATCTCGTTCGTATAAAACCTTAAATATAGTCCCAATTTGCTCAATAAATTTTCACTGTAATAGGATAAAAATATTTTCTTAGGTCTATTATTGTTAGGAATTGGTAGCATATAGCACTTCTATGACTTGTGAGGTACAAATTTCTGGTTTTTAGGGAGCAGGGAGCAGGGAGCAGGGAGCAGGCAGAGCAGGGAGCAGGGAGCAGGGAGCAGGGAGCAGGGAGCAGGGAGCAGGGAGCAGGGAGCAGGGAGCAGGAGCAGGAGCAGGGAGCAGGGAGCAGGAGCAGGGAGGGTAAGAGGGAAAAGGGAAGAGAGGAAGAGGTAAAAAATAATGTGTACCTCATGAGTCCTAGAAACGCTATACCCATGTTTAACAAAAAACTAACTAAAACTTTAACTAGATAAAGCTTGGATAAAAAAAATATGATGAGAGAAAATTCGATAGTTTATTCCTTTATCTACAATGAATATCATCTATAGCATTTACAAGGGAACAGCGGATCTGGGAATAGGGAACAGTAGGAAAAAGCTCGGAGCATTTTTTGGTGTTATTAAAAAGCGATGCAGCGCGGTCTTGACCACACTGCATCGCTACTCCCTACTCCCTACTCCCTACTCCCTACTCCCTACTCCCTAAAACCTAGGACAAGGTACTCAAGCCTTAACCCTTCTACGCATAAACTTTCTGATAGTAAGCTTGATACTCTTGGGATAGCAATGGTTGCCACCAATCCCGGTTGCTTAGATACCACTCAATAGTTTTACGTAGTCCACCTGCTAGAGTTTCTGTTGGTTCCCAATCCAGTTCAGTTTTAATTTTAGTCGCATCAATAGCATAGCGACGGTCATGGCCTGGGCGGTCTTTGACAAAGGTAATTAACTGTTGTGCTGGAGCGACCGGTAGATCAGGGGCTAATTCATTCATCAGCTCGCAAATCTGGTGAACTAGGTCAAGATTTTTAACTTCATTATTGCCACCAATGTTATAGGTTTCCCCTGCTTGACCTTTGTGAATCACCACATCTAAAGCACGGCAATGATCACCGACATAGAGCCAATCTCGAATATTTTGTCCATCCCCGTAGACTGGTAGAGATTTGCCCAACAGGATGTTGATGCACATCAGGGGAATTAATTTTTCTGGAAAATGATAGGGTCCGTAGTTATTGGAGCAATTAGTGATAATAGTGGGGACCCCATAGGTATGGTAATAAGCCCGGGCAAGATGGTCACTGCCAGCTTTGGAAGCAGAATAGGGACTGTTGGGGGCATAGGGTGTGGTTTCACAGAAGGCTGGGTCATCAGCACTTAGACTGCCATACACTTCATCGGTGGAAACATGGAGGAAGCGATAATCCGTTGGTTGTCCTTGATTTTGCCATTTTTGCCGGAAGGACTCTAGTAGGGTAAAGGAACCCACAACATTAGTGCGGATAAAAGCATCGGGTCCTAAAATAGAGCGGTCAACGTGGGATTCAGCAGCAAAGTGGGCGACAGTGTCTATGGTTTCTTCCTGGAGCAGGCGGTCTACTAGAGTGCGATCGCATATGTCTCCCTGGACAAACCGCAAATTTGCTTTCTCTTCCAGACCCGCCAGATTCTGGCGGTTGCCAGCATAAGTTAGAGCATCCAGTACCACCACGCGATCGCCTGGGTACTGTTCACACCAGTGATGAACAAAATTCGAGCCAATAAATCCTGCACCACCTGTTACTAGTAATTGGCGAGGTTGTCTAGTAGTCAGGGATTTTTGTTCAGAAGAATTCATGATTAGTTTGAGTGGGTTAGTGCTTCAGTGGGTTAGTAGAAAAGTAAGCATTCAGCTATCAGCTATCAGCCATCAGCCATCAGCTATCAGCTATCAGCTATCAGGGAACAGCGATTAGCGCTACGCGCACCCGTGCGCGTTCAGCTATCAGGGAACAGCGATTAGCGCTACGCGCACCCGTGCGCGTTCAGCTATCAGCTATCAGCCCTTGGCCTCTTGCCATACTACTTGAGGTGCTTTTGAATACAAGAGGTAAGCTTTGGCCAAGGGCTTTTCCCCAGACCTTCAATTCTGATTAATATCGAATTTAATAATTCGATCGTTTGCGCGATGCGCACGCTACGCGAACAAGATTTATTTTCAGCTGACCGCTGACCGCTGACCGCTAAATGCTTCCCTTAAGTTAGTTCAACTTGTGAGTCATCACCAATCATGAATCGTAAGGCTTTTGGATGTTGGGGTGCAGCTTTAACTTGAGCTCGTTCTCCAATTAAACTATCAACAATTCGTTGATGAATTCCCGTTAATTTAGCACCTTTTAGAATCACGCTATTATCAATGTCAGCATCTACTAGAGTAGCTTGGTCAGCAATGCTAGTATATGGACCAATAAAGCAGTTTTCCAGATTGCAGTTTTCACCAATGGTAACTGGACCACGAATGGTACAATTAGTAATATAAGACCCCTTACCAATCTTTACCCGTCCGCTAATTTGACTTTCGGAGTCAATTTCACCATCAACATCAGATTCTAGACAAGTATCTAAAATAATCTGGTTAGCAGCTAGTAAGTCATCTTTTTTCCCAGTATCCAGCCACCAACCTTTGAGTTTAAAAGCTTCTACATTTTTTTGCTGATCAATCAAGTATTGAATCGCATCGGTAATTTCCAGTTCTCCTCTAGCAGAAGGCTGGATGTTAGCAATTGCTTGATGGATAATAGGAGAAAATAAGTAAACACCTACCAGTGCTAGATTAGAAGGAGGAACTTTGGGTTTTTCTACTAGCTGCAACACTCGGCCAAATTCATCGACTTTGGCAACACCAAAGGCAGTAGGATTTTCTACCTCCCTTAGCAGAGTCAGAGCATCCAGATTTTTGTTCTGGAAATTCTCTACAAATAAGTTCAGCTCACTTTGAACCAAGTTGTCTCCCAAGTACATTACAAAAGGAGAATCTCCCAGAAAGGGTTGGGCGACTTTAACGGCGTGGGCAAGTCCTAAGGGTTGGTCTTGGAGGATATAGGTAATGTTGGCTCCGAAGCGATCGCCATTTCCTGTTTTAGCCTTAACTTCTTCCCCAGTTTCAGGACTGATAATAATACCGATATCAGTAATACCAGCAGCGATAATCGCTTCAAGCCCATACCACAAAATTGGTTTATTGGCAACAGGTACTAACTGTTTGGCACCAGTATAAGTTAGGGGACGTAAACGAGTGCCTTTTCCCCCAGAAAGAATTAGTGCTTTCATAAGCTATATAAAATCCTCACTATAAAGTCTGAAATATGAAATATGAATTATTAAGGTTGAAGGTTAGCAGGTTGAACGCGCACGGGTGGCCAATAGGCCAAGGTTAGCAGGTTGAACGCGCACGGGTGGCCAATAGGCCAAGGTTAGCAGGTTGAACTTGAACTATAGCGCTTCTCATAGTAATCAGGTACACAGGATGTTTTTCCTATTCCCAGATCCGCTGTTCCCTGTTCCCGATTCCCTGTTCCCGATTCCCGATTCCCGATTCCCTACTCCCTACTCCCTACTCCCTACTCCCTACTCCCTATGCTTATAGCAATTACCCAAGCTTTTGATAAAGTTCTGCTAGCATTTGCCTCAAGGATTGACGCCAATGGGGGGGATAGGTTCCCAAGGTTTGGGATATTTTCTGGTTTGAGAGAACTGAGTAAGCTGGACGCTGGGCAGGAGTGGGGTATTCTGGAGTAGTAATTGGGACAACTCGCTGCAATTTTAAGGGGAAGCCCAGGAGTTTGGCTTCTTCAAAGATGGCAACGGCAAAGTCATACCAACTGGTGACACCACTGTTGGTGAAGTGATAGATTCCCCCTACCATTGGATTAGAATCCATTGCTTGCAAAAGTTGAGTAATGGTTACTGCTATATCCTTAGCCCAGGTAGGAGTACCCACTTGATCCGCTACCACCCGAAGCTCTTCTCGGTCAGCCCCCAGTCGTAACATGGTTTTGACAAAGTTGCCATGACCACGAGTACCGTAAACCCAAGCAGTCCTCAGGATGAGATTGCGATCGCATTTTTGCTGTACCCCTTCTTCCCCTTGCAGTTTCGACTGACCATAGGAACCGATGGGGTTAGGAGTGTCTTGCTCCGTATAAGGAGTATTTTTTTTGCCATCAAACACATAGTCAGTGGAAATATGGAGCAGGATCGCCCCTAAATTCTGAGCTTCCTCTGCCATGATGGTCGGAGCAACAGCATTTATCGATTTAGCCAGTGCCAGTTCTGTCTCTGCTTTATCCACAGCCGTGTAAGCCGCTGCATTGACAATCACGTCAGGCTTAATATGATGGATTACCTGACGAATACTCTCCGGCTCAGCTAAGTCCATATCCGAGCGCCCCACACCGATTACTTGGCCTAGGGGACTCAGAGTATGTTGTAACTCTTGACCCACTTGTCCAGTGATGCCAGTGAGTAAGATTTTTTTCATGAAAAAACCTCGGCTGTTTTGAAAGACTTACCCGCTTGATCTTTAGCCGACAGACTAGGAGAGTCGGTCAGAGGCCAATGAATGGCTAGGTCAGGGTCATTCCACAAAATAGTCCGCTCGTGATCAGGAGCGTAGAAGTCGGTAGTCTTATATAAAACTTCAGCGAATTCAGAGACCACCAGGAATCCGTGAGCGAATCCAGCCGGAATCCAGATTTGTTGTTTATTTTCTGCACTCAGCAAACAACTAACCCACTGTCCAAAGGTCGGGGAGCTTTTTCTGATATCCACTGCCACATCAAATACAGTCCCCAGTAAAACCCGCACCAATTTACCTTGGGGCTGTTGAATCTGGTAGTGTAAGCCTCGAAGCACTCCTTGGGCTGAACGGGAATAGTTATCCTGGACAAACTCAGCGGTGATCCCAGCTTTATCTGCTAGAACTCGTTTATTGTAGCTTTCAAAGAAAAAACCACGGTCATCACCAAAGACGCGGGGTTCAAGAATTAAGACTTCCGGTATTTTGGTTTCAATAACATTCATAGAGTTATCTGGTTGATTAGCGAAGCGTATTAAAGTGACCAACTCCTCATCAAGTTTGTGTTATCTACACTGAAAGAATTTCAATACTTTGTAAACTTTTTGTGAAATATAGCGTTTCTATTTAAGTTGTGAACAAAATTCCTTAGGGAAAGGCAAAAGGCAAGAGTGAATTAACTATATAGGGCTTTTTAGTAGTAGTTGTGTAGGGTACGTAAGGGGCTGGCTCACGCTTATTTTCCGCGTCTCCTCGCCTAATTGGGAAAGTCCGCCTGGGAATTGAAACGGGCAAGATGCCCGTTCCACCAAGATGCCCGTTCCACCAAGATGCCCGTTCCACCAAGATGCCCGTTCCACCAAGATGCCCATTCCACCAAGATGCCCGTTCCACCAAGATGCCCGTTCCACCAAGATGCCCGTTCCACCAAGATGCCCGTTCCACCAAGATGCCCGTTCCACCAAGATGCCCGTTCCACCAAGATGCCCGTTCACCAAGATGCCCGTTCCACCAAGATGCCCGTTCCACCAAGATGCCCGTTCCACCAAGATGCCCGTTCCATCCATCAGGTCAAACAACTTTTATAGGTGCGCTCTTACTTGGCGAATTAAATCCGCCAAGTAAGAGCGCACCTGAAGATGTACCGAATATGTCTTAAGCTTTACTTCAAATGCTATAAAACAAAATCGCTTAAGAAAAGGCATTATAGTAGTCTGCACTCAAGTAGACTACACCTAGTTGTGTAGAAAGGGAGGGATAACAAGATGGAGAAGATTGCTCTAGGCTTAATCTGAGGAACTTTTGTATTCTACTGAGTTTCTAATTGTTATCAGGATTTCCGAATCGAAAAAATTAAATTAGCTAAAAGTCCTTGACCTTGGCCTATTGGCCACGCTAAGCGAACGGTCACGCTACGCGAACAGATTACCGATTAGCCATTAGTTGAATAACAAAATTACGAAATAGCACTACTACCTCTGGGATGATTTGATGTCCCATGTCAAATTCTTGATACTTGACCTGTATCCCTAAACCAGTTAGAGTGTCTCTAGCATGGTGAGCAGCCATTAACGGTACAACCTCGTCTTGTCTGCCATGAACTATCAAAATGGGTGGTAATGACGAGCCTGTAGGAGGTTGGGGTTCCCTATGTAAATAGCCACTCATGGATACTAAGCCTGCTATTGGCAAGGTTAACCCTACATCTAATGTCATGGCTCCGCCTTGGGAAAATCCACTCAGAATGGTGCGGGATAGGGGCACGCCAGTGCTCACTTCGTTCGCGTAGCGTGGCCTTTTGGCCAGGGATTTGAGCCAATCAATAAGCTGCTGTCTGCTTTCGGTTAAGCCTTGATAGTCGGAGCCATTTAAGTCATACCACATTTTCCCCCCAGGTACAGCAGGATGGTCAAAGGGAGCTTCAGCAAATAGAAACTGATAGTCTGGTAAGTTTAGCGCCTCAGCCAAAGATACCAAATCTTGGGAGTTGGCTCCAAAGCCGTGTAAGCAGACAATTAATCCAGTTGGTGGTTGATTGTTGGCAGGGGGAACGTTAATATACTTCAGTGACAAAGAGTTATCTCCAGAATCAGAGTAGGTGATCTCTTGAGAATTGTACGCTGTCTGACAAGCATTGGATAACAGAGTTATTCCCAGAGCTCCTAAACTTTGAGATATAAATTTTCGTCGCCTCAATCGATTGAGTTTCACCCTGCTTCCCCATTACCGATTACCAATTATTCTCAATCGTTCCACCATTGACCAACGTCTTGCCTATTGCTGTTGCTTGAGAAAACTGCACAGGCTAAATAGCATGACATCTATATACTACTAGAGTGCTGTCTCAATCAGTTATGGATGCATCTAGATACTCGACAATTCGGGTATTTGACCCAGGCAATAACCAAGAAGGCTACAAAGTCTGCCATCACAACAAAGCACAGGAGTTTTTTGAACAAACACTCCTGGGATTACATCCAAAGGAAAGATTATCAGCTCAGTGGGAGCAAGATATCCAGGATTTACTGCTATCCTGGTTTCGCCCTGAGCCATCTACTGTTGAGCCTACATCCCAGACGTTAGCTGGACTTTGTCTTCGGTGCTATGTTTCTTTCTCGATCTTAAAGGCTTGTAAAACAATAGCGAGTCAGTTTTGCCTTGACTATCGGTTAACTTACCGTGAGCTGCTATCCTATGTACTCAATGATGATGGCAAAACTCCGATTATTATCGATAGTGATGGCAAAACTCAACTGGTTCTGAATCAGCAAGGTGAGATTAAACCTGGGCTTGGTCAGTTTTTTACGATTGATGTGTTGGCAAGCTATCGTCTGAACTCATCAGCTCGCCTCAGTTTGGACAATTGGGCATATCGTAAAACCAAACAACATCCTGACATTAAACGTTGCTTAACTGAACAGGGATTGCCATTGTCCAGTAACTGGTCACTGTTGGGACGAGTTAAACTCAGACACCTTGAACAACTCTATCCACGCGATCGCAAACTAGTAGAAACCTTCCATACTGTCTATTCTCAAGACAGACAACAGCAGCGGCGCAATAGAGTTAACCATAGAGTTAACCATAGAGTCAACCAATGCCTTGAGCCTAGGGATGACCAACTCCAAGACATGCTCCACCTGTTGCCAGAACGTGGTGTTATTATCAATTCCACCAAAGAGCTTCACAAAGAACTAACCAGGATAGCCAAGGGTCTGCAAGAAGAGGAGATTTGGAGCCGCAGAGGAAGTCCGATCTGGGAACCTCTAGAAGCACGGGATCCAGAAACTGGGGAGTATGTCCCGAAAGAATTACCTGATCTAAACTCTATTAATACCATAGATCATTTAGGACAATCTGAATTGCAGGATTTTCTTGAACAGGGACTGATTGAGGTTTTAGATCACGCTATAGGGCAAGGGTTGGTTGAGCACATTGCCTCTTTAGAGCAAAGCCGCCGTTACGCTTGTTTTGCGTCAAAGGTTATCCCAGGTTTCCGATTCTTTTACTGTGAGGGGAAGTCTCTTAAAGAGATAGCAACCCTTTTGAATATGACCAATCATTCCCAAGCCAGCCGAGTCTTGGCACCAGGGAAACTGCTCAATCGCGTTCAGTATCTGAGTGTAGAAAAATTTTTCCAGCTTATCTCAACAACTACTAAGGGATTAGCTCTGGAAAAAAATGCCACAAAGCTGGATTATTTGAGTAACCTGATGCAGGAAGTCGAGGCTTTCTTAAACACACAAGTTTTTCAAGAAGCGGTAGCAGAACTGAGTACGTCTAAAAGCCGTTTAATGACTAGTTTATATGCTCAGCGAATGTGCCAATATCTAGATGAATAAAAAACAAAAAAATAAGGATGAAAAAATGAATAAGACCAGGATAAATTCAATGGATATAACCCTGACAATACTAGAATCATTTTGGCTCGAAACTGAAGACTTTGAGCAAGCAATAAAGATTAGCAAACAAGTTAATAATGAAGGAAATCAGGAGCAAATTTATCTAAATAGTTTAGCATTATTTGGTTTTGAGAGATGGTTAGAAGAACGGGTCGATCAGCTACCAATTATTACGGATAACTGTTCGGTGTATCAACCAGACTATGCTAATCTGATTGATACGGTATGTAATTTGAGAGTTGGGGAGTTTAATCTGTGTATAATTGTCACGGATAACTCCAATGAGCAATTGGTTACTGTACCAATAGCTGCGGTTGAATTACCAGAACTTGCGGCTCATTTCTATATCCTAATTGAGGTTAAAGAAACCCAAGAACAGGGTATTATTCGAGGTGTTTTACGTCACGACGATTTGATTAACTATAGGGAATCAACTAACTTACCACAAGGTAACCGTAACTATAATTTACCTCTGTCTTTATTTGATCAGCAACCAAATCATTTACTGCACTACTTGCGTTGGTTAGATTCCCAAGAGATCACAATTCCAGTTGCTGATACTAAGCGTTCTGTTCAGGAAATCCTACCATTCTTTGCTGAAACAGCCATTAATACAGCAGAGTGGCTGCGAGGAGAAATGGATGAGTTAGCAAGCTGTTTATCTTGGCAACTCCTTCCTGACTATACTTTTTCTAAGCCATCAATGCGTCGGATTAGTCCAGTATCGGATGAACCGGACAGATATCGAGCGATCGCTAAAGAGTTGAGACGACAAAAAGGATTAATTGTGCCGTCTCATGCTCGTGGCTCTTACCAAACTGTTAATTTAAATGGCATTCTGTTCAAACTATGTGCTGTTACCTGGTTCATTTACCAGAAAGCACCAGAAGATACTCGAGAATGGGCATTGCTATTGCTAATCGAAGACTGTCTTGGTAATACACTTCCCCCTGGTATGAAGTTACGAATCAGCGAATTCACTGGTGTTGTCTCTGAAGCGATATTGGTAAATGAACGTTATCTCCATGTTGCAGTAGCAGGTAGGTGGAACCAAAAATTTGTAGCCACCATTTCTCTAAGTAATGGAGCCTCATTAACCCTACTTCCCTTCGGTTTTGATCCTGATAAATGTTTATGATATTTTACTAGGGAGTAGGGAGTAGGGATTAGGGGTAATAAAAAAGTGACAAATTACCATTTTTGAATTGGAGCAAAGCGATGTTTCAAGCCCCCGAATCCATTTGTGGGAATTTTTTTTAATTTTTAATTGATAATTTTGAATTGGAGCGAAGCGATTGACAACTAATCATCAAAGTAGTTTTAGACTAAATGTTTGGCAAGCTGATTCATCCTGTCTGTTTTATTTACGGGGTAATAACGGACTGGAAGTATCCGCTAAGTTGGACTATCCAGCTAAAGTAATAGACTGTTATGAAGAGTGGCGATACCTTTACCTCCAGTTTTATCCGAAATTGCGAGCCAGAGAATTGTCCAGTGGTGCCATCACACCATTAGTCGATGACTTGGGACATGAATTAGAAGAAGCAAAAGAGATATTTCTGGATGTTTTTCAACGGTGGTTAGGTCAATTACAGGCCATTCGAGAAACAATTCAACATCAAATTTTAACTGTTGCTAGAAAGGAATCACAGTCAAATAAGACAGCAGAAGCTTATCGAGAAGTAGCTATTTTTATAGCCTGCGATTCTGTGGAATTGGCACGGCTTCCTTGGGAAGCATGGCAGTTGCTGCCAGAGGATATCCCCAGTGGGAGAATTCGGATTACCAGGATTCCGATGACTAGTCAGGCAGAAACAATAGCGCGAGATAATAAACTGCGCCATGGTAAACCTCGGATTTTAGCGATTTTGGGGGATAATACAGATCTGAATTTGGAGAAAGATAAGCAGGCTATTAAGTTGCTCAAAAGCATTGCTCAAGTAGAGTTCTTTGACTGGCAACAGCAAGAGGATGGGGTGAATCTTAAAGCAGCACTGGCGGCAGAAATAACGGATGAAAGGGGGTGGGATGCTTTATTTTTTATGGGTCATAGTGATGAAACAAAAGTTACTGATGGAAAATTAGCGATCGCGCCAGAACAGTTGGTATCTATCAGTGAAATAAAGGAATACCTAACTACTGCTAAAAATCAGGGACTTCAGTTGTGCGTCTTTAACTCCTGTAGTGGTCTAAAAATAGCGAATAGGTTGGCTGATTTAGGATTGCAAGTGGTGATCATGCGGGAGGAAGTTCATGATAATGTTGCTCATGTATTTCTCAAAGAATTTTGCAGCCGCTTAGCTCAGTATCAGGATGTCCAGGAAGCAATGGTGGCAGCTTGTCGCAATTTACAGGTAGGTGAGAAGTTTGTTTATCCATCAGCCTACCTAATTCCTTCGTTTTTTAGTCCCTATGGTGCCAAGCCATTTCGGATTGAGCCTTGGGGTTACCAGAAACTACTTCAGCAGTGGCTACCTAAACCAAAAGAAGCGATCGCATTAGCTAGTGTGCTTTTAGTTAGCGCTATGGTTCCTGTCCAAGACATGTTGCTAGATGGGCGAACCTTTGTTCAAGCTGTCTATCGCGATAGTACAAACCAGTTTCCTCGGGAGGGGTTATCGTCCCGGAAGGCACGCTCTGTACTGTTAATTGCTATTGATCAAGACTCAATCAATCAGGCGCAACTGGAAATTAAAGGCTTTAAAACCCAGCCGATGGAACGGGAATACCTTGGCAAATTAGTCAGACAACTCTCGAACTCAGGCGCTAAGGTAATTGGAATTGATTATCTCCTCTATACCCAAGAACCAAGAGAGGAAAAACTGGCTAGTGCGATTCAATCCGCTGTCAGTCAACAGGATACCTGGTTTGTCTTTGGGGTCAATCAGGAGAAAAATCGCAAGGTTTTTCCGAAAATTGCTAGCCCTAAATGGAGTCTACAAGGGGATATTACTTTTTTCCGTTGGGATATGGAACTCCCCCAGGATGCCACCTGCAACAAGTCATGTCCTTTTGCCTATCTACTGGCTCTATCACACCAGTTGCACCAACAGCCAAAGCACGGGATAGGATTAAATCCTAATGTTGAAAGTACCACCAACTTTCAGCAACAAGTTAGTCAGTATCTTCAGCAAGTCAGTAGCCAGGATAATGCGATTGGCCGTAGGCCACGCTACGCGAACGCATCTCTCAAACCAAATAATTTACCTTTTGCGAACGCATCTCTCAAACCAAATAATTTACCGTTAGGGATGCGCTATATTATTGACTTTTCTATTCCTCCAGAACAGGCTTATGAGTACAAGCCTGCTTGGGAATTCCTCAAAAGTGACTTTCCTAACATTGAGCAGCAAGTGGTTATCATTGCCTCTGGGGGATATGATGAAGCCGAGGATAATTTTTCCCTACCTCTAGCTATTGAATATTGGTGTCATCCACTGAATCGAACCAGAAAGCCACGAGATACTTGTCCCAAGGTATTTACCGGAGGTGAAGCCCATGCTTACATGGTTCACCATTTTTTATCGAAGCATACAATAAAATTAATTCCCGACAGCTGGATGATTCTATTAACAGCATTGTTAGGAAAAGGAACAACCCTGGTACTGCTGCAGCAAAAGCCTCAAAAACGACAGCAATCAATATTGATATTAGTTGGTGCTACAGCGGTCTATGGAATAATCGGACTACAGGCTTATATCTCAGCTTCTATTTTAATTCCTATAGCTTTACCATCCATTATACTCTGGTTTTATATTATTTAGTTAATTCTATTAATTGGTAATTATTCATTCGCGGCCAGCCTTTTACATTTAACTCCTATGTATCGATTAATCCGAGTTTTTTATCTACTGCTAATTACTGGAACGATAAGTATTAGTTTTCCGACCTCATCAGTATCAATTGCAGCTTCGTTTACCAGTCAAGGGAATCAAGTAGCGAAAGGAGTGAGTCAAACCAAACAGGAAACACAATCTGTATGGGCTAAGATCCGAGATATTTTTCGTAGGAAGAAAGATGAAGCAGGTACCCATGGAGAGTTTTGTTCAATTTCCCCTAATATTGCTGCCTATCGCACCTGGAGTGACCAACCTCTATTTGCTTGGGAAGGAAGTGTTAATATCATTCAAGTTCGTTCCTCTCGCTATGGAAAAGCCTTATGGTCTTATCAAGTAAACGATAATCAGACTAGTGTTATTTACAATGCTGATGGTAAAGGTCAGCCACTTCAACGAGGTAAAGAATATTATTACTGGGTAGAGTACAACACAACGGATAATAATGGACAACTAATTACAGATACCGAAACTATTCCCTTTCAAGTTATGGGTGGTAAAGCCTATCGGATGATCCAAGCTGAATTGCCAGCTGAGAAGTTTCGAGATCAGCACGCTAGTTACTTTGCTGATCACGATCTTTTCCTAGATGTGGTACGAGTGATTTCGGTGTTTGGGGACTTAAATAGTTCGCAAACTAATACTGAGGAATTATATCAAGAGTTTTGTGAGTAGTCAAAGGCGAATTGATATTAAAAAATACTGTAAAATAAATCAATTAGTCTGACTCCTGACTCGAAGCTCCTCAATCCGACGAGGATAGTTTGTTATATCAAAATCAGCTATTCTCATTATTCACAATTCATAATTTTTAGTTTTCATAGTCTAACGAGACTAGTCTTAACTACATAAATTTGGCAGCAAATCTACCTGTAGTGTTGTACTACCTATAATTTTTGTTACTAGTTTTGCCTAAATTATAAACTAGCTTCATATTTACTTAAAGCTATCTTAACAAAATCATTAATTATATTGATAATAACTTGATGCAGGTTGTCCAGATTACCTGATAAGATCATTATAATGAACGTCACTTGATTGTTTTTACAGAAACCTATAACGGCATAGGAAGCTATAGTTATCAAGATTCATTGAGGGGTTTGAGGGAGCTCCTGAATTATATTAGCGCTGTTAGTTATAACCTCTCGTTGCTAGGAAATTGATCAACTACCAATCTCATCAGCCATTAAAGTGAATTTTTGTTTGAACAGTCAGTAGTAAGCCAATGTAGTCGAGATAATCTAAAAATGAAAAAAAAACTGGCCAAAATTGTTAATACTGCAGTCACCAGTCTTGCTCTATGTATTGCGATCGCATGTTACGTTTATAAAGCAGAGGCTGCTCCTGTGTTTCTAAATCTTTCCTGGGAAAAAATTAATGGGTTGAGAGTTGAATTTCTGTTCAGGTTCGACCAGCAGTTTGTACTAGGATTTTAAGAAAAACCACCTGTTAAATAGGCTCAAAAACATATGCAGATCTAGCTAATGGTCAATCAGGAATATTTACTTGTCTTGATGCACTCGCTGCTGCACTTAGGTTTCGGTCATTTTGGTAGTGCCCACGTATTTCCCTAGGTCTGGTTGGCTTTCAGGGGATTTCGAGTCTAGAACCTTTGAAAATACCACTAGGAGGAATCGTCACCGAGAATCAACTATAGCGCTGTGCCCAGGGAATAGTAAATAGTTACAGAAACAGACCCCAGCGCGGGGAGATAGTCATCTCCCCATCTGCATCTTAGCGTGCTACTTTTATGAATTGGTATGATGTATTGATATTATTTCGGTGGTGCGTTCTAGGGTAAAATTAAATCTACTAATGAGTCAAACAAAATGGTCTAACTTCTACAAATTAGAAGACTGGTGGTCTGTGTGGATTGGTCTACTGTTATTGGGGACGGTGTTTAGTGGCATCATAACCGTTGTGCCAAAGATGCCCAAATGGAAAGGGATAGATCTATTATCGGCACTCCCCTGGGAATTGCTTCCTAAACTGGCATTGCTCGCCATTGGTTTATGTGCTCTGTTTACCCTTGGCAACCTGGTAATGAAGGGAAAAGAAGGCAGAAACATGATACCAGGCTTTTTGGTTATCTTTCTTTTAGCCGTTTTATCCTATATACTGGGTAATTCACAGACCGCTAAAGCAATTAACCTCGGCTATGCTTTCTGGGCATTGTTGATTGGACTAATCATCAGCAATACTATTGGTACACCAAGGTGGATGATGCCAGCGGTGCGTACTGAATATTACATCAAGACTGGCTTAGTAATTCTCGGTGCAGAAATTCTCTTTAACAGAATTGTGGAATTCGGACCTTATGGTTTAGCGATCGCTTGGCTAGTTACGCCTATTGTGATCATATTTATGTATCTGTTTGGTACTCGGGTTCTGAACATGCAGCAGAAATCACTGGTGATGGTAGTCGCCACATCCACATCAGTGTGTGGTGTATCAGCCGCTATTGCAGCAGCAGCAGCCTGTAAGGCTAAGAAAAACGAGTTGACTTTAGCTGTAGGGATGACTCTCATTTTTACCGTTGCCATGATGGTGATCATGCCCTTGTTTCTCAAGGCTGTAGGTATGAATGAATTAGTCAGTGGTGCATGGCTGGGGGGAACCATTGATTCTACTGGCGCAGTTGTCGCTGCTGGTGAAACAGTAGGGGAAATCGCTGGTCAAGCTGCTGCTTTAGTTAAGATGATTCAAAATATGCTGATCGGCGTGATAGCTTTTGCGATCGCTTTATTTTGGGTCTTTTGTGTAGAGCGCGAGCCAAATGCTCCTAAACCACAAATGAGGGAATTATGGGTACGTTTGCCCAAGTTTATCTTAGGTTTTATAGCTGCTTCTCTGTTAGTATCCTTTGTTTGTATTCCCTTGATGGGGATGGATACAGTTAAAGGCATTCTTAGTCAAACCAAGACCTATCGTGGCTGGCTATTTTGTATCGCATTTTTGTCCATTGGTCTAGACTCGAACTTTCGGGATTTAGGGACACAACTTCAGGGTGGTAAACCCATGATTCTTTACTTGGTAGGACAGAGTTTTAACATTGTGCTTACTTTGGCTATAGCGTGGCTAATGTTAAGCGGAATTATTTTTCCTATACCGGAGTTAGCACAGTGATAAACACTATCCGAAAATCCCTAATCTTTTTGATGAGTATTTGCGCACTTCCGCTACTACTGTGGTTATTGAATAGCTTGATAGTAGGTGGTTATTTGGGGTCGAGCGTACAGGATATTTACGAAAACGAGAGTGATGCTTCAGGAATTTTCTGGACAGATGTAGAGATACTATCTCAAGATTAGCCTATTCAACTATAAAAGTTATCTATAGCAGTTATCAATTGGGTTTATCGCTGCTATAGATAGCATCATATATCATATAATTTCTGATAAATCTAAAGTAAATCCAGGCAAAACATCTTCTCCTGATAAGGTTTTCGGAGATTGGATAATTTCTAAATCTTGATTGGGACGATAGATTTCCACAACCTTATTTTGGGGATCAATTAACCATCCTAATCTAGCGCCATTTTCCATATACTCTCTTACTTTAGCTTGCACCATTTTCAGCGATGCAGCGCGGTCTTGGGGAGGCAGCGCGGTCTTGGGGGTCTCCCCGGAGACGAAACCTTAGACAGTTGAGCCTTTATGGTTGGTAGGTTATGCAGAAAAGGGTTAAAACTTATTGATTAGCGTGATTTGCGCGGTCTTGGGGGTTTCCCCCATGAGCGACTGCATCAAGACAAGGCTCAACTGTCTTACGGTAACTTGGCCGTAGGCCACGCTTGGCCGTAGGCCACGCCAAAGGCGAACGCGAACAAACCATGAGCAACTGCCGTGGTTTCCCCCATGAGCGACTGCATCAAGACAGGGAATCACTCGGAGAACGCAATTCCAACACAAAATCAGGACATAAAGGGACAAATTTATCCTGTTCTTCTGGTGTTAACCCTTCCCAACGCTCTCGTTTAATCCAAGACGCATCAGGAGAACGATTTGCTCCATTAGGCAATTTAAATCCTGTATTAGAGTCAAATGCAACACCAAGTTTCATTTGACTGCTCCACAATTCTAGTTGAGTCGATAGTTTAATATTTCGTCTACCTGTATTTCCTCCGGTAGGTGACATGATGATTAAATATCCTTCAGAAGTGCCCTCAAATCTTAAATCCCTGTTATCTTGACAAAGCTGGAAAAATTGTTCGTCACTTAAATTAATAGTTAATTCCAGGGTATCAGGTAAATATACCATATTAATTAGCTCCCAAATTATACAACAATTTACTGAATTAAAAAAGATAATTTAAGTGATTTTTATCTTTATTTTTTAATTTTTAACTATCAATTTTTAAAACTTCAACCATCCCGTGATAAGCAGCTTTAGGACGATAGGATTCATCGAAAGGTAGAGGAGAATCTGGTTTACCAAAGAAATCCGGAATCCAGGAATGATGATCTGCAAATTCCCAAGTTAAGAAGGCTGTACAATTGGGAGCCTCTAAACAAACTTGCAGGATATCTCGATATACCTGTGTCTGAGCAGCCACCCGTTCTTCTTGTGTGCCGCTACCATCATGGATTTTTACATCCATCTCGGTAACCTGAACCTGCAATCCCAACTCACCCAGACGCTTCATGTTTGCTGCTATGTCTTCTGGCTTAGGAGGATTTTGAATACTAATGTGCATCTGAAAGCCAATGCCGTGAATTGGGACATCCCGTTGCCGCAATTGTTTGACCATGGCATAAATCGCATCTGACTTTGCCCCAAGTCCTTCTCCAGCGTAGTCGTTATAAAACAAGGGAACTGTGGGGTCAGCTTCATGAGCCCAGCGAAATGCCAACTCAACGTATTCTGGTCCAATCCCGAGCGACCAAATTGTATCTCGTTTCCTTTGTCCTGCTGAGTCTTGGTCTGCCACCGCTTCATTGACCACATCCCAAGCTGCTAATTGTCCGCGATAGTGACCAACAACAGTATGAATATGTTGTCGCAGGATATGGATTAACTCTTCCTGTGTCCATTGTCCGTGGGTTAGCCACCAAGGCACACTATGATGCCAAACCAGATTATGACCGCGCACCTGCATCTGATTGGCTTTCGCAATAGCTACAAAGTTATCAGCAGCTTCAAAATTATACTGATGGCGTTGGGGCTGTAGCGCCTCAAACTTCATGATATAAGTTGGTGTGACAATGTTATATTCACGCATCAACACCTCTCGATAACTAGGATCATTTCGCAACGGTTCCATCGACACTCCCGTTCCAATCGCCAATTTGCGCTTTTGTGCCAAGGAACGTAAATTACTGTTATTTGTATTCATGCTTCATATTCCAGTGATTAATCTTCGATATCGCATCCCTGGTGACTGAGAAACTAATCCCATTAGTTCCAACTGTAACAAGGCACTGGATACTGAGCCTGCTTCTAAAGCTGCTTGCTGGACAATGATATCGAATGGGGTTGGTTCAAATGCGATCGCATCCAACACTTTTGCCAATCCTGGCTCTAAGGTCGGTACAGGTAAAGCGGGTAAAGGTTGTTCTAGAGCCGAGTGGGGGTCAAGTTCTGGAATAGCTCCGAGCATTTCCAACAAGTGACCTTCACTTAAAATTACATGGGCACCCCGATTTAACAGTCCCAAACAACCAATAGAATTGGGATTATCTAAGGAACCTGGTAGTGCATAGACATCCCGACAGAACTCATTGGCGAGCCTAGCAGTAATTAGCGCTCCGGACTTGTTAGGCGCTTCCATCACTAAAACTGCACGGCTTAAACCAGCAATAATCCGATTGCGTTGGGGAAAGTTGGAACGTGCGGGTTTGGTACTAGCTGGATACTCGCTGATTACCAATCCCTGCTCTTGAATTTGTTTGTAAAGATAACTATTGCTCAAGGGATATACCACATCAAGACCAGTTCCCAAAACTGCTATTGTCCTACCACCCGCTTCCAGACAGCCGCGATGGGCTTGTGTATCAATTCCCACTGCCATACCGGACACCACTGTAAAACCATGCTTAGCAAGGGTAGCACTGATTTTGCGAGTCCAACGTTTACCGTATTCGGTGGGATTGCGGGTACCCACAATACCGACTATGGGCTTGCTACCGTAATTTTCTTGTAGATCAACTAGTCCGCTATAGTATAGCGTTGCGGGAGGACTAGGAATTTCTAGTAACAAGCGGGGATACTCCCCATCCGCTGGTGTCCAGAAACAAGGATTTTTGACCAAGTGTTGCTCAAGTAGCTGTTGCGGATTAGTTTGGCCACGCATTTTAACTACTCTTTCGATTAGCCGCACCCCGAACCCCTCAACGGCTCCTAACTCTGAAGCTGATGCTTTCCAAGCCTCTGCCAGAGTTCCAAACTGTTGGTGTAGCCGTTGGAGCAATACTGATCCGATACCGGGAACCTCTGACCATGCTAGCCAGTACGCACGTTCTTCTTGGTTGGTCAATCGCTTCGCTCCAATTATAAATTCTCAATTTATAATTCAAACATACCCCATCAATCTAATTATAAATTATCAATTCAAAATTCAAAAATACCCCATCAATCCAATTATAAGCTGGTATAAGTGCCAACAATTGAAAATTAGACCGCTATTCATTTTTAATTTTTAATTCTTAATTTTTAATTTTTAATTCTTCATTCTTAATTCTTAATTCTTAATTCTTAATTCTTAATTCTTAAACTGGATGCTGCCCATAAAACGGTAGTACTTCTGACCAGTTGGGGCGCTTTCCCTGTTGCCAATCGAGATAAGCAAGTTCCAAGACACCCCTAGCATAACTCCCCAAATGTGCTGGAGCCTCTAGCACTCGCAATGGTGTTTCTAAGGTACCCAAAACTTGTTTCCATTGATCTGAAGTCATGACAGCATCTGGTAATATCTTCCTCAGTCCCAGACCAGCTATTGATGGCTGATAGATGGCGGTATACAGCTGACCCCGTTGCGCAGGCATTTGAATAGCAATGTCAGTGCTTAGTTCTGAGTATTGAGTGCTAATTGCTGATTGCTGTTCCCGTAGCTTGCGCGTAGCCCATGTGCTTGCTCGTGATCCCAAGTTGTCTTGATACATCGCTCCCTGTTCCCCCTCTTTCCCCTCTTTCTCTAACCACGCGATCGCTGCCAGTGTAGAAATGCCAAACAGAGGAATATCTAACTGTTGTGCTAGGGTACGAGCAGTCACTATACCGATACGGGTACTCGTAAAGCTACCCGGTCCAATAGCTACCGCAATGAATTCTAAGTTTTCCCAACTTTGGGAATTCAGAAATTCAGTCAAGTGCTGATGCAATTGACCAGACAACTCTCGCCCTAAGTCCCAAGTTTGGCAGCGGGTATCCCTGGCAAAGTTACTGATCACCAGCCCAAGTTCAGGACTAGTGGTGTGAAGGGCAAGAGCATATTTGTTTGGTTCGAGAATCGGCATTTTGGTATGATTTTCGGTTGGAGAACTATTGATCAAGTACCCTCAAAGCCAAAAGGTTATCACTATCCATGGATCCTACCCTGACTCAAATTGGGACTCAGATGTCCAAACTGACTGGTGTCCGAGCGATTATGAAAGATATTATCGAAACGCTACGAGCTGGTCAGGGAAAAGATTGGATTAATCTCAGTGCAGGGAATCCAGTGATTTTGCCAGAAGTCGAGCAACTTTGGCGTGATTGCACGGCACAACTGTTAGCTAGCTCAGAATATGGTGAGGTGATTTGCCGCTACGGGTCATCTCAAGGATATCAGCCTCTGATCGATGCGATCGCAAAGGATTTCAATCAACGCTACGGTCTTTCCCTAAGCGATCGCCATATCCTGATTACTCCCGGTTCTCAATCCATTTACTTTTTCGCCGCTAACGCTTTTGGTGGCTACACCAGCAACGGCCACCTCAAACAAGTTGTCTTGCCCCTTTCTCCGGAATACACTGGCTATGGAGGAGTAAGCTTGACTCCAGAAGCAGTATATGCTTACAAACCTACTCTAGACATTAATCAGCAGCAACACCGTTTTAAGTATCGCCCTGATTTCAGCCAATTGACGATTAGCCAAGAGACTGGCTGTGTAATTGTTTCCCGTCCCTGTAATCCCACTGGCAATGTCCTCACCGATGAAGAGGTAATCAAAATTGCCGAAATGGCTGCACCCTTCAATGTGCCAGTGTTGATTGACGCAGCTTATGCTCCACCTTTTCCAGCACTGAACTTTACCGAAATGACACCAGTCTTTCGAGACAATATCATCCACTGTCTGAGTTTATCAAAAGCTGGACTACCAGGGGAACGGGTTGGTGTAGCAATTGGAAATCCGGAGCTAATTAGCATTTTAGAATCCTTCCAGACCAATCTTTGTATTCATTCGGCTCGCTATGGACAAGCTATTGCCGCAAAAGCGATCGCATCTGGAGCGCTCCCCGAGATTGCCACTAATGTAATTCGTCCCCACTACCAGCAAAAGTTTGTGACCCTTGAACTTACATTAGACAAATTCATGCCCAAAGACTTGCCTTGGTTCTTGCATCGGGGTGAAGGAGCTATCTTTGCTTGGTTGTGGTTACAGGATTTGCCAATTACTGACTGGGAACTCTATCAACAGTTGAAGCAGGTGGGTGTGATTGTCGTGCCTGGGAGTACATTTTTCCCCGGCTTACGAGAAGACTGGTCTCACCAGCAACAGTGTATTCGCATCAGCCTTACCGCTAGTGAACAAGAAATTGAAATCGCCATGCAGCGTTTGGCAACATTGGTCGAGGAAGTCTATCGGATAGCGTCAGGTTAGTGTTTCGGTTGCAGATGTTGTGATAATCTAACAGCGTTCCATAGTACTTGTTACAGAGTAATTATCCAATAATATTAACAATATATTAACACATGGAACAGCAGCAGCTAGCACAAGTGTTGGAAACTGGCGATATAGGGGAGTTGCTAGGCATTATTAACCAGCCTAACTTGCTGACAACCCTTGACTCTACACAGATGTGTAGGATTATCAAGGGACTTGGGCAAGTAGTAGAACAACAAACTGCTCAGTTAACTCAGGTCAATCAGCAACTACAACCAGAAATTACCAAGGGTAAGCAGGCTCAGGAGAAATGGCCCCAGGGTAATCAGCAACTGGAATACCAATTTCAACAACAGACAACAGAATTGTCCAAAGCTAATCATCAGCTGCGACAAGCAAAAGAGCAACTAGAGGCAGTTTTGGATGCTGTACCCGGACCAGTGTCTTGGATTAGTGCTGATGGTCGATATCTTGGGGTGAACCGACATCTGGCTCAGAGCCTGCAATTACCTCCCGAGACTTTTGTCGGTCAAGAGTTGGGCTTTCTGCACAGCAGCCCTCAGTTTGTTGGTTTTATGGGTCAGTTTCTCGCCTGTGGGGAATCAGCAGCTTCCCAGGTGGTTGAGCTGAAAGTGAAAAATTATTCGAAATATTATCTAATTGCTGCTCAGAAGTACCAGCAAGGTGCTGCAGCCGTGTGTGTAGGGATTGATATCACCCAGCATAAACAGGCAGAGTTAGCTCTACAACAGCTCAACCAGGAACTAGAACTGAGAGTCGAACAACGGACTGCTGATCTACGGAAAGTCAATGAACAACTTCGCAAAAGTGAGGAACAATTTCGCCTGATTTTTGAACTCTCTCCCATGGGTATGGCAATTACCAGCACTGATGATTCCATGCTACAGGTTAATCAAGCCTTTTGTGACACGGTTGGTTACACAGCCGAGGAACTGAGGCAGAAAAAGGCTACAGATATTATCTATCCCGATGATTTTACAATTAACCTTACCCCGAATCAAGAGTTGTGGCCAGGAAGAACATCCCACTTTCAGATGGAAAATCGCTTACTGTCGAAAGATGGTAGAGTAATCCATGTTTTGACCAAGAAAGCAGTTTTAGTCAGGGATGCTCAAGGTAAGCCCCGAAAATTTCTGTATCAAATAGTAGATATCACCGAACGCAAGCAAGCAGAAAATCAGGTCAGAGCCTCTCTAACCGAAAAAGAGGTTTTGCTCAAAGAAATTCATCACCGGGTTAAAAATAACCTGCAAATTATTTCTAGCCTACTCCGACTACAGTCGAGGAAAGTTGAAGATCCACAAGCATTAAGTTTGTTCAAAGATTCCCAGCATCGGGTTCAATCTATGGCTCTGATTCACCAGCAGCTGTATCAATCCCCAAATTTAGCCCAGATTAATTTCGGAAAATACATTCAAACCTTAACCAATAACTTGTTTCGTTCCTACGGCATTAACCGACAGACAATCGGCCTCAATATTGAAGTTACCACAGCTCCCTTAACCATTGATATAGCTATTCCCTGTGGGCTAATCATCAATGAATTGGTATCTAATTCACTCAAATATGCCTTTCCTGAACATCAATACGGTAAGATTGAAATTAGTCTAAGTTCAGATCAACAGGGTCAGCTAATCCTCACGGTAAGTGATAATGGTATTGGTTTACCGGAAAATTTAGACTTTCAATCCACTAAATCCCTTGGTTTGAGTATTGTTCGTAACTTGACTGCACAACTGGGGGGTAACATCATCCTTGACTGTAGCCAAGGCACTAGATTAAAAATAAACTTTCCCCATTCACTGGATCTCTAGGGCAAGTCGAGCATGACCAAGAAAAAAATCCTAGTTGTTGAAGATGAAACCCTTGTGGCTATGGATATCACGAATAGCCTCAAACTCCTAGGGTACATGGTTCCTGCTGTGGCTGTATCTGGAGAAGAAGCAGTTAGAAAAGCTGAGCAAATCCAACCGGATTTAATCCTGATGGATATTCGTTTGAAAGGGAAAATAGATGGAGTGACTGCTGCCAGGCTGATTAGGACAAAATGGAATATCCCAGTAGTCTATTTGACTGCCTATAGCGATGATATCACCCTAGAAAGAGCTAAGATAACCCAACCCTTTGGTTACCTCCTGAAACCATTTGAGGAAGAAGAACTGCGAGTTACCATTGAAATTGCCCTCTCTCGCTTCCAAGCAGAAGCAAAAATCCGTCAAGCACTGGTAAGAGAACAGGAGCTTAGAGAACAAAAATCTAGCTTTGTCTCTATTGTTTCCCACGAATGTCGTACACCTCTGAGTAAAGTTCTTCTAGCTACTGAATTGTTAGAACGCTATAGCAAACATTTGGTCAAGGATAAACATCGCAAGTATTTTGAACAAATTAAAGGCTCTATCCAAGATATGAAACAACTCTTGGATGAAGTTCTATTTATTGAAAAAGCAGAAGGAAATAAGCTAACTTTTAAGCCAACTCCAATTAACCTAGTAGAATTCTGCTCTGATTTGATAGAGCAGATGCAGTTGGCTACTGGGGGGAGCCATAGGATTATTTTTAATCCTCAAAGTAATATTAATGATGCCTATATGGATCCCCAACTCCTCCGATATATTTTCAATAACTTGCTATCAAATGGGATTAAGTATTCTCCTGAAGGGGGAACCGTAGAGTTTGAGTTAACCGTGGAAGGTAACTGGGCAATTTTTAAAATTAGAGACTCGGGAATTGGTATTCCAAAACAAGAGATTTCCCAGCTGTTTGAACCTTTCCAGCGAGCTAGCAATGTTGGGGATATTCCTGGTACAGGTCTAGGATTATCGATTGTTAACAAGAGTGTAGAGCAGCACCGTGGTCAAATTTTGGTAGATAGCCAGGTTGGTGTAGGGACTTTGTTTACGGTTAGACTACCCCTGTCTAGTCACTGGGAGTAATATCAAGTTCGGTTGAATACCCATCATCAAGACGATTGATGGGGAGATGGGGCGCGGGGCCTGGGCGCGGGGAGATTTTGATTCAGGAGGAAGCCACCAGACATTTGAGATCACGGCATAATGCAATTTATGCATTTAAATTATGTATTTTTTTCAGTAAAAGCCGTATTTAGTAACAAAATATACAAAATATTAGCATTACTTTAAATTAATTTATCGACATCAAGAGTAGTGACATCAGAGGCTCTGGACAAAACTTCTGGCAATTGAGCAAAAGGCAACGAGGGAACAGCTATGACCAGCGCAGCTAAGCCAGCCGCAAAACTAAACAAATTTGAGAAATTCAAGGCAGAGAAAGATGGTCTTGCCATTAAAGAACAAATAGAAGAGTTTGCTAGAATTGGCTGGGAAGCAATAGAGCCAGATGACCTACAGCATCGGCTGAAGTGGATGGGTGTCTTTTATAGACCTGTTACTCCAGGCAAGTTCATGCTACGGATGCGGACACCCAACGGGATTTTAAACAGCACTCAGATGCAGGTACTAGCTGAGATAGTCCAGCGCTATGGTGAAGATGGTAGTGCTGATATTACGACCCGCCAAAATATCCAGTTGCGAGGTATCCGCATTGAAGACATGCCTGATATTTTCCGCAGGTTCGAGCAAGTTGGCTTAACTAGCGTCCAATCTGGTATGGACAATGTTCGGAATATTACTGGTTCTCCTATGGCGGGGATAGATCGCGATGAATTAATTGACACTAGGGATCTTGTCCAAAAAGTACAGGACATGATCACTAATAACAGCCAAGGGAATTATGAGTTTACTAACTTGCCCCGTAAATTCAATATTGCTATTGAAGGGGGTCGGGATAACTCAGTCCATGCTGAAATTAATGATATTGCCTTCGTGCCTGCCTACAAAGATGGACAACTAGGCTTGAATGTACTCGTAGGTGGCTTTTTCTCCGCCAAGCGTTGTGAAGCTGCTGTTCCCCTCAATGCTTGGGTACTGCCTAATGATGATGTAGTTGACTTGTGTCGTGCTATTCTAGAAGTTTATCGCGACGAAGGCTCGCGGGCGAATCGGCAAAAATCCCGGATGATGTGGTTGATTGATGAGTGGGGGATTGACAAGTTCCGGGAGGAAGTCAGTAAGCAGTTTGGTAAAGAACTCCCTACGGCTGCTCCTCACGATGAAATAGATTGGGAAAAGCGAGACCATATTGGTGTCTTTGCCCAAAAGCAACCAGGTCTGAATTATGTGGGTTTACACGTGCCCGTTGGTAGACTGTATGCTGATCAGATGTTTGATATCGCACGGATGGCTGAGGCTTATGGCAGTAGCGAAATCCGCCTCACGGTTGAGCAGAATGTGATTATTCCGAATATTCCAGATGCTAATCTCGACGCTTTCTTAGCTGAACCCCTCTTACAGAAATTTACCCTTGAGCCCAAACCCCTAGAACGGCTTCTAGTATCTTGCACAGGAGCCCAGTTCTGCAATTTTGCTCTGATTGAAACCAAAAATCGTGCCTTGGCAATAGTTCGGGAACTGGAAGAAAAGTTAGATATACCAAACCCGGTGCGGATTCATTGGACAGGTTGTCCCAACTCTTGTGGTCAACCCCAAGTAGCTGATATTGGTTTGATGGGAACCAAGGTGCGTAAAGACGGTAAGTCTGTTGAAGGAGTCAATATTTACATGGGTGGCAAAGTTGGCAAAGATGCTAAACTGGGCGAGTGTGTGCTCAAAAGTGTCGCTTGTGATGACTTACCAGAGGTCTTGGGCAATATACTGATTGAGAATTTTGGAGCAAAATCCCACTAAGTTAGTTCTGAGTCGGAGTTGCTAATAGTGAATAGAAAACCTTAGCAAAGGTTATCAAGCATGTATAAAGCGCTCAAGACTAAACTAAAACTCAATAACTATCAAAAAACCTTGATGGCACAACATGCTGGGTACTCTCGATGGGTATACAACTGGGGCTTGGCAATATGGCAGCAAGCCTCTCAAGAAGGATTGAAACCCTCGGTGAGTACAATCAGAAAATTGTTTACCCACCACGTTAAACCTAACTACCCTTGGATGAGTAAACTATCATCCAAAGTATACCAATACGCCTTAATTAACTTAGGCTCAGCTTACAATTGCTTTTTCCAAGGACTAGGGAAATATCCCAGATTCAAAAAAAAGGGTAGACACGATAGCTTCACCATAGATAATTCGGGAAAACCGATAAAATTTTCAGGATGCAAGCACAAACTCCCCAAGTTGGGATGGGTAAGAACTTATGAACCATTGCCAGATTTAGAAACAAAAAAAATCACTATATCTCGTCAAGCTGACGGCTGGTATCTGAGCTTTCATTATCAGTATCAACCACAACCAACACATAAACAAATCGATGTGGTTGGGGTAGATGTGGGAATAAAAGAATTAGCCACCCTTAGTACAGGGAAGGTTTTCACCGGTTCTAAACCCTATCGCCAAGCTAAAAAGCGACTAGCTAGATTACACCGTGATTTGTCGAGAAAGACAAAAGGTTCCAAGAACTGGCACAAGTCAGTAAACCGATTAGCATTACAGCATCAACGGGTTGCCAACATTCGCAAAGACACATTGGAAAAACTCACAACTTACTTAGCCAAAAACCACGGCACGGTGGTAATTGAGGATTTAAATGTATCGGGAATGATGGCTAATCATAAGCTGGCTAGTTCGATCGCTGACCAAGGATTCTATGAATTCAAAAGACAACTTGAGTATAAGTGTCAGTGGTATGGTGCCAAATTGGTAAAGGTAGATAGGTTCTATCCATCATCTCAGCTTTGTTCAAGTTGCGGGCATCGTCAGAAGATGCCCTTGCCAATCAGGACCTATAACTGTAGTGAGTGTGGTCTAATCCTGGACAGGGATTTGAACGCAGCGATAAATCTGAAAAACGCCGTGGGCTCTACGGTGTCTGCCTGTGGACGGGGTGCTGCCGACAGTCCCGAAAGAAGCAGGAAATAAACAGCATTAACTAGCATTAGCTAGGTTTGTATAAGTTTTATGGAGCAGCAGCGCCGCCAGTTTCTCAAATACATCGGGTATGCCACAGTAGGATTTGGATTTAGTGCCTGTAACTCAAATAATCTATTCAATTTCCCAAAACGCGATCGCTCCTCTGAGCCAACTCAACGACCTCCGGCTAACTTTGGTAAGTTGGAGAAAACTAACCTTACCATTGGCTTTGTTCCTGTAACTGACTGTGCTCCTTTAATCATTGCCAAAGAAAAGGGCTTTTTTCAGCGCTATGGTCTGAATGTAGGTCTTAAGAAATATCCTGACTGGTCAGCGGTTCACAAAGACTTACTATCATGGGGTATAGATGCCTGCGTTGCCTTGTTTGGATTGCCAATGCTCACCAATTTTGGTTCAGCCAAGGCACCAGTGATATCTCTAATGATGCTCAATCGCAATGGTGCTGGCATCACCTTTTCCAAAAAAGCTTGGCAAGGTGCTATTCGTCCTTCAACGGAGTACTATAATTTCCCAGATTTTGCCAACTCCTACAGGAAATACATTAGACGATTAGCTGAGCCCCTCAAAGTAGGGATAGACTTGACCAACTCCATGGCAAACTATACCCTTCTCTACTGGCTATCAGCTATGGAGATTAATCCTGAGAAAAAGATTAAGCTAATCGAGTTTCCACCATCTCAAATGGTATACAAACTCCAAGCTGGGATAGTAGATGGCTACTGTTTAGATGAGCCCTGGAACCAAAGAGCAGTTGTAGACCAGGCTGGATTTACGGTTTATGTCAGTCGGGATATTTGGAAAGGTCATCCAGGAAAAATACTCGCAACCATGGGACCTTGGGCAGAAAAACATCCCACAACTGCACGAGCCTTGGTAGCAGCTGTTTTGGAAGCTTGTCAGTATTGTGACCAACTAGAAAATCGCCAGTCAATTGCTCAGATTATATCTAGGAGCAAATACATCGACACTAAGGTAAATTATATAGAAGGTTCTTTACTGGGCAACTATAATTATGGTGGCTTTGACCAGAAAGACCGATTTGAAGCAATCCCTGATTTTAATTTATTTCACTTTCAAGATACAGACTATCTCAAAAAGCCGAATCATGCTAATTATCCTTGGCGCTCCCATGGTGTTTGGCTGCTAACCCAAATGATTCGCTGGCGTCATATTAACCGACGTCAATATCCCAAGGATGCTGATAAAATTATCGACCGGATTTATCCGGTGAAAATTTATGAAGAGGTTGCCAAGGCCTTGAAAATCGATTTACCTAGTCAGCGTATGAGGGTTGAACCTGCGAATGTGTTTGTGGATCAAAGAGCATTTGATCCTAGCCAGCCAGTTAATTACCTCAATGGTTTCGATATCCGGGCTGATCGTTCTCAGCTGTTTGCTGCTGTCAATTAAGCCTTCAGCTATTAGTCACTTAAGAAGCAAGCATCGCCCAACTAACAAAGCCCAAGTAGCAAAGCCGACAAAAAGAAGTAGACCTAGAGACTTTATTGATTCAAAGTCTCTAACCTTCTTATAGACCCAAAGGTGGCATGAGATTAGCTGATTCAGAATGCCATACAGCTAAAAGCAATAAAAAGCAATAATTAGCCTTCAGCTGCTTCACTAATCCGCCTTGCTTAACTCAGGAATGATATCAAGTATAGTTCGGTCAGTGGTCAGTAGTCAATTACTCATTACCCATGATCCTCAATTCATACCAGAATTGGCCAACACGCTAATGGACGTTGTCTTGATGTAACTATTGAATAATAAATATGCGTTTAATTCAAAATAATAAACAAGTTGTAACAAATCATACGAAATTTATGTTTCAGGGGTGTCAATATTAGTACCTGAACAATAGTATTAAGTTAACCTCAGAAAAGTAGTATCTATGGGCGAGTACTTTAGCAATCAATTCCGAAAGAATTACCCTAAAAGAATAAGCTATAGTATTCAAACTAATAGGTAACTTTTATCAGTCAGCAAGTTGATGGCAACAGATCAGCTGGATTGTTTATAAAGGGATTCTTTGGAGTAGTTTTTGGAGGAGACTAAATCCACCCAAACGTTCAGCTTTTATGACTAATGCTGTTGGTGCGTGAATCTTCTGTTTTCGTAGTTTGAGTAGAGGAAAGGTATATAGATGCTCGCAGAAATGTGGTCGTTTCGTGGTAGGTATAAAATCCTCCACATGACCTGGTTTGCTTTCTTCCTGTCATTTGTAGTGTGGTTCAACTTAGCGCCCCTAGCAACACAGGTGAAATCAGACTTCGGTCTTGAAGTAGGTCAAATCCGAACCATCGCAATTTGTAACGTTGCCCTGACAGTGCCTGCCCGTATCATCATCGGGATGCTGTTAGATAAATACGGACCAAGAATCACCTACTCCCTGTTACTGATGTATGCAGCAATACCTTGTATTGCCTTTGCCTCAGCACAGAACTTTAGCCAACTGGTGATTAGCCGCTTGGCACTGAGTATCGTAGGTGCAGGTTTTGTGATTGGCATCCGGATGACGGCAGAATGGTTCCCTCCCAAAGAAATTGGTTTAGCCGAAGGTATTTACGGGGGCTGGGGTAACTTTGGTTCTGCAGCAGCAGCCTTTACCCTACCTACCATTGCCGCATTTTTAGCCTTTGGCAGTCCAGGTCTGAACTGGCGGTTTTCCATTGCTGGTACTGGGATTATCGCTGCTCTCTATGGTATCCTCTATTATTTTAACGTCCAAGATACTCCCCCAGGCAAAGTTTATCAGAAGCCCAAAAGCGCCAGAGGAATGGAAGTCACCACCAAAAAAGACTTCTGGTTTCTGATGGTGATGAATGCTCCTCTCTCCATCATTCTCGGTGTCCTAGCTTGGCGCTTGAATAAAGTCGGCTTTTTCGAGCAAAATGTTCTCTACATCGTCTGGGCTGGTCTACTTGGGTTGTATCTGTTCCAAGCTTACAACTGCTGGGCAGTTAACAAAGATTTGTTAGCAGGTCGTAAGCGCTATCCTCCTGAAGACCGCTTCAATTTCTCTCAAGTTGCCATTCTAGAGTTGACCTACATTGTTAACTTCGGTTCTGAATTGGCTGTAGTTTCTATGCTCCCTGCCTTCTTTGAAGGTACCTTCGGACTGAGTAAACAAGCAGCGGGGATGATTGCTGCTAGTTACGCCTTCATGAACTTGATGTCCCGTCCTGGTGGTGGTTTAATCTCTGATAAACTCGGTAGCCGCAAGATGACCATGGCAGTCCTAACATTCTGTATGGGTATTGGCTATCTGATCTTCAGTACGATGAACGGAGGCTGGTGGCTTCCTGGTGCGGTACTGCTGACCATGGCTTGTTCCTTCTTTGTGCAAGCTGGAGAGGGCTCTACCTTTGCCATCGTACCTCTGGTAAAGCGACGGATCACCGGTCAGGTGGCTGGTAACGTGGGTGCTTACGGAAACGTGGGTGCTGTTGCTTACCTGACTATCTTTAGTTTATTGCCAGCAGGAGATGTGGGTAACCGCATATTCTTCCAGGTATTGGGTGTTACAGCTTTGATTGTTGCGTTCCTGTGCTTCCTAGTCTTGAAAGAACCTAAAGGTTCCTTTGCTGAACTCCATGAAGGGGAAGAAGAATACGCTACTGCTGCTAGCCCTGCTGCTATGGGAACTGGAGACGTGATGAACTAGTTCCTTGGTGGGTCTAGTTGAAAGCACTCTACACTAGATGGCTGAAAAATATCTAGATAGAAGTGGGGCAATCTTAATCAAGATTGCCCCAAAATCTACAGAATAATCGCTTCTAAAACAAGGAAAAAAATCCTCACCATTTAGTAATCAGCTCTTTAAGACTGAGCAAGATTTTCAATTAACGAAAACTTGGGAAAAAGATTCTGCAAGGATAGGATTGATAGTCGAAAAGCCTCAAGATGGTAACTAATTTAGCTAACTAACTACTAACTAGTTGATTAACTAATTTATGCTTAAGTTTAGCTAAACGTTTGTTATAAATACCTGATAGTTGATATAAGAATTACTAATTATAAATTAATTTAAAAACTATTTAATATAGTTACAAACTATAAAAATAGTAAAAAAAAAAAAAATTGGGGGAAAAATCATGACTGACTCAGCTAAGACACTCTGTCCCTACTGTGGGGTTGGCTGTGGTCTGGAAGTATTACCTCCAGCTGCTTCGGGTCGTGCTACCTATCGAGATAGTCAAGGGAATCCGATTTGGAAAGTCAGAGGCGATCGCTCTCATCCCTCAAGCCAGGGTATGGTTTGTGTCAAAGGTGCCACGGTTAGTGAGTCTTTGGATAAAGACCGCCTCAAGTATCCCATGATGCGGGATTCTCTAGACCAACCATTTCAGCGAGTGAGTTGGGATGAAGCCCTAGACCGAGTAGTGAATCGGATTCAGACGGTTCGTTTCACCCAAGGACCAGAGGCAATTTGTATGTACGGTTCCGGTCAGTTCCAAACCGAAGACTACTATATTGCCCAGAAATTGCTCAAAGGTTGTCTCGGTACTAATAACTTTGATGCTAATTCCCGCCTGTGTATGTCCTCAGCTGTAGCTGGATACATCCAAAGTTTTGGTTCCGATGGACCTCCGTGCTGCTATGACGATCTAGAATTAACTGACTGTGCCTTTTTGATTGGGACTAATACAGCAGAGTGTCACCCCATTGTATTTAACCGTCTGCGTAAGCATCACAAAAAGCATCGTAATGTTAAAATGATTGTGGTAGACCCTCGCCGCACGTCTACCGCTGAAGTGGCTGACTTACATCTAGCGATTAAACCCGGTACTGACATTGATTTACTCCATGGTATTGCTCACTTACTATTGCGCTGGGGTAAACTGGACACGGAATTTATTGAGGAGTGTACCAGCGACTTCTCCGCATACGCTCAGGTAATTATCAACTACCCACCGGATATCGTTGCCGAAAGATGTGGTATACGGGTGCATGAACTTGAGGAAGCCGCTCGCTACTGGGCAAAATCGAAGCGTGTCCTGTCTTTGTGGTCAATGGGGGTAAACCAATCATCAGAAGGTACCGCTAAAGTCCGCACCATCATCAATCTACACCTGATGACAGGGAACATTGGTAAACCAGGAGCAGGACCATTTTCTCTAACTGGTCAACCTAATGCGATGGGAGGACGAGAAGCTGGGGGACTGGCTCACATCTTACCGGGTTATCGGGTAGTAAAGAATCCCCAACACCGTAGTGAGGTGGAACAGTTATGGAAACTCAATCCAGGGACAATTTCCCCCAACGCTGGTCTTGATGCTTGGAGCATGATCAAAGGTCTAGAAACAGGAGAAGTCGGTTTCTTGTGGATTGCTGCCACTAACCCAGCTGTGAGTATGCCGGATATTGAACGAACTAAGGCAGCCCTAAGAAAATCCTCCTTCACTGTGTATCAAGATGCCTACTACCCCACTGAAACCGCTGCCTATGCTCATGTCTTGCTGCCAGCAGCCCAGTGGAGTGAAAAGACTGGCGCTATGACTAACTCTGAGCGAGTTGTCACCCTTTGCCCCCAATTCCGTAATCCACCAGGGGAAGCCAGACCGGATTGGGAAATCTTTGCGGAAGTAGGGCGTCGCCTTGGCTTTACTAAAGAATTTGACTTTACTGACTCTGCCGCTGTATATCGGGAATTTGTGCAACTGACCCGTGGACGCCTTTGTGACATGACCGGACTTAGTCACGAACGCTTACGGAAAGACGGTCCGATTCAATGGCCTTGCCCTGAGCAGTTACAAAACCAAGAGTCTTCTGAGTCAATCAGCAATACTGGCAAACGGCTTTATACTGACTTCCGATTCAATACGCCAGATAGCAAGGCAAAATTTGCCGCTTTCCATTCTAAAGGACTGGCAGAACCCCCGTCGGAGGATTACCCTTTGGTGCTGACCAGTGGCCGACTCTATGGTCATTGGCACACCCAAACCCGCACCGGACGGATTGAGAAAATCACCAAAATGTACCCCAATCCGTTACTAGAAATTCATCCCCGTGATGCCCAAAAGCTGGGGATTAAAGATGGGGATTGGGTAGAAGTGCGATCGCGTCGCGGAACTTGCCGCTTCCCAGCTCAAGTCACTAAAGCGATTACTCCTGGTACTGTGTTTGCTCCCATGCACTGGGGAGCTTTGTGGGCAAATCAGGCAGAAGCTAATGCTCTGACCCATCCCGAATCTTGTCCCATTTCCCTGCAACCAGAATTAAAAGCCTGTGCTGTCAACTTGGTACCCATCAGTGAAACTGACAGTATGGGAATCAGTGAAACCCACAGTATGCGATCGCAAAATCCCAACCAAGAGCCATTAGGAACACCGATTTTACAAAAGCTCAAAGTGTTTAGTTGATTGTTGAAAGTTTAAGGTTAAAAGTTTAAACTTCCTTCTTAATTGCGCTCTCCTAGAGTTTCCCAAACACCTGCCTCACCAAGGGTTATTAGAGTCTGGGTTTGTGTCTGGGAAAAATTTGAGATAGACATAAACGGCACTAAGCCCATCACAAAGGAGCACAAAACTACCAGGAAAGTCATCCTGACCGGATGCTGCCAGTGTTTACTTACAACATGGGAGTGGGTTGTGCTACTAAGATCTTGCATGCTCATGACTAAAACCTCAGAATAGATGTGTACGAATAAAGGGATAGTTCACTGTTTCCTTTGACGATGCAGTGAATTGTTCGTCTTAATGCCAAGTTGCAGGGACAGTCTGCAACTTGGTATTTGTTTATACACCGAAAACCTTTACACTTTGAATCATACAAAAATCTGATTAAAAAGTAGCTAGATTTACCAAATAAAAACACAAAAAGTAACATTAGTTACTGAATTTGATTAAAATTTGTGAAATAGAGTAAGTTATGAGGTTTTTAGGCATAGACCTTGGCTGGACTTCTGGAGCAACTGGTCTTTGTTGCTTAGATTGGTGTGCTGGTACCCTAAACCTGCTAGATTTAGACCGCAAAGAGTCAATCACAGATATCCTGAACTGGATAGACCATTGGTCACCATCTCCAGAACCCGCCATGGTAGCAGTAGACGCTCCTACCCTGATTCCCAACCCTACAGGAATGCGCCTACCGGATAGACTGACCCATAAATACTTTGGTCGCTATCATGCTGGGTGCTATCCCGCCAACCTCCAACGCCCCTTCGCCCAGCGCACCGTAGAATTTGGTCTGAGCCTAGAACAACGGCAATTTATCCATGCCCCAACCATCACTCCCCAAAAACTAGGGCGCTATCAAATCGAAGTCTTCCCCCATCCCGCCATCGTCCAGCTATTCAACCTCAATCGGATCCTCAAATACAAAAAAGGTAAACTAAGCGAAAGACACGCTGAACTAACCAAACTTCGGCAATATATTCTCGATACCCTACCCCACCTTACCCCTTCTCTTAACTCCCTCTCATCCTCATCCCTTACTTCCAGTCTTTGCAGTTCATTTCTGCCCCAAATCCCCACTACAGGTAAAGCTCTCAAAGCGGCTGAAGACCAGCTAGATAGCATCATCTGCGCTTATGTCGGAGCCCACTGGTGGTATTGGGGAACTGAATTTAATTTGGTGTTAGGAGATGTAACAACTGGGTATATTATTATTCCTGGTTCCAACTAATAGTAGATGAGATGGGGAGATGGGGAGATGGGGAGATGGGGAGATCGGGAGATGGGGAGATGGGGAGATGGGGAGATGGGGAGATCGGGAGATGGGGAGATGGGGAGATGGGGAGATGGAGAGATCGGGAGATGGGGAGATCGGGAGATGGGGAGATAGGACAGATGATATTAAAAGCAAAACGTAAAAGATTTATGAAAACTCAAGGCACGCACTATGGCAAAATAGTAATCGTCGAGAAAAACCAACCATAAGAATTAAGTAATCCCAGTGAGTCCTACTGCCCAAGCGCCCAAGACTACTCGCCGCCTAGTGTTTCCTTTCACCGCCATTGTCGGTCAGGAAGAAATGAAACTGGCATTGCTCTTAAATGTGATCGATCCCAAAATTGGGGGAGTAATGATCATGGGCGATCGCGGCACAGGCAAATCTACTACTATTCGTGCCTTAGCTGATTTATTACCAGAAATCGATGTAGTTGCTGAAGACCCCTTCAACTCTGACCCTAAGGATCCTGACTGGATGGGCAATGGTAACGGAACAGCTGCATCCAGGACTTCGGTCAAGAAGAAAGTTCCCATGATAGATTTACCCTTAGGGGCAACCGAAGACCGGGTTTGTGGTACAATCGATATAGAAAAAGCCTTATCTGAAGGTGTCAAAGCTTTTGAACCAGGACTCTTGGCTAAAGCGAATCGGGGCATCCTCTATGTAGACGAGGTTAATCTGCTCGATGACCACCTAGTGGATGTACTCCTAGACTCGGCTGCTAGTGGTTGGAATACTGTAGAACGGGAAGGTATATCCATTCGCCACCCTGCTCGCTTTGTTTTAGTAGGTTCTGGTAACCCGGAAGAAGGAGAATTACGACCCCAGTTACTAGACCGCTTTGGGATGCACGCGGAAATCCGTACGGTCAAAGAACCAGTGCTGCGAGTCAAAATTGTGGAAGAACGGGGAGAGTTTGATCAAAATCCCAACCAATATATTGAACAGCACCAATCTGAGCAAGAAGCGTTACAGAAACAGATAGTAATGGCTCAAGAGCGACTTGCTGAAGTAGAAATGGACTACGACTTTCGGGTGAATATTTCAGAAGTTTGCTCAGAACTGGATGTGGATGGACTCAGGGGTGATATTGTAACTAATCGTGCGGCTAAGGCTCTGGCTGCATTTGAAGGACGAACTGAAGTGACAGTGGATGATATCCGCCGGGTGATTACCTTATGTTTACGGCACCGCTTGCGTAAAGACCCCCTGGAGTCGATTGATTCAGGTTATAAGGTGCTGAAATCTTTTAACCGTGTTTTTGGGGTTGAAGCAGGTGAAGAGGATTGAGTCAATGTAGTGCAATACCTTTTTCAAATAATTAATTTTCTTTCTTGCATAAATAGTTAACTCAAGGCGGATAAGTACGATAGAGCAAGTCTAATCAGCAATCCTAATTCCCATTAAATAGGATTGCTATTACTCATTGCTTTAATAAAGATTGACTATTCTGAGAGATGGATGAAAAATCCATCTGCTGTCAATTTTGCTCTTTCTAATCGTAAGTATTCAGCGTTTAGCGTTTAGCTTTCAGCTAATCCTAATCAGGATAATCCGAAAAACGGAGATTTGTCCTCGAAAAACTTATCTACTGGCCACTTTCAGCCAAATTCCTAAGTTTTGCTTGATTCGAAAGCTGACTGGGTAAGTGCGTTCGTGTAACGTGCGCGTAGCTCGATTGACCGTAGGTCAGGCGGGGCGCGTTCGCTAAATACTTACGTTTACTACTTACCTTTGCTTTTCTGCGTGACGTAACTATGAAACGAATAGCGACTAGCTTTAGCTGGTTCCTAGCGACACTACACTTCACCGGAACTATCAGTGCTCTTTCGGTGCAAGCACAAGTCACTAGACCAATGTCTAACCACACTGGCTCCAATGCTCTTACTCATCAAACGATTGCTCAATCACCAGCTGTTAATCCCCCCAACTTTGGAACAGCCCTGGACAATAACCAAGTAGTAGAAGCAGTACCTTTAATTGAACAAACTTGGGAAAAACAATATCAGCACCACCTCGACATCAATTTTCCTGAGCAATCCATCACTGTAAAAGAAATTGCTAATACTCTTGGCAAAATCACCAATCAAACTGGTCAAAAGCCTGGTCTTATCTACATGGTTCCGCGATCGCACCAACTAGAACTGGTATTAATTACACCAGAAGGTAAGCCTATTCACAAGCGTGTCTCCGCAGCCAATAAGGAAGCTCTGTTGAGTCTAGTGCAAGAGTTTATCCAAACTATTACTCATCCTATGCGTAGACACACTAAAGATTATCTACCAGTAGCTCAGCAACTCTATCAGTGGATGATTGAGCCAGTGGAACCATACCTTAAAAATCAAGGTATCGATAATCTAATTTTTTGCCTAGGTGGAGGGTTACGCCACTTACCCTTTGCTGCTTTACATGATGGCCAAGAGTTTCTGGTTCAGAAGTATAGTTTAGCACTTATTCCGGCCTTCAAATTAACAGATACTGTCTATAGTGATCTGAAAAATTCCCAAGTTTTGGCTATGGGTGCCTCAGAATTTAATGAACACAATTCCTTGCCTGCTGTGCCGATAGAGTTATCTGTTATCACCCAATATCCTTGGCAAGGAAAATCTTTCTTGAATCGGAAATTTACCATAAATAATCTAAAGTGGCAACAGCGATATAATAAGAATTATAAAATCCTGCACTTGGCAACTCATTCAGACTTCAAGGCGGGAAAACCAAGCCAGTCTTATATTCAGTTTTGGGATAGTAAACTGACTTTAGAGGAATTCACTGAATTGCGTTGGCACTCACCAACAATAGAATTATTGGTGCTGAGTTCTTGTCGCACTGCTATCGGGGATAAAGAAGCTGAGTTAGGCTTTGCAGGATTAGCAGTTCGCGCCAATGTCAAGTCAGCAGTCGCTAGTTTGTGGTATGTCAGTGATGGGGGAACTTTAGTGCTGATGAGTGAATTTTATCGGTCTCTTAAGACTGTACCAATTAAGGCTGAAGCGTTGCGACAAGCTCAGATTGGGATGTTGAAACAAAAGGTAAGTTTGGCTAGTGTTACTGATCGACCAAATGTATCGTTACCTCCAGAACTAGCATCTCTCAACTATGAAGATTTATCCCATCCCTATTATTGGGCGGCTTTTACTGTAGTTGGTAATCCTTGGTAAGTAGTCCGACAAAAGTAAAATTAACTGTTGAAATAGGGAGCAGGGAGCAGGGAGCAGGGAGCAGGGAGCAGAGGGGCTTTTGGCAACTTTACATCGCTGTTCCCTGTTCCCTATTACCTACTATTTATAAGTGTTCAACGGAACATGATATAGCGTTTCTAGGACTCATGAGGTACACATTATTTTTTCCATCTTCCCTGCTCCCTGCTCCCTGCTCCCTAAAAACAACAAATTTGTACCTCACAAGTCGTAGAATTGCTAGATTAGTTATTACAACCAATTACCTACCATCAGATAAGCAGCCCAGTAATAAGGATGTTCATAGTTTGGGTTTTGTAAAATTGATTTTTGGGCGCGATTGAGGGCTTCAGCTTTTGAGATTGATTTGTCAGTAAGTTCCTGGTAAAATCGATTCATTAACGCCGCTGTGGCTTCATCATTAACTGCCCAAATAGTAGCGAGGGTACTACGTGCTCCTGCTTCTATAGCTACACCAGCTATACCCAGAGCCGCTCTCTTGTCCCCAGTTGCTGTTTCGCATGCACTCAGCACGAGTAATTCGATCGGAGTGGGTTGGCGTAGGTCTGTGGTTTGTAATAAATCCTTCAACTCAGTAACATTTATCTTACTATCCCAAGTCAGAATGAACGTCTTCTCAGCTTTAGAGCTAAATTCACCATGGGAGGCAATGTGTACTACTGGAAAAGGAGCTGCTTCAACAGAATTTTCAAAGTTGGTTTCAGTAAAGTCCTGATTGAGGAGGATTTCACTAGGAACTTGAGCCTTAATTTTCTCTAGCTCTACTTCTACAAATGGCAAAGGATTATATCCCTGACGGGATTCAGATAACCCAGCCGTTAGCACTCTGATATCTTCCCTGACTAAGCGCTGGGGATTCATTAAATCTAGTCCAGGAGTTAGCGCTATACTATACTTTTCGACTAAATACTGCTTACCGTCGTGGAGTGCTGCCATGGGAATATTGCGCAAAGCTCCATCAAGCACAAATACTAGGGTGTCTACTTGAGAGTTAGCTAAATCCTCTTCAATCGGTCGGATTATCCAATTGTATACCTGCTGCGACATTGGTAAAAATTTCCGTCGATGAAGCTGGGGTAGGAAGTGATGCAGTTCTTCCAGAGTAGATTCAATTTGGTCTTGGGGAAGCTCTGTTCTATAGTGACGCAGTTTTTGTTGGGGTAAGCGGATAATAATATCCACGCTTTCTGGCAGTATGATAGGATAAATTAATGCTGCTTTCGTATCAGCTTGATCGATGACTTGATCAATGACTACAGGAGTAGCATTCAAGCAGGCTGAGCGAAAATAGTTATCTAGTTCAGCTAACTGTAGTGACTCAATGATCTCACGCGCTTTTTCCAAGTTCTCGGGATTAGAATTTCTGCTGTCTGATTGCAGCAGTAATTGCACGAATTCTCGATAGACTGGCTCGACACTTTCTCGAAAGGTAAACCTGACCTCTTGGTTAACAGCTACTAGGTCACTACGTATAGACTTGAGAGTATTAACTGCTTCGGTGTAAGCTGCGATCGCATTTTGCTCTTCCCCAAGTCCTTTCGAAATACGTCCCAGTTGCCATTGCCAGCGATAGCTAATATCCGGAGCATTGATTTCCTGAGCTAACTTTAAGGCTTGTTGAGTCAGGTCTTGAGATTCTGGCAATTGCTGATTATGCTCATACAGTTGACCTAGACTACCAATAGCATAAGCTTCAGCTCGCTTATCTCCCAATGTTTTAGCCTGTTGTGCCGCAGTAGCTAGGATTTTAGCAATTTCATAAGAAGGAGCAACCGCAATCTTAACCGAAGGCTGAAGTCTCTTGGCTAAAGTCTGAACATATCCTTCATCCTTGATACTTCTAACTTCATCCTTCATTAGGCTTTGAGCAAAATTAATCCTCAGATAGATACTGCGGCGGCTCAGAGGTAAGGATTCCAGTTGGGGCAGGATTTGAGGGATTAGTGCTTGTGCTTCCTTTATCCTTTTAGTATCAATCAATAAGCTAAGTTGATTTAATTGCGCTTCAAGCTTAGTGATTGGATCTAATGACTCATCGAATGCTTGTTGATAGTAGTCAAATGCTTGTTGATAGTAGTCAATAGCCTCGTCTAATTCTTGCTGAGCCCGCGCTGTATCCCCTGAGCTAAGCTGAGCCTGTGCTGTATCCCCTGAGCTAAGCTGAGCCCGGGCTGTATTCCCTAAACTAAATAGTGTAGCGCTAATCTCTTGAGACGATGATAAGTTTCGGGCAATCTGTAAGCTTTTTTCTAAGGTTTCCCGGGATTGGCTCAGTTGTCCTACTAATTGACGCATATTCCCAAGCGATCGCAACAAGACCGCTTTATTCAAAGAGTCAGGTTGAGCAATTAACGATTCCTCGATCTGATTGAGTAGATTCAACGCCCGCTTATACATCCCTAAGTCTTGTAGAGCTTGCGCTATATTAATCCGACTGCGAATCTCACCAGCTTCATCCCCTAATTCACTATAAGTTACTGCAGCTTGCTCCCAACTTTCCATTGCTGCTTGTGCGTCTGATGAACCAAGCTCAATACTTCCTTTGATCATTAGGGATTGCGCCAGCACTTGTAAGTATGCTGTAGACTTATCACTCGGTTTTATAGAGCGCAATAGTTTTTCACTATTAGCGATCGCATTCTTGGCTTGAGTCCATAATCCCAGTTGCTGATAAGCCAACGAGAGATTACTCAACACCATCGCTTCTGATAGCTGATCTCCCTGATTTTGATTACTCTCAAGAGCTTGTTCTAAAACATCTACTGCTTCGGCGAATCTACCTGAATCGTAGAGACCTTGCCCCTGTTTAAGTAAGGTGGAAAGTTTAAGCTGATCAGGTTGAACGTTATCAGGTTTAAGGTTATTTGGTTGTTCGCGTAGCGTGGCCTTTTTGCCAAGGTTAGCCGGTTGTTCGCGAACAACCTTCAACCTTTCAACTTTCAAGGTTTGTGGGACTTTCGCTAAAACCGGAGGGACTAAATTGCACAATAATGCTGTTAACAGAGCGATCAGAGGCAACCTTATCCACCTCCTTATCCTCAACCCTAAGGATTTTCGATTTGCTCTAGCTATGTCACTATAATGTGTTGTTAGTTCAGCTATCAACCTAAGAGGTCTTTTTAGATTGTCCCACAAAACTCCAGATATCTTTCCCTTCCTGGGAGGGGTTAGGGGTGGGTGCCTCTTGCCGTCTTGATGCAGTCGCTCATGGGGGAAACCCCCAAGACCGCGCTGCATCGCTTTTGCCTCTTGCCTTCCCCTCCTGGGAGGGGTTAGGGGTGGGTTGCCTCTTGCCAAAATAAGTGTATTTACAACCGAGAGCAAAACGGTATATATCCTTTTTTTGACCATGGTTCATTTTCTCCCTTGCTGCACCTCATAACTAGGATGATAGGCGCTATATTAATAGCAATTTTTAATTGTTAATTTTTATTTGTTAATTTTTATTTCCTTGATCAAAATGGTCTAAAAATAACCGAAAAATAGAAGCCATCTTCCTGTAACGTTCTATCCCTAGTTTCAACATCCACTAACTGCAAGCCCCAGCCAATATTAGCCTCTAGGAAATCTCCTTGCTCCCATCGCAAACCCAGACCAAGGGATGCGATCGTGTTATCATCAATATCATTTTCATCTTCTTTATTCCAGCCAGTACCAAAATCAAGAAAAGGAGTCAACTGCACCAGAGTTCCGCTATCATTCTGAATAATTGGCAGACGCAGCTCTGCAGAAATAAAGGCACCATTGTCCGATAGAATCAGATCCTGGCGATAGCCCCGCACACTCTCTAAACCGCCAATCCCTATCTGTTCTAATGGTACCAAGCTTCGGTCTGCTAGTTGCACATCCCCTCGGATTAATAAGATAGTGTTTGGTGCCAGTAGCCTTACCCATTGGCCTTGACCGCGCCAAACGAAGAAATTGCTATCTGGTTCACCCCTACCGCTATTAATAGTAGTATCTCCTGAACTAATCCCAATACTAAACTGGGAGCGAGCTGCTAAAACTTGTTGCTCACTGCGCTTAGTCCACCCCTGGATTAACCGGATGGCATTAATCCGTGTACGCCCTTCATCATCAGCTCCTGCTGATAAAGGAAAGGGGGTATCTAAGATAGAGGTTTCACTTTCCTGGCGTGAGCCGGTGATACCAATAACTACTTCTTCGGTAGGAGTTTGGAATACAGGCTGAAGCAGGGTTATTTCATAAAAGCGTGATTCTGAATCAATATCTATATCATCAAAAGGAGGCTCAATTACTTCACTAGATGTTGTCCCATAGGCTAAGCGCAAGATACCATTGCGGGGATTAATCGGTAGGGTGTAGCTAACATCAAAGGTATCACTACCATCAGTGTTGGTGTAGTTGAATTCTAAGGCATCTCCCAATCCCAGTAAATTGCCTTCTCGAATTTTGGGACGACGCCGAAAGCTTCCTACACTCGGAGAGCGTCCATTATCTAATGTTATTTGGGTGCTAAAGGTATCCGCTTCAGTTACTGTTACTTCTAGCAAACTCTCCCCAGGCTCAACACCCGCCGACAGTTCAGCTGAGATGTTGGCAATTAAAGGGTCGAGTCGCAGCATTTGTAAGGCTTGTAGTAAGTGCCTTACATTCAGAGGCTTCTTGGTAGCGATCGCAAGACGGCTTTTGATGTAATTAGAATTAAGCCGACTCAGACCCTTGACAATAATATCTTCTAATTCCCCTTCGATAATCTCAATGGTTACTATCCCATCTTCAAGTTGCTGAGGTGGGATATAGGCTCCAGAGTTAACGTATCCTTCATCATCATATAACTTGGTAATCTCAGACCTGATTTTAAATAATGTTGGGAAGGAGATGGGTTGATTGATGAAACGATCCGTAATTTCCGCTAATTTTTCCTGGCTGAATACCGTTGAGCCAATAATATTAAACCGTTTAATGAAAATTTGTTTTGGAATGTCCTCCAGAATTTCATCCGGTAGATCAGGGCTAGGAGCAGATGGGTCAAGAAGTTCGTCCACAGGAGGAAGTTTCTGGGGAGGTTGGGGTTCTGGCGCTGGTTCCAGAGAGGGGGGTTTAGGAGCCCGAGGTGTAGGATCTGGAAAGGGATTTCGCCGCCGCTCCTCCGGTAGCTCTATACCCGGAGGTAGGTTTGGAGGTAGGGCTTGACTAATTTTTGCTGGGGCTGGAGGACTGAGGAGCTGGTTAATACCCATGGTGTTGACATTTGTTACAGTGTCGCTCCCTAAAACCTGATTATCCCCTTTGTTCAAGTTCTCTGGAATTGGCACTGGCTCCTGTGGCCATGAATCCTTTACGAAGACTAGACTCTGATCATTAACAGCAGCTCCAGCTTCTAACGGTTTTAAAATTAGGCTACTAACGACTGCTAATGCACCCAAGGTTAACAAAGATGAACTCCTGACTACTGCAACAAATCTAAACATTACTTACCATATCGCAATTGTTTTTAGTAGGTAAGAACTATTAATTAGTTTTCCTGGTGATAGAGTGGCAAATAAAACCAACAGTAGTCAAGAGTAAGGGAAGAAATTGAGAACGAATGTAATATATCTGTAGATCTATCAGTGTATCTAGGGATAAGTTTTGCGTCCGCTGAATGTAACAACTAAGTATATCTACGAATCATCTAGGCATAACTTTTGCTTCCGTTACTCCGAGTGAAGCATTTCTACTGTTTGAGTTGAACTCTCACAAACCCTTGACCAAGAACATTAAAGTTTTAACCTTCAAGTTAACACTTATTTTTGAAATTCTTAAGCTACGCAAACCAGCAGCTTCCACCTGGAATGACCCCAAGCTAATACCCATCCTGCAATTAACTAAACACTTTAGTGAGAATTTCTACAGAAGAGTCAACTTCTAGCCACACCGTAGCCCCACAATCCTTAGGACAATTGGGTTGATAGACTAACCGAGATGGACCCTTGATTTCTACATAATGACCGTAGGTGTTGCGATTACCTTGTTTGACGGTCAGCACAGGCTTGTAGGTGTCGTGCTTTTTATTTTGCTTGATTACGTTCTGGTTGACGTGGATGTAAGTCGCCACCTTCTGGAAACCTCTTCTCCAGGTTCCCTTGGGTCCACGGCGACCGGGACTGACCCTGGGCAAGCCGTTAAATAGGGGAATTTGCCAAAATCTGCCTACTTTTTGAGCGCCCTTAATTCTGCCATTTTTCAAAAGTTGCCGAACTCGTTGGACACAAATCCCTAGAAGAAAGGCTGCTTGGGTAGTTCCGACGATCTTGGCTTGTTGGTTCATTTGTTGGTTCATCTTTTGTTACCCTTTACTATCGCGCTAACCTTATAGTTAACTTAACACATTAATTTCAGGTTGTGTTAGTTTTTTGCAAAACTTTACAATTTATCTAGCGCTAGTCTTTATGCATCCTAAGGGTTGTTTGGGTTGATTAAGTGATGAGCTTAAAATAGCGCTATACTTTAGCCGAATTTATCTAGCGCTGACTTTTTGGAGTTTTATGAGATGTTTGGGTTGATTAAGTGATGAGCTTAAAATAGCGCTATACTTTAGCCGAATTTATCTAGCGCTATTTTTTTTACCCGATTCCCGATTCCCGATTCCCGACTCCCCCAAGACTTTGTTACAAAAATTTGCAAAATATGTTATAATAAAAGTTTTTTATGTTATAATCTAATCATAGACGTGAAAGCGTTAAGAGCCAGCCCCAAGTTTTCCCAAGCCCAAAGGCTGGCTCTAGACCCCCAGTTAAGGAGATACCTAAAGTATGACTTACTCTGAACGCCTATACCCATGGGCGGTCATCCGTTTATTGCCAAGAATGCAACGGGTGGTTGTTGGTCGGTACCGGAACCGGTCTGATGCGGAGGGGCATTTGCGGGCACTTAAACCCTTGATGCCTGATCGGGAATTTGTCAGGAACCCCACGGCTATAAGCCGGGGGCTTGAATAAAGCCCACCTGACCAGCCAAAGACCTACAAAGTCTACGTTTAGAGCAAGAGTTTAAGTCCTACCTACGAATGCATGAACCAGTTTGTAGCTCTAGAACTTCAGCATTAAGTGTGGTGTACAAGGGTTAAGCCCGTGTGTTGAAGAAAGTACCGACTCTAAACATTGGCGAGGTTCACATTACCCCGAATGGGAGATTAAACTCATGTTTGTTTTTGTTTTGAACAGTTCAAGAAAACCTTTAAACCCAACTCATCCAGCTAGAGCCAGAAAATTGCTCAAAACGGGAAAAGCGGCTGTGTTTAAAAGGTATCCTTTTACGATTATATTGAAGGAGGAAGTTGCTGAACCAAATAATCAACAGCTCAGGATTAAAATCGACCCGGGATCGAAGACTACAGGTATAGCTATCCTGAGAAATGAATCTGTGCTGTGGGGAGCAGAACTGACTCACAGAGGGGGTCAAATTCGATCCGCTCTGACCTCTAGAAGACAGTTAAGGCATTCTCGCAGAAATCGCAAAACTCGTTATCGCCAACCTCGGTTTAACAATCGATGTCGTCAAGAGGGATGGTTGCCACCGTCATTAATCAGTCGAGTTGAAAACATTTTGACTTGGGTAAAACGGCTTTTGCAGTTATCACCAATTGCTCACATCTCAACTGAATTAGTACGATTTGATACCCAACTCATACAAAACCCAGAAATCTCGGGAATTGAATATCAACAAGGAACCCTAGCCGGTTATGAATTAAGGGAATATATGCTAGAAAAATGGCATCGTCGTTGTGTTTACTGCGGTGCTACGGACACTAAGCTAGAGATTGAGCATATTGTTGCCAAGTCAAAAGGAGGCTCTAATCGCGTATCAAACTTGACTTTGAGTTGTCGAAAATGCAACCAAAAGAAAGGAAACAAACCGATTGAGCAATTCTTAGAAAATAACCCCTTACTGCTCAAGTCAATTCTCTCTCAATCGAAAAGATCACTAGCTGACACAGCCGCCGTTAATGCTACTCGATGGAAACTGTTTAATGGCCTCAAAGAGCTAGGAATACCTGTGGAAACGGGAACTGGTGGTAGGACTAAATACAACCGTTGTCGTCAAAATTTACCTAAAACTCATTGGTTGGACGCGGCCAATGTAGGCCACTCAACGCCAGATACCTTAAAAATTTTAGTGTCAAGACCAATGAAAATCAAAGCAACAGGACATGGCAACCGTCAAATGTGTGGAACAAATGCTTTTGGTTTTCCGATTCGACATCGGTCAAACACCAAGAAACACTTTGGATTTCAAACAGGGGATATTGTTAAAGCTGTTGTTACCAAAGGGAAAAAAGTTGGCTCTTATATTGGTCGAGTTTTATGTCGAGCAACCGGTAGCTTTGATATCACAACGGCTACAGGTCGAGTAGCCGGAATTTCACACAAATACTGTTCTTTTGTTCATCGCAGCGATGGTTATTCCTATCAATAAGGATTCCCTTACGCTCAGTTGTTTATGTAAGGGGGAAACTTTCCTCCCCATACGTGAACGACAGGGGCTTCCAGTTTCCCCCTTACCAACCCCGATTTATGGTGATTATCCCCAATTGCTGGAAATTTCGATAACTCAGCAAGTTGCTGTTGCTAGCGCGATCGCATGATTTCCCAAATTGCTGAAATTACCAACAGTAACGGATTTTCAGCGAAGTTGCTGTTGCTAGCGCTATCCCATGATTTTCCAGAATTGCTGGAATTTTCGATAATCGCGATAGAGCTAGCCCTATCCTATAATTTCTAAAATTGTTGGAATTTCCAACAGTAAAGGATTTTCACGCTTTGTTGCTCAATAAGGCGCTATCACGATCATCCCAAATTGCTAGAATTTTCGATAACTACTGAAATTGCTGTTGCTAGCACTATCTATGATTTTCCGAAATTGTTGGAATTTTCGATAACTCAGAAAATTGATCTAGCTAGCTCTACAGCACTCTCATCCAAAATTGCTGGAATTTTCGATAACTCAGAAAATTGGTCAGCCTAGCATTATCGTGATTATCTAAAATTGCTGGAATTTCGGATAACTCAGAAAGTTGGTCAAACCAGGATTATCGTAATTATCCCAAATTGTTGGAATTTCCAACAGTAAAGGATTTTCACGCTTTGTTGCTCAATAAGGCGCTATCGCGATCATCCCAAATTGCTAGAATTTTCGATAACTACTGAAATTACTCAACCAACGCACGATCACATTATTCCCGAAATTGCTGTAATTTACGATAACTACCGAAATTGCTTAAGCTAACGCGATCGTTATTATCCATAATTTCTGTAATTTACGATAACTTACGCCCATTGCTGAAGCTAGCATGATCATGATTATCCAGAATTGCTGTAATTTTCGATAACTCAGAAAGTTGGTCAACCAACGCATTATCGTGATTATCCCAAATTGCTGGAATTTCCGACAGTAAACGATTTTCACCCCTTGTTAATCAACTTAGTATTATAATGATTATCCCAAATTACTGTAATTTACGATAACTATCGCGCGTTGCTGTTGCTAGCTCTATCGTAATTATCCCAAATTGCTGGAATTTTCGATAACTACCGAAATTGTTCAACCAACGCACTATCGTGATTATCCAGAATTGCTGGAATTTACGATAACTCAGCAAGTTGCTGTTGCTAGGGCTATCGTGATTATCGAAAATTGCTGGAATTTCCAATAATAACGGATTTTCACCCTTTGTTACTGTTGCTAGCGCTCTCGTGATTATCCACAATTGCTGGAATTTACGATCACTCAGCAAGTTACTGTTGCTAGCGCTCTCGTGATTATCGAAAATTGCTGGAAATTTCGATAACTACCGAAGTTGCTCAAGCTAAGATTATCGTTATCATGCAAAATTGTGGGAATATCCGATAGCCAACGAATTGGACGCTTTGTTGATTAAGAAGGCTCTATTATTTATATAGCGCTATACTAATGGCCTCGGAGCGATCACACCAATATCCAAAATTGCTATAATTTCCGACAGTAAAGGATTTTCAGGCTTTGTTGCTCAACCAACACACTATTGGGATTATCCGAAATTGATCGAATTTTCGCGCTACTTCCGCCCATTGCTGTTGCTAGTGCTATCCCATGATTTCCCCAAATTGCTGGAATTTCCGACAATAACGGATTTTCACCCAATGTTTATCCAGCTAGCGCGATCGCATGATTTCCCAAATTGCTGGAAATTTCGATAACTCAGCAAGTTGCTGTTGCTAGCGCGATCGCATGATTTCCCAAATTGCTGGAATTTCCGACAGTAACGGATTTTCACCCCTTGTTGATTCAGCTAGCTCTATCGTGATTATCCCCAATTGCTGGAATTTTCGATAACTAGCTCTATCGTGATTATCCGCAATTGCTGGCATTTACGATAACTCACGAAATTGCTCAAGCTAGCATTATCATGATTATCCCAAATTGCTGGAATTTTCGATAACTACCGTGCATTGATTAACCAACGCACTATCGTGATTATTCCAAATTGCTGAAATATCCAATAGTCAAGGATTTTCACGTTTTGTTGCTCAACCAACGTGCTATCGTGATTTCCCCAAATTGCTGGAAATTTCGATAACTCAGCAAGTTGCTGTTGCTAGCGCGATCGCATGATTTCCCAAATTGCTGGAATTTCCGACAATAACGGATTTTCACCCCTTGTTGATTCAGCTAGCTCTATCGTGATTATCCCCAATTGCTGGAATTTTCGATAACTAGCTCTATCGTGATTATCCGCAATTGCTGGCATTTACGATAACTCACGGAATTGCTCAAGCTAGCATTATCATGATTATCCGAAATTGATCGAATTTTCGCGCTACTTCCGCCCATTGCTGTTGCTAGTGCTATCCCATGATTTTCCAAAATTGTTGGAAATTCCAACAATAACCGATTTTCACCCTTTGTTGCTGTTGCTAGCATTATCGTGATTATCCCAAATTGCTGGAATTTACGATAACTCAGCAAGTTGCTGTTGCTAGCGCGATCACATGATTTCCCCAAATTTCTGGAATTTCCGACAATAACGGATTTTCACCCAATGTTTATCCAGCTAGCGCGATCGCATGATTTCCCAAATTGCTGGAATTTCCGACAATAACGGATTTTCACCCAATGTTTATCCAGCTAGCGCGATCGCATTTCTTCCCGAAATTACTTGAATTTTCGATAACTACCGAAATTGATTAACTTAGCGCTATCGTAATTATCCACAATTGCTCTAATTTTCGATAACTATCGTGCGTTGCTGTTGCTAGCATTATCGTGATTAGCCCAAATTGCTGGAATATCCAATAGCCAACGAATTGGACTGCAGTTTAGATAGCGCTATATTAAATGAATCAGAGCGATCGCATAATTTCCTAAATTGCTGGAATTTCCGATAACTATCGCGCGTTGCTGTTGCTAGCGCTATCATGATTAGCCCAAATTGCTGGAATTTCCAACAGTAACAGATTTTCACGCCTTGTTGATCAAGCTAGCTCTATCGCATTCTCTCCAAATTGCTCAAATCAGCAACAGTAGCTGGATTAAGCTGAAGGCACTTAACCTAGCGCGCTAGTCTTATACAGTGCGATCGCATAAGCGCGGAAGCTTTGCTTCATCGCGTAGCGTGACTGCATGTCAATCGCACTATAATCCAAAATTGTTGAAATTTTCGATAATGAAGTAATTGGATTGAAGTTAACTAACCTAGCGCTATAGTTAAGAGGGGCTTAATCTGAGCAATTTTAGCTAGCGCTATAGTTAGCGAATCGGTATAGCGCTACGCGCAAGTTAGAAGTCAGAAGTCAGAAGTCAGAAGTAAGCTAGGACTAGGTTTCGGAGTTTACAAATGTCCTAATCTTAATGGGTAGTGCTATATTGATAATTTACAAAATTGCAGCAATTTCTGGCGTTGCTGATTTTGGGTATGGTTTCGCCCCCCTAGCCCCCCAATTCTGGGGGGAACAAGAGTTTCAAAGTTTTCCGCAAGATTATGATCCCCCCCAGCCCCCCTTAAAAAAGCTTTCAAGGGTATGTTTTTTACTTTGACCTCAGGTGTGGGGTGTGGGGTGTGGGGTGTGGGGTGTGGGGGATAAGAAAGCGATGCAGCAAGGGAACAGGGGGTTTCCCCCACTCGCTATTGCATCAAGACAATATACTTAATTTGTCGTTAAAAATCATCATTTGTTCGTTGTTTTCCTTTTCCTCTCCCTCTCGGTCGTCCCATGTTTTACCCAAATGTAAAAAACCTACCCCTGTGAGCCTTAAAAAAGGGGGGAGCCATACTCAAAGTCCCCCTTTTTTAAGGGGGATTTAGGGGGATCTCCGAGTTTTAAAACACGCCCTAGCCCCCCAATTCTGGGGGGAACAAGAGTTTCAAAGTCCCCCAAAATTGGGGGATTTAGGGGGCTTTAGCAAAACCAAACGATCGCGCTTCATACTTTAATTCAGCAACGCCGTTTCTTGCAGTTAACGGCAACATCAATATTATCTATCCCTTGCCTCAACCCTTGCTACCACAAGATCTAGGACTATACCAATTACTCTTAGGAGTACCATTATTCGGTTCAGCCGTCAAGATAATTGTACCATCCTCGCCCACTGTCCAACCCTGAGCTTCCACTATTTTCTTCTTGGGACGAGCAGGAGTAGGAGTAGAGGCAGTGCGGCGTTTCCCTCTCATTGGTAAGTAACTAACATCAGGAGTAGGAGTAGACTTAGCTTCTTTGATGGTCTCTTCTTCATCTTCTTCAGTATCAAGGGTAACCCAATCTACCAGTACAGACCGTTGAGTAATTGGGTCTAGGGGACTTGGGGGTAAGCCACCCCGTCCAGTAACAATGAATTCACCGAGTTCATCTACTGCTACTTTTCCACTCCTGGGACAGTTAGCGACAATTAATGCTGAAGGGTCAACTAGTGATGTTGGTAAGATCTCAGGATCCTGGGTAGGATTAACTGCAGCATCGATCTGCAACAACCCATCCAAAGACGAATTACCCTGCAAATTAATAGCAGAGATATCATTAAATCGAGTTGGACCTTCCTGTAACCTGAAGTTTCCAAACAAGCCTTGCAGGGTGATGCTTATCTCTCCACCTTGGCCTTCTTCAGCATTAGCAAAGATATCGTTACCTGTTTCACCGTCAGAGGGAAATAGGATCAGTAATCCGCCTTCAATAGTGATGTTCCCGCCTTTGACATCATTACCTGTAGCATCAGCCAAGATTAGGCTGTTGTTATCGAGTGTTGTCAATCCTGATACATTGATATCGATATTTGCTGCATCTTCGCTGTTGGTTTGTGGGTCGGTTGATTTTCCAGTAGCAGCTATAAGTTTGCCGTTGTCTAGGGTAAGAGACTCAGCCTTAATTTCCAGTGTGCCAGCGACTCCTCGCTCGCTCTGAGGCACGTTTCTCTCTGGAAAACCATCCTGATCTAATGGCACAGCGCTTACTGATATTCGTCCTCCATCTTCGACAGTTAGGTTTTTGGTTTTTATGGTCAAGTCTCCAGCATCGCTACCTCTGGTGGCTCCAACTGAAATCCTGCTTTCAGGGATATCATTTTGAATCTCAAGGATATCACTGAACGCCTTGATTTTGTCTTCACGGTTTTGCCGTTGTCGTTTGTCTATTTCATTTTCTATATCTTGTTGTCTTTTTTCTATATCTTTTGATTTTTTTTCTATATCTCGTTTTACTTTTTCTATGTCTTTTTCGGAAAGGTTATCCTTGAGTTTATCCTTGAGTTGTTTTAATTCATCCTGCTGTTTGAGGAGTTTATTATTTTCTTTTTCAAGTTTTTCTTGCAGTCGCTGATTTCTGCCATCCACATCTTTATTTTGTCGTTTCAGTCTCTTATCAATCCTAGCAACAGTGGATTTTGATGATTTTGGAGCACTCCCACTAACAATAACTTGCTCTGAAGCGTTAATCCTAATATTGCCAGCATTACCAGGTTTACCAGTCCTCTGAGCACCATCTAAATCTAAGGGTTGAGTCTCAAGTTCTCCCTCTGCCGTGACGCCTAATACTTCTTCTAAGTTACTACTGGTGGCAGTAGAAAGAATTTCTCCCCCTGCGGTGACCTCTACTTCCTTAGCATTAATTGTTATATCACCGCCTGTAAATTCACCGGTGCTGCGAGCGCTGATGACTGCGCCATTTGATACGGTTAATTTACCATCGGTATTGACCTCAATCGTTCCTAGCTTAAAGGTATTGTTTCCAAGATCCTGGGAGCCTAGTTCACTTTCGGTGACTATGGCACTAGGTACAAAGCCACTCCCAGAAATTTCCACAAAATCCGTGGCATTGACTTTAATATTACCTGCTGGAATGTTGCCCTTAGTAGCAGTTTTCAGTATCCCTCCATCTTGGAGGGATAGAGAGCGAGCTTTAATGGTAATGTTACCAAAGGTTCCTGGGTTTTCTTTGGCGCGCTCTGGGTTTCCAGTATTAAAATCTATGTCACTTCTGATGTCGCTGTTGTTAATCTCAATCTTATCCTTAGCGGTTATGGTGATATTGCCAGGATTTCCCTTAGCTTGTGTTCTAGCATCAGTTCTGATAAAGCTTCTACCGCTTAAGGAAATTGAAGCAGCTTCAATGGTTATCTCGCCACCATTGCCTGTCTTGTCATTTTTGGCTGACGCTTCAATTTTGGCTCGATCTTTCATGATGAAGTCTCCCTCAACGATGATTGTGAGCCTGCCTCCCTTGCCATCTCCTGATGTATTAGCAGTTATACCAGCATCCTTAGTGTTTTGAGAGCTGCCAGATCCAATCATGGTCAGTGACCCCACACGGATGTCTATGGGATTCCCGTCAGGGATAGGGGAGTCTTCAGTCTTAGCCCTAATTCCACCGTTTTGACCTCTTTTGGATTTAGGATCCCTGGGATTGCGAGCATCAATGGAGAGGGAAGCAGCTTCGATTAAAATACCACCGCTCCTTGGTTCCGATGAGGCTTGTCTAATTTTACGATCTCTTGCTTCAGCAGTATTCTCAATTCTACTGTCGAATATGACATTAACTGCTCCCCCAGCCAAGATGGTAATTTTACCACCAGATCCATCCCCTTCATTTTCGATCTGAAGTCTACTCCTATCATAGAGGGTAACATCGCCATCGACATTTAAGGTCACATCCCCTGGACCACCCTGTTTTTTGCTTTTACGTTGTTCAGTTTGAATGATACCTCTATTTTTTAGTTCTACATTGCCACTCACATCAATGGTAATGCTGCCGCTATCACTATCTCCCCCTGTTCTTGCGGAAATCCCCGGCTCTTCTTTTTCAGAGTCCACCATTAGCGAGCCAGCAGTAATTTGAATACTTCCTCCTGGTTGACCATCTGGGTCATCTTTTTTCTTATCTTTATTGTAATCAGTTAAGGTAAAGATTCCATGCTGACTTCCTTTATTAGAAGCAATAATCGAAACTGAGTCATCAGCGGTGATGATAATATCACCGCCTTTTTGACTTGCCTTAGTTATGGTGAATATTCCCTGCTCTCTTCGAGCCGTCTCTACTGTTAACGAGCCAGCGTCGATAGTAATTTTTCCGCCTTCTCCACCTTTTTTATCGGTGATCGTAAAGATTCCGTGGCGCTCTTTTTCAACAGTAGACTTAATCGATACTGAGTCATCAGCTGTGATACTAATATCACCACTTTTCTGACCATCTGCCTTATTTATGGTGAAGATTCCCTGGTCTTTTTTTCTCTGTTTTTTCTTTTCGCTTTCTACTGTCACTGTCAACGAGCCAGCGTCGATAGTAATTTTTCCGCCTTCTCCACCTTTGTCATCGGTAATCGTAAAAATTCCCTGGCGCTCTTTATTAGCACTAGACTTAATCAAGACTGAGTTATCAGCACTTATACTAATATCACCACTTTTCCTACCATTATTCTCAGTTTTAGTAAAAATACCCCGGTCTTTCTTCTTTTCGGTGTTTTCTACTTCCAAAGAATCAGCAATAATCCTAATGTCACCACCATCAACATCGCTATCTTTTGCTACCGAAGTTTCTATAGCGCTATCCTTAATGACAACATTCCCTTTCTTGACGCCATCGGGAAAATCTAAACCCAGCTTGTCACCCTCTTGAGTTAATGCTACTTCTCCTGGTGCGCCCAATCCCGCTAACAAAATATTCCCACCTTGATTAGTGGATATCTTACTATCTTTCTTATTATCTTTCTTACTAACCTCAATATCACCACCGAGCAACAACAGGTTATCAACCGCTAGCTTCTCTAACTTAGCTTGACTGGTAATCTTACCGGGAATTTGATTAAAGAAGAATACATTAGGATTAACGGTCAGCAATGGCGATGGCGGCTCTGGATTAGAGGCACTAAAAACTCCTCGATTGCCAAACCCAATCCCATCAGCAGTGGTGCCCACAAATGACCCCGATACATCCAGCTTCGCCTTATCCCCAAAGAAAATTCCCTTGGGATTAATCAAGAACAAATTCGCTCCACCATCGACACCCAAGGTGCCAAGAATATTAGAGGGATTCGCACCAGTTACCCGAGACAGAATATTTTGAATCCCAGCTGGATTAGCAAAATAAACCCTTTGCCCTTTGTCGATATTAAACTCAACGAAACTGTGGAACAAGTTGATATCTCGGATTGCTCCTCCCTTAATTAGATCAACAATTTTCCCATTTACCTCACCAGAGCCCAGGTCTAGCTGTGACCTTTCCCCCTGGGGCAAAGTAGCATCAGGAGTAATCTGAGCATTAGCTTGGTTTACTGAAAATGCGTACGCTCCACTAATGGCTAAGCATAGGGCTAAACCTAACTGAGTGTTATAGCGTTTCAACACATCTAATGCCATGGGATTCGTTCTCCTGAGCCTGGGGAGGGGTAATTGACTTAAGCTATTAGCTATCACCTATGAGCGATTAGCGCTACATCACAGGCTAGAAGCCTGTGCCACGCACGCTACTTGAGGTGCTATCAGCTATCAGCTTGCCAATTGACGCACGCTACGTGGGGTTTATTTTAAGCTGACGGCTGACGGCTGATTGCTGACAACTGACGTTTGATTACTAGTCGGTTAAAGCTGCTATTGCTAGTAGCAATACTAATTATTACTGGTGGGAATAATAACAGGAATATTATACCTATATTTGCTAGCAATTGATGTAAATTTTTGTGACATAAAGTTAGCCAGAGCTACAGGGATGGGTATCTAGGGATGGTGCATCTCATATTTGTAAAAAAGTTGCGTAGGGTGTGTTAGGGGGCTGACAAGGGTAGGTTTTTTACATTTGGGCGAGTACGTACTGGCACTCTTGTTGAAATTTCTCAAAATATGTCTGTCGGAAAATCATCAAGAATTTCCACCGATTACCGACCCATCTCCCGCTCTTCCCCTCCTGGTCGGGGTGTCGGGTGGGTTCCGATTAGCCATTACCGATTACCCATTCCCCATCACCCATTACCCATTACCCATTACCTATTACCCATTACCTATTACCTATCTCCAAAGTAAAAAACCTACCCCTGTGAGGTGTTAGGGGGGGCCTCGTTTTCCGCTCAAGCGCCAGGGTTTAGACAGCCCGCCCCGTAACGCACCACCTTGTCAAACAACTTTTAGGAGATGCACCCATCTAGGGATGGGTATCTAAGGGATAACCAAGGGATATAGGGAGCCGAAATCAATTGTGATAATTTTTGTTCCTTGTTCCGTTAAAGCTGTTTGACCTGATGGTGCGTTACGGGTCGGGCTGTTTCAAGCAGAAACAGGCGGAAAATCAGAGCTAGCCCGCCCCTAACGCACCCTACGCCACATTTCCTATAAAGTAATAAAATGTAAATAAAATTAAAAACTATTCATAAAATAATCTGGCTAAGGACTTGATAAAAGATGGAAAATGTGTTAATCAACAAACAAGCCAATAGGGTTTCTAATCCTGGTGTGTCCTATAGCCAGGAAGATTGGGCAAGAGGTTATGAGTCCCAACGCCATGAAGAGGATTATTGGATTGATCAAGTAGAAGGGGAAATCCCTAAGGAATTGCGGGGGACTTGGTTACGCAATGGTCCTGGTTTGCTGGATATTAATGGTTACCGGGTGCATCATCCATTTGATGGGGATGGGATGATTTGTGCGATCGCATTTGATCACGGTCGAGCTCATTTTCGCAATCGGTTTGTACGCACAGAGGGCTTCTTAGCGGAACAGAAAGCGGGGAAACCGGTATATCGAGGAGTGTTTGGCACTCAGAAGCCTGGGGGTTGGTTAGCGAATCTATTTGATGTCCAACTTAAAAATATTGCGAATACCAATGTGATCTACTGGGGTGGAAAACTCTTAGCCTTATGGGAAGCCGCTAAACCTCACAGTCTAGACCCCCATACCCTTGAAACCTTGGGTGAAGATAACTTGGATGGAGTGTTATTAGGGGGTGAATCCTTTGCTGCTCATCCTTGGATTGACCCTAGTTGTAAGCTTGATGGTGGTCAACCCTGTCTGGTGAATTTCGCGATTCAGCCAGGTCTGTCTAGCAAAATTACCATTTACGAATTGAACCTGACCGGTAAACTATTACGACGTCAGAGTTATAGTGTTCCTGGTTTTGCCTTTATCCACGATTTTGCGATTACCCCAAATTACTGTATTTTCTTCCAAAATCCTGTTACTTATAATCCCTTTCCGTTCCTGTTGGGATACCGAGGAGCTGGTGAGTGTGTGGCATATCAACCTGAGCAACCGACCCGGATTATAGTTATTCCTCGTAAACAGAAGACAGAGGAAGTCAAAATCCTAGAAACCCAATCGGGCTTTATTTTCCATCACGCTAATGCTTTTGAGGAAGATGGCAAGATTTATGTCGATTCTATTTGCTACGAGTCATTATCAGCAGTAGACGTAGGTAGTGATTTCCGGGAGGTTGATTTTGATGCGATCGCACCAGGGCAACTCTGGCGCTTTACTTTGAACTTAACGGAGAAAACCGTAGCGAGTAAGTTATTAGAAGAGCGCTGTTGCGAGTTTCCTACTATTCACCCTAATTGTGTCGGACATCCCTATCGCTACTTATTTATCGGAGCTGCTGATCGTCCCACCGGTAATGCGCCATTACAAGGGATTCTAAAAATAGATATGGAAACAAAGACACAACAATTCTGGAGTGCTGCGCCAAAGGGTTTTGTAAATGAACCAATGTTTGTGCCACGACCCAATGCTGAACGAGAAGATGATGGTTGGGTATTGACCTTAGTATATGATGCTAGTCATCACCGGTCGGATCTAGTAATATTAGATGGTCGTGATTTAACTAGTGGACCGGTAGCACGACTGCACTTGAAGCATCATATCCCTTACGGTTTACATGGTAGCTGGAGTGGTGAGTTGTTGGGAGTTGGGTTGAATCAGGTTGAAGGTTGAAGGTTTAAGAAGGTTGAAGGTTTAAGGTTTAAGGTTACAGGTTGAAGGTTACAGGTTGAACGCGCACGCGTGGCCAAAAGGCCAAGGTTGAAGGTTACAGGTTGAGGGTTTAGACTTTAAATAGAAACGTTTAACCAACATGAGGAGATAATTACGCTAGACTTATTGGTAAACTTATTAGTTCTTAAGCTTCCAGGGGAATTATAGGGTTGGAGCTTTGATGATTAAACCTAAGCTAATCAAAGAATTTTCCTCAGGGGTGCCGGATGAAATTCAGCGTTGTTATCACGACTTATAATCGCCTAGATCTACTCAAGCGCGCGATTGAAAGCGCACTTGCTCAGACATTTACCTGTGAGATTGTTATCGTTGACAACGGTTCGTCTGATGGAACCGAAGATTATGTCCAAGAGCGCAGTGAAGCCTTGACACGTGCTGGTGAGCAGAGCTTGATTTATCACCGAAATTCCGATAATATGGGCCACTCGAAAGCGGTAAATCAAGGGGTAGAGTTGGCAACTGGTGATTGGATCAAGCTGTTGGATGATGATGACTACTTAGCCAGGAACTGCATTGAAGAAATGGCTAATGCGATCGCATTACATCCGAAAGCCGTGATTTGCTCTTGCCAATCGGCTCAAGTAGATACCTTAGGAGCAGAGCTAAGTATAACACGGCAAGTAGGTTCACCGCAAAGGTTATATATAGCCCAAGAAGACATTCATTATGGAATGCTTCTAGAAATGGTACCGTTTGGGACCCCTGCGCAAGTGGCGTTTTCCCGTGATGGTTTTCTGAGTTCCGGTGGTTGGGATTCTAGCTTAGATACCAACTTTGATGATATTGATTCCTGGATTCAAATCGCTCAGTTTGGGGATGCTATATTTATCAATAAGTGTTTAGCTTACCGGACGATTTGGTCTGGTGCTTATAATCATAAGTTTTCGTTCCAGAAACGTCTTAAAACCCATATTTCCATTAAGGAAAAAATTTATGCACTAGTCAGTGAAAAATACCAAGGTAAACTCCCCTTACTCTGGGAATTGGGGGCTTATCTGAGATTACACTGGGGTTTAGTAGCCCTTAAACGAGGTAAGTTGATCAGTGCCGCTAAGTTATTGTTTCCTGAGTGTTTTTCACCGATTGCTTTTTCACCGATTGCTTGGAAGTTGCTGTTACTTAGAAATACTCTCGGGTGCGCACCCCAATTATACCACAAGTTACCCCTTTAATTGGCAATTCTAATCACTTAACTATTTTTATTAACACAAAGTAATTAATTAGTCAATTGAAAATTGAAAATTGAAAATTGGCTAGTAACCAATTAGCTAGTAACCAATTAGTTAGTAACCAATTAACCAATTAACAATTAAAAATTAACAATTAACGTAAGCTATCAGCTATCAGCTCTCAGCTCTCAGGTTTTGAATAAAACAAGTAAGCATTGGTTTAATCTATGTTAAGTCAGCACCTCAAGTAGCGTGAGCCTTGGCCATTCGCGAATAGCTGACAGCTGACAGCTGACGGCTGACGGCTGACTGCTGACGGCTGAACGCGCACGCGTGCGCGTAGCGCATATGCTTACCAATTAAAGATTATCAATTTGTTTGCGAAGGTCTTCCAACTCTTTGTCAACGGGTGAATCTGAGGAAGTCGATTTTTTCTCCTCTGAAGCTGGTAAAGCTTCTTGAGATACAGAACCACCAGCCAACTGAGCTTTCATCGTGGCCAACTCATCATCAACATCATTGCCTTCCAAGAGTCTAAATTGACTTTCCAAGTCAGCACCACCCAGCTCATGGGCAGCTTCAGAACGAGCCTCCATTTCCAAGACTTTCTGTTCCATACGCTCAAAGGCGGCTAGGGAGCCACTAGTATTAATAGACCCCATGGTTTGTTGTAACTTTTCATTCGCCTTAGCCGCCTGAGCTCGTGCTTTGAGCATATTCTTTTTGGTTTTGGCTTCGGAAATTTTGCCTTCGAGAGCCACCAGATTACGCTTAAGAGTATTGACCTGATTAGTTTGCTGATCCAACTGAGTTTTCAGGGTAGCAGCAGTATCAGAATTGGTCTTCTTACGCACCAGAGCCTCACGAGCCAGGTTTTCATCCCCTTTGCTGAGAGCCAGCTGAGCTCTTTTCTGCCAGTTGTTAGCTTCTGTTTGGTTTTTGTTGTATTGCTGCTCTGTGCGTTTTTGTTCAGCAATTGACCTGGCAACTGCTTGACGCAATTGAACCAGATCCTCTTGCATATCAACAATAGCTTGATCCAGAATCTTTTCTGGATCCTCAGCCTTGCTAACCATATCGTTCAGATTAGCTCTGACCACTCTGCTAAGGCGATCAAATAATCCCATAACGCTGTTTATCCTCTAGGAATGTACATTGTAGGTAGAAAACTGGCTTGCTGGTGCGTAAGCCTAGTTAAGTTGTCTTGAAGGACAAGCAATTGTGGCTGTCCCATCTCAAGTCTGATTGGGTTGAAAAATTCCCGGGCTTGACCCATACCCTAGCCATTAAGATAGGGAGCCTTTCATCCAGTTTAAAAACTTCTTGGGAAAAAGTGCTAGACAACAAGCTAAGGGTTGAACTCTCTGGCGGCTGAACCATGGGGGATTCTAAGGGATTGCTGTTGGAGGGGTTAAAAACTGGGTTTGAGAGGCGCTTATGATATAATAGTCCCATCTGTTGAGAAAACGTCCTTGTCTTATTCTACCTATTCGCTTTCCGAGTATTGTTAAGAAGATAGAGAAGGGGCTGTTTTCCTGTAGGTTTCCATGTATAGTAACCCCTTGGGTCAAGGCTCTAAGGTGTTTTCATACAACTTTATCAACCTGCCATTGAGTTGACCATGGGGACACTAATTACTTTTTCCAGCTATTTATCCAATTTTTCCGGATTTTTCGGTTATTCTGCCTGAGTTGAGGGTAATTGAGGAGTGTCTGTTCCTTGAATCAGATTAGCTTTCATGGCGGCTAACTCAGCTTCCACATCATCGTTAGCTTCGATAGCGGCAAATTTCTGATCGAGTTGATTGCTACCTAACTCAGCCATTGCCTCAGACCGGGCTTCAAGCTCCATTACCTTATCTTCCATCTTTTCAAAAGCGCTCAAGGCACTACTGGTACCTACATTACCGAGCATCTCATTAATTTTCATGGATGCTTTAGCTGAGTTAGCCCGAGCAATATACAAGTTCTTTTTGGTTCTCGCCTCTGAGATTTTCTGTTCTAGGGTACGCAGCTCTTCCTTGAGCTTGGACACAAGCTCAGCTTGCTGGGAAAGCTGAGCGTTCATGGTTGTGACGGTCACCTGATGAGATTTCCGCCGGGTCAGGGCATCCCGTGCCAAGTTGTCGTCTCCTGCTGACAAGGCTAACTGAGCGCGACGGTACCATTGCTCAGCAGCGGCTTGAGCCTGAGAGGCTTGTCGTTCGGTGCGTTTTTGGGTAGCGATCGCTTGAGCTACAGCCTGACGCATGTGAATCAAATCCTGCTGCATATCATCGACAGCCTGTTCCAGGATTTTCTCAGGATCTTCAGCTTGGCTAATCAGACTATTAACGCTAGCACGAATGATTCTCAACATACGATCTAATAATGCCATGGCAGGTTTCCATACATGATCAGGGCTTAGGTAATCTTTACGGATTTTATTGAGATTGATAATCCTTAACATTTAAGTCAAGGACGATAAATCGAAGCAGAAATTCCCTGTTGCTGGAGTTTTTCTACCAAACCTTGTGCTTCATGTTCAAATTTGAACGCTCCCATCTGAATGCGGGTACCTTGAGATAATTTGCGCACATAGGCATCAGGAACAATTGTCCTAGCTTGCTGTAGGGCACGTTTACCATCGTAGTTGATCACCACATAGTAGAAAGGATCGGGCGCAGGTAAAGACTCCTCTACCACTGTTCTTAGAGATGCGGCTTGATTCTGGAGTGTTTCAGATATAGCTGGTTGAAGTAATCCTGACTGTGCCCGTCTTCCTGGGGGTACTAAAGAGCCTGAGCTTGTTGGTAATGATGACAGGGGAACCTTTTGGAGTGGTTGAACAGAAGGCAAAAGTACTGAAGATAAGGAAGATCCTTTAGGAGGCATCGGTCTAGTTACCACCTTAGGAGCTGATTCAACCACCTTTGGTATTGGGACATCTTTTGTATAAAAAGGTTTTTGCTGCGGTCCTGGAGTAGCTTCCACTTGAGAAAGGGTATGTAAGTTCAAGTCTACAAATTCCTCAGAAGCCAAATTAGGACCACCCTGTAGGGGAGAATTAGGAAGCGACTCAGTCTGTTGTGGTTGATCTGGTTTAATTTCCTGGGGGGTTTTGGAGATCTTGGGAATGATGGAGCTAATCAGCTGGGACAGATCCAGATTACTTAACACCGAGGGATTGGAGAAGATATAGGGTAGGGTAGCGCTTAACAACAGCAAAAGTACCATGAAACCGACATTTAACGGAGTCAGCAGTTGGTAAGACACCTGCTTTTGGTTGTCAAATTCTTCTTGATCTTCTGCCAGACTCTGTAGTAGTTTTTCTGATGATTCGAGATAATCTTCTGGCTGGGTTTGGTTAGCCCCTAACTTGATCAAACTACCTGATTTTTCAGGCAATTTTTCAGGAGGCTTAAGTTGCTCCGTAGCCTCTTTCTGAATACCATTACTAGCACTTTCACCATTATTATACTGGGAGACAACTGGTGGCTGAGTAGGTTTTGGGGACTGTGATAACAGGGAATCTAGGGATTCAGTCTGCTCAACCAATGGCTCTTGTGGTTGTTTGAGAGAAGTTGTCCCCTTGGCTGTTAGGTTTGGCAGTGGAATGGTTGATGGCTGCTTTAGTTGAGGGATGGTCTTGTTTGTCTGCGATGGTGAGGATTTCTGTTGTACCTCACCCACAGAAATTAACTCTAGGGGTTTACGCGCCCGGTTACGACCAAGACTACGGTTAGTCATGACTGGGCGTCCTACTCTTCGACGTCGGTAGCGCGCTAATTCTTCCTCTAGTTGTACATCAAGGCTACTCAGAGCAGCTTGTAAAACGGAGTTGAGGTTGTAGTTACCCGTCGAGCTAGGGGATGAATTAACTGAGGAGTTTTGGCTCATGGCAGACTCTATGGGTCGTTTGTGCTATAGAACAAGCAACAGGACTTACGCAGCCATTCTATCTCTAGGGTCACCCTACTAACTCTAAGCTAGTTTATCTAAGCTAGTTTATCTAAGCTAGTTTATCTAAGCTAGTTTATCTAAGCTAGTTTATCTAAGCTAGTTTATCTAAGCTAGTTCGTAGCCTAGTGTGGCACAGGCTTCTAGCCTGTGACGTCAGTCCTGAAGCCATCAAAACTATTGTCAAATTAACTAATTATAGTAAGGCGATATGCTTAAATCACTCAATCAGATCTTAGATAGGATTACAAATCAGCCGGAGTGGGAAGGTATACAACGCTTGTCATACCTAATTAAGTCTTGGTCTGAAATAGTAGGAATGAATATAGCTAATCATACCAGACCCTATGCTATCTCTAGGGATATCTTATATGTGGCTACCTCTAGCTCTGTTTGGGCACAAGAACTAAAATTTAAGCGCCGGATGTTGTTGAAACGGCTTAATGCTAGTTGGTCTGAACCCCTAGTTGACATCCACTTTTCTCCGGCTCAGTGGCGGAAAACACAAGTTTTGGGCAATGGCTATTCACAATCTGAGTTGACCCCAAACCATAGACATCCTAGCACCATCTTGCCAATGTCTTCATCACTGGTTTCTGAGGAATTGGAGTACACAGAAAACAGAGAAAGTTGTGAAGCCACTGACACAACTACTGACACAAATACTGACACAACTACTGACACAACTCTGGCCAATAGGCTAGGCTACGCGAACAGACCCGAAGCAGCGTTTAAACATTGGGCAAAGATGATGCAGATGCGATCGCAAAATTTACCACTTTGTCCTCAGTGTCAGTGTCCGACTCCACCAGGAGAACTTCAGCGTTGGGATGTCTGTGGTCTTTGTGCTATTAAGCAATGGCAAATTTAGACCAAGGCTTTAGAAGGGAGTAGGGAGTAGGGAGTAGGGAGTAGGGAGTAACGAGTAGGCAGTAGGCAGTAGGTAGGGGGGTGTGGGGCGCTCACAGGGGTAGGTTTTTTACATTAGGGTCAAACATGGGGCGACCCAGAGGGATAGGAAAAGGAAAACAACGAAAAAGCGGTGCAGCGCGGTCTTGGGGGAAACCCCCTGTTCCCTTGCTCCATCGCTTTCTTATCCCCCACACCCCACACCCCACACCCCACACCCCACACCTGAGGAAGTTGTGTGGTTTCCAGCACTGGTGCTTTGAATCAACAAAAGCTTTTAAATTTGCTCTAAGACTTTGGTATAAGAGGTAGAGCTAATTTTGCTGTGGAGGCTAAAAGCCAGTCAGCCTCTCTGGCTGACCCTTGATTTTTAGAACACTGAACTGATACTTTTTCATAAGTTAATCGGGATAGATTCAGTATCTAAATACACTTTTGGTGTGTTTTTTTGGTTGATCCCTATGGGGTTTTGCTATAAAGCAAGCCAATTCTTTCAGAACCCTGGTTTCTTTGTTACTTTTTGTAAAATAAAATGTTTCTATCTGTAACAAAAAAGTTAAGAAAATATTAAAGCTTTAGGGGCTAACGATATGGCTATAACCTAGGCTGGTCAACAGCTTGCTATCTATAACAAGCTGAGGTAGGAGGTAGCAGAATTAAATGTGAAGAGGAGATAAAATTTTTTTCACAAAAAAAGAGTTATCATGAAAACATTGAATTTACCTGTATCTAGTTGCAGATTTTGTCAGTATTATCAGTCAGAAGGACGACGAGGGGGTATGTGTCAACAACTTGGGGTGCCTGTCAGAGCTACCTGGAAAGCTTGTGCTTTTGCTATGCCTACCTTTTCTTCTTCTTGGGAGAAACTAGAAGAGATTTGGCAAGATGAACAACTGATGCTCACAGAGGAGCTATCGGTAAAGTGCTCTGAAAAATCCTCTGGGACAGACAAGACCATTCAAGGTGAGACCATCACCTCTAAGAATTCGTCAACAGACATCATGCTGGTGTAAATTGTTGATGTAAATTATTCGTATTATCAGCAATATCAGCAGTAATTTACTAGTAACTCTACCCTTAAGACAATCAATAATTCAAATAAAAAAATTTCACAAAAATCAGTTTAAACCAAATCTTCTAGTTCTAGTAGTTACCTGCTTAAAGGTGTCAGCTTAAAAAGCCAAAGAATTTGATAAAACTCGGCACCTGATATCTGCTATTAAAATACATTTCCTCGCACTTTGATTGCAAATAAGGTGCGTTTTTTATTGATAATCAAATTTTGCACCAAGTTTAAAATTGTTTAAAATTAATCTGTAAAGGTAGGGAACAGGGAACGGGGAACTTCGGATCAGTGATAAAATTTGACTCTGTCTTGATGCAGCCTCTCCACACTCGTGCTTTGCATGGCTGACAGCGGTAATTGTGCCCTACTCCCTACTCCCTACTCCCTACTCCCTACTCCCTACTCCCCAGAAATTTGTACCTCACCAATTGAGAACTGCTATAATCTAAGGTAACCAAGGATATTGACGAAAATCTGGTGGACGCTTTTCTAGGAAAGCTTGTTTACCTTCGGCTCCTTCTTCTGTCATGTAATAGAGTAAAGTAGCATTACCAGCTAGCTCTTGTAGACCAGCTTGACCGTCACAATCAGCGTTAAAAGCAGCTTTCAAGCAACGAATGGCAATAGGACTTTTTGCCAAAATTTCCTTTGCCCACTGTAGCCCTTCTGCTTCCAACTGCTCCACTGGCACGACACAGTTAACTAAACCCATTTCTAGGGCTTGAGATGCGGTGTATTGACGACAGAGAAACCAAATTTCTCGGGCTTTTTTTTGACCAACAATTCGGGAAAGATAGCTAGCGCCAAATCCACCATCAAAACTACCGACTTTCGGGCCAGTTTGACCAAAGATAGCATTATCAGCAGCAATAGTTAGGTCACAAATCAGATGTAGGACATGACCACCACCAATAGCATATCCAGCAACTAGGGCAATCACTACTTTGGGTATGGAACGAATCAGGCGTTGCAAATCCAATACGTTTAAGCGAGGAACGCCATCTTCTCCAATATATCCAGCCTTGCCTCGTACACTTTGGTCACCACCAGCACAAAAGGCGTATTTGCCATCGGTGTGAGGACCAGCACCAGTTAATAGGACAACACCAATACTGTGATCTTCGCGGGCATCACAGAAAGCATCATAAAGTTCAAAGACGGTTTTGGGACGAAAGGCGTTGCGTTTGTGGGGACGATTGATGGTAATTTTAGCAATACCGTCGGTTTTGTGGTATAGAATGTCTTCATAAGTTTTGGGAGTTTGCCAGTCAATTTGCATAACGTTTTCCATGCGATCGCTATTCAAGTTTAAAATCATATCAAATTCAAAAGGTTCGCAAGTTTGCTAAGCATTGTCATTCCCACTTACAATCGCTTACCGATTCTAAAAAAGTGCCTAATCGCTTTAGAAAATCAACAACTCAGGCAAGATAGCATAGGTGCGCTCTTACTTGGCGAATTAAATTCGCCACGGGTCGCACCTCAGGTCTTGGATTATGAAGTTGTCTTAGTAGATGATGGCTCAACGGATGGCACTTTAGATTGGTTGACAGCACACGGGGATCAGTTTCCCCATGTACGCTCATTTGCTCAAAACCACGCTGGACCGGCTGCAGCTCGGAATTTAGGGGTGAAGCAGGCCCTTGGTGAAATAATTATCTTTATTGATAGTGATTTAGTAGTTACTGAGCATTTCCTCCAGTCTCATGCTGATGCTTTGGTAAAGGCAGAGCAGCGTCTGGGATGCGATCGCTTATTCACCTACGGTTGGGTGATCAATACCTGTAATTTCGACGACCCTACCAGCGAACCGTATAAAATTACCGATTTCTCTGCTGCCTATTTTGCGACGGGGAATGTTGCGATCGCACGAAAATGGCTCTTAGAAGCTGGACTGTTTGATACCCGCTTCCAACTTTATGGCTGGGAAGACTTAGAACTGGGTGTCCGACTCAAACAGTTGGGCTTAAAACTGATTAAATGTCCGGAAGCGGTAGGTTATCATTGGCATCCTCCCTTTAGCCTCGACCAAATTCCCCGAATGATTGACCGGGAAATTCAACGGGGGCGTATGGGTGTGTTATTCTACCGGAAGCACCCTACCTGGGAAGTCAGGATGATGATTCAGATGACCTGGCTACACCGATTACTCTGGGGGATTCTGTCTTTAGGTGGACGACTCAACGAACGCACCATGGCTCCCTTTTTACAATGGCTAATTGACCGAGGTAAATCCCAGCTAGCTTTAGAAATTGCCCGAATTTTCCTTAACTGGTATAACGTCCAAGGTGTTTATGCTGCTAATCGGGACATGGAAGGTTGAAGGTTGGAGGTTGGAGGTTGAAGGTTAGAGGTTGAAGGTTAGAGGTTGAAGGTTGAAGGTTGAAGGTTGAAGGTTGAAGGTTGACTGTCAACCGTTAAGAAAATATTTGAGCTGATTTGCCTTTAAATTGGTTATTTCCCGTTCCCAGATCCGCTGTTCCCAGATCCGCTGTTCCCTGTTCCCAGATCCGCTGTTCCCTAAAATATGTAGTGATTACTGAAAAGATAAAGCTGCGATCGCTAAACAACCCCATCCCAGGATTAACGCGGCACCACCTAATGGTGCGATCGCTCCTAGCCACTTGATCCCGGTTAAACTCAGGGCGTACAAACTACCAGAAAAAATGGCAATTCCAGCGATAAAAGCTGAGCCAGCTACGGTAAGGGGAGTTTGTGATACTTCTGCGCGGCTCAACAACAAGGCTACTAACATGCTTCGCTAGGGCATGGTACATTTGATAGCGAGCACCAGTGTGACGCTCCTACACCAACCAAAGGTATGGTGTAGGCTTCTCAGACACTCCGAAGAATGCGTAGAACTTCCTTAGAGGTATCATTGGTAATTGAGTCAGCAATCACAACTTTACCTTGGGAGCGTTTTATAGTGGGGAACACGTCCAGCCCCACTATGATGATATTGATAGCGGCGTTGATGTCTCTATCAACCTGCATGGTTTCGATGTCATCCCAATACTCGCGAATACTGGTATTAGTGAAAATCACCTCATCCCGATATGCAAGTAATTGAGACGTATAAGCAGGATTCTTCGCAATCACAGAGGCTCCAGCTTTTTCAGCTATGTGTCCGAGGATTTGGAAGAATTGACCAAAAGCGGCATCCGCCCAACTCAAATTAAGTCCAGATTTAGCCGATTGACCATTTGGAACAAAGGTACCAGTTTTGTCTTGTTTGGGTGCATTACGTTTTGTGAGACCTTTAAGGTTGAGATTTTCATGAAAGAAAACTTTCTTGCCAGTTCTCAATAATTCGTGAGCTGTTTTGTACTGGAAATCCTTACGACACCTTGCTATCTTTTGGTGTTGACGCCCTTCTCGTTTTGCTAGTTTGCGACGGGATCTCGATCCCCGTTTTCGAGCATTCTTCTTTTGAGAAATTCGGGTTAGTTTGTGCTGGCTTTTTCGTAAGACTTTGCGCGATGGGAGTTTTACTCCTTCCGATGTAGCAAGGTAATCATCCTCATGTAGAACGGCATCCATCCCGAGTGAATTCTCCCAAGTTGGCAGAATTGAATCTGGTGTTACCGCTGGAACAGTTGGATCTTCTAATCGCAGGTTCACAAACCAACCATCATTTTTCTTGATAAATTGAACCTGTTTGAGGATCGCCCCATCGGGTAAGTGACGGTGGGAACGAATCTTGACCAGCCCAATTTTGGGAATCTTGACGTACAAGTACTTGCTACCAACCGAGCAAGAATGTAACTTGACTCCAGCCCCTTCGATAACAAATGATCGGTAGCGTGATTGCGATTTGAATCGTGGTTTACCACTTCGAGTTCCTTTGTTATCACCTGCAATGAACCTCTCGAACGCCTTATCAACCCGTTTGCAAACTTCTTGCAATGTATTTGCTGGAACTCTCGAAAAATCCAGTTCTTCGCCCGACCATCCAACCGTTACAAACTTTTTTTTGAGGTTTGGCAGGTACTTCTTTTGACTGTAATAGTTCGGCTTGTCTCTCAACTCAGGCAACGACGCGACCAGCGGACAAGCATTGACTGGCGATCGATTATTCTCCCACCAGTCAAATCTGTCCCCTAACTGTCGGTTGTACCAGTACTGGCAAATCCGCAGCCAGAGATTTAGCTCTAACTTCTGCTCGGTAGTTGGAAGTGCCTTGTACTGGTACGTGTATTTCACTTTTCCGACTTAGTGATGTTTATTTTGGCTACACTAATTCTAGCACAAGTTTTAGGATTTTTGCCATGAAAGATGATTTCCTTTCAAAAGGAAGATCAGTAAGTGACATGAAGGCTCACCTGGTTCTAACTTCTAAGTATCGTCGTAAGGTATTTAACGCAAAAATGCTGCAACGACTAGGAGAGATAGTAGAAAACCTTTGCCAGAAGTGGGACTGTAAGTTAATCGAATTCAATGGCGAGGAGGATCACGTTCACCTACTGTTTCAATATTTCCCGCAAATGGAGTTAACTAAGTTCATCAATAATCTCAAAACCGTTACGAGTCGCAGACTACGAAGTGAATTCCAGGAACGAATCAATCAGTTTTACTGGAAAGATGTTTTGTGGAATAACTCGTATTTCATTGCATCTTGTGGCGGCGTCACCATTTCCACACTTCGGAAATACATTGAGTCTCAGGTTTCGCCTGACTAGTAACTTGGCTGCTGCATTTCATTCCACAGCCGCGCATTCCGGAGACGAAACCTGTTTATTAGTGGAGCCTTAATCAATAAGTTTTTACCCTTTTCCCATAGCCTGCCAACCATAAAGGCTCCACTATTCTTGCGGTAAATTCTAACCTCTCACGCCAAATTAAAAATTCTGGCGATTAGCTCCTGCTAGCCTAGCTGAAAAATCTCTAATGCTCGTTCGGTAAGTTTTTCTTTCAAAGCGTGGCTAGCAAAGGCTCCAGCTGCTACTGATAATCCGCCTAAGATCGATGCGATCGCTAAAAAAATCCGAGTCATCAATTTTGTCCTTCCTAAAGTGTAAAATTATAAAATATTTTCCCTTCTTCACTAACCTCAAATGTGGCATCACATTCTCTAGCTTTGTGGTCCAAATAGTCTTGAGCGACTGCTATAGGAAGTTTGGCTGCTATTGCTAATTTCAATACTGAAATTCTACCATTTTCGTCTTGGATCAAGCGATAAAATGTATACTGAAGCTGTTCGAGGACTTCTTTTTGCTCTTGTCGATACATTCCCCATGCTAACCATACTCCCCAAAAGGTAGCTGGTATACCTACTATCAAACTTCCCAGCGCATCAACTTTATCCTGCGACGTTGCTTCCCTTCGAGTTGATACTACAACAGGTACCATCAATAATAGAATACCAAAGGTCAGGACCAAACCAGCAGATATTTTTTTAAACCGTTTCATTATAATAGCAAATTTTTAGCAAAAGTTATTGTTTAGCATGACCAGACAATTTCGATTAGATATCAGCTAATGCGCTACGCGCACGCTGCGCGAACAGCTAATGCGCTACGCGCACGCGTGCGCGTTCAGCTATCAGCTAAGAGGTTTATTTTCAGCTGACCGCTGACCGCTGACCGCTGACCGCTGACCGCTGACCGCTGAATGCTTATTTTTTTTCAGCTAGCTTAGCAGGAGCCTCACACCATAATCTTTGATTTGGTGTCAGAGGAATGCGCGGCTGTTAAAGGGGTTCAATACCCCTTTAACAGCCAATTACACTTTCGGGGAATCCTGAGATTTAATATATCTTCGTAATCATTTAATCATCTTTCATGGCAACCTTTCCAAAATCTGTACACTAATTAGTGTAGTATTAACTATAGTTACCAACACCAGGGGATGAAATACACTTACCAGTATAAAGCACTTCCAACCACCGACCAAAAGCTAGAGATAAATCTTTGGCTCAGGATTTGCCAGTACTGGTATAATCGTCAGCTTGGTGAAAGGTTTGATTGGTGGGAACATAACAGAACTTCGGTTAACTCTTGCCCCTTGGTCTGTCATCTTCCTGAACTGCGCGATCGCCCCAACTACTACAGCCAAAAGAAACTTTTACCAGGACTCAAAAAGGGTAAGGTAACAGTGGAATGGTCAGGGGAGGATTTGGATTTTTCACGGGTTCGGTGCTAATACTCTCCAGCAGGTCTGTAAACGTGTAGAGAAGGCGTTTGATCGGTTTATTTCTGGGGACACCAACGGCAAGAGGAGTGGTAAGCCTCGCTTCAAATCTCAGCCTCGTTATCGCTCATTTATTGTTGAAGGAGCAGGTTTAACCCTGCATTCGTGTTCGACTGGGGGAAAGTTCCTTTACCTGAAAATACCCAAGATCGGCTTGCTAAAAATTCGCTCTCACCGCCATCTACCCGATGGTGCAATCCTCAAACAAGTGCAATTCATCAATAAAAGTGATGGATGGTTTGTAAACCTTAAACTCGATGATCCTACTGTTCCTGGTATAACACCTGATGTAATCGTGGCGAATTGGGAGAACTCCCTAGGAATGGATGCAGTACTGCACCAGGAGTACTATCTGGCGACATCTTTAGGGGTAAAACTACCATCGGCAAAGTTCTTGAGGCGCAATCAATCTAAATTAGCCAAAATTTCCAAAAAGAAAAATGCTCGCAAGCGCGGCAGTAAAGCACGCCGAAAACTAGCGAAAAAAGAGGGACGGCAACACCAAAAGATTGCTCGCGCCAGAAAAGATTTCCAATACAAGACTGCCCACAGCTTAGTAAGTACAGGCAAGAAAGTATTCTTTCATGAAAACCTCAACCTTAAAGGTTTAAGTAAGCGTAATGCACCATTACGAGACAAAGAAGGGAAATACCTACCAAATGGTCAATCGGCAAAGTCCGGGCTCAACTTAAGTTGGGCGGATGCCGCCTTTGGAGAATTCTTTGTAATCCTTGGTCACATAGCTGCGAAAGCTGGAGCCGTTGTGGTTGCCAAGAATCCTGCTTACACCTCTCAATTGTTATCCTATCGAGATCAAGTGATTTTTACTGATTGCGGTATCCGGAAATATTGGGATGAAATAGAAAACCTCTGGGTTGATAGAGATATTAATGCTGCTATCAACATCAAGAGAGTGGGGCTGGACGTGTTCCCCACTATAAAACGCCGTAAAGGTAGCATCAAAATAGTTGATTCTATTACTGATGATACCTCCAAGGAAGTTCTACGCACTCTTCGGGGTGCCTGAGAAGCCTACACCATACCTTTAAAGTTGGTGTAGGAGCGTCACTTACGAATAGCTTCCAATAAGCGAGAATAGTAAAAGCGAGTGCTAGTCATTTCTTGTCGCTGAATCGAAAACCCATTATTTTCTAAAATACTAACAATATCTGCTTCTCGATGCTGATAGGCACGAGTGGTTTTACTTGGTCCTGGAAAAAACTCACCAATCTTTTTGAGTGCAGTAAGAAGCAAGGTTTTTGGTGCAAAGCTAAGAATTAAACGAGACTCTGCTAAAGAAGCTAAATGAGTTATCATTTCAGCCGCTTTATCCTGGGGATAATGAATCAAAACATCTAGACAAATTACGGTGTGGTAGCTACCACCTAACCCTTCCAAATCTTTGACCATAAACGAGAGATTGTCAGTATTCCCTAAACTCTCCTTAGCCCTTACCTGAGCTTCTTCTACCATTTTGTGAGAAATATCACTAGCAAAAACTATAGCGCTATTTTTGGCCAGAGGAATACTCAGACTCCCAACACCACAGCCAGCATCACAAATCGACAAACCTGACAAATTTCCATCAGCCTCCAGCCAACTGATCACTTTATCCACAGTCTGCTGATGACCAATCCGGATATCTTGCTGTACCCGGTTAACCTCGCCATCACCATAAATCCGCCGCCAGCGGTCAAACCCAGTGGCATTGAAATAATCCTTAACAATGGCCTTATCATTAACTGTATTCATATTCATACTCAACACTCTCCTGACCTTGGTATGATTCAGGTCTTTGCGGTTCATGAAAAAAATCATCCCATGGATATTGACGACCTTCTCCAATCCTTTAAACACTTTGGTGTTGAGCTTGGCTTAGAACGCATACAGCAACTTCTATCGCGCTTAGGTAATCCCCACCAGGATTTTCCAATCATTCACGTGGCTGGAACTAATGGTAAAGGCTCAGTTTGTGCCTACCTGTCTTCTATACTCACCCAAGCTGGCTACCGAGTCGGACGTTATACTTCTCCTCACCTGGTGGATTGGACAGAACGGATTTGCCTTAACCAAGAACCGATCTCCACCCATACCCTAGCCACAATTTTGCAGCAAGTTAAGGCAGCAATTCCAAAAAACTGTTCCGATCCACCAACCCTATTTGAAGTGACTACTGCTGCTGCTTGGTTGTATTTTGCTCAGCAGCAGGTGGATGTGGCTGTAATAGAAGTGGGATTGGGAGGACGGCTGGATGCAACGAATGTATGCGATCGCGTTTTGGTTAGTATTATCACATCCCTAAGTTGGGAACATTGGCAGCGCCTGGGACCGACCTTGGCTGATATTGCCAAGGAGAAGGCTGGAATCCTAAAGCCTGGCTGTCCTGCGGTCATTGGTCCGCTCCCGCCAGAGGCTAGGGCAGTGGTTGAATCAAGGGTGAATCAGTTGGGGTGTCCAGTGGTGTGGGTAGACTCAGCAGTAGAGTTGCCAGAGGGGAAGATGCCAAGCACCCGACAAGATCTCAGATGGGTAGAGTATGGGGGAATCAGCTATAGTTTGCCCTTGTTGGGGGAAGTGCAGTTGGTTAATTCGGCCATTGCGATCGCAACGGTACAAGTTCTGCAACAGCAGGGTTGGGAGATACCAGAAAATGCGATCGCATCGGGGATGGCCAAAACCACTTGGCTGGGACGTTTGCAGTGGACTAGCTGGGAGAATCACCATTTACTGATTGATGGAGCCCATAATCAAGCCTCTGCTCAGGGGTTGAGACAATATGTTGATACCCTAGGTAAATCGGTCAACTGGGTAATGGGTATACTCTCGACCAAAGACCATGCTGGTATTTTTAATGCCTTGCTCAGACCAGGGGATCGATTATACCTAGTGCCAGTACCAGACCATAGTTCAGCTGAGCTAGACTACTTGGCTACTCTCGCGCAACAAATTTGTCCAACCTTAGCCGATTGTGCTACTTATCCAGAGTTAGTGACAGGACTCCGTGCTAGCTTTAACAAAGCTAAAGCTGAAGATAAGATTACTGTCCTTTGTGGTTCTCTGTACCTAGTTGGTCACTTTTTGCGAACAGAAGCTTTTGTTGACAGTAATGGCAATGGCTAATCGCTAATCGCTAAAATTAGCAATTTCAGGATTAATCAAAAAATTGTCATGATTATAAGATAAATTGGGTACGATCAAAAGCAACCTAATGTTAAAACCCCGATCTACTTAACTCAGATCTGGTATCTAAATAAGATAATTTTTGATCCCATATTTCCTACTCCCTACTCCCTACTCCCTACTCCCTACTCCCTTGGCTAGATATGGTTAACCATCTTAAAAATTTATTTTCCCGCCGCAAGCAAGGTGTTGGTATAGAATTAGCCCCAGAACGAATTCATATTGCTCAATTGCAGCGGCAAGGTCAGAGCCTAAAAGCTACAACCCTATATTCTCATGAGGTTCCAGAAGGGATCTGGGAAGGAGGACAAATTGTTGATTCCCCTGGTTTAGCGGAACTGATTCGAGAAGCCCTACAGGAGAGTCAAGTGAAAGTGGAGCGGGTTGCCACTGCTTTACCAATGCGAGAAGCAGTAATCCGGATTATTCCGATTCCTGCTGAGCTAGATGATAACGAGCTTCGGGATATGGTACTAAACCATGAAGCTGGCTTATATTTGCCCTATCCCCGGGAAGAAGTGGATTTGGATTATCAGAAGCTTGGCTTCTTTGTGGATGAAGATGGAATCGAAAAGGTGCAAGTCCTGCTGGTGGCTACTCGCAAAGAAATCACCGATAGCTATCTCGATACCTTTGAGCAGGTAGGTTTACAAGTAGATGTACTCGAAATTAATAGCTTTGCCCTGATTCGGACCATCCGAGAACAACTGCGTCAATTTCCTTCCCAAGAGGCAGCCGTTCTGGTAGATATTGAATTTGATAGTACTGAAATTGCCATTATTGTAGATGGTGTCCCGCAGTTTTCCCGTACTGTTCCCATTGGTACCTACCAACTTCAGAGCGCTCTATCACGGGCGATGAATTTACCAGCCTCTAGAAACACTGAACTGCTCCAGGGGATGACTATTCCCAGTACCCCAGTTGATGGCATGCGCACCGGCTCGACCGGGGTAAATCCAGGTATGGTAGCTCTGATCCAAGTCTTGGGAGAAATTGCTGATGAACTACGGCGCTCTATCGATTTTTACCTCAATCAGATGGACAATCTAGAAGTAGCCCAACTCCTACTAGCTGGTCCTGGGGGTGGTATCGGACAACTTGATGAATTTTTTACCCAACGGTTAAGCTTGCCCACGATTCAGGTGGATCCGGTGGCGGCTCTTTCCCTAGAAGTGGAGAAAGATATTCCGATGGTAGAACGACCGAGCTTAGGAACTGTGCTTGGATTAGGATTACGAGAGGTATAGCACTATGTATAGTCTTGATATTAATTTTTTAAAAGACCGAAATCCTGAGGAGATCAAGTCCGTTCAGGATGGAGCCAGTAGACAAGGGATGGCCTTAGGGGAAATGACCCCTCTACTGATTGGAGCTGCAGTGGGCCTAATCCTACCTGGATTGGTGGGAGGTTTTTGGGTGGTTCTCCAACATCAAAACGCCCGATTGAAGGAGGAAATTGCTGATGTTGACCAGAAACTGGCAGCCTTGGGGGCACAAAAGCAACGAATTAGTAAGCTAAACAAGGAACTCAAGCTGGTCAACGAAGAAACTAATGCTCTTGCCAGTGTCTTTAATCAAATTAAGCCTTGGTCAGCGATGTTACAGGACATTCGTGAGCGCACTCCTCCCGGAGTCCAAATTAAAGACATCGAGCAACAGCAAGTCACTGACAAAAACGCTTCTAAGGATGAGTCTAACGCTAACTCACGACCTAGCATCGAGCTGGATATTTCCGGTACAGCTCGAACCTTTGATGATGTGAATTACTTTTTGCTGACGCTACAGAATTCTTCTTTTTTCGACAAAAATGATACTCAACTCATCAAAGCTCAGTTAGTCAATAATCCCACCAAATTAGAAATTCCTGAGAGTCAAAAAGAATTAGTAACTCAGGTAAAATATACCCTGCCCAAAGTGGTAGAATATACTATTAAAACTCAACTGAGTGATATCCCCGCTTCTGAGATCTTAAAAGAGTTAGACCGTAAAGGAGCAGTAGGATTAGTGACTCGAATTAGAAACCTTCAATCTCAAGGAGTGATTCAACAATGACCTATGCTACTGATGACGAGTTTATGAGTGTTGAAGGTCAGGAGGAAGAGCCTGAGTATCCTACTGCCTTCGGCATTACCTTTACTCCCCAAGTTTCTGGGATTACCTTTGGTATTCTTGGTCTGGCAGCTGCTATCTATCTAGCCATGAACCTGATGCTACCGGCTTGGCAGGAGTATCAGGCTTTACGAAATGATTTATCAGGCAAGCAAAATGACCTCCAAAATCCCGAAGTACTCCAGAAAAAGATTAAACAAAAAGAGGAGGAACTCAAGCAAGCCAAGCAGCAAAACCGCAGGGTTTTGAGTTTATTTTCCACAGAAAAAAGTCTAGATACTTTATTGCTTGATCTCAATACCTTTGTTAAGGATACTAGAGGGACTTTACTTAGATATGAGCCAGATTCCGAGGGAATAAATATAGTTAATGATGGCTCTTTAGGAACTCTAGTTGATGGAAAATTAAAACGGAGAACCGTCAATGTGGAAATTGAGGGTAGCTTCCAACAAGTGCAGTCAATTATGCGCAGCTTTGAGCGCCTCCAGTCGATGTTGCTGATCAAAGACCTAGAAGCTCAAATCAGTGAACCGCAAACACTAGTGCTACAGCAAGGTAGATTAGTTCCTGGTCCTCAACCTAAGCTTAAAACTAGCTTAACCCTGGAAGCTCTTATGCCTGCTAGAGATTTGGATAAGGAGGAAGAAAAAGCTGAGGAAAAGGATGGTAAGAAAAAGTCAGGCAGGTAAGAATAAATAATCCCAAGTTCCTTTAGTCTTGCTGCATTCTTGCTACCAATTTAATGATGGGGAGATGGCAAGATCGGGAAATTAAGCAGTAGCCAAGTTGCTGGAAATTGGGATAACCTACTGTTTTATTGAGCTGAGATGGTTATTGTTGTTCTTGTTTGTTGAGTTGAGTGTTTAGTATTTTCTCTTTAACGTCTCAACGGTCAATAGTCAATAGTCAACTGTCAATAGCCCTTAATATGACATAATTTCTGTCATAATTTCTGTGATTTCAGTCAGGAGATTTGAGGAAGTGACCGTGAGACAGATTCAAGTATGTGGTGGAGTGTTCGCAGCTACAGCAGTGGCTTTATGGGCAACACAGCCTGTAGTAGCAGCAAGCCAAGTTAGTGCTATACGGTTCAACCAGCAGGGGAGTGAACTGGAACTGAAACTTGAGACAAAAGGGGATAATGAGCCTCCACAGATTTTTGCTGTTAACCAAGGCAATGTCTTGGTAGCTGATCTGGTGAATACCCAGCTGAGTTTGCCCAAAGGGACTAACTTCCGTCAGACTAACCCTCTACCCAATATCAGTGCGGTTGCGGTTAAGGAACTGGATGACAACCGGGTTAGGGTGACAATTCGAGGCACTGACAAACTCCCAATTAGTTCACTGATCCAAAGGGACGCTCAGGGAATTACCTTAGGCATTGACACCACTACTGAGAATCAGGGGATATTCCCTATCCAAGACTTATCGGTGATGAAGCTGGCTCAAGTTCCTAATACAGAAACTAATACTGAAACGGAACAGATGGAGAAACCGGCAGAACTTTCGGAACCAGAGCCAGAGGCTAACCCCTCAGAAACTCCTGAACCTCCAGAAATCGTGGCTCCTGAGCCAGACGTACTGGTACCTGAGCCAAAAATTATTATTGACGGGATACCGGCAGCTCCAGCTAATGCGGTGCAACCAATTGCGCCAGCGCCCCCCTTCTTACCTAGAGCAGTAGCACCACCAGTAGGGGATATTGCTGTTTCTAATATTAATGCTGCTGCTAGCACTATAGATCTCGGAACAGCAACTCTAGTGCCCCGTTTGGTATTACGAGAAGCACCGATTCGAGAAGTCTTGTCTCTGTTGGCTCGTTCTGCTGGACTCAATCTGGCCTTTGCTGAGTCAGATGAAGACTCGGGTGTAGCACAGTTCACCATTTCTATTGACTTAGAAAACGAACCTGTCCAAGATGCTTTCAACTATATTCTCCAGCTGTCTGGTCTTCAGGCTAACCGTCGGGGAAGCACAATTTTTGTTGGGGCAAAACTTCCTCAAGCCGCTCGTAATCTAATTAGTCGTACTCTACGGCTCAATCAAGCCAGTGCCCAAGGGGCTGCTACTTTCCTAGCCACTCAGGGAGCAGAAGTGCAACAGGTCGTAAGCGAGACCGAAGAAATCATTGATCCTGAAACCCAACGAGTGGTGCGACAAATCCAACGGGCCCCAGAAATTCAACCAGTTACCGCTGAGCGGGAAGACGGTAGCCAAGGGGCACTATTGCTGGAGGGATTAGCAGTATCTACGGATGACCGACTTAATTCCATATCTCTGGTGGGTGAGCCCAGGCAAATTGAAATTGCGACCTCTTTACTCAAACAGTTGGATGCTCGTCGCCGTCAAGTGGCGGTAAATGTCAAGATTATTGATGTTAACCTGGCTGGAACGGATGCTTATAATGCCAGTTTCTCGTTTGGGGTTAATGATACCTTTGTAGTCAGTGATGGCGGAGCCGCAGCCGTTAATTTCGGTAGGGTTAATCCCCCCAGTAGAGATAATGTAATTAGTGGTCAGTTTCCTAATATTGAGCCATTTGATTTTCGAGCTGTAGACGGAGATGGTGATATATTCTTCGATAGACAAAATGCTCCCTTTGATAACGTGATTGAGGGTTTCAATGAAAGCGCTGGTCGTTCAGCACTCTTCGCACGTCCTGGCTTTGGTCGAAATAATAATCCATTCCAGCCAGGTGTGACGGATGTGGATGTTCAAGATGATGGCATCGAGTTTGAGTATTCCCTTCCTTCTCTATTCCAGTACCCTGATAAGTTTTTATTAAACTTGCAGGCTCAGATTACCAGCAACAACGCCAAAATTCTTACCGACCCAACTCTAGTGATCCAAGAAGGGCAGGAAGCTAGTGTCGAGTTGGTCCAGCAGGTACTGACTAGTGTGAGGACAGATATAGACACAGACGGTGGTGCTACCACTAGAACGATCACCCCGGTTATTCAAGATGCTGGTTTAGTGCTAACGGTGAATGTTGAGAGAATTGACGACAATGGTTTTATTACCTTATCTACAGCTCCGTCGATCACAGCTCCCTCGGGAACTCAAGTGTTTAACAGTGATAATGCAGAAAATACAATCACATTTCTCAGTCGCCGAGAACTGAACTCTGGGCTAATTCGTCTGCGGGATAATCAGACGTTAATTCTATCTGGCATTATTCAGGACACTGACCGCACAACCGTAAGAAAGGTGCCAGTTTTGGGTGATATTCCGTTGCTTGGTGCTCTGTTCAGAAGTACCGACAAGACCAATGAACGCCGTGAAGTGATTATCCTGCTGACCCCTCAAATTCTGGATGACACAGACCGCAATGGTGGGTATGGTTACAGCTACACCCCTGGACGGGATGCCCGTCAAATGCTAAACCGGGGAGGGTTTCAGTCTCCAGGTAACTAAGGTAAAGGTAAGGTAAACGTGAATTAACACTTATCCCCCCGAGCAATCCCTCGCTCGGGGGGAATTAACTTATGGATTTGACTACTCCCCCCTACTTTAGTGGTGGGAATAGTTAGGTTTTGAAACTTTTAGGTGTTTATTTGTTTTTGCTTGACAATTTTATTGGCTTGGTTTGATTTAATTTTTATAAGCCCATAATTATACCTGATTTTAAGGGTTAGTGTCAATATCTAAACAAGGCTCTGACCTCTGCTATCCCATAGCAGACCTACCAAGCACGCCTAGAGCAGGGGGCTTACCGTAAAATAATGAATTATATATAATTAACAATGAATGATCATAAAAAATTATGATTGCCTATTCCCTAAGGAATAAATTTAGGGTAGGAATTTGGGGCAAAATTCTGAAATCTATATAAATTACAGCATTCAACGATCCATATCGGCATTGCAAACATTAGAATAATGCAGTGAAACCTCGAAGCTGCTAGTGTTGCAGCGATTTTTTTGTTGAAAACCCTGGTTGGATGATCTGAAAAACAAGGAGATTTGCATGAATAAGGGTGAATTAGTCGATAAAGTGGCGGAAAGAGCTACTGTAACTAAAAAACAAGCCGATGCAGTCCTAACTGCTACGATAGAAACGATTATGGAAGCAGTGTCCGAGGGTGATAAAGTCACCTTAGTGGGCTTTGGTTCCTTTGAATCCCGGGAGCGTAAGGCTCGTGAGGGTCGCAATCCCAAAACCGGTGAAAAGATGGAAATTCCGGCAACTAAGGTTCCCGCCTTTTCTGCTGGTAAGGTTTTTAAAGAGAAAGTGGCACCACCCAAGGAGTAATCCCTGATTCAGTCACAAACTTGTCCTTGAAACGACCAACTCACGGGGGGAATTTAGCCTGGGCAGCAGCACTGGCTAACTGTCCTCCTTCCTTAATTCTTGATTTTTCTGCCAGCATCAATCCCCTTGGTCCCCCTAAAAGTGCGATCGCAGCGATTGAGTCTGGGCTCAATAACCTGGTAGCTTATCCTGACCCCAATTATGCTGAGCTGCGGCAGTGTTTGACGCAACTGCATCCAACCCTGCCCCCAGACTGGATTCTTCCAGGTAATGGCTCAGCGGAATTATTAACTTGGGCTTGTCGCGAGCTATCAGAACTAGATGAAACCTTGATCATTACTCCAGCATTTAGGGACTACCAACGGGGACTGAAGGCATTTGGAGCAAGAATTAGGGAGTGCCCCCTAATGAGGGAACTCTCGACACCTAGTGTCAGATGGGGAGATGGGGAGATGGGCAGGGAAATTGATTCTTTGATGCCCTTACTCCCTGACTCCCTTACTTCCTCACTTCAAAAAGAGGGGACTCGACAGGGTTTGCTGCTGAATACCCCCCACAATCCCACAGGTCAATTGTTTACCTCAGAAGCAATTGAGGCTTATCTCAAGCAATTTGCTTTAGTGGTTGTGGATGAAGCTTTCATGGATTTCCTGCCTCCTGACCAGGAGCAAAGCCTGATTCCTTTAATTGGGGATTATCCAAACTTGGTAATTTTGCGATCGCTTACCAAGTTTTACAGTCTTCCTGGACTAAGACTAGGTTATTGCATTGCCCACCCTGAGCGACTCCAACGTTGGCAGGAGTGGCGAGACCCTTGGCCAATAAATACCTTAGCAGCGGCAGCCGCAGCGGCAGTGGTTCAGGATAGAGCATTTCAACAGCAAACCTGGGATTGGCTAGCACCAGCGCGTAAGCAACTGTTTCAGGGACTGGCTAAGTTACCTGGTCTTCAACCTTACCCCAGTGCAGCTAACTTCTTGCTAGTCCACTCAGAAAAATCCACGTCACAGATCCAAGCACAACTACTCCAACACCATCGGATTTTGATCAGAGATTGCCTAAGCTTCCCGGAATTAAGCGATCGCTTTTTCCGGGTCGCTGTACGTACACAGGCAGATAACCAACGCTTACTAACAGCTTTAGACGCTATCTTGATAAGTTGAAGGTTAGAAGGTTGAAGGTTAGAAGGTTGAAGGTTAGAAGGTTGAAGGTTAGAAGGTTGAAGGTTAGAAGGTTGAAGGTTGTTCCCGTAGCGTGGCCTATTGGCCAAGGTTGAAGGTTAGAAGGTTGCTGGCCGTAGGCGTCTGTTGTCGGATAGGTTAGTTAGATGCTTGTTCCCGTAGCGTGGCCAAAAGCCCAAGGTTAGAGCCTGAAACCTGTAACTTTCAACCTGAAACCTGTAACTTTTAACCTGAAACCTGTAACTTTCAACCTGAAACCTGTAACTTTCAACCTGAAACCTGTAACTTTCAACCTGAAACCTGTAACTGTTGCACGAATGACCGTTGAATATGACCTAATTATCATTGGTGGCACTCCTGCTGGTGTCTATGCTGCTGTTGCGGCTGCTGGTTTAAACGCTCGTGTGGCTCTGGTAGACCCTCAGCAAGGAAAAACTAGCTGGCTAGCACAGGGGGCGATTTACACCAGAGTATTAAGTGAGATGGGGCGTAAGCTTGAGCAGATGCGTGACGCTGCTCCATGGGGTATTTATGCTCAAATAGCTGATTCAACCGAACCAGACATTTCACAGACCGGGTTTTCATCCCTACAACTAACTGCAGTGATGGAATGGGCTAATCTGGTGGTTGCCAACTGCTCAGAACAGAATTCTCAAGCTATTTTAGGTGCTTTAGGGATTGATCTAATCACCGGTGAGGGGGAATTTTGCCGACTGCCTCACCTCGGTTTTGTAGTCAACAGCCGACGTTTGCGGTCTCGTGCCTACCTAATCGCTACTGGTTCTCGCCCAGTTATTCCTGATATCGAAGGGTTACAGACCATAGACTATTTCACACCAAACGATATCTGGCACAAAGTGTTTAAGCTTGGAAGCTTGAAGGGTGAACAACCTTCACTACCCAAAAGCTGGGTAGTAATTGGGGATGAGCCTATTGCTCCAGAACTAGCTCAGACCTTAGGTAGACTCGGTTGTCAGGTAACGTTGGTGGCCAGTACTACCCGTATTTTGTTCCAGGAAGACCTAGAAGCATCTAGGCTTATACAAGCTCAATTAGAAGCTGAGGGAATTCGAGTTCTGACGGATAGTCCAGTTGATCAGGTCAGAGAGATTGACGGGAAAACCTGGGTTCAGGCTGGTAATAAAGCCATTGAAGCTGATGCCATTTTACTGGCTACGGGTGAGCAACCCCATGTGGAATCCTTAAATCTAGAAGGGGTTGGGATAAAGTACACTCAGCAAGGTCTTCAGCTCAATCAGAAGCTACAAACGACTAATCCCCGCATCTATGGCTGTGGCAAAATGGCTGGTGGTTATCCCTGTGCCCATATTGCCCAGTATCAAGCCAGCATTGCCTTGAAGAATGCATTGTTTTTCCCCTGCTTTAAGGTGGACTATCACGGGATTCCCTGGACCATCTTAACTGAACCCCAGTTAGCACGGATCGGTCTGACAGAAGTAGAAGCTAGAAAGCGCTATGGTAAGAATCTATGGGTGATGCAAGACTATTTCAAAGAGTTAGATCACGCTCAGCTCCTGGGGCAAACCACTGGGTATATCAAACTGATAGTGCAGCGCAATGGGACAATTCTAGGAGCAACCATAGTTGGATCACAAGCAACGGAATTAATTGGGGAAATTACCCTAGCGATTCAGCAGAAAATAAAATTGGGTGTGTTGGCAAATGTCTATTATCCCTATCCCACCTTGTCAGAGATTTTTAAGAAAACGGCAATGGAGTGGCAGCGCCAACGAATTAGTCGTAATCAGACTTTAAAAAACTTTCTGGAAGGCTTCTTTAACCTACGCCGTAGTTGGTCAAGGTAACTAACTTAGGATTAAATCCTGCTTTCCTCTATCCGTTAAATGCTGGGCATTATAACGGGATTATTTAGTGGGGATAAAGATAAGTGTTGATTACCATTACCTCAATCTTAAATATTTAACATTTAAAATATAAAATTTAACAGTCAACATTCAAGCTTCAACCTTCAACTTCTGCATTAAAATGACAGCAATCACTAAACCAACTCAATTCCAATACAAACCCCTGCACAAGCCTAACCAACTAATTTACGGTACAGGTCAAACGGCGGTGATTACGGGATGGACGATCAAAGACGCGATCGCAAAAAAGTTAAACCCTTCTGAGTTTGCTGTGGTCGGACAGTTATACAGTCCCACCCGGGGAATTAGCCTGCTCATTCGTAATCTCCTCGCTAATCCCCATGTCCGCTACTTGGTCATTCTCAACGCTACGAAGGAAGACCGCAATGCTGGCAGTGGGACTTGCTTGCTGGACTTTTTCCACCATGGCGTTGAAGAAGGGACTAGTGATACTGGTCGTCACTGCTGGGTGATTCGCTCTTCTATCAAAGGGTATATTGACATGGAGATTCCCTTAGTAATACTAGAACAACTCAGAAGAGAACTTTCTGTGGTAGAGGCTGATTCGATTACCCAAGCCGTTAGTCTGGTTAAGTCTTATGGCTCCAAAACTCAAGAGCCCTGGGGAACACCATTGGAATTTACCATGGCCAATGATGTCGAGGAATCTGGCTTTGTCCCCCTAAAACCAGGACCGCGCTACGGACATCGCATTCAAGGCCGAACGATAGCTGAAACTTGGGTTAAAATAATTCATCGCATTAAAAGTACCGGCACAATTCGGCCCACGGGTTATGACGGATATTGGCAAGAGCTAATTGATTTAATCGCAGTAGTAACGGAAGAACCTCCTGAATTTTACTTTCCTCAGCCCAATTATTTACCATGCGATCGCGACTTTATCCAAGAATACATTCATCAAATCCTCGACGACGCACCCGTAGTAGAAGGAGTGAAATATACTTATGGTCAACGTCTACGTTCTTGGTTCAAACGTGACCAAATCGAGCAAGTCATCACTAAACTCATTGGTGAAATCGATGCAGCCAGTGCAGTGATGTCCCTATGGGATGTCAAAGACCATGAGAAAGGGGGTAGTCCTTGTCTGAATCACATCTGGCTGAGAGTTGTGGATAATGAATTGTCCCTAACTGCCACATTTAGAAGTAATGATATGTTTAGCGCGTGGCCAGCTAATGCCTTTGGACTCAGAGCACTACAGCAGTATATTAGAGACCAAATTGGTAAGCGCGGGGGTATTCAATTAAAAATGGGACCGCTGATTACCGTTAGTCAAAGTGCTCATATTTATGATGATTGTTATGACTATGCTAATCGGATTATTCAAAATCACTATCAACAAATTATCAATTCAGAACAGAAACAGTATGCTGATCCCATTGGTAATTTCTTGATAGAAACCGAAAATACTGATATTATAGTGAAGCAGACAACCCCTGGTAGCGGGGAAGTAATTGCTACGTATTCTGGTAAAAATGCCATGAGTTTATCTATAAAAATTTGTAGTGATAATCCTTCAATACAACCTAGTCATGCGGTCTATTTAGGAATAGAATTAGAAAAAGCTATGATAGCTATAAAAGAAGATAAAACTTATCACCAATTATAGCATTTTTAATACTTATGATAGACAAAATCCTGGGTATTAAGAATTAGGGAGTAAGGAGTGACCCATGGTAAAATTGACTGTACTTAATGACTAGGATAAGTTATTGATAAGCAGTTATTGATAAGCATCAACTATAGATAACCTAAAAAACGAGTTTGGTGTAAAAAATAACCAAAGATAGTTTGGTGAATAGTTCTTGGTAAGATAAAAAAATTATAGCAACCACAGTAAAGGTTAAGACATGTTTATATTTACTGTTCTCTTTTACCTTCTCCCTGTTCACTTAAAAAAGACGATGATAGTTTATGTCATCAACTAAACTGACATTGATATAAAATTGATCATTAACCCCTTTGGGTAATTCAAAATTCAAACTTCAAACTTCAAAATAAATAAAATCAGAAATTTGTAATTAATTAATTATGGGTAAAAGCCCCCACTGATGGTCATTTTGAATTAATAATTTTTAATTTTGAATTGGAGCGAAGCGACTTGACAACTTTAAAATTACCAATGACTAATGAAAGACCAAACTGGGATGAATACTTTTTAATGATGGCTAAGCTAGCAGCTACTCGCTCAACCTGTTTAGCCTTTCCTGTAGGAGCAGTGATTGTTAAAAACAATCAGATTTTAGCAACAGGTTACAATGGTCCCCCATCTGGCTCAAGTCATTGCACAGCTCAGGGATACTGCTATCCTGGACTAAGTAGCTGCGATGCGTCTCGTACCATGCCATCCCGAGCTGTTCATGCTGAAGCGAATGCGATCGCGTTTGCAGCCAAACATGGTATTGCCACTGCTGGAGCCAGTATTTATGTCACCCTAGAACCCTGTGTCTCTTGCTTGAAGTTAATCATTTCAGCTGGCATAAAGAAAGTTTTTTATGAGACTATCTTCAATAGTGGAGAGAAAGCTCTAGTTAGAGATCATTTTCTGAACGACGGCTTAGTTAGCCTCACCCAAATCCAGTTAAGTGAAGAAACAGCTAAACGATCAGCTTCATTTCTCCTCAATCCAACATCTGTTACTAAATTGTCGGACAAAATTATTGAAAACAATTACACAATTATTAACAGTGACTAACTCGATAATATAGCAATTATTATTTTGGTATTGAGAAATGCTATATGACCAATTACCAATTATCGATATACCATTTTATAAGTGATTAACTGGACTTGATATAGGGTACCTATATCACTAAATCAATTGTGATAATTTTTGTTCCCTACTCCCTACTCCCTACTCCCTACTCCCTACTCCCTACTCCCTACTCCCTTTGCTACATAACTTATGTCTTGGCAGCGTCCTGATCACCGACAACCGGATCAACTACGTCCGATTTTGTTTGAGCGAGAATTTACCCGCTATGCTCTTGGTTCCGTCCTAGCTCACTGTGGTGAGACCAAAGTACTTTGTACCGTGACGGTTCAGGAGGAAGTCCCCCGATTTCTCAAGGATACTGGCAGCGGCTGGCTAACCGCTGAGTATAGGATGTTACCAGGAGCAACACCGGAACGCCAAAGACGGGAACTTCTCAAGCTTTCGGGTAGAACTCAGGAAATTCAGCGGCTAATCGGACGTAGTTTACGGGCTGCTGTTGATCTCAAAGCCTTGGGCGAGAGAACCATTACGGTAGATGCGGATGTTCTACAGGCGGATGCAGGTACCCGTACTACTTCCATTACTGGGGGATATGTTGCTCTTGCGGATGCTGTGGATAAACTGCTTAAAACGGGAGTACTAGAGCGATCGCCTTTAATTCACCAAGTTGCTGCTGTCTCGGTTGGTTTATTGGAAGGTGAGCCGTTTTTAGACCTCAACTATCTCGAAGATGTGGCGGCTGAGGTGGATTTTAATGTAGTGATGAACGATCAAATGGGTATTATTGAGGTTCAGGGAACAGCCGAGTCAGGGGCTTATACTCGCCATCAACTCAATCAGTTGATGGATCTAGGAGAAAAAGGTATTAAGGAGTTGTTACAGGCACAGCATTACCAGAAATAAGTGCTGAGTGCTGAGTAATAATTGTCGCGCTTCACTTTTGAGATTGGATTTCCTTCCCGTAGCGTGACCTACGGTCAAGCTATTGGTCAATCATCGTGAGGGCGCAAGCCTTGCGCCCCTATATTGCTGCCCTAGAATAGGGCTCCTGCAATAGGTTTTAAGTTTCTGGGGCTGATGATTCACTAATAACTGGTGACAAGTAAGCCACAACCGCACCGAGAACGAAACCAAGAATATTGCGCAATAGTGGTAAGAAATCAGAGGTGCGTGTCACTACAGGTCCAATACCGAAGGCAATAAACAGAATACCCCAAAGTGGGGACAAAATTAAAGCCCATTGCCAAGCGAAAACCTGATCCTGTTTGCGGGGAATAGCAGCAAATCCACAAATCACTCCTCCGACAGTAGAAGTAATTAGGGTCAGAATCCACTGTTCTCGTGGTAGTCCAGGTACCACCCGACATCCCCCTTGGCGCAGGCATTGCTGGACCGTATTTAGGGCTTCGATAATGGATTGGTTTTCGCCATTGTCCCGTACAAAGTAGAGATTACCAAATCGGGTTTGCAACTCTACCCAAAATGTACGAGGAAGGAATTCATACAGGGCATCACCCACGTTAAACCCTAGGATATTCCCTCCTCGGGCGTCAGCAATCAGTAACATACTTTTGTCGTTAAGTCCCCAAAACTCTTTGACTGCCCGACCAGGGGTGCGGTCATATTGGGTCAAAACTCGGAGTTTCCAGCCAGTTTCCTCCTCAAAGCTTTCTAAATCTTCGACTAGTCTCTGCTCTTGAAGCTCTGGAATAAAGTTCGCTAAATCAATGACTGGTGTTTGAACCTCGGGCAGTAACTCAGGATTGTCGTAAGCCTTGGCCTCAGGAGCAATCGCCCACATAGAACAAGCTAGGAACAGTGCTGCGAAGGATACTAAAATTCGTTTTGGAAACAGATACTGCATAGTTATTTTCAATCGGCAATGGACAGTATGCTTATCTTTTAGATAAATAATCAAGTAAAACTAAGCATTTCTTTACACTTGTTTACTTTATTCTAATCTTGGTTGCGATCGCAAAATGTTCGATCTTGTACAGTAAAGGGATCATTGACAGGGGTAAGTTTCTGAGCTCAGGGTCAAACAGGGAGTATGGATAATGTAGGGTATATGAATGGTATGGGATAATAGAAGGGGGTCTAGATTGGTTACATGTTGAGTTGCCAGAACTATCCCCAGTTAGCGCCTGGATTCCATCAGGTGGTGATCAACAATAAACCTGTAGAATTAGAATCAGAATTAGGGGTTAAATTAAACAGTATTGTAGAGGATAAAATAGCCAGGTAATGTAAGCTATCAGCCGTCAGCCGTCAGCCGTCAGTAATTTGCGTAGCATGCACGTAGCTTATAGCTTACCAACTCATGGATTAATTACTTGGTAAAATCTGGAACAGTATTACTTTTAATAGCGCTTATAATATTGCTTATAATAAGTTTATATAATTATTAATTAAAACTTAAATTTAATTAATAATTAACCTAATTAAGAGATATTTGTTAAAGTAAATATCAAGAAGTCTTAAAACCTTGCTATGATTGTATTTTAGGTATTAAATTTTTCAATCTTCATAGTTTATATAAAACCTTATTTTACAAGGATTACAGCGATTTTACAAATCAGATATAAGGGTACGAATTGATATTTTGATTTGTTAACCTCAGTTTTGGATAGTGGTGATTGAAGCGAAACGAGCAGAATACTCTTTAAAGGTAGGGATACCACAAGCTCTAGCTTATATGTTGGCTAATCCTGAGCTACAAAAGCCTGCTTTCGGATTTGTGACTAATGGTGGTGAATTTATTTTTCTGAAAGCGATGCAGCGCGGTCTTGGGGGTTTCCCTCATGAGCGACTGCATCAAGACACTGATTCGACAAGATAAACTGCAATATGCTTTTTCTAATCAGTTCTCTCTGCTGAATCGTGGCAATGATCTATATACTGTCGCGAGAATATTAAAACACTTAGGTCAGTTAGTACGTCAATGACTGAAAGCTTATAGCTTTCAGCTTTGAGATCAACAAGGAAGTATAGCGCTTTCAAATCAAATGTGAAAACGCTATAGTAACCATTGAAGAATTTTTAATTGCCCCCAGCGGTACTAGGTGCTCCAAATTCGCCTGGCAGCTGATTAATGTGCTCAATCCCTAGTCGTTGGCACAGCAATTTCAGTTGCCGGAGGGTTGGTCTAGCCTCAGTCCTACCAGAGACCCAGCGCTGGTTCGCACGAGGAATACCATAGTAGATAGCTAATTCGTCTTGAGACAAATTGGTGCGTTCAATTGTTAGAGCCTCCAAAGGTGAATCACTACTGTGTTTGCGCTTTTTACTTTTCTCTGTCATAGTATGCTGGCTCAGCATAGTTTTCAGGCCAGACTTAACAGGATTATAGTAAGGCATCAAAATCAGATACAACAACAGACATTGAAATGCGATTCGGCAAAGCCGACGCTGCGCGATCGCATAAGCCTGTCAATCTATTACCGCTAAGGTTTCAGGATTTATTCATGTCTCCTTGTCTCCGTGTATATATACACCATTTTGGTCAAGCCACTTGTCAATTAATTCATTGACAACATCGCTCATGTCCCTGTCTTGCATAACACAAGCTGCTTTAAAGTTCTTTTTTTTATCTTTGGATAGATAAACCCGTATTGATTCTTCAGCCACTGTCCTACTACCAGTAAACAACTTTACTCCATTCTGGCATCAATGATTTTTTTTACAAAATTTATAAATTTATTTTCCCAGGAATGAGGTAGGATAGGGAAAGCCAGCGCGCCGAGCACTCATAGTTCATGCGCTGGCTAATACTCCATTGTTCAAAGGAGATAGCTCCATTATGGCTTATCTACAAAACCTCCAGCCTTGGGCAGTGACCCGCCTTCCCCAACCCAATGGGTAATCATCGGTCGCTACTGCACTCGCTCTGATGCAGAGGCACACCCTCAGTTATGGCGTCAGCGAGTCCCTGATACCCAATTTGAACTTGTCTTTGATTTGCCCGGTAGCAAAAACTATAGGGATTTTCCTCTTGATCAACTCACTCATTAATTTAATATGGGTCGGTTGTGAATTGTTAATTGTGAATTGTTAATTGTGAATTGTTATTTTCAATTCACAAAAGAATAACTCTACAATCCCTACCTGTAACAATGACCAATTTATTTCGGCGACTCAACCCTGCTAAGAAATTCCGGATTACGGTTTACATGATAGCTAGATTACTGAAAATTTCCTATCGCCTGATCGTGCGGGTAGAATTTTGGAACTATGTAATCTTTGTCCATCGCCGTGATCGAGGTGGACAATTTATCAGTTATCGGAAATTATCACAATGGCAAAATGCTGTCGCTTGCCAGATTCAACAATGTACTACTTTGCCAGCACTGAAGCAATTGTGGTTTTCTATTGAAACAGACTGCCACCAGTACTCAAAGCAGTATAGCCAAAATTATTACCATTTTATATGGCCAATTTGGAGAAAACAATGGGATAGGCTTTGGCAGCAGGGTAATGTCCCATAATCCCTGTGAGAGTTGTTTGATTTCCATTGAAGCAATTGCTTTGACTAATTAGGAAACACTTTTAAGCGATGCGACCTAGGAGCCGCCAAAGGCGATTGGCCGTAGGCCACGCTACGCGAACGCATAACTTTATCCATAGTAAACTAAAGGTAAAAATTGAGTATAGGAGCGACTGTAGAACTATCTGCTTAGTTGGCATGTCTATTGAACAAGACACATAAAACTATAGGGATAACATTGATTCATTAATCATTTTGACCATCTTTTGCTCACGAATAACTTAGTGAAGACCAAAAGGATGCTGAGTAAATAACAAGCAGATGAAATCGCCCAATATATGGATTGAGGCTTGCAATTCCCATGATTTTGAAAAAATTCTTGCCCACTATGACCAGAATATAGCGTCAAAAACCTCACGTCTAACCCTGAAATTAATGCTTATAAGCCGTTGATATAGCTCCTCTAAATTATCTATTATTATTTTATGCTCTAGTTGTAACTTTCTAATTACTGCCAAAGTCCCCTTAACATTTAAACCTAATCGTATTGCCTGTTTTCTAGCCGCAAAATCATCCAAAATAATATAATCTGTTTGTAATTCTATCCCTAAAGCAATAGCTTCTGACTCTCCCTGTCCTAAACGGTCATTAAGACGATTGGCTAAAGAAACTAATTTTACCCCTTTAACCATTAATTGATTATTGGCAATCAAATTATCAATATAAGCACTTGCTTCATCATTCTTCGCATTAATTTCTTCTTTGACAACTTGCGGTAAATAAAATTTATCCTCAGACTCAATGAACTGCGTCAAAAAATCTAATCGTGCTAGAAATATCAAAGGAGAAGAATTAAATACAATTTTCATCTGGAATCACCAGTTTCGTTCAATGGTTATATCTTCAGAAGATAGGTAAGAAAACTCAATTCCCATTAAATCCAAAATTTTTAGAAAAACTTCAGGTTCTATTTGCATTATTTCTGCTGCTTTCTGTAAACTAATTAGTCGAGAAACTAAAGCTCCTATGACAAAGATAAAATTTTCTTTTTGCCCCATCTCCTGAAACAACTGTACTTCAGAAGCAATCGTTTTGAACATTTCTTTGTTACTCATGTTTCTTACTCCAAAAAACTAATAAGCTGTTGTGCATTTAAACTGTATATTTTTTAAATAAAATCACAAAATTTAAATAAAATCAAAAAAATAGATTCCAGTTTCCTTTTGCCTTTTGCCTTTTGCCTTTTGCCTTTTGCCTTGCTAAAACCCATTTAATATGCATTAAAGCTTACCAATCTTCTTGACATCAACTCAGCGCCCCCAACGCTTCCAGTGCTGACTTCTGTGCTAGGGTCAAACCGGTAACCCCTGTGATATTCATACCTTGGTAAGGTCGATCAGGAATCAAGGTTTTAATACACTGACCTGTGTTAGTATCCCAAACTTTAATAGTCCCATCATTACTGCCACTGGTAAGCCAATAACTGCTCACTTGTTCTTGATCAGATCTATCCTGATGATCTTGATGTTTTACAGGACTAAACCCAATCGATGATCGTACTGAATTCCGATGACCGTGTAAGCTTCTCAGATAGTTACCCGTACTTGCTTGCCAAAGCCTAACGGTTTGATCTAAGCTACCACTGGCAATCAACTCACCATCAGGACTAAAGGCGACAGACCAGACACCTTTACTATGGCCTCGTAAAATCCTGACACATTCCCCAGTCCTAACATCCCAAATCCGAACAGTTTGGTCTCCACTGCTGCTAACTAGGCTTTGGCCATCAGGACTAAACGCCACCGATTGTACCCGACTAGTGTGACCCTGTAAAACCTTCAGACATTCACTACTCCTGACATCCCATAAGCGTATGGTTTCATCTTCACTACCACTGGCTAGGGTTTGACCGTCTCGACTGAAGGTAACAGACCAAATCCAACTGGTGTGACCCCGTAATATCTTAAAACATTCACGAGTATTGACATCCCATAACCGGATGGTTTTGTCATCACCACTACTGGCAAGAGTCTCACCAAGAGGACTAAAACTAACCGATTGCACCCAATAGGAGTGACCGCGCAATACTTTCAGGCATTGACCTGTACTCACTGACCACAAGTGTATGGTTTGGTCAGCGCTGCTGCTAGCGAGAATTTCACCATTGGGATGAAATGCCACCGAAGTCACCCAACCGGTGTGTCCCTCTAGTCTCTTTAAACAGTTATCACTACTGACATCCCACAACCTGACCATGTTATCAGTACTGGCACTGGCTAATTGTTCACCATTGGGACTGAATACTGCTGAAAATACTGAATTAGTATATCCTTGTAGAATTTTAAGACATCGACCTGTGTTGCTATTCCATAGACGTACGGTTTGGTCACTGCTGCCACTAGCTACGGTTCGACCATCCCGATTGAATGCCACTGAAAATATCGAATTGGTGTGTCCTTGTAGGTAGTTCAGGCATTCACCACTGCTGACATTCCACAGTCTCACCGTCTGGTCATCACTGCCACTGACTAGGGTTTGCCCATCGGCACTAAACATCACTGACCGTATTCTGTCGCTATGGTTAGTTAAGGTGTTGAGACATTCACCTGTGCATGGATCCCACAATTTAATGGTAAAGTCAGCACTTGCACTGGCTAACATCGCACCATCGGGACTAAAATTAACTGACCAAATCCGATTAGTATGACCATGACAGATCTGGCGACATTCACCAGTACTAAGATCCCACAGTCTCACTTTCTGGTCATCACTAGCACTAGCTAGGATTTTACCATCTGCACTAAACGCCACCGAAAGGACTTGACCGGTGTGTCCCTGACATACCTGACGGCATTCACCAGTGTTTACGTCCCAAAGCCTCACTGTTGATTCATCACTACCACTGGCTAGGGTTTTACCATCCCTACTGAATGCTACTGACCAAATAGAACTGGTATGGCCTTCTAAGGTTTTAATACACTGACCTGTGCTGACATTCCATAGTTTAATCGTTTTGTCACTACTGCAACTGGCTAGGGTATTACCATCAGGACTAAAGGCCACAGACCAAACCCAACCGGTATGACCTTTACAAATTAAAATTGGCTTACCATTCTCGACTTGCCATAAACGCAACTGACCTTCCACATCTCCAGTAGCTAAAAGCTTACCATCAGGACTAAACGCTACCCCAAATACTACTCCTAAGGTTTTAGTAAACACTGACTTAGATAAATCGGAGTGAGCGAAATTGACATCTTGTAAATCCACCCCTTGTAGATAAGCTTGCCAAATGGTAACTCTTGAAAAATCATAGCCTTTTAAACAGATTTGCTGTTGACAAAGGAGATTAATAATATTTCCACCAGCGTAGCCAATGGCTAAGGCAGGTTTGCCTCGAAGCGTGTTGAGAATCTGATTTAGATGGGTTTCTAGGTTACTCTTACCCGTTAAAGCAATCTGTAAACGCTCTACAATGGGTTTGATAATGAGACGAATTTGAGTATTTCTAAGATAATCTTTGGTCTGAGCTTTGAGGATAGCATGAGTCCTAAATAGGGATTTTTCCCAGTGATTAGTGTTATTAATGGCAGTTACACCAGCAATAATGTCTTCACAGATTTGCTCAACCAAGCGTTCAGTTATGTATTCCATCACCACCGGTTGTAGGGAAAACAGAGACGCTTTTCTTTCCACAAGCGATCGCTGTTCCAAGGATTCCAGGGTGTCGATCAGTTGTTGGGGGGGTACGGGGGGAAATATATCATTTCGTAAGTCAGCAAATGAGGCTTCTTCTCGATTGATGGCGAGCCAAAAAATTACTGTTCGTTCTGGAGCGCTTAATCGGGCAAAATGCTGATCCAAAAGATTTTTAATATTCCCAAATATTATCGCATTTTGCTTTAAAAATTCCGCAATATTACCGGCGAATAATTTATGAATTGTTGTCGCCACAATTTTTAGAGCTAAGGGATTACCAGAATAGCCAGTAATTAAATGATTCCATTCCTTTTCTTCCCCTTGAAAAGACCCGATAATATTAAATATTTCTTGTCCTTCAGCGGTTTTTAACCCAGTTATTTGTAGGGAGCGAACAGGTAGCATTTCTGCTTCTAGCAGTCCAATTTCTTGAGGCTTCTCCCGAGAGGTTAGTACTAAGCAGCTTTGATGGGAGGTTTCCCCCCAGCGTCTCAACAGTTTACCGTATTCTTCATATCCAGCTCGATAATTTCCAGCAGCATTGCTTTGAGCTCCCCCTTGTAAAATTGTTTCCATATTGTCGAGAACTAGCAAACAACGGTGGGAGCGTATATCATTCAGCAGTCGGGAAATTTTTTTGTCTGTAGTATCTGGTAAATCAATGTCTTGCTGATTGGATAGAAATCTCAGCAACTGAGTCAAAATCTCTGATAGGTCAGGAGCATTACGTAGGGAGCGCCAAATAACAAACTCAAACTGGTGTTGGAGTTGTTGGGCAAGCTTGATGGAGAGGGAGGTTTTGCCCATGCCGCCCATACCTAACAAGGCAACTAGCCGACAGTGTTCGCTCAGAATCCATTGCTGCAACTGGGCTAGTTCTGATTGTCGTCCATAAAAGAAACGAACATCAACGGCTTCTGACCAATCGTGACGTGGTTTTGCGTTCCCGTAGCGTGGCCTTAGGCCAATCCCATCGGTTTCCTCGGTCGAGTCCCCGACTGGGGTTGTGGTTTCTTGTGTAGTTGGCTGTTGGTTCGAGGATCTAGTTTCCTGTTCACTGCGCCACCGTCGTTCGATCGCTGAGCGAAAGTTCTTTTTACTGACTTTTTCCCCCAAAGCCTCTGAGAGAAGTTTCCACAGCTTCGGACCGACATCATGTTTCAGGTAAGTCGGGGAATAGCCATAGGTATCTGCAATCTTATCATAACTCTGACGCTTCCAGGACCAAGATGCCTCAATTAACGCTTGCTGTAAATCAGTGAGATGATTCCCCGATTTGGCAAACACTAAGGCATTGGCGAATTCCAGAGCGTCTTCAAGGTTCATAGATAGCAGTTGTCAATGGGGTGAGGTACTTTCATTATGGGTTGCGCGGGAGTAGGGAGTAGGGAGTAGGGAGTAGGGAGTAGGGAAAAAATCCTGTGTACCTCATAGTTATGATACATGCTATTGTGTTTTGATTATAGTTTATTCTGCTATATAATGTTGTTATTTATTTATCTTGTTATTTACCAAAAATTCTGGGTTTAAAGCCCCGTCCTTCTAGGACGGCTTTTAGTTGAAAATTATCTCGCGCCAGGGTATAATTAAAACATGAGTACAGGCTGAAAAAACCGTAGGCTGAGCCGGGAGAGAGACCCGTAACTTATCGACCTAGAAGAAGTAATGCTCGGAGGGCTTGAAGTTACCGTAAGTAGAGGGTCGCCAATGAGCGTCGGCAGGTTATGCAGCATAGGGAAAAGGTTTTGTAGTAAGGCGACCCTCTACTAAGGTTTCGTCTCTGGTAAAGTCCTCCTTTCTTGATGCAGTCGCTCATGGGGGAAACCACGGCAGTCGCTCATGGGGGGAACCCCCAAGACCGCGCTGCCTCCCCAAGACCGCGCAAATCACGCTAAAAACCCAATCATCAACTAAAAATTGGTGTGTGAACCCAGAAAAAATCACGGTTTGAGATAACACGGTACGGTGGGGTTAGAAGTTACCGTAAGAAGAGTGGAGCCTTTAAGGGTTACAGGCTATGCATAAAAGAGGTGCGACCCGTGGCGAATTTAATTCGCCGAACGCGCCCCGCGTCTCCTACGGAGAACGGAAAGCGCACCTTTGGTTAAAACTTTTTTATTAAGGCTCCACTCTTCTAAGGTTTCGTCTCCGGCACACCGAAGGTGAAAAGGAAGGGAAACGGACTTTTTAAGGCACTTCCTATTAAGTAATCAAACGCAATCGCGAGAATCGCCCTCTGGGTCTGTTGTGAACTGACTGGAAACTTGGTCAATACGGGTTTTTGGTTTAGGCATTGTCTAATTTTTGGCGGCGTCAAAGATTGGAACATAATGGTTTAAGGTGGCTCGTTGATCTAGGAATCCCCGCGTCTTTAGACCGGGGAGTGTCAATAATAGTTAAGGTCGTAGGTGTTAGCTTTTAAAGCTCAGGGGGTGAGACAATAGCTGCAAAAGCTGATTTGGTAAAGAGTGCAGCAATTTAAGCTAAAAAAAATTGGTCTAGTTATCTCAATCAGACCAATCCTAATGACAATGTTACCAGAATTTTAGCAAATACACTTTAAATTAAGGCAAAAGGCAAAAGAAAAGAATAAAGAGGTTTTGAAGCGAATCAGCGTCAAAAAAAAACCGTATCTCATAAGTGCGATAAACGCGCTTAAGTTAGCCTATTTCCAAATCAACTTCAAATCCAATCGGAAACCGGGTAATACTTCCTCACCAGAAATAATCTGGGGAGATTGTAGAATTTCTTTTGCTTTACCAGAGCGGTATATCTCAACCTGTTGATTTTGATAGTTAATCAACCAACCGAGGCGACAGCCATTATCCATATACTCCAGCATCTTGTTCTGTAGAGATGTCAGAGAATCAGTTTTGGAGCGCAATTCAATCACAAAGTCAGGACATAGAGGTGGAAAGCTTTCTTGTTCCTCAAGACTAAGGCTGTTCCATCGGTCTGAGCTAACCCAAGCTGCATCAGGAGAACGTCCTGCTCCATTGGGGAGTTGAAAGACAGTAGAGGAGTCGAAAACTTCCCCAAGTTGGGTCTGACGATTCCAAGCTTGCAGTTGGTAAGTTAGATCAGCATTACGCCTACCGGTATTTCCTCCTGTTGGGGGCATAACAATTAGTTCTCCATCAGCAGTCAGTTCCAACCGCAAATCCCGGTTAGCTGCTGCAATTTTCTCAAATTCCCGATCGGTTAACCTCAGGAGTGGTCGCAGGTCAAGAGTTAAAGGGTTCATGTTCCCTATTCCTTGTTCTGTTTACTATCAATCTAAACTATTGAGAAGCTTTTCAATTTTGATCGCTTGCTGCTCTTTCATTGATTCTGGAAAACTTAACTCGATCCCAATGGAATGAACAGATCCGGTATCAACTGGCTCTATAGTTTCCACCTGAGCCAAAAAACTAATATCTTTTAAGTTATTCGATTCTTGAGTTACCAGTAAACTGACCATGGGTTTAGTCTGCTGCATGATATCGAGATTGGTAATCTGGCTGCCATCTAATTCCAACCGTAAATCATGAGTCCCAATTTCCGTTATTGTCGCGCTAACGGAATAGTTTTTCCAAAAATCCCAATATAATTGCACCGCCCCTTGAACTTTTTGACGTACCTTGGTCTCTTGAGCTGGTTGGAATTCACGGAAAACTCGTCTGAGACTCGTAGCAATAAACCTAAGGGATTGTAGAGGATGGTCGGTCTCAGATCGTCTCTGGGAATACCACTCCTTGACATCAGAATAAATAACTAACACCAGATCATCGTGCTGAGTAGGGGTGAGATTAATAAAATTAACAAATATCTTCACCTGGTCACCCATAGCAACTTCTCGCACCACCCGCCCTCGGACCAAGCACTTGTGTCCGTAGTCTCCTTCGATTTCCACTCTAATTTCATCAGGGATGTTGGGTAGGGTATTCAGCAGAATTTGGACGCCACTTTCACTAATATTAACGGTTTTACCGATCCAACGGTGGTGTGGAGTATGAATCACAGCCGTTAACTTCCTTGGCATCCGGTGGGATCGACGGAGTTGGGGTTGCTCGAAAGCAACTAGACAAGCAGCAATCAGCAGGATTAAGTTAAAGATAGACCAAAACACATTAACAATCACCGCTTGGCTATCCTCTGGTCTTAACCATAGCCACAGGGGTACAGTAAACAAGGCAGCAGTAGCCAGTGCAGCCACTAACACCAGGTACTTTACCGAATCAAAATCAAAGCTGCGCTTGGTAACATTCATCCCTTTATCTGTAACATTGAAAGACCCTAACTTAGGATTAATCAGAGCTAAGAGGGTAACAATTCCCGCCTGGAATGACAGGGCAAATTCAAAAATCTCGTTCCAGAAAGAAAAACGGACGTGCTTGTAGGGAATGTGGTTGGTCTGCATCGATAAGATAACGTGAGGCAGAGCATAGCACAAGGTTTCAAAACCGAGACCCTTAACCGAATTGATGCCAAATAATAAGAATAGAGTGGGTGCGATCGCATACATCAATCGCGGGAAGCCGAAGAAAAAGTGGGCTGTGGCACTCATGTAGCACAACCGTTGCGCCAGGCTCAAATTCACCTTCCGGTTGAACAAGGGATTTTCCAGGCGCAGAATCTGAGCCATTCCCCTAGCCCAACGTACCTGTTGACCGATATAGGCCGAAAATTTCTCTGGCGCTAAACCTGCCACCATAATCTTGTCGTAATAGACCGACTCGTAACCCTTTGAGTGCAGACGGAAGGCAGTATGGCAGTCTTCGGTAACTGTTTCGGTAGCAATCCCTCCGATTTCCATGACGTGGGTTTTCCGAATCACCGCCGCAGACCCACAAAAGAAAGCTGCATTCCAGAAATCATTGCCCTTTTGCAGCACCTTATAAAACAGTTCATTACCCACAGGTATTCTGCCTTCTGTGAGCAGATTACGCTCAAAGGGGTCTGGGTTATAAAACCAGTGGGGTGTTTGGACAAAGGAAACCTTAGGGTTAAAAAAGAAGCCAACAGTTTCCTTCAATAAGCTTTTAGCGGGAATGTGGTCACAATCCAGAATAAGGACTAAATCTCCTTTGGTATTGTGAAAAGCCGTATTGATATTGCCAGCTTTAGCATGATCATTGTTATCCCGAGTTAGGAGTTCGCAGCCTATATCCTCACACATTTGGCGCAACTTTTCCCTACGCTCTGGATACTTTCTGCCATCATCAAGAACATAAACCGATTTTTTATCAGCCGGATAGTCAATGGCTACAGCCGCTAAGGTTGTTTTGCGGACAATTTCGATATCTTCGTTATAGGTAGGAATGTAAATATCAACGCTAAACCACTCCTCTTGGGGAATATTTTCTAAACTAACCGCTTGACGTTCTTTGATTTTTAAGGTTTGAAAGTACGCCAGAAATAAGGTGGCGATCGCATAGAATTCTGCTCCATACAACAGGAAGCAAAAAACGATATTCAGCCACCCTTCAAAATTAAGGGTATATCGAGTGCGGTAATAAAAATAGCGTAGGGTAGTGAAAACGCTAAGTAAAACCAACAATAAGTGGAGATATTCACTGGTTTTACGATTGGGTTTATCTTCCTCCATCTGAATAATCACCCGTCCCACCAGTAACAAAATTAAACCAAGCAACCCTTGTTGCCAAATTGGTGGGCGAGCAGTAATTAGAGGAATGAATAGTAATAGTAAAGATACAATTAGCAACAGCAATTGACGGCGACTTAGCCACTGTAAAATCTCGCCAAATATATAGGGTAAGTCTTCCACTACCCAGACTGTTAGTTTCTCTCGCTGTTGGGGTGTCGTCACCAAGCCTCTTTGACCCGGTTTTGACCTAATCTTTAAAAATGGAATAGTCATTAATTTCTATCCCTAGCCATTTTTTGTAGATAAAACTGAATAACCCCGTAACTAATCAGGGTAGCAGCTATAATAGCTGGAGCTAACATCAACCAACTTCTTATTATGAAGTTAAAAATTTGCTGAGTCAACTCAGGTTTTTCCATTTGACGCTTTCGCTCTTGCTGGAAAAAATCCATATTATAAGAATTTTGGTCATAAATATCGGGATTTTCCGAGTTAGCACTAATTAGTACCGTGTCTCCCTTGATTTGAGAGAATAGTGGGTCTTGGCTTAAGAAATCTTGGACTTTATCTAAGCCTTTTTCGGTTTGAGCAATTAGAGCAAGCAGCACCCGTTCTTTATTCCATGGCGAGATAATTTCTTTGATCACCCCATCATGATCAGACCAGGTTTGAATCTGACTATCACTGCGCTGCCGTGTCAAGAAATTTTTTAATTTAAAGTCACCAGAGGAGAAAATTTCGGGAAACGGAAATTTATTTTGAGTACCAATTCCGACCAGATGATGGTCACTGCGTTCCTCAGTCGGTAAAGAGTCTTTGGTGTAAACTGATAGCTGGATTGATTCTGCTTTGCTTAACCGTCCCAGTCTGTTAGTGAACTTTAGTAATGTCATCAGTACACTGGTTGAGGGGTCTTTTGGTAGCACAATAACGGTATTGGATAAATCCTGAGGAGCAGCAAAGGGGAAACCAGTTTTCAGCAACCCCAAATCTGGGACTTTGGCAACACTGGTGCGCTGGAGTTCAAAATTTGTATCACTGTGCAATGTACCCCAAAGCTGTTGGTCAGTTACTTTGCTACAGGAGCGGCGTTCCCGAGCATCAAGACGAAAATCCACCTCGATTTTAGAATAGGGGTTGATTTTGTCAGTAGGCAGGGCAACCCTCAGGGACTCTCTAGTGCCACCATCGATGGAGGTTAGCTTTTTGCCGATCAGGGCAATGCCATCTAGCTTGACTTCCACTACTGAGGTTTTGGGATTAATTTGAGGGCTATAGCTATAAATTAGGTTCATATAGTTATCCCCCTCAAACTGATCATCGGGCAATGCCCGGAAGTCAATCGTAATGGGTGGGGAATCAGAACCCCTGACTGTGATATCCTCAATCGGTTGATTGTAGGGAGTTTTGAGGTCGCTGAGCTTGAATGTGGGTTCTAGAGGTAAATAGTCTGGCCAATCACGGGGTTCAGGGGTTGGCACTTCCTCTAGCTTTTCGACTAAGATCACTTGACTGGTAGCAATTTGACGGTCTTGGGATTGCACTAAAAACTGTACTGCTTTCGCCACTCCTTCTGGCCCATTACCCGTTGCTACCAATACTGCAGCTTCATTGCCAGGAGTGGTGGTTAACATTAAGACCCCGACATCCGGTGGTAAGGCTTTGTCCTTAGCATCGAGAATCTTATTGTTTCCTACAGGAAGGGGCAATTTCAGGGATTTGAGTTCTGGCTGTTGTTCTGGTGTGCCTATGATTACCAATCGATTACCAGAAAAGCGATTAATCCCCGCTCCACTTGCCTCTTTAACCGATTTCACCAAGGAGGTCTTCAGGCGACGATAATCCGCTAGCCTACCTAAGGAAGCTTGGAAACGAGCAGTGCTAGTTAACCAATTATCATCAATCTTCTTGGGCAACAAATAAGTAATTTGATTTGGTTCTAGACTAAGGTCATCAAAGATTGGGTAAGGATAGCGATTGAAGTCTAGAGCAATCGGTTGGGGTTCAAAATCAAAGACTATTTTAGAATCCGGCAGAATTTCTGTCCATAGGGAAGGATCATAGGGGTCTTGAGTACAGGTAGGAGAGTTATTCTGTAGCGCCGCAATTGTGATTTGGTTGTAGTTACGGAGTTGGTCGATCGGAATATTAAAGAGCACATTCCCAATTTCCCCCTCCTGGCGGTTGAGAGGAATACTGCCAACGCTAACACCATTAATTAGAACGGTAAGATTAGAGCGAGTGGCATAGAGCGCTGGAGAATGGCGAAAGCGAATCAAGGCTTTGACAGATTTGAGTTGCCAATCTCGGGGACGAGTAAACCCTAGCCGTGCCTCGTCATAGATCCCTCTTAAACTAAGACGAGACCCTACTACTGGGCTGCGATTGAATTCTAGGATGTACTTACCCGCAGGAGGAGCATCGATCTCAGGAGCTTTAGTTGGTGGGGAAGGTAGAGCAAAGGTCGGTTGAGATTTTTCCTTGAGTTCCTCGATGGTACTCTCCCGTAGGGTTTTGTTGGAATCGGTGCTACTGCCATCACTTTGGGCAGACACTAACGTTGTAGTTAACCCAATGGAAATACTACAGCTGAGGAATAATAGTAGGACTAAAGAATATCTAGGGAACGAAGGCCGAGGATGATCTGGTTTAGCATCGAACCTCCTGGAAGTAGAGGCTTGATTAGCGCCTTGGTGACCATCTGATGGCTGTGACCTAGGAGTTTTTTTGGGTAGATGGGCAAAAGCCTTGCGAAAAAAGGGTGTCATCAGCAGAAGTTTTAACTCTGATTACAAATTAATTTGCCGCATGGGATGTTTACCTCTTGATACAGGGCTAGCGCTACCTAATCCGGAGCAAGCTAGTTGTATTACCAGCGGTTGAATAAAAATCAGATACACCCTCAGATACACCCTTGACTGATGAGAATCGGGGAACGGAATCCTCCCTATGCCAATCTTTTCGATTGGCAAGCTTCCGCAGTCTTTGAGTTAAATTTACCACAGGCTTCTAGGACATTTTGCCTAGAATAAAAGTTCAGTAAATTTGCTTGACAAATTTTATTTTATATGCATTAAGGAAAATACCTGGATTGGTATCGGGTTTCCAAATAAATTGTAAACAGTGATTAGAGTTTTTTCAATTCCCAAAAATCTCTATATAGCTCTTGCATCTTGCATCTTGCCTCTTCCCTCTTGCATCTTGCCTCAGGAATTTGTTTACAACTCAAATACAAATCCGAGAATTTCTGTTCCCAGGGCGTGGGCTTTCCGTGATGGCGAACGCGCCCCGCGTGACCTACGGTCAAGGGATTGCTCGCCATCACGGGTCGCACCGCTCCCTACTCCCTACTCCCTACTCCCTACTCCCTCGGTGCGCTTTCCGTAGGCGAATTAAATTCGCCACGGGTCGCACCGCTCCCTACTCCCTTTGCTATTGTGATCCAGATCACACCAATCGGTCTGGAAAATCACTAAGGTGGGTGAGCTAAGTCCGTGAACTGGAATTATTGTGGACTGTAGTATATTCACATCAACTTTAAAGAAGTTTTAGATAACTGCTGGAGGAAATAAGTAATTATGACTAGTCAACAGATTCGCTTCGCTACTATCACCGTTATTGATATCGCTCTGTTGTTTAGCGCCCCCCTGTTAGTACAATTTATTTCTCGGATGCCCTGAAGGTCTTCAAAGGAAGCAGGCAGTGTCGAGTAGGGTTAAAACAATTTAAGCTACCTTGATAAATGAGGAAATAAGTAATTATGAGTAGTCAAAAGATTCGCTTCGCCACTATCACCGTTATTGATATCGCTTTGTTGTTTAGCGCCCCCCTGTTGGTACAATTTATTTCACGGATGCCCTGAGAGAGTTTCAAGAAAGCAGGCAGTGTCGAGTAGGTTTAACAAAATTTAAGGTACCTTATATAGTAAAGGGAATAGGGAGTAGGGAGTAGGGAGTAGGGAAGAAAAATTATCAAAATTTCGACACGGATTGCTATCAATATAATATAAAGGCCGTTGCGTCAGTCTCTGAATGAATAGGAGTAGAGTGGGCATCCTGGCCGCAGGAAAATATTGGCCATCCTGCCCGCAGGAAAATATATTGAAACTGGCAAGATGCCAGTTCCACCAAGATGCCCATTCCACAGGTGCGCTTAAAATCATTCCATTATTAAGCAACGGCATATCAAGCGCTATTTTATATAAAAACTGTTGTAAACTGAAAGTTGTTGTCAAAATCAGCAAGTTTACTGGAATAACTTGATGACTAAACTTACATCAGAAGAGATTTCAAACTTACGTTCTGAACTGGCCAATAATCCAGAAGCGCTAGAAGCTCTTGATGTAATCGAAGAGTGGGATGGTGATTTAGCTGATGCTGCTGAATCCTTAGCCACTCGCAATGGGATTGAAGGAGTAGAAAATAATGCTGACTTGCGTTGGTTTACTGAGATACTTCGGCAGTGTCATGGTCATATCTGTCAGCCAAAATATAAAAAATTTAGAGAAAACTACTTGCCTGCACTGATAGGAGTAGTAGCTGAGTTTTTGGCGGGATCACTGAAATTTAAACCTCTAGTAGCCGGACTAATTGCTACTCCAGTTGCTATCTATATTGAGAAAGAAGGGATGGAAAACTTCTGCAAATCCTACGATCCTAACGCCTAAGCGCCTATGGCGACGGAAGCAGCCCAATAATAGGGGTTAGCAAAAGGATAAGGTTGGCGGTCTGGTAGGTTAATGGCAGCATATAATAAGTCATTGAATTTGCGACGATTGCGCTTATTGTTTTCAAATATTTCAGCCATCAAACCTTGAAATTGTTGGCTTTCTTGGATTCTTGCTAAGGTTTTACTGTGCAGTGTTCGTAACCAGAATTGGGCGTTAACTAAGGCGGTTGAAACATCCCCATCTCCTAATGTTGGCAGTCGTTTGAGGTTTTTGTAGAATTTGATCACTAACAAAGCAGTGGCTAGAGGATCCACTGTCCAGAGGGTGCTGACAACGCTAGGGCTACCTGCATAGAGAAAACCACTAGGCAAACCAATATATTCATCTAAACCACTAGGTAAGCTAGTATCTTCTTCTTCGTTACTTGAAAGGGTCATCCCAGTTTCGCAGGCAGAAAAGACGACAATACGACATTGATTGAGGTCAAATTTAAAAATTTTATACAAGGTTAGGTCTGCATCTGCTAGAAGTAGGGCTGATTCTAGGGGAGATTTAGGCTCGAACTTGCCATGACAAGAAAAGTGGACACAGTGAGCAGAGCGGAGTTGCTTGATATTTTGATTTAGTTTGGCTTCTGTTGCGTCTGCTTCAGCAAGAACTATACTGTGGTTTGGGTCAAAGTATTGTCGGATTTTCTCAACTTCTAGTTTCGAGCCAGGCAAGGGTTTTGCTTCAGATCTAGTTGGGTTTTGGATAGCAAATAGATGATTGAAATTAGGGCGATGTTGTTCTTTTGTTAGTTTTAGTAACTGGCTACTAGGGGCATAACTTACCCCTCTTTCAAAGCGGTCGATAAGTAAATTACCCTGTGATAACGGTAAAGCATGGAGGGGAAACAGATGCAGGAAACGATGGGGCACTAGAATTAAGCGATCGCATTTACCCCCTTGTTTCTCAAATATTCCATCAATCTCAGAAATAATGTTATCAATATCTAATATTGTAGCGAGTTTCTCCAGGCGAGAGGATAGAGTTTTTATCCATGGGTCTTTGTTGTCGCGGTAGGCATTGGTATAGTCTTTATCCCACTTTTCCAACCTTTCCAGCTTTTCAGTAGAGGATGACACAACTATGGGTTGCTGATTGTGACTGGTGACAATAAAGGTAAGAATATTATCCCTGGTAACATACCACTCAATCATAGCGGTGCCTGGATCAATCAGGCTCTGAATATCCCTAAAGGGAATAGTTTCCACGGTTTGAGTTAGACTGAAACTGGAGTCATAGTTATCATTGATTTGCTTTAGTACCTGATCTAGCTGCTGTCGCGACTGCTGTAATTCTTGCTGTAGTTGTTTCCGTGACTCCTCTAAAGATTGTCGTTGCTGTTGTTGTTTGTCATCGCTATTTCCTGATAGTTTCTCAAAAACTACTTGTAACTGTTTTTCCAATGATGGAATGTTTCGACGCAGTTGATCTAACTCAGTGATTATCCCTTGGGGAACGTTACCTTTAGGATAAAGGTCGCGGTTGGTGAGCAGTTGCACTAGGTCCCGGGCTTTGCTGCGTTCGACTGTTTCGATGGCTTTATCGTTCTGTTCTATATTGATATAGGCTTGCACTAGTTTGTGATAAACGTCAATTGCCATTGACATAATCTCTTGGCGACTTTGATCGGTGCTTGCCGAACTGCGACTGATTTCGACTGCTGTGATTCCTTGTTCGTAGGCATTGATGGCGGGTTGCCAGTTACCTTGGGTGAAGTGGAGGTTGCCTAAGTTGCGGGAAGTTCGGAGACAGTTAATCGGATCGGCTTCCAGGGTGTAAACTTCTAATGCTAGTTGGTATGCAGCAATCGCTTTTTTCAGATTTTTAGCCCTCTTGCCACTGATTCTTGTACTGTAGGCAAGGCCCAGGTTGTTTTGAGTCATTGCCCACTCAATAGGGAAGTCTTGTTTGGTGTAAACTGACAAGCCTAGTTGGTATGCAGCAATCGCTTTTTTCAGATTCTTAGCCCTCTTGCCACTGATTCTGTCACAGTAGGTATTGCCCAGGTTGCTTTGAATCCCTGCCCAATTGATGCGGAAGTCTTGTTTGGTGTAAACTGATAAGGCTAGTTTGAATGCAACAATCGCTTTTTCGACATTCAATGCCTTGTCATCGCGGATTCTGGAAAGGTAGGCATTGCCCAGGTTGTTTTGAGTGGTAGCCCAATCGATGCGGAAGTTTTGTTTGGTGCGAATGGACAAAGCTAGTTTGAATGCTTCAATAGCAAGTTCTAGATTCAATGCCCTGTCGCCACGGATTCTTTCACGGTAGGCAACACCCAGGTTGTTTTGAGTGATTGCCCACTGGATGGGGAAGTTTTGTTTGGTGTGAACTGACAAGGCTAAGTGGTTTGCTTCAATGGCTTTTTCCAGATTCAATGGCCTGTCGTCATGAATTCTGTAAAGGTAGGCATTGCCCAGGTTGGTTTGAGTTGATGCCCAATCTTGGGGTAAGTCTTCTTTGGTGCGAACTGACAAGGCTTGTTGGAATGCTTCAATAGCAAGTTCTAGATTCAATGCCCTGTCGCCACGGATTCTGTAAAGGTAGGCATTGCCCAGGTTGTTTTGAGTCGTTGCCCAATCTTGGGGTAAGTCTGATTTGGTGCGAACTGACAATGCTAGTTGGAATGCTTCAATAGCAAGTTCTAGATTCAATGCCCTGTCGCCACGGATTCTTCCACGGTAGGCAGCACCCAGGTTGGTTTGAGTTGATGCCCAATCAATGGGGAAGTCTTTTTTGGTATAAACTGACAAGGCTAGTTGGTATGCTTCAATAGCAAGTTCTAGATCTGAGGGGGTAACATGAGCCCTGAAAAGCTTATTATATAAGGCTTTGAGGCCGGTTATCTTAGCCAAGATAAACTCACAAATTGACCCTACTTTGATGTAATGGCAAGCTCAAACCCTGATAACTACGTCCAAGGTCAGTCCAAAACACCATGTATCTTTTTGTAACATATCGGCTGAACGTATTACCCAGTAAGGATTTCAGCTTGCATGTCACCCCCTCAGGTTCTAGATTCAATGCCCTGTTGTCGCGGATTCTGTTTCTGTAGGCTTCCCCCAGGTTGTTTTGAGTCTGTGCCCACTCGTAAGGAAAGTCTGATTTGGTGCGAACTGACAAAGCTAATTGGTATGCTTCAATAGCAAGTTCTAGATTCAATGCCCTATTGTCGTGGATTCCGTCACTGTAGGCTGTGCCCAGGTTGTTTTGAGTTGTTGCCCACTCGTAGGGGAAGTCTTCTTTGGTGTAAACTGACAAAGCTCGTTGGTATGCTTCAATGGCCAGTTCGAGATTCAATGCCCTGTCACCACGGATTCTGTCACTGTAGGCATTGCCCAGGTTGTTTTGAGTCTCTGCCCAATCTTGGGGGAAGTCTTTTTTGGTGCGAACCGACAAGGCTAGTTGGTACGCGGCAATAGCTTGTTCTAGATTCTCAGCTATGTTATCGCGGATTCTGTTTCTGTAGGCTTCCCCCAGGTTGTTTTGAGTCATTGCCCAATCGATGGGGAAGTCTTCTTGGGTCCAAACTGACAAAGCTAGTTGGTATGCTTCAATTGCTTTTTCCAGATTCAATGCCCTATTGTCGTGGATTCTGTAAAGGTAGGCATTGCCCAGGTTGTTTTGAGTCGTTGCCCACTCGTCGGGGAAGTCTTCTTGGGTCCAAACTGACAAAGCTAGTTGGTATGCTTCAATTGCTTTTTCCAGATTCAATGCCCTATTGTCGTGGATTCTGTAAAGGTAGGCAGCACCCAGGTTAGTTTGAGTTATTCCCCACTGGATGGGGAAGTCTGATTTGGTGTAAACGCACAAAGCTCGTTGGTATTGGGCAATGGCTTTTTCGAGATTCAATGCCCTATCGTGGCGGATTCTCTCACAGTAGGAATTGCCCAAGTTGTAGTGAATCGCTGCCCAACTTTCTGGATTACTTTCACTGGTAAAAACTGTTAGCACCACTTCGCAACCAGCTATGGCGATTTCGATGTTATTGGCTTTATTACCCAGAGGAAAATCCTTGATCAGGTTGCTGAATTCTCCAATAACTTTAGCGATGTATTCTGCTGTTTCTGGTTTCGCTTCTGAGAATTTAACACTTGTCCACCTTTGCAGGATATCGATAAAGTTATCATCGAGTTTGTCTAGGTTTGCTTCCAAAAGTGGGTACACGACTTTGGGGTCACCATTGCTGTTACCAGTTGCTTGCAATATCTGTTTAAATAATTTCAGATAGTCTTGGGATGAAGCATTAGCTGAAGTAGGATTTTCTGAGATTCCCAGAATTTTTAAAAGCTCACTCCTGAGACTGAGTAAAAAGTCAGCGCTATCTTGCTTACCATTTGCTGCTAGTTGTTCTGCTACTTGTGGGATTAGCTGCAATAACTCTGTATCCACTAACTCGCGGTTGCTCTCAAGAATTTGGACTAGCTCACCGCTGGAACAATTTAGCAGTTGGTTGATCAGGTTGACGTATGCTTGTAGTCTTTGTTCGTCCATTTTACCTTACCCCTACTCCCTACTTCCTGATCCTAGTCAGTAGTTCACCGAATTGATAATTTCTATCACTATAGCGCTTTCTAGAAAGCTGACCGCTGACCGCTGACTGCTGATAGCTCAAATTAACAACAAAAAAAATTCAGTCAAGTTCTGGTTAAACCCAAGTCTTGACCGAATTCTAAAGTGTAAACAAAAATGAGTACACTTTAGGTCAACTCAATGAAATCAATTCTGATGAGTGACAGCTCCCACACTGAACTCAAAGAGTCAGTGTGGGCTTCCCAGCCAATCCAGCTATTGCTTAGGAGGCGCTGGGCTTTAAGAACGGACTGCCCTCTCTTGATGCAGTCGCTCATGGGGGAAACCCCCAAGACCGCGCTGCATCGCTGCCGCTCTGTTTTTTTGGTCTTTTGTTTAATAATGTTTGACCAACTTTCCAGCATTTTCGGCTTTGAAAGTCAGTATTCCGAGTATAACACATCGATTGGTCTTTTGTGAAAGACTCTGTGCAAAATTCATCCCACACTCATGCTGCGCATGTTCGTTGTGGGGCTTCTTTTGCCGGAAGCTAAAAACATTCCACCAGAGTTAGTCAGCAATTGCTCGAAAGCAACCACATTCTAACCTCCGATTTATGCTATTCCATACTACTTTATCCCGCTTCATAAAACAACCTTGAATCTTGATGGTGGCCAGGGCCTAAAAGCCCTGTCTTGATGCAGTCGCTCATGGGGGAAACCAACGGCAGTCGCTCATGGGGGGAACCCCCAAGACCGCGCTGCCTCCCCAAGACCGCGCTGCATCGCTGGCAAATTCCTATCCTAGTCTAGGTAAAAATATCGCACCAAAGTGGTCATCACCTCACCAGGCTTTTCGGTGGGCTCGGGAGTGCTCCACTCATAGGGGTATGCATACTTCAGGGAATACAGGGCATTAATTGTATGGCGAACCTGTTCAGGAGTACCCATCAACAAGAGCTTGAATTTCTTAGGTTTGCGACCTTGGTTATCCGGGGTGGGGGGAATGTTTTCAGTCATCAGAATCTTTTCTCTTAAGTGCTTATATTATTAATATATAAATAAATTAATTTATTGCCAAGGGGTTGGAAATTTTTTTTATTACGAAATATGGCCAATAGGAGAGTGTTGAAAGTGTAGGGATTGTGGTAAGAAGTAAGAGGGAATAGTTTTAAAAAAAGCTGATGATTTTCTGGTGTTTTTATCATCAGCTTTTGGGTTATAGTGTTTCTATAATTTATGAGGTCAAAGTCCCCCTTGATAAGGGGGATTTAGGGGGATCCCTTTCTAGGATTTATGAGGTCAAAGTCCCCCTTGATAAGGGGGATTTAGGGGGATCCCTTTCTAGGATTTATGAGGTCAAAGTCCCCCTTGATAAGGGGGATTTAGGGGGATCCCTTTCTAGGATTTATGAGGTCAAAGTCCCCCTTGATAAGGGGGATTTAGGGGGATCCCTTTGTACCTCATGGCATAGATAATTGCTATATTTGGTTTATAATGTAAACTATAAGCTATCATCATTCAGCCTAATCTTGATAGCTTACTTAATTGGAGTTATTATTGGTAATAAAAAAAACAGCTTCCTGTCTTTGATGACAACAAAAGACAGAAAGCTGAAATAGCGATAGCATTTTTAGTTGAAATGTAAACAAGAGAACAGGGAAAAGTTGAGGGCATCATAGGATGGGATGAATGCGATTGGCTTAGGTTAGGTTACGGGATTGACCTAAGGCCACGTTACGCGATCGCATTGCTTACTTGAGGCGATCCCATCGTTCGATACCCGATTACCACTCAAAATCTCTCCATCTCCCCATCTCCCCACACTCTCTTCTGGAGGGGAATCATGAAATAGTGGTGATTGCCCGACCAATATTAATTTGCAGGCCATCTAAGGATTCTTGGCTTTGGATAATACCAATCAGTTGCTCAGAACCGTTACCATCAAAACCGTCAGCATCAAAGAAGATTCCTAGACCAGAAACGCCATTAAGAAGCTCAACATCTTCTAATGTATACTCTATCGCTCCTTTGAGCTGGATAACATCTTTACCCGGTTCAAAGTCAGTAATCAAAGCGTAGCTTGGAGGGGGTTCTGTGGGAGGGGGCGCAATGATGAATCGAACTTGACTATCATCATAATAAACTGTAAAGGGATCTCCGAGAACGAAGGTATCTTTGCCTGCACCACCAATGAGAGTATCTCTCTCTAACTGACCAGGTTGTTCGTCAAAGATATCCACACCAACTAAGGTATCATCGCCACTGCCACCGTTGAGGGCATCTCTGCCAAAGCTACCCATTAACTTATCGTTGCCACTGCCCCCAAACAGTCTGTCATTGCCAGTATCGCCATCAAGACTATCATCGCCCTGGTTTCCAAACAGCAAATCATCATCTCCGCCACCGTTGAGGGAATCGTGACCTAGTCCGCCCAAGAGTACGTCCTGATCACCCCCTCCATTTAGGGTATCATCACCGCTTCTACCGAAGAGAAAGTCTTTGCCATCAAAACCATTGATCTCATCGTCAAACCGAGTACCAACGAGAGTATTATTCCCCTCATCACCGTTGATAACTGCCATGTTATTTCTCCTTGTTTTTTTCCCAATAGGGAATCAAGCCTTCTATAGTTATTACAGACGATTTATCTCAAGTTGTATTGCCACATTGGCTGAAATTTAGAGTCTAGGGTGAATGGGTTAATCAGGGAATAGGGAGTAGGGAGTAGGGAGTAGGGAGTAGGGAGTAGGGAGTAGGGAGTAGGGAGTAGGGAATAGGGAATAGGGAATAGGGAAAACATCCTATGTACCTCATAAGTATTAGAACTCCTATAGTGCTGATTTGGATAGTTTGAGAATATACTAATAACTAATTTATTTTTTTTTTATCACTATTATCGATTCTATTTTTGAGTTTACAATAAATTGCCAATATAACTATGCTTTAAGCGGTTAAAAAAAACTTAATTAACCACGTTACACACTATTCAAAAAATAATAACAAATTATTGATTGGATACCAATAGTTTATCAAACCTTGGCTTAACTATTGTTTTAAACCTTTAAAAAAAACAATTTTATTAACTTTAAACTGTAAAAAAATAACCAATTATAGTCTCGCTTCAACCTATTTTTGTCTAATCTTTAAATTATACCAAAAATTAAATAAAATAATTTGGGTGATTTTTGATAAACTAATTATAAGAGCCAACATAAATGAAGCCAATTCCGTAAACTGTCAACGGTTAACACACCACTGAAGTCAATAAATAGCAACTGAATCGAATCTATGAATAGCCCTTTTCTCAATCACCTCCATAGCCCAAAGCGCCCGGTTATCGTATTTGATGGGGCAACTGGAACCTCTCTCCAAACCCAAAACCTCACTGCTGAAGACTTTGGTGGACCTGAGTACGAGGGATGTAATGAGTACCTAGTCCATACTAAACCAGAAGCAGTGGAAAAGGTGCATCGGGGCTTCCTGGAGGTGGGAGCAGATGTGATTGAAACCGATACCTTTGGCGGTACCTCGATTGTACTGGCAGAATATGATCTAGCTGACCAAGCCTATTACCTCAATAAAGCTGCTGCGGAACTAGGGAAACGGATGGCAGCGGAATACTCCACTCCAGAAAAACCTAGGTTTGTGGCAGGGTCGATGGGTCCTGGTACTAAACTCCCTACCCTGGGACATATTGATTTTGATACCTTGAAGAACGCCTATGTGGAACAAGCCTTAGGGTTGTATGATGGCGGTTCTGATTTGCTGATCGTGGAAACCTGTCAGGATGTGCTGCAAATTAAGGCAGCCCTGAATGCCATAGAAGAGGTATTTGAAAAAAAAGGGGCAAGACTGCCACTGATGGTATCGATCACTATGGAAGTGATGGGTACTATGCTGGTAGGGTCAGAAATTAATGCGGCGCTAACGATTCTAGAGCCTTACCCGATTGATATCCTTGGTCTTAACTGTGCCACTGGGCCAGAGCAAATGAAGGAACATATCAAATACTTGTCTGAATGTTCCCCATTTGTGGTTTCTTGTATCCCTAATGCTGGATTACCGGAAAATGTCGGAGGGCATGCTCACTACAGGCTTACTCCCATGGAACTGCGGATGGCACTGATGCATTTTGTAGAGGATTTGGGAGTACAAATTATTGGTGGCTGTTGCGGTACTAGGCCAGCTCATATTGAACAGTTAGCAGAATTTGCCAAAACCCTGACCCCGAAGGAGCGACATCCTAAGCATGAACCGTCAGCAGCATCGATTTACAGCTCCCAGCCTTATGAGCAAGATAATTCTTTCCTAATTGTTGGTGAACGGCTCAATGCTAGTGGTTCTAAAAAGTGCCGCACTATGCTAAATGCAGAAGATTGGGATGGATTGGTATCTTTGGCTAAATCCCAAATTAGGGAAGGGGCTAACGTCCTAGATGTTAACGTGGACTATGTGGGACGGGATGGAGTGCGGGATATGAACGAATTGGCCTCCCGTTTAGTCACAAATTCTACCTTACCCCTGATGCTGGACTCCACGGAATGGGAAAAGATGGAGGCTGGCTTAAAGGTAGTTGGGGGTAAGTGTATCCTGAACTCCACTAACTACGAAGATGGGGAACCTAGGTTCTATAAGGTACTGGAGTTAGCTAAAATTTATGGCGCAGGAGTGGTAATTGGTACTATCGATGAAGATGGTATGGCGCGGACAGCGGATAAGAAGTTTGAAATTGCTAAACGTGCTTATAACGATGCGATCGCATATGGTATCCCAGCTCATGAACTCTTCTTTGATACGCTAGCGTTACCAATTTCCACAGGAATTGAGGAAGACCGGGAAAACGGCAAAGGGACAATCGAATCCATTCGTCGGATTCGGGAAGAATTGCCTGGGTGTCATGTTATCCTGGGTGTTTCTAATATTTCCTTCGGACTAAACCCAGCAGCTCGAATTGTGCTTAATTCCATGTTCTTGCACGAAGCAATGCAAGCGGGGATGGATGCAGCAATTGTCAGTGCTAGTAAGATTTTACCCTTAGCCAAGATTGAGCCAGAGCATCAAGAGGTTTGTCGAAAACTGATTTATGATCAGCGGGAGTTTGATGGGGATGTGTGTACCTATGACCCCTTGGCCGAGCTGACTACCCTGTTTGAAGGCAAAACTACAAAACGCGATCGCTCCCAGGATGAAAACCTATCGGTAGAAGAGCGGCTCAAGCGTCATATTATTGATGGGGAACGGATTGGTTTAGAAGAACAACTGGAGAAAGCCCGAGAAAAATATCCTCCCCTGGAGATTATCAATACCTTTTTGCTCGACGGTATGAAAGTGGTAGGAGAACTATTTGGTTCTGGGCAAATGCAGCTGCCGTTTGTATTACAATCTGCTCAAACCATGAAGGCAGCAGTGGCTTATTTAGAGCCATATATGGAAAAATCTGAAGCAGGTAAGAATGCTAAAGGTACCTTCATAATTGCTACGGTGAAAGGAGATGTTCACGATATTGGCAAGAATTTAGTCGATATCATCTTGTCCAACAATGGCTACGAAGTGATAAACTTGGGGATTAAACAGCCAGTGGACAATATTATTGATGCTTATGAAAAGCACAATGCTGACTGTATTGCCATGAGTGGACTACTGGTGAAGTCTACCGCTTTTATGAAGGATAATCTGGCAACCTTTAATGAGCGGGGAATTACGGTACCAGTTATTCTAGGGGGTGCTGCCCTAACACCAAAGTTTGTCCATAAGGACTGCCAGAATACCTACAAAGGTCAGGTGGTTTATGGTAAAGATGCCTTTTCTGACCTCCATTTCATGGATAAGTTAATGCCAGCAAAATCAGCTGGTAACTGGGATGATATCAAAGGCTTTATCGATGAGGTAGAGAATGGTGTAGCCGTTGACACCTTACCCATTGACAAGTTGCAACAGAATGGTTCAGCGGTTGACAAGTTGCAGGAGAATGGTTCAAAAGACAACTCTCAACCAGCAACTCCCCCTTCAACTCCCCTAGATACTAATCGTTCGGAAGGGGTAACCTTGGATCTTGAGCGTCCAACACCGCCATTCTGGGGAACCAAGATACTCCAGCCAGAAGATATTTCCTTCGAGGAAGTCTTTTGGTATCTGGATTTGCAGGCGTTGATTGCTGGACAATGGCAGTTTCGGAAGCCAAAGGACCAGTCGAGGGAAGAGTATAATCAGTTTTTGAAGGAAAAGGTTGACCCAATTCTGGCGAAATGGAAGGAAAAAACTCTTGCTGAGAACTTGTTACATCCCCAGGTGGTGTATGGATATTTTCCCTGTTTAGCTGAGGGGAATTCCTTGATAATTTATGATCCCCAAGGGATGAATCCCGAAGGCGCTAAAGACTCGAAGGAATTGCAAGAGGTGGCACGATTTGAGTTTCCTCGGCAACGGTCTGGTAAGCGTTTGTGTATAGCGGATTTCTTTTTACCGAAGGAGTTTGCAGAAGCCGGTCAATTCGATGTGTTCCCAATGCAGGCGGTAACTGTAGGGGATATTGCCACAGAGTACGCTAAGAAATTATTTGATGGTGATCAATATACCGATTATTTGTATTACCACGGATTGGCGGTACAAATGGCTGAAGCCTTGGCAGAGTGGAGTCATGCTCGGATTCGTCGGGAGTTAGGGTTCGCAGATCGAGAACCCGATAGCATTCGGGATGTGTTGGCTCAGCGCTATCAAGGTTCACGGTATAGTTTTGGCTATCCCGCTTGTCCAAATCTCCAGGATCAGTACAAGCAGTTGGATTTGTTGGAATGCGATCGCATCAAGTTATATATGGATGAGAGTGAGCAGTTGTACCCAGAGCAATCTACGACAGCAATTGTAGCTTATCACCCAATCGCTAGATATTTTACTGCTTGATCGGTCAGCTTTTTGAGAATTGACTCTTGTTCCCCCCAAAGTTGGGGGGCTAGGGGGGCAAAATTCAGTTGAGCTAGCAAGATTTCAGTTAATTAATACTGGAATCTTGCACCATTGTTATTAATCTTAGGGTGGGCAGTGTTTATCAAGGTGTTTGTCCAGCTTGGTGAATTGGTTGTATCAATCACTGCCCACCCTAAATGACCTCGAACTTGCCATCCGTGCGTATATAGATGATGCTCTCCTCTCCCGTTTTAGACGAGACCTGATGCTCCGACTCTCCCTTCGAGCTGAAATAACTGCCCGGCACCAAGGTCTTGACGTCGGTCTCACTCGGCACTTGGTACTGTGCTTGACCTTGGATTACTACAGCACGAAAGGTTGAGCCGTGGCTAAGTATCTTTCCAGTAAATTTAGCCGGTAGCTTGACAAGGGTTCCGTTCAACTGATCGTCCTGAGGGTTGCCCCAAAGAAAGGCTAGCTTTGGTCCATTGGCAGAGGCTGGCATTCTGGGCTGATCGATCCAAACGATGTTCGATGCGTCCACATTAATCGGCTTCTCTTCGCTATGAAACGCCTTCTCTGCAGGAAGGACTCCAAATGAATCCTCAACCTCTATGTACGCTAGACTGTTATTACCCTTGGCAGCGGTAATATGCACACCTCCGGCTGGCTGCGTCCAGAAAGAACTCCCAGGCATATAAATTTCCTCCGCATTAGGATGACCGTTGTGAATGAGGCCACTAATGACCACTCCTCGGTAGGCGATATTGTGAATATGAGGTGGTGACTTGAAGCCGTCTGCTGGCTTAAGAAGAAAGCCTGCTGCTCCAGGGCCAGTACGATCGCCCCAAAGAGTACCAGCCTGCGGGCTCTTGTCACCGCGAGCGGGGTTGAGTTGCTCCCATTTGACTTCGGAGGTCAAGACAACCTTGGGGCTTGGTTCGGCTGCTGATTTCGGAGTGATACTTTCGGATGGAACCAGCGAGCTAGTGCAGGCAGCAATTACGAGGCTTGTAAGTGCTAGTGCTAGAAACCTTCTCATATTAATACTCCTTTACGTGGGGTATTGAGAGATTTAACAACTCTAATAATACCTGTTGTGAAAGTAGTAGTGACTATAGCAGCAACTCCAGCAGTAGTGACAACAGTGATTTCAGTAGCAGTAATGATTGGTATTTAAATTGAATCAACCTGATTTGATAAGCTCACATCTCGATAGCTTTCCATAAGCATTATCAGTAATTATAGGGTCAAGTATTGGCTTTCGTAATGGTGCCTATTGATGATAACCTTATGGTATAATTATAGTATCATTTTATATTTTTGATTTGTCTCCCAGACAACTGTATTATTTTTTGGCAAATTTTGCTCAATTTCTTTCACTCTATGCTTTTTATCCCTCTTGTCACCCCTTAAGCTTAAAATATAAACATGAATCAATTAGTTTTTGAGTGGGATAACGAAAAGAATCGAATCAATAAAAAAAAGCATGGTGTTTCATTTGAAGAAGCAAAATCGGTTTTTTATGATGAGAAGGCAATCCAGTTTTGGGACGAAGATCATTCTGAGATAGAAGACCGATTTTTACTCCTAGGCATAAGCTCGAAAATGCGAATCTTACTGATTATTCATTGTTACCGAGAGCAGGAATCAGTAATCAGAATCATTTCAGCCCGCAAAGCCACCAAAAATGAAAGTAAACACTATCGAGGATAAAACCATGAAACCAGAATATGACCTTGCCAATATGAAAAGCCGCCCCAATCCTTATGCCAATAAATTAAAGCAACCAGTAACTTTGCCTTTGAGGATTGATGTAATAGAATATTTTGAAGCCAAGGCGCAAGAAAAAGGAATTTCTTACCAAGAATTAATCAATTTATACCTTCAGGATTGTGTTGTCAGTAAACGAGAACTATCGTTTGAGTAGTTCGATTGCTGAGCTTGTAGAGTGGGAACCCTCAGCTTAAAAAGGCTGCCAAATTTTCTCGGCTCATAAATTAACATATAAACTTGATAATATTCCCATTCTCTTGTCACTTTTATGGTAAGCATTCAGTCATCAGCTAATGGGCGTAGCCCATTAGCTTAAAGGTAAGCATTCAGCTATCAGTTATCAGTTATCAGCTATCACCTATCACCTATCAGCGATTAGCGCACCCGTGCGCGTTCAGCTTTCAGTTTATGTGCTACTTGAGGTGCTTTTGAATAAAATAAGCTGACGGCTGACGGCTGACGGCTGAATGCTTACGCTTAAAGCTTTTGTATCTGGGTTGTAAACATACGAATTACTGAAAAAGGCATCCATGCAAGAGTGGAAAGAGATCCTCAGTATTATTGTCCAATAAAAAAAGACCATACAGGTTTACATTTCAAATAAAAATGCTATATAACTGTCTTATGTTTTTGCAATTTATCAGGCTTGTAGCTGGGTTTTAACCCCGTTTCTTTGATTTCAATAAAATTTATGACTCAAACCGTATCTTCCACTACCGACGAAAATCTTAACTTAGGTATTCTGGCTAAAGAAGCTGGAATAGCTCTGATCATAAAATTTGCAGGTATTCTTCTGACTTATGTAGTGCAGGTATTCCTGGCGCGATGGATGGGTACCACTGAGTATGGCATTTATGAATATGTGATTGCTTGGTCTATCCTCTTAGCAATTCCCGCAGGATTGGGTTTACCCCATACCGTTTTGCGCTTTGTCTCCGAGTACCAGGTCAAAGAAGAATGGGGACTGTTGCGAGGTATCGTGCGCAGTAGCTGGTTGATTACTATTCTCGCTAGTCTTTTGCTTAGCTTGCTAGCTGCTGGTGTAATTTTACTGCTGAATTATTACCACCCCTTTGCTTATGCCACTCCTTTATTAATAGGTATCGGTCTGATACCACTACAAGCCCTGGTAAATTTGCAATTGGAAACTTCCAGAGCTGCCAAGGATGTTACTTTAGCCTACGCGCCATCACAAATAATTTGGCCGGTTTTGGTAGTCTGTGGCGCATTTCTGTTCATACAGACAAGTCATGACCTCACCGGAATTTCTACGATCGCGATCGCTGAAATCGCCTTCCTAGCTGCCCTGTTATTCCAGTTTGGATTGTTATTGTTTAAGTTAAATGAAGAATTTGAACCCAGCAAGCCGGTCTATGCCATTCGAGAGTGGTTGGGTGTCGCTTTTATTTTGTTATTACAGCAGAGTTTTTTGAAAATTCTTGGTAAAATCGACACGATTATGGTTGGCTCAATATTGGGAGCAAAGGAAGCAGGGATGTACGGTGCGGCCGTGAATACGGCTCAATGGGTTAGTGTTGTGCTGAGCATTATCAATATAGTCGCCGCTTCCAGTTTCGCAGCCCTTTACGCTAAAAACAATATCGAGGGTCTGCAAAAGGTGGTTTCTGCAGTTGCCCTGTGGATTTTCTGGCCTTCTATGGCTATTTCCTTATTGCTCACGGTCTTCAGTCAACCCATTTTAGGAATATTTGGCTCAGAATTTATCGCAGCGAGTTTGCAACTCAAAATTTTGGTTTTAGGCAATTTAGTAAGTGCTTTATGTGGTTCTGTCGGCTATTTGATGGTGATGACGGGTCATCAAAATAAATCTTTACCCGTTTTTATTTATGCGACTATTCTCAATATCGTGTTAAATGCGATCGCTATTCCCCTCATCGGTGGAGTAGGGGCAGCTATAGCTACAGCTTTCTCTAAAGCGCTGTGGAATATTTGGCTCAGTTTTTTAGTGGTGAAATATGTAGGAGTAAGTCCCCTAGTTTTCAGGGGACTTTTTCAACGGGGTTCAAAATCGGAGGGAATCTAGTTACTCCACTCGATCAAGCATTACTCGTAATTGAGAAAGGGGCTTTTGGGGCTCCTTTACTACAGTTTCCAGAAGAAAGTGGTATTTTCTGGCGATGCGAGCAACTGTCGTGCCGTCCAAGATATCGGTAATGTACCTGAAGTCAGCGCTATAACCTCCGTCTTTAGCCAACATCCGCAAATGTAGGTTTCTGACTACAGCTTTCTTTTTCATCCCGATAAATGAGACTTCCATTTCAGGTAGTTCCAGTTGTTCGGAGTTGGTTGCATTAATCACATTGAAACCTACGGAGGTAGGATATTTGAATTGCTTGCCTTGGGCTTTCCAGATATCCACGAGTTGAAGAAAAGGCAAACTATTATGGGCGTAACCATTACGGACAGTTTGCTGTATGCGATCAAGTAATTCGGCAAAAGTAGGATCGCCTTTTAAATCCAAACGCAGGGGTAGGATATTGCCAAAAGGACCAATTAAGGATTGGGCTTCTTTCCTCAGGCGATTGACGAAGATGGAATCAATGGCAAAGTCTTCTTGGTTAGCAACACTGCCAAGAACTACTCCGTAGGCTGACAATAAAGTAACGTATAAAACTACCCCGGCTTTCTTACTGATGTTTTCCAAGCTACTCTTCAAGTCGGCACTAATCTTTAACGGTTCGGAGCCTTGGCGAAATGTGGGGTTGGCTGGAAGGGGCCGATCGGTCGGTAACTCCAAAAGTTCCGCTCCCGCCAGGGTTTTTCGCCAGTAGTTGAGGCACTTGTCCAAGGTCCCTGCCTGCAGCCATTGCTGATACCACTGGGCATAGTCGGTAAATGTCATGGCCAGTGGTGGCAAGGGTGAGGGCTGTCCAGAAGCAAAGGCCGAGTAGAGAGCGTTTAATTCATGGATGAATAAGCCCCAAGACGAAGCATCAGTGGTCGCGTGGTTGATGCAGGGCATGAGAATATGGGAGGTTTCGCTCAAACGCAGGATATTAACCCGCAGCATCGGACCGTTGACTAAGTCGAACTGACGCAGGGAACATTCTTCGAGATAGTTCCGGATTACCTGGGACTCTTCGTTTTCTGGTATATTGGGGCAGTCTACTACTTCAAAAGCTGGCTCCATTTCTGGGCGTACCACCTGTACCACAGAACCATCTACTTTTTCCAAAGTGGTGTGGAGGGGAGTGTGACGGCGGGCAATTTCTTTAATCGCTTCCTGCAAGACCTTGAGGTTTAATGGGCCTTCAATGCGCCAAATGCGCCAAGTGTTGTTGTAAAGTCCCTCTGGATGTGCACGCCACCACATGTATTCTTGTTCGACGGTAAGGGGTAAGGAATTGCTGAGGGAATTCTCCGAGGGGCGATCGTAACCCAAAGACTCTGCTACCTTCCAAGTTTCTGGGCTCAAAAAGTCTACCTTATATTCTTCCTTCCAGCGCTCAGCAACTTTGGCATTAATCCCTTTGTAAGTGTGGAATTTAGGATCTCCCATCATCCTGGATACAGCGTGAACCCCATCAGTCATGCGCTGCTTCTTTTCCTTATAAGGTTGGAGCATATCGGGATGGAAATCTATCCCGATAAATTCACATAACTGATCAACAGTAGTTTCGGGTTGCTGCACTAAGTCTTCATATTTAAGCTGATGCTGACGGGAACTGGGTATATTCTTGAGGAACTCTAATATATTTTGGTGACTTATCAACCACATCAATTCTCCTTTTTGCTCCACTGAGAACTGGTTTTCTTCCATGGCCACCAACAAATCTAACCTGGCCTCTTTCATTGAACGAATTGTGGCCAGGGGATGGCGCTGGAGGTGGATATAAAGGGGATTTTCAAACTCTTCCTCCGCACGTTGCAGAACTTCTGGGTTAAACACATAAGGTGGAGTCTTATCAGCTATGATTTGACCTGGCAGCCACTCCTGCATCAAAGAGAAAAACTCCTTGGTACTCAAGTTTTGTTCCTCTAACTCCTCCATAATCTGCTGTGCTTGTTCCCCATCACAGTTTTTGATTTCCATGATAGCGCGAATTACCCCTTCTCCCAGGAAATTATTGCGCCCAGAAAAAGCAGCTTTGCGTTCGGCAAGAGTATTAAACGAAAGCAGATACAACTCTGGTGGTGCGAAAAGTTGTGGGTGTCCGGCCATAATCACCCTTAATAAAGTAGAACCAGAGCGTCCGGTACAGAGGATGAAAATAGCTTGTTTATTTTTCTTACCAGACGTATCGGATTGAACAGATTCCCCACAAAGGTGATGCAGTAGATATTGCCGCATCTGACCAATTTGCTTGGTGTTCAGTTTCTCTACTAATGTATTACTTGTCTTACTGACAACTTTACCTTCTGTTTCCTCAGCTAGCTCCGAATAATTTTCTTCAAGATATTCAGCTAATGTAGCAATTGTTGGCGCGTCAAACAGGGCAACTGGGTGCAGAATTTTGTTCAGTTCGTCTTGTAGCTTGTTCACCATGGCCATTGCCACGATCGAATTCCCCCCCAGTTCAAAGAAGTTATCTTCAATACCGACCGTTGGAATTCCCAGCACATCCTGCCAAATCGAAGCCAGTTGATGTTCTAATTTGTTGCGGGGGGCAATCTTTTCCTGACTCGATCGAGCATTTTGATCACCCAACTGTTTCAGAATTTGGGTAAATTCTCCGGCTTCAAAACCCTTACTCAATTTTAAGCGTTGGATTTTTCCGATAGCGGTTTTCGGAATCACCTCCCGAGGAACGGGAATCAAGTAATCTGGATTGACCCCGATTTTGGAAATCACCTGCTTTCGAATCGTCTGCAACAGCGGCAGTATTTCTTCATCTTTTTGAGTCGTCAAATGGAAGAAAATCGCTAGTTTTTCTGTTGAGCCACCTCCATCTCGAACCGCACAAGCTGCGGTATAGGAAACTTCGACCCCTTCTACTTCTTCGACTACGGTTTCAATTTCCTGACTGTAGTAATTTGCGCCATTGATAATAATGGTCTCTTTGGCTCGACCGGTCAAAACCAAGTGTCCGTTGGTGATGAAACCTAAATCTCCAGTATCAAACCAACCATTTTCTAGAAAAGATTCCCGATTCGCTTCAGGATTTTTATCGTAACCTGGAGAAACTGCATCGCCACATACTTGCAAGTGACCTATAGTATCTTCGGGCAAAATCGACTTTTCTTCATCGACAATCCGAATCGTTACTCCTGGGATAACTGGCCCTAGATCTGCGAAAATGCTGCTGTTGGGATGTTCTGCCCCGACTCGTTTAATGGTTCCTTTTAAAGAGTCTTTATCTACCCGATGGAACTTTAAAGGAGCCTCTGGTGTGGGCTGATAATAGGTTATCCCCGAACCCAACTCTGCCATCCCAAAAGCGGGGCGAATGGCAGTTTTACTCAAACCATAGGCTGCCATATTCTCCATAAATTCCTCTACGGCTTGGGAAGAAACAGCTTCCCCTGCTGTGAGTAAGAATTGCACGCAAGACAAATCCCAGGTTTGATTTGGTTCTCGTTCCAGCAAGTCATTAACCAGAGAATAGGCAAAGTTAGGTGCCCAGCTATAGTTGACTCTGTATTTATCAATTAAATCCAACCAGTTGAGAGGGCGACCTAAAATATATTCCTTTGCTGCGTAAACTTGTTTGCAGCCCAATTCGATACAACGGATATGCCAGTCGCAGATGCTGCCGATGTGGTCAAAAGGCAGCCAATTCAGGATTACATCTTCTGGTTGATGCTGATTGAGAATATTGGCTCCCCTGGAGCGAGAGATGAGATTGCGGTGGGTCATTCTCACGCATTTGGGGATTCCCGTACTGCCAGAGGTGAGATTAAAAAATGCCGTTTCCTCTGGCTGACTGGGGTAATAGGATTTATCTGGGGCGTTGTGCCTTAAGGTTTCAATGCAGCTTACTTTTTGCTCAGAGCCTGATAAAAAGGACTGGATTTTTTCTGGCAGTTCTTTGTTAGTAATGATGAAAGGTTTGTCTAAAAATTCCCAAATCTGACGCAGCTTCTTAGCGATTGGGTTAGATTCTACGTAAGTAATAGGTGCTTCCATAATTGTCGGCACAAACCCCCCGAGAATACATCCCCAGAAAGCCGGTATGATGTCCCAACTTTTTTCTAATTGTAAAATTACTTTGTCTTGAGGGGTTAATCCTTGCTTTCTTAAACCCGCTAGGATTTTCTTAGCTTCTTCTAATAATTCTGCATAGGATTGGACTATTTCCGAGCCATCTCCCTGGAGATATACAATGCTTTCTCCGACGATTTGCTCTGCTGATCTTTCTAAAACTTGGGGTAGGGTAGTAGGAGCATCCGGGTCAGATGGTAATGGCCCCCCATCTGTTAGAGCCTGGGGCTTCCATTGCTCTTCTAGTTTCTGGGCTAACTGCTCATCTATAGCCGGAATAGTTGTTAAAGCTTCCTGATTCACGTCTGAAGAGTCTTTTTTTTGATTAGTTAACATATTCTTATTCTTTGAATTGATTTGTCTTTACAACCCTGAGATCCCACTTTCTGAGATTATTGCGGTTTCTTTGTTTCCAAAGCTGGCGTTGCTTAATAATAGAAGGATTAAAGGAGTTTTGTAGAACGGAAATCTTGGTGGAATGGGCATCTTGCCCATTATCAATATTTCCGGGGCGGCAGGATGGCCACCCTACTCCTATTGATTCGAAGATTCAGCAACCCCAAAAGAACACTCTAATCAGGCATTTGATGATCGATAATTATTCGATATCTCTAACAAAATGGTATTGCTCCTGTTCAGTTTAATTGCTCCCACCTAATCGTTTTCCAAAGCTACCACACTTTAGGTACTACTGTAGGTTTTGACAGTGTAGTATTTTTTGCGAGTACTATAATACCACTTTTTTGTGCATTTGTGAAAAGCCAGTTGATCTGCCGATTTTGGAAAGCTCCCGCCTCCTGTTCATGTATTTTGCCAAGTACAATATATATACCAAACTCAATAGGCATTTTGTCAAGTACAATCTATACAAAATAAATTCTATGGGATTACTCTGGATATTCAAGATGTTTGGTCTAATACATACCCAATACCTAAAAGCAGAACAAGAGCTGCCCGTATAGGATACTACAAATTCTTTAACTCCACCCAATGACAACTCTGTCTATATTTTGTGTTTCCTTAAGGTAAAGCACTTTTAACTTTACTTTAAGTGTGATTGTGCTTAGGATATCAAAGTCAACCCATTTCAAGTTGTATTAAAAGTTACATATAGCGTTTTTATTTGAGTTGTGAACAGAGTCGCAAAGGCCAAGAGGCAATAGGCAACAGTAGGAATAATATCAGCTAATGACACGGCAACTTGTGGGGATATGGGGAGATTGGCAGATAGGGTATCAGAATTCAGCACTTACGAACTCACCACTCTCAAACTCAGCACTTCCAAGCCGTCACAATAGTGATCGGATTAAGAGGATTAAACCGAGTTAGTTTGCCCACAGGTACCGACTTTGATAACTGCACCTGTAACCATTGATAATTCCAGTGATCCCCCCTAACCCCCCGCGCGGAAGGGGGGAAGGAATTTGCTCTAATCCCGCGCTCGGAGGGGGGGAAACGTTTAGATTCAAACCAACTATAAGCTGTATTACTACGCTCAACTGTTGCTAACGCTAACACTAAAATACCATCGAGGTCTAAGCGAGTATCACAATAATCCAAAATTGAGTGTAAATTACCCCCACTACCGCCAATAAAAATTCGATTTGGTGTTGGTAAATCTTTCAAAATATCCGGTGCTGAACCATGAATTGAGGTAACGTTAGTAACGCCCAAACGTTGACAATTTTGCTCAATCAAAGTACTCCCCATTGCTGTTTTTTCAATAGCATACACCTGAGAGGTGTTCGATAAACGAGCAATTTCAATGGAAACTGAACCTGTTCCTGCACCAATATCCCAAACTGTTTGCCCTGGTTTGAGTGCTAACTCTCCTAGTAACAGCAGCCTGATTTCTCGCTTGGTCATTAAACCAGGGCGATCGCTAAAACTAGTAAATGTCTGATCTGGTAATCCCAGTATCGGTAAGGAGTCTGGATCTAGGGATTGGTCAACGGACTCACCCTGACGTAGTAATACCACCACATTCAGGGGCGCAAAGGTCTGGTTCAATACTGCTTCTACATCAAGACATTGCACCCGTTCATCCATACCTCCCAAATTTTCACATACCCAGAACTGGTAGCAACTGGGTAAATCTAGCGCTAGCAATAATTTAGCGATCGCTTCAGGTGTATTGGTGCCATCCGTGAGCACTGCAATCTTCTCCACCCCCTGCTTCAAGGCTGGGATTAGTTGTTCCATAGAACGGCCATGAGCACTGATTACCTTAGCATCTTGCCAAGGCACCTTAATCCGACTGAAGGCCAACTGAATTGCACTGACATGGGGATGAAACCTCAGGCATGAGGGGGGAAGTTGGCTTAGGAGCAATCGTCCTAAGCCAAAAAACAATGGATCACCACTGACCAACACTACGATTAGGGTATCGTCATCAGTACTATCGAGCTGGTTACGAATTAATTCAATAGCGTCAGTAAAATTCCCCAATACCACTTGTGACCCTGGGTGGTTGGGAAAATAACCTAAATGGCGCTGACTTCCAACCAATAGCGTCGCTCGTTCTACGAGCTGCTTGACTTGATCAGTTAAGCTAGGTGCTCCGTCTAAACCAATCCCCACTACATGGATCGAGGTCATGGTTTTGCTGCTATTGGAAAGGGAATAGGGAACAGGGAACAGGGAGTAGGGAGTAGGGGGAATAGGCAATGGGCAACAGGCAAGAGGCAAGAGGCAAAAGGCAATGTTTTGCTGCTATTGCAAAGGGAACAGGGAACAGGGAGTAGGGGGAATAGGCAATAGGCAACAGGCAATAATAGGGAATAGGCAAAGGGCAATAATAGAGAATAGGGAAGATCAAAGCCAAGTTTTACAAAGCTTTTAGCAACGACCGCGAAGACACCAAGGACGGGAATAATAGACAAAAGGGGTTTAATGGAAATTTGCTGATGTCTTTTTATATTACCTTCTGGTAAGGAGTTAGGCTGGTCATGTACGAGATTTTTCAAGCCCCCGGCTTTAGAGGTAAGCTTTGCTGATCTTTAGGATTCCTGACTCTCCCAAGCCAATACCATCAATCCATTCAAAATAGCTGCAGCCACTGGAGACCCTCCTTTAGCTCCCTCAACCCGAATCTGAGGGATGGATATCTTGGCCAAAGCAGCTTTCGACTCCAGCACTGACACAAACCCAACCGTTGCGCCAATGACCAAAGCTGGTTTGACCTGAGAGTGGGGCAACTGCTCACATAAAGCCAACAATGCCGTAGGGGCATTACCAATTACAAAAATAGCCCCCGGAAACTGCTCAAAACATCGGAGTAAACCAGTTTCCGTGCGCGTCTTTCCTGGCAGAGCTACTGGTGCCTGGTCTACTGCTGCAATCAGGGGATTACCAAAGGTTTTTGCCACCATACTAGCTATCCCCTGTTTGACCATTCCTACATCTGTAACAATTGGTATTCCCTGCCGCAGTGCAGAAATACCAGATGCGATCGCATTTTCACTAAACCGAAGCAGCTGGGCAAATTCAAAATCAGCTGTACTATGGATTACCCTGCGCACAATAGCATACTCAGCTCGATTAAACTGATGCTCCCCAATATGTTGGTCAATAATTGCAAAACTTTGCTCCATAATCGGATGCATTGACAATGCTTTCATCCTATACCCCAAGCCATACTCTGCTCCAACTCAAACACTAAGCACGCGAAAGCACTCAAAACTCCAAAACTGGCCATTCCGGTTCCCGCAAGAAGCGCATCATATCGTCAAACTTCCTTAATTGAGCCTCCCTAATCGATAGTACACTCCCTTCCGCTTCTAAGGCTTGGCCACTTAACTCGGATAGGATATTGCTAATGCGATCGCTATCCAACTCCTGGGGAATATCTCCGAAATATCCTAGAGTGATGTGAGCCGTAAAATGGTATTGCTGTTCAATACCTAGAGCCATTAAATCAGAATTTTGATAAATACACCGGCGCAGCTGGGAAATGCGATTGTATGCCTGTTCATCCTGGGGTGCTAGACATACACCAATCGCCCTGGGCATCACCATTAAGCCCAATAGCTGCCAGCTAATAGGATTACCACCATTTGCTAAAGAGGTTTCCTGGCTGATACTGACAGACTTGTCAAAACTTGTCTGTATCGACTTAAGCAGTTGAGTTTCAAACTGTGGATTTTCAGCCGTGGCATCTCGGTAGGCATTTTCCCAAATCAAGTCAGCCAAGGTTAAATGAAAACTATCCGGGGGTATCGGTACCATTAAACCCGGGTCTAGTTGCATAAGAAGCTCTTTTTGGAGCTGCTGCATGTTATTATAGAATGCTGAATTATTCGTCTCTTCCTCCCACGGTGGTGTGATTACAGTGTAACCAGGAAAAGGGGCAGGGTCTCTGCTGCCATTAGGGAGACGTTTAAACTTGGGTGACTCTTGGATATTGAGTAACTGCGATTGATAAGTTGCGGTTAGGGTCAGCCGTGTGACCCGATTTAGATAACTTTGATATGTATCGTCCAATTTTGCCCCCTTACGTGTTCTGATATGGGAATTTACCTCTATTGGGGAAAGGATGACTTTGCCATGGCTCAAGCCCTCGACAAGCTGCGTCAATCCCTAGTTGACCCCAACTGGGCTAGTTTTAACTATGACAAAATTTCCCCAGACCAACCAGATGCCGTAATTCAAGCCTTGAATCAAGTAATGACTCCTCCGTTTGGCATGGGTGGACGTCTAGTGTGGTTAGTCGATACAACCCTGTGCCAGCAATGTTCGGACAATTTACTGGCAGAATTAGAGCGTACTATACCAGTCATTCCTAAACACTCCGTTTTGTTACTAACTACCCCCCATCGACCAGATCCACGACTCAAGTCCACGAAACTACTGCAACAGTACGCCGAGATTCGGGAGTTTGCTCTGATTCCCCCCTGGAAAACCCAGCAGCTAGTGCATCGGGTCAAGTCCTACTCCGTTGAATTTGGAGTCAAACTAACCAATAGTGCGGCTGTTCTCTTAGCCGAATCCGTTAGCAATGACACCCGGCAGTTATTCAACGAACTGGAAAAATTACGACTCTACGCGCTGTATGACAACCAACCCTTACAAGAGAGCACCGTTGCCACCCTGGTAGTGGCTAATACTCAAAATACCTTGCAACTGGCAGAGGCGATTCGGGCAGGGGATCGGGCAAAAGCCTTAGAGTTGTTAGCTGCCTTGATCAACCACAATGAACCTCCTTTAAAGATTGTCGCTACCTTAATTACTCAGTTTCGTACCTGGTTGTGGGTGAAGTTGCTGGTGAGTGAGGGCCAGACCGATCCAAATGCGATCGCTAACACCGCCAATATCAATAACCCCAAACGAGTTTACTTCCTCAAACAAGACGTGGAGTTCCTTTCCCCCAAGCAACTCATCTCCACTCTGCGGGTGTTGCTGGAGTTAGACCTCAACCTCAAAACCGGAGCAGACCCCCTTTCCACATTACAAACTAAGGTTATACAACTTTGTGAAATCTTTAACAGATCAAGAGTTTAGACCAGTCAGTGGCTTCACCCAGGCTAGCTAAAACGATTGAAGGTTAAATTTTTTTTATACTCATGCTTGATATTTATCCTGTCTGCACTTCCCAATCCCCAGAATATCTTGCCTTCTGAGGAACTTACCACCCATAAATTAATTCACATTAAACTAGCCCTTAGTGGTTTTGGTTATTGTTTGTTTTGCTCCTAATCTATCATCATGCTCACTGCTAACTCTCTAAAACTTAGCTTGACCCAACTTTTCTCCCAATCTCTCCTTGTCGGAGGACTTACTGCTATTAGTTTGCTATCTGGATTTATCCCTGAGCTTTCTGAAGACTCTTATACCCTTGTTATTACAACTTCAGCCTATGCTCAAGATGTCACCTCTGACATTAGTCCTAATGACGTCACTCAATATGCTGAAGTTCTATTACAAATAGAGCCTATTCGCGCATCTGCCTATGAAAAAATCACCACAATCCTAGGAGAGCAACCAGAAATTTTCTGCGATGACTCCGAAAGCATCAGTAAGCTCCCCTCGACCGCCCAAGAGATTGCTAAAGATTACTGCCAACAGTCAGAGGGAATTGTCTCTAAGTATTTTCCCGAAGGAGGAAATAAACGCTTCAACGAAATTACTATTGAGATGCAAGATAATCAAAATTTACGGGAACAGATTCAAGGTGAATTAGTGCGTCTTCAACAAGCAAAATTTGACGCTAGCTTTTAGCTATATATAGCTAAAAGAATCAGCAACTTATTCCCTTGAAGCATAACGTCAACCATACTTCAACCATAATTATATGTTTTTAGGAAAAGCGTGGGGTGTGGGGTGTGGGGTGTGGGGTGTGGGGTGTGGGGAGATCGGGAGATGGGGAGATCGGGAGATGGGGAGATGGGGGAGATTTTGATTAAGGGTAATTATCCTGACATGATGTCAGAAGAGGGAAGTCGGAAGTGGGAAACAATCCTGTGTACCTCATAAGTGTGTAAAACGCTATAGTTCCAAAAAAGGGCTCTTCCGTACTGAGTATGTTAATTTGTCATAAACTTGAGATAGTATTTAGCCTAAAAACTAAATTTTTGAAATTTTAAAGCTTTACCAAATAAGGGTTGTAGTGGATTTAAATTAACAATTGTTGCTAACAGTGACCGAAGATTCCATGCATCGCTATTCCCTGATCCGAAGTTCCCGATTCCCGATTCCCGATTCCCGATTCCCCATTTCCGATTCCCGATTCCCGATTCCCTAAAATCCACAACTTGTGTACCTGACCGATTTGAGAAATGGTATAGTTAGCATCACAGGAACCATAGCTAGCCACTAGGAATAGTAGAAAATAGCTGAGGGGGTGACAACAAGGCTAAAAACTAGACAGGGTATGGGGTGTGGGGTGTGGGGTGTGGGGAAAATAGAAGCGATCCAGCGCCTTCATGCGGGGGTTTCCCCCACTCGCGCTTTGCTTGGCTGACAGCGATGCAGCGCCTTCATGCGGGGGTTTCCCCCACTCGCGCTTTGCTTGGCTGACAGCGAATTTGGAGTGAGCCATTGGATAACAATCGCTCCGAAACCTGATTTAACTGTCCCGTCGCCACTCCGCCAGCTCCTGATTTTCCCCTACACCCATCACCCCACACCCCACACCCCGTAAAGCTTTTAAGGCTGTTTGTCACCCCGTCAGAGAAAATAGGCTAATCCAGCTTTAGGCTAGCCAGTGCAGGTCGCTTATCTCCGAGAAAACGGCTAATGACCAAATTGATCTATCCCTTGGGATGGCTTGCCGGAATGATAGTGGTTTTGGTTGGATGTTCTTCCAGTCCAGACCCTGACACCACCGCAGCTATCCCCACAGTAGCCTCAGATGCAGTCAAGAGTCAGGAATTGAAGAATTACGCCAAAGCTGTTCTGGCGATCGATCAATATCGTCAAGGTGTCTACGAGGATATTCAGGAATTAACCAAAGACAAGGACAAGATAGTTCCTGAGATTAACTGCACCCAAGTAAAAACCATAGCAGCTCTACGTCGAAATATCCGAGATCTGGCTGTAAACTACTGTAAGCGCTCGAAAACCATTGCTGAAAGTCATGAGTTGACCATATCTCGATTTAATTCAATTACCGTTAGCGCCCAATCCGATCAGAAGTTACAACGGCGAATCCACAATGAACTAGTTCGCTTACAACAAAATTGAAAATATGTCAAGCTTGTAGGGTGGGCAACAGCGGTCAGCCGTCAGCCCTCAGCCGTCAGCGGTCAGCGGTCAGTAGTCAGTGGTCAGCGGTCAGCTTCAAATAAACCTCATTTAGGGTTAATTAATAGTTCGAGATGTTATATAATTTAAAGTTTGGGGATTTAACCATCATAAGCATTCAGCTTTTGAATAAAATCAGCTAACCGCTGATAACTGACCGCTGATAGCTAATAGCTGAATGCTGATAACTGACCGCTGATAGCTGAATGCTGATAGCTGAATACTGATAGCTGAATGCTGATAGCTGAATGCTGATAGCTGAATGCTGAGAGCTTACCGTTGCCCACCCTACTTTAATTGGTATTTTAGTCTGAATTCAGCAATGGTAAATTGCCCATGCTCACCTTTACCAAACGCCTCAGAGCTAATCAGAATACTATAGTCGGCTTTACCCTCTCCTTAACAGCCGAGGAGCGTACCCGAACTCGCCACCGCTTTGAAACAGCGGATGGTGAAAATTTGTATTTGCGCTTGCCTAGGGGCAGTGTCTTGCAGGATGGGGATTTACTGGAAGCTGAAGAGACAAAGGTGATGATCCGAATTGCTGCTAAACCAGAACCGGTACTGACTGTCACCTCCCAAAAACCGGTGAATTTGCTGCGAGCTGCTTATCATTTGGGTAATCGCCATGTCCCTTTAGAAGTAACGGCTAGCTATTTAAGGTTATCTCCTGACCCGGTTTTGCAAGGGATGTTAGAGCAGTTGGGGGTAGAGGTACACCAGGAAGTGGTACCGTTTCAACCAGAAATCGGTGCCTATGGACATTGAGAAGTGTGAGGAGAACTGTTAAAAAGAGGCACACCTAAGTGCGCCCCTTGATCAATCCTTCGGAACAGAAGCCCGATGGTTAGCCTCTTGCCACAACTGATAGAGAAAAAACTCAACAGCATAGTTCATTGCTGTTACAAAAATTCCCTCTTCATCCTCTGGATCTGACGTTAGCCAGGTGCCTTGTAGGCTTACTTCAACATATTGCGCATCACAAATCGATAATGCGATCGCATCGGTTGTGTCTTGCCGCACAAACACCTCTAATTGCCTGAGGTGGGGCAAGTCAGCTGGTAGCAAAAATGACGCAGTGCTGGGTTCGATATAGAAACTTGCACCCGCACGGAGCGAGACAAGGGTTCGTTTCGTTACCCATTCTTCTAGGGATTGAGCCAAACGCTCTAGATAAAAGCTATTTTCGGTATAAATCAGTTTCAGCATTACCTGTAACTTCCTCCTCTAACCGATTGATTTGCTGTTGACGCCAAAACTGTTCCGCAAAAGCAACAGCTGGATGCATGGGTGCTTTGGGCTGTCTGGGTAATTTCATTCCCGCTTGCTGGGGAGTGCGGTTGCCTTTGAGGCTGTTACAACCCTCACATGCTGTAACGACGTTGTCCCAACTGTGTTTCCCGCCTTTTGACCGAGGAATGACATGGTCGAGGGTTAGCTTTTTGGTGCTGCCACAGTATTGGCACCGATGCTTGTCCCGTCTTAAGACCTCCCGCCGATTTACTGGAGGAACTCGCCAAGTTGGTTCGGTTTCGGTAAGTATCAAGCGGATATGGGTTGGTACCAAGATCACTACACTAGGGGAACGGACTTTGTAGCCCTTACCACCAAAGAAATCGATTGGTTCAGCTTTCCCGGTAACCAACAGAGCAATTGCTCGTTTGATATTGACTCGATTAATAGGTAAGTAGTTTTTGGAAAAAACCACTACCGATTGCCTCAATACCTCAGTTGTGCTTGTCACGGATTGACTCCTCATAAACCAAACCCCCGCTTCTGTTTGTCAGGAGCGGGGGCGTTTAAGATTTTTTAGGGTAGGCTGATTGCTATGTCAGTAGTGCTAGCGTTCGCCTATACCTCCCGCTGTGTCTATTTAGTTTCAGATTTATCTCTGGCCGACAATTGACTGGTTGTGAATCATGCCTTCTATACTCGACTGTTCCCTGTGCCATCGAGTCATATTTGCCCCTAAACAAAAGCTCCACCCATATTGCCCCGAATCCAGAACTGCCTAAGCAGTTGATATCTGAGCACTTGGTGGAGGAGGTTAAATGATGACTCATAGAAGATGAAATGTTTGAAGGCGAAATTTGTGAAAAACGATTTTCAAGGCGCTTTTTAAATACTACACTTGTATTACGGGAATGTCCAGATATTTGGAGGAAAAAATTAATGCCTACACTCACCCGTCAAAACTCAACCACTGATATGGAAGTTACCAGCATCCGTCTGGATCGACAGTTGAAAGATAAACTCAAAGAACTCTCTGGCTCTCAGGGCTATCAAGCTCTGATTCGAGATATTCTCTGGAACTATGTCCAGCACAAGTCCGGTGATTATCGACCTCAATTTTGTAAGTCTGATATCAGAGCCACCATTCAAGCGATCGCTGAGCGCAAAGAGCGTTGTGTACTCACAGGCAAGTATATAGAACCCCAAGAGCCCATGTTATTAGGACTTACGATCAACGGAGAGATGCTTCCCCTCAGTATCGGTAGTCTGTCCGACTGTTAAGCATTTGCATCGATACAAGTGAAGAGACATGCGTTCGCTGAAAGCGGGGCTGAGGCCTTTGGCCACGCTTTCGCCGTAGGCGACGCTGCGCGAACGCGAACGCCCATCCCATGTCTCTTCTCAATCCTTAACTAGGTACCCTTGTCGGTCGGTTAACGAGTTGGAACCTTCAACTGTGGCACTTGCGGAAGCTCAAGTTTTGGTGCTTCTAGAACTGCTGGAGCTTCTGGTGTTGCTGGCATTTCTTCAGTGTCCATAGCTTCTGGGATTTCTTCAGTGTCCATAGCTTCTGGGGCTTCTGGGGTTTCTGGCATTTCTGGGGTTTTAGTAGCTACTTGCAGATATAAATCAGAACCCAGTGTTAGTGGTAAATCCTTTTCCGGATCAATGATCATAGGATTTTGCTGCTCCGGTTGTTGATTAGAATCACCACCAGTTAAGACACCAGTCAAAATATTAACCGCAGCACCTTCTAATGTTTGTTTCTCCGTATCATCAGGCTTAGCATCAGTAACCAGTTTCGAAGTGGCATTGATGCTGTTATAGGATAATTCACCAATTTTAAGTTTTTGAGCCACAAACTGAGTACCAAGAAACTCAGAACCACTATAACGCGGTACTAATTGACCCTCAATCTCGCTGTCTTTTGGAATTAAGACTATTCCTTGATCATTTTTGATGTCCTCAGCCACTAACAGCGTCATATCAATAGTTTCACCACGCTCCACAGCCATCTTGTCTGATACTGTGTAGGTTACATTAATCACTGTGCCTTTGGAAACTTGATATTCCTTAGTTTCAAAGGAGTCATCTTTAGTAGTCATTGACTCAGTTGAATCAGTCCCCTCAGTTTTTTCAGTTGCCTCAGTTTCCTCCATCAGGCTGTCGTCACCCACAGTTTTAGTCTTTTCCGTCAGCTGAGCAATATATTGAGAGGCTGGATGTTGACTAGACAGGGGAGCTAATACCTCTTGATTCACTAAAGCTTGATGAATAAAGGCTGCTACATCAGCACGGGTGGCAGGTTTACCAAAATCAAGATAGGTTACATCGGGGTAGTTGACGACCATAGCCTTTTCGGTAGCAGCGGCAACGCTAACTTTGGCATAGTCAGGGATTCGGGATAGGTCTTCATAGGAAGAGAGGCTGTTCTTTACTGAACTACTAGAGTATAAACCCAAAGCATTTAAACCCAAACCATTGGTCAATGACACCAATACTTGTCCCCGAGAAAGTGGCGAAGATGGACGTAGTTGGCTATTGGATTTATCCTGCTCAGTCAGGTTACGACTTACCCAATACTCAGCCGCTTCACGATCAAATGTTTTGGGCAAAGCTAAATTATTTTCGCTGAACGCTTGGCTCACCATCCCAGAGAACTGAGCGTAAGTAACAGCTTGATCAGGTTTAAAGGTGCCATTGGCATATCCATTTACCAGGTTTTCTGCTGCCAACCCTTCAATGAACGGTTTTGCCCAATGATCTTGAATATCAATAAAGCTAGTTTGGTTTGGAACCGCAATTACCATCGGCGCAGTCGCACCAGTTACTATTCCCAACAGCAACATGGCAGTGCTTGTGGCATTCCAAGTAGACGCACTAGACATAGAACACAACTCTCCTGATTTAGATAACTCTTCCAGACAGCTCAACTCCTTGGTTAAGTAGTCGGACATAAATAAACGGTACTGTCTCAAAAACTGTAAAATCCTTGTAACCTTTACACCAAAAGCTTTGGTCAATATTTACAAAACTTTATACAGCACCCAAAACTTTTGTCCGACTACTTATCAGAGTTGAGAGCCTCCCAAACACCATCCCCAGACGCACAGGTGACCTGAAAGTTCCCAGGTTTTAAAAAAAAAGATCGCTATCGCTAGCCGAGTCAGATCAAGCCCGCTTAATCAGTTACCTAATAGTGCCAGGATTTTTGGGAATGAGTAATAATAACTACTTGACCGGCTTAATCCATGATCTATGAGTTTTTTATTCCTCTGATGAATTGTCAATTAGCTATTTAATAAAATCTTTATAAATCAGCTCTAACCTTTTGAGCCAAGTTGTCACTCCGTCAGTGTTACTCTATTATAGGCATTACTTAATGAAAACTTAATAGCAGCAAAAGTCTTGGACTTGTTAAATAGATATGACTAAAACTTTGGAGCAGGAAAACTACACTCCTGTACCTGATGCCTTGCCTGATATCAATATGAGTGAGGAAGGTACGCAAGCAATAACAAACGGTAAGAAGGACGCCCTGTCAACCTCACCAACTGGTGATATTGCTAGCTTAAAGGATATCAAGAAAACCCCCAAAGCCCCAACTTGGCTTCGGCAAATTGTGCGTCTGGGGGCGATGGGATTAGGGATGAATCTCGGTCCTGATGATGATGGGCTAGATGCCAACTGGTTTGCACTCCAGGCTCAACAGGTGTATCAGAAAGTATTGCTGGCCTATCAGCAGCGCATTATTTGGGTAGCCGTTCTTATTGCTCTGGATTTATTGTTGCTGGTTGTGCCATTACCTGATTGGTTGGCGGGAGTGGAGTCGGTATTTGGACTGTTTGTCGCCCTTAATTTTGGTTTGCTGGGGTTTGCTCTATTCAAGCAAACTTTTAATGTTTACTTGTTGGAGTTTGCTCTAAGCAGTAAACGCAAGATCAGCAGCGAAATTTTGGTTTTGTATCGGTTTCTAGCCAACACCACAATTTTGTTGGTGACGGTGTTCGCCTTTGCCCAATCCCATCAACTAAATCTGGTTGGCTTGATTGCAAGCATTGGCATAGGCGGCGTTGCGATCGCTTTGGCATCACAAAAAATCTTGGAGCAAGTCCTATGGAGTTTTGTGCTATATCTAGACCGGCCTTTTGTAGTGGATGACTACATTCACCTACCAGACAGGACTCTGGGCAGAGTAGAGTCCATAGGTTGGCGCTCGACCAAGGTGAGACTATCTGGTAAAGGCACGTTAGTTGTGATTCCCAACAGTACCTTAACTCAGGTAAGTATCGAAAATCTCACTGGTGCCGAGAAGATGATTTCCATCATCAACTTGACCTTTTTTAGGAGTATTCCTGATGAGGAAAAAGCCCTGATTCGTCAGGTAATTTTGCAAAGTACTGGCGATATCAACGGATTAGATCATAAACTTACTCAGGTTAACTTTCAAGATACCACGGATGCCGATGGTCGCCAGATTGTTCAGGGGAGGATCAACTTTTTCGTCCTTGGCTCTGGGGAAGTTTCCCGGGATATGTTGAGTCAGTTATTGGAAGTGGCGCGTCAGAGGATTTCTAAGAAGCTCAAAGGCTACGGTATTGCTTTCGACCTGGAAGAGAAAACCATTAACATTGCCTCACCCATGAACATCTAATACTTATAGGGGTTTGGGTATAGGTTAAGTAGAATCCTGGCTAGTTACTACTGACTACTTGTTGTTATTGGTAAGCATTCAGCCATCAGCTATCAGCTATCAGCTAATGCGCTACGCGCACGCTAAGCCCACAGCCAAAGGCCTGTGGCCACCCTGTCTTGATGCAGTCGCTCATGGCGCATGGGTCTGTGTGCGGAACCTGCGTCCGCACCGCTGTTTGCCCCGTGGAAACAAACCCCCGCAGGTCGGCGCTGCATCGCTACTTGAGATGCTATCAGCTTTTGAATAAAATCAGCTGACCGCTGACCGCTGACCGCTGACCGCTTACTGTTATTGTAATTAGCGCGGGTTGCAAGCCGCTATATTTCTTATTTTCGTTCAACCAAAGTAGGGATTATTGCCATGGATATCTCTGGGCTTTTTAAATTATTATCGCAACTCGATGGAAACCTACAACAGAGCTTAATCCAGATTGCGTTTCGCCTTGTAATATTCGTAGTATTGGTGATTTTGTCACTAATTATAGGGCGATTTGTGCCCCTGTTGGTCAATTTTTTGATTGTGCGATCGCTCCCCCAACGCTCCAGAAGTAACTATCAAAAATTCGTTGAACCGATACGCCAATCCATGGCGGTTGCCGGGACGTTTACCTTGATAGCACTGAGTTTAAGTATTTTGCAAGTCTATCCTGGCTTATTTAATTTTCTCCGATTTTTTCTATATTTAGCAACAACGATTAGCGTAGCTTGGCTAGTGTCTAGGCTTGTCCGCCAAGCTATTCGTGTATACGGTATCCAACTACTGCAGCAACTAGGGCAAGATTTAAATGATCTCACCCTCATCGTTGAAACCTTTGCCAATGTGTTAATTGGGTTTATGGCAGTTACCATGTTTGCCCAAAGCCAGAACTTTAATTTGATTACCCTGATCACTGGCTTAGGTGTGGGGGGTGTGGCGGTGGCATTTGCTGCTCAAGAAACCCTACGTCAATTAATTGGAACCTTAGTGCTGTACCTCGACCGCCCTATTGTCCCTGGTGAGTATGTGCGCGTCAACTTCAATCCCGAGGCTGAAGATGCCTATGGCAGGGTGGAATCCATTGGTATCCGTTCCACTAAAATTCGCGTAGCTGCTCATAATACCCTGATCATTGTGCCCAATTCCGTTATGGTCGCTAAAGATATCGAAAATATCAGTCGTGGCAAAAAAGTCATGGCTCTGCTCTACCTCGACTTTCCCCAAGCGCTCACCCAACAGGAAGAGGCTCTCGTCCGTCAAATTGTACAGGACAGCACAGATAAACTATTCGGGGTTGATACTGGTAGCACCCGAATTGGCATTTTTCAACCAGAAGACCGTGTGGGCACGCGAGCCCGTGTCAGTTTTTTCATGGTTGGCTCTAATGAAGACTCCATCGGTTTGCGCAAAAGAGCATTGGAGATTGCCAGCGCATCGATTTCTGCACGCCTGAAAAAGTATAATTTGTCCTTTGATATGGAAGAACCTACAATCTACGTGGACTCTCCCATCAGCATTTAGTAGATTGCTTAATATTCCTTTGCTGACCCTGATTAAGACTCCTAAATAAGCCTGGTGAAAATGGTTGAACAAGTCGTTGAACAAGTCACTGAACTGCTCAAATTGAGTGCTGATGCTCAAACTTTTTGGCTTGCCCTTGCTTTGCGCGTAAGTTCCCTACTTCTGTGTATTTTGTTGGCCTTTGTATTGGGACAGTGGACACCTGCCTTGGTTAAGTCGGTGTTGAAGCGATTGCTCCCTCCAAAAGCCCAAGAAGCCTACAATCAATTTATGGCTCCACTCCACCAATCCTTAATGAGGACAGGGACATTGCTCTTAGTAGCTATTAGCCTAGAATTGTTAAGGGTCTACTCTGGCCTCTACAAGTTCCTCCACTTTTTTGTCTACCTCAGTTTGACATTTTGTGCTGCTTGGTTAGTCTCTCGTGTGGTGAAACAGATCATCCGTTTGTACGGACTAGTATTGGTGCGACGATTGGGGCGAGAACTGGGGGATGTTGTACTGGTATTTGAGACAATCGCCAATTTCATAATTGGCTTTTTCGCCGTGGTGCTCTTTGCCCGAAGCCAGGGTTTTCAGTTGATTACAGTTTTATTTGGTTTTGGTATCAGTGGTGTGGCTGTGGCTTTTGCTGCCCAAGAAGTTTTGAGTCAGTTATTCGGCACCCTCGTGCTCTATCTCGATCGCCCCTTCGTCAGCGGGGAATATATTCGGGTTAACTTGAATACATTAGATGAAGATGTCTACGGTCGCATAGAAGGGATTGGCCTGCGCTGCACTAGAATTCGTTCTGTGGCTAAAAATACCCTGATCATCGTGCCTAACTCAGTGATGGTCTCGAAAAAGATTGTCAATGTCACCCGAGGAAAGAAGGTGATGGTGCTGTTGTACTTTGATTTTAGCCATCCCTTACAGGTCAATCAGCAAGCCTTGGTAGAACAGGTGATTCAAGAAAGTACTGAGCAGCTATTTGGTATCGATCCTGGCAGTACACGCATGGAATGTTTTCCCTTGGAGAATCTTCCCGGCACCAGAGTCCGCCTCACCTTTTTTATTGTGGGTTCTAACGAAAACTCCCTTGAACTACGCAAACGGTTGGCTGAAATCTCCCAACAAGCAATTTCTCAACGACTGCAGAAACACAACCTCCATTTTGTGCTAGAACAACCGGCTTTATACGTTGACTCCCCAATCACACTTTAGGGGGAATTCCTGCTCCCTAAAAGCGAAGAATTTGACCTCACCCAAAGAATAATTTCAATAAGATAAACCCTCAACCGTCAACCCTCAAAAACTATTTAGATTTGTAACTTTAGCCAGATTGGCGAGACAAAGTTGTGCTAAAGGGTTTCTATTTATAGTATTGACGGTTGGAGAACGTTTATGTTTTTAGAAAGTGTAATCCTTTTCTTTAAGCGCTTAGCTGCTGATAAAAATTTCCGTAGCCAGCTTGAAGATGCTGCAAGTCCAGAAGACTACCAAACTATGGTGCGAGATGCTGGCTATGATTTCACACCAGAAGACTTGGAAACTACTACAGCTAAAATTCTTGATGAGAATAAGCTTAGAGATTTAGACGATAATTTCAAGAATCTCACTGAAGAAGACCTAGAAGTACTTGTTGGTGGTGTGTTTAGACGCTACTGTGGTTGGCCATGGGGACCTATACACCCGATTGAGCCACCCAAACATAAGCCACCTATTACGATTCAGCCCGTCTATGGAGTAGTGATATCGCCACCGCACGAGATTGTTGGACCGAAACCTCCTGAAGCGATCGCAATGTATGGCGTTTCCGTACCTCCTGATCAAATTGGTTACATTTCAAAAGACGTGAACACAGACAATATTTCATAGTCTACGGAGTGGGGAATCGGGAATCGGGAGTCGGGAGTCGGGAGTTGGGAGTCGGGAATCGGGAGTTGGGAGTCGGGAATCGGGAATCGGGAATCGGGGTAAGAAAATTGAATGTACCTCATCAGTATGATAAACGCTATAAAAATATTTCCTATCTCCCCATCTCCCCATCTCCCCATCTCCCCACACTTCCCCATCTCCGCGCGCGGGTCCCACACTCTTACCCCTCTTGCCTCTTGCCTCTTGCCTTTTGCCTTTTCCTGCAATTCGTCTGTTTACAACCGAGATACAACGCGCTTAGTTATGACTTATCGCCGAATTAGTTATGCGGTTTGGGAAATTACTCTTAAATGCAACCTAGCTTGTCAGCACTGTGGTTCTCGTGCTGGTCATACACGGGAAAAAGAACTGTCTACAGCAGAAGCTCTCGATCTGGTCAGACAGATGGCCGAAGTCGGGATTACAGAAGTCACCTTAATTGGGGGTGAAGCCTTCTTACGTCCGGACTGGCTAGAGATTGCCAAAGCCATTACCGACGCAGGAATGGTTTGTGGTATGACCACTGGTGGCTTTGGGATTAGTTTAGAGACAGCCCGCCGGATGAAAGAGGCTGGAATTCGGGTAGTTTCCGTTTCTGTGGATGGCTTAGAACCAACCCACGACCGCCTCAGGGGGAGAAAGGGTTCTTGGCAATGGGCATTTAAGACCATGAGCCATCTCAAAGAAGTCGGTATTCCTTTCGGCTGCAATACCCAAATCAATCGGCTCAGCGCACCACAATTTCCCCAGATTTACCAGCTGCTTCGGGATGCAGGAATCTTTGCCTGGCAGATTCAGTTAACTGTACCCATGGGCAATGCTGCTGACAATTATGACATTCTGCTCCAACCCTATGAACTGCTGGATTTATATCCCATGATTGCTCGTGTAGTTGAGCGGGCTTATAGCGAAGGGGTGAAAGTACAGGCCGGAAATAATGTAGGCTATTACGGTCCCTACGAGCGACTACTGCGAGGGCGAGGAGAGAGCAATCCCTGGACATTTTGGCAGGGATGCCAAGCTGGACTCTCTACCTTGGGCATTGAAGCGGATGGTGCGATCAAAGGTTGCCCGTCCTTACCGACTTCAGCTTACACCGGAGGTAATATCCGAGACCACTCCCTCAGGACAATTATTGAAGAAACCGAAGAATTGCGGTTTAACCTAGGAGCCGATACTCCCAAAGGGACATCCCATCTGTGGGGCTTCTGCAAGACTTGCGAATTTGCTGAACTATGTCGCGGTGGTTGCTCTTGGACCGCTCATGTGTTCTTTGACCGCAGAGGGAATAATCCTTACTGTCACCATCGGGCCTTAACCCAAGCATCTCAAGGAATTCGAGAGCGAGTTGTGCCTAAAGTAAAAGCCCAAGGACTTCCCTTTGATAACGGTGAATTTGAAATTATTGAAGAGCCAATAAACACTCCTTGGCCAATCAATGACCCCCTTCACTTTACTGCTGATAGCATTCAGTGGTCAGGGGATTTTTTAGGGAGCAGGGACTTCGGAGCAGGGAGTAGGGAGCAGGGAGTCGGGAGTCGGGAGTCGGGAGTCGGGAAGAAAATTTAAATGTACTTCACCCTTACTAGGAAACCCTATAGACTTGGCCGCAGTTGTCGAGAACGTCTCAATTTCACTGAGCTCTTGCACCAGGAAAAAACAACTTAAGATCAGCAGAGATAACAATCATTTTCAGTACTTAAAGAATCAAATAGTATTACTACTCCCTACTCCCTACTCCCTACTCCCTATTCCCTGTTTATATCAATTGTTTACATCTCAACTAAAAATTCTATACCACTATGCAGGATAAAACTAATTCATTAGAACCATCTATTGATAATTATCAGATTCCAGAAGAATCTCTTCCAACCTTGTTACCTCGAACAGCATGGACTAGTAATTTAGCCTATTGGAGAGTTCTTTTAAAAGCTAAAATTGCTTTAGACAAAATTGAGAAAGAAGCAGCCAATAAAGGGAACAGGGAACAGCGGATCTGGGAACAGGGAACACAGAAAATAGCTTTATAGTATTTATCAAATAGGTGAAGTACCGATTCCCGATTCCCGACTCCCGATTCCCGACTCCCGATTCCCGACTCCCGATTCCCGATTCCCGATTCCCGATTCCCGATTCCCTAAAATTAAAAAACTGTGTACCTCACCCAATTTACAACCGCTATAGTATCAGATTTGTCCACATAACCTTACATTGCAACATGGTTAAAATCTACGAACTGGATTCTCCCAGTGATGATCAATCCTTAGAGTATGTGAGCAATTTAGCTCACGAAAAAACTAAAGACATCAAGGGGGGGACGAAATTGATCCATGACATACGAGACTTCCCAATTCTACGAGAAGGACCTCCTCCAATCGAGGACTGGATCATTGTGCGGGAAGGACCAGCGCCACCCCACGACTGTATCATTCTGCGGGAAGGACCACCACCACCGCCATTTCTGGAAGACCTCCAAAGTCCTCCAAAACATGGTTTTCATCCAGGTCATCGTTTATAACCAGGACTGGTGAAGTATAGCGCTACGCCCAAGGCAATAGGCAATAGGCAATAGGCAATAGGCAACAGCCCAGTAGGGTGCCTTATTTAAGGCATCCTACTGCTAATTAAATATAGCGTTTCTTATAGCTATGAGGTGCGCTTTCCGTTGGTGAATTTAATTTGCCACAGGTCGCACCTGAGGTACACAGGATTTTTTACCTATTACCTATTACCTATTACCTATTACCTATTCCCTACTCCCTACTCCCTACTCCCTGTTCCCTGTTCCCTGTTCCCTGTTCCCTGTTCCCTGTTCCCTGTTCCCTGTTCCCTTTTATATATAATTACTATAATGAATAAATCTCCAGAAGCTCCCCGTAAAATTACTAATCAAGCGCCAGTTTTATTTGTTCCTAATGTCTTAGATAGAGAATTTTGCCAAACCCTAATTAATGTTTGGGAAACTGAAGGCAATCAAGAGTCCTATTCAATGATTGAGCATAAGGGAGAATTGACTCCCATTGAGGACGATGATTATAAAAGACGCAGAGACCATTTTCTTCAAGAAGGGGAAACCCATCAACGTTTAAGATATTTCATACGTCAACAGGTTCGCCCTGCAATCAAGAAAGCTTTTCATTTTGAAATTACTCGATTTGAGAGTTTTCGGGTTGGTTGCTATGATGCTAATACTGGCGGATATTTTCGACCCCATCGGGATGATGCTACCGAAGGAACTGCCTACCGTCGCTTTGCTATGACTATTAACTTGAATGTGGAAGACTATGAAGGGGGCTATTTAAGATTTCCAGAATACGGATTAGATTTATATCAGCCGGAAACAGGCAGTGCTTTGATTTTTTCCTGTTCCCTGCTTCACGAGGTTACAGATGTTATTAAAGGACAACGGTTTGCTCTGTTGTCATTTTTTCATGGTGAACATGAGGCTCAGTTGGTTGAGGAGTATAATCGCCGCGTGATGGTTAGCTAGAGGTAAGCATTCAGCTGTAGATGTAGGGTGGGCAGTGCACCAGACAGATAATCAAGCTTGCAAACCGCGTTACTAGGCACTGCCCACCCTACTAGGATTAATGACTGCATAGAGAAGACTAGCTTTAAGATCTTCTGCTTCTAGATAGGGATAAGCTTCAATAATTTCGTTTACATCCATACCATCGGCTACCAAACTCAGTACTAGAGATACTGTAATCCTCATGCCTCGAATACAAGCACGTCCTCCCATTATTTGGGGATCAAAGGTAATGCGTTCAAATACCACTTTATTATCTGTCATAGCTAACACCTTGTATTTTTCTTAACTATATAGTGGATGGGGAGTTTTCGGTGCGTTACACTTTGTTAATGCAGCCTACTGGACTTCGTAAACCATCAATCAATGTCTCCCAAGACTTCATCGAGGGAGTAGGTTTCATTATTGGTTATTTGTTCAAGGGATCTTTGTAGGCTTTCCCTCATTCCAGGGATTGAAAGTAATTCTAAGGTTTCTTGTAAGCTTTCATAGTTTTTTCGAGAAATTAAAACAGCAGAGCCATTAGAAATCTCTATTTCATAAACTTTGTTTTCTTCTGTGACTAATTCAACTAGGTTAATTAACTCTTTTTGGGTAGCAGTAACTGTCAGCTTTTCCATTTTATTGATTTCCTATTTTTGTTATTATAGCAGTTTTTAATTCGGTATAGAAGGAATATATTAGTCTGATCATATTTAGGAATCCCGTAAGCATTAATCCGTCAGAAATGAAACCGGCAAGATGCCGGTTCCACCAAGATGCCGGTTCCACCAAGATGCCGGTTCCACCAAGATGCCGGTTCCATCAAGATGCCCATTCCACCAACATGCCCATTCCACAACAATATGCAACGCCTAATAACCTTGGCCCATAGGCCACGCTACGCGAAAAACCTAATAACCTACCCTTCAAGGGACGCCAAAGGCGAACAACTTTCTAACTTGGGGGGGTGACATGCAAGCTAAAATCTTTACTGGGTAATAATTTCAGCCCATAAGTTCCAAAAAGATACATTCTGTTTTGGGCGCGCGACCTTGGACGTATTTATAAGGGTTTGAGCTTGCCATTAAGGGATGCAGCGCCCACCTGCGGGGGTTTCCCACACTCGCGCTTGGCATGGCTGACAATGAATCGAGGGTTAATCTGGGGCTGTATCTTCCATAAGCTCATTGGCATCAAAGCCTTATATAGCAAGGGAAGCATGGTAATGGGCATAGTCTTTTGCTTGAAAGGGACTGAGGCCGTGGGCCACGCTACGCGAACGGAGCAGGGAGCAGGGAGCAAAAGATGTCCTAAGCTTTGCTTCCACTGCTATATACTGGGATTTTTAGGGCTCATGTCACCCCTTCAGATCAGATCGAGGGATTGATTGATATGAAAAGGTTTCGTTTTATCCTAAAATAATAAGGATTAAGGTAGCGAAAAAGTATTATTTTGATTATTAACTAGTTAATTAATTGGAGTTTTTGTTATGGCAATTGATCGGGCACCTGGCGTTTATGTAATCTCTGAAGATGAGGTGGGAATTGTCTATAAAAAGTTTGGTAGTCCTTTACCATCTAATCGTCAAATTGCTCTTAATGGAGAAATGGGTTGGCAGGTTGATACTCTTGGTCCTGGACGACATTTTCACTCTCCGTTATCCTATAAAGTTGTCAAACAAAAGGCTATACAGATTAATAAAGATGAAATTGGATTAGTAACCGCCAACGATGGTGCTTCTCTTCCCACAGGTAAAATGTTTGGTAAAGTTGTCGAAGAATGTGATGACTTTCAAGATGGTCGTGCCTTTATCAAAAATGGTGGTCAACGGGGTAGGCAGTTAGGCATTTTAAGAAATGGTATTTATCGGATTAATACTCAACTTTTTTCTGTTGAAATCAGTAAAATTACTTCCATTTATGACTATGAAATTGGCTTAGTAGAAGCGAAAGATGGCAAGCCACTGCCGATTGGAAAAACCTTTGGTGATGCTGTTGAATGTAACAATTTTGAGGATGGTCAAGCATTTATTAACAATGGGGGATATAGGGGACAACAGTTAAAGATTCTTACTACTGGCAAATACGCAATTAATACAGAACTTTTCAAAATTAAGAGAGTTGAACTTATCAAAATTAGAGTTAATGAAGTAGGCTTAGTGGAAGCAAGGGATGGTCAGCCACTTCCACTTGGTCAGAACTTTGGTAAAGTTGTTGAATGTGGCACTTTTCAGGACGCTGAAGCATTTATCAACAACGGCGGTCAACAAGGTAACCAATTAGCCATTATTCCTCCTGGAATTCACTACATTAATACAGAGTTGTTTAAAGTTCACAATGTACCATTAATTAATATTCGCTCAGGGGAGATAGGGCTAGTTATTGCTCAAGATGGTGCTGAACTACCACCAGGACAAATACTAGCTAAAGCTGTAGATTGCGATAATTTTCAGAATGCTGAAGCCTTTCTCAACAACGGTGGTCAACAAGGTAAACAGCGAGCAATTCTTACTGAAGGTTACTATAGAATAAACACTGAACTATTTACAGTAGTTACTACTGACAATGCCCAGCAATATGGACTGAAGCCAGAACAATTAAAAGTTTACAGAGTTGAATCAGGTAAAATTGGTATTGTTACCACTTTTGATGGTAAGCCCTTACCAAGAGGGGACATTGCGGGACCAGTTATTGAGGGACATAATAAGTTTCAGCAGCCACAGGAGTTTATTGACAAAGCTGGCTATCGAGGTTTACAAGAAGAATTTATCGAAGAAGGTTTTTGGAGTTTAAATCCTTGGTTTGTGGAAGTTGAACAAGTGCCTTTAACTAATATTAAAACTGGAACAGTTGGAGTTTTAATCTCAAATGTTGGTAAGAATAGCCAAGCCAATCAAGAAAAAACTACTTATGGTTCTCGGTTTCCTATCGTTCCAATTGGGTATAAAGGGATTCAGAACATACCAATAGAAGCTGGAACACATCCTATCAATACAAGAGTGAAAAGTATCGTAATAGTTCCTGCCCATGAAATAACTTTGGAGTGGACGAATAGAGATAAACCAGCAACCAACTACGATTCTAATTTGAAAACCTTAGAGCTTCGATCAAAAGATGGCTTTGTTTTGAAACTTGAAGTCACACAGGTTATTAATATTGCTCCCAAAAATTCCCCTAAAATGATCTCTCGTGTGGGTTCACCAAATGCTAATAGTTTTCAGCCAGTTGAGGAACAAGGAGGAGTTCTCAGCCCCTTGTCTAATGGTGCGGTTAAATATAGCTCTATTAAAAACCTTGTGAATAGGGTCTTAGCATCGATGGTTGATAATTACTTCCGTAATTCCGCTCAAGACTATAATGCCTTAGACTTCTTACAACAACGGGAGCAAATTCAGGAAAGAGCTACAGAACATATCAAAAGTGCTCTTAATGCTTATGGTGTTGAAGCGGTTGGTACTTTTATAAACCAAATTGGCTTACCAGCTGAACTTCAACACCTAATACAGACTCCAACAATTAACGATAATTTAAATTCACTAGAAAAATTTTTGCTATGGTGTGCTGGTGCAGATCATCACATTTTGGCACAAAAAGAATGTTTGACAGAACGATATAAATATACAGCAATTGGTACCACGGTTTTGCTAACATCAACAACGGCTATTTTTTCCGGTGGTTATGCTCTTTTTACAGTATTTGGTTCTGTAGCCGCTTCTTGTGTAGGAGGAACGTTTTGGAGTTTTATAGTTTTTAACTTAGATCGTTTTTTAATTTTAAGCTCTAAGAGAAAAGAAACGGAATTAAATTTAAATTTGCCATTTATTGCAGCAACAAGTCTTCGATTGTTAATAGCATTATTGTTAAGCTTTGTGGTTGCTAAACCCCTTGAATTGAGGCTATTTGAAAAAGAAATTAACCAGAAAATAGAACAAGATAAAAATGAGACAGCCAAAGAAAAACTTAACGAACCAATAAAAGAATTGGAGCAAGAAATTCAAGCCTTAAATACAGAAAAAGACAAGTACAAAAATGAATGGAGAGACGCCGAAAATGCGGCTAATGCAGAAGCAGAAGGTACACAGGGAACAGGCCAATTTGGAAAAGGAATTGTTTATAAAGACAAACGAAACTATGCAGATGAAATAAAAGAAAAATTTATTGAATTAGATAATAAAGTTAAGGATAAAGAGGAAAAAATAGAGAACCTTAGGCAAGAACGTAACCTGATTTTGCAGTCACCAGAGAGTAACTTAGAACAACTGAATCAAGAAAAAATTGATAAAGAATCAAATGGCTTCTTAGCCCGCCTTGTTGCTTTAGAAGAACTATCTAAAGACGATCCGAATATTCGTAATATTAATTGGCTAATAACTGCCTTATTCGTCACTATTGAAATCTCACCTATATTAGTTAAACTTTTGTCTGGCAAAGGTCCTTATGATTATTTACTTGAGCAGAAAGAAAGTCAGGAAGTTTATAATGAATATTTCCGCATTCAAAAAGAACAAAGACTTCAGTTATCTGAAGGAAATTCAAAACAATACATGAAAAAAATTAAGGAGTTTGAAGAGTAAATTAGTAAGGATTCAGCTCTCGAAAGAAGGGATGAGGGAAGGAGGTTCGGTTAGAGGTTGTTTGAGAAGTCTCATTTCTCACATCTTGCACCAAGAAATGTTGATATCAATTCCCTGTGCTTGGAGCAGAGGTTGCAATCGGAGGATATCAGTTAATAGTATGCAGACAACAAGCTGAGGGAGGATAGAGTGGAGAGCTTTTTCAGCTACTTGCCCCCAATCGGGCAAGGTGGTTGAATCAGTAGAAAGATAAGCCCAGTGTGCCAATAGGTAGGCTATCATTGATAAAATTAGCCAACGGTACATCCCTAGTTTGGTTTGCTGAGCAAAGCGATGCAGTCCAAAACGATGCTTAGCAGTCTTAAACCAGCCCTCAATTTGCCACCTGCGCTTGCCCCACCAGTTGATAGTGCTGGCTTTCATAGGTTTAGTAGAAAGGACAAAGCGCTTCTTCCATTTGCCGTCACGCTTGAGATAGAACCAAGAAATGGAAACAACAAAGGGTAAGCCCTCAAGCCGAACTTGTTGCCCTCGCTTGTAGAGACTAGATAGTTGGCGTCCATCAACCAGTTTACGGTCACGGCGGACTCCAACCACAGCGTGATATCTGAGCTTGCGGATGCCTCGCAAAAATTCTACACTACAGAAAGCGGTATCTGCTAATACCATCACCTGAAAGCGATGAGTTAAGGTTTTAGGCAATAGTCGTACCAACCGCAAACCTAGTTGTGCAGGTGAAGTTGTGCCTTTACCCCGAAAGACTCGGAAATTCCAAGGCACACGAAGCGTGTCCCACCACCAGGTACAGCACGACCAGGTGCAATCCTCGTTTGCGATTGAAAACACTGATGAGGGACTCAAAAGCTTTGAACTTTCCTCGTAACTCTTAGCTAGTCAAGTCAATAATTACCTGCAAACATGGTCTTCGTCATGCAAGGTTTGTAGGATAGCAGTTCGGCTATAACTCCTTGTCGCACCTGTCGAATCATTTCACGGGTTGACCAATGGTATTCATTGAGAAATCGACTTAAGGCGCTAGCTGATTTGACTTGACAATATTCTGGCAGTGGATGTCCTTGGGCTTGTAAAAACAATCCTAGTAACGCTTGTAAGCTATCCCGTTGGTAGGCACTCGGCATCAATCCGAGTAGGGTATACACGCTCGCTTTGGGCGTGGGCAAGAATTGAAACCAAAGTTCAAGCTATCTATTGTTTCTATTGTTTGCACGCCCTTTTCTCTCATCTGTGCCTACTGCTTGGCAAGTGGTTCATTTGTACTAGTGCAAGATGTGAGATTTGCTACATTCAACCCCCGTTGGTCCCCATCTGTAAAAAAGCGAAGCATCCGCTAATTCCCCCCAAGCGAGGGATTGCTCGCTTGGGGGGTTAGGGGGGCGGGGGACTTTTAGAAGCAAATTGACTCTTCCCCCAAGCGAGGGATTGCTCGCTAGGGGGGCTAGGGCGTGTTTTCAAAGTTTTCCGCAAGATTTAGATCCCCCCCAGCCCCCCTTAAAAAAGGGGGGAGCCATAGTCAAAGTCCCCCTTTTTTAAGGGGGATTTAGGGGGATCTCCGAGTTTGAAGACACGCCCTAGGGGGGCAAAATTCAGTATAAAAAAACTTTTCAGATATCCTCTAAGTTTGGCAACATCCTTTTTAGCCTCTTTGGTAAAGCGGACTTCGTAAACCATCAATCAATATCTCCCAAGACTTCATCTAGCGATGCAGCTTCGGAACAGGGGGTTTCCCCCAAGACCGCGCTGCATCAAGAAAGGGAGTAGGTTTCATTATTGGTTATTTGTTCAAGGGATCTTTGTAGGCTTTCCCTCATTCCAGGGATTGAAAGTAATTCTAAGGTTTCTTGTAAGCTTTCATAGTTTTTTCGAGAAATTAAAACAGCAGAGCCATTAGAAATCTCTATCTCATAAACTTTGTTTTATTCTGTGACTAATTCAACTAAGTTAATTAAATCGTTTTGGGCAGCAGTAACCGTAAGCTTTTCCATTTTGTTGATTTGCTCTTTTTGTTATTATAGCAGTTTTCAATTCGGTAGATAAGGAATATATTCGTCTGATCATATTTAGGAATCGCCTAAGCATTCAGCCGTCAGAAATGAAACCGGCAAGATGCCGGTTCCACCAAGATGCCCATTCCGGCAAGATGCCGGTTCCACCAACATGCCCATTCCACCAAGATGCTGGTTCCACCAAGATGCCGGTTCCACAACAATATGCAACGCCTAATAACCTTCAACCTTGGCCTTTCGGCCACGCTACGCGAACAACCTTCTAACCTTCAACCTTCAACCTTGGCCTTTCGGCCACGCTACGCGAACAACATCCCAACCTTGGCCTTTCGGCCACGCTACGCGAACAACCTTCTAACCTTCAACCTTGGCCTTTCGGCCACGCTACGCGAACAACCTTCTAACCTTCTAACCTTAAACTAAAAAAAAGTAGCCGCAGAAATACATTCCACGGCTAGGAAATTTTACTATGCCTGAACTTTGTACACGAACCCAGAAATAATCCGATCCGATTGACCAAAGGTCACCCTAAACGAACCGATTTGATTTTTGGGCTAGGGGGGGAACCCCCCCCCTACTAAGTTAGTCTAATCTAGAATTATGTACTTCGTCATAGTGGTGATGAATTCGCCAGGAATTTCAGTGGCCTGAAGGGGGCTCCAGTCAGAAACTTGGGCATAACGCAGTGCAGAAAAGGTATACATGGTGTTGCTGATTGCCCGGCGGGACCCCTTCAGAATATGTTGAACGGGGTATTTTTTTCGGAAAGGTTCCTGAGGAGTATTACTAGGAGTGATCTCTTCAGGATTGTTTTCTTGATTCGGGCGAAAGTTGTCAGGCATAGTTCAAAATTGGCTTTGAAATTTATACTATAATCATAACGGTTATAAGTTTAATTGTCAAGGGTTTTGATAATTTTTTTTGTGAGGGTTAATTGAAATAAATCGTACAGTAATGGAATGGAAGCTTGTTAAAAAAAACGGTTTATTCCGTCAGTTTGATTTGATTTTGGTGCGTTACACTGTCGTTAACGCACCCTACAATAGGAATTTAGAATTTAGAATTTAGAATTTAGAATGTAAGCTGATGCGCATTTATAGCGTTTATAGGATTTATGAGGTACGCTTTTCAACCTCAAAGTCCCCCTTATTAAGGGGGATTTAGGGGGATCCTTTTGTCCCTCATGGCATAGAGAATTGCTATAAATTGTTTTTTCCCTGTTACCTGTTACCTTTTAGCAATTTATATATCCCAATCTAAATGCTGAACAGCTGAGAATTTAGAATTTAGAATTTAGAATTTAGAACGTAAGCTGATGGGCATTTAACTTGGTTTTTACCTGTTACCTGTTAGCTTTGAGCAATTTAGGTATCCCAATCTAAATGCTGAACAGCTTAGGATTTAGGGCGTTGCTGATTCTGGGTATGGTTTTGCCCCCCTAGCCCCCCAATTTTGGGGGAAAAAAACTCTCAAAGTCCCCCAAAGTTGGGGGATTTAGGGGGCTTTAACAAAGCCAGATGATCGCGCATTCATTCCTTGATTCAGCAACGCCGGATTTAGAATTCTCAATTCTACATTCTGAATTCTCAATTCTCAATTCTCCATTCTCCATTCTGAATTCTCAATTCTGAATTCTCAATTCTCAATTCTGAATTCTCAATTCTCAATTCTCAATTCTCAATTCTCAATTCTCAATTCTACATTCTGAATTCTGAATTCTCAATTATCAATTCTACATTCTCCATTCTCCATTATCAATTCTCCATTCTCCATTCTCCATTCTCCATTCTCCATTCTCCATTCTAAATTCTAAATTCTAAATTCTACACTCTGCTAGATATTGTCGGGTGGATGGGTGAGTTTTCGGTGCGTTACACTTTGTTAACGCACCCTACCAAAAGGCGATCTTACTTAACTGCTTTACCAGTCAATCTTACCTTCGTAAGCCACAAGCAAACCAATATTTGTAATGTTTTCGGGACTGAGAAATCCGCTTTCATCCGGATCCGAAAGTAACCAAGGCTGTGTAAAAATGTTGTCAATCTTGTCGTTATCCTCCTCGGGTGTTGCGGAAACAATACCGTTTTCATCCTGGTTGAGTGTGAGCGAGATTGGTGGATTATCAGCGATGGTTAGATTCAGGGTGGGTAATGGATCTACCTGATTACCGCTGTCGGATAAGTGCAGTTGCAAGTAAATACTAGGACTTTGTTCAGTAGAAGCGGAAATACTGTAGTTTTTCAGGTTGCCACGGAATAGATTGGGTGAGACAACAAAGGATAGCTCGTTGTGATTGGGACTTTGGAGTAACTGTTGCTTTAAGTTAAGAACCACCTGTCCGGTGAAGTTCTTAAGAGTCTCGGCTACAGTGTTAGAAATAGTAGAACCCCCTTGCAGTGCTGTGTACCTGAGGGTGATAATCACATCGGTGATACTCTCAAAGTCGAAGCGGTTGCTGGATTTTGGCATTTTCAACGTCCAGTCGGAAATTGCCCCAGTGCCTTCAAAGGGCAAATACCGGTCGTCTTGGAAGTTGAGAACAAACATACCGCTATCGTTGACTCCCTTGGAAATGGCAATTTGTTGGTTTTGCCGCCAATTCTGACGTATTTTCCCCTCTGGAGGATCGCCTGATCCTGGATTCAACAGCCACTTCACTGCTTCTGGATTGGGTTCGATTAAGACCTTGTCCCCCTCTTGGGTAAGTGTGGCGTTAATATTTTGGTAAGGACCGACCACGGCAGGAATCGACAGCTCGATGGTTTTGATTTGACGGCAGTAATGACTGGGGAAGTCGAGGGCAAACAGCGTTTCGTCAAAGCTAAAGTGGCATTCTCCTGTTGTCTTTAATTCCAGGAAAGCTCGGGGGTCGAGTTGACGCAGGGAAACAATTTTATCAATTTCCAAGCGGCGTTCATCTCCATCCAGATAAGCCTTCTCCAGTTGGTTGAGTTCTAACATCAAGCTTTCCCCTGCCAACAATCCTTTTTTGTTGCCGTCCCAATGGATGGGTTCGATGTAGATGTCCTCCTGGTTCAGTTCATACTGGTAGGCTTTTTGGGCAGAATAGGCCATTTCCAAGGCAATTTTGTAGGTCTGGAAATACAAACCGGATAAGCGACCTAACATCCATTGATACAAGTCTTTGTTGGTAAATTTGTCTTTGAGGAATTGTTCCACCTCTTGGGAATGGGCAATACTCTGCTGGTGAACCTCCAGATCGGCTTGAGCTAGCTCGATGCGCACCTTTGCCACTTCAATTTGGGCTTCGATTTGCTCGGTATCCCATTGGGCCATTTGCTCTTGGAATTGCCAGTCTTCTTCTCGACGTTGGAATTGAGCGATGGTTGAGGCAATCGAAGCGCTGTGAGTGAGAATACCTGCTATACCATCTAAGGTGGCGGCTCCCATATTAATCGCCTCGCCAAATTTCATCCCCCCGAAGGCAAATCCAAAGGTATTGGGCAATAAGTGGCCCGCTATTGCAGCTCCTCGGATGGCAGTTGCAGCAGTCTGGGGGATTAAGGCGTCACCCATGAGAGTTACCGTAGCTTGTTCCCCTGGGTTCCATCCTGCTGTGATTAAGTCTTGATAGTGTTGGCCGCGACCTTGGGCTGAGGTTAAGCTCTGTTGCAACGCTGTCAGGTTGGCTTGTGCTTCTTCGATTTGCTTTTCTTTGGTTTTGGTAATCAATTGTAACAAGATCGGTTCTTGGGTAGCCCGCAACACGGCTAATTCTTCAGCATCTTTTTTCTCTAGGGTACTCAGCAGAGTAGAACCCAGTTGCATTACAGTTGAGGTCATGGCTTTAGCCCGTTCTAGCAGGTGGGAAAAGCGATAGTGGGGTACGGTGTCGGTGGTGGCTAAATTCAGGGAACCATCCCCAGCAGCAGCAAGGCGCACTAATTGGTTGGGGTCGATGGGAGGTGCGAACAAGGCCAGTTGTCGTTCCACGCCTCGGATATTTTGGCAGTGGCGGATTTTGAACAGGCGGTCTTCCACTCGTTCCCAATATTGGGCGAGGTCTGGGTTTTCACTGACACAGAAATAAGCATCAATGGCGTTAAAGGGAACATTATCACCGAACTTACTCAGAAAGTTGTCGTCTAAATAGTTTTCTAGGTCGATCAGGAATTCGGGAATGCCATCTGGGTATTTCTCGCGAATATCTGCAAAGCTGGCGGGTTTGGGGGTGCGAACCTGACCGACACTTTCGGGTTTCGGACCGAGCAAGTCATGGGCCAGGATATATAGGGTGGTGGCTTGGGTGATGGACTCCCAGGTGTCTTGGGTAAACAGGGAGTCTGCCCAGTCTAGCAGGTTGTCGATATAGCGCATCACCACCGCTTTTTCGTAGGCCCCAATCCGCAGGCGAGCAATGGCATGGGGGTCAAAGGGATTTTCTTTGTAAGCTTCGATGGCGGCTTCGTTGGTTAAAATCTCTTCGAGGTCTTCGAGGGTATTGCCTCGGAAGGGTAGGAATTGCCAGAATTGATCTGAAAAGTCAGCAATTTCCCGATCGCTAAGAGCGCGCTCCCAAATGCGAACGTTAGCCATTTGACCTTGAAAATTCTTATATTCATGCAAGTCCCAGCGGCCGATCAATACCTGACCTTCTCCTTGAAAGTCGCCGTTTGCAGTCTTGGAAGCATCTAACCTGCCGTTAATGAAAATGGCTTGTTCCTGAGTATTTTTAGTATAACGCCAGACTATTCGGTACCATTTTCCATCTTCCAGACTGGTTTTACCCCTTAGGTCGTTACCATAGAAGCCCATATAAGCTTTTGTTTCTTGAATAACTAAGTGAAGACCCAAGTTTTCTCCGTGTTCTTCTATGCCGAGAATTGCTGGATTGCCACCATCCGATCTTTCTTCTGTTTTTACCCAAGCTTCTACGGTAAAGCTGTTATTTGTAAGCCCCAGTTCTGTTGCATTTACCAATTTTATATAATTGTCAGTGCCATCGAACTGCAACACATTTCTGGAAGCCACCCCAGGAAAGTCTGTAACGGTTTGCCAATTAGCCTCTCCCTGCAAAGTACCGTTGTGTTCTCCCACTTCATCATAGATAGTATTTCCTCCAGATTGATTCAATGGCCAAAAGCTAACCGGTTGAGGAGGTTGAGGAGGTGGAGTTGTCGGGTCAAAGATATACTGATACCACTTACGGGCTTCGTTATAGCGTTGGTTAGCGTTTAAGGTGGAGGCAATTAAGAAAGGAATGTGGAAAAATATTTCCCAGAAGTAAGCCCCATAAGCCCCGTCAAAGTCGAGGTTGAGATTCTGGTTAAATTCTGGTGGAAAGTTTGATTCTTCGGATATCCTTTGAGACTCCAGGGAGAGCAAACCATCTAAACCTTCGGCAAACAGAGTATGATTGAAGTGCCGGATGGCGCTAGTAGTGAGGCGGGCAATGGGGGAAAGTTGATCAGCTTCAGATAAAGCTGAGAAAGCTTCGCTGCGGTTGTGCAGGGTAAAGGCTTCGGATTGGTTTTTGATAGGGGTAACGGTGGTATTGGTTGGAAGCTCGGGGTTAGAGGGTAAAAGACTGAAGCTGGGACTGGGGATAGAAAAAACATCCACTGCGTCCGAAGAAATACTGCCATCGCCGTAGCCCCCAGTGAAGATAGCTAGATTTCCTACTGTTGTTGCTGCTAAATATTGACGTCCCTGGGAAAGTTTGAGGTTGACTTCTTTTTTGACCAAAGTCCCATTTTGATATTCAAAAACATCCACTGTATCAACATAACTACCATGAGATTTACCCCCAGCGAAGATAGCGAGATTCCCTACTGTTGTTGCTGCTAAAAAAATACGTGCCACAGAAAGTTTGAGGTTGTGTTCTTTTTTTACCAAATTCCCGTCTTGGTATTCAAAAACATCCACTGCGTCTGAATCAAAATCATTGCCGCTACCCCCAGCGAAGATAGCTAGATTTCCTACTGTTGTTGCTGCATGAAATTTACGTCCCACAGAAAGTTTGAGGTTGTGTTCTTTTCTTTCCAAATTACCGTTTTTGTATTCAAAAACATCCACTACGTCCGATTCAACATTACCATCGATGCCCCCAGCGAAGATAGCTAGATTCCCTACTGTTGTTGCAGCTAAACTAATACGTGCCAACGAAAGTTCGAGGTTGTGTTCTTTTCTTTCCAAAGTCCCATTTTGGTATTCAAAAACATCCACTGCGTCCGAGAGATTCATACCCCTAGTGTTGCCCCCAGCGAAGATAGCTAGATTCCCCACTGTGGTTGCTACTAAAAAATTACGTCCCTCGGAAAGTTTAAGGTTGAGTTCTTTTCTTACCAAAGTCCCATCTTTGTATTCAAAAACATCCACTGTGTCCGACACGATTGTACTGTTATCGTCCCCAGCGAAGATAGCGAAATTACCTACTGTTGTCGCTGTTAAAAAACTACGTACCATCGAAAGTGTGAGGTTGAGTTCTTTTTTTAGGAAAGTCCCGTTTTGGTATTCAAAAACATCTACTACATCTGTACTTTGAACATTGCCGCGACCCCCAGCGAAGATAACTAGATTCCCTACTGTTGTCGCTGCTAAAGAAGCACGTGCCGAGGAAAGCTTTGGGCCATTATACCTTTCTATTAAATTTGTAATGTCTGGTAATAAATCACTAGCCATTGTTGCTTTCAATTCTGAGTCCGAATCTTTAATATTGTTCTTTCTTTCTTCAAAAAACGAGTCTTGTTTGGCATTAAATTCCGTTGCTAACACAGACTGCAAGCCGCCAAAGACACTTGTTATCAGTCCAGATTGGAGGCTTGGCTCTGGAACTACGATGGGGTAAACCTGCTGCCAAAAATCCTTGCCCAAGCTGGAATCGTCTACCTTCTCACTAATGTCTACATCTGTAACCAGGTCTTGGGGTGCCACCCATTTTTGACCGACGTCCTGAAATGAATACTTAATCGTTGCCTGGGTAATCTTATCCGTCTTACTTACATCATTTTCCTGGGGTTTTTCAATCTCCTTAGTCTCCACCCAAAAAACAAACAAACGATTAAACCCATAGACTGGTGCCAGATAATCCGAGTTAATTTGCAGGTCAATTTTTTGCCAATGTCCCCACAGGGGTTTATTATCAGAAGGTCGTTCGCAAGTTCGATAATAGAAGGTCTGGGGTTGAGTTAGGGTTTTGGCCAAAATAAACAACGTTTCGATGGGTTCGGGACTTTTTGGCGTTTGCACGAAAAAGCGACCGCTATCAACAATTTGCAGCTTTGCCAGTTCGGCCAACTTATCAAAATAATTGCGATAAGCTACTTCTACGGTAGCTGCGGTAATTTCCGACTGTAATAACTCATCCTGCAACTCCTTAAAAATCGGAGACGCATCCCGGCGCAAACTGGGGTCGATGTAGTTTTCCGGGTACAAAAACACCTTGCGGTTAGCTTCCCACAGGCGGTAATTCATAATCCATTCCCACCACACCGGGGGAATCGTCACCTCACTCACACCAGGTTCTATACCCATTTGACAGCGCTGCAAATAGGTTTGCACCGACAAAATTGCCAACTGAATGCGGGAGTTACAAGCACAACTGGTCATCTCCACATCCAGCAGCAGATATTCGGAAAGTTGGCGCAAATTTGCCATCTCTAGTTTCCACAACGCAAACTCAGAGAGAATTTGGCTTTGGCGTTCTGTAACAGCGCCATTGAGCTTTCCAAAAACTTCGCTCCATTCTTGGTAACCGTACTTCGCTTGGGTTAAATTAACTATCGAGTTGGCTTCGTTTTTATAAGTGTCCCAATCTTCACTTGCGGCTCCATCCTTCAATAAATCGCACCAATTGCATAATAGATGAACGCGGCAGCCCAGGAGGGAACTGAGGTCAAAACATCCTTTAAGTTTCAGCAAGCCTTCTACTGAATCATAGAATTCTTCTTCTCCTGAGGATTCCTCTTCTGAGGGTTCTTCTTCTGAGGGGTTGAAATAGTCAATCACTCGCTCGATTTGTTGTTCATTCCAGCCTGTCAGTTCGGCTAGCCCTGGGATATCAGGGTTTTCCAAATAGTCAATTAGGCCATTATCCGGTTCATCGAAGCTGCCCACTAATTGCCGCTTAAATCGGTAGAGGGTCTGGACTTCTTGAACTTTTAGTTTCGTGAGGGATTCGATATTGTAGGCTGAGGGATGATTGGTAATGCTCGTGAGTTCTGGATCGGTGAGGGGCAGCTTGAAAACCAGCAAGTACATTTGCGAGATGTATTTCAAACACTCGACAATATTATTCCATTCATTGCCTCCTATTTCGACTTCAGTTAACAGCAGTTTGAGATAATCGTCTGCTCCTACTGAGTCGGCCCCCAATTGTGCTAAGATAGAGAATAAACCAGGCTCAATGCCATAATGGCTGGCAATTGCTTCGTTCAATTCATTGCGTTGGTCGTCATTTAAATCCCCTTCTGGTAGTTGGACGTTTTTCCATAAATCCTTTATCAAAGATTCCAGATTCTTTTCTGGCAAAACGACTTTCACAGAAGCGGACTCAATTCCATTGAGAATGTAGTCGAGTTCGTAGACAGTGAAACCCGATAGTTTCAGCCATTGAGCTAAGTCACTGATATCGGTTATTTCTTCGATGTCCAGTTTCTCAAGAGATTGCAAGGATAGATTGAGAAACTTTAACAGCAATTTATACTCTTCTCCCTTTAACCCCAGTAAATTCAGCATTTGGGCATTCCGGAAAAGTCCTGACAAATTTGCCAGGTTTAAGGTAATGGTTTCCTCTGTCGGAAAGATTTCCCGAACCAGCACATTAAAATCCTTATCCTTCAATTTAAAGGCGGCTAGGAGCCGTTTTCGCAGCAGAGAATTGCGCTCGTCGGTGCCATCAATTGTCCAAGGTTCCTCTGGCGGAAATTCCTCTTGTCCTTGAAAAGTAAACCGGTTGTTAAAGATGCGATTAAATAAATCTTGAGGGCGTGGTTTGTCACCTTTCCCGATTGTCTTCATGTCGTGCCAAAAACTGCACAGCACGTCTAAGGGCAACTTGGTTTGGACTTCCAGTCGCTTAATTTGGGCAATTTTTTGAATGGCTGTTTCATCAATCTTTTTAGTTCCATCAGAGGAGATAGAAGCGAGAACCCAGTCCAAATCGGCAAAAGACCAATCCAGTTTTGCAGCCAGACGCAGGAAGCGATCGATGCGATCGAGTGCCCCCAAGGTAAGTTCTTCATCTTCCTCTGAATCGAGAACTTTAATTTTTATTTTGTCTTCATCGTTCAGGTAAATATATTTCTTTGTATCTTCATTTGTATCTTCATCTGATAACCCTTGATTGATGTAGAACTGATCAGCTACGCCTTTTTCAATTTCGCCTTCGTCTCCTGAGGAAAGATTTTGATAGAGTAAGTCATTTAATTCCTGCCAAGAGAGTTTTGTTTGTTTGAGGAAACTTTCTTTTCGATCCAATCCTCCTAAGTCAGATTCTGAAATTGTAACGCCGTAGCGATTGCTCAAACTTTCAGCATCAGCGTTTTCTGTGATTATCAAATTATAGTCTTCTGGAGAAAGCCCTAAATATTCTCGCGCCCAAGGGGTGCTGTCAGGTTCTTGAGGATGAAAGGTTTGGTAAATATCAGCAAGATTGGTCTCTAAATTGCTGATATAAATCCGCATTTGTTCCAGATAAAGATTGAAAGGCAAATTCCGGGGATATAGAGCAGTCGCCAGGTGTTTAAATACATCGTCTTCTCCCAGTTCTTCTTTGAGTTTTTCCTCTAAAACTTCGCTGACAATTTGGGTGTAGGGAACGGTATCATTAGTATTGTCGCAAGTCAAGAGAATATTTTCTAAATCGGGGCGGCGACCCTTGAGACTCAGGTTATCGTCAGTCTCAACAATATACTCCTCAACCATCCGCATTAAATCCACAAAATAGGCAGATGGACTAAAAATCGACTGACATGGTTCGCATTGTAAATAATCCAGACTGCCGAATAATTCCGGGTAGCTGGGAATAGCGCCTAAACTATTCCGGATTGACTGGGCGCTGTCAAATAATGCTGTTGCCTGGCGTGGGGAACTAAACTGAATGGTATTAGCCAAAAAGACCATTAATCCTGCTGTTTTTTCCCTGGCCTGGCGATGAACTGTTTTGGCTTTTTCGGGGTTACTAAAGTTGGCCGCTTCCACAAAAGCACTTTCGGAGAGGGAGGCGATGGCTAAGGCAGAATCTAATTTGCGATCGCTTTCAGATAAAGCCATTGCTTCTTCAGCATCAACACCCAGGCGCAATAGTCGTTGGTAGGCTTTGAGATGAGCTAGGCGATCGCTGATTTGACCGTTATCGAGACTTCCCCAACTTATTGAGTTGACAGCATTTTTATCGAAAAAGTTAAAAGTGCGCAAGTCAGCATTTGGGTTTTGCCCTAAGAATGATGCAATAGCGTTACCGTTCTGATTTGAGTTTGACATTTTTTGTTCCTTTTTTGTTTTGGTAAATTTGGTTGTTTGGGTTTGAGTTTGGTTCAACTTACCCTCCCAGGAGGGATTAGGGGTGGGTTAAGCCTGCCTCCTCTCCCAATCTCAGAGGGGTTAGAGATGGGCTAGATTCGGGGGAAACTTTTTAACCGCGATCACACTGACGTCTCGAAAACAAACCTATTATTATTTCGGAACTGTTGAGCTGGCTGATGATTTAAATCCAGATCCAAACTATCAGCTTGGCTACTCTCATCCGAGCTGGTATCAGGTGTAAACCATTGTGTTTCACCATGAATTTGTAATAAACTATTCTTAATATCTGGATTATTTAGCAGTCCGCGAATATCAGAGATTTGATTTTCCACATCGGCTTTTATATTATTTGTTTTTTGTTTTAAATGCATAATTTTGTAGCTTTGCCAACCCATTGATTCTAAATCTTTGTCATCAACTTTATATTTATTATTTAATAATATATCGTTTTCGATCGAACTTAATAGGGATTCAATTTTATCTATTTTAGTATCATTAATACCGGTAGCTAATCCTTGTAAAGACACTCCAAACTCTCGAACAGCACCAACGTTTAATGTTCCTCCTACAGTTTGTTCGATCGCCTTTCCAGCAGCCTTCTCCAACCCGGTATTCTTAGCTAGTTCTTTTTTATTGTCCCAAGCTATTTTCGCCTTACGAGCCAAAAGATTGCTATTAGCATATTTAATATTTCCTATATGTTCGCTAACAATGGGTTTTAAACCATAAGCTTGAAATGTATCCCTATCAGCGATCACATTTATTGCTTTTTCACCTACAAATCCAACTGCTCCACCTATGGCTGCACCAGCTAAAGTTCCGACAACTGGACCAGCAGCGGTGCCAATAGCGGCCCCAGCAACAGCTCCCAATGCAGCACTACCCGCAGTAGCACCCAATTTAGCACCCAAAACCCCTGTGCGCTTTCCTATGGCCTTTCCACGACCTTCGGGTGTCGTTAAAGAAGTTAACTGTCGTTCAAGTTTCGTCAGCTCTTCATTAGAGGCTTTTAAGTATCCTTTATATTCCTTAAGTAGGCTTTTGATTTCTTCAGGATTTCGCTTATCTGTTCCCATAGCATCAACGTAACGAATCGGGTTATTGCTCACCATTGCATACAAATTCAACCCATCAACCGTCCCCGCCGGATCGCAACTCATCCAGCGACCCAACCAAGGGGCATAATACCGCGCACCATAGTAATACAACCCCGTACTCCCATCCCGTTCCTTACCCGAATAGCGATAATGTTTCAACTTCACCTCTGCTGCATTTGACCCGGTCACAAATGCGGTCCCCCCATAAGGGAAATACTCTTCATAACTAATCCGTTGCCCCTCCCCATCTACCTCCATGGTGGTGGAACCTAAATGGTTATCAAGTTGGTAGCGCACTTGAGGATTGATTACCCCTTCAGGGGGTTCTCCCTGTGTCCATTGGTTGCGAATGGCAACACAGGTGGTATCATCCATCACCCGCAAGCAATGGCGTTCCTCGGTTACAGTTTCCCCCTGTCGAGAAAGCCGAATTTCCAACCCACCGAGGTAAATCACTTCCTCAATGTGGGTCATAGTTCCTCCAGAGCCATACCATTCCGTGACCTTGCGCACCCTTGTGCCACTGCTGTCGTAGACATAATATTCCGCGTCGTTATTACTATCGTCTCTGTCAATAATCGTGACATGGGCAATATTATCCCGATAGTTCCACTGCACTTGTGGCAAACCCGACATTTGAATTTGGTTGCCATTAGCATCGAAAAACTGATCAATATCCCTGTTTCCCTCTAGCAGTTCACTATCTACCGCCCGGTTGGACGTTTCCGAAACCGTTAAATTACGAGTGCGGGGGGTTGTGCCTTGGTGGGCGATCTGGTATAAGTTGCCCGCTGGGTCGTAGCTATAGCGACGGATGTAGTTTTCCACTGCTTGGCCATTGTTCAAATTCTGTAACTGTACAAATCCCACTTCCGGAATATCCTTATACTGTTCCTGCTGTCGGGATAAAGCCTGATGTTCCCGTCCAGTCGCTTCGATTAAACGATAGAGGGAATCGTAGGTGTACTCAGACACTGGCTCAACTTGTTGATTCTTGTTAAAGACTGTATCCCAAGCGTTATCGGCAATTTGGGTGATATTGCCCACGGGATCGTAGGTATAGTTGAGGTCTTGTAACTTGGCAGGCTCAACAGAGCGCAAATTACTGCCCGTGAACCCTGACCCACCCCAAGGCCACATCCGCCCCAAAGCCTGGCGCAAAAACTGTGGCAGCAACCGACACAACCAGTGAGGGGCAGCCCTCCGTTCCCGTCGCGCTGGTTGTCCCGCTGCTGCTAAGGTAGCTCCCCGGTTGGTCAAAATCCGGGTCAGGCGGAAGGTAGTGGGTTCATACTCATAATCAGTGGTTACCCCATTGCCATAAACAATCTGGGTGCGCTGTCCTTTAGGGTCGTAGTCGATGCTCTTCACATAAGTCGAAGTTGCCCCTCCCTGATGCTCCACCTGAATTTGATTCAACCGACCCGATTCATGGTAAATTGGTTGATAAACGTTATTGTCCGCATCGGTTTGTTCCGTAACGCGACCCAGAGCATCGTATTGATATTGGGTCTGGTAGATAGTCGGTTGCAAATCACTGGAGTCAATACTGTTCCAGTTCGCTTCTTCCTTGTACTCCTCCCTCAATTGTCGATTAGTTGTCAGAGGCGAACCCAGGATATTGTATTCATCGACCTGCAATAACCCGGCTTGGTCGTAGTGCTGGTAAACTTGACCGCGTAGATTGAGATTTTCCGCATCATCTTTACTTTCCCCATACACCAAGCGTTCTACTACCTGGTCAAGCTGAGTCGCACCATCCCCACCTTGGACATGCACTTGTACAGGACGCTGCAACTGGTCGTATTCGGTGCGCACCTCGAAGTTACGGGAATCTTGGCTATAAATGGGATTGCCCAGAACGTTGTTCAATTGCCAGTGAGTCCCCCCATCGACACCAATGGTCTTGAGAACCTCGTCAGTTAAGCTGTAGGTCATTTGGAAATTCTTGATACTGGCAGCCGACAAGCGGGGATCCGCACTGGATAGCTGATTGCCTGTAATATCCCTTTCGTAATGGGTTGTCAGCCGAGTAACTTCTCCATCTGAAGCCGTCTTATTGTTTTCAATCTCTTGAACCGTTCTGCCCAAGTTGTCCAGGATTACTTCATTGGGCGTATCGTAGAAGACTGCTGCCTTTTGCAAGGCTTGACGTTCGGCTTCCTCCAGGTCTGGATTATCGATATTTTCCCGATAGTAATCGGAATCTTTAACAGTATCGTTTTCGTCATAGTGCTGTTCCTGCCAAGGGGTAAACTCCACTTTGGTGAAAAATCCCTTAGGCGTATCCACCCGAATTAACCGTTGCAGGGGGTCGTAGAATAGGGTGGGAGAAACACCGAACTGATTGAGTTCTTCGTTATCGACATAGTCATAGCCTTTGATGTAATAAGGCTCGTATTCTTTAACGGGATTGCCTTTGTTGTTGTAGACCTTGCGGTTGGAAGCCAGCCAGCGATCGCTCGTTATCTCGGTACCGATACTGCCATCGGGATTGACAACAAATGCCTCCCCTGGTTCGACTTTCATCTTGCTTTGCACTTCCCGTCCCAACCCGTCGCTGTAGGTGATGTGAGTTTGCACCCGGGCATCGGTCTGGTAATCTTCCGCGACTAAATTAACGGCATGGACGGGAATTTGGTTATTTTTCCAAGAGAACAGGTCGTAGTGGAAATAACTCGCCGCCCTCTGTAAATAAGTGCGGGGATTGGCAATAACCTCCTCTGTAGTCGGTGGCTCCTGCTGCTGGTAATCCTCCAGCTTCATAAACCCGACATTCCCCTCCTGGGAGGGGTTAGGGGTGGGTTCCGTTCCGTAATGGGAGGTGACTGTTACCATCCCCAAGGGGTCGAACAGCACTTCGGAAATGTTGTGATTGATATCCCGTATTCTTTGCGGTTGCAGGGTTTGGTAATCTATGGCCTGCACCAAGGTTTCGTTATTCAGCGCATCAGTGACTTTAACCCCTAGCAGGTTATAACCATCGTATTCGTAGCGGGTCCCATTGCCGAAAGGATCCGTTGTTGCTTGGGGCAAATAGAACTGGTCGCCAGGGTTGTAAGCTTGAGTCGAACCCTGATTCCACCAGTAATTGTTTGCCAGGACATAGCTGCCCTGATTTTCCAGCAATTGGTCCAATTTATCTTTAGTCAAAGCCCCCTCAAATGCCGCTTCCACTTGTTCTGGAGAAAATTCCGCTATTTCCCTGCGATAGGGCAAGGCTTGGGGACCGACTTGACCGAGGGGGAAAAACTCTTCCTCTTCGCTTTCGGGATTCCAATAATAGTGGCGCTGCCAGCTCAGTAGGGGGGTTTCGGGGCTGTCGGTAACTTCCTCTAGGTGGTCTTTGACATCTGCAAAAGCGAAGTATTGCTGACCGCTAGGTAATGAAAGATTCTTGATTTCATAACTGCGATTGTCTTGAGGAACCCCCAGCAGATAAAAGTCCTGGGTTTGATTAATAAAACTGTCTGCCGAGTAAGTTATTTTTAAGCTGAATTGTTCGAGCAGTTGGTCTTGGCTTCCAGGCCGCCGTCCGTAGGCTACGGCACAAGCACCTAGAACGTTGCCATACTGATCGACTTCCAGGACAAACTCGTGACCCATACGGGGATCCGCTGGGTTCCGTTCGTAATCATAAGTCAGACTTTCTTGGGGATGGACAAAGTAGATACCATATTTGTTTTCCCCTTTGGGTTGGATCAGTTTAACCCTGTAGTTGCTCTGGGTGACGCTGTAGGGATTGGCTTGTTGGGCGGAGTCGTCTTTTCCGTAAAGTTCCTCACGCAACACCATCCCTTTTAAGGCTCGATGGGCTTCTCGCCACGTTTCGCTGTCCGGTTCTTGGCCATTAGCATCAAAAACGCTATCGGGAAATTGATGTGCTGCCGGATCTCCCTGGAAATATTCCGGTTCGTATTGCTTCGAGAGAGACTCTTCTCCTTGCCAGGCTCCGGTATGATACCAAGTCTTGCTCAAGACTGGCGGGACATCGTAGGGTTGGGCATGGCTGGATAGGGTTTCAGCATCTAGACGTTCTATCATGCCAAACCCAAAGAATTCCCGTTCTACCCCGTCGTAGTAACCGTGATGGTAGCTGTAGGAACTGACTAACTTGGTCTGGGAGATGGCATCCCAGCTTTCTACTTTTTCAATGACCTGTACGGGAAATGGCAGGTTGGTTATCCACGGTTGACCGTTTTGCTTGTCTTCGAGATAATATTTGGTGGAAGTGCCGTAGGTAATGCGAGTGGTGGCTCCGAGATTGTTGTCTGTTTCGTTCAACAGGTGGGGTTTTGTCCTTTGGCAAAAGTCGTAACACCAATGGCGCGGTCTGGGGGTTTCTTCGCTGAAGATTAAACAAGTTGTGCCGTTGCCGTAAACATCTGCAAAGCTAATCTGGTCTAAATTATTCCAATTGCTGGGCAGATAGATGGTCAGAGGGGTTTCCCTGAAGGAGTTACCGCTTTGGTTGAACCAAATCTCGACGCGATCGCTCTTTACATACAATATATCCGCTGTGCCGGAACCATCGATATCTAATAAAAACAACCGGGAGATATCGAAGTCTATGCCAAAGCTTGGTGCATTGCCCAAGGTCACTTTTTTGCCAAACTTGCCGTAGCCCAAGGAAGGCCAGCATTCTACCAAACCACTCTTGATTCTGACTAAATGCTGCCTACCGGTGCCAAAAATATCCGCAAACCGCAAGGCTTCGGTGCGATCGCCTTTTTTCTGATTAGGCAAGTCATTTTCCGGCTGCTGTATGATGGCTGGACCAAAACCTGCTTTCCCTTTCCCTGGATAAACTTTTATGCGATCGCTTTCGAGGCGTAACAGGTCCAACAACCCATCCCCAGTAATATCGGTTAATTGACTGTCAGGTTCGAGAAATTCGTTGGCAAAGGCAGGAAAGGTTTGAAAACCCTGCCAAGTGCGATCGCTTTTTACTTCGTAGTATCCTGAAACATTGGGACTACTGACCACTAAATCTAATCGACCGTTTCCCGTTAGATCGATTAACTGTTGGTTATCTGTTTTCCCATAAGCGATGGGCAAGGATTGAGGTTGTTGAGGAGGGTTATATCTTACTGCTTGAGTTTCCTCACCGTTCGCTGCGGGTTCCCAGTACAGCGTTGTGGTGCCGTCGTTGTACAAAACTCCCGGAATGCCTTCCCCGTATAAATCCAGGATTTGATACTCTGAAGAAATCAAACCGGGCAAAAACTGACTGTCCTCTCCTAGGAACGGTTCAAAGTTATGTCCCTCGGGCTGGAATGGAGTATATTGAAACTCCAGAGGGGGCAAACTCTTGGTTTGATACCCAGGGTTTTCGTAGCGATACCCAATCGCTTCAGCAGCCGTTAAAAAAGTAATATTAGCATCTTCTCGATAATGGAAGCCCGTGGCGTGGACTAGTACCGGTTCACTGTCCAATTCGGCAAAGCGGTGGAACATTAAAACGTGGCGGCATAGTCGATGGGTGCGAATTTCAAACCCCGCATGGTAGGTAGAGAAGGGGTCTAGTCTATTTTTCCATTCTCTAACTGGTTCGTAAGGTGTCGTATTGGTTGGGTCGATATTGTACTCGCCGTAGTCAAAGATTACTTCAAAGTGCCACTCAACACTGCTCAGGTCATCTCCTGGTTGCAGCGGTTGGTCGTTGCCATACTGGATTTTCTCTAGATATTTGTTGGCTGTCTGCGTCCGGTTAGTTTCATAAATGCTGCTGGTTACCCCTTGGGTATTTTCTGGTTTGTAGCGATAGATAATGTAATTTCCTTTAGCATCAAAGCTTTCTTCTAGCAACCATTCAAAGACATGATTTTCGTTTTCCGGGTCAGATATTCTGGCTTGAGCCGTTTTGCCATATCTACTGGTGATGTTATCCTTACTTATTACCTGCCAATAGGATGCTCCTGTAGTGCGATCGCACCACTGTTCAATTTTGGCAAATAACCCTTCAGTGCGAGGCTGGTAGCTAGTAATGTCGTAACTGCCTTGAGTTCGGTTACCTACTGGTACCAAGTCATCAGCATTGGAGAGGATAAAGGTATCAGTGCCATCGTATTTGGGCAGTCCTTTCGAGGTTTTGCGGGAAATATTAGGAATAGCTAGAGCAAACCCCAAACCAAAAAGCCCGTTTCCCGAACCAGAACTATACTGAACACTCAACTGCGGTTCAAAACCCCGGCAAGGAGTTGTCGGAATCGGAATCGATAGGCCAGCCGTGCCCGTAAATTCGTTAGCCTGAAACGTTTCTCCAATGCCCTGAATCGCTCCCCCGCCTTTAGGTAAAGACAGTTGAGTTGTGGTTATTTTGCTATTTTCCATAACACCCTTGATGACCCAATTGATGACCGAAGTAATGCTTGGGAACTCTTCCCAATCAGCGAACTGAGGTGATCTGCCCTAGCTCCTGATTAACCCTCAACAAGATAGTCTTAACAATGATTTGACAAGCAAAAAAAAGCCTGTATTAAAAGGTTTATTACAGCCAATAGATCATTCTATTTATCCTAAATCAACTATTTTTTTTCCTTTATTTATTAAGGATACCATCGGGCAGCAGGCTCCCAGCACTGCCTTTTGATAGCAGCTATAAATTAAAATTGCGTTGATTATTTCCGCGCACCAAAACCCTGCGATGGCGTCGGACGGGCTTGGCTCTGGGTATGAGTGTCAACAGCAATTGGCACTGGTTATCCCTGAGGTTTATCCTACGATGGTTGGCTAATTTTCCGGTTGTTCGGCTTTAATTATGCCTCTCAACTTGGCCTGAGCACCTTTTAAAACACGAGCTTTTTTTTGTTTTTTGTTGTTCGGCTCTATTTCTGCCTCTCAACTTTACCTGAGCACCTTTATAAACAGGCTTTTGTAAATCCAACCTTATTTAGGTTAGCTAATAGTTTTAAACAACGATCATGTTGTTAACAAAACGTTACACTTTATTTTTGCTAGGGTAAAACCATCTAAAGATACTTGACAAAATTACTAATTTGTTAACTATTTAATTTATATCTTTTACAAAATAATCGTAAAAAAAGATTACTATTGTTTACCTTTTATATGTAACTTTTAATACAAATTGTGAGGCGTTTACCCTGGCTGAGAATGGGTACGCTTCCGTGTTCCCTTCGGTATAACTGCTCAAGTCTGTTTGTCCATGTACCGGAAGTGCCCCAGAATGCGATCGCGTAGCGGCTCGTACCGAGCATCGCGCCCCGCGTGACCAAACGCGATCGCGTGGCCTTTTGGCCAAGGTCAATCGCCTCCCAACACAATTCCGTAACTTATATACTACTTATTGAAGTACTAAACGTGGGATAAACCTATACCAAGATTGGTAATTTCTGTCAATAGCAAAGGGAACAGGGAACAGGGAACAGGGAACAGGGAACACGGAACAGGCAACAGGGAACAGGGAACACGGAACAGGGAACACGGAACAGGGAACAAAACTATTGCCTATTGCCTATTGCCTATTGCCTCTTGCCTATTGCCTATTGCCTATTGCCTCTTGCCTATTGCCTATTGCCTATTGCCTATTGCCTATTGCCTATTGCCTATTGCCTATTGCCTATTGCCTATTGCCTATTGCCTATTGCCTATTGCCTCTTGCCTATTGCCTATTGCCTCTTGCCTATTGCCTATTGCCTCTTGCCTCTTGCCTTTTCCCTTAAAACCATAAGCAATGTCCCTCAAACCTTGCTGACAATTGCCCTATATTTCCCTATTCACAACTCCTACAAAAATTGATATAGTTACCTTTGTCAGCAACGTTTAATCACAAGGAGGATTAGAGCAATTCATGAAGTACGCTAAGTACTTTCTACACCTGGCAGCCTTTCTACTAGCACTAACTATTCTAGTGTTGCCTCTGCCAGCCCAAGCCCAAAGCGCTGCCACCATTAACGCTAACTTTGAAAACAAGGATCTAAGCGGTCAGGATAAATCCGGTCAAGACTTGAGTTACAAGGTTTTTAGCAATGTCAATTTCCAGTCAGCCAACTTGAGCAACGCTAAGTTTATAGGTGCGGATATTACCAAAGTTGATTTCACGAATGCTAATCTACATGGAGCCAATTTTAGCGATGCATTCATTAATGTATGTAACTTCAAGGGAGCAGACTTAACCGATGCAGTCTTTGAATATGCATTCATTTCGAAATCTAAATTTAATGGTGCAGATATTACTGGCGTTGACTTCGAGGAAGCAATTTTGGTTCGAGGAAGCAATTTTGGATTATAACCAAGACCGGAAGCTATGCGAAAGCAAAAATGCTTCTGGTACTAATCCTATAACTCGTGTTGATACTCGCGATTCTTTAGGATGTTATTGAAATTAATCTAAGAGGATATCTGAAAAGTTTTTTGATACTGAACTTTGCCCCCCTAGCCCCCCAATTCTGGGGGGAACAAGAATCCATTTATTGCTAAAAGTCCCCCAAAATTGGGGGATTTAGGGGGCTTGAATGTAGCAAATGATACTTCTCAGACAACCTCTAAGTATTCAGCTGTCAGCTGTCAGCTGTCAGCGGTCAGCGGTCAGTGGTCAGTGGTCAGTGGTCAGCCGTTGGCCTTTGCCTGTTCCCGTAGCGTGGGCGTAGCGCTAATCGCTGATAGTTGATAGCTGAATGCTTACCATAAAAATCCTGCTACTAGCTGATTTCAAGGATGAAATCAAGTCAGATAAGTTATTGTTGGAAGAAAAATTTACTATCAAGTGAACATGATATGCTTCACCCTTGAATTCCTCTAGCTTCCATTTATGTATTGTCACTCTATCTGCCTGTTTTATTATAGCGTTTCTAGGACTCATGAGGTACACATTATTTTTTACCTCTTCCCTCTTCCCCTCCTGGGAGGGGTTAGGGGTGGGTTCCTCTTCCCTGCTCCCTGCTCCCTGCTCCCTGCTCCGAAGTCCCTGCTCCCTGGGAGCAGGTCAAATTTGCTGAAACATTAGTACTATTTTCCAGTAAAACATGCAATTACCCATGAGGGGGCTATAGATAATGTACAAATATTCATCCAGGACTAGCTCCCCTGATGACCTATTACCGTCTTGATGCAGTCGCTCATGGGGGAAACCCCCAAGACCGCGCTGCATCGCTATTACCTATTACCTATTACCTATTACCTATTACCTATTACCTTAGTACAAATGTTCTGCATAAGTGACATGCTCCCCTGCTCCCTGCTCCGAAGTCCCTGCTCCCTAAAAACCATAAATTTGTACCTCACAAGTCGTAGAATTGCTATATCCAAAACTCAGGTCACATTAAGTTTCAAAAGCTAATTTATCACCAAAGACTTGTTGCCAATCAGTATTAAATTGTTCAACTGCCAAAGGTATAGCTGGATGTGAAACCATTTGTCCCATTATACCTACAGGCAAAGTAATCGCACCAACCCCTGCTTGTAATACCTCTAAAACTTGACGGGGATTTTTAAAACTAGCAGGTAATAAACAACAACTTAGCTGTTGTTGTTGGATAAGTTGTTGAAGTTGCTCCACAACTGTGACACCATTGCCCCCAAAAACATCAATTCGATTTACATAAGGAGCTAAATAATCTGCACCTGCTAGTGCAGCTAAAAAACCTTGTTGAACTGTATAAATTGCCGTAGCTAATAGAGGTATCTGCTTCTGATGTAACTTTTTTATTGCCACCAGACCTATTTCCGTGGTCGGAATTTTAACCACAATATCATAGGGTAACGCTGTTATTTTCTCAGCTTCAACGATAATTTCATCTACAGATTGACTGATAACTTGAAGGTGAAAACGTGCCTCATTTCCTAGTATAGTATTTACGTCTTTAAGTAGTTGATTAACACCGATGTTGGCTTGAGCCAAAATACTGGGGTTGGTGGTTATTCCTTTAATCGGTAAGCAAGAGTGAAAACGTGCTATCTGTTCAACATCGGCACTATCTAAATATAGTTCTAACATGATTAAATCTTGATTAACCTTTACTGAATAAAAATCCTCCGCAGCACAGTTATAGCGCTACGCGCAATGGCATTGGCAAGAGGCAAGAGGCAAAAGTTTACTACACAAGGTTTTCAGCTTGTATCAATGTCCTAACTTTAATGGGTAGTGCTATATAGCAATTCTCATAGTCATGAGGACAAAGCTTATCCTTTTAAGGCAATAGGCAATAGGCAATAGGCAATAGGCAATAGGCAATAGTAAAGAGGGTTTTAAGCGATGCAGCTTCGGAACAGGGGGTTTCCCCCATGAGCGACTGCATCAAGACAGGGAATCAGTGTCAAATAAGACTGTACCTCATAACTGCGATAAACGCTATAGTTATGATTTGATAATAAAAGTCATTTTGGGCAACAAATTGCGTCCGCTCGTGCTGAGGCAACCTCCAAGCAACTCTATAGAATTAGCCATAGCGCAAGTCCCCAGAAAGGAATAAATCGAAACCAGCCCATTCTACTTTTAACTGCCCCCAAAAGTAAAGCCTGAAAAACTGAAAAAAGTACTAAATCTACACAGAAAGCTAATGTGAGTCGCTTCGTCATCAATTGCTCGCCAAAATAGTTCATTCTCTCGACCAAATCTCCAAACTCTGGTCGTCCCATCACCCCCCAAACTAAGGCAATTATCCCCACTATCATTCCTGTCCAACCAAATACACGAGCTAATAGTCCCTTGTTCGTTTCCTCCTTTACTGGCGGAATTGGTGTATTATAGCGCAGTGCCATATAAGGGGTAAGAACAGCATTGGTTCCGAACATCGCCAGACTCCAAATGAGAATCTTGGGGAGATGAGTTGTCCTTCTATCGACCAGGAGTAGAGGTAAAAACATAAATATCCAAGCTTCGGCAAAGTTGAAGAGTGCTTCTAAGGTAGGATGAACCACTGGTGCTTCTAAATAATTAATGCCTACTAGGTTCAAAAGGGGTAAAATAAAGAAAAAATTCAGAGATTCATTTACTATTTCCTCTATAGTTTCTGGTTGAATGGCCCAAGCGGGTTCCCCTGGAATAAGTTGCCCTGGTGGAGATAGCAACAGAATGTAAATATAGGCGATCGCTATTAACCCAAATACTAGAGCAAGAAAGGGTTGATTTTTTGGAATCCCTTGGCCTAAGGGAGAGATTTCCCTGGTACTTTCATCTTGCCGATTTTTCAGCAGTGTCCGTATCAGCGGAGATACCAGTCGGATGATAAAGAATGCCGCCTTCCCTGGTTTTATGGGGGGTTCAACCAGATCACGGGCTAAAACTAACTTGCCAGTTACCTCAGAACAACGATAAAAGCTAACACCTCGTCCGTTAGGAAAGGGAATGCCGTCTAATTCAACGTGCCATAGTATTCCTACTGCCAGGGGATCCCCTGTGGTGATATCGTCAATTACAAATTTTAACTGATCCGGGATACCTTGACAGGATTCTTCCAGAAGTTGTCTGACAGCTTCCTTTCCTTTGAATGGTTGGGAAAAGTTGAGATCCTCGTAAATACACTGGTCGTCTATCCACTCCATCGCAGCGTTAACATCCCTACGATTGATGGCTTCATAGATGGACTGGATCAGATTATGGGCAGGTGTGGTCATGAGATTTGAAATTTTAGATTTTAGATTTTAGGTAAGCATTTAGTGGTAAACCTGCATGGCAGGGATTAACAGAAGCACCTTTCCAAGAATTAAGTGATGAGCTATTATATGATTGCTCTCCCCAGACATACAAACTATTGCCCTAGTTGTCGGCAATCTCTAGTGTTGATAGATAGCATTAGCGATCGCGTTTAGTTAACCTTTTTTTTGCGAAGCTATTGATTAAGTTACTGTTTTTTAGCTTTCACCAGAAATACTCTTGCTACATCAGGAACATCACGAGGGGGTAACGGCTCTATGAAGCGATCAAAATTCGCCCCCTCATCTCCAGGTTGAATAACTTCTGCTTCCCAGTCATATTGAGCTAACAGTTCTTCTGGGTAATCGAAACCGGAACGGAAATAACCTTTGTAGGGTTCGTATTCTATGCCTTTAACATTAACTAAATCCAAAGCTAAATAACTATCAGTAGCCGTTAACTGGGAAATTGTTTCCAGTAACTGATGTACTTCCGGCTCGCTCAAGTACATCAACAGTCCTTCTAATAACCAGACTGAAGGCAATTCAGGCTGATATCCTTTCGTCAACAAGAGATGTGACCAAGGTTGAGTTAAATCTGCGGAAATAGCACAGTGTTGACAGTTGGGAACAACCTCTTGGAGAATGGTTGCCTTAGTTTTGAGAACCTGCGGTTGGTCTAGTTCGTAGATTTTAGTGACAGATGACCAAGAAAGACGATAAGCTCGGGTATCCATACCCGAAGCTAGAATAACCACTTGATGCGCTTTGGCAGAGGCTGAAAGAAGAAAATCATCAAATAAACGGGTTCGGACTGCTACATAAGCCTGATCTTCTACCTTTAACTTTTGCTCTAAAACAGTAAATGCTTCTTCTCCAGCTAACTGAGCAGCAAAAGGGTCATTAAACAGACGATCTGATCTTTTTGTTTCTTTTGTTCTTATTGCTGCCATTAAACGAGCAGTAAAAGGGACAAATTGTTCTGGCTGAGGGTTTCCTGGTAGTGATGATGTCATAAGAAATCTTAATCAGATATTTTAACTGGATTATTATAAGCCTCCTTGTGCTGTGAAAAAAACTCCTGTATCTACAATCCCCTGAAGATCTAGATCACTCAACAAGCGTGACTGGGCTTCGCTTCCTTTTACTATTTCTCTGGCCAATTACGGGGTGGAATTTCCCTTCCTTTGTAAAATTGCCGTTCCAACTTACCCAAAGCCCACCAAACTCCCCCACTCATTAAAACAGCTACAGTCAAAATAATAACAGTAACAATAGATACCTCAGGGTGGATAAATACCAGTAACGGAAGCAATACCCAAACCAGTGCAGTCCCTACAGCTAATCCCAGCCTTAACCGTTGCAAGTTCGCTAAAGCCCCACGACAACTCGCGCATTTTTCCGTGTGGGAATGATACCTTTCTAAGAGAACTTCTTTGGGTAGTGATGGTGGTAGAGTTTTTCCTGGAAATGGGTTGATACTATAATAATTCACCCAAAAACGCAACTGGAATACAAATAGGTCGGCTTTAGTTGGCAAATAAAACGCTTTATTAAAATTACCACTACCCCCTTGTTGTTCGAGATATCTTTCTTGGTAATGCAAGAAAATCTGATCATCTTCCAAAACATTATTTTGCCCAATATGGGAATACCACCGAGGAGTTAGTTTCAGAAATAACCTTGGTAATTTGGAGGAAAACTTAAAAGGAAAGCGGGCAAATAGCCGACACTCTCCCTTGCGAATGGGAGTTGCGTACACAACTGTTAGTGTCCTGCCAAACTGCTTGGAGGTGAGGTCATGCCACATCAGTCCAGGAGCAATAAAGGTAGTATCCTGTCGTCCTAGGGTACCTTTACGGGGACCTTCTGCCCAAACCCCTTTAAATCCCCACTTGCCTGATTCTACAACCTCCAATTCCACAGGAGATACATTAGCGCGGTTACCGACACTGCGGTGGTGGGTGTAAGGAATATGACTGGGATCGAGTACATTTTCCATCAATGTTAGGGCATCATAAGGCAAATCCCGAAACGTATTCAAGCAAACCCAACCGTCCGGGTCTTCTTCTAAGGCATCAACAATGGGAACCTTAGTTTGAGCCCCATTCTCAGCTTGTCCAGGATAAACAAATAACAACCCTTGAGCAATTGTCGTCGGTAGTGAATTGACACAGGCACGTTGGGAAATTTCAGCCTTTCCCCTTTCTTTTTGCTGTGGAATGACCTCACACTGGCCTGTTCCGGAAAAAGCCCAGCCATGATAGGGACATTCTAGCCGTCCATCCTGATTAATTCTACCTTCAGACAGTGGAGCCAAACGGTGTGGACATTGATCGACAAAGGCTCGCCACATCTGTTCATGCTTGTCCCACCAGAGGACAATATCCTGCTCTAACAAAGTGAAGCGAGTGGGCTGGGATTTGTCTAAATCCTCGACGTAAGAAACAGGATACCAAACTTCTTGCCAGTCAAAGACTTCTGGATCAGAGCCACCTGCTGCCAGTTCTTGCACTGCCTTAGTTTGAGAGGTTACGGACTGTAAAACGCTGCTAGACATAGTATTTTTTTTTTAATATTGGATTTTTACTCAGAATAAATGTAACAATTTTCAAAAAATATAGTCAATAAAAACTCAAAAATTTAGGATAGTCTAAAGTAGCATCAGGACAGCTAAAATTTTCAAGAATATGGTAGTCGTAGATTCAGAAAAACGTACATCAGCTAAAACAGCTTTGCGTCAAGTGCTTGCCGCTTGTGGTGGAAATACTAAGGATGAAGCGGTAATTGCTGCAATTAATCATTTATCTCAACTCAATCCGACAACAACACCAACACGTCATGGAGAACTCTTGGATAATGAATGGTTGTTAATTAGCGCACCTAATTTTCCAGGAGGAGAGCAACTGGCAGATGGTCAGTATGCTTACACTCTCGGTCGTCTTGCTTTTAATATGTTTCAACCCACAGGATTAAAACTGGTGATTGACCGAGTTCTCCAACCTGTATTTTTGTTGGGAGATGGTCAACAGCGCAGTTATGATATCGTTGTGGAATTTACGACCGTTGATGAGTCTATGCCTCAAATCAGGGGAATTGTACGCAACAAAGGCGTTTGTTATCCCGTTAGTGATTGGGTGCTGCAAGTACAATTTACAGGAGGTATTTTAGCTCCCCATCCATCAACAAATCTAAAAGATTGGCAAGGCATTTTTGCTGATCAATCCCCATCTTCACAGAAAAGTTTGACAGAAAAATTGATGTCTGGTTTTTTGAAATTGATGTTCGGTTTAGTACCCCCCCAAGGGATGAACCCAGAGACTGGAGAAGTAGCATTTACCATGAAGCGATCGCCCAAAGGTCGTCTACAAATTCTCTATCTGGATGAGGAACTACGAATCGTTCGTGGGGAAAAGGGTACAGTTTTAGTCTGTGACATCGACAGGTGCGACAATAAGCGCGAATTTAATTCTTAATGGTAAGAGCGCACCTACTAATTTCAAAAGCGATACAGCAAGGTAACAAGGGTTTTTACCCACTCGCCCTTTGCCTTAAAACAGTAAGATGCTCCCATTTTGTTAGGAGCATCTCATTTTGGCAAATATATCGTTTTATTTTGGCGCTAGAATCACAATGATACAGCTATTTGCGGTATGTTTCTTCCAAAGTGAGATGCTCCTACTTTGTTTGGGGCGTTCTTTTTGTTTAACTCCCGCTAATCGCAAACAGGAACTAATCAATACTGGGTAACCCCAAGAATAGGTTGAGCTTTGGTGTTAGCTAACTTTGGTGCTGTGAAGGTACCAGAGTATAGAGGTGATTCCTCTTGAACAATCACTGGTAAGGATTGGCGCATTTGAGCAGCAACCGCTACAGTTTTCACATCATAGGTTTGAGTGACTAGCTTCGGATAAAGACCGATGCCAATAATAGGGATTAACAGACAAGCGGTAACGAAAATTTCGCGAGGCTTGGCATCCCCTAAGTATTTCTCAATAATTAATCCAGAGTTATTTTTACCGAAAAATACCTGTCTGAGCAGTGAAAGCAGATAAATCGGAGTTAGGATTAATCCCACTGCGGCTAACAGAACGATGACGACTTTGAAAGACGAGCTGTATACACTGCTAGTGGTGACTCCAAGAAAGACTGACAACTCACCCACAAAACCACTCATTCCTGGTAAGGCTAGGGATGCCATGGAACCAGCAGTGAAGAGGGCAAATGCTTTGGGCATTTCTTTCGCCATTCCTCCCATTTTTGCCATCGCTAGGGTATGAGTACGCTCGTAGGTGACACCAGATAGGAAGAATAAGGCAGCAGCGATTAACCCATGGGAAAGCATTTGTAAGATAGCTCCATTCATTCCTAATTCAGTGAACGAAGCAATGCCAACCAACACAAAACCCATGTGGGAAATTGATGAGTAAGCTAGTCGTCGTTTGAGATTGTCTTGACTAAAGGCAAGCAAAGCACCGTAGATAATATTGACCACACCTAATACTGCTAGCACTGGTGCGAAGTAAGTATGGGCATGAGGAAGCATTTCTAGATTCATGCGCATCAGTCCATACCCACCCATTTTCAATAAGACCCCAGCTAATATCATCGAGACTGGAGCAGAAGCTTGGCTGTGTGCATCTGGTAACCAAGTATGTAGCGGAAAAATCGGCAACTTGACACCATAGGCAATTAAGAAACCCGCATAAGCTACTAGTTCCAAAGCTATCGGGTAATTCCGATTCCCTAGGGTTTGCATGTCAAAGGTGACTGTATCTCCAGCAAACGCCATCATTAGCGCGGCGACCAGGATAAAAACTGAACCTGCTGCTGTGTAAAGAATAAATTTGGTTGCGGCGTAGAAGCGTTGTTTTCCTCCCCATATAGAAATGAGCAAGTACACTGGCAGCAACTCTAATTCCCACATTAGGAAAAACAACACTAAATCTTGAGCTGCAAACACCCCGATCTGGGCGCTATACATGAACAGCATCAAGCAGTAAAACAAACGCGGTTTATGGTTAATCTTCCAAGCCGCAACAATAGCTAAGGTAGTCACTAAGCCACTTAACACAATCAGAGGCATCGATAAGCCATCGACTGCTACAGACCAACTAATGCCAAGCTGGGGTATCCACGTATAACTTTCCCTGAGCTGAAAATCGGAGTTTCGGAAATCGTAATGATGCCAAAACCCATAGATCATTAGGACAAAATCCAGAAGGGCTACACCTAGGGCATACCAACGAATCATCCTCAGCCACTTGCTGGGAATGAGCGGAATCAGCAGAGATGCCACTAGGGGCAGCAGAATAATCGTCGTTATCCAAGGAAAATTTACGGAGACCATAGCTAAGAATAAATACCTATTGGCTTCTAATTTCAGTATATTAACTAAAGTTAAGAATTGCAAAGGGTATTTGCCAAAAAAACACAAAAAAAATTTTTTGGTAACAATTGCTACCAAAAAAGTAAAGAATTATTAAAAATTTAGGTTAAGGTGGGTGAAACCCAGAAGCCATATGCTATATGGGATATTTTGGGTAATCAGAAGCAATTACCAACTATAACCAGCAGGGGGTCATACTATCGGATGTGGTATTAGCTACTTAATTCCAGAGCAATCTTGGTGCCGTGGGAATCTAGAGAAAGCGATCGCACTTGAGCCTGAATCCCGGCATCGGTCCAAGCTACCGCCATTGCCTCCTGAACCGCTGGTGCTTTTGACTCACTCACCAAAGCCAACAAAGTAGGACCTGCCCCACTAATCACCATGCCATAAGCTCCAGCATCCAAAGCTGCCGCCTCCACAGCGTCATAACCAGGAATCAGCTTTTGGCGATAAGGCTGATGTATCCGGTCTTGCAAACCGACCCGTATCCAATCCCCCTTACCAGACTGCAAACCTCGCAACAACAACCCCAAACTGGCCACATTCAACACTGCATCAGCACGGCTGTAGCTATCAGGCAACACCTGCCGTGCCTCCTGTGTTGAAAGCTCGAAATCGGGAATTGCTACCACCGGGACCAGATCAGAAGACCAAGCAACTTCACAAACTACCCAATCCTGTTCTTTTGCTTGGGGTCTTTGGGGTCTTTGGGGTTTCATCGCCAAACCTCGACCGGTCAAACGACATCCCCCCAAAAGCGCTGGAACCACATTATCAGGATGCCCCTCAATTGCGATCGCTAACTCCATTACCTCCTGCTGAGACAGAGGTTTACCCGCTAACTGATTTGCAGCAATCAATCCTCCAACAATCGCTGTTGCCGAACTGCCCAATCCTCGTGCCAAAGGCACCCCCAAATCAATCTCTAGGTGTACCGGAGGCGGAGTTTTTCCCAGACGCTCATATAATGTTGCAAACGCTCGATAGACAAGATTACTCTCATCTCTACTAACCTTGTCGGCTTCCACACCAGTAACGTCAATCTTAAGCTTGAGTGATCCATAATTTACCGATTCCAGGCGAGTGACTTTAAACTGGTTATACACAGTTAACGCTGCGCCTATGCAATCGAAACCTGGTCCTAGATTAGCGGTAGTACCGGGCACAATAACCCTGACTGTAGAAACAACAGACATTTGACAATATTCTGAACTAAATAATCTTGCCCTAAAAATTGCTCTCCTGTCTACTGGGTTTGGTACATTTATTTACAGTTGGTTGCACGTAAGTGATTTTCACTTGAATAAACGACACCCAGGCAGAAGTGAGAACGATTAATTATCTATGGTAATCATGAATCAGTCTATTCTCAGCCTGTGAAAAATTCGATAAGTCCTGAGTGCAGAGCGTGCTGATACAGCATGTTTGAAATCATCAAAGGCCGATCAGCTGATAGGGGAGTTCTACATTAATAAAACCTGTTACTCCAAAGCCAAAGTATTAAACACCTATAAAATTACAAAATTTTATAATATACCAAGTTTTGTTAATCACGAACTCAATATAGCGCTTTTCAATTGGGTGAGGTACATTTGTTTAGGGAGCAGGGAGCAGGGAGCAGGGAGCAGGGAGCAGGGAGCAGGGAGCAGGGAACAGGGAACAGGGAACAGGGAACAGGGAACAGGGAACAGGGAACAGGGAACAGGGAACAGGGAACAGGGAATAGGCAAAAAATAATGTGTTCCTCATTAGTATGGAAAACGCTAGATAGCTGAGCGCTTTTTGATAATGGGTAATAGGGAATAATAAATTACCTAATTAAATATCAAAAAATATAATAGCGGCTTGGGTGGTTAACTATTAATTGTTAAACATTGTTAAACGTTGTAGGTAAACCATAGTCCCACAAAGAAAAGGGAGTCCAGATCTATTATTTTGTTGCAATCACAAAAAATTGAGTGGAAGCAGTAGCCTGATCACTCCTCCAAATAAATATCCTCTAAGGCTTGATCAAATTTCTTTCTAATTTCCGATAGGTTTTGACTTGCCGCAGACGCTCTAATGGGGGATAGAGAATCATCACACCTAAGGGAACTGCTGTAACTAAAATGGCGATCAGTACCAACACATTTAAAAATCCCAGCTTTAAACCGATACCTAAACTAATGCCCAAGGCTACCGATAACACAGGCACTCCCAGGACTAAGATTTTACTAAACCCACGCTTTCGGCAGCTTTGAGCGACTCCTTCCCCTTCAAAGGCTGCCATAAACACTACCGCATCCACTGCTGCAAAGGTAGCAATCGCGCTATCCGTAGCGCGAAACTTGGCACCAAATCCAGCTACCAACAGGGCTGCTACTCCAGCAAAAAACACTGCTGCTACGGTATCCATAGCCTTTAACGGAATACTAAACCTGGCTCTGAGTCTTGCTACCAGTTTCGAGATCACCCCAGATGTCACAGCCGCAGTCAATCCTAGCATTGCCACCAAGACTGAGACAAAAGTAGCGATCGCAATCCCGATTGTGCCACTGTTACTCACAATTCCCTCCCAAGCCGTAGTTTCTACCCAAGTAGCTGTCGTAGCTAAACCAATCAATAGCGCTAGGGATAGATAGGGAAGTTTTTTCGTGGCAATTGGTACCGGAGCAGTATGGATTTTCAGGGGTAAAACCTGAGTTGACTGTTCAGCATTAGTGTGAATTAATACCTCTCGCTCATAGGTTTGGTCTGCCATCAGCTTACTGGTATCTATCGTAATTTGGCACAACCCTTGATTACCATTAACATCAGCTGTGTCCAATCGAATCCAGTCATGGAAGTAGGGAGTGTGGGGTGGGTCACTGACATGGGGAGCAATTTGCCAGCGGCTTTCTAAGGCTGTGTCTGGAACTGTGTTACAAATCGTGATAGTTTTTGTCAGTTTTTCCCCTAATTTTTTAGCCCTCAACTCTAGATACGATTGGGATAGTTTTGCCTCTGGAATCCGGATAACGTAGATTGGCTTGAGAGCTTCTAAAGCCGTTTCAGCATCAGGAAAACGGTCTTTAGGTTTCAGCTCTACCATCCTTTGCAACCACTCCAGCCAACCCAAACTTACTTGAGGTAGACGATGCTGAAAATTGAGACAATAGTCTTCATCAATTAAAGTATTAATCGTAGTCGATCGAGTACCAGTTAGTAAACAAATCAAGGTCGCTCCTAACCCATATAAGTCTGACGCTTTACTTAGGGCTTTATCAAATAACTGTTCCGGAGCCATAAACCCAATAGTGCCTTTGGCTACAGTACTCACCGCTAGTTCACTATCACCAATCCGAGCCAAGCCGAAGTCTACCAGGAAAACATTGATCGTCTCATCTACTAAGATATTTTCGGGTTTGATATCTCGATGAATGATCGGAGGAATCCGATGTTGTAGGTAAACCAGAATGTTGAGTAACCCAACCGCGATTTGCTTAATCTCCTCCGGGTCAAAACTACGAGGTATTGCCAAGGAAGGAGCATGTTTGTATTCCTGTACCAAACAACAGCCCCTAGTGGTTTGAAATGACCCTAAGTAACGGGGGATACCGGGATGATTCAGTCCCCGCAACACTTGAATTTCCCCTTCTATGGTCTCATAGTCTGACCAGTTACTGTTGCGTTGAGCAAACTGAAACTGCTTGATCACTACCAATTCGTGATTGACCTGGTTTCGGGCTAGGTAGGTCACTCTCCCACCAGCGCGATTATGACCCAATTCCCTGATCACTTTGAAATGGTGACTGGATAAGTCTGGAAAATTGCTCATTAATCTATCGGCTACATCACAATTAAGCTAGGCAGCAATGGGCAAGTTTTAATCCTTTCGGTTAGGCTGGGCTTACCTTGCTTTTATTTACGATAGCTTTAGGATTGGGGAAAGGGAGCGACTAGATAATTTTTTTAATATGGTGGTAATGACAGGCGTTTCCACTTCTCCCTGAGTCTTCCGTGATCTCCTATGAAACTGATCAAACGCACTACGCTCCATTATCAAGCTGGTAACTCAGATAAAATCTACGAAGTCGATCTGTGTGATCTTGGTAACGAGCAGTATATCGTTAACTTCCGCTATGGACGCCGTGGCAAGACCTTGAAAGAAAGTTCAAAAACTGCTCAGCCGGTAGCTTTAGCTAAAGCACAACAAGTGTTTGATCAGTTAGTTGGCTCAAAACTCAAGAAAGGCTATCAAGATGTAACTGAGCCATCAAATAGTGAGACTCAACAAGAGGTTAATGACTTAAATACCAGTAACTTAACTACTAGTAATCTAGTTACCAACGACCCACGCCATCAAGCCATTCTCAACGCGATCGCTTTTGGCACGGCAGAGCCGAACGCAAATCCAGATAGTAGTAAAGGCTCTAGTAAATGGTCCCAAACCCGAGCGATCTGGCGGGCTGGAGAACTTAAAATTCCTGAAGCTACGCCCTTAATTATCCCCCTAATTGGCACTGATCAACCCTTAAAAGACTACTGCATTGCTTGGGCTTTAGGATGGTGTGGTGATGAGCATGTAATTCCTCACCTCCAACGCTTGTATGAAACCCCTTCAACTCCAGACTTTGTCAAGGGGATTGCTTGGGAAGCCTGGATGAAACTCTGTGATCCATCAACTCAAGACCTGTTGCGCTCTCAACAGATAGAGCAATTGCCTGCCGAATTGCAATCCCATATCGAAACCGATAATCCTGCTCAGTTCTCTAATGCCCTACTTACCTATCTAGACAGTAACGACTATACTCGTTTTGGTGTCCTCGATACCCTATATCAAATTAATAATGCTCAAGTGCGCCCAGCACTACTAGACCTATTACGCACTGCTCCCCTACGCCCCAACTACTTCAAAGCCATTCGCCACATATTCAAGATTGCCGAATATCGACAAGATGCCCAAGTATTTGGCATTATCGCCTACCGCCTAGACACCGAGCCACCAATGTTTCATCAGTCTTATTGGCATAAGTATTACTGGGACAGAAATAGTCGCAAATATATTCCCCGTTCCAATTACCTCGGTAGTCCTGATGCTAAACGGGCTTACAGCAACGTAACTCGTGACTATCTACGGCGGCGGGTATGGAGGACTCTCAGGAAATTGGGTGAAGAATGCGATCGCAATTACATAAATCTAGCCCTAGAAGTATTACTGCAATATTCTGATTCTGATGGGGTGCCCGCCAGAACATCAACCTTGTATCGCTGGAACTACTCCAACTGGACTCGCACCAGCTACACTCGCAACTGGGACAGCTATGCTGGTTACTTAACCTTTAACCATATTCTCTATACCAATAGTCCCCGTTACCAATTAATGCCCAACAGCCAGGCATGGCGTTGTCTCGACAACTACAAACCTGGTGATCCAGAGCCAGATGTCCGAGAAGAAGCCTTTCCTAAACTTTGGGAGCAACATCCAGAGGCACTGCTACAGTTACTATTAGAAAGCCATTGTCATCAAGTTCATCAGTTTGCCGCCAAAGCCTTAAGGGTATGTCAGTCATTCTGTAATCAAATCGATACAGAGACTGTAATCAGACTAGTTAACAAACCCTACCCAGTAACCGCTCAACTCGGCTTTGAACTAGCAACACAAAAATATAATTCCGATAATCCCGACAATCCTAACCTAGACTTATTACTTGCCTTAGCCAACTGCCAGTTTCCACCAGCTCGTACTCAAGCCCATCAGTGGATACAAGCAATACCAACTCACTTGATCACGGCTAGCAACCTGATCATCCCGTTAGTCATCAGTCAACACTCCGATACCCGTACCTTTGCCCGTCAGTTACTGACTCAATCAATAGTAAGTGAAGCAACAGCCAAAGTATTAATCGGGCGAATCATTGTAGCAGTACTCGAACTAGAACCAACTCAAACCGATATCGCCAAAGACACTGCTCAAACCCTGCTTCTAGGTTTTACCCCCCAACTCAGGACATTGGGTATGGGAGTAGTACTAGATCTGCTCCAACACCCCATCCCAGAAATCCAGGAATTGGGAGCAAGAATCCTATTCAATCACGAAACTCCTGCCGCTGACTTACCACCCGAATTAATTGAATCACTCCTCAACGCTTCCCATCAGTCAGTGCAAGGGATTGGGGTTCAGATTTTCGGTCAACTTCCCGATCAACGCTTGCTACAAGACTACGACTTAGTATTAGCGATCGCAACCAATCAACAACCACACTTGCGTCAAGGTATTCGTCCAGTAATTCAGCGCTTAGGACAATTATATCCAGAATTTGTAACTCAGCTAGCTACAGAAATCATTACCCTATTGCAGCTACCAGAAAGACATCAAGGTGTTCACCAAGATTTAGTCCAACTGCTACGAGAAGACTTACCCAGCTGGATGACTAGCATTACCAAAGACAACGCGATGGAACTTCTCCAAGCCAAATCATCAGCCGCTCAAGAATTAGTAGGATTAGTACTCCAAGCTAACTATACCACTTGGGGATTAGAATTAGAAACTCCTGACATTGTCAAACTAGCCAATCATGAAATCCTATCCGTCCGTCAAGCCGCTTGGGCAATGATTGAGCAAAGGCTCAACCGTATCCGTAGCGATTCTCAAGACATGTTAGCCGCAGTGCGATTACTAGAAGCAAAATGGCAGGATTCCCGAGAATTTGCTACACAACTGTTTAGCCAACAAATTACCGAACAAGACTGGACACCTGAAGTGATGGTAAGTATTTGTGACAGTACTCGGGATGATGTTCGTCAATTTGGGCGGGATTTAGTCCTACGTACCTTTCAGCAGAGTTATGGTCAAGATTATCTCCTCAAATTTAGTGAACATCCCAGTCAAGACATCCAGCTATTTGCCACTAACTATCTAGAACAGTATGCCCTAGATAATCCCGACCGTTTGCAAGACTTAATTCCCTACTTTATCAGTATTTTGTCTCGGGTTAATCGCGGACGAATTGCTAAACAGCGCGTGTTTGCATTTCTAGAAGGTGAAGCCCAAAAAAGCCAAGCAGCTGCTAAAATAGTAGCAGAAATCTTAACACGACAATCCATCACAATGGCTATTGGTGATAAAGCCCGTTCAATTCAGATCATGCTTAAGATTCACCAAAGCTATCCTACTATTCCTCTTCCAATTCAGGTTAAACCAGTATCCGAAGTCAGAGGAGTGTAGGAATTTATCAGTTGTAGATTTTAGGGAACAGGGAACAGGGAACAGGGAATAGGGAGTAGGGAGTAGGGAGTAGGGAGTAGGGATAGTACGAGGCGTAGGGTGCGTTAGGGACGGGCTGGCCCTGATTTTCCGCCTCGAGCGCCAGTGTTAGGATAGCCCGTCCCGTAACGCACCGCCAGCGTTGGGACAGCCCGTCCGGAAATGAAACGGGCAAGATGCCCGTTCCACCAAGATGCCCATTCTACCCACCGGGTCAAACATTAAAAATGAGATGCACCCAGCCATCACCTCAGCTCTTAACAATTTAAAAAATACTTCAATACCCTAAAAATTATGGAATTCAACTACGCCTATAAAAATAGTACAGCAATTAGCGATCGCGGCAGCAGCACCCAAATGTCCTTCTCCCCAGACACCAAGCGTCCTCCCACCTACTTCATTGGTGAATTAGGGAAAAATGTAGCCTTTCGAGAAGCCATCAGCGCCCTACATGACGTAGTAGTTTCCGATTTACGCTTCAAACCCAAAGACAGAACTGAGTATAAACAATGGCGTGCCAACCAAGACCAACAAGACTGGCAAATCATAGCCGCACAACGCCAAGACCTCGCCAATAAAATTCAACCCTTACAAGCAGAACTAACTCAATTAAATCAGAACCGATATCAACGATTATCCACCTTTTATAAAGCCAGACAGCAGTACTACAATTACCTCTATCAGAAAGACCATGATGCCTGGTTTGTCCTCGATCCAGTAATTACCGTTCATCCCGATGAAGTCTTCTTTGAATGTTTCAGCCAAGATGAATCCAGTTATGGCCGACTAGGAGCCAGCTACGAAGTCTTTAAAACTATCAGCGAATTCGCCTGCGGTACAACAAACATAGATTACTCCGCCGCCCTATACAACGAATTTCAAAAAATCCGCAGTTACAAGACAACCCAATTTGAAATTGACCCCTCCGGTTTTGAAGTCAAAACCACCCATGAAGCAGCATTTAAAGAAGTCAAAATTGACCTACCAGACAGTTGGGTAAGAGGATTTCTACAAGTCAGTTCCGCCATGGCCTTACCTGCCACCACCTTTGACTTGCAGCCCATGGATATTCACAATATCTGTTTTGTGTTGCGTCGCCACAAAGAAAAAACTGGTCCACGGGGAATGCGTTACCATCTCAAACCAGGAGAACCCGTGCGAATAGTATTTGAGCCTTGGAACATCGAAATAGTCTGTTCGCGATCGCCCTATCAAGGTTCATCAGAACAGGTCATCCGAGTTTGGGGACGCCGCCGCCTCCACATCCTAGAACGTCTTATTCCCATTGCCAACAAATTTACCATTCACCTACTCGGAACCGGCATGCCATCCTTTTATGTAGCTGACCTAGGGGATATGTCCTTTACCCTCGGCTTATCAGGATGGACAGCTAACGATTGGTCTCAAGCTGGGAACTTTGACTTAATGGCACCCCGTGCAGATGTAGACCAGTGGACTCAACAACTCATTTTTGACGCACTCAGAGAAAACTGGGTAGAAAGTCCCCACAGTCTCGCCCAGCGCTTAGACTTAAGCCCTACTGCTGTCCTAGGTGCCTTAGGAGCTTACACCCAAGCCGGACGAGCCATTTACGACTTAAACAAGCAAGTATATCGAGTCCGGGAACTCTCCCGAGAGCCCTTACCCATGGAACGGTTAAGGTTTGCCAATCAGCGAGAAGAAACAGCAACCCGCTTCTTAAGTAACAATGCTGTACAAATAACCTCAGTAAACGACACTCAAGGTACACTCCAGCTACAGGGAAATGTCAGAGATAAAAGCAAAACCTATAATCCCGCTTTGACAATTGATCGTGATGAACGTATAATAGCAGCAGAGTGTACCTGTAATTGGTATCAGCAAAATAAGCTGTACAAAGGTCCTTGTGAACACATTCTGGCGTTGCGGATGCAGCACGCTCGTCAGTCTCAATAAATCACGTCCATTCCATCAGTTGGTAAACAGCCTTGCAATCTGGGCGGTGGATCGCCGTCCCTGCGATAAGTTCAACCACGCATCACTAGCCTGCTCGTGACTGTGCGGGCTATCGGGTGCTATCGCTATTACGGTTTCGTTTTCTTAAAACTAATTAGCGATAGCACCCGAGCCCGCTTGAGTTGAGCAGTCTAGTCCGAGGGAGTTTACGAAGGGGTAACCAACGGAGTGGGCGTTATTTTTTGGCGTTGCTTAATCTGGGAATGGTTAACCAGACAAGGTAATTTTTTGATATTTGAAATAATAAATAAGAAGGGCATTGCTTGATTGAGCAATGCCGATACTTTTGCTTCATCTTGGATAGTTAGTTGAGTAATGGATAGTAAAATTCCCCTCTGTTTTACCTAACACTAATTAATCGAGGTGCCCAACTAACCATAAAAAACCATTAACAATTAACGATTTAGGCTCCGCCAATCTGAATATTGCACACCCGCACCGGCACACAAGAATGGGTCATTTGAGCAATTTGTATCGGTTCCCCTTTACCACACATATGGGTACCACACTGCTCCCGTTCCGAAGCCACTCCAATGGCATCAACACTATTCCAGAAATCAGTACTCATAGAATGATAGGTGACATCCTTCAGCATGCCCACTACTTTACCTTTCTCCACCTTCCAGAAAGCATCTCCACCAAACTGAAAATTACGTCGCTGCTGGTCAATGGAAAAACTACCTCTACCATCAATTAAAATGCCCTCCTCAGTCTCAGCAATCATTTCTGATAGTGTGGCAGAGTGACTTCCTCCCTCTGCTCCCGGTTCCAACCCTAAATTAGGAATCCGCACCATTGGTACACTTGACCAACTATCGGCGTAAGCGCAACCGTTACTACTGGCATTACCTAGTCGATAAGCGGTTTCCCGGTCAGTGAGGTAGTCTACTAAAATGCCATCCTTGACAACATACCAATCTTGTGATGGTACCCCCTCATCGTCATAACCTAAAGTACTACGTCCCCCGGATTGAGTGCGATCGCATTTAAAATTCACCCAAGGAGCAGCATATTGCAACTTGCCCAATTTATCAGTAGTCGCAAAGCTAGTACCAGCAAAATTCGACTCATAGCCGTACACCCGATCCAGTTCCGTAGGGTGTCCCACCGATTCATGAATTGTTAGGTGGAGATGACTAGGCTTCAGAATCAGAGTGCTGCGAATACCAGAAGGTCCTTTGGGAGCATGAACCTTCTCTATTGCTTCTTCTGCTACCCGTTCTACCTGATTCAAAAGGTCTGGAGGTTGAATATGCTCATAACCGATATTTAAAGGTGGACGCTCATAGCTACGGCTTTGAGCATCCCCATTGGCAACTGCTGTACAACCCATACCTGGATAGCTGCGGTATATAGTTTGTTCAATTAGGGAATCAACAGTAGACGCAAAAATCTTGTCTTCACGAGTAAAACGCAGGAAAGAGTAAGCCTTCTTAATTCCGCGATCGCTATAGCTAAGCAATTGATTATTAATACGCAATAGTAAATCGGCTTTCTCAGTAATTGGTATAGTAAACGGGTCAATTTCGATTGGAGTAATATAGCTATCGCGATAGGCTTCTACTGGCGCTAATCTTACCTGTGTTTGCTGAGAAAGGCGGCTACCTTTAGCAATCTCTACAGCTAAAGCCACCATTCGTTCCACTTCCTCTGGAGTTTTATAGGGACTTGCCGCAAAGCCCCAAGCGCCCTTTAGTAAAACTCTTACCCCAAAGCCAGAACTAACATCATCACAGAGTTGGCTAAGGGAGCGATCGCGTGCGGTTAAGTTCTGATTACGGTAAGTACAAATACGGATATCTCCATACTCACACCCAGCTTTACGAATTAAATCAATCCCTAGTGTCGCCAAGTTTCTCGCCAAGTCAGTAGTCGTAATTGGTGCTAAGGCTTGTATCATATGTAAAGTATGTAAATAATTTTTAAGAACAATGCCTAATATGGATTAAAGTTGCTATAATTCCACTGGAATTAGATTAGGCTTAACCTAGCCCTCTCCTCATTTTAATAAAGGTCAGTAAAATCCAAGTCGCTGGTTGTAACCATTCAGCCTAATCCTAAAAGCAATAACAAGTAATAAGAACCAATAATAAATCAGCGTGTTTCTAGTTGTCCAGAATCAATCATTTACGAGCAGCCCTAGGTCAAATACCTGAGTTTTCCTTGATTCAAGACCTGAATGCATTGAGATAATAGGTCAATTGTTAATAGTTAATTAAGGATCCGTAACAGCTATTAAAATAGATTTGCCCTGGTTTTAGTTGATATAAAAATATTTATTACAAACTCTATGGTAACCTGAAATAGCTTCAGTAATTCTACATCTAGTGAGCTGATCGACTAATTATCCCTATTTCCCTAGCTCCTCCTTAGTCTCAACCGACAAAGAAACAGCCCTGCTCCAAAGCAGGGCAGATCAGGTTTGTTGTTAAGGTTTATTTTTATCAATTGGAAGCCCCCGGTATAGTCTTCGATTTACCGGGGAAGCATGTCAGTGATCTTCAAATTCAGGATAAATATCCTTTTCAAAGATTTCCTTAATCCAGTCAGGTAAGAAATACTCAGGCTTGTTGATATCCATATCCTGGCGGAGATCCACTTTATACTTGGCATCCCGTGGTGCGATGGAAGGAACCCAAGCTGAATGGAGAGACAAAGCAAATTTAACGTCCTCGTGACCCAATTTGGTAATTGGTCCTGCGGCCAGATTTCCTGCTTGCCAAATCCAAAATTCAGACCCACTAGGAGTAGTTACCGTCGCCACGATATACCCTTCAAGTTCGTCAGTTTGCCCTTGCTTAGGAACATAAATAGGGGTATTAACGACATACCCTCGTTCAATAGCCCATGAATCTTTAACTTCCATATCCACTGGAGACCATCGCAAAATACCCGATGGTTTCCAATTAGGTAAATCGTTTACTTGTACCTCACGGAAAGGATGATTAGCGTATAATTCAACCAATCGGCGTGGGGTAATTTCACTAATATACCCAGCGTAGTTTACCCAAATATTCTGAAACTGTGTGGGAGACGTACCTTGAATTCCTTGATATGTAGGGAGTGCAACTCCCCAAAAATCCTCGAATAAGCAAGGTTGTTCACTCTTTAGTTCCCCTGTCTTCGCATTAACAACACATTTACCAAAACCCTGCTGATCATATACACCAGGAGGATAGCCATAAAAAGCAGATGGAACAAATTCAAATAAGGTTGGCCATCTTTTATCCGATTTCTGTAGCCACTCGCTAACATCATGACCAGAAGCTAACACCAGATGCAAGATCAAATTTTCTCCATCATTATCTTCATAATCAGCATAAAAATGAACACATTCGCGAGGGATTGTGATGTGTTTCGCAATAGCTTTTCCGCCCTGAAGTTGTGCTCGCGGCACTAACCAGACTTGATTGTAAGCTGATTGAGCTTTAGCTTTTACTTCAGGAATTAACATTCTTAAAGATTCTATGCGAAAAGCCGTGTCAATAATTACCACGTAGTTTTTGGTAATTACTATCTGGTGCGTAGATTGCTTAATTTCAACTGGTTTATTGGTGCGATCATCAATTATTTGGGTTGTCTGGAACTTACCTTGACCATTCCAAATATGTATATAAGTATCTGGATCAATTGCTCCCACACTGATTGGAATATCAAAGATGCAATTAATAATAAATATTTCTCCCGTATTCTGATCGTAAGCGGTATGGGCTGCACTCATATGCATAGGAAAAATCCAGGGTATTTTAATATCCCCAAGACTTGGTATGCCATTTATTTCTAAAGGAATCCATTCCGAGCGATCGCCTACAGGTGTCACTGGTTTTAGGGTGGTTAAGTCAAACTCGAAAGGACGACCTGAATCAATGGTGGCAAACATACGCCAAGAGTTATTATCCGGATCTTGGAAAGCTTGAATTGCTGTATTACATTGGTTTTGTACGCCTAATCTGGGGCTTAGACGAGCCAAACCTCCCAGATTACGAAATCTAAATAATCTCCCAAACAGTAATTTTCGCAAATTTGTTAAGTATGTCCACCAGGGCTGTTCATTTATTTTTTGATCGCAGATGACAGAAGGCGTGCGAAATTGTTCGCTTTTGAGATGGATGCTTCCGCTTTTAAAATCTAAACGATACAACTGTCCATAGCCATTAAACCAAGGAGTAGCTCCATTTTGAGGTGTTGGAACTAACCAAAAAGCGTGTCCCTCACAATCAGAAGGAATTTCTCCCTCAATTACATTCATCTCTAGGTCGAGAGATGCTGTATTGTGTTCGCGGAGGTTATTGGGTAAGTCAGTTGAAAATGTTGCTTTCGGTTTTGCTGTCATGGTTACTGTTTTGGTCTATAACCAATACGCATATATCTTGGTATATTCTACCAGTATAAGTAAATGTTAAGACATAGTTCTCTTCTGTGATAGGAAATTTTACGTTCCGAAGTTCTCTTTAAACTAAAATACTATGTCCTCAACTATAATTCCAGGGCAAACCCATCTAAATTCTAGAAGTCTTACTCAGAAGCGATTCAGCCCAGTTTTGGGTAGACAGCCCGGTTTTCGAGGTTTCCACAAGGCTATCAGCTATGCACAGGTGCAACTCGTGAGCGACTGCATCAAGACAGCGTGCCCATAGCCCATAAGTGGATAACTGATAACTGATAACTGATAACTGATAACTGATAGCTGAACGCGCACCCGTGGGCGTAGCGCATTAGCTGATAGCTGATAAGTGACAGCTAAATTATTACAAAATTGTCCCTCTCTTATATTACTTTAAAAAACTCGTTATAATAGATGACAATTAATTCCTAAAAAATCAACTATGCTGACTGGCTCAATGTTACTAAAAATAATCACAGTCTTGACCGCAATGGGAATGAGTTTACTTTTAGGGAACGTAGATTACTACAATAGATTTAACCCTCAGCAATCTTACCCCACAGCAAATAACTACCAGACCAAACAAAACAAAACTTTAACCAAGATTGAATTTGGCCAGACTAAAGATGGTCAAAACGTTTATCTCTATACTTTAACCAATACCAATGGTTTAGTAGCTAAGATAACCAACTATGGTGCTACTCTTACTGAATTACACTTGCCTGACAACAGCGGTAAGCTAGACGATGTCGTGCTGGGATTTGATAGTCTAGAAGCTTATTTGACCGCTAAGCACTACCTATATTATGGTGCAATTGTTGGTCGCGTCGCTAATCGGATTAAAGATGCTCAGTTCACTCTCAATGGTCAAAAGTATGATCTAGCTGCTAATGCCCCTCCCCATCACATACATGGTGGTAACAAAGGTTTTGACAAAGTGGTTTGGAAAGCTGAACCAATTAACAGTAGCCAAAGACAGGCACTAAAACTAACTTATCTGAGTCCTGACTCAGAAGAAGGATATCCAGGTGATTTGAAAGTGACAGCCATTTACACTCTGACTAACGATAATGAGTTAAAGCTGGAAATGACTGCTACCACTAACAAACCTACTCCTGTCAACTTGGTAAATCATACATATTGGAACTTGGCTGGTCATGGTTCTGGGAATATTCTAGGACAATATTTAACGATCAATGCCGATAGATATACGCCTAACAACGAACAGCGCATCCCTACAGGAGAGATTAAATCAGTTAAAGATACACCCTACGACTTTACTCAGCCTCAGTTGATTGGAGATGGCATTAATCAGCTTAGAAATACCCTAAAGCCAAACTATCCAGGAGGCTACGACCTCAATTATGTCTTGAATGGAGAATCAGAAAAAATAAAACTCGCAGCTACTGTATATGAACCAAAATCTGGTCGGGTGATGGAGCTTCACAGTAATCAGCCAGGAATACAGTTTTTTTCGGGAAATCTTCCTAAGCTTAGAACTGTGGGGAAAGGAGATGTTGTTTATACAAATCATCAAGGTTTGTGCTTAGAGACACAACATTTTCCTGACTCAGTCAATCAGCCTAACTTTCCTTCGGTTATCTTGCATCCAGGTGAAACTTACCGACACCTAATGGTTTATAAATTTTACACCAAACAAAATAATCTAGGAAAAATTATTGCTCCCAATACTCAAGTTGAAAAGGTAGCAGGAGGTTTTAAGTTTACTGAAGGACCTGTTTGGCATCCCGACGGCTTTCTACTATTTAGTGATATTCCAGCTAATACCATTTATAAATGGCAACCAGAGCAAAAAACCGAGATTTTTCGTCAACCTTCTGGCAATGCTAATGGTAATACGTTAGACCGCTCAGGGCGTTTAGTTACTGCCGAACATAGTAATCGTCGTCTATCCTTAACACAGAAAGATGGAAAAATTGTAACTCTAGCTAGTCACTACCAAGGCAAGCGGCTGAATAGTCCCAACGATCTAGCAGTCAAATCAGATGGTAGCATCTATTTTACCGATCCTCCCTATGGCATCAAATCGGAACAAGAAGAATTAGGCTTTTATGGTGTTTATCGCCTAGCACCAGATGGCACACTAACTCTGCTAGTTGATGACTTTGTGCGCCCTAATGGTATTGTCTTTTCCCCAGATGAAACTAAATTATATGTCAATGATTCACAAAGAGGTCATATTCGGGTTTTTGATGTCAAGCCAGACGGGATGTTAGAGAATGGAAAACTTTTTGCCGAACTGAAACCTCCTAGTAAAGAGGGGGCAGCAGATGGTATGAAGGTAGACATCCAAGGAAATGTTTACAGTACTGGACCTGGGGGAGTTTGGATTTTTGATCCCAGCGGCAACCTACTGGGCATTATTGAAGTGCCAGAAGCTCCCGCTAATTTAGCCTGGGGCGACAGCGACTACCAAACCCTCTATATTACAGCAAGAAACAGTCTTTATCGTATCCGCCTTAAAATTCCGGGAGTGCTACCAGGCAGAATGGAAAATGACAATTAGATTCTAAGCTATAGGTGCAATTATGGCGTAACTGACTTGACTACTTCCACTTCGGCAATAAATGCTTGATTTCCTTGAGAATTTCTCTTGGCATCCTGTACTTGCAGTGCTTGTTTCTTATTCGGTGAAAACCATCCTACTTCAAGAAGATATAACCCAGGTGATGTTTTTGGTGTGATAGTCAGCTTACGGACATCACGTATAATTGTCCCAGGAGCAATTCGAGCAAGAGGCAGATAGCCATTCAATAGACTTGCCTGTGAACTGTTGAACGTGTTTCCATCTTCATTGCTTAAGCTCATATTAAGCGCAAAGTTTGGTGGTACTGGCTCTAGAAATTCCCAGTAAAAGGTGACTAAAAGCTCATCACCTGGCTTTAGCTTAGAAGTCTTCAAGTCATAACCTAGCAAGCGCACCTGTTCACCAAAAGACAGGAAAAGGGGTACTTGGATGTGTTCTAAATCCTCTGGTAAGGGAACTGGTCCAGGATAGACTTGTACATAGTCAACACCATGAAGCTGTACAGTGTAGAATGGTTGCTGCACTAGAAAGTAGTCTAACATCTCCGATTCCGGAAACATACGCTGTATTTGATTGATATAAAATACCACGCGATTAGCTCCTGTCCAGCGTCTTGGCTCAGGGCATTTATTCCTGCATATGCCTTTAATTTCACCCTGAAAATAGGGAGCAAAAGCTGCACTATACCATACAGATACCTTCATTTCTCTGGCATTGGGGGACTGGTTTAACCATTGTGCAGCTTGATCTAGACCTTCTCCTTGACCCATCATCAGCAAATTCTTGGCAACACGGGAACCACCCAGTAAAGGATTGTAGTACGTCAGGTAGTAGGGAAAGTGTGGCACAAGGAAAATTATTTGGGCAAGTGCTAGTGTGAGTGCTGTCTTGACTCCCCGGATTGTTCGCCACCTATCGCTTCCCCTTGACCATAAAGGAGTTCCCCAATATTTAACCCAAGCCCCGATTTTTCTCCATCCAGCTCCAGCTAGCAAGGCTAACTCTGGCCAGATAATCATAATGTAGCGATCGTACTTTCTATCGATAACTGAAACGATTACCAAGACAGAGATTGGGATTAAGGTAAGTGCAACCAGCTCAGGAATTTTAGCCCGGTGCTGCCGCAGCCTGGGAATGAGCAGTGCTGCTAAACAAGTCAACAAACCTACTTGCAGTGTAGGTGATAAACGATACGCTAGCGCTAGGGGATAAAAAATTAGTCCGGGTGAATCAGTGACCTGTCCCCAAAAGAATTGGTCGCCTGTATCAGCTTCTTGCAATAAGCCCTCGTAAAGCTTACCCAAAGTCTCTAAGGGAGCTACCCATAGTGCTGGCCAAATTAGAAAGATAACTGAACAAAAGCTTATACCCCAAAGCATCATGTCTACAGTCTGTCGCTTCCATCCCCGCTGGGGAAAACTGGCTTGCCAGACACCTAACTCAATCAGGACAATCCAGAGTCCAACCCCAGGCAAGACAAAAATAGTCGGTATTTTTCCAGCTACGGCCAGCCCCATTAAGGCACCTGATGCTACAAGGGTTCGACGAGTGCCATCTCCCCGTAGGTAAAGGAGCAGCAGTAGCAATCCCAAAATACCAAAGTCAGTTTGTAACGCATCAGTGGTGATGGAGCGCTGATAGGCTAAAAAAAACGGTTCTAGGATTAGGAGGCTAATCGCTGCTAGCGCTGCCGGTCGCCCTAACAGCCGTTTGGCAAGTATGTATATCCCTACCATGCAAGCTGAAGTCATTACTGCTTGTAGCAGGCGCGGCATAACGAATGAGCTGATAGGGAAATTGGTTGTATTTAAACAGGCTTCCAGGCTTTGTGTCTGATTCAGGTTTAGCCAACCTTGGAACAGCTTGTGAAATTGACAATTGAGTAGCTGGCTGCTGCCAGTGAGCCACATATTGGTAACACCTGGATGATGGCGGAGATAGGTGTCCGCTAGATCTCCTTCGAGCAACCGCCATAGAAACAGGCTACCCCGGCGCATCCAATTCATCTCATCTACATTGAAGGCAACGGTAATCGCTAAGACACGCAGCACTAGTGAGACCAGGAAAATTGCCAACAGAATTGGGTTGCATCCGAGAGATCTGAGGGCTTGACAGCCGAAACTAGGAAAACGTGGGATAGACTTCATTTCTGTGACCTTATTCTCGAAGACTGGACTCTTAGCTGTTCCAGAATCTTTTAATACTTAGATAATTCTGGTGAACGAACGAGTTTCCTAACTTTACCATCTTGTTTCGATGTCACATAGATTTCTCCTTCTTCGTCCACCCCGAATCGCACATCAGAGCGTTTTTTACCAATGATTTCTAGAAAAGAAGCGTCTTGCTCTCCGTCAAAGAGTCTGAGTTCTTTTATTTTTGCCTGTTTGCCATCGACAAGTTCATCCACAGGAACGTGGAAAAATCTGGCATCATGAGCGAAGTCAGCAAAAATGTATTGACCGATTAATTCAGGAATTGCTTTGCCCCGATAAACATAACCACCAGCGATCGCAATTCCATAGAAGCCTTTTATGTCGGGGGGGATGTCATGGTCATATTGGGCAACGGGATAAGTATAGCCATAGGAGCGATCATTTTTGGGTAATGCAAACAAAACATTTTCATTATTTTCCTCTATAACCCAAGTACCTTCCCGCTCGCCCCAACCATAGTTAGCTCCTTTGATACCAAGATTAATTTCTTCAATAAAAGCCTGACCAGTATCAGCAATCAACATTTTGCCTTCGCCACCAGTATCCCAGCTAAAACGATGGGGATTACGCAGTCCATAAGCCCAGATTTCACCCAAGGTCTTAGGATCGTCATCTGTAACAAAAGGATTATCACCAGGAATACCATATTTACCATTAACACTCTTATTCCCAAAGGGATCGATTCTGAGAATTTTGCCCAGGGGTGTTCCCAGATTCTGTCCATTATCCAAGGGATCGGTATCACTAACAGGATAGCCATCACTACCGCCATCAGCTACTGCAATGTATAGCAAGCCATAATCATCATCTCCTGGTTTAGCATTGGGATTAAAGCCCAATTGTCCAACATTATGATCTGGGTAAGGCTCTTCAATGCGCAAAATCTCACGGGATGTTCCCGCAAAAGTATTGCTAGAAGGGTTTGTTGCCTTCCACTCGCGAATTACATCGTGGTGGGCACTTTCGATAATGTTCTTGTTACTGTTAATAATTGGTTTGGTAACGGGGAAGTCAGGAGTACCGCCAGTTTTAACTTCGCTAGTTACAGTATAAAAAATTCCATTGTTAGCAAATTCTGGATGAAAAGCAAAATAAGCGAAGCCCTGTTGAGGAGTTTCATAGGTAAAGTCTGCACAAATTAGTTTTTTCAGATTCATATAAACAGTAGCAGTGCCGTCAACAATGGCATACAACTTGCCACGCATATCGTTAACAAATAATCGTCCGCTACCATCTCCTGCATGGGTAAGCAGGTTCAAGCGAGCAGCTTTCTTTCTTCCAGTTCCACTATTGGGAATTTTAACAACTTCTTCCAATCCGACAGAGAGTTCTGACTTTTTAATTGGCTCGGGAATGGGATCGGTTATCTGGGCAGAAGAAATGCTGGAAACAGCAAAGATGACCAAGAAGAGCGACAAGATAAAATAGAGAAGGCGAAATTTCTTCATACATAATATGAATGCTGCTAAGGTAAGGGCGCAGACGCTAAAAATCTGAGAAATACCAAAATACGAAACTCCTTGCTATAACTACCTTGTGAGGGATTGAGCTTGGAGTCATGGTGGCGTAATTTGGTTTTTTGCATGTTACAGCTCAAGGCACTGGTTCCGCAATTCTTGCCCACTAGAGCAATAGTAATAGAAACTACTGATAGTCTTGTTATAAATTGTTAGTATAGTAATTTATCTCTATTAACTAAGTCTTAGATGCTAAGACTTAGACACTCGTTGGTGCATTCTACAGAGTAACCCTAATGGAAGATTCAAAAACTATAACCAAACCCAAGCATATCGTTTTAACCTCCCATCCTAGCTCTTCTAGATTAAATTCTCCAGCAATTAACTGGGGAGAAAGTGACCCCCTCAAACGAGGACCCATTGTCGGTACCTTAGTTAACTCAGCTCATCGCAATGTTATTGGTACTCACTCAGGCTCCTATTCACTGTATCGAGCCTTAGCCGTAGCCAGTGGCACACTCGAGCCCAATCACCGCCCGGATCTCACCAACACTGCTCCCATCGTTCCTATTGGTCCTCATCCCAGTTGGACTGACCCTAATTTGATTGTTTCTCTCGACCCCTTTGGGGCGATGGTAGGTGAAGTTTATAGCGATTTATATCAGCAGGGATACGACATTAGACCCACAATTGCCATCACCAAAGCTCATATCAATATGCCAGAACTACAGGATGCTGTAGAGAAAAAACGTTTAGCAATTGATGGCAAAATTATTAAAAACGATGGTAGTTTAGTAGTAACTAAAGTGGCAATTGACCCGGTTTGGTATCTACCGGGAATTGCCCAACGATTGGACATTCAGGAAAGTTACCTGCGCCGTGCTCTATTTCAGCAAACCGGTGGCATGTTCCCGGAACTGATCACCCGCCCCGATTTAAAGGTATTCTTACCCCCCATTGGTGGCATCACTGTCTATTTAATTGGTGATGTGGCAGCCATTACTGAACCCAATCGACTGCTGGCTGTACGAGTTCATGATGAATGTAATGGTTCCGATGTTTTCGGTTCCGACATCTGCACCTGTCGTCCCTATCTAGTCCATGGTCTAGAAGTCTGTGTCCAGACAGCCCAAGCTGGAGGTGCAGGTGTCATTGTTTATTTCCGTAAAGAAGGTCGCGCCTTAGGTGAAGTAACTAAGTTTTTAGTGTATAATGCCCGGAAACGTCAGGAAGGAGGTGATAGCGCTAATGCCTACTTCAACCGTACAGAGTGTGTGGCTGGGGTTCAAGATATCCGCTTCCAAGAACTAATGCCTGATGTGCTCCATTGGCTGGGAATTAAACGAATTGACCGTTTTGTCTCCATGAGCGATATGAAATATAACGCTATCGTTCAATCCGGTATTGAGATTATTCAGCGCATTCCCATTCCAGAACACTTGATTCCCGCTGATGCCCAAGTAGAAATCGCTGCCAAAAAAGCTGCTGGTTATTACACTGACAATACAACTGAACTAGATGCGATCGCATTGGCTGAAATTCAAGGGCGTGGTTTAGGAGATTAGTCAAGAGTCCTTAGTCACTCCCGAATTGCTTATTCTCTATGCCTTCCTATATTCCCTGTTGCCTATGTCACCTGTGGATAATGCACAACAGCAGTTAATCGCTTACTTAAGAACCCCATGGGCAATTCGGGAGAGATGCGATCGCATTTTCACCTTAGCTACTGCTGACCAGTTGCAGTACTTTCGCTGCAATTTAACCAAGCTAGAGCAAGTAGCTAACTATGTCATCGAGGTCATGCAGCAGTACTACCCCGATTTCCAGATTCCATTTCATAGTCGCTGGCGGCATTTTGAGGTAGGAAATGTCCCTCGTCTTCAGGAACTAGACCAGAAATTGGCAGGATTCACTTCACTCCAAAAAGCCCAAACCAAATTCGACTTAGTCATCATTAGCGTCCTGCTCGATGCTGGGGCTGGCAGCAATTGGCAGTATCATGAACCAGAAACCGGACTAGTGTTTTGCCGTTCCGAAGGATTAGCCGTTGCTAGTTTCCGCATGTTCTGTCAGGGAGCTTTCTCCAGCGACCCAGACCTACCTTGGCAAGTCGATGCCAAAGGACTTCAATCCTTGAGTGCCCATGACTTAGCCCAGGGATTCCAGGTCAGTCAAACCAATCCACTCATAGGTATAGAGGGTAGGCTAGCTTTACTACAGCGCTTAGGTAAAGCAATGGTTTCATTACCACAGATGTTTGGAAAAGTCAATCCTCGTCCTGGCAACTTAGTAAATTACTTGGTAAATTACTTGGTAAATTACCAATTGCTAGATAAGTTGCAGGTTACCAAGGGATTGCACGATAGCAACTTGAACCTTGAAAGTTGCCAACACAACCAAAGCTTGGTCAAGCCACTTACAGATTTACAACCTCTCCAGGAGCAACCTGCAACTTGTCAACCAGCTAACCTACAACCTGCCAACCTACAACCTGCAACCTGTGAACCGGCCAACCTTCTAAGTGCCACTAACCTATTCAGCACCGTCCTGGAGGGATTAGGGGATATTTGGCCAAAACGAGAATCCATCGCGGGGGTCAATTTAGGGGATGTGTGGCAACATTCTGCTCTCAAAGGGGATAACTACGGTTCCGAGTATGTACCATTTCACAAACTCTCCCAGTGGTTAACTTACTCTCTATTAGAGCCATTGCAAGAACTGGGTTTAGAGATTACTGAACTTGATCAGTTGACCGGCTTAGCAGAATATCGCAATGGGGGCTTATGTTTAGATCTAGGATTACTAGAAGTCAAGGATAGCGCTATTTTACAACAGTCTCACTTACCCAGCTCCGAAGTGATTATTGAGTGGCGAGCACTCACCGTTAGTTTGCTAGATCAAATAGCAGCAACTATTCGTCAACAATTGAACCTGAGTGCTACTGAATTGCCACTAGTAAAAGTCTTACAAGGAGGAACTTGGACAGCAGGACGTAGAATTGCTACTCAATTGAGACCAGGAGGCTCTTCCCCGATTCAGATAGAAAGTGATGGCACAGTCTTTTGAGAAAATTTGACTTGCTCAATTGGGTACTCAAGCCTAGTTGGGTGATCTAGTTGGGTCAGTTACCCATTACCCATTACCCATTACCCATTACCTTTTACCCATTACCCTCAATAGCCTTTTTTCGTTCTTCGAGGATACTGCGAATGGAAGCTGTATCCAGAATTCCCACCAGTACACCCTTGTCACCAACAATAGGTAGCTGATCTAGCTGCTCTTTATCCATAATTTTGACAACCTCTAACAGAGAATGGTCCGATTGAACAGTTTTCAAAGTCTTAACAGGCTTCATCAGTGCTCTTACTGGAGTCACCGGCCAATTAGAGGTAGGAACAGTTTTGAGATCATCCACTACTACAACTCCTAGCAGTTGGCCCGCTTCATCAGTTACTAGAAACTTGCGCCACTGATTTTTACCAATAATGTACTCGTTAGCAAACTCCCTTAGAGACAAATCAGCGAATACAATTGGGCTGTTGGGAATGACCGCATCTTCTGCTGTCAAGCCCTCTAACTGGTCTTGAACCATAGCAGATTGGGCCGACATGCCAGCATTTTGGAGCAAGAACAAACCAATTAAGGCAAACCAGATGCCATTAAAGCTACCATACAGCAGGATTGGAAGCACTCCATAAATAATTCCTCCCCAACCAAAGAACTGACCAACACGGCTAGCAAATAACACACCTTTGTGTGGGTTGTCCGTAACTTGCCAAACCAGTGCCTTCAGGATGTTACCCCCATCTAGTGGTAAGCCAGGAATTAAGTTAAACAATGCTAAAGCCAAGTTGATGGAGGCGAGGAGTCCAACAATTGATGCCAATGAACTAGCTAGATTAGCATTAGCCTGAACGGCAGTTAGTAGAGCAAATAGTAGCAAACTAACAGCTGGACCAGCAATCGCAACTAAGAACGCCTCTAGTGGACTTTTTGATTCTTTCTCCAGGCTAGCTAGACCACCAAATAGGAAGAGAGTGATAGATTTAACCTCAATTCCCTGCTGGATCGCTACAAAGCTGTGTCCTAGTTCATGAGCTAAGACAGAGGCAAATAACAAAAGTGCCGTAACAAATCCTAAAAACCATGGCAAAACACCGCTCAATCCTGAAAAATTTGCTAAGTCACCTCCGAAATCAAAGGTAACTAAAGCTAAGATTAGAAACCAGCTTGGATTCACATAAAAGGGAATGCCAAATAAATTCCCAACACGAATACTGCCGTTCATGCAGACTACCTCAAACTCTCCTAAGACGTTTTTTTATACCAAGTTGGCTTATAAGGTAGTAGATAGGTTATGGTTCATGGTTAACAGTTCATGATTCATAGTTCATGAAAAATAAACTATGATACCATTGCCAGTTATCCTTGGCAGTAAAGGGTTTATCGCTTTTGCCAATCAACAATCAACCAAGAGCAATGAACAATTAACCTACCTTCAAGCAACTCGATAGTAGTTTCGTCTTTCATGGTTCTATCGTAACGAAATGTAAAAGATTTGCCGATTGCTAAAATGCCGTAAAATCCGTCCACGCTTAGTGCGGTTTTAGGAATGCAGGTGGTTTGACCCCTCTGTGTTTCCATCGGCATAATAAAATTAAGCACCGCTCAAGCGTGTTTAGAGCAACATCTTCTTTAAGCACTACCCCCCTTCCTACTAGTTAAACTGACTAAATGATGTCCGTCTTTGAAACCAAAATCACCCACTCTTACAACCAACAAGATATCCAGCAAATCCTCAATCTAGCCCTGGCACGTCAGGAAATGGTTGAAGATTTTTCCCGTGAACAGTTGGTAGAAATTGCTTCTGAATTAGGGATTTCAATCCACACTCTCTTGGAAGCCGAACGAGAATGGCTAGCCCAGCAACAAGAAGAGCAAAAACGTCATGAATTCAATAGCTACCGACGTAGCCAATTTAAAAAAAGTTTTGGAAAGTTTGTAATCGTTAATAGTTTTTTGTTGGCGATTAATCTAATTAACGTTGGTTACCTGTCTTGGTCTTTATATATTTTATTGTTCTGGGGTTTGTGGATAGCACTCAGAGCCTGGAATACTTATCAAATACAGGGCGATGACTACGAAAGAGCTTTCCAAAAATGGAAACTTCAAAACCAGGTAAAACAGATCGCCCAATCAACGTATACTAGTCTCAAAAACTGGATTCAAGACCAAGGACTAATGACTAAGGAGTAACATAAATAATTTGAGCTAAATCGCTGATTAACAATGTTTCTTCCTGAATATCTCCTAAAGCATGAGCCACTGCGATCGCTTTTTCATAAAAAGCCCGAGCTTCTAACCAATTACCAGTGTCTTGGTATAACTGGGCAAACAACTTTAGAGCAACAAGCTCTTCACGGCGATTGTTTTGTTCTTGTGCCAAAGCCAGATATTCCTTTAGTGCTTTCACCGCTTGCCGATTCTTACCTGTAGCAATATGGGTTAACGCTATACCCTTAATAGCACGAATCTGATTGAAAACATTGTCAACTTTTTCAGCCAGTATCTGGGCAATGCGGTAAGAATACAAAGCATCTTTTTCCTGTCTAGCGGCGAGATACGCATCTCCCAAATTATTCCGGATATTCGTCTCACCTAACTTATCCCGAGAGCGACGCCGTAAAACTAGAGCAGCTTCATACCACTTAATCGCCTCGGGATAGTTTCCCCCTTGAGCTGCCACTAAGCCTAGATTATTCAGACTCAACCCTTCACCGTCATCATCCTTAATCGTACGGGAAATGGTCAGTGCTTCCGTAAAAGCTTCCTGGGCCGCTTTGAGGTTTCTCGTTTGCAGTAATAATATTCCAATATTATTTATACTATAAATCTGTGGCTGAAAACTTTGTTGAGAACGAGCAGCACCCAAGCCTCGGCGCAAGGCTCGCTCTGCATCTTGATAGCGTCCCAACTTAGCGTAAGTCTGACCTAGGGAATTGTAAGTCTTACCCAATCCCTCAAAGTCACCAATTTGCTGATAAATTTCTCCCGCTTGGGACAAATACGCGATCGCATCGTTCAAGTTACCACTCTGTTTTGCCAGCTCTGACTGTTCCAGGAAAAAATCTGCCCGATTTCTTGCTTTGCGGTCACGAAGATTGTCTAAAGGGATTGCCAGTTGTTGGTCAATGCTCCGAGTCTGACCCCAAGCCATCGGGCATGGCAACATTACCAAGGGGGTAAAGGCTAGCGCTATGATTCCGCAAAGACTAGTCACCAACCTGCTACGATTCGCCATACCAAAAGACTCCGTTTGATCAACGTTTCTGCTATTATCGAAGTTATGATCAAAGTACCCCAATCAAGGGTGCAAACTAACCGCCCCTTATTCGCTCAAAACCGGTACTGCAAAGAGATCAGACTCTTCTCGATTCTTAGCTTCGACCCCCAGATAGACCACCCGAATATCCTCGGGTAAAGCAGCTTCCAACAGTTCATAGCCTTCTTGAAGTTCTTTTCTCACCTGAGCTGGAGTAATCATTTCTCCCTCCGCTTGCAGATAAGCCGCAATTCGCGTTTCACTCCAGTGAAAGGTCTGAGCCATGATTACCATCAACCGCACCGCTGGTGGTAGCTGTTCCAATGCCATTTCCAGATAACACCACAAGGGTGGTGGTGCTACGTTGAGGTTATAGTGAATAGACTCCACTGGTGGCAAGTCTGCCTGGTTAATACAAACCGCCGTTAGGTTTATAATCTGGTTTTGGAAGGAGGTTGACTCTAGTCCATAATCCTCCCGCAAATCCATGCCACCCAGTTCGTGATAGATGTGACGCCAAGTCAGAGCAAATAGATATTCCGCCTGTACAGGCGATCGCGCTGAGTGGCGCACTAATGTATAGACAATAGGACTGTAGCGACAGAAAATTGCTGTAAAGTACTTCCCTTCAGACCGATGACGCTGAAACAAAGTCAGCAATTCCTGATCACTATGATGAAACAGTGATTTAATAAGTGGATGCTTAGATTCAGGAAAATTGGGAATTTGCACAATCTTTCAATAAAAGCTGTAATTAGGAGAATTAGACTAGATGCATCCTGATCTCACCACAACCCCCTCATCTTGAGAAAGGGGAAATGCCGATGGTTAACTGGCATTGGAGTAGATCAATGTCGGGACCTAATATCCTAGGTCTGCACTAGACCTCAAGATGAAGGAGATGGATGACGATACCAAGTCTACAACCTTTGGTGCTCCGATGCTCCTTCAGTTGAAGCTAAAATCGAGAAAAAGCGTTCGCGTAGCGTGGCCCAAAGGCCATCGCCAAGGTGCGCGCCTCCTAGGGCGCGAGGGATTGCTCGCGCCCTAGGGTCGCACCTCAATGTCTGATGGTAATAATATTACCTACGATTGGACAAAAAGTTCATAAGGACCTTTAAACTAATTTATCCAGTTGCTAACTCTGTTTAAGTTTATGATTCTATCAGTTGATATTATTTCCTGGCTAACTTCACCCCTGCCTCTTGGCGCATTTTTACCCTCTTTGCCTTTAGATAGCCTGTTTTCCACTCAAGGCATCATGGTAATGCTCCTAGCCGCCTATGCCTTTGCCATGTGGATGTTTTTGACCAGCGCTCCAAAAGTTCACACCATCATGGTGTCTGATTTGGCAATAGCGCGACAGTTTTATGAAGGCTTGCTAGAGTTATCCGCAGCAGAAGTCCCCCTACATTACTACTATAATTACGAGCAGACCATGGGCAGTACCAGCATTGATCCCCTATATATGTCAACCAATCTGGGCACCACCCAAGCTACCCAGTTCAGTGGTACTGATGGGTTATGGTACCAGTTAAAGAAGAATACCCAGCTCCATGTGATTTCCGGAGCTAGCTTGGGCAATAAAAACCAACAACGTCACGTGTGCTTTGACCATGAGTGCTTGGATCAAGTTTTGATGCTGGTGCAGATGAGACGGCTGAAATACAAAGTGCGCACCCTCAAGCCCCTTAACTTTTTGGTCAAGGATGTAGACGATCGTGTAATTGAACTGGCAGAAGTTTCTAATTAGCGGTTAAATCAATAATGGTGAGTTAATCAGGGATTAGGCGGGTAACAATTGCGCGTAGCGCACCAGCCTAAGGTTTTACGCCTAATCACATTTACCATGTTTAAAGTCATTATCGCAGTACTTATCGTTCTGTTCGGTTCAGCCATCTGTGCTATGGCAGAAACCGCTTTGTTTTCAGTGCCTACTGTTAAAGTCCGACAATTAGCGCAGTCAAACAAGCCTGCAGTGTTAGCACTACTGGCGATTCGCAAAAATATGAATCGGCCCATAGCTACCATTGTTATTCTCAACAACACCTTCAACATTGTTGGCAGCATCGTAATTGGTTCCCTTGCTGCTAGGGTCTTAGGAGAGGCTTGGTTGGGGGTTTTTTCAGGTCTATTTACCTTTCTCATTATTGTATTTGGGGAAATTGTCCCGAAAACCCTTGGTCAGATCTACGCCCAAAACATCGCCCTACTCGTGGCTCTACCAGTTCGGTTCTTAACCGTTGTGTTTACGCCTCTGGTGTGGTTGATGGAAAAAATTACTGCTCCGTTTACTAAAGGTCAAAAACTTCCTACCACCAATGAGGCGGAAATCCGGTTTTTAGCCAAGGTTGGGTATCAAGAAGGGGTCATTGAAGATGATGAAGCAGAAATGATCCAACGAGTATTTCAGTTAAATGATTTGACTGCATCTGATTTAATGACTCCACGAATCCTAACTACCTATTTACATGGTAATACCACTTTGGCTGACGCTAAACCAAGCATTATTGCTTCGCCTCACACCCGGATGCCTGTGGTTGAAGACTCTATTGATAAAGTTATTGGAATTGCTCTCAAAGATGAGTTACTCACAGCAATCATTGAAGACAAACATAACCAACCCCTTGCTTCTCTGATTCGTCAAGTCCGCTTTGTACCTGAAACTGTTCGGGCTGATAAGCTACTGAAAACCTTTCAGCAAACCCGTGAACATCTGATGGTTGTACTGGATGAATATGGGGGTGTTTCTGGTGTAGTCACCCTGGAAGATGTACTGGAAGTGCTAACCGGTGAAATTGTTGATGAGACTGATCGAAACATTGATCTACAAGCAATTGCTCGTAAACGGCGAGAAAAAATGTTGCAATCTTATGGGCTTGATCAGGATTAGTTTCCGGAAAAGAATAAATAGAGCATTTTTATTTGAGATGTAAACATAGGATTGAGAAAAAAAGCGATGCATCGCTGCTCTCCTTTCCCTGTTCCCTGTTCCCTGTTCCCTGTTCCCTGTTCCCTGTTCCCTGTTCCCTGTTCCCTTTAAATAAAGCTATATAAATAAAAAAAATGAGCTAGGTTTTGTGACATATTTTATAAGCTTGTTCTTCTGACTTTTCAAGAGTTTTAAATTGTGAGTATAGCTTTTCAATGGTTTCTTGATCGGTACTTTCTACGGTCACATTAAACACTATACTATTGAATTGATTTTGGGCTGTTTTGACAACTTCTTCAGCTTTCCTACAAGATGGATTTCTGAGTATTTGATCAAGTTGAGGAAAACACCCACTTAAGCAAAACGTTAGTATAAAGATTATTATTCTCTTAGCTTGGGCAATAGTAGCAAATTTCATCAGACAAGGGTGTAACTTAAGTTAATTCTAATACCCACTACTTAAGGTAATCTAGAGTTTCAGGAAATTTAATCCAAACCTCTGAACGATTCCACAACCCAAGTACCTAGGATTTGAAGTCTTTTCTAGAGCATCACTTCAGTCAACAGACTCTCCTGCTGGTTACTACTATAGAGATCCACTATAGAGATCCACGGTTGTGTACCTCTACTAACTGATAACTATTGACCTCAGTTTTTGGTTATCTTACCACTGGCACAAGCTTGAGATTATCTCTGCGACCCACGCGATCGCTTCTGTCAATTTGCTCTCAATCCTCTTGACAAATTCCACATCACCTTGAATGCTCACCAATCTGGATTTCTGTCCTATAGGATAGGCTTTAAGACCCCATTTTTGGGCTTATACGGTGGAATTGAGCCAAAAATCAGCCAAAAAGGCAAGATACTGTATATGGGACAGGTAATATAGTACAGGTATTTAGCCCATTGGTATCAGCCATTTGGCTGATTTTTGCGATGAGGGGTCACACCCCTCATTATTTGTGATAAATTTTAATTAGTAGATGCACCCTGATGATCGAGAGAGTCAAAAACGTGGCTCTCTTTTTTTTTGGGCATAGGGATTGCCTGATAGAGGTAGCGTTTTCCCCAATCACTTGCCCCAAGCCAGCTGATCAAGCTGATCAAATAGACATCTTTAAAAGTATTTTTTAAAGTATTGCGAAATATATTTATCTGACAGGACGAAGGCTTAACTATAGCGCTATATATTAAAGGATTGCGCTAATCTAATCGAAAACTTAACTAGAGGAATTTCCAGTAACCAACAACCACCAGTCTGAACCATTCCGTTCAGTATCAGTACCCCGAAAGCGAGTAATAACCAATAGCATTCCCCAGAGTGCGTTCGCGTAGCGGCTCTTCCAGAGCATCGCGTAGCGGCTCTTCCAGAGCATCGCGTAGCGGCTCCAAACGCGCCCCGCGTGGCCCAAACGCGCCCCGCGTGGCCCATAGGCCAAGGCCAAGGAGCATCGCATTCTGGGGAATATCAAAACTACCTAATTCTATTCAGACCAATGTGATCACGTCTTAACAACACCTGTTAAGGCAATATAGTGAGCAATATAATTCCACAAATTTATCTAAAATTCCAGCACTATAGTCATACCTAATCATCTATACCCTTGAACAAACAGGCAAAACCATCCCCTCCCGAGCCAGTAAGTGATGAGGAGAGAAAGACTGGAGTTGATTTTGTAGTCTGTCGAGATAATCATCATTATAGTCAGGATGATAACGAGACATAACTATGCGCTTAACACCTGCAACCTTTGCCGTTACTATCCCAGTTTGCCAACGGTCATCTTGCCAAATCAAAGGTGAATAATTAAGCAGATCATCTTCTTTGAGGGGAAAGGGAGTATTCAAAATTAGCAAATCTGCCTGACGGGATAGGTATCGTAAATTTTCATCAATGCCACCCCAACCATGGGAGTGACTAGTGGCGTATACAACAGCATATCCTTGCCAGTTTACCCGATAACCCATTGCTTGATGTGAGTCATTAAGAAGCACAGCCTCCACAGTTACATCATCTAGGGTTACTGTATGACCTGACTTCAGCCCATGAAATTTCAGATCTGACTGCATGACCTGAAGGGGCACTGGAAAATTTGGAGGAATCATTTGCTGACCTAGACACTGTTCGATGGACGCCCCATCAGGTGCTGCTGCTCCATAGAGATGAAAACAGTTACCAGGAATAAACGCAGGAGTAAAAAAGGGAAATCCTTGAATGCTGTCCCAATGGCTATGGGAAAAAAAAATGTGAGCTTCTATGGGCATTTCCTTAAGCCAATGATTTCCCAGCACCCGCAAACCACTGCCACCGTCAAAGATTAAGCGTTTTCTACCAACACGCATTTCTACACAAGATGTATTGCCACCATAGCGAATGGTATCTGTTCCAGGAGCAGAAATTTGACCCCTAACGCCCCAAAATCGGACGCTCATATCCCCTCCAGTACCATTGTTTAGGTTGGGCTTAGCCTTATATTGGCCTAGTTTGGGTGCTACTAGATTTTGCATGTTGAATCTATGAATTAAGTGAACCTAAGTTAGGAATTATTCCCATTGGTAGATTCCCACTAGAGGATACTCAGGTACTATTAAGTAACCATCTGTGGTTAACCACTAATTTCTGTTAAAGCGGGCCGATTGCATACATCAAATTGCATACATCAAATTGCATACACCAAATTGCATACATTAAGAGTAATTAGATGGGGGAAAGCAAGCACAACAGCCCCAGTAATTTAGTCATATCTCTAATCTCGAACCGTTCAGCCCCCCGAAACAAGTTAAGATACAGTTATGCTTTATCTTAACTGTATCTTAAGTGTTGGTTAATTTTAACGGATTTAGGAACAAACAGTTTGTGACCTATGTCACACATGCATCAAATTAATTCAATCAATCAATCATAATGGGAACTGGGTATTGCATCGTTTATCCCTTGATCGGTCAGCTTTAATCTATCGGAAGTCAGCCCATTTGCTGATAGCTTAACCTCGACAGCTAAACCAAAAGATCAGTTTATGCCCATGTCAATTACAACTGCTCACCCCATCCCATCCTCACCCGGTTATCTCCTCACCTAACAGGGTAATATAATTTAGTTTCTGTTGGTATCACTCCCTGACCCTACTCTAGTAAGGTTGGGGGCTTTTTTGTTCTGCTTGCCCTTAAAACACAGAATGGCTAATCGCCTTGCTAGCTTTCTAGCATCAACCATTAGCCTAAGAAAAGAAACTCTCGTGGAACTCATCTCACCGATGAGTTCCCACTTGATCAGTCCCTACTTGTTATAGTTTTTGATCGACTCTTCCACCAAAGGCATTACGTGATCAAGATCTTTCCATCCTAAAATTTCGGTAACTTTCTTTTCCAGATTTTTGTATGTCTTGAAAAATTCAGCAATCTCATCCAACCGATGGGGGGCTATATCTTCGAGAGTTTTTACCTCAGCGTAGCGAGGATCCTTGTCAGGAACACACAGAATTTTTTCATCCCGATCACCTCCATCGATCATTTCCAGCATCCCGATTGGTCTAGCGGTAATGACACAACCAGGGAACGTAGGTTGATCCATTATGACCATACCATCAAGAGGATCACCATCATCTGCTAGAGTGTTAGGCACAAAGCCGTAATCATAGGGGTAGTGTACCGATGCATAAAGTACCCGGTCCAGGGCAAAGGCTTCTAGATCCTTGTCAAACTCATACTTATTTTTACTACCTGCGGGAATTTCAATTAAAACGTTGATCAGACCTGGTTTAGGTTGAGCAGGAATCTTTGATAAATCCATGAACTATATGTTTCAAAAAAACAGCAGATGTGGGTTATCTCATCTTTAGTGCTTAAGACATCCTAATAGCTGCTTTAATACTTACCCAGACAAATCCCATAGTTCAGGATTTTTTAGGTAGGTAGAATAGCCAACCGATCAGATTATCCTGAGCAGGGTGCCGTTCAATGCCAGCTATATTGAACTAATAGCCCCGTGGAACATTGTGACATCTCACAGCAACTTTTAACAAGATTTGCTATCCATCCCCACCCTGGCCGTAGGCCAGGGTGGGGATGGATAGCGATACGACAAATCACGACGATAATGGTTATAATAAAGTTGGTCGCTGACCCGCCTGGATGACTAAAAGGCTACCTGACAAACGGTCTAATTTCTGATCAGTTGGTTAGACCCGCAGGTATACAAAGTACTAGCATAGCCAGGGAAGAGACTTGCCCCAGCTGGTTAGCCACAGTGCTGTAATTCCAAGGTAAGTCTGTCGTAAAAATATACGTCTGCGGAAGGCGGATGTCTGCCTGTGGACGCTGAGTAAGACCAATGCTAGCAGGCGCGCGCCTCTGGTTGAGGCATCGGCGGATGAAGCGGGAAACCCTGTTCGCGTAGCGTCGGCTTTGCCGAAAGACGAATAAGACCGTCCCTGAATTGACCTGAGAATTGGAAGCCCCAACCTCAGCGAAGCAGGTTGGGGTACTTCACAAGCGCCATTCGACCTATAGTGTGTAATGTGTGAGTGTGTAATGTCTGAGTGATTGAGGAGTGAAGTCCTATGGGAGAGCTTCAGCAGAGGATTGGTATAACACCATTACAGTCGGAATCTGTCACACAAATCCTACGGGATGATACTGACTGCCTAACTGACCCGTTCTATCCTGGATTACGCCAACGAGCCTGGGCGGAAATTGATCAAGTTGCTCTTTATCAAAATTTACGGCAAATACAGCAGCTTTTGCGCCATCCTACCCAACTAATGGCAGTGGTGAAAGCCGATGCCTATGGCCATGGTGCTCTAACCGTTGCCCGCACAGCGATAGAGGCTGGTGCTGGGGGGCTATGTGTTGCTACTGTATCAGAGGGGATTCAACTCAGGCAAGGGGGAATTAAGGCCACTATACTCTTGTTGGGAGCGACTAATACCCCAGAACAAGTCAAAGCGATCGCTCACTGGCAATTGGAACCAACTCTGTGTAATCCTCAACAAGCTTTAGTGTTTTCGGAAACCTTGAGTGGTCTAAACCAAACCCTGCCAGTGCATCTGAAACTAGATACAGGGATGTCTCGCTTGGGAATGCCTTGGCAAGATGCTATCGAGTTTGTACGCCTAGTCCAACAATTACCTAACTTGGAAATAGCTAGTGTCTATTCCCATCTAGCTACTGCTGATAGTCCTGATCCCACAGTGATGAGACAGCAGCATGAAAGGTTTAAAAACGCGATCGCACAATTGCAGGCTGGTGGCATAACTCCACCCCGATTACACTTGGCGAATTCCGCTGCCACCTTAACCGACTCAGCATTGCACTACGATTGGGTGCGTGTAGGATTAGCCGTCTATGGTCTCTACCCAGCAGAGTATCTTCAAAAGGTTATTCACCTCAAGCCAGTGATGCAGGTAAAAGCCCGGATTACCCAAATTAAAACTATTCCCCCTGGCACTGGTATCAGCTATGGCCATCAATTTATTTCAAATCGACAGATGCGTGTAGCCGTAGTGGGTATTGGTTATGCTGACGGTGTTCCCCGAAATCTTTCCAATCGCATCAATGTCATCATCCAAGGGCAGCAAGTTCCTCAGATTGGCGCAATTACAATGGATCAGCTCATGCTCGATGTTAGTGATATTCCTAATATACAAGTTGGGGAAATAGTTACCTTAATTGGACAGGATGGGGAAGAGCAAATCTCAGCAGATGACTGGGCTATGGCTTTAGGCACCATTTCCTGGGAAATTATTTGTGGTTTTAAGCACCGACTACCCCGTGTAGTAGTAGGGTAAGCCGTCAGCCGTCAGCGGTCAGCGGTCAGCGGTCAGCCTTTGGCCACGCTAAGGGAACAGCCGTGAGCTAAAGCTCACGCTGCTTGAGGTGCTTATTTTATTCAAAAGCACCTCAAGTACCCTGGCCTACGGCCAATGGCTGATCGCTGTTCGGTGTAGCGTGCGCTAATCGCTGACCGCTGATAGCTGATAGCTGATAGCTGATAGCTGATAGCTGATAGCTTACCAATTAACAACTTTAATGTTATTAAAATAAAATTTATCCATGCCATCCCTTTGCCATCAGGGAGTCAGAATGTGTTACCCTAAAGGGGTTTTATAAACATCGCACATCCAGGGTTTCGGGTGTTTCTAAAGGGAAATCCACCTGGATGGAGGTTAAACCCGAATTAGGAGTTAAAAAATTATGCCTGTAGTTTCTTTAGCTGAAATGCTAGAGTCAGGGGTTCACTTTGGTCACCAGACTCGCCGATGGAACCCCAAGATGGATCCTTACATTTACACTGCTCGCAATGGTGTCCACATCATTGACTTGGTACAGACAGCTCAGCTGATGGAGGACGCTTATCACTATATCCGCACCTCATCAGAGCAGGGGAAAAGATTTCTGTTTGTCGGTACTAAGCGGCAAGCGGCTGGAATTATTGCCCAAGAGGCAAGCCGTTGTGGTGCCTACTATGTTAACCAGCGCTGGCTAGGTGGTATGCTCACCAACTGGGAAACAATTAAGACCAGGGTGGAGCGACTGAAAGATTTAGAGCGTCGGGAAACCAGTGGTGCCCTTGACTTACTGCCAAAAAAAGAAGGGTCTATGCTGCGCCGGGAACTAGGTAAGCTTCAGAAGTATCTAGGTGGCATCAAAATGATGCGTAAGGTTCCCGACATAGTCATAATCATAGACCAAAAGCGGGAGTACAACGCTATTTTGGAATGTGAAAAGCTAAGTCTACCGATTGTATCACTATTAGATACAAACTGTGACCCTGATTTAGCCGATATTCCGATTCCAGCTAATGACGATGCGATCCGGTCGATTAAGCTAATCATAGGTAAACTGGCTGATGCCATTTACGAAGGCCGTCATGGTCAGCTAGATACTGCAGAGGAATATGAATACGAAGAATTTGAAGAGGGATTAGAGGAGTTCCCAGACGAGGAGGAAATTCAAGAGACTGAACAAAGTGAGCAAATTGAATCCGTAGATCAAGGAGATAACCAGGATACTGAGCAAGAATAGTTAGTTGTCTTCGAGTTTGAACCCCCACGCTGAATTTACCCTTTGATAAAAATCAACTAGCTTTCAGCGTGGGCTGGTAAGCCCATACTCACAGATCGAGTAGTGTGGGAACATATCACGGTGTAATCAGTTTCACTAACAGTAGGAACAAAAACAACATGGCGGAAATTAAAGCAAAACTTGTCAAAGAGCTACGGGAAAAAACCGGCGCTGGCATGATGGATTGCAAAAAAGCGCTCGTAGAAAGCGACGGAGACACGGCCAAAGCTATAGAATGGCTGCGTAAAAAAGGCATTACCTCAGCTGAGAAAAAATCCGGTCGTGTGGCAGCAGAAGGAATTATCGGCAGCTACATCCACACTGGTGGTCGAGTCGGTGTACTCGTAGAAATTAACTGCGAGACCGATTTTGTTGCCCGGCGCGACGAGTTCCAAGCCCTAGTCAAGAACGTCGCCATGCAAGTAGCAGCTTGCCCTAACGTTGAATACGTGAAGGTCGATGACATCCCTCAAGAGATTGTTCAAAAAGAAAAAGACATTGAAATGGGTAGGGATGACCTAGGCAAAAAGCCAGAAAACATCAAAGAGAAAATTGTTCAGGGTAGGATTGACAAACGCCTTAAAGAACTCTCGTTGATGGATCAACCTTACATTCGTGATCAAAGCATCACAGTGGAAGAATTAGTCAAGCAATGTGTTGCCCAGTTGGGTGAAAACATCCAAGTGCGTCGTTTCACTCGCTACGTCTTGGGTGAAGGTATAGAAAAGGAAGAAAGCAACTTTGCTGAAGAAGTTGCTGCCCAGATGGGCTCTTAAACCAAAGCTTACCTTTGAGCTTCACCCAAGATCTTGATCAACACCCTTCACTGATGTCGGAGATAGGGAATATCAGCTAGTTTAGCATTGCTCTCACACCATAATCTTTGATTTGGTTTGAGAGGGATGCGCGGTTCCACCCGGGGGTTCAATGCCCCCGTATGGAACCAATCACAACGCTTTCACAGGCAAGTCGTCAGATGGCCCTGATGGCTCCAAGGGCAGACTTGACCTAACCAGGTGTTCAAGGCATTGTAAAGTTGGGAGTTTTTTTCACAGCATTTCTAGAGTATGACTGGTATCAACTCCATGTGAGCATTATTGGTCTACTCGTGACAACCAACTCAAGAAATCTTCCCAACTTTTTAACTCAAAAATAATATCTGTTAACCCTTCCAAATTTGACAAAGACAAACCTTGAACTAAGTTGTTTATTTCCTCGGTCATTTCTGGGAATCGTTTTTTCAGCAGACGCATGACCAAAATCTGTGCCTCAGTGATGCGACCTTCAGCATTCACTTCCTGATAAAATCTGGTCTGTTTCCATTCAGTAAGTCCAAACATCGCTTCTAATTCCCTCCAGGGACGTTCAGGAAATTTATACACTAAGGCTTGTTCTACTAATTCTATCGCATTTCTTTGCTGTGCTACTGGTAGAGCCCTCGCACATCTTTCCAGTTGCTGTACTCTGTGTTGGACATTGGTCTCTGGTTCTACTACCAGGCGTACCAGTCCCAATCCGATTGAGTCTGAGGTGTCTGGAGTTTCATCGAGGTAAAGTGAGCGCAGATATCCTGTTTGGACTTCGCCATCGTAACATCTGGGAATCCCTGTATCCAAGCTGCGCTTAGCCCAAAATACTACCGCTTGCCAACTATGCTGCCAGCGATTTTGTCCTAAGTAGACAAACACTTCTTGCATGAGGCGGTAGTACAAGTCCTCATCTTTCTGAAATTGGACTTCTAGGAAATAAATAGGGTCGCCATCTCGTTTGGGGAGAAATACGCCGTCGGTGCGTTTGGCGAGTTCTTTGAGTTCGATGGCCTTAAAATTATAGTTTTGTGCTAGTTGAGAGTTTTCTTCCAGGAGTTCAAAGAAAGTACCAGGGAGGGTTTGGAACACTTTATAAAATAGGCTGTCAGTGCGCATTGGTTAGCATTGGAAGGAACTGGTATTTGGGTTATCTGGCCAATATTATATGCTAATGCTCCTGAAGGTACCCCTGATGAGGTAGATCGTACTAACAGTTTAGCAGAATTATTAGCCTTAGATAATGCTGGAACCTTCTTAGCCTTAGAAAGGTATTTTGACGACACTGGCTTAAACCAAAACAAGCTCTATTTAGTATCGGCTCAAAATGCTACTGATGTCAGTAAATTGCCAAGCTTGAAAGGTCGAGATATTGTTGTAGCCGAAAAACAACTGCTGGTAGATTTTAATGATCTTGGGACTAATCTCGATGATTTTGAAGGTTTAGCCTTAGGTCCAGTTTTACCCGATGGTCGTCAATCCTTAATTGTGGTTAGTGATAACGACTTTGACCCGGAAACTCCTGCTACTCAGCTCTTTGCTTTTGCGTTAGATATTGCTCCTGCCAGTGAGACTAAAGAACAAATTTTTGGTACGTTAGAAGCAGATGCTTTAGAACTAACTGGTAGCAATAACTTAGTTTTTGCTGGGGAAGGTAACGATATCATTGATGCTTCTTTGGCTGATGGAAATAATCGTATCTATGCTGGTAACGGTGACGATACTGTTATTTTAGGAACAAGCGATGCTCCTTTGGAGCCGCTGCGCGATTGGCCTACGGCCACGCTAAAAGCGAACGCGTTTTTGGTGCAGAAGGTGCAGATCGTTTCTTTGTGACCTCTGGTGGTAACAATACCATGACTGGGGGCGCAGGTGCAGACCAATTCTGGATTGCTTCTGCTGAAATTCCTGATAGCGCTAACATCATTACTGACTTTTTCAGTGGCGAAGATGTGATTGGTATTGCTGGTTTGGGTATTGGTTTTGATGATCTCACCATTACCGATGGGGATTTGGGAGCAGTAATTTCTGCCAATGGCAGTGACTTAGCTATTGTTACTAATCTCTCGGCTGATCTTGTTGCTAATCAAGATTATTTCGTTTTTGTCTAAATCCTAAATTTATCATATCTGGATAAGCCAAAGGTGGGGGAAAACCCACCTTTTTTTTATATTTCATTGACAATTAATATTATTTTATTTTTTTGCTAAATTCATGATACTTTCTTAAATAAATCAGGCAAATATAGTCAAATAAAAATGTTTTTTTACTATTTTTTTTATAAAAGTCAATGACTGAGAAGAAAGCTATTGTCATCGGTATTGATGGAGCGCAGTTATAAAAACTAGACGAAACTCCTACACCATATCTTGACAGTTTAAATATTATAGAGTCTTTCACAGGAGGGATTCAAGGAACAGAAACAGAACAACAAACCTTTAGTGGTCCAGGTTGGGGCAGTTTATTAACAGGTGTTTGGGCAAACAAGCACGGTATTGTTTCCAATGACGATACATTAAGAGCTAAGCCAGACTATCCTAGCATTTTTGAATACGTTCATAATGACGATCCCGATAACTATATTGCTTCTGTGGTTAACTGGGGTCTAATCAATGCTTATTTTGAGGAAGATATTAATTCAATTGTTGATTTTGAATTGACCGCACCAGAACCCACTGATGATCAACTGGCTCAAGATAATATTATTGCGCAAACTGTAGCCGATTTAATCTTAAAAGAAGGGCCAGCTTATACCTTCGTTCATCTCGATAACGTTGATGTTGTGGCTCACAATTTTGGTTTTTATACCGAATATTTAGAAGCAATTACTATGGCTGATGGTCATGTGGGGACAATTCTTGATGCGGTAGAAGAAAGAGAAGCAGCATATCCCGATGAAGATTGGTTAGTGATTGTAACTACAGATCATGGTCGCGAACCATCAGAAGGCTTTGATCACGGTGGACAAACTGACTCGGAAAGAACGACTTTTATTGCATCTAATAAAGAACTAGATGATTCTTCCGTTGCACCTGTAACTGATGTTGTACCCACTGTTCTTGATCATTTGGATATTGAAGGCGGTGAATTTGATGGAACATCTCTTCTTGAGTCTCAACCCGAGGGAGCATGTCACTTATGCAGAACATTTGTACTCAAGCTATAGCCCCGTAATGTGTTTTAGCTTGCTGTGATAGTATATAGTTCATCTGTTCTACAATTTTGACCTGCTCCCCTTTCGTACCAACAGTTTTTGGGGCGCGTTCGCTGGCTGCAACAGAATCATTGATTTTCAAGGTCTTTTTTGGCTCTAATTTCTTGAATGTCTTGCCAAAAATCAGATCTTGTCACATTTTTTAGAGACTGTTGACGTTCTTGAGTATAATCACCAAAACCCCATCCTACATCTTGTAAAAAACGAATTGCATCAACTTGCCCTAATTCCTTAACTAAGGCATAATACCCTTTTTGTCTTAATTCAATTGGTGTCATTGTTGTTATTTTATTTTAATACAAAAGTGTTCATTAACCAAGTGACAGGATTATCTAATTTTACTTTTAAGAGATGGCTATACTTAATTGCTTTCTTGAGCAATCTATCATCCGTTGTCAATAAGACATCTACCTTAGCCGTTTCAGCGCAAGCAATATGAAAAGAATCATACAAACCAAAGCCTAACTTTTCTATTTCTTGAGAACGTTTATCTATTTCCTCGGTTAAAATTATTTTATTTTCAGCAACCTGTAATAATTTTCTAATCCTGTCTAGTTTGTCAAGATTAACCATTCGGTTTAATTCTGCTTCTATAGCTTCACTACTTACCAGCTTCCATTCTTCTGAAGAAAACCGCTTAAAAATATCTAGAATTGTTTGTCCTTCTAATCGAATTCTATCTTGTCGCCAATCATCAAAAGGACGATTTAAGCAACAAACATCAAGATAAATTAAGTAAGATTCAGCCATTACTACCCCTTGGTTTAATCATACCTCGAAGGGAATTGCAATCAATAGCTTAAGTTTAGCATTCGATCCCCATTTCATCGATGTCGAGTCATTCCCTTCAAAGTTGAAAGAAGCGATGCTCCTTGGCCTTTGGGCCACGCGGGGCGCGTTTGGAGCCGCTGCGCGATTGGCCGTAGGCCACGCTAAAAGCGATTGACCGTAGGTCACGCTAAAAGCGAACGCATTTATGTAACAAAAGTTTCGAGAAAGCGAACGCGCCCCGCGTGGCCTACGGCCAATCGCATAAGCGCGGAAGCGAAGCTTCCGGAGCGTAGCGTGACATGCAGGTCAATCGCACTACTTCAGGAAAGTCCCCATCCAGCAGAATCCCTGAGACTGGCACTCTGATATAATCGTTTAATGTTCGATAATACCTGCAAGTTCTGACCTGCAGCAGTCTGTAATTTATCAAGACATTAAGGATGAAGGCCGTCATTTTGGGACAATCGAACGAATTGGCGTCATTTCAGCCTAGGAAAAATCAGGGTTTGACCCCAGTTTGACAGAAGAGACTTCTATCTAAAACTATTAGAAACTTAGCATCAGGCACCAGCTGTTTCAGGGTCTGCGAATAACCTTTGGCATCACAACAGTAGCGGAACCGAGCGAAAACGACTGGTGGCATCGGTGGTAATAGCCGAATCAGTACCCATGTCTTACACCTTAATGTAATGTGTAGTGCTTTATTTGAGGCTGATTCCCTGTCTTGATGCAGCGCAAAGTAGCCGATAATCTATCCAAGATTTCGGCTGTAATGGTAGTATATTTGCTTGGTAGGTACCCGATAAGGCGTTCGCGTAGCGTGGCCTTTAGGCCATGGCTTGAGTACCTACTTCATTTTTCTGTGGACAGGCATGTGATTATTTCGAGTCTGGGGCTAACTGTTGCGCTACTGTTTTGGGGTCTTTATCTATTTCCTTTGTTAATGGATTGAGGTCAATATCAGGATAGAGTTTTTGCGCTTCTTTGAATTTTTTAACAGCACTCTTGAGATTTGGCTCTTTTTGTAAAATAGCCCGACCTTGTCTCACCATAAATTCTGCTTTGGTTTTATCTTCCCAACTGGCATGCTTAAGACAAGCTTCTCCTGCTTTATTATTTTTAGGCGCAACGAGGTCAGGATGAAATTGTAGCTGATCACATCCGTCTTTTAACCAATCTTTCCAATTTCCAGCCCGCCACAACCGCACTGTTTTGTCCCAACTGCCACTGAGAATCTGTTTGCCATCTGGGCTGAAGGCGATATCAGTGACACGACTTGTATGACCTTCCAAGGTATGGAGAAGTTGACCCGATTCGTTATCCCACAAGCGCACTGTGTTATCCTGACTACCACTGAGAATCTGTTTGCCATCTGGACTAAAGGCGATATCAGTGACAAAACTTGTATGACCTTCCAAGGTATGGAGAAGTTGACCGGATTCGGTGTCCCACAACCGCACTGTGTTGTCCTCACTCCCACTGAGAATCTGTTTGCCATCTGGACTAAAGGTGATATCTGAGATACGACGTGTATGACCTTGATAGGTATGGAGAAGTTGACCGGATTCGGTGTCCCACAACCGCACTGTGTTGTCCAAACTCCCACTGAGAATCTTCTGACCATCTGGGCTAAAGGCGATCGCAGTGATAGAACCGGTATGACCTTCTAAGGTATGGAGCAGTTGACCGGATTGTGTGTCCCACAACCGCACTGTCTTGTCGTCACTGCCACTGAGAATCTTTTTCCCATCTCGGCTAAATGCGATCGCATGGACATAATCTGTATGACCTTCCAAGGTATGGATAGGTTTACCAGATTCGGTGTCCCACAACCGCACTGTGCCGTCCGAACTCCCACTGAGTATCTTATTGCCATCTGGGCTAAAGGCGATATCTGAGATACGACGTATATGACCTTCCAAAGTATGGACCAAAGCATGGAGAAATTGACCGGATTCAGTGTCCCACAACCGCACTGTGCCGTCGTTACTCCCACTGAGAATCTTTTTACCATTTGGACTAAAGGCGATATCAGTGACCTCTGTAGAACCTCCTAAGGTCTGGAGAAATTGACCGGAATCTATGTCCAATAACCTCAAGGTGTTGTCTAAACTCCCACTGAAAATCTGTTTGCCATCTGGGCTAAATGCGATCGCATGGACATAATCTTTATGACCTTCCAAAGTATTGAGAAGTTGACCCGATTCAGTATCCCACAAGCGCACTGTGCCGTCCGAACTCCCACTGATAATCTTTTTACCATCTGGACTAAAGGCGATCGCAGTGATAGAACTGGTATGACCTTCCAAAGTATTGAGAAGTTGACCGGATTCGGTGTCCCACAACCGCACTGTGTGGTCACCACCCCCACTGATAATCTTTTTACCATCTGGACTAAAGGCGATCGCATTGACACTACTTGTATGACCTTCTAGTGTATGGAGCAGTTGACCGGATTCTGTGTCCCACAACCGCACTGTGTTGTCGTCACTCCCACTGAGAATCTTTTTGCCATCTGGACTAAAGGCGATCGCAATTACAAAACCTGTAGGACCTTGGAAGGTATAGAGCAGTTGACCGGATTCTGTGTCCGACAACCTCAAGGTGTCGTCATCACCCCAAATGAGAATCTTTTTACCATCTGGACTAAAGGCGATCGCATTGACACTACTTGTATGACCTTCTAGTGTATGGAGAAGTTGACCCGATTCAGTATCCCACAAGCGCACTGTGTGGTCACCACCCCCACTGAGAATCTTTTTGCCATCTCGGCTAAAGGCGATACCATTGACCCAACTTGTATGACCTTCTAGTTGATGGATTAGTTGACCGGTTTCTGTGTCCCACAACCGCACTGTCTTGTCGTGACTCCCACTGAGAATCTTTTTGCCATCTCGGCTAAAGGCGATACCATTGACCCAACTTGTATGACCTTCTAGTTGATGGATTAGTTGACCGGTTTCTGTGTCCCACAAACGCAAGGTGTTGTCAAAACTGCCACTGAGAATCTTTTTGCCATCTGAACTAAAGGCGATAGCAGTGACAAAACTTGTATGACCTTCTAGTGTATAGAGCAGTTGACCGGTTTCTGTGTCCCACAAACGCACTGTGTTGTCGTGACTCCCACTGAGAATCTTTTTGCCATCTGGGCTAAAAGCGATATCAGTGACAGAACCTGTATGACCTTGTAAAAGATTCCTTTCTCTAACCTTATCTAAAGCTGCCAATAAGCTAGAATTAACTTCATTGATCACTCTTGGTTGCAAGGATTTTTGGTGATCTTGAATTTTAGCGGTTGATTCAATAGCTTGGAGCAATTCTTCTGTAGTAGGTTTTAATGATAGAGAATACTTGATATTAGCAGCTTGTGCTAGTAAGTCTGAGTTAATTGCCCGTTTACGAGATTGTAAGCCAAAATAAGTCGATAACACTAAACCTGTACCTAACCCCAGCATAACTGCGATCGCAACACCCCAATTTCGACGAGTATTGATGCTTTTTTGCCTGACGCTACGCTGCACAAACTCAGCTTCTACTTGGTTCAGCCAGTTATCATCAGAATTGAGTACCTTTTTCAACAAATCAAGACGAGGGTTAGCATTCCAAAGAAACTTTGCCTGTTGCTGGCTTTTCCACTCCTGGGCTGCGGGAGTCAACCGCCGTTGTAAAAATAAATTTTCCTCCTCTTTTTGTTTCCACTCCAGCAACCTTTGCCAACCCCGCACCAAAGCATCATGGGCTGGTTCTACATCAGGATTCCCCTCACTATCAAGTCCTTTTACTAATAACCGTGCTGTGCTAAAACGCTCAATTACTTCCTTGACTAAACTATTTTTCTCGGGGGGATATTCCAATTCTGATAACGGTACCCGCCTACGGGCTAATTCACCCCCACCTAGTGCCACCATCCGCAGCATGACATGACGGATTACTTGGTCATAAGCAGGATTTTCTTGAACTAGCAAATGATACTCTTTATCTGCCCTTTGAGTTAGCGATCGCATTACTCCCCCCAATTCCTGATAATCGGCTTGAGTCAAGGCCCGGTCAATAGTAATACCCCTGTATTGTGCCTCCCGTTGCCGCCTTAAATACTTGAGGAATAATTCACTCAAGGCAAAAGACAGTAGGGGTAATGCTCCCGGCATATCCGCCACTTCATCAATTAATTTTTCTACTAATTCGTGGGGTTGAAAATACATTACCCGTGCTTGAGCCGGTTTTTCTATCGCTTCGTTGAGTTCCCCTCGTGTCATCGCCGGTACAATCAATCGTCCACTTTGCCAAAGATTTATCAGTACCGTAGTTCCCAATTGATTTAGTACTTCCGGTGCCAACTTTAAGCCCAAATCACAGATGTGGGGTTCAAAATCAGAACGTAGGGTTAATACTACCCGTAATTTATCCCCATGGGCATTTATGGCTGTGAGTATCTGTCGGAAAAACCCCTGACGCTCATCTAAGTTTTGACAGAGTGAATAATTTCTTCGCTTTGGTCAATAAACAGTAATAACTTAGAGTTGGGGTTATTCTTCGCCCAAACATCAATGCTCATTGCCAGGTTATGCTGGGGGTTTTGTGGCTCAACCAAGGGTAACTTAGCTTCAGTCAGCACATTATTTAATGGTTCCAAGGGAGTCTCACCAGGACGGATGGGTAGCAAAATACACCATTTCTCAGTCTGAGATTGCCGTAGTTTGGGAATTAATCCTGCCTTGACCAAGCTAGACTTACCGGAACCGGAAGCACCCAACACCACTGTTAAGGGATTAGCTTTGACAAAATCTTCTAACTTTTCTACTACTAATGTTCTACCGAAAAACAGGGCACTGTGTTTCTCGTCAAAGGACTTTAAACCGCGATAGGGATTTTGTGACTCATCTAATGGTGGTGCGGGCGGTAAGTTAAGTTGATGTCCCGGAGAAAGAAAGATATACTCGCCTTTATCGTGCTTGTTTAAACACCAAATACCAGGGGTTTGTCGCAGACGGCATTTTTCTGTGGGTATTTCTACTCGATCCCGTAAATGTAAATATAATTCTGTGGCTGTAATTACCCCATCTCCAGCCGGTTTACCATTCGTGGCACGAGGATAGATATCTGCTGCCCCTTCCAGTGCTTCTAATAATGCCGCTGCAAAAGGGGAATGATTGCCGACTTGACCGCGTACGCTATCTAAATTAAAGTTATCTAAAGCCTTTTGGTCAGAAGCTGAAGAAGTAATAATTTGCCAGGCTGGGTCAGTAATAAAACGGTCATAACGCTCTTGGTGAATTACTTCTGGCGATGTGAGTAAATCCCTAGTATTCGACCATTTAAAAGCACCAGCAAAACAGCAGTCGAGGATACCCAAGAAATGACGACAGGGTAATTTAATTAAAGCATCGTGTAACAAGGTCATGGGCAGATAACTATTAGTATCCCCGAGTTTGGCATCTTGAGGAATTAAGTAACCAGCCGGACCATCATCCCCATTGAGGGCGACTCCATGACCAGCAAAGTAAAATAATAAGCGGTCATTTTCAGTGACGAGTTCTGGTAAGGTATGAAATAAAAATTTGTTAAACTTAGACAGAGTTGCCACTTCGTCTAGGCATTCCCACACTTGGTAATCATGCTTCTCGCGGAGAATTTCCACTAGTTTTTTGGCATCGTTTACGGCAGTGTTGAGGGGGGAAATGCCGTTGGTGTAGTTATTGATGCCGATGATAAAGGCGAGATTGCGAGAAAACATGTTATGCTAAAAGCACTTATAAAGATAACTTTAATACTATTGATTGGGAGCATCAAATTTGGGATGCTCCCTATTTATTCCCCAGGATAATCTGTTAACTTTACGCAGAAATTATTAGTTTCGTAATAAATCTTTACAGATTGTCATTTTGAATTAATAATTTTGAATTTTGAATGGTCGGCTTTGCCTATAGCTTGACCTACGGTCAAGGGACTTGACCAATAGCTGCTACGGCGTTAAAAACTTTTATCTTTTGCAACTACTTCTTTACTTTGTCGCACAATTGCCTATCGCTCTCGCTGACATTAGGATTATTCTCCAAATAATGGCGCAGCCAATCGCAAGTCTTCGCCATTAAAGAGTCTAAGTTTAAGTCTAGATTCCGGAAGAGTTTGATCCTGAAAAGTTTGATCGTGTTGTCAAGACTGCCAGAAGCCAAGGTCTGGCCATCCCGGCTGAAACTGACGCTATTGACAGCGCCATCATGCTCGATCAGGGTGTGGATTACCTTGCCTGTCTCTAGATTCCAGTGTTTGATGGTGTTGTCATCACTGCCAGAAGCCAAGGTCTGGCCATCCCGGCTGAAACTAACGCTATTGACAATGTTAGTATGCCCGATCAGAGTGCGGATTTCGGTTCCTGTCTCTAGATTCCAGAGTTTGATGGTGTTGTCAGTACTGCCAGAAGCCAAGATCTGGCCATCCCGGCTGAAACTAACGCTATTGACAGCGCCATCATGCCCGATCAGGGTTCGGATTACCTTGCCTGTCTCTAGATTCCAGAGTTTGATGGTGTTGTCATCACTGCCAGAAGCCAAGGTCTGCCCATCCCGGCTGAAACTAACGCTATTGACAGCGCCATCATGCCCGATCAGGGTGCGGATTACCTTGCCTGTCTCTAGATTCCAGTGTTTGATGGTCTTGTCCTCACTGCCAGAAGCCAAGGTCTGGCCATCCCGGCTGAAACTAACGCTATTGACAGCGCCATCATGCCCGATCAGGGTGCGGATTACCTTGCCTGTCTCTAGATTCCAGTGTTTGATGGTCTTGTCCTCACTGCCAGAAGCCAAGGTCTGGCCATCCCGGCTGAAACTAACGCTATTGACAGCGCCATCATGCCCGATCAGGGTTCGGATTACCTTGCCTGTCTCTAGATTCCAGTGTTTGATGGTGTTGTCATCACTGCCAGAAGCCAAGGTCTGGCCATCCCGGCTGAAACTGAATCTCGTGACTCTGTTAGTATGCCCGATCAGGGTCTGGAGGGTCTGGAGGGTGAGGATTTTCCTTCTCGTCTCTACATTCCAGTGTTTGATGGTGTTGTCATCACTGCCAGAAGCCAAGGTCTGGCCATCAGGGCTGAAACTGACGCTAAAGACCAAGTCAGTATGCCCGATCAGGGTTCGGATTACCTTGCCCGTCTCTAGATTCCAGAGTTTGATGGTGTTGTCCTCACTGCCAGAAGCCAAGGTCTGGCCATCCCGGCTGAAACTGACCCTCCTGACATCGGAATTATGCCCGATCAGGGTGCGGATTACCTTGCCTGTCTCTAGATTCCAGAGTTTGATGGTCTTGTCATCACTGCCAGAAGCCAAGGTCTGGCCATCCCGGCTGAAACTGACCCTCCTGACATCGGAATTATGCCCGATCAGGGTGCGGATTACCTTGCCTGTCTCTAGATTCCAGAGTTTGATGGTCTTGTCACGACTGCCAGAAGCCAAGGTCTGGCCATCCCGGCTGAAACTGACGCTCTTGACATCGGAATTATGCCCGATCAGGGTGCGGATTACCTTGCCTGTCTCTAGATTCCAGAGTTTGATGGTCTTGTCCTCACTACCAGAAGCTAAGGTCTGGCCATCGGGGCTGAAACTGACGCTCTCGACATCGGAATTATGCCCGATCAGGGTGCGGATTTCGGTTCCTGTTTTAGGATCCCAGAGTTTGATGGTCTTGTCCTCACTGCCAGAAGCCAAAGTCTGGCCATCCCGCCTGAAACTGACGCTCCTGACAGCTTCAGTATGCCCGATCAGGGTTCGGATTACCTTGCCTGTCTCTAGATTCCAGAGTTTGATGGTCTTGTCACGACTACCAGAAGCCAAAGTCTGGCCATCCCGGCTGAAACTGAATCTCGTGATTCTGTTAGTATGCCCCTGCAAGCGGTTGCCTTTGCTGGCTTCATCAAGAACTTTCTGCAGGGCACTAATCACCTGTTGGTCCGATGCCTTGTGTTTTTGTAGGATTTTTCCTGCCTTAATCACCTCCACCAAAGCCTCCATGTCTTTATATTTAGCAAACAGAGACAAAGAAGAGCGAGCGATAGAATTGGCTTGAGTAATTTGAGAGTTTCTCCATTGCATCCAAACGGCAGCATAGAAAATCATTGCCACCAGAACTGAGCCAGCGATGCTCCAACCCACAATTGTGTGACTGCGTTTTTTTCTAACACTACGCCGCACAAACTCAACTTCTACCTGGTTTAACCAGTTGTCCTCAGAATTGAGTTTTTTATTCAATACATCGAGATAAGGATTGGCATTCCAAAGAAATTGTCCGGTTTTATCTCTCGAACCTTTTTGTATATCCGGTGTCCGTTGCCACAATCGAGCCAAGTTCGTATTTTCGAGGGTGTTTATTTTGTTAAGAAAGTTTTCAGCAAGGTCAAGTCTCCCATCCAACCAATTAATTACAGGTTCAGCCAATGCTTCAAAACCGGATGATTGTTTTTTGCTTTTAACACTTTTCCACTCCACCGCCGCAGGAGTCAACCGCCGTTGTAGAAGTAAATTTTCCTCGTCTTTTTGTTTCCACTCCAGCAACCTTTGCCAACCCCGCACCAAAGCATCATGGGCAGGTTCCACATAGGGATTCCCCTCAGCATCTTGTCCTTTCACCAATAACCGTGCTGTGCTAAAACGCTCAATTACTTCCTTAACTAAATCATTTTTCCCTGGTGGATATTCCAATTCTGATAAAGGTACCCGCCTACGGGCTAACTCACCCCCACCTAGTGCCACCATCCGCAGCATCACATGACGGATTACTTGGTCATAAGCGGGATTTTCTTGAACTAGCAAATCATACTCTTTATCTGCCCTTTGAGTTAGCGATCGCATTACTCCCCCCAATTCCATATAATCGGCTTGAGTCAAGGCCCGGTCAATAGTGATTCCTCTATATTGTGCCTCCCGTTGTCGCTGTAAATACTTTAGATAAAGTTCGCTCAAGGCAAAAGAAAGCAAGGGCAATGCTCCCGGCATATCCACCACTTCATCAATTACTTTTTCTACTAATTCGTCGGGCTGAAAATACATCACCCGTGCTTGAGCGGGTTTCTCGATTGCTTCGTTGAGTTCCCCTCGTGTCATCCCTGGTACAATAAATCGTCCCCACTTAAGTTTTTCGCCGACAAACTTTAAGCCAGCATCCCTGACTTGGGCTTCAAAGTCAGAACGTAAGGTTAATACTACCCGTAATTTATCCCCATGGGCATTTATGGCTGTGAGTATCTGTTGGAAAAACTCCTTACGCTGATCATAGTTTTGACAGAGTGTAATAATTTCTTCGCTTTGGTCAATAAACAGTAATAACTTAGAATTGGGGTTATTTTTCGCCCAAACATCAATGCTCATTGCCAGGTTCGGCTGGGGGTTTTGGGCTGCTACCTCTGGTAATTGGCTATTTTTTAAAGCATTATTTAACTGTTGCAAGGGCGTCTCACCAGGACGGATGGGTGACAAAATACACCATTTCTCAGTCTGAGATTGCCGTAGTTTGGGAATTAATCCTGCCTTGACCAAGCTAGACTTACCGGAACCGGAAGCACCCAACACCACTGTTAAGGGATTAGCTTTGACAAAATCTTCTAACTTTTCTACTAGTAATGTTCTACCGAAAAACAGGGCACTGTGTTTCTCGTCAAAGGACTTTAAACCGCGATAGGGATTTTGTGACTCATCTAAAGGTGGTGCGGGGGGTAAGTGAAGTTGATGTCCGGGAGAAAGAAAGATATACTCGCCTTTATCGTGCTTGTTTAAACACCAAATACCAGGGGTTTGTCGCAGACGGCATTTTTCTGTGGGTATTTCTACTCGATCCCGTAAATGTAAATATAATTCGGTGGCTGTAATTACCCCATCTCCAGGCGGTTTACCATTTTTGGCGGGAGGATAGATATCTCCTGCACCTTCTAGGGCTTCTAATAATGCTGCCGCAAAAGGGGAATGATTGCCGAATTGACCGCGTTCGCTATTTAAATTAAAGTTATCTAAGGCTTTTTGGTCACAGGCTGAGGACGTAATGATTTGCCAGGCTGGGTCACTAATAAAACGCTCGTATCGTTCTTGGTGAATTACTTCTGGCGAGGTTAATAAATCCCTAGTATTGGACCATTTAAAAGCACCAGCAAAACAGCAGTCAAGGATACCCAAAAAATGACGACAGGGTAATTGAGTTAAAGCATCGTGTAACAAGGTCATGGGCAGATAACTATTAGTATCCCCGAGTATTGCATCTTGAGGAATTAAGTAACCAGCCGGGCCATCATCCCCATTGAGAGCGACTCCATGACCAGCGAAGTAAAATAACAAGCGGTCATTTTCAGTAACTTGTTCCGGTAAGGTATGGGATAAAAATTTGTTAAAGTTAGACAGAGTTGCCACTTCGTCTAAGCATACCCAGACTTGATAACCATGCTTTTTGCGGAGAATTTCCACTAGTTTTTTGGCATCGTTTACGGCAGTGTTGAGGGGGGAAATGCCGTTTGTGTAGTTATTGATGCCGATGATAAAGGCGAGATTTCGGGAAAACATTTTCTGCAAAAAGCACTTATAAAGATGACTTTAATACCCTTGATTTGGAGCATCAATTTTTGGCAAATATATCTTTTTATGTGGGCGGTCTAATTACCCTCACACAGCTGGGTATAGTTTTTCAAAACTGGAATGCTCCCTATTTATTCCCCAAGATAATCTGTTAACTTTACGCAGAAATTATTATTTACGTAATAAATCTTTACATATTGAATTGGCAGACAACCTCTAGTGTTATTGGCGTATATAGGGTTTATAAATGAGATGTAAACCTAGGAGCTAGTTTTTTACTGTCCAATAAAACTTCGTATCTGTTTCCCCTCCTGGGAGGGGTTAGGGGTGGGTTGCTCTCCCACAGGGGTAGGTTTTTTACATTAGGGTCAAACATGGGACTTAACCTCAGCATAGGAAAAGGAAAACAACGAATAAATGATGATTTTTAACGACAAATTAAGTACATTGTCTTGATGCAATAGCGAGTGGTTAGAAGTTACCGTAAGATAGTGGAGCCTTATTAAAAAATATTTAACCCTTTTCTGCATAACCTGCTAACTATAAAGGCTCCACTATCTAAGGTTTCGTCTCCGGGGGAAACCCCCTGTTCCCTTGCTGCATCGCTTTCTTATACCCCACACCCCACACCCCACACCCTAAACCCAACACCTGAGGTCTTTGTAAAAAACCTACCCTTATGAGGGGTTGCTCTTGCCTCCTTACTAAGGGGGGTTAGGGTGGGATTCCTCTTGTATGCAAGCTTTTTTATACAAGAATTATGTTTACCTCTCCACGAACTAGATTGTTTTCAGAAGTGGAGTTAATGTTCAATACAGTAGACCTCTTGCAAAAGTATTTTTTTGATACTGTTTTCGTCAATTATTGTTACTGTTTTCTGTCTCCTGTCTCCTATCTCCTGACTTCTGCAAGAGGTTTAGTATTGAGGGAAAATTCCCCTACTACTTTGATAGAGTCGTTTTGGAATTGCTCAGATGCGCATTTGAGTTGCTGCAACTGATTAAAACTAAAGATGCTCAATCCACTCAGAGCCAGAATCACGACCGTTACACAGCTAATTAATCGACGGCTATCATTTCGCCTTTTTTGCAGAGTACGCCGCACAAACTCAGCTTCCACTTGGTTAAGCCAGTTATTATCAGAATTGAGTACCTTTTTAAACAAATCCAGACGAGGGTTAGTATTCCAAAGAAACTTTGCCTGTTGCTGGCTTTTCCACTCCTGGGCTGCGGGAGTCAACCGCCGTTGTAGAAGTAAATTTTCCTCATCATGTAGTTTCCACTCCAGCAGCTTTTGCCAACCCCGCACCAAAGCATCATGGGCAGGTTCCACATAGGGATTCCCATCAGCATCAACTCCATTCACCAGTAACCGCGCATTGGTAAAGCGCTCAATTACTTCTTTAACTAAATCATTTTTCCCTGGTGGATATTCCAATTCTGATAAAGGTACCCGCCTACGGGCTAACTCACCCCCACCTAGTGCCACCATCCGCAGCATCACATGACGGATTACTTGCTCATAAGCGGGATTTTCATTAACTAGCGCCTCATATTCAAGATCTGCCCTTTGAGTTAGCGATCGCATTACTCCCCCCAATTGAAGATAATCGGCTTGAGTCAACGCCCGGTCAATAGTAATACCCCTGTATTGTGCCTCCCGTTGTCGCCTTAAGTATTTCAGGTACAGTTCACTTAAGGCAAAAGACAGCAGGGGCAATGCTCCCGGCATATCCGCCACTTCATCAATTAATTTTTCTACTAAATCGTGGGGCTGAAAATACATCACCCGTGCTTGAGCCGGTTTTTCTATCGCTTCGTTGAGTTCAGCTCGTGTCATCGCCGGTACAATAAATCGTCCACTTTGCCAAAGATTTATCAGTACCGTGCTTCCCAATTGATTTACTATTTCCGGTGCCAACTTTAAGCCCAAATCACAGATGTGGGGTTCAAAATCAGAACGTAGGGTTAATACTACCCGTAATTTATCCCCATGGGCATTTATGGCTGTGAGTATCTGTTGGAAAAACTCCTTACGCTCATCTAAGTTTTGACAGAGTGTAATAATTTCTTCGCTTTGGTCAATAAACAGTAATAACTTAGAGTTGGGGTTGCGTTTTGCCCAAACATCAATGCTCATTGCCAGGTTCTGCTGTGGGTTTTGGGCTGCTACCTCTGGTAATTGGGTATTTTTCAAAGCATTATTTAACCCTTGCAAGGGAGTCTCACCAGGACGGATGGGTGGCAAAATACACCATTTCTCTTGATCTTGCCGTAGTTTGGGAATTAATCCTGCCTTGACCAAGCTAGATTTACCCGAACCAGAAGCACCCAACACCACTGTCAGGGGATGAGCTTTGACAAAATAGTCTAACTTTTCTACTAGTAATGTTCTACCGAAAAACAGTGAACTGTGTTTCTCCTCAAAGGAGTTTAAACCGCGATAGGGATTTTGTGACTCATCTAAAGGTGGTGCGGGCGGTAAATTAAGTTTATGTCCCGGAGAAAGAAAGATATATTCTCCCTTATCGTGCTTATTTAAACACCAAATACCAGGGGTTTGTCGCTTACGGTATTTTTTTGTGGGTATTTCGACTCGATTCCGTAAATGTAAATATAATTCTGTGGCTGTAATTACCCCATCTCCCGCCGGTTTACCATTTTTGGCAAGAGGATAGATATCTGCTGCACCTTCGAGGGCTTCTAATAATGCACTAGCAAAAGGGGAATGATGGCCGAATTGACTGCGTACGCTATCTAAATTAAAGTTATCTAAGGCTTTTTGGTCCGAGGCTGAGGACGTAATGATTTGCCAGGCTGGGTCAGTAATAAAACGGTCGTATCGTTCTTGGTGAATTACTTCTGGTGAGGTTAATAAATCCCTAGTATTCGACCAACGGAAAGCACCAGCAAAACAGCAGTCTAGGATACCCAAGAAATGACGACAGGGTAATTTAATTAAAGCATCATGCAACTTCGTCATGGGCAGATAACTATTAGTATCCCCCAGTAAAGCATCTTGAGGAATTAAGTAACCCGCCGGGCCATCATCCCCATTGAGAGCTACTCCATGACCAGCGAAGTAAAATAATAAGCGGTCATTTTCAGTGACTTGTTCCGGTAAGGTTTTTTCTAAAAATTTCTTGAAGTTAGTGAGGCTGGCAAGTTCGTCTAAGCATTCCCAGACTTGATAGCCATGCTTTTTGCGGAGAATTTCCACTAGTTTTTTGGCATCGTTTACGGCAGTGTTCAGGGGGGAAATGCCGTTTGTGTAGTTATTGATGCCGATGATAAATGCGAGATTTCGGGAGAACATATAGCAGTTGGCGATTTTCTTAAGTGCCAAATTATGGGTTTTTCTGGAATAGGAATACCCTCTAAGGGCAGGGCTATTTCATTCTCGCCAAAAATAGATAGGGAGATGGGAACCCACCCACCCTGGTCGGGTAATTTTTGAGCCTGAGGGTCGGGATTTTTGCAAAATTTATCGGACAAAAATTAGTGTTATAATCACGAAGTGTTAGTCATTTAAGTTTTTCAAAAAGACTAATTATTCAGATTTTAATGGCTAAATTTACTGAATTTTAATAAAATTTTGCTTGATTTACTTATCCCCTTATCTCCAAAAATCGTTAACTTATTACATTTTGAAACAGCTCTGCCGCCCCGAAGGGGGGCGGTGAGCAGGAGCTCAGTTCACCCCCCTGTGCTATATCCCTACTAATTCGGGATCTTTAGCAAAACGTATTACCGATGGCACGATAGGTTTCTTTACCAACAATCCCATCAACAATCAAGTAGTCAGGATTAGATTTTTGGAGGGAGTTGTAGTAGCTTTGGAAATCCCTTACTGCCCGTTCTGTTTGGGAGCCAAACTGTCCGTCAAGAAGCACAGAATAGTCGATGTAGCAAATTAAGAACTGCTGGATAAAGCGGACAGCTTCACCGGCTGTTCCCTTTTTCAAAACTGGTAGGTGGGTGACGTAAGCAGCGTTAGCCTGACTAGTTACTTCAGAACCATTAGCTAGTACAGAGTTAGAATTGATAGTGTTAGTTGCCATGAGGGATTTATTTTCCTTAATGATTTGACGTTTACGATGGAATACCTTTTCAGGTTTCGACATTGGACAAAGTTTTTATTATCTGTCTTTTGTCTCTACACCCTTAAGACGATCTCAAAACCCTATTTTGGAATTTTTCGAGTTAGCACCAATTTTTCGCTCTCGACTCACCCCATTCACCCCACTTCACCCTCCCCACACTCCCTACTCCCTACTCCCTGGTCCCTACCTCACAGGGGTAGGTTTTTAACAAAGACGTGAGGTGTGGGGTGTAGGGGGTGGGGTGTAGGGTGTAGGGGATAAGAAAGCTGCATCGCTAAAAATCATCATTTATTCGTTGTTTTCCTTTTCCTCTCCTTGTGATCCGCCCCCGACCGGTCGGGGGTTGGGGGTGGGGCAGGACCCAAATGTAAAAAACCTACCCTTGTGAGCTCCCCGCGCCCCCGCCCCACACCCGGTCACCCCACGCCCCACACCCCACACCTGAGGTCAAAGTAAAAAACCTACCCTTATGAGCTGGTCCCTACTCCCTATCCCCAATACAAAAAAATCGGTCAAGTTTGGGTTAACCCCAATCCTTGACCGAATTCTGTACTTTAACTTTCCACAAGTACAGCTGAGCTGCACTCAAATTTGGATCACTCCAGATCAACTAGTACATTCTGATCGAGTTAGTCAGCAACTGCTGGAAAGCAATAACATCCCAACTCATCCTTCATCCTGCTTCATCCTTCCCGGATGTTCTGATAGTTCATATCTTCTACAACTTTGACCTGCTCCCCTTTCGTACCAACAGTTTTTAGAGAGCGATTGACCTTTGGTCACGCTACGCGATGAAGCGAAGCTTCCGCGCTTATGCGATCGCACTTACGGCGGTTTGCATAACTATCAGGTACACATTGTTTCTCCTCTTCCGACTTCCGACTTCCCTCTTCCCTGCTCGCTGCTCCGAAGTCCCTACAAACCCAAAACTTTGTACCTAACTGAAGTGCAAACCGCTGTATATACCCATATTTGACGAATAGCTGCTACGGCGTTAAAAACTTTTATCTTTTGCAACTATTTTCTTTACATTGTCGCACAACTGCCTATCCTTCTCGCTGACATTAGGATTATTCTGCAAATAATGGCGCACCCAATCGCAACTCTTCGCCATTAAAGAGTCTAAGTTTAAGTCTAGATTCCAGAGTCTGATGGTCTGGTCAAAACTGCCAGAAGCCAAGGTCTGGCCATCCCGGCTGAAACTGAAGCTCTTGACAAGGTCATTATGCCTCTGGGGGGTGTGGATTTCTCTTCTCGTCTCTAGATTCCAGAGTTTGATCGTGTTGTCACTACTGCCAGAAGCCAAGGTCTGGCCATCGGGGCTGAAACTGACGCTCTTGACCCAGTTATTATGCCCGATCAGGGTGCGGATTACCTCGCCTGTCTGTAGATCCCAGAGTTTGATGGTCTTGTCATCACTGCCAGAAGCCAAGGTCTGGCCATCGGGGCTGAAACTGACGCTCATGACCCAGTTATTATGTCCGATCAGGGTGCGGATTACCTCGCCTGTCTGTAGATCCCAGAGTTTGATGGTCTTGTCACTACTGCCAGAAGCCAAGGTCTGGCCATCGGGGCTGAAACTGACGCTCATGACCCAGTTATTATGCCCGTTCAGGGTGCGAATTACCTCGCCTGTCTGTAGATCCCAGAGTTTGATCGTGTTGTCATCACTGCCAGAAGCCAAGGTCTGGCCATCCCGGCTGAAACTGACGCTAAAGACATCGTCATCATGCCCGATCAGGGTGCGGATTTCCCTTCCCGTCAAAAGATTCCAGAGTTTGATCGTGTTGTCACTACTGCCAGAAGCCAAGGTCTGGCCATCGGGGCTGAAACTGATGCTACTGACAGCCTCATCATGCCCGATCAGGGTGCGGATTTCCCTTCCCGTCAAAAGATTCCAGAGTTTGATCGTGTTGTCACTACTGCCAGAAGCCAAGGTCTGGCCATCGGGGCTGAAACTGACGCTAAAGACAATTTTATCATGCCCGATCAGGGTGCGGATTTCCCTTCCCGTCTCTAGATTCCAGAGTTTGATGGTCTTGTCATGACTGCCAGAAGCCAAGGTCTGGCCATCGGGGCTGAAACTGACGCTAAAGACATCGTCATCATGCCTCTGCAAGTGGTTGCGTTCGCTGCCTTCATAAACAACTTTCTGCAGGGCACGAATCACCTGTGGGTCGGATGCCTTGTGTTTTTGTAGGATTTTTCCTGCCCTAATCGCCTCCACGAAAGCATCAATTTGTTTATGTTCAGCAAACAGGGACAAAGAATTGCGACCGAGAGAATTGGCACGGGTTAGTTCAGAGTTTCTCCATTGCATCCAAACAGCAGCACCGAAAATTGCCCCCAAAAGAACTGAGCCAGCGATGCTCCAACGCAAAATTGTGTTACTGGCTTTTTTTCTAACACTGCGCCGCAAGAAATCAACTTCTACTTGGTTAAGCCAGTTATTATCAGAATTGAGTACCTTTTTAAACAAATCCAAACGTGGATTAGCATGCCAAAGAAACCTTGCCTTTTGCTGGCTTTCCCACTCCTGGGCTGCGGGAGTCAACCGCCGTTGTAGAAGTAAATTTTCCTCCTCCTTTTGTTTCCACTCCAGCAATCTTTGCCATCCCCGCACCAAAGCATCATGGGCAGGTTCCACATAGGGATTCCCATCAGCATCAACTCCATTCACCAGTAACCGCGCATTGGTAAAACGCTCAATTACTTCCTTCACTAAACCATTTTTCTGAGGCGGATATTCCAATTCTGATAAAGGTACGCGCCTACGGGCTAACTCACCCCCACCTAGTGCCACCATCCGCAGCATCACATGACGGATTACTTGGTCATAAGCGGGATTTTCTTGAACTAGCTTCTGATATTCCTCATCCGCCCTTTGAGTTAGCGATCGCATTACTCCCCCCAATTCACTATAATCGGCTTGAGTCAACGCCCGGTCAATAGTAATACCCCTGTATTGTGCCTCCCGTTGCCGCCTTAAATACTTGAGGTAGAGTTCGCTCAAGGCAAAAGAAAGCAGGGGCAATGCTCCGGGCATATCCGCCACTTCATCAATTAATTTTTCTACTAAATCGTGGGGCTGAAAATACATTACCCGTGCTTGAGCCGGTTTTTCTATCGCTTCGTTGAGTTCCCCTCGTGTCATCCCCGGTACAATAAATCGTCCACTTTGCCAAAGATTTATCAGTACCGTGGTTCCCAATTGATTTACTATTTCCGGTGCCAACGTTAAGCCCACATCTGTGATTTGGGGTTCAAAATCAGAACGTAGGCTTAATACTACTCGTAATTGCTCCCGATAGCCATCAATTGCTGCCAGTATCTGTTGGAAAAATTCCTGGCGCTCCTGCTCATCTTGACAGAGTGTAATGATTTCTTCGCTTTAGTCAATAAACAGTAATAACTTGGATTTTGGATTGTTTTTAACCCAAACCGCAATACTTTCAGTGAGAGTTTTTTGTGGGTTTTGTAACTCGACTTTTGGTAATCCGGCCTCAACCAGGGCTTTATTGAGAGCTTGGAAGGGGTTTTCTCCGGGACGAATTGGTGACACTATCGACCATTTACCGGTATTTTCCTGTTTCAACTGGGGAATTAATCCTGCCTTGACCAAGCTAGACTTACCTGAACCGGAAGCACCCAACACCACTGTCAGGGGATTAGCTTTGACAAAAGCTTCTAACTTTTCTACTAGTAATGTTCTACCGAAAAACAGGGCACTGTGTTTCTCGTCAAAGGAGTTTAAACCCCGATAGGGATTTTGTGACTCATCTAATGGTGGTGCTGGTGGTAAATTAAGTTCATGTCCGGGAGAAAGAAAGATATATTCTCCCTTATCGTGTTTGTTTAAACACCAAATACCAGGGGTTTGTCGTATCCGGAATTTTTCTGTGGGTATTTCGACTCGATCCCGTAAATATAAATATAATTTTGTGGCTGTAATTACCCCATCTCCAGCGGGCTTACCATTTTTGGCGGGAGGATAGATATCTGCTGCCCCTTCTAGGGCTTCTAATAATGCACTCGCAAAAGGGGAATGATTACCGAATTGACCGCGTTCGCTATCTAAATTAAAGTTATCTAAAGCCTTTTGGTCAGAAGCTGAAGACGTAATGATTTGCCATGCCGGGTCAGTAATAAAACGGTCATAACGCTCTTGGTGAATTACTTCTGGCGAGGTTAATAAATCCCTAGTACTCGACCAACGGAAAGCACCAGCAAAACAGCAGTCGAGGATACCCAAGAAATGACGACAGGGTAATTGACTTAAAGCATCGTGTAACTTCCTCATGGGCAGATAACTATTAGTATCCCCGAGTATGGCATCTTGAGGAATTAAGTAACCAGCCGGGCCATCATCCCCATTGAGAGCAACTCCATGACCAGCAAAGTAAAATAATAAGCGGTCATTTTCAGTAACTTGTTCTGGTAAGGTATGAGATAAAAATTTGTTAAAGTTAGACAGAGTTGCCACTTCGTCTAAGCATTCCCAGACTTCGTAATCATGCTTTTTGCGGAGAATTTCAACTAGTTTTTTGGCATCGTTTACGGCAGTGTTCAGGGGAGAAATGCCGTTTGTGTAGTTATTGATACCGATGATCAAGGCGAGATTGCGGGAAAACATATTATTCTCAAATGACTTCTGACTTCTGGCTTCTGACCCCTAGTGGTAATTCAAAATTCAAAATTCAAACTTCAAAATAAAGAAAATCAGTTCGCGCAGCGTGGCCTACGGCCTTAATTTGGCAATTTTTTAATTCTGGGTACAAGCCCCCCGGGTAATTAAAAATTAAAAATTAAAAATTAAAAATTAAAAATTAAAAATTAAAAATTAAAAATTAAAAATTAAAAATTAAAAATTAAAAATTAAAAATTAAAAATTAAAAATTAAAAATATAGAATTGTCCGAATCATTTTGAATTAATAATTTTGAACTTTGATAGGGAGCGCGTTAAGCAACGTGACCTACGGTAAGCGCGACTTGTGGTCTTCAATCAGTGGCGGGTACAAGCCCCCACTGATTGTCATTTTGAATTAATAATTTTTAATTTTGAATTGGAGCAAAGCGACTTGACTTCTGACTTCTGACTTGCGGACTTCTGCTATATGTGGGCGGTATAATCCCGCTCACACAGCAGTGGGATGCTCCCTATTTATTCCCCAGGATAATCTGTTGACTTTACGCAGAAATTATTAGTTTCGTAATAAATCTTCATTGGCGTATATAGCGTTTATAAATGAGATGTAAACCTAGAAGGTATTTTTTGACTGTCCAATAAAACTTCGTATCTTTTTCCCCTCTTGCCTTTCCCCTCCTGGGAGGGGTTAGGGGTCGGTTCCTCTTGTATGCAAGCATTGTTATGCAATAAGTCGTTTACAACCTAGATACAAACCCTATAATGACCAGGCTACTGATTCAAACCCAAACTGTCCCTGTGATGGTCAATCTTCCTGGGATCATCCCCATGACCCCTGCCCAGTTTTCTGAATTCTGTTTAGCCAATCGAGATCTACGAATTGAGCGCACCGCCAGTGGAGAAGTTGTAATTATGCCCCCAGTCTTTTCCGATACAGGCAATCGGAATCTGAAAATTTCTCAACAATTGGCTAACTGGGCTGATCTCGACGGTACGGGTGAAACCTTTGACTCCAGCACCGGCTTTACCTTGCCCAATGGAGCGATCCGCTCTCCAGATGCCTGTTGGATTAAACTGGAGAGCTGGAATGCCTTAACCGAAGAACAGAAAGCTTCCTTTGCCCCCATTTGCCCCGACTTTGTGATCGAGTTACGTTCGGCGAGCGATACACTCAGTGGCTTGCAAGACAAAATGCAAGAATACCTTGATAATGGCACATCACTGGGTTGGTTGATCGACCGCCAAAACCGGAAAATTTACATTTATCGTCGTGATCAGGAACCAGAGATTTTGGACAATCCTGAAACCGTTAGCGGTGCTCCGGAACTGGCGGGGTTTGTGCTAAAAATGAGCAAGATTTGGTGAAAGCAATTGTCAGCTATTAGCTATCAGCTATCAGCTATCAGCTATCAGCTATCAGCTATCAGTTATCAGCTATCAGCTATCAGCTATCAGCTATCAGCTATCAGCTATCAGCTATCAGCTATCAGCTATCAGCTATCAGCTATCAGCTATCAGTTATCAGCTATCAGCTATCAGCTATCAGTTATCAGCTATCAGCTATCAGTTATCAGCTATCAGTTATCAGCTTATGGGCTATGGACAGGCTACTTGAGGTGCTTATGGGCATAGGGTAAGCAAAGGGAAGAGCTTTTGAATAAGCGATGCAGCTTCGGAACAGGGGGTTTCCCCCACTCGCGCTTTGCATCAAGACAACAGGTAAGCATTAGTTTAATCTGAGTTATGGAAAGCTATTCGCGCAGCGTGAGCCTTTAGCTGACGGCTGACCGCTGACCGCTGACCGCTGACCGCTGACCGCTGACTGCTTAAGCATCATTGACTTACATTCTCGGTGGGTTGAGTTTCATTACTAGGTTGGATGTTGTTTGATGGCTTTAATACCAGCCAACCCAGAATAGCCGCGACTAATACCCCAACTCCCCCAATAATCCACCATTTCAGTGTTTTGTTCCCTGAAGAATTATTAGTACTATTATTAACCACAGGATTTGCCACTCTAGTAGTTGTAGCAGTAGTTGTAGCTCCTAAATCAGAGTTATTTTCTAGGGCTTTTTTCACCGCCTGGGAGAAGGCAGTTAACCCCACTGGTTCAGTAAAGTAAACCATGTGATCGCAGCCGATTTCCTGGATTTGCGGTTGTGGGTTCCGGTCTGAACCTACGCTTTTTATACTTTGTACTGTAACAACGATATCATTTGGTTGCTCAAAGAAAGCCATAGCTACAGCTTTATCAAATAACTTCTGCATTAGTCGTTGCAAGGGACTAGAAGTTTGATTGGCTTCTGCTTTCAGGGCGGCAGGAATAATAGATGTATTACCAGCAATAATTGAGTAAGGTACTTTGGGGTCAGGACTTGCTGCTAATTGTTCCAAGAACTCAGAACTGGGGTCCATCTGGTCTAGGGAAATATCAATAGTTTCAATCTCATCAACAAACCGGTTAATCGCCTTAAGCAACATCCCCATTACTGGTACTGGCCAAGGAAATTCTGACAGCCCATTTAAACCGATACTTAAGGTAGCTAATGCCCAATCTTCAAGCTTAGACCAAGGGCAACCAGCATTGGGTGTACCTAGCATAATTAAATGCCCAACCACCTGATTGCCTCCTTCTCGTTCAATAAACCAACGAGAAACCAACCCTCCCATGGAGTAGGCGACAATGTGAAAAATTTTACGGTGGTTCTCCCCTAACCCTACAGCTTGTAGTCTCTGCTTCAGCAATTTAGCATTCTCTACAATTGAGGTATTTATATTCTCATAATCATAGCTGAGTACCAGGTCATACAGTTCGGCCAGGGGTTTTTCTGTTCCATCCTCCTCAACCTGGGCGGAGCGAAGGCTGGGCAGCAAGCTCTCAGTATCACCAATAATACCGTGTATATAAAGGACTATGCGTTGGGCTTGGGCAACCCGCGACTTGACTTGTTCAACATCTCTTGTATAGTTGACCACTCCAGAGGCAGTGACATCCGCTGCTGCCAAAATTGGGTAATTAAACTCTAGCCCCAGTTGTTGAGACACTACTTTTTGGAAGAAAATTCGGATCGAACCCCCCAAGCTGCGGCTACCTTCACTAATTGGTTCTGTTAACCGTTCCAGTAAAATCTCCGTTTTGCCCTCCGGGGTGGACCGAGCCCGTCCCAAAGGCAGGAAAAACTCCCCATCGTAGCTAATGGGTAATAGTTGTTCATCAGAAGCAAGGGGTCGATCAACAATAACTTTCAGGGGATTTTTGGCTGTAACGGCTGACGGATTTTCCACCTCAGTTAATTCCAGCGCGCTTAAACCAGGATCCGTTCCCCGACTGCTAGTAAACTCAAAGGACTCAATGCCCGGATGGTCCTCCCGCAGTATCGGTGGTAACATATTATTACCTAAATCCCTGGTTGATTGGGTGAGAGTGGTTAGACGTGCCTGGCCTATGAATTCGGAATCTGTGGTTAATTTCACATTTGTTCCCGGCAAAACTGACTCATCTCCTCTGCGAATTTCAGCTGTGTGTAGAGGACGCACGGTAGTAATGCTAATTTGGCTAGTTAACCAGTCATCATAGATTTCGTCTTCTTCTGGTCTGCTGCGGAGGTCACGAGCTGGAATCCTTTGCATCAAGCGGTTCAGGGTACCATTACCGCGACTGGGTGTAGGCAAAAGACGTGGTGGTAGGTCAAGTTCTGGTTGTTGGAGCAAAGTGGCATCAAATTCCGTCGAACAGATAATCAGTTTGAGAATATCTTTAACTTCCGTAATCCCCGCTTTTTGCCATAGTTGTTTGGGGACTTCAGGATAAATTGGATTTCCGCGATTAACCCAGGCTTCATCTCCCTCTTGCCCCGTTGGTTGCAGCAAAATTCCGCCCCCATCTAACAACTCAGCTGAGACGGCGTAACGGTCGGTTAAATCGAGCACAGCGCAATAAAGCGGCTCATTACTGGTGTTTTTGAGCTTAATTTTGAATCTGGGCGATCGCCACCTGCCATTTTCCTGTTGATATTCCAGACGAATGTCAGTATCTAGCAAAGGTGACCCATCCTGCTGGTAAATCAGCATTTGCACAGCATCAGGGCGAATGCGGCTGGTGGCTGGGCTGGCCAGTTCAGTGATATTCAGCCAACGGGTGATATGTTCTAATCGCTTAATCGCCTGCAAGGCAGTGGCATCGGTGTAACCGGAAATGGCAGCCACTAGAGGACGCTCATCCGCTGGTCGTGTAATTAAATAGTGTTCATCACGAGCCAGTAACTGAAACTCGGCTTCTTCTCGGGTTGCCACTTCCCGAACATACAACGAAGGCTGATTGTTAGAGGTATTGAGTAGGCTGGTACGGGCTAATTCTACACCAGCTGGTTCTCCTGACAAGAAAACCCCTTTCGGTGGCAGGGGCAAACTGGTAATGACTGCTTTCCAGGTCATTTCGGGATTTAAATCCCCAAGACCACTAATTTGAACTTTACTCAGCTGCGGCATTACTTCCACAATTTTTGCCTCACCTACTGCTGTTGACAGTTGGCGAAGTTCCTCTGTGGGGGTGTCAAAGGGAAATAATGCCAGTATTGTGGTCTGATCCCGAAGCGGTTGAGAAATGCCGTGAACCGCACCACCATCAATCACCCAGTCGTGGTTTTTGTCATAGCAGACAGTAAAGTAGGGTGTACGGTTAGCGATCGCACCACCCAGAAAAGGTTGGTCTAAATCACTCAATTCCGTAGCTTCGATTTGGGGAGATTGGGCGGTGATCTTACTGCGGACTAGGGCATTGACACGCTTGAATAAATCCCGATAAGTCAGGCTACCATTGGCTTTCTTCAAGGTATCCAGCAAAAAGTAAGAAAACGCACCTCTTGGTTGGCCATTGCTGTTGAATTCTTTCGCTGTCTCACTATCTCGACAAGCTGCCAGGAAGATATGTTTTCCTGTGGGGAAACTCCAACCACTAGGATTTTTTTCCGGGCTGAGGGCAGCTGATAATTTGTCAGTTTCACTCAAGGAGAAAATAAAACTCTCCAAGGGTCGCTGGCGTTTGTCGGTGGAAGTTTTACGAACTGCTATTTCTCCTTCTAGATCGCCACGGGTGCCAGCACCAGAGTGACAGCAGTCTAAAATAATAACAGTGTGGGGGTTTTTCTGAGCTACCTCAGAAATTAGCTTGGCTAACTCCTTATCCGCCAAGTCCCAACCCCCCTCAGTGCGACTGTCATAACAGACTAATGTTTCATCCAATCGTTCCGGCTCTATTGCCCAAAACTCTTGTGGAGCTTGCTCTTGAGAACCATGTCCCGCATAGTAAAAGAAAGCAACATCTTCACGGCTAGCTTGACACAAATGCTGCCGAAAACCATCAACAACTGCCTGACGGGTAGCATCTCGATTCAAGAGTGTGCGGATGTGTAGTTGATATCCATCTGTAGCAACCCGCCCTTGCAAATATTCCTGTATTCCTAGGATGTCATTAACACAGCCATTCAAAGAAGGAACAGGACTGGGATATTCATCAATAGCTACCAGCAGCGCATATATATTGTAGGTCATGGCATTCTCTTAATACTTATTGAAGGAGTTACAGTTTTGTTAATTCCTGATTTATAACCCCCTAAATCACCATTATTAAGGAGCACTTTTTTCTCTAATTCTCTCCTTCATCAGGAGCACTTTTTTCTCTAATTCTCTCCTTCATCACGAGCACTTTTTTCTCTAATTATACCTTCATCAGGAGCACTTTTTTCTCTAATTCCCCCCTTAGTTAAGGGGGGTTAGGGGGGATCGCTGAGTTGGTCAATTCTCGCCCAAGAATAGAACTCCTGGATTATAAACCTCTATCGGTTTTTCCTGGAGAACGCTCACTAGTAGTTGGATTAGATTCTGGTGCGGTAATTTCTTTAGTGTCTTGATTATCTGTTTCGACATTTTCATCACTCGATCCAGCTTTTACTTCAGCTTCTTCAGGAGTTGTTACTGTTTCCTGAGAGTCGGAGCGATCGTCCCCTAAGGGGTTAGTATCGCCAGATGTATTTTCTACTACTTGCTCTTCAGAATTTTGGTTAGGTTCTGTATTTTCCATAGCCACTGTTTTTAACCCCAACTGTATGATACGGGGTAAGCGCAAGACTCAATAAAGAGGAATTATTGGCGTTGCTGATTCTGGGTATGATTGAGCCCCCCTAGCCCCCCAATTTTGCGGTGCGAGCAGTGGCGAATTTAATTCGACGACTGTAAGCGCACCGGGGGGGGAACAAAATTTTCTTTCGTCCCCCGCCCCCCTAACCCCCCAATACTGGGGGGAAGAGCGCGGATGCAAGGCTATTTTACAGATGGGGACCAACGGGGGCTTTCCCAAAACCAGACGATTTAAATTAATACTTCAATTCAGCAACGCCGAATTATTCTTAACAATAGTGATAAATATAAGCGCTATAGTGCTAAGAATCAAGGCTTACTATGGTCATAATCCTTGCCCTAGATCACATTTTGGCTGAATATTTCTTGGGCTTACCCTGTTCTATTATAATAATCTCTATTTCTAGCATAGCATATTAACAGCTGATTTGTCAAGGGATTAACCATTGCGGTGCCAGGCTTTAATTCAGGGTATTTTGAGCCCTGAAGTAAAGCTCCTGACTCCTCCGATAGGTAGGGTACTTGACTTTCAAAAAAATACCAATTCCAGTTGGGTGGGCAAAGTATTCTCATCATTAATACTCAAAAAAACCAAACTGTGTCAGCCATGCAAAGCGCGAGTGGGGGAAACCCCCTGTTCCGAAGCTGCATCGCTTTTTGCCCACCCTACAGCTCCAAAAAACCAACTGTTTTTGCCCACCCTACAAGTTCCTCCGATAGGGGGTGCATCTCATATTTGTAAAAAAGAAGGGGAGTGTGGGGAGATGGGGAGATGGGGAGATAGGGAGATGAGGGAGATTTGTATTAAGGGTAATTATCCCGACATAATATAGCGTTTCTCATAGCTATGAGGTACACAAGGTTTTTGCCCTCTTGCTAGCATGCCTATTGCCTCTTGCTAGCATGCCTATTGCCTCTTGCTAGCATGCCTATTGCTAGCATGCCTCTTGCCTCTTAGCTGCTCCCTGCTCCCTGCTCCCTGCTCCCCTTAATCTTTCTCTACTGCACCTAGAGCTTTTAACGTGTTTTTCTGAGGTTTGGTTAAACCAATGGCGTTTTTAATATTCATCCCTTCATAGGGTCGATCAATTCTCATAGTTTTTACACATTCACCGGTGTCAAGATTCCAAAGCTTAATGGTTTCATCTTCGCTGCTACTCACTAACACAGGAGGATTAGGACTAAAGGCAATTGACCGGACTGCTTTGTCGTGTCCCTGAAATAGTTTGAGAACAGTACCTGTACTGATATCCCACAGTTGAACAGTCTGGTCATCACTGCCACTGGCTAAACTCTTGCCATCTGGACTAAAGGCAATTGTTCTGACTCGAGATGTGTTACCGGATAAGGTTTGTAGACATTGCCCCGTCTCAACATCCCACAGTTTAATAGTCTGGTCTCCACTGGCACTGGCCAGCAGATTGGCACCGGGACTGAACACAACAGATAAAACCCAATCCTCGTGACCTGGCAATGTTTGTAGACAGGTTCCGGTACTGACATCCCAAAGTTTGATCGTGTTGTCATGGCTACCACTGGCTAGGATTTTACCGCAGGGACTGAAACTAATGGTTTTGACGTGCTGAATATGCCCTTCTAAGGTGTGCAGACATTCTCCGGTATGCCAATCCCAAAGCTTTACCGTTTGGTCACGACTGGCACTGGCTAAAATTTCTCCCTCTGGACTGAAGCTGACCGCATGCACCCAACTATCGTGTCCCCACAGTGTTTGCAAACACTCTCCTGTATTTGCATCCCAAAGTTTGATAGTTGTGTCGTCACTGCTACTGGCCAGAATCTGATCGTCTTTGGGAGCAAAAGTGACTGATGAGACCAGATTAGTATGTCCTGACAAGGTCTGTACACATTGCCCCGTCTCAATATCCCACAATCTTACCCGTTGGTCTTCGCTACTACTGGCCAACATTTGACCATCTGGACTAAAAGCCACGGATAAGATCCAATTACTATACCCATCCACTGTTCTTAAACATTGTCCCGTGTGGATATCCCATAACTTCATGGTTTGGTTTTCACTCACACTCAGCAAGGTTTGACCATCCGAATTAACAGCAACCAACCAAATCCGTGAAGCGTAGCTATTACCTAAAGGGGAATTGCTATACTCGTGCAATGTTTGGAGACATTTCCCGGTTTCCACCTCCCAGATTTTAACCGTTGTATCCTCACTACCAGTCACCAGTGTTTTACCATCTGGGCTGAAAGCCACTGACCACACATGACTGTTGTAGTCTGGTAATGTTTTGATACACTCACCACTGGCTAAATCCCAAAATTTTACCGTTGTGCCATCACTTCCAGTTACCAATGTTTCTCCGTCTGGGCTAAGGGCAATCGATAATACCCAATTGATCGGGATTTCTAGGACTTGCAGGCAAGAACCAGTGTTGACATCCCAGACTCTGACAGTTTGGTCTTCACTCCCAGTGACCAACCTTTGTCCATTGGGACTGAAGGTAGTAAAAAATACCGGATTGCTATGGCCTGACAAGGTTTGCAGACATTTTCCGGTGTGGACATTCCACAGCTTTACCGTTTGGTCATGGCTACCACTGGCTAAAATTTCTCCCTCTGGACTAAAGGCTAGGGATTGCACCCAACTGGTATGACCTCGCAGTGTTTTTAGACATTGCCCGGTGTGGACATTCCACAACCTGATCGTTTGGTCGTTACTACCACTAGCTAAAATTTCTCCCTCTGGACTAATAGCCAGGCATTGCACCCAAGCGGTATGACCATTGCAAGTAATAATTTGTTTGATGTTGGCAACGTCCCACAACCAAATCTCATTATCAACACTGGTTGCCAGGAGTTTCCCATCTGGGCTAAAGGTCGCTGATAAAACCCCCCCTAAGGTGCGAGTCAAAGCCGACTTACTTAAATCGGCATTGGCAAAGTTGACTCCATGCAAATTCATGCCCTGTAGGTAAGCTTGCCAAACCGTTAAGTTAGAAAAATCATAGCCACTCAGGTCAAGATTAAGCTGCCAGAGTAAATTGAGAACATTCCCCCCGGCATATCCGGGTTTTCGAGGGGGAAAAGACTTCAGTTTTGATAAAATTTGATTCAAATAGTTTTGGACATTTTCTGGGAGACCAAGCAGGTTGAGTAGTTGCTCGGTAATCGGTTTTAGAATCAGCTGAATTTGGGCATTTCTCAGATAATCTTTGGCTTGGGCTTTGATTAAGGCACAGCGCTCCAATAGTGCTATTTCTCCCGTTTGAATTTCGCAGAAAATCTGTTCAATTAAGCGATCGCTGACATACTCCATCACCACGGGTTGTTGAGTAAATTTTCCCGAAGTCTTCTCAATCATTGAGCGCAATTGTAGAGATTCTAAGGTTTCTAATAAATGTTTGAATGAAACAGCCGGAATAATGTCCCTTTGTAGCTCCTTAAATGAGACCCATTCTCGATTAAGGGTCAGCCAGTACATCACCTGTTGTTCTAAAGTTGACAAGCGATTAAACTGCTGGTCCATTAAATCGGAAATATCACCAAAGACAATAGTGCCTTCTTCTAAAAACTGAGCCACATCGCCGTCAAACAACTCATAAATTGTGGTGGCAACAATCTTCAATGCTAAAGGATTGCCTGCATAAAACTCTACCAGTGCTTGACATTCGTCTTTTGAGACAGAAAAGCCTTTTTCCGCGAGAATTTTCTTCCCTTCTCCCTCGGTTAAGCCAGGTAACCTCAGGGAACGAATCGGAGCGTTTACACCTTCTTTGTTTCTAATTTCTCTGGGTTTCTCCCGACTGGTCAACACCAGACAACTTTGATGGTTAGTCTCGCCCCAGCTTCTGAGGAGTTGCCCATAGCCTTCATATCCTGGGCGATAGGCTCCTGCCCGTTGGTCAGGGGATAGAATTGACTCTACATTATCTAAGATGAACAAACAACGCTCTGCCCGCAGATAGTCGATTAAACAGGAGATTTTACCATCTAAGCTTTCTGGTAAAGTAGTTTCTTGCTGATCGGACAAAAACCCAATCAGGTCCGTCAAAAGCTCGTGAATGGGTGGCGCATTACGCAAACTTCGCCAAATCAGGTACTGAAATTCCGATTGTAGACCCTGGGCTAACTTGACAGACAAAGTTGTTTTACCAATTCCACCCATGCCAATTAAGGTAATCAGTCGGCAATGGTCATTAATAATCCATTGTTTGAGTGTGGCTAATTCTTCCTTGCGCCCGTAGAAATTGGTAACATCAATTGCTTCTCCCAAGTCTTGGCGTTTGCTAGAGGTTGTGATCTGTGGCTTTTGATCTACAGTCTGGGATGAGTGATCATCTACAGCCTGCGATAGTACATCATCTACAGCCTGGGATGGCAGGTCAAAATCCAAATTGGCAATGGCTCTCCATTCCAGTGCCAATTTCTGAGAAAGTTCTTCAAAAGTAATATAGTCAACCGGTTTACCGGTCAGGAAGTTGCTGACTGTGGCTAAGGCAAACCCCACATCTTCAGCCAAAGCCCTCTGGCTCGGAAAACCGTTACGCCTGACTGCCAGTTTAACTTTTTCAATGCAGTCCTGACGGACTTTGAGCGACCTGGGCATGGCTCATTTGATCATGACTGTAGGGATTATACCATTGACAAAGGAAAATTCAGTCACAAATTCTTCACAATTTAGTCACAAGTCAGATCATCTCAGGCGGTAAGTCAGTATGCAGTGGGGTTTGATGAATATATAGCAAAGGAATCCCCCCTAACCCCCCGCCCGGAAGGGGGGAAGGCAAAAGGCAATAGCGATGGAGTCGGCCAAAGGGGGTTTCCCCAGTCCCTAAAACCCAGGAGGAAAGTACCTCACCCAATTCAAAACTGCTATATATTCTAGGAATTTTATCCTACATAAAACCATGAATGTGCTCTATAAAAAACTGTTGGCAAGAACAACGTTATGGCTATTGTTAGAAATTTGGCTCAACTTCCTTGGACTAGATAACCTAGCTGATTACAGCGAATTTATCTTTGATAATAATTTCAGCAGCGCCAGTGGGGTGCTAAAAATAGAAATAATTTGATCGCTAAATGGAAAACGTAAAACAACCAATTAGTTGATCGATGGCATTTGGAATAAGCCCAAGTAATTTATCATAATCAAGGTTCATCATGACTAATCAACAACTCTTGACCAAACCCATTTCTATTGATGTAAACCAAGTTTTTTCAAGCACATATGAGCTTGAAAAACCGGAGAAAAAACTAGATTATGTCAAACACTTTAAACACTATTGTAGTTTACCACAATCAATCAAAGTAGAAGCGACTAAACCCGAAAGCAGTAAGCCAGAGTTAGATTCAGAAGAAGGTTTGCCATTACTGCTCAAAGCAATTATTGAAGGCTTTGTTGATGGGGTGCTGATTATAACTACTAACCAAGAGTTGTTTCATGCCAATGAGTGTGGACGTCGAATCTGCTCTCAAATCTCTCAAGGTAAGTCACCGATAAATTCTATCCCTCAGCCAATTTGGGGAGTTTGCCAATCATTAATTGATAGTCGTGAGTTGTTTAGCGATCGCAAACTAATTATCGAAACTGAAATTAAAGTGAATAAGTCAGTTAACTTTCGGGTTAGGGTTAGATGGTTAACGTTAGAGTTATCCCGAAATCCTTATCTGTTAGTCACCCTAGAAGATAAACATCAATCTACCCAAAATTCCGCTATTACTGATGCTATTAAATATGGCTTAAGTCACCGGGAAAAGGAAGTATGGTTACTTAAAAAATCTAACTTAAGTTACGAAGAAATTGCACAGCAGCTATATATCAGCATCAATACTGTTAAGAAGCACCTGAAAAGCATTTACGCTAAACAAAAAGAAGTGATGCAGTATCAAAATTAATATAGTTTTTTGATCTAGTTTGTAAATACAGTTATTGCTGAAAAAGGCAAGAGGCAAAAGGCAAAAGGCAAAAGGGGCAAGAAATCCAGAGTTTTATTGGACAATAAAAAAAGACCATACAGGTTTACATCTCAAATACAAACGCGCTTATAGCGTTTTTCATAGCTATGAGGTACACAGAATGGTTTACCGATTCCCGATTCCCGATTCCCGATTCCCTCTTCCCTGTTCCCTATCTCGACAGTTAAACCTAATTTTGTACGACTACTTATACTTCACTCAATTTTCTTCAAAAAAATGAAAACAGAAACAAAATTAGACGAGATTAATCTATTAAAAAGTATATCTCTTGGCGATCGCACTGCCTTTTGGAAGTTATGGCTGGTCAATCAAGACTATCTTTACGGTCGGTGCGTAACTTGGATGGGAGGCGATCGCACCAATGCTGAAGAAGCATTAAGTCTGGCCAGAATGAAGGCGTGGGATAAACTACCACACCACGCCGAAAAAATTACTAATCCCAAAGCATGGCTAACTCGAATGACTCATAACCTCTGCGTAGATCTGCATCGAAAACGCCACAGAGGTGCAATTGGTATGGATAGCATTGAAGAAATGGCAGTGGGAGAACACCAGACATTAGCTTCTAGTGATTACTCTCCTGAGTCAGCTATTCTCCGTCGCGAGTTACGAATGTATATCCGCCGTGAAATAGACGCTCTGTCTCCCCAACTGCGAGAGCCTTTTGTGTTGCATTTTTACCAAGATATACCCTACCCAGACATTGCCAAAAAACTTGCTCTATCGGTGGATAACGTTTACAAACGCATTCAAAAGGGGCGAGCAATTATGGAAAAGCAGTTGAAGCGGTATCTATCAGGCATAGATGATTCTCCCCCCTTGTTAAAAGAGATTGAAAAGGATGATATTTGGGATGAAGTTAAAACTAAAAAATCCGTGATTCCATCTCAAAATGCGACAACAAAAAAGTGCCATTTTGAGCAAATTAATGATAAAATAAACTATGAGGTAACAGCGATATGTCTAGAAACACTAACCCCTGTTTGGTAACCTTATCCCAGTCTTCAAAGGTCGAGTTAAATGTACAACTGGTATTAGATAAAAAAACCACCCGAAAACAGCAGAAGTTGAAAACCTTAACTAACTATGTGCAGCAGTATCCCTCTGGATGGAAAAAACGGTTGGAATTGGCTGATTTACTCTATGAAAGTGGAAACTGGGAGCAGGCTGTTAAGGAGTATCACCAAGTTATTCAGCGGCAATCTCAATTAATTCAGGTAAGGTTGAAACTGGGGAAACTTTTACAGTTGATGGGAGAGGTGGCTAAGGCAATTGAGGTTTATGAGAGTGCTTTGCCATTATCCAGTAATGTTGCTACTGGGCATCATATCCGGGGTTTGATAGAGCTCTGTCGCCGTCAGCCAGAGAAAGCAGTAAAAGCCTTTGAGACAGCCGCATCTTCTGAGCCAGAAAATCCGTCTCACTGGCTGGCATTGGGGCGGGTTGAGATGGAACTGGATCATGCTCACGCTGCTTTGAAAGCTTTTGAGCAAATCTTGTTACTTCAGCCAGATGATATTGTTGCTATGATTCACAGTTATGATGCACTCCTAATACTGGGTGATTTTCAGTCAGCAGAGTTGAGGTTAAGTAGAGCAGAAGAGTTAGCCCCTGGTGATTACTCAGTTTTAAAACGACGCTTGGCCTATCGTTGCCGGATGAAATTAGTATTGGGTAAAGAAGGGAAGCAGACTAAAAAGATAGTTAATGCTGTATTGAAACTGGCTCCCCACTCCGCTGATGCTCACCAGTTGCAGGCTGACTATTATCGGTTGCGAGGAGAATCAGCAAAAAGCCTGGCTATATTGAAGCAGTTTACTGAGGAGTACCCAAATAATCCTAATGGCTGGTGTTATTATTCCCGGTTTTTGTCTGATAGGGGTGAAAAGAAAAGGGCGGTTGAAGTTATTGATAAAGCTGATCATCTATACCCGAATAATTGGCTAGTTTATGGAGCATTATGTAAGTTGTAGGGTGCGAAGCAGGAAATGTAACGCACCGTATTGATTCAAAAGCATTATGATTGGTTTATTATTATTGAACCTGATAGTGGGGAGTATTTTATCGATGAATATGAAAAGGTAGCACTGGCAAAATCCCGTTATCAACATCCAGGTGAAAAGTGTATTATTATGCGAATTAATGAAACAGGAACTTGTGGAACAATATGATCCAAGGTGAATTTAAAGCGGTTTGCAATTCATTTAGGTACAAAGTTCTGGTTTTTTAGGGACTTCGGAGCAGGGAGCAGGGAGCAGGGACTTCGGAAGAGGGAAGAGGGAAGAGGGAAGAAGGAAAACAATCCTGTGTACCTGATAGTTATGCAAACCGCCGTAATAGTCGAGGAGAGTTGTTTTTTGAAATTGGCTTGATGTCTGATGATGGAGAGATTTTTGCCGTAATGGCACTGTTAGATACAGGGTTTACTGATGATTTATCATAATACCAAAAACTGCTCGGATATCTTGACTACTGTTCCCTGTTCCGGTGATCCGCTGTTCCCTGTTCCCTTTTTATATCAATCCTATGTTCACATCTCAAATACAAACGCTATATGAGGGAAAGGTGGTTATTGAGGAAGAGGAGTTTACGGTTGAAGTGTTAGGAGGAGATCAACTGGTGAATAGTCTTTTAGGTGTTTTGTGGTTACGAACAAAGCGTTTAGTTGTGGATTTTCCCATGGGAGTGTTAACCCTAGGATAAGCGATGCTCAGCAAAGAGCTGCTATGGGAAAGTATTACTGATAGTTAAAGAGGTGCGTTACACTTGCTTAACGCACCCGACAAGATCAGGGATTAGCCCAAAGGGCAGTGCTTCGCGATTGACCGTAGGTCACGCTACGGGAACGCACTAATTCGGGATCTTTAGCTTCCGGCAAAAGAAGCCCCACAACCAACATGCGCAGCATGAGTGTTTAAAGTTACCGTAAGGATAGGGTCGCCTTTATGGTTAGTCGGTTATGCGTAAAAGGGTTAAAACTTTGCCGATTTTGGCTCCACTAACAATCAGGTTTCGTCTCCAGGGATGAATTTTGCACAGAGTCTTTCACAAAAGACCAATTGATGTGTTATACTGGAAATACTGACTTTCAAAGCCGTTCGCGTAGCGTGGCCAAAGGCCATAAATGCTGGAAAGTTGGTCAAACATTATTAAACAAAAGACCAAAAAAACAGAGCGGCAGCGATGCAGTCGGCCAAAGGGGGTTTCCCCCACTCGCGCTTTGCATCAAGAGAGGGCAGTCCGTTCTTAAAGCCCAGCGCCTCCTAAGCAATAGCTGGATTGGCGCTTGTTGCCCACACTGAACTCAAAGAGTCAGTGTGGGAGCTGTCACCAAAAGATATTGGTTCTTCAGTACCTTTTATGCTAAACCGACAGTTAAAAAACTCAGAAAGCTTACGGTACAAGGGTTCTTAGGCTATTTAACTAGCAAAATTTTCTGAATACGGCCTCTTTCCCCTGCTCCGAACGCGCCCCGCGTGGCCCACGGCCTCAGTCCCTTTGCCAAAGTGTTTATTTAGCATGACCGTAGAGTCAAGATATCATCGATGGCACGATAGGTTTTTTTACTGACAATCCCATCAACAATCAAGTGGTTAGGATCAGATTCGTAGAGGGTTTCGTTGTAGTCGCTTTGGAACTTCATTACTACCTGTTCTGTTTGGGAGCCAAACTGTCCGTCAATAACCAAATAATAGCCCATGTAGCAATTTAAGAACTGCTGGAGAAAGCGGACAGCTTGACCGGCTTTTCCCTTTTTCAAAACTGGTAGGTGGGTGACGTAAGCAGCGTTAGCCTGACTAGTTACTTCAGAACCATTAGCTAGTGCCAAACCATTAGCTAGTGCAGAACCATTAGCTAGTGCAGAACCATTAGCTAGTACAGAGTTAGAATTGATAGTGTTAGTTCCCATGATTGATTTCTTTTCCTTAATGATTTGACGTTTACGATGGAAAACCTTGTCAGGTTTCGACATTGGACAAAGTTTTTATTTTCTGTCTTTTGTCTCTACACCTTTAAGACGATCTCAAAACCCTATTTTGGAATTTTTCGAGTTAGCACCAATTTTTGTCGATCGACTCACCCCATTAAACCCACTTGACCTCTCAAACCCCTCTTGCCATCTAACTTGTAGCCGTTTCAGTGTCAGGGACAATTGGGTGCATCTCAATGGATGAAATTAGGCAAAAATTCCCACACTTCCCGCGCCCCCGCCCCTTCTTTTTTACAAATATGAGATGCACCAGGGACAATTTACCCCTGGTGCAACCCAGGCTATATCCCTGCCCTTGTGTTTGTTACAGAGAGTACAAGATAACGCTAAATTGGATTAATTACTAACAGTAACGAGCTGTATAGACCAAATAGCCGGTCGGGACTTCCTGGGATTCTGTTAGCATCAAAAAACCCCCTTAACGGGGGCTGTTCAGAGGTAAACTTGAGACTCTCTGTCTCCTATGACTACTATTTGATAATCTTTGAAGAGCTTAATAACTGGACGTAGTACAGCAATTTGCTCCACGCTTATTACTACTCCCTTTCTTTTTTAAGAATTTCCAGTACACTGGTATCGCTCTTTTCTGATAGCGGACACTCACCATTAATAGATTGTCATCTTGCCACTTAGTTCCATCAATGATAACCAGAATACGAATTCCTTTTTGGAAATCATTGTTTACGAAATATTTAATAATTTTCAACCAGATTAATAGTAAACTAATCTTTTTAAGAATCAAGAATATTTGTAAATGTCGCCGACGACTTTCATAAAGAATAGGTAAAGGTAAATAAGCCGCTAACTTTTCAAGTGTTACTTGTTTGTGAGCTGGCAGTAAGGAAACTAGTATCTCTAAAGTTAGGATTTGTTTGTGATTTAAGTAAAGCTGGAGATGTTGTTGATAAGATAGTAATTGATTTAACATTTTCTCGGTCATTACTCATGATACAGACCGAGATTTTTTTACCATTAATCATCAGCCATTGTGAAGACACTGGTTTGTTAACACAGAACATCAACTCACCACTGGGGTAGTAGCGATGGTACTACCCCAGTGGTGTTAGATTATCATTATCATAGACGGTCGGGATGAAATCCCTTGATTTTTTCCCCAGGGTTAATTGCTACAATGCTCCTCCTCTCTTAGGTTATGGCTGCTTGTCACCCCGTGAGAGCAAAACATATTACCAATGGCACGATAGGTTTCTTTTCCGACAATCCCATCAACAATCAAGTAGTCAGGATTAGATTTGCCGAAGTAGTTGTAGTCGCTTTGGAAATTCCTTACTGCCTGTTCTGTTTGGGAGCCAAACTGTCCGTCAAAAACCAAAGAATAGCCCATGTAGCAAATTAAGAACTGCTGGAGAAAGCGGACAGCTTCACCGGCTGTTCCCTTTTTCAAAACTGGTAGGTGGGTGACGTAAGCAGCGTTAGCCTGACTAGTTACTTCAGAACCATTAGCTAGTGCAGAACCATTAGCTAGTGCAGAACCATTAGCTGGTGCAGATTTAGAATTGATAGTGTTAGTTAGCATGATGGATTTCTTTTCCTTAATGATTTGAGGTTTACGATGGAATACCTTTTCAGGTTTCGAGATTGGACAAAGTTTTTATTTTCTGTCTTTTGTCTCTACACCTTTAAGACGATCTCAAAAGCCAATTTTGGAATTTTTCGAGTTAGCACCAATTTTTTGATATCGACTCACCCCATTCACCCCACTTCACCTCTCAAAACCCTTTTGTCAGCTAACTTGTAGCCCTTTCAGTGTCAGGGACAATTTCCCCTCTGGATCAACCGAGGCTAGATCCCTTCCCTTGTGTTTGTGACAGAGAGTACAAGATAACGCTAAATTGGATTAATTACTAACAGTAACGAGCTGTATAGACCAAATAGCCGGTCGGGAGTTCCTGGGATTCTGTTAGCATCAAAAAACCCCCTTAATGGGGGCTGTTCAGAGGTAAACTTGAGGGAGTTTGGTCGGTAGTTAGATATTATCTATTTTAAAACTGTTTAGGTTTAGGACTTGATTTTGGTCAAGAATTTATGGTATAATTATGACCTGATCTTCAGATGATACCTCCTTAATTGCCAGGATGCGGCGAGGTATTTTGGGTTGAGTTGGGAGTAATTCAGTGACCAGTCACCAGTGATCAGATGATGGTAACAGGCGGTGGGGGCTGAGTTCACCGCCCTGTGCTATATCCCTACTAATTTGGGCTCTTTAGCAAAACATATTACCGATGGCACGATAGGTTTCTTTAGCGACAATTCCATCAACAATCAAGTAGTCAGGATTAGATTTGTAGAGGGAGTTATAGTAGCTTTGGAAATCCCTGACTGCCCCTTCTGTTTGGGAGCCAAACTGTCCGTCAAGAACCAAATAATAGCCCGTGTAGCAATTTAAGAACTGCTGGAGAAAGCGGACAGCTTCACCGGCTGTTCCCTTTTTCAAAACTGGTAGGTGGGTGACGTAAGCAGCGTTAGCCTGACTAGTTACTTGAGAACCATTAGCTAGTACAGAGTTAGACTTGATAGTGTTAGTTACCATGAGGGATTTCTTTTTATTAATGATTTGAGGTTTACGATGGAATACCTTTTCAGGTTTCGACATTGGACAAAGTTTTTATTTTCTGTCTTTTGTCTCTACACCTTTAAGACGATCTCAAAGCCCTATTTTGGAATTTTTCGAGTTAGCACCAATTTTTTGATCTCGACTCACCCCATTCACACCCATTTCAAAGCCCAAAACCCTTTTGCCGCAAAACTTGTAGCCCTTTCAGTGTGTTGGCTGAAAAAGCTCGGAGCCGCTACCGGAACCCATTACTGATAGCAAAAAAGGTGCGTTACACGTTGTTAACGCACCCGACAAGATCAGGGATTAGTCCAAAGAGCGCTTCGCGATTTACCGTCACGCTACCCGAACGCACTAATTTGGGCTCTTTAGCAAAACATATTACCGATGGCACGATAGGTTTCTTTAGCGACAATTCCATCAACAATCAAGTAGTCAGGATTAGATTTGCCGAAGTAGTTGTAGTCGCTTTGGAAATTCCTTACTGCCTGTTCTGTTTGGGAGCCAAACTGTCCGTCAAAAACCAAAGAATAGCCCATGTAGCAAATTAAGAACTGCTGGAGAAAGCGGACAGCTTCACCGGCTGTTCCCTTTTTCAAAACTGGTAGGTGGGTGACGTAAGCAGCGTTAGCCTGACTAGTTACTTGAGAACCATTAGCTAGTGCAGAACCATTAGTTGGTGCAGAACCATTAGCTAGTGCAGAACCATTAGCTGGTGCAGATTTAGAATTGATAGTGTTAGTTACCATGATGGATTTCTTTTTATTAATGATTTGAGGTTTACGATGGAATACCTTTTCAGGTTTCGACATTGGACAAAGTTTTTATTTTCTGTCTTTTGTCTCTACACCTTTAAGACGATCTCAAAGCCCTATTTTGGAATTTTTCGAGTTAGCACCAATTTTTTGATCTCGACTCACCCCATTCACACCCATTTCAAAGCCCAAAACCCTTTTGCCGCAAAACTTGTAGCCCTTTCAGTGTGTTGGCTGAAAAAGCTCGGAGCCGCTACCGGAACCCATTACTGATAGCAAAAAAGGTGCGTTACACGTTGTTAACGCACCCGACAAGATCAGGGATTAGTCCAAAGAGCGCTTCGCCATTGACCGTCACGCTACCCGAACGCACTAATTTGGGCTCTTTAGCAAAACATATTACCGATGGCACGATAGGTTTCTTTAGCGACAATTCCATCAACAATCAAGTAGTCAGGATTAGATTTGTAGAGGGAGTTATAGTAGCTTTGGAAATCCCTGACTGCCCCTTCTGTTTGGGAGCCAAACTGTCCGTCAAGAACCAAATAATAGCCCGTGTAGCAATTTAAGAACTGCTGGAGAAAGCGGACAGCTTCACCGGCTGTTCCCTTTTTCAAAACTGGTAGGTGGGTGACGTAAGCAGCGTTAGCCTGACTAGTTACTTGAGAACCATTAGCTAGTACAGAGTTAGACTTGATAGTGTTAGTTACCATGAGGGATTTCTTTTTATTAATGATTTGAGGTTTACGATGGAATACCTTTTCAGGTTTCGACATTGGACAAAGTTTTTATTTTCTGTCTTTTGTCTCTACACCTTTAAGACGATCTCAAAGCCCTATTTTGGAATTTTTCGAGTTAGCACCAATTTTTTGATCTCGACTCACCCCATTCACACCCATTTCAAAGCCCAAAACCCTTTTGCCGCAAAACTTGTAGCCCTTTCAGTGTGTTGGCTGAAAAAGCTCGGAGCCGCTACCGGAACCCATTACTGATAGCAAAAAAGGTGCGTTACACGTTGTTAACGCACCCGACAAGATCAGGCATTAGTCCAAAGAGCGCTTCGCCATTGACCGTCACGCTACCCGAACGCACTAATTCGGGATCTTTAGCAAAACATATTACCGATGGCACGATAGGTGTCTTTACCGACAATCCCATCAACAATCAAGTAGTCAGGATTAGATTTGCCGAAGTAGTTGTAGTCGCTTTGGAAATTCCTTACTGCCTGTTCTGTTTGGGAGCCAAACTGTCCGTCAAAAACCAAAGAATAGCCCATGTAGCAAATTAAGAACTGCTGGAGAAAGCGGACAGCTTCACCGGCTGTTCCCTTTTTCAAAACTGGTAGGTGGGTGACGTAAGCAGCGTTAGCCTGACTAGTTACTTGAGAACCATTAGCTAGTGCAGAACCATTAGTTGGTGCAGAACCATTAGCTAGTGCAGAACCATTAGCTGGTGCAGATTTAGAATTGATAGTGTTAGTTACCATGATGGATTTCTTTTTATTAATGATTTGAGGTTTACGATGGAATACCTTTTCAGGTTTCGACATTGGACAAAGTTTTTATTTTCTGTCTTTTGTCTCTACACCTTTAAGACGATCTCAAAGCCCTATTTTGGAATTTTTCGAGTTAGCACCAATTTTTTGATCTCGACTCACCCCATTCACACCCATTTCAAAGCCCAAAACCCTTTTGCCGCAAAACTTGTAGCCCTTTCAGTGTGTTGGCTGAAAAAGCTCGGAGCCGCTACCGGAACCCATTACTGATAGCAAAAAAGGTGCGTTACACGTTGTTAACGCACCCGACAAGATCAGGGATTAGTCCAAAGAGCGCTTCGCCATTGACCGTCACGCTACCCGAACGCACTAATTTGGGCTCTTTAGCAAAACATATTACCGATGGCACGATAGGTTTCTTTAGCGACAATTCCATCAACAATCAAGTAGTCAGGATTAGATTTGTAGAGGGAGTTATAGTAGCTTTGGAAATCCCTGACTGCCCCTTCTGTTTGGGAGCCAAACTGTCCGTCAAGAACCAAATAATAGCCCGTGTAGCAATTTAAGAACTGCTGGAGAAAGCGGACAGCTTCACCGGCTGTTCCCTTTTTCAAAACTGGTAGGTGGGTGACGTAAGCAGCGTTAGCCTGACTAGTTACTTGAGAACCATTAGCTAGTACAGAGTTAGACTTGATAGTGTTAGTTACCATGAGGGATTTCTTTTTATTAATGATTTGAGGTTTACGATGGAATACCTTTTCAGGTTTCGACATTGGACAAAGTTTTTATTTTCTGTCTTTTGTCTCTACACCTTTAAGACGATCTCAAAGCCCTATTTTGGAATTTTTCGAGTTAGCACCAATTTTTTGATCTCGACTCACGCCATTCACACCCATTTCAAAGCCCAAAACCCTTTTGCCACCTAACGTGTACCCGTTTCAGTATGTTGGTTGAGAAAGCAATGCTCTGAGCCACTACGCGATCGCATTACTGATCGTTAAACAGGTGCGCTACACTTTTTTAACGCACCATACAAGATAGGCAATTAGCCCAAAAAGCTAGCGCTTCCCAATTGACCGTAGGTCACGCTACACGAACGCACTTAATAAAAATATCCCCTATCTCCCCACACTCCCGACTCCCGACTCCCGACTCCCGACTCCCGATTCCCGACTCCCGACTCCCTATCTCCCTAAAAAAAAATCGGTCAAGTTTGGGTTAACCCCAATCCTTGACCGAATTCTGTACTTTAACCTTCCACAAATACAGCTGAGCTGCACTCAACTATCGATAATTTCAGATCAACTACGGCATGATTTCCGAGTTAGTCAGCAACTGCTGGAAAGCAATAACATTCCAACTCATTTTGCTTCATGCTGCTTCATCCTCCTTCACAAAACATCCTTCACCAGTCCTGATTTGCCAGGGGGCAACCCTGGCAAAATCCTATCTTAATCTACGTAAAAATATCGAATCAAAAAGGTCATAACCTCACCAGGTTTTCCCGTCGGCTCCGGAGTGCTCCACTCGTCCGGATCCGCATACTTAAGGGAATAAATGGCATTAATTGTATTGCGAACCTTTTCAGGAGAACCGATCAAAAGGAGCTTGGCTTTCTTGGGTTTAGGTCTTTGGTTGTCGGAAGGAGGAAAATTGTTACTCATCTGAAATTATGGATTGATTTTGTGGACAATATTAATTTATAAATAAATAAATATATTGTCAAGGGGTTTAGAAAATTTTTTTTTATTAAGAAATCGGGAATCGGGAATCGGCAAAAGTTTTTACTTGTATAGATTTTTAAGAAGATTACTGGTCAGGTGGGCAGTGCCTAATACCAATTCAAACGCTGACCATTGTTTTGCTAAGCACTGCCCACCCTACATCTACTATTGAGCATGCTAATACCAAGTAAGGTTTGTGTTTTGTTCGACTGATGTTGAAAAGATTAGCTACTGCTTAAAAAGATCTCAACTAGGTTCTATAGCACTACGCATTCAGATGTTTGACATTGTCTTGATGCAGCGCGGTCATGGGGAGGCACCTCTGCATCGCTCCTAAACTCCGAAACGTGAGTCTAGCTTACTTCTGACTTCTTACTTCTTACTTGCGGACTTGCGCGTAGCGCTATATTAGGACTAAACCCGTCCCCATTTCTAGTAAAATTAATCTCTTTGATGGCAAAAAAAAAGCAAGTTATAAATTAACTTGCAAAAGATTTAACCCGATAGATTTTGTGAATTTTATTGGATTATCAACCAAATAATGCCATTATCATCTAATAGCATTATTTGGTTTCTAGGTGCAACAGGTATCCGTGTAGGAATTGTGATAATTTTTGATGCCATATTGCCTAGTCCCTGTTCCGATGATCCGCTGTTCCCTTTGCTATACAGCTAATTCACACTTTCATCTACTGTTGTATTCGATGCCCCTGTAGCAATTGGCAATTCCTCCACTTTGGGTAGCTTCTCGAGGGCCAGACGAGACGAAGAAGTCCCACCGGATAAACGCTTCAGAAGTTTTGGTCTAGGGTCATGGAGCAAGTAAATAATATTATCCCCTGGTTGCCAATCTTCATTGCCACTCGCCACTTGAAAACTCTTTTCCCTCTCCACTAGCAAAGGTACCAGTTCTCCAGAGCGAATTAAGGCATTTAGATGAGCTCGCTGAAAACCAAATCCAGCTTCCTTGAGAGTGGTTTTGCCCAACTTGATTTGGCCATCATTAATGTACTGGATCCAAGTTTTGATCGGTAGTTGTGCCATGAAGGCCTGATTAACCTTGGTTTTATTGTTGTTGCTATTGACTTGGGGGTCACGAGGAAACACAGCTAAGACTCGCGGTGGATTAAACTCCTCTGCTGCTCGTTGAGCCAATACCAAGTTAATTTCGCCATTCTTGGTCATTGCTAGGAACGTTCCCACCGATTCGATGCCAGCTTCTTCTAGAACATCCACATCCAAACCACTGCTCTGGAAAACTCGCAGATTTTCGTCCCGTGCTTTTTGGCAGGCTTCTGGGTCTGTATCAATAAGGACAACAGACTCTCCTCGTTCTTGAAACAAACGAGCAATCAGACGGCTCATCGAATTACAACCGATAATTACAGCACCAGTTGCCTCCTCCTCTGGGTTAAGTTTTAGCCATTTGGCGACCCAACGAGCGGTCAAACCTTGTAAAACTACCGTCAACATAATGGTGAGGAATACCAAGGCTTTAATCGAGTCACCACCATTAAACCCCCGTTCCGTTAGGAGAATGGCAAACAAGGAAGCCACAGAAGCACTGACAATTCCCTTAGGACCAATCCAGGACACAAATAATTTTTGCCGCCAATTGAGATCACTATTCCAAGTACAAACCACCACACTGATGGGGCGCACCACCAACATCAACACCAAGACGGTAAAGATACTGCCCCAGCCTAGGGCAAACACACTGGCGATTGAGAGGTCAGCGGAGAGGAGTACGAATAACATGGAAACCCCAAGGACAGTTAATTGTCCCTTGAAGCGTCGCAACAAGCGCTCTTCAGGCAGGTCAGAGGCTCCCATCACTACTCCAGCCACTACCGTTGCCATCAAACCGGATTCAGAGCGAACCATCTGAGCCAAGCCAAACAAACCCCACATGCCAGCCAGTACGACTAAGTTTTTGAGTTCTTCTGAGATGAAGCGTGCTTGCTTGAGAAGAAACCCCATTAACCAGCCCCCTAAGCCCCCAATAACAGCACCGATGCTCAAACGAAGACCTAGACCGACAAATGCTGCATTTGCACCAGCATCACTATTTAAAATTGTATCCAGGACAACCACTGCCAAAATTGCCCCGACTGGATCAATGAGAACCCCTTCCCCTTCTAGGAGGGTTTCTACACGTCGATCCACTTTCACCTGTTTTAGCAGAGGGCTAATCACCGTTGGTCCGGTGACCACCACTAGAGAGGCATAGAGAAAAGCAATCGGCCAAGGAAACTCCCCTAGCCAGTGAGCCGCCATACCACCTCCTAACAGGGTAATCAGTGTTCCTATGGTAACTAGATTTCTCAGACTACCAGACACTTTGCCCAGATCCCGCAGATCTAGGTTAAGCCCTCCTTCAAACAGAATAACTGCCACTGAGAGGGCAACAATTACCTCTAGACCAACCCCTAGCTTCTGTGGGTGCAAAAGACCGAAGCCATCTGGTCCGAGTAGAGTGCCAAACATCAGCAAAAAGACAATGCTGGGAATTTTTAAATACTCACCCATTACCTGGGCACTGATCCCAGCGAAGATGGCGATAACCATCTGTAGGGTTAGTTCAAATGAGCTTTCCATATGCGTAAGTTTCGCAAGTGATCAACTTAGGTAGAAATTCCTCATTATTCTGTGTTCAACTCCATGGCCTGGCTTGGTCAACAAGTGATCGGTTAGCAGTGAATCTGAACTTGAGGTAAGTTCTAGAACATTGCTCGTAGCAGTCGATGGTCAATGACTCAGCTATAGGTCACAGTAATAAAACCGTCTATAGCCTATCTTAAGCATGCCCTTTGTGTCCTGGTAGTGTATCACTTTCATAGGACTTATTACAGAAGTAGGCAACTTTGGAACTTCGGAACAGTGAACAGGTAAGGATTCTGGAGAAGATTTTTTAACTTTGGCAACAGGTCTTGAAAAAAACTCAAGTTTGAATTACTCAAGAGTGTAAGCAAAGCTGTTTGCTGTTGTGCCTTACTTAAACGATTGCTGACCAACACTTCCTCCCGGAGATAACATTGAGCGAGTGTAAATAGTCATGGGGAGGTTTGAGAGTGTCTGTTAGCAGCTCATCCTCCTCTTTGTCTAATTAGTTTTGTTTATATTGTGTTTATCTTGTGTATAATTGTCAGACTTTGCCATTGGTCAGCAATCTAATCATTAATTCCAGCCATAGCTCACACTACTCATAGGTCAAAGGTTTTTCTAAGTTGATTGGTAATTTAAAAAAAAATTAAGTTTTAATTCATGCTGGATAGTTTAGCACCGTCAGTTCCACAACGGACATGCCATCACTGACGGTAAACAGCTTCAACAGAATTGCCTGTTCACCCTCGCGCGAGACGATTAGTTAGAGACGATTAGTTTTCGGACATAATTGAAAGGTTAAAGGGAAAAAGTGTACTGCTGTGGTGAAGAACACCAGACAACGGGGTTAGTAGATTAGATAGGATGGCTAGCAGGATTGGGATAATCCCCCAAGTAGAACCGAAAAATTCGATGATGGCTCGTGGTCTGGTGGGGAACAGTAAAATTAGCTTGCTTAATGGTTTTTTGTTAAACTTCTAGCTTTAATTATGAATTATTGGTAAAGGTAAAGGTAAAGGTAAATTTATGGATCATAAAACGTTTACTTGGGGTGGCTCGGGAAACCGCATACGTAGAACTCAACGCTGGATTGAGAGATTGTCGCTGTTAGGGTTACTCCTAGCAGCACTATTGTTGTTTAGCATTAATTTGGGCAGTGGCTCGTTGGAAGAGGTAGAGCAAAGCATAAGTCATCTTGCTACTCAACTACTTTCAGCAAAGGGGGAATTTGGGCAGTGGCTTTACCCAACTCTCGAAGGTGAAACCGTAATTGAACACCCCCCCCTACTAGCCTGGCTGATTGCGGTGGCTTATCAGTTTGGTGGTGTCAACGAGTGGACTACGCGCTTACCTAGTGCCATCCTCAGTGTTCTGTCGGTACTGCTAGTCTATGGTCTTGCTACAGAAATCTTCCCCTGCCGTCAGAAGGCTATTTTCTCTAGCTTGATTTACCTAACGTTCTTACCAATAGCCCATTATGGGCGTATGGCAATCCTGGATGGAGCTAATCTGTGCTTTGTGGTGTTGATGATGTGGTGTGTGTTGCGATCGCGTCGGGACTCACGCTGGTCACTGCCAGCGGGGATCGGATTAGGGTTGATTTTCCTCACTAAGGGGATCCTGGTGGCATTGTTGATCACAGCGATCGCTCTGTTGTTTCTAGCATGGGATACGCCCAGACTCCTCACGTCTACTTATTGGTGGTTAGGATTGCTTTTAGGCTATAGTCCTGCTCTTGCTTGGTACACTGTGCCATTACTGGTACAGGATCAAAGAGCTGTTACTACAACTAAAGCCATTCTCTACGAGTCCCTACGCCCGATCTGGACAGCAGTGGATGGGCAAAATCGCCTGCCTTGGTATTACCTGGGGGAAATGTTAAAATTTTCCGCACCTTGGTTACTGTTCTTTTCCTACTGGTTACAGCAGGCTTGGAAGAATCGCCATTGGGGCTGGGCTAAATTGGTACTGGTATGGGCTGGCGGTTACTTGATCGCCATTTCCCTTCTTGCCACTAAATTGCCTGGGTATGTGTTACCAGTTTACCCAGCATTAGCCCTTGCTGGTGGAGCCCAACTCACAGACATTTGGCATTGGCCTTCTGGCAAATCTTATCCCCGTTTTTGGAGTATTGGTTTAAGTCTGCTAGGTGTCGCTACCATTACTGTGATGCTTCACTTCGGGATTAGGAAAGCTTTTGACCTCAGCTCCTGGCTGTTCTTCGCTTGTGTCCCTTTAACCATGGTTATAGCAGGGATGCTGGTTGCCCGACAGGATAGACAATTTATGGTAATTTTATTCTGGGGAACCTATATTTCACTACTGATTTTGATGTCTTCTGACCCTGAGATTTGGCAATTGCTGATCTAGTTCAACTTATTGCTTAATACTGGTCTGCTTGAGTAATGGAAATTGAAGCCAGCCAGAAGAATTGATGATGCCCCTGACTGGATGTTATTCATACAATATCCCAATTGAGTGATTAAAAGCCTTATTGGGAAGTTTCCATAAATGGGGATGGAAATTGATACACCGCTTTCTTAACAGACAGTGATCAAGTTGGCATGGAGCTATCAGCAGTCAGCTGACGCGCTACTTTCCGGCTTTGCAAACAGCTAATGTTTTGGGAGCCTGGGTTTATCAAGAGAGTAAGCTTATGGGCTCCTTTTCAAACCACGCTTACTGTTTAAAGCCTCGTGGATTGGTTCTCTTGACGGCATCATCAATGGCTACTTGCAGAGCGTTTCAAGTAGCGCTAATGCTGATAACTGACGGCGGAATGCTGACATTTTGAGCGAAAGCACATTTACCGGTTAAGGCGTTCTAAGCCTTGTCTATTCGGCTCAGGATGCCTCAAGTGCTTCTTCGTCTGTTTCATCAAGTTGTTTAAGGTGAATGTGCTTGCGTCCCAGGGTGATTTCAAACTGGTCCCCTGGTTCTAAACCCATTTGTTTCGTGTAAGCCGAGCCAATCAGAAGATTGCCGTTAGACTGCACACTAATCCGATAGCTAGCACTGCGTCCGCCACGACCATTGCCATTGACTTTGCTGTCTAATTCAATCCCCTCCGCATCAATAAGGGCATTGAGGAACTTCATCATATTGACTCGCTCTACTCCGTTTTTTGTCACGGTGTAGTAGCCACAGGCTCTAGCTTTTTCTTCTTTGCTCAGGTTACCTAGGTTTTTGACTTTCTCCACCAATGCTTGGCCCTGCAGAGGAACGATCGGAGCAGCCATGTTTTTCTTTTTAGCCATCAACTTGAATCTAATACTAAGGACTTAAGTGGTATCCAGCCTTTCTACTGGACTGACTGTCAACTAAGATAACAAAATCTTAGTTTAATATCAGTATATGAGACTATCTTACACCGATAGTGTCAACTGTGTTCGTTAATAGTCAGTTTTTAACTACCGTTCAACTACAGCAATAGGTTGTGAATAGGTCGTGAACAACTCCGATCATCTGGGTCACAGGAAAATTGCCTAGGGTCACGGGAAAATTGCCTAAAAGAGTATGGGCTACTCTTGTAGGCAATTTCCCCACCAGCAACTTGTACTTTCCATCCCTGTCACAAGTCAATGGCTATCTCCATTGGGTGACACTATTTTATAGTTTCTTTGAGCTGTTGCATTCAGGCAACGGGCTATCAGCTATCAGCCATTGATAGTCTAAGATATAAGCTTCTGCCTTGAAGCCGATAGCTAAAAGCATACCGCTCAAAGTATAGTCTTCAGGATGAGAGGGTTCCTTGGTTCCCCCTGCTCTTGATGCTGATAGCTGAGTGCATTAAACGAGCGTGATCTTTAAACAGGTCATAAAATCGTTTCCGACTAAGCGTCTTTCAAAGAAATTGTCCCGTTAACTCCCACGTCCACTTTCCGATTGGATTGCTATTTTATTATGAAGCTCACCACTCGTGGACACTACAGTGTTAAGGCACTACTAGATCTGAGCCTAAGACCAGGGTATGGACCGACATCGGTTAGAGCGATCGCTAAACGGCAAGGTCTACCAGCTCCATATCTAGAAAAACTACTGATTGAGATGCGTCGTGCTGGCTTAGTCAAGTCAGTTCGTGGAGCTCAAGGAGGCTATCAATTAGCCCATGAACCCACAGAAATTTCCCTCGGCAAAATCCTAGAAGCAGTGGGTGAAACCATCGAACCACTACCCCACCATACCCCAGACGCTGGTCAAGCCGAAGACTGGGTTACATTTACACTTTGGCATCGTTTGCATCAAAAGCTTAAAGAAGCATTGTACACTATAACTCTTGCCGATCTTTATTATGATGCCCGTAGTTGGCAAGCGGCTATGGGAGAAGAAACCAGTTTCGTTGTTTGAATCAATTTTTCTTTTCATGAAAAAGAGTAACGAACCGATTACTTATGAGGGAGGCTGTCATTGTGGCGCTGTCCGCTTCCAGGTAATTGTAAACAAGCATCAGGCAATTGATTGCAATTGTTCGATGTGTAAAAAAAAGGGCATCTTACACCTGATTGTCTCCCCTGAGCAATTTAGCTTACTTAAGGGAGATCAAGTGTTGACTAGTTATACCTTCAACACTCACACGGCCAAGCACACATTCTGCCAAATCTGTGGCATTCATCCTTTCTATCGACCCCGCTCTCATCCCAATGGGATTTCTGTCAACCTACGTTGTCTTGACGGTGATGTTCTATCTCGATTTACCATTGTCCCTTTCGATGGGGCTAACTGGGAAGAGAATGTCGATAAAATTAGAAAGTAGTGGTTCAAATCCTGGGTAATAACCATACTAATGGTCTCATTTTGCTGCTGGCGGCTAGTCTAGATTATCTGATCGGTGATCCTTGGGGTTGGGTCCATCCAGTGCAGGTTATGGGCTGGGTAATCTCTCAGTTCACTCAGCTAGCAATTCACTTCTGGCAGCAGCCTTGGCAACGACGCCTAGCAGGAATTGGGTTGGGTATTGGACTAATTATTGGGAGTGGAGTAGCTGGATGGTTTATTGTCTTCCTAGGAATCTGGCTCAATCCATTTTTGGGTATAGGCATAGGAACGATATTGCTAGCCAGTTGTTTTGCTGGTCGCTCTCTTCGAGCAGCAGCAATGGATGTATTACAGCCTTTAACTGCCGGAGAATTAGAACTAGCCCGTTCTCGATTAAGTCAATATGTTGGTCGTGATACAGAAAATCTTTGTGAGTCAGAAATCCTACGAGCTGTCCTAGAAACGGTGGCGGAAAACACTACCGATGGGGTCACAGCCCCTCTGTTCTATGCCATTGTTGGAGCGTTAATTCCTGGGGTTGGTAGTGTTCCTCTGGCCTTAGCTTATAAAGCTGCCAGTACTTTAGATTCGATGGTCGGTTACCGCCGAGAACCTTACACGAATTTAGGTTGGTTTAGTGCTAAATTTGAAGATTTACTAACCTGGATCCCCTGTCGATTAACCGTATTGACCCTAGCCTTGATGTCTGGAAAACCCCAGCAGATCTGGCGTCTGTGTCGCCGTGATGCTATTGCTGATCCGAGTCCTAACTCTGGCTGGAGTGAATCGGCTTTTGCTGCGATTTTGGAGGTTCAGCTGGGAGGTACTAATGTTTACAGTGGTGTTGTCAAGCAAAAACCCTTATTAGGGACACCTACCTACGAGATCACACCAGGCAAAATTGACCAAGCCTTAGAGCTGACACGATATTGCTTTTTAATTTGGCTGGGTATAGGGTTGGTTTTTTGTCTAGTGCAATATGCGATTGGCCTTTGGCCACGCTTTGCGAACGCTTTACACAACGTTATCGTTTAATCAGGCAATTATTTTTTTTTGCTTAAATTTTCCTCTATGGGAGTAAATTGTCTTATAACCTTTTTCCAGCAATTTATTTGGCATTGCTGAACAAAAGAATGACATCAAGTATAGTTGGGTCACTTACCGATTACCGATTACCGATTACCCTTGGGTCTTCCAGCTGACAGCAAAGCCATCTATTTTTACTCAACTTTAGGGCAAATTCTGATCATAATTGCCTCAAAACTTAATAAAACTTAAAAAAGGAGATAAACGTGGAAGTACTTGCTTACACTCATTCCTATGAATCCTATGAAGAAGCAGTAGGGATTAATTCTGATCTAAGAGAACTCAACCTCAACTGGTTTAAAATTCCCAACACTGCTTGGCTCGGTTTACTAGGATGTGCGGTCTGGTTAGCGAGTCTGAGTGTAACGGCTCCAGTGTTTGCGGCTTTAGAAACAGGGATCAAAGTCAAGACAAGTGGTGGTTGCTTGACTGCACGCAAAGGTCCGAGCGATACTTCCGCAGCTGTTGTCTGTGTTAGCAATGGAGCTGTACTCAAACCTGTGGTTGCTAAAAATGGGAATTGGCTGCAGCTGAGCAGTGGCAATTGGGTTTATGGTCCTTACACTACCTCTCGATACTTTAATGGCAGTGATCAAGGGGGTGGCGGTAGTCCGATTTTGGAATCAGGAATCAAAGTCAAGACTCCCAATAGTGGGTGTTTGAAAGCACTGACTGGTCCTGGCACTGGTCAGGTTGTTGCTTGTGTCCGCAGTGGATCTGCACTCAAACCTGTGGTTGCTAAAAATGGGAATTGGCTGCAGCTGAGCAGTGGCAATTGGGTTTATGGTCCTTACACTACCTCTAAATTATTTGATCAAAGTAGTGAAGGTGGTGGAGGTAGTCCGATTTTGGAATCAGGAATCAAAGTCAAGACTCCCAATGGTGGGTGTTTGAAAGCACTCCCTGGTCCTGGTACTGGTCAGGCTGTTACCTGTGTTCCCAGTGGATCTGTACTCAAACCTGTGGTTGCTAGAAATGGCAATTGGCTACAGCTGAACAGTGGCAATTGGGTCTATGGTCCTTACACCACCTCTAAATTCTTTTAATCTGAATCTTTATAGGACAGGACTTACCCAGTAACTCTATCTGTAAGGTGCGTTAATAACGCACCCTACTGCTATGATTACCTCGCCAACCTAAGGCTATTCAGAACATTGATCACTTCTGCTTTAGTCATTCCGGGACGAATTTCTGGTCTATATAGCATTTCTATGACAGCTTGATCAATCTCCGCATATTCGGTCGTATCAGTCCAGCCTTGGAAAAATACACTATTTCTGTATTTATAGGAATCCCTCATCAGTCCTATAGATTGGGTGAGCTCTTCTCGGATTAGGTGAGACCGTGCCTTTTGGGTAATACTAGTTGTAGAAATCATAATTCTTGACTTATAAATAACTTGGTTATTCCACCAAGTCCGAACAAACCCAAAATTGACCGGTCGATAGTTAGGCTCATAGCGACGAAACTCGTATTCGGGAACAAAATAAATCTTTAAATTGGGATTATTATCATCAAAATTTATTTGAATTGCATCTTGGGTAATGCTATTTATTTCATCAATGACGGTTGACAAAGTCTGCCAATCTTCATGGGTTGGCAAGCCGATAACCTTAATCCTCACATTCCTGTCCCATTTTTTGATAGTAGGATTGGAGGAGCGGTATTCCGAGCCTAAGGCAATTTCCAAAAAATAATCAATTTGAGCTTGAGTATAGTTTTTGTTTTCAATTGATTGGAGAGTGGGTTGTGTGCTACTTAGCTCATAATTATTCCCATAAGTGGGTGTTTGATAAGTAGATGGAATCAAAAAACCTAAGAAACTCAGAATAACAGACTTGACGATTGGCAAACAAAAATTACGCATGGTCATCCGTAAAGAAAGTAGATGAATCTATAGAGTTAGGTTGATAAGCGAGGGGGTTTTGGCAGGGTGCATCTCACATTTGTAAATGTTCGTAGGGTGCGTGATAAGACGGGCGAGCCCTTATTTTATCGGTAGCAAGTGTTAGGACAATCCGTCCCGTAACGCACCACCCAAACGGCAAAAATGAGATGCACCCTTTTGGCACAGTGATGATTCGCGATCGCATCACTGTGGAGCGCCGATTACAAAAAAAAACCCCAGCAGTCAGCTGAGGAAAATTATCCAGGAGATTTACTTTGATCACATCCGTTATAACTCTTAAATCCGCCAGTAAATTGACTACATCCGGAAAGATTGATCATGGTTGGGCTCATTAAACCGAAGAAACTCAGAATATATGACTTGACGATGGGCAAACAAAAATTCCCCATGGTCCTCCGTATCGAAAGTTGATGAATCTAGAGGTGCGACCCGTGACGAATTAAATTCTTAATGGTAAGAGCGCACCTAAGAGTGAGGTTGTTCACAGGGGGTTTTGGTACAGTGATGATCCGCGATCCCATTACTGTATGTAGAGCGCAGATCACAATAAAAACCCCCAGCAGTCAGCTGGGGGCAATATCCAGGAGATTTATCTTTACTAAATCCGTTATAACTCTTAAATCCAGGCTGAAATTGACTACATCCGGAAAGATTGGTGATGGTTGGGCTCAAAAAACTGAAGAGACTGAGAATATATGAATTGAGGATGGGCCAACAAAAATTAGGCATGGTCATCCCCTTTGGAATTAATCTAGAGCGTCAGGTTGCTCAGAGGGGGTTTTGGCACAGTGATGATCCGCGATCCCATTACTGTAGAGCGCCGAACACAATAAAAACCCCCAGCAGTCAGCTGGGGGTAATATCCAGGAGATTTACCTTTTTAGGGTAATTATCCAGGAGATTTACTTTGATCACATCCGTTATAACTCTTAAATCCAGCAGGAAATTGACTAGCTCCGGAAAGATTTCATGGTTGGGCTCAAAAAAACCAAGAGACTGAGAATATATGAATTGAGGATGGGCCAACAAAAATTAGGCATGGTCATCCCCTTTGGAATTAATCTAGAGAGTTGGGTTGCTCTATAGCAATAAGCGCTCGGGTATTTACAAATAATGGTGAGGGATAAATGGCTAAAAGCTTTGTAAAACTTGGATTTTATCTTCCGGTCTTGATGCAGGCGTGAGCGACTGCATCAAGACCAGGCTCAAAAATCTAGTTAACGATACTCTTAAGCCTCGAAAACTACTTCTTACCGATTCCCGATTCCCGATTCCCGATTCCCGATTCCCGATTACCTATTACCTATTCCCTGTTCAACACTTCTGAGGCGATCCCATCACTGTGCGACGCGATTACAATAAAAACCCCCAGCAGTAAGCTGGGGGCAATATCCAGGAGATTTACCTTTTTAGGGTAATTATCCAGGAGATTTACCTTTACCACATCCGTTATAACTCTTAAATCCAGCATCAAATTGACTACATCCGGAAAGATTGCTAAAAAATTGCTCCTCAAAGATTGCTCATGGTTGGGATCAAAGATATTACCTGGGAATTGGTGAAGGAGTGATCGGGTAAAGGGGTGATCCGGTGAAGAGATGCTCCGGTGAGCAGTTATGACCTATGAAGGTAACTGGGGATGACGTGGACAAGAGTAATGTCCATTAAAATGGTAGTGTCAAGAACACAATACAAATATTGCTAGAGAACTGGCTATCATACAAAAAAATTTGGTAGGAAAGCGATGGAAAGCTTAGTCTGCGTTAATCTTGCCGAGTCCTATGAAGACGCGGATAATTTTTCGTGGCAAGATGATAATGGTTTAATTCGATGGTTGGATGGGCTAAACACTCCCACTATTCCTAGTTCAGCTTGGATCAAGATTAGTGCGATCGCAATTGCCCTAACCATCCTCAGTACCGCTGCTAATGCCAGTGCTAAAGTGCTTCAAAAAGGCAGCCGTGGAGCACAGGTGACTTCTCTTCAGAGAGAGTTGGCAGCGGCTGGCTTTTATAAAGGTCGGATTACTGGCAACTATGACATGTTAACCCAGTCTTATGTTGCTATCTTTCAGCAAAAGAAGGGACTACCAATAGATGGTGTGGCTGGACCAAAAACCCTAGCAGCGTTATATAAAACTGCTGGTACTGATATTCGTCTACCAACAAACACACAGCTCAAACGCGGTAGTAGAGGAACGGTAGTCAGCGATCTGCAAAAGAAGTTGACAACCTTAGGATTTTTTAATGGTCCGATCACTGGCTATTACGGGCGCATGACCCAAGCAGCGGTAATTAAATTTCAGCGAGCCAAGGGATTACGGGCGGATGGCGTTGCTGGACAAAACACCTTATTCGTAATCAATGGTGGTTCGATCAACAGCGCCACTCAGTTACGGCGAGGTAATAGAGGAACTGCTGTGACCAAACTGCAACAGCGCATGAGGGAGTTGAAAGTCTACAACGGTCCAGTAACGGGATTCTACGGTCGTTTAACTGAAGCAGGGGTCATAAAATTTCAGCGCTTGAGGGGACTACCAGTGACTGGTATTGCTGACTCTCGGACTTTGTCAGACTTAGCCAAAAATCCTAATGATAAGGATAAAGATAAGGATATTCTTACCAACGTGACTGAGTTGCGACCAGGCAGCAATGGCGAATCGGTTACAAAACTTCAAAATCGCCTCACAGAGTTGGGATTCTACAAAGGGCCAGTAACAGGATACTATGGTAAGTTAACTGAGACCGCAGTCAAAGAGTATCAGCTTTCTCGGGAACTGCCAGCAAATGGCATTGCTGACTCTCGTACCTTATCAGCACTACGGGGCAATTCTTCTGGAATTGCCGTTGCTGCTACCATCATTACTCCATTAAAACGAGGTAGTAGTGGCACAAGAGTGAATAGCCTTCAGAATCGCTTGATTTCCCTAGGCTACTATAAAGGATTAAAAGATGGCGTATTTGGACCAGCGACAGAGGCAGCCCTGAAGCAATATCAACGGGACAAAGGCTTATTTCCCAATGGAATTGCTGATGCTAGAACCTTTTCATCTCTTGCTCCACGGTAATAGCTGAACGTCTGGTATAATCTCAAAACCTTGACAGCCCTGTCCCAGCCTAACTATAGGACTGTGGGCGGGGTATCCTGCTGAAATTTTTAATTAACCAGGATGCCTACTCAAACCATTGAAATCCTATCAGCTGAAGAACTGCGCCGTACAGTCAATCGTTTGGCATCTCAAGTGATCGAACAAGTGAGTGATTTGTCCAAACTAGCACTGGTGGGTATCTATACCAGAGGTGTTCCTTTAGCTGAGTTGCTAGGACGTCAGATTGAAACCCTAGAGCAGGTCAGTGTGCCAGTGGGAGCGTTGGATATCACCTTTTATCGGGATGATCTTGATCGAATTGGTATCCGTACCCCGGCAAAAACAGATATTCCCTTCGATCTTGATCGTAAGATAGTGGTGTTGGTAGATGATGTCATTTATAGAGGACGTACCATTCGTGCTGCTCTAAACGCGGTGCTTGAGTATGGTAGACCCCAAACGATTAAATTATTAGTGCTAGTAGACCGAGGACATCGGGAACTGCCGATTAGTCCAGATTTTACCGGCAAGCTACTCCCCACATCCGCCGAAGAACAGGTAAAGGTTTATCTAAACGATAATGATGGTCGGGATGGAGTGGAATTAATTAAAGTAATTAGTGCCTGAATCGTGATCAGATTGCTCTTATTTTCCAAATTATTATGACCCAAACCCAACAGCGAAAGGCTGACCACATCAGGATTTGTCTGGATGAAGATGTTCAATTTCGTGCCAATACCAATGGACTGGAAAGGTACCGCTTCACTCACTGTTGCTTACCAGAACTAAACCGCAGTGAGATTGACATATCTACTACATTTCTGGGGAAATCCTTGGGAGCACCATTGTTGATTTCTTCTATGACTGGTGGTACTGAACAGGCAAAAACGATTAATTTTCGTCTGGCTGAGGTTGCCCAACATTACAAACTAGGCATGGGGGTTGGTTCTCAGCGAGTAGCTGTGGAAAAACCCGAGGTTGGTCATACCTTTGCGGTGCGCTCCCAAGCTCCAGATATTATCCTATTTGCCAACATCGGTGCGGTTCAGCTGAACTACAGTTATGGACTAGAAGAATGCCAAAAGGTGGTTGACCTGTTAACAGCAGATGCGCTGATTTTGCACATCAATCCCTTGCAGGAGTGCATTCAAGCTAACGGGGATACTAATTTCAAGGGGTTACTTGACAAAATTAATGGTTTATGCAGTAAGTTAACGGTACCAGTGATTGCTAAAGAAGTGGGTAATGGCATCTCAGCCGCTATGGCCCAGAGGTTGCTGGAGGCTGGTGTTACCGCTATTGATGTTGCTGGTGCCGGGGGCACGTCTTGGGCAAAGGTAGAAAGTGAGCGAGGATTAACCGCTCATCAGCGTCGGTTAGGACAGACCTTTGGTGACTGGGGTTTACCAACCGCTGAGTGCATTACCAGTATTCGAGCCATTGCCCCCGACATTCCCTTAATTGCATCTGGGGGATTGCGCAATGGTTTGGATGTGGCAAAAGCGATCGCATTAGGAGCCGATATTTCTGGTCTAGCATTACCATTCCTGCAAGCAGCAGCTGAGTCAGTAGATGCCGTTGATGCCTTAGTGCAACTGTTGATGGCAGAAATCACTACCGCTCTATTCTGCACCGGTAATGCTACGTTGTCTGATCTCAAGCAATCCAACACTTTGAAAAAGTTAGCATAGTGGTAATAGGGAATCGGGAGTAGGGAATCGGGAATCGGGAATCGGGAATCGGGAATCGGGAATAGAGAATAGGGAATCGCCCTTAATCCTGAATCCTGAATCCTGAATCCTTTATGCTGAATCCTGAATCCTGAATCCTTTATGCTGAATCCTGAATCCTGAATCCTGAATCCTTTACCAAATGCGTCAATTTCTTCAACAAACCTTTGCCAGCCTAGTAGGAAGTCTTGCCGGTTTAATTCTATTTTTTAGTTTAGCTACTAGTGGATTCCTGTTTCTACTGATTGCAGTAGCATCCAAAGATACAGGGCCACAGGTTCAAGATAAATCAGTGCTGGTGTTTGATTTATCCGTCAATATCAGCGATACCAATCCTACCTCAAGCACTAGTGAAGTGATTGAAGAGGTGTTATCGGGTCAACAAACCAATATCATCCCTTTGCGCAAGGTGCTTGATACTCTGGATAAGGCAACTAAGGATAAACGCATTGTTGCCCTCTACCTGGATGGATCCGCATCTAAAACTGTTGGCAACACTGGCTTGGCAAATCTCAAGGAGGTAAGGGAGGCTCTGGAGCGTTTCCGAGCTGCTGGGAAAAAAATTATTGCCTATGACGTAGATTTGGGAGAACGGGAATACTATCTTAGCTCGGTTGCGGATACGATAATTCTTAACCCGATGGGAGTTATAGAAATCAATGGCTTGAACTCTTCCCAACTTTTTCTGACCGGAGCTCTCCAGAAGTATGGTATTGGTGTTCAGGTAGTTCGAGTTGGCAAGTACAAGTCCGCAGTTGAACCGTTCTTGCTCAAACAGCTGAGTTCTGAAAGTCGGGAACAGACTCGAGAATTGTTAGATGATATTTGGGATGAATTTTTGACAACAGTGGGGAAAAGTCGTGAGATTACTCCCAAGACCTTGCAAGCGATCGCTAATAGTCAAGGGATGTTGATCGCATCAGAGGCCAAACGTCAAGGTTTGGTGGATCAAGTTGGATACTTCGATGAGGTGATTACTACTCTCAAGGAGCTTACTGGAGAAAAGGAAAAGGATAAATCGTTCCGGAAAATTAAGCTGGCTACTTACGCTAGAGCGAAAAGTCCTTACTCTAAAAATCGCAAGTCTAAGCATAAAATTGCCGTAGTTTATGCCGAGGGTAGCATTGTTGACGGTCAGGGAAACCTTGAGCAAGTGGGGGGTAAACGCTTTGCTAAACAGCTGCGCGAGCTACGGCTGGATAAAGATATTAAAGCAGTAGTGCTCAGGGTTAATAGTCCTGGTGGCAGTGCTACAGCCTCTGAGATTATTCAACGGGAAGTGCGGCTTATCCGTGAGGAAAAGCCAGTGATTGTGTCTATGGGCAATGTAGCAGCTTCTGGTGGCTACTGGATTTCTACCTATAGCGACCGAATTTTTGCTGAGCCAAATACTATCACTGGTTCTATTGGTGTCTTTGGTGTACTTTTTAATATCCAAGAATTAGCTAACAACAATGGTCTGACCTGGGACATTGTACAAACAGCTTCTTTAGCCGATATTCAAAGTACTGTCCGTCCCAAAACAGACCAAGAGTTGGCAATCTACCAAACCATGGTTAATCAGATTTATGACCAGTTCATTGACAAAGTAGCAGAGTCACGTAAATTGCCTAAGGGCAAGGTTAAAGACATTGCTCAGGGACGGGTTTGGTCAGGTATAGACGCCAAGCAGATCGGTTTAGTTGATGAGATTGGGGGTATTAATCATGCTATTGAGTATGCCGCTAAGCAAGCTAAGTTAAAGGATGATTGGAAAGTAGAAGAGTATCCAAAAAATCCTAGTTTCGAGGAAAGGATTCTGGAAACGCTGACTAATGATGTTAGGGTCACAAGCCGACAATTACCTGAGCCACTCACTACAGAATTGCTGAAGCTAAAAGATGATTTGGCAATTTTAACAACCTTGAATGACCCGAAGGGGATTTATTCTATTTTGCCGTTTAACTGGCGGTTTGATTAAGGGTTGAACGCGCACGCGTGGCCGCAAGGCCAAAGTTGTCTGTCCAAATGCAGAATTAAGAATTAAGAAGGTAGACTTTGTAATTCTACATTCTTAATTCTACATTCTTAATTCAAAAAGGTTGTTCGCCTTTGGCTTTCGGTTAAGGGTACCGTTAAATGTAAATTACACTATTTACCCCGTTCCCGATTCCCGATTCCCGATTCCCGATTCCCGATTCCCGATTCCCGATTCCCGATTCCCTTTTAAAACCGATATTTACGAATCTTCTGTTGAGAATCCTTACTTACCAGTGCCCAGATTCCGATTGGTAAAGAATTCCCTTGAGCATCCACCTTAATTTCCATCACAATTGGTGGTGGTGATATCGGTAGGTTAGAGTTCTCTTGCCTAGCACTATTTAATTCTTCATTAATTTGTTCCCGTTGGTCTTCTGGCATATAGTAAGTTTCCAATCCATACTCAATCGAGCCATAGTTAGCAACACCTTTGAGGGGAATCTGATTAGCTGGTAGTCGGGAAGGGAATTTGGCACTTAAGCCTACTGGTTTCCAGGCTATTGGTAGTTTAGTTGAGTTGGATGAGTCTGGTGCTTCTAAAATTACGTAAAAACGGGTACCAGGCTTGATAAACGTTACCTTGTTGCCATTAGGTTGTTCCTTGGGCAATTTTTGCCACCCAGGAAGATTGCGTAAGTTGTCCTGATTAGAGATATCGTATCTTAGAGTTTGGGAATAGCCTCGCAAAAGTTCATAAGGGTCTACTGGCGCTGTCTGAAGGATGACAGTTTTTCCAGTCAGTGTAGTGTAAATTGCATGGGTGGGAACAGTAATAATTAGTGCGGTTTGAAATAAAAGAGGTACCCAGAATCGCCAGCTTGGTATAGGACGGGAATACTCAGAATTAATGCTCATAGGTCATAAGTCATAAATCATAAATCATAATTCAGACTTCAAATAGCGCTCAAACCATAGTCCAGCACCAATAATACCTAGCCCACAGAGGAATAAGACTATGGATTTGACTAACAAAGCAGTATCGTACTCCAGCATCCGGGTCAAAATTTGCAGCGTCAGTAGCACCATGCCACCCCAGAATAAACCTCGTTTCCCCTCTGCTAGTCCGGCGCGGATTAAACCGATGTCGATTAGGAATAAAAGCAGATTGAAGATGAATACCGCTATGATCGGTAGAATACCAATACTGAGATGCCAATAGGGAACTAGGGCGCTGATCACAATCATAATAGCCACACCCTTAGTGATTGAGTCCATTCGACGTAACAGTCTGCTCCATGCCCAGATCGTTAAGCTACCTAAAATGACACTATCAATCACGGCAGGTTCCAGGAGTATTGAGGTGACGTCAACTAGCGGTTTGACTGATGGGGAACTATCCCATAACACGTGGAAAGACAAAAAATAAAATGATAGGCTGAGGAAGGTGATCCCAAGGGTGCGGGCTGTGCTATTAAATTCCTGGAGGTTGGGCTGAATTCTTCCCAGGAAACCCCCGTATGACCATAACAAGGCTGGTGGTAGAGCGCATGCGATCGCAGCAATCCAACCGGGATAAGGCCATAGCTCGAAGTTGATCAAGTTCCATTCCAGGGCAGCAACTACTGCGATCGCACTTAAGCGAAACATCCATCGTGAACGACACCAGTAAGCCAAGGGAATAAACAGTAAACCCGCAAACACTGGCATATGTTGTATGATTAGCCTTAGCCAAGACAACTCTGTGATTGCCAAAAATTCTGGCTGGGACATTCCTCGCACATACCCTAACCCAATCAAGACCATTGCCAGCATCCCTAATAGGGTCAAGCGTAGGCTATAAGCCATGGCTAAGACTCCTAATCCCCAAATCAGGTATAACTGATAGAGTGGTCCACTTTGGTGGAACATTTGGGACATCAGTGCTATATTGGCTCCTAAAGTCAGGGCTCCTAAAAGTAATAAACCCTGTCCCAAACGGCAATGCCTACCTTGGGTTGGGTCTCGCCATAGATAGAAGCCAGCAATGTTGATCCCGAAGAAGACACTCAGAAGCAAGGTCACTTTCAACCACCGAGACCAGGCTTGCCAGTTGGCTGCCACAAAGGTGATCATGCCCAAGCCTAAGAGAAGACTGCCTAGAACTAGCAAAATTACGACGAATCGATTACGGGCCGCTACTTCCAGGTCACTAAATTGATAGCGTTCCGCTAATTGAGCGTATAGGCCAGCATCAATCAACCCTTCTGTTTGCCATTGTTGTGCTTCTTGACGTAACTGGTGACGAAATTTATCGGAAGGCATCACAACCTATTTTTTTGAGCTTAAGACTTTCATTTGGGAATATACAATGTTATAATCACTAACCGACTGAATGTTTGATTATCTCCATGATATGGTGTAAACATTCTGTAATAATTAGATCAGAGTAAGTAAAAAACTGTTAACTAGAATCGGAGCTAATGGTAAACCAGAGGTCAACGTGTGGGTAGTAGTAGCTCCGAACATGTGGTATATAGGAGTTTTGATTTTACTGCATCCGTCTGTTCAGTTGAGGTTGGTAAGGTACGTCAGAAGATTGTCTAGACGTGGTAAGTGTTCGTCCCTCAAATTTCTCCTTATCCACCCTAGTGACTGGTGTCAACAATTTTTTCCTTTTTTTTTGTTATAGCCCGGAGGTATCTCTAAATGTCCATTCGCCTGTACATAGGTAACTTACCTAAAGAAGAAGTAAACCGTGATGAGCTGCAAGCTATTTTTGCTGAAGCCGGTGACAACTTTAGCACAAAAGTGATTAAAGATCGTAAAACTGGTAAATGTCGGGGCTTCGGCTTCGTCACGGTGGCAACGGATGAGGAGGCTGATCAATTCATTGAAAAGTTCAATGGTCTTATGTTCAAGGATACTGCCTTGAAAATTGAAAAAGCCCTGCCACGATCCAAGAATGTAGAGAAAGAACCATCTAAGGAGAAAGAAAAACCCAATCAGGACTCAACTTCATCTAGCAGCAACAATCCTCCCCCTCGCCGTAACAACAACAAGAATAAGTCTAAGCGTAAGCATCAACAGACTACATCTGACCCCGCTGGAATTCAACCCGATCCCCGTTGGGCTAATGAATTGGCAAAGCTGAAAGAAATGTTATCGGCTCAAACTACTAACTCTTAATTTTGAGTGAGATTAGCCCTACGCCATACCCGTCAGGGAGGCGTGGGCTTATTATTATTTTTGAATAAAAGATCTAATTACCAAGCGCCTGGGTTTGACCAGTCTGCTGATATTACTGCTTTAATAGTTCGATATATCTGACTCATTCTGCCAGACAGAGAGTCTTTTCTTTTTTTTGGGTCATGATCAGTGCCAAATCCCTATAGGTTTATGGTGATTTAAAAGGGAGGTCAAGTAATTTTGCATCGTCTGTTACCCAATCGATTTACAATTATCAATTGTGAACTAAAACTTAAGTTTTAACCACTGACCACTAACCACTAATCACTAACGTTGTTATGAGTGCAGAAATTGACCCCATTAAGCTAATGAAACAGGAAGTTGGCAAAGCAGCTGCCAAGCGGGTGCAGTCGGGAATGATTGTGGGGCTAGGCACTGGTTCAACAACTGCCTATGCAATTCAGTTTTTAGGCGATCGCTTAAACTCTGGAGAGATTAAGGATATTGTAGGGATCCCCACCTCTTTCCAGGCAGAAGTCTTGGCGAAACAGTACGGTATTCCTTTGACTACCCTTGATGCGGTGGATCACATAGATGTAGCGATTGATGGTGCTGACGAAGTCGATCCCCAGAAAAATTTGATTAAGGGGGGTGGCGCTGCCCACACCCGTGAGAAAATTGTAGATTCCCTGGCCAAACAATTTATCGTAGTAGTCGATAGCACTAAAATAGTTGACAGCTTGGGGTCTACCTTCCTATTACCTGTAGAAGTTATCCCGATGGCAATCACACCAGTTATGAATGCCATTGAAAAGCTAGGGGGTAAACCGGAACTGCGCATGGGGGTCAAAAAAGCTGGACCAGTGATTACAGATCAGGGAAATATGGTCGTTGATGTTAAATTTGACGCCATTGATAACCCAGCTGATCTAGAGAAAACTATCAATAATATTCCTGGTGTTCTGGAGAATGGTTTATTTGTTGGGGTTACCGATCTGGTTCTAGTTGGAGAAGTTAAGGATGGTCAGACCGTGATCCGGGAAATTTAACAGCTCTAGCACTAGAGCTTGAAGGTGCCGTGGGATTCTTGCTTGATAGAAATACTATTAATAGAAATACTAAGGTATTTCTCCCAAGCCAAGGCAATTAACTGTATCTCCCACGGCTTGATTAATTTTTCCGCTAAATAGAAGTTGATTAGACTTTGTCGAGCTTAGCCACCAGCAGCAAAAGTGAGCATGATCACTGCTGAAAGCAACATACCAGGACTTAGTAACAGAATTAACATCAAAAAATCATGGGATTCCATAATCGTAAACTCTCCTAACTGCTTCTTTACTAGCCTAACCTGCTACAAAGGCTAATCCCGGAAAATCAAGAATTTATCAAGAATTCGTAAGCTGTTAGCGGTCAGCGGTCAGCGGTCAGCGGTCAGCGGAAGGCCTTTGGCCACGCTACGCGAACAGCGGTGAGCTTTTAGCTCACGCTACGCGAACAGCTTCAAAAAAACATCGTTCGCCTGTGCCACAGGCTTTGACGCTGGGATTTAACTCAACATTAAACTAATGCTTACCTCTTTGATTCAAAAGCTGTTCGCATAACGTGCGCGTAGCGCATTAGCTGATAGCTGAATTGTCCTTAAGTTGGAGCAGGAGAATAACGAATTTATCAGCATCTTCTAGTTGCTGTTAAACGTAAGATGGGTTTACCCTGGGAATCAGTTTACAATACCTTTTAATTTAAGTTTAAAACCGGGAAGCACTGCTTCTCCAGATAACTCCTTGGGATTATCTATAACCTCAGTTTTTTGTCCTGAGCGATAGATTTCAACCTGTCGATTCTGAGGGTCAATTAGCCACCCCAAGCGCAAGCCATTGTCCATATACTCTTGCATTTTTGCCTGTAGCTCCTTCAGACTGTCAGACTTTGATCGCAACTCAATCACGAAATCAGGACATACTTTAGGGAACGTTTGTTTTTGTTCCTCGGTGAGTGCATCCCAGCGGTCACGTGACACCCAAGAGCTATCAGGGGAACGATTGGAGCCATTGGGAAGTTCAAATCCGGTAGATGAGTCAAATGCTTCTCCTTTTTCCGGGTTTTCCTCATACCAATTGCCCAATTGCCTGGTAATACTAAGATTTCTTTTACCAGTTTCCCATCCTGTTGGTGGATTCACAATCAATTTTCCTTGGGCAGTTCTTTCTAATCTCAGGTCTCGGTTAGCAGTGGCTAATTGTTCAAATTGTTGGTAACTGACTTTGAGGTCTAACGATGGTGGGACTATTAGCTTGAGTAGGGGGTCTAGTTGACTTGACATAAGCGTTAATCCTGGCAATTGAGATATAACGAGGGAGCGGAAGTTGAGTAGGGTGTGTTAGGGACGGGCTATCCCTAATTTTCAGCCTCTTCGCCAGTTGCAACAGTCCGTCCCGTAACGCACCACCGAGTCAAATAGCTTTTAGGAGATACACGCTACTAGTTTGGGTAGATCCCCATTTGATGGTATTTACCCTGCCTAAGAGGGCACTCTAGATAATATAGGATATCAACTGTTATGGAGAACTATAAATAAAATGGCTGAATTGGAGCCCCAAGCTAAATCAATCCAATATGTCTACACATCATGGTACAGCGAAAACAAGCTTTATGTAAACCGTCGGTATCAGAGAAAGTTGGTTTGGACTTTGAAAGAAAAGCAAAAACTCATCGAGTCAATTATTAAAAAATATCCCATTCCAGCAATTTTAATTGCAGAGTTAGATAATCCTCCTGAAACTTATGAGATTATAGATGGCTTGCAAAGACTGCACAGTATTATTTCCTTCATTGAAACTGCTTTTTGTACTGAATATAAAAAGTATTTCGATCTTCAGTATTTTCCAACAGCGAAGAGTCGAGCAGATGAAGGAGCATTCGTACCGAACCCCAAAGCAAAGTCATATCTTTCTCAGAAAGAAGTTACCGCGATATTAGACTATAATCTCGCATTTTCACTAATGCGTAATGCCACAGAAACTGAAGTCAATGATGTTTTTGACAGAATTAATACATATGGGCATCGTTTAAGTGATCAAGAAAGGCGTCAGGCTGGTGTACAAAATGATTTTTCTAATATGGTCAGAGAAATTGCGTCCATCCTTCGAGGAGATCAAACTGACACTAATATTTTGACTCTGCAACAGATGCCATCTATCAGTATTGATTTACCAAAGACAAAACAGAATTATACTGTTCAGGCTGATGATGTATTTTGGGTCAAACAAGGTATTCTGAGGTCAACTGATTTGCGAGATAGCATGGATGAACAATGTATCGCGGATATAGCTGCCTGCATTGTAGGTGGAAAAATGATTGACCGCTCAAAGGAAGCTCTTGATAAAATTTATGAACAAGGAAGCAATGAATCAGAAAGAATTTTGGATGCTCTTAAAGTATATGACATTAAACGATTTACCAAGGAATTTCAATACTGTGTTAATGAAATTATTACGATTTGCAATAAAGGAAAATCTGAAAAGCTAAGAGATATTGTTTTTGGAAAGAAAGCAAGTAATGCTTTTCCATCTTTTTTTGCTATTATTATGATTGCATTTCATGAATTAATTGTTAAAGAAAGCAAAGATATAACTGATTATTCAGGTATCAGAAAAGCAATTTATAACCTGGCTAAAAAAATAGGCATAAACCGCAAGGCTAAAGCTGAGGATCGCCGTAATAATGTAGACCAAGTTAAAGTATTAATTAGAGATTTTTTTACTGAAAAAGAAAATAAAAAAAAGATTTATAATACTCCTTCAATAATTGATATTGAATCTATCTTGAATAGAGCAGAAAGCGAGCTACCTAACCATGAACTAAAACCGGGACTTCTTTCACTTGAAAATCATCGATATATTGATGAAAAGCTTATTGAAAATGTGATCAAAACAATCTGTGCAATCGCGAACAATGGTCTAGACAAAACTGGAAAAATAATTATTGGAGTGACTGATAAAAAGACCGATGCGGATCGAATTAAAGAGCTGGATAATATAGAGTGTAGACAGATTGGAAAGTGGTTTGTCCCTGGTGTAAATCGAGAAGCTAAATTCCTACGTATATCAGAAGAAGACTACTTTTCAATATGGACAAATGCAATCAAAAATTCTGATTTATCTCCATCACTTAGGGACTCAGTGCTATCACATCTGGGTTTCCCTTCATGGGATGGCTTACGTCTTATCCTTATTAAGATTTTGCCCCAGAAGGAACTGTCATATGTTGGAGAAGAACTATACTGGCGTAATGGTGATGCCACTGAACTAGCAAGCAATGCCAAACAGATTGTTATGTTGGGGAACCGCTTTTAAGACTTAGATAGATTTAGGGGCGACATGGGCTCTAAAAAGCTTACTATATTTTGAGGCTAATCAGCTATGGCTTGATACAGTCGAGAATTTATTTGTGTCCTAAGTCACAAATTTTCTCGACGATCTCTTGCCCAAGATGCCACATCATCCTCCGACCAAGGGAGTGGCGGACTAGTGCTATAGTCAATAAAAGACTCGTAGCCTAACTCCTCATACAGCTGATCCACCAATGTCTGTAATTCTACCATTGGTTCGGTATCCCCAGGAAGAAGGGGAAGCGGAAAAGAGGGAATGCGATCGCATAAATTAAAAAGGTACAAGTCAGCAGTGGGACGGGTATTAGAACGACTGACTAATATCCGATAATGACTCGGATTACTGCTGTTAGAAACAGGCAGGGGTTCCCCATCTCGCAACAGGTCAATTTCTACCAAATGAGTCATACTCTCGAATATCTGCTGCCGTTTGGCTTCGTATTTCTGACGCCCTTCTCCTCGTTTATTGGCAGGGGAGATAACTTCAATCGCTGTCACCACTTCCTTAGTGGCTACATCTTTAACCTCGATGTAGGATTGTCGGACTTCTTCTCGTAAAGGAACAGCTACCTTAATGGGTTGAACTAACGGTTCAGATACCGCAACTGCTGTAGCCATTGCGGCTGAAGCATCTCGGCTTTGTTGAACCGTAACATCGGGTCTACCAATGGCAATCTTGGTTGAGCCAGCAATCTTATAAACCCACTTATCGGTGACTACCCGATATTTAGGTAGCAGTTTGGGAATTAATGCTCTAGCCAAAGCCGCCACCAATTGGTTGTGGAAATCCGACCAATATTCCGGTTGTTCAAGGTAGGGATTCATCCCTGGAAATGGGTTAGGCATATAGCATTTTGATTTGAGTTGTGAACATACTTCCTTAGAGCTGATTCGTAAACTCGCACTAAACCTTGTAGGATAAGGCTTGCACTAAAATAGAACAATTGAACTATTTAATACCGAAAAGACAATCATAGCAAAGCTTTCAGACTTCTTAAGATTTACTTTAGGAATCAGCTCTAAGGGGGCCTTGCCCCAAACCAAATATTAGCTGATAGAGCTGATAAAGGTACCGAGTAAATTCCAGAATCTTTTCCCTAGCCAAGCTGATAAAACTCCACAGTAAATGGAGAAGCCAATGCTTAAAAGTATTATTGTATTCAAAGATATCTCTACATGCCAAATCCATCGATAGATAGACATGATAGCGATGCCCGCCAGTAATCCGGCACCCGCACCTGCTGCCGTCTGAGTTAATACTTGTATTGCAGTACGTTGAGTGGTTTCTGTTTCCATAACTAGAGGCTCCTCGTTAGTATCGTTAGCAATTTTGCACGGGACACACAGCAGTGTGCCCCCAATGTCAATCTATTCAATTACTTCACCTTGGATGCAATCAATTCCTGACCCCCTTGATAAAGTGTTAGTCCGTTAACCGTTTCATCTGCTGAGAAATTGAATTGAATCGTGATATCTGCAACCTGAGCCAAGAATTTAGTCTCTGAAACAGGATAAAGGGTAAACGCTTCCTGCCCTGTGGCTTGGGCGAGTAGTTGTTGTTCCTCGACTCGAATAGCGATCTGCATATTAGGGAGTAACTGGTAGGTTCCCACATAGCGGTTGTAAATTGCTGGGTCAAGTTCAACAATCTCAGGCTCACCGGATTCATTAACTGTGACAGTGTCAATATCAACAGTTAATTTTTCTAGTTGAGCCTGTACCTTTGAAGACATCTCGGCCTGGTAACGTCCGCCTAAATGTTCAGCTAAAAACTTCTCTAATGCAGCTGTCATGGCCAGCGAGTTGATCTCCTTACGGAAACCATGGCCTTCATCGGGGGCAATCAGATATTCCACCGGTCGGCCATTGTCTCGCAATGCGGCCACAATTTGGTCTGACTCCGCTTGCTTAACTCGGGGATCGTTGGCTCCCTGAACCACCATCAGCGGGGCTTGAATTTGGTCGGCGGAAAATAGCGGTGACTGGGCTTCTAGACGGGTGCGATCGCTCGGATCATCCGGATCTCCCACCCGCAGAGCAAAGGAAGCCTTGATCGACTCCCAATAGGGAGGAATTGACTTGAGCAAGGTAATCAGATTCGATGGCCCCACCATAGATGCACCGGCAGCATAAATATCTGGCGTAAATGCCAAACCAGCTAGGGTGGCATAGCCTCCATAGGAGACACCAAAAATTCCCACACGCTCTGGATCGGCAATCCCTGCATCAATCAGATACTGCACGCCATCCGTCAGGTCATGCTGCATTGCACCCGTGCCCCATTCGTTGTTACCGGCATTGAGAAAGGCTTTACCATAGCCAGTGGACCCTCTAAAGTTGGGTTGGAGAACGGCGTAGCCACGATTAGCGAGAAACTGGGGAAACGGCCTGTACCCCCACATATCTCGTCCCCAAGGTCCACCGTGGGGCATGACAATCACCGGTAGCTTCACTGGGTCTACCCCCTGGGGCAGGGTCAGATAGGCTGGAATCTCTAGACCATCACGGGCTGTATAGCGGATCGGCTGCATGGTGGCCAAATGTTCCCTGGGCAGCTCTGGCCGATCATCGTAGAGTTTTTCCAGGGTTTGAGTACTACGATCAAATAGATAAGTAGACCCGGGATTCACATCGCTCCGGGTTCCAATCAACGCAAAGCGATCATCGATAGTAAGGGATTGCAACACAATATCAACGTCGGGCAGTTGTTGTTTCAGAAAGGCTAGATCAGCCGCTATCTTGTCGTTTTGAGGATAGATGCGGATGCGATCGCCAACATAGGAGGTAGCAATCAACTCATCAGTCGCTTGTGAAAACACTGCACGGCCAAAATCCACCTGGTTTTCAGGATCAACTTCCACGACCTGACTCTGCTGGCTTTCGAGATTAAGCAGCTCTAACTGGATTAAATTCCCATCCCGATTGCTGATCAGATACACCCGTTGGCCATCTTTATGAAATCGAATGGGACGACAGGTTTCTTCAATTCGACAGGTGTAAACAGGTGTTAATCCATCTTTTTGCACCGCCAGAATCTCATGCCCCCCTTCCAGGCTTTGGCGATAGCCGATGCGCACATTACCGTCTAAATCCGTTGTCCAGAGGGCAATATTCTCGTCATTTTGAATCAGCAGCGTCCGCTCGCCTGTTGTCAAATCCAAACGATAGACATCATGAAACTGGGGATTGCGCTCGTTAAGACCGATAATGATGTGGTTGGGAGTCCGTTTAGGAATGCTGTAGATCATGGCCGTAATCCCCTCTACAGGGGTTAAATCGCGGGTTACCGGGCTAGTCTCACCTAAAGATTTAGCTTCAACCGCATAAATGTGAAAATTCTCATTGCCCCCTTTATCCTGGCCGTAGAGAATGTAACGACCATCGGCGCTCCAAAAGTAAATTATAATTGGGCTTTCAGCATCAGCCGTGACTGGACGAGCAGCTTCCATCGGTTCATCGATGCCCTTAACCCACACATTGATCACGCCGTCTAGAGGTTTTTGAAAGGCCAGAAACTTACCGTCGGGGGAAAGCTGGGCACCCGTAATCTCTGGATCGCCAAAGAATAGTTCCCGCTGAAGTAACGGTGCTACAGCGGTCTGACTTTTAGCAGCGCTAGCAGTTTTTGCCGTTAGCGGCAGCGGTTGATTGCCAAGGCAACCCATCAAACTAATAGAAATCATCAAACCTGCACCAAATTGAACTTGTTTCATGATAAACCGTATCCTCTGAATAGTTGCTTATAATTCAATATTAAATAGGCCATTTCAAACTGACTATAGCGAAAGGTCATATAGATACATGACCTTTGTCATGGAAATTTATCCATAAGTTTCATAAGCTGTAGAAGCAGTCATAAGCATTAGGTAAGCTGATGTCAGCTCGGACAACTCCTCAGGTTTCGACCATTAATCCTTCAATTCCCAAAATCCTGCGCTATGTGGAATGGGCATTCTTAGTCATGGTGACCCTGAGACTGATTTTTCCCATCCTGAATAAATCATTGCCCTATGAGGCCAATAACAGTTACTATCTAGTCTTCTGGGTATTAGGAGTTTTGGCCATTCTGAGCTTTTTCTTTCCAATTCGTCGCCCCATGTGGCAGCGACGAGCCTATATCTTTGCCGAAATTGCCTGTCTGTTACTAACACGTATCTTTAGTCAGGTGGGTTTGGATCTCCTTCTCTGTATATACTTAGCCAAAAGCTGTTTTCTGTTGCGTCGTCGGGACGTGATCATCACGGTTGTTTTAGCCGGTATTGCCTGGCATATAGGTTTAGCGTGGTGGTTTATGAATGGTTTTCTCACTGATCTCTCAAACCCAATTGAAGAGCAGAAAGCTCTTTTTGAAGAGCGAGTAAAAATGATCCAAGAGGCTCCCCAAGTATTGCTTGCAGATACGATTTTCAATAACCTTGTACTCTATATTTCTATGAGCATACTGATTCTTCTGCTCTGTTTTACCTTAGTAGCTGAGTACAGGAGTCGTCAGCAAGCAATCGCCTTAACTCAGGAAGTTGAATTGCTAGCCGCAGATTTAGAACGCACCCGCATTGCTCGCGATATTCATGATTCATTGGGCCATACTTTGACCTCCCTTGATGTGCAGCTAGAATTAGCACAACGACTCTACGAACGAAACTCTAATAAGCTTCAACCAGCGTTAGAGACGGCCAAACTGCTGGCCAGCCAATCCGTACAAGAAGTGCGTCGGGCAGTGACCACCATGCGAGAAGAGACCTTTGATCTGAATACAGCGCTGATACAGTTGATGGAATCATTCATATCCCACCCCTCCATAACGGTTAAAAGCAAAATAGATTTGCCCCAGCTGCCGTTACAAACCAATCATCAGCTTTACTGTGTGGTTAAGGAAGGATTGGAAAATATCCGCAAACACAGTCAAGCCCAGGTTATTCACCTCCGGGGATATGCTTCTGCTGATGCGGTTATCCTTGAACTAAAGGACGACGGTATTGGCTTTGATATTGCTAAACCCACCCAGGGTTTTGGCCTCAGGGGTATGCAGGAGAGAGTTCAGCTGATAGGTGGATCGATACAATTAGATAGCACACCGGGACAAGGCACCTGTATTCAGATTAGGATACCACGATGATTCGACTTCTATTGGCTGATGATCAACCCATCTTTCGTCAGGGACTGGCGGCACTGTTGTCCCTGGAGGATGATCTCGAGGTGGTGGGTGAAGCCAATCACGGTGAAGAGGCCATTGCCCTCACCCAGAAGTTACAGCCTGACATTATCTTGATGGATGTGCGGATGCCCATCTGCGATGGCGTGCAAGCAACCCGAGAAATCCATACCCGCTACCCCTGGATTCGGATTCTGGTCTTAACCACCTTTGACAATGATGACTATGTGTTCCAGTCTCTTCAGGCTGGGGCATTGGGCTATTTGCTTAAAAGCACTCCAGCACCTAAGGTGGCAGCGGCCATTCGCAGTCTGTATCAGGGATACAGCCAATTAGGTCCTACCATCGCTCCAAAGGTGTTTTCTCAACTGAATAATACCCAACCTGAACGGGAAAAAACAGATTATCATGCTCAATTCAATCAGCGGGAACTAGAGATCCTGAAGCTGTTGGGACAGGGTAAAAGCAATCGAGAAATTGCAGCCGCCCTTAATCTTACCGAAGGCACGATTAAAAATCATCTAACTAATATTTTCTGTGAGTTGGATGTTCGCGATCGCACCCAGGCTGCCCTCTGGGCCTATCAGAATCTTTAATGTGCATGATATTAAACTATTTTATCACTATTTTATCTGGGAAATCATCATAGCAGAGCTTTTTTGGGAAAAACTAAACTGCCAGAACCAACCCACCGGAGGATTACCTGAGTTCGACGTACTAACAATCGTAATTATTGCTATTTTTAGTATAGCTTATGATGTTAAATAAACAGCAAAATTAAATCTAAATACGAAACTATTAGATAGTTATTTTTGATTTTTTGAATCGATTTTTAATCGAAAATCAATAATGTTCTATTTTATTTAAATCAGGAGAATAGGGGGCAAATAGTAAGGTGCGCGCCTCCGCGCGAGGGATTGCTCGCGCCCTTGGGTCGCACCTGAAGTTCACAACCGGCTGATTCAACTCATTATCGAATTTTTTATCCTCTCTTGGTGCGCGTTCCCTAGGCGTTCGCGGAGCGGCGACCTAGGAGTTGGAAACGTCCCGCCTTGTCGCACCGCTATGTAAACTAGCTTGTCTGGCTTATTTTTATAAATTTGTTCTAGAAACTATTGCCTTTTTTATTCATCCCTTTATCGATAACCGTAATTTTTTTTATCGGGTATAACCGATTTTTTTTAAGGCTTTACCTATAGTACTATCACTAATCTTTTATGACCATGATTCTGCCATTTGATTCTGATTTGAGCTACCATGATATTGGACAAATTACCTAAATATATCTAAATCATATATTTTCGGATTATATCCCTTTTTATGACCATATTTATGCCTATAATATCCTGTTTAATTTATCTTTTTTAACCAGATATTAATTGTAATTATGCTTTTTTCAAATAAACGAACAGCTTGAGTTTTTACCATGCCATCGTCGATAGCACTAATCACTTTTTTTCTTAAATCGTAACTGTAAGGAACTGGCATTTGATTAATTTATTAACAATACTTTACTTTATGACTAGTATGTACTAAGCTTTCCTTTGACTGCTATAACTATAGGATTAATAGACAAAGATAACAGGGAATAGTAGTCAAGATATCCGAGGATTTTTTGGTGTTATGATAAAGCGATGCAGCGCTTTTGCAATTAGGCAAAAATTCCGGATAAAATTCCCACACTTCCCGCGCCCGGGTTCCACACTTCCCACACTTCCAATCTTTTTTACAAATATTAGATGCACCTATTGCTATATAGTATAGATGCACCATTATTGTTAACCCAATTACAACAACGTAACATGGTACCTAAATCTCTGAGAAGTCTATGGGCTTTTCTGCTGAGCGCGGTTTTGATAATTCCTGCCGTGATGCTCTTCCCCGCTCCAATCCAAGCCATGGTTAACCCTGAAAGCGAGAGCATACAAAATGTAGACAAACCCCAAGTAGCACCAATCAATGCCAATGTTCAACTAATTACTACAGCAGCGGGCAATGGAGCAGACACCTTTATCCGAGGTGGTTCCTACTCTAGTAAGAACAATGGAACAAACGGTAAATTAGTCGTCAAGCTTGATAACACCGTCTCTTATATCCGCAAAACTTACCTCCGATTTGATCTCAGTGAGCTGAATGATGGTATTGATGATGTGAGCCTGAATTTGAGTACGATAAACCTTCCCAACACCAAAGGATCTATTGAGTTTTATGGCTTGAATGATGGAGTAGAGGAAAATTGGTCTGAAACCAAAACCACTTGGAATAACGCGCCGGGTAATGATACTTGCTCTACCAATTTATTTCTCTCAAACCAAACAACTTACTTAGGGAAACTCCCTGCAGCTTCTATAGCGACAGGAGATTCTTTTAGCTTTAACTCACCTGAGTTACTAGATTTCATCAAAGGTGATACTGATGACATAGTGACTATTCTGATTAATCGTGCAGAATATAAAGCCCCAGATGCCTATATCGTTTTTGCGTCTAAAGAAAGCACTGAGTATAGCCCTCCTACATTAATGGCTACTCTGAAACCTGCAGTTCAAAGCAACCCTGAAACTGATACAGCCAATCTTGTTGAGCATCCCGATTGTGTGAATTCCGATTGTAACTCCTCGGATTTTAAGACTCAGGTAATTACTACAGCAGCGGGCAATGGAGCAGACACCTTTATCCGAGGTGGTTCCTACTCTAGTCAGAACAATGGAACAAACGGTAAATTAGTCGTCAAGCTTGGTAAGACCTTCTCTTATAGCCGCAAAACTTACCTCCGATTTGATCTCAGTGAGCTGAATGATGGTATTGATGATGTGAGCCTGAATTTGAGTACGATAAACCTTCCCAACACCAAAGGATCTATTGAGTTTTATGGCTTGAATGATGGAGTAGAGGAAAATTGGTCTGAAACCAAAACCACTTGGAATAACGCGCCGGGTAATGATACTTGCTCTACCAATTTATTTCTCTCAAACCAAACAACTTACTTAGGGAAACTCCCTGCAGCTTCTATAGCGACAGGAGATTCTTTTAGCTTTAACTCACCTGAGTTACTAGATTTCATCAAAGGTGATACTGATGACATAGTGACTATTCTGATTAATCGTGCAGAATATAAAGCCCCAGATGCCTATATCGTTTTTGCGTCTAAAGAAAGCACTGAGTATAGCCCTCCTACACTAATGGCTACTCTGAAACCTGCAGTTCAAAGCAAGCCTGAAACTGATACAGCCAATCTTTTTGAGCTTCCCGATTGTGTCAATTCCGATTGTAACTGCTCGGATTTTAAGACTCAGGAAGAGGCACAGGCTGTGTTTAACTACTTTGGGGATGATCGTTTCCGTCTAGATGGGAACAAAGATGGTCTTGCTTGCACAAGTCTGCCCCATGCCAAAGCTCCATAACCTTTAGTCCTCCACGACTTACCAATGTTCTAGGTCGCTCTTATAGCACTACGCATTCAGGTGTTTGAGATTAATATAAGCAGCAAAAGCTATCGCTGTTAACTTTTGCCTGTTGCCTGTTGCCAATGCCATTGCGCGTAGCGCTTGAAACCAATCCCAATTCTCAGCAGGAGGATTGGGTTTCGTCCTACATTCGACATTTCAAAGTAAGTACCTAGGCAAAATTAATGGGCTTGCCTACTTATGCGATCGCACCCAACTGTTTCAGAGTTGCTTTCTGTGCCTCAGTTAACCCTGTAACTCCAGTGATATTCATGGCTTCGTAGAGTCTGGGAGCTCTGAGAATTTTCAGGCACTTGCCCGTCTTAGTGTCCCAAAGCCTCACCGTTTGGTCTTGAGAGCCACTAGCTATAATTTGACCATCCCCACTAAAGGCAACAGAAGAGACCAGATGGGTATGTCCGGTGCAAGTGTGGCAGCATTCCCCTGTGGAAACATCCCACACCTTGACAGTTTGGTCGTGAGAGGCGCTAGCGATAGTGTTGCCATCGGGACTGAATGCCACGGAAAAAACCCAATTGTTGTGTCCGCGTAATAGTTTAGAGCATTGACCCGTACTCAAATCCCAGAGGCGTACCGTTTCGTCTGTACTACAACTGGCCAGGATAGTATCCTTAGGACTGAAAGCGACGGATTTGACCCGCTTACCATGTCCCTGTAGAATTCTCAAGCATTCCCCTGTGCTGACATCCCACAGCCTCACCGTTTGGTCTGTATTGCTACTGGCCAAGGTTTTACCATCACTACTGAAAGCCACTGACCAGATCTGATTCGTATGTCCTTCCAAAGTCCTGACGCAGTGACCAGTAACCTGATCCCAAAGCCTCACCGTTTGGTCAGCACTGCCACTGGCTAGGGTTTTCCCATCACTACTGAAAGTGACGGAATAGATCCAATCAGTATGTCCGTGCAAAATCTTTAAGCATTTTCCCGTCTTGATATCCCACAGCCTGATAGTTTCATCTCTACTGCTACTAGCTACGGTTTTACCGTCACTACTAAAGGCCACTGAACACACGTGAGCAGTATGTCCGTGCAAAATACTGATACAGCGATCGCTATGATAATCCCATAGTCTGACTGTATTATCGTTACTGCCACTAGCCAAAGTTTTACCATCAGGACTGAAAGCCACTGGAAATACCCAATCAGTACTTCCCTGCCAAGTTTTCAAGCATTGACCAGTGCCCCAATCCCAAAGTCTGACAGTTTGATCTAAACTCACACAGACTAGGGTGTTACCTTGAGGGCTAAACGCCACAGAAAAGATCTGATTAGTATGTCCATGCAAGGTTCTCAGGCAAATACCAGTGTGGTAATCCCATAACCTGACAGTATGGTCGCCACTACCAGTAGCAAGGGTTTTGCCATCAGTGCTAAAAGCAACTGAGTAGACTCCACTACTATGTCCGGTGTGAGTACTAACACAGCTACCAGTGCTACCATCCCAGAGTCTGACGGTGTGGTCATTACTGCCACTGGCTAGGGTGTTGCCGTCAGTGCTAAACGCCACTGAGCGTACTCCACTGGTATGTCCAGTACAAGTTCTAACCCAACTACCAGTGCTAGCATCCCAGAGTCTGACAGTGTGGTCATCACTGCCACTGGCTAGGGTGTTGCCATCAGTACTAAACGCCACTGATCTCACACAACCGGTATGTCCAGTAAACGTGTTAAGGCATTGACCCGTGTCACCATCCCAGAGTTTTACGGTGTTGTCGCTACTACCACTAATCAGGGTATTACCTTGAGGATTAAAAGCAACTGAGAACACTTGATTAGTATGTCCAGTAAAAGTTTGGAAGCAGCTGCCATCACTGACTTGCCATAACTTGACGGTATGGTCAGCACTACTACTGGCTAAGGTTTTACCATCCCCACTAAACGCAACAGAGCGTACCCAATTAGTGTGACCCTCACAGATTACCAGTAGTTTACCAGTTTGCACATGCCATAGGCGAATCTCAAAATTTGTATCAGAGATTGCCAACATCCTCCCATCTGGACTAAATGCTGCCGATAACATATTCCCTAGGGTTTCAGTAAACACTGAGCCAGCCAAGTCACAGCCAGCGAAATTGACATTATGTAGTGTCAGTCCCTGTAGGTTGGCTTGCCAAACTGTCAGACCAGAAAAGTCATAGCCGTTTAAATCAATCTGTAATTGACTAAGTAAATTAATAGTATTACCACTGACATATCCCATCTGGAGAGTAGATTTTTTAACCCCAGGAGTCGGGGCGCGCAGCATTGAGAGGATTTCCAGGAGATGATTTTCCAGCTGTTTTGTAGAACCAAAACTAGAGAGTAACTTCTCAATAATCGGTTCTAGAATCAGACAGACTTGAGCATCCCGAACATAGTCAGGGGCGCTGGCTTTGACTAGGCAGTGAGTGCGGAAGATAGCGATATTTTGACTAATAATCTCTTCAGGAATCTGCTCGATGAGTCGATTAATCATGTATTCCATGACTACAGGTTGTTGGGTAAACCCAGTTGAGGTTTTCTCAATCAATGACCGCCGTTGTAGAGACCCTACAGCTTCTAAAATATCCGTAGCGCATAGGTAGCATACAAAGTCTTCTTGCAGTTCTTCAAGAGAAATGGGTTCCCGATTGATAGCTAGCCAGTACATCAGTTCCTTTTCTGTAGGGGTGAGGCGCTGAAAGTGCCGATCTAGTAAATCCCGAATATCATCAAAAATGAATGAGCCTTCCTTTAAAAAATCCAGAAACTGAGCAATATTGCTATCAAAAAAGTCTCTGACTGCACAGGCTACCATCTTTAAGGCTAAAGGATTTCCCGCATAACGCTCAATTAGGGTCATCCATTCGGTGTCATCGCCAATAAAATTTCCCTTTTCCTTAAAGATTTCCTGTCCGTGGGTTTCTGGTAAACCTTTGAGTGGGAAGCAGCGAACGGGTAAGGCTTCCCCCTCCAGAAGGGTCAAGTCTTGAGGTGCCTCCCGGGAGGTCATCACTAGGCAGCTGTTGTGGGAAGTTTCCCCAATAGTTCTGAGTAGCTCACCGTATCCAGCGTATCCCTCTCGATAGCCACCGGTGCGAGAACCACTTTCGAGGATCGATTCGGTATTATCAAGAACCAGCAGGCAACGCGCCGTCTGTAAATACTGAATCAATCGCAAAATTTTGCCATCCACAGAGGAAGGTAAATTCGTTTCCTGCTGCACAGACAGAAATTGAATCATGTCTGCCAGGACTTCCTCTAGGGGCGGAGCATTGCGTAGACTGCGCCAAATCACAAACTCAAATTTATCCTGTAGCAGATGGGCTAACTTCACAGCCAAGGTGGTTTTGCCAATTCCCCCCATACCTAGAAGTGCCACCAGGCAGCAGTTGTCCTGTAGAATCCATTCCTCTAGGGTGTTCAGTTCCTGCATCCGACCGTAGAAACTCCTCGGTTCTGGAGCTCCACCCCAATCAAGATGTCCAATTCCAGCCAGAGCAGTTGTCGATAGCGCTGTTAGCTCCATCTGATCTATCTCAATCTCATCCGGCTCAACTACCTTTTCCCAATCAAGACCTACAGCACTACAAATGGCCATGAAGGTGTCAGTACGAATTGACTGTCTCCCCCAAAATCGGTTTAAGGTTGCCCTAGAGGTAAATGCACTGGTACACCAAGCTACCGCTGTTTTGTTCCATCTTTTCTGACGTCTAGCTTGGTCTACTAATTTAAGTCCTGATTCAGATGCTCGCACGGAATTCATCATAAGTCCACTCTCTTGCTTTGCTTAACCCCCAATCCATGGGGTCGATCGCTATGGCACCATCCCTAATCCAGCCATCAATATACCTAACTCTTTAATCTATGGGTGACCAAAAAGCCGCGCAATATGGAAATGTTATGGAAAGTTATGGAATTAGTTAGGCCAGGTTAACGCAGATGGAGTCTTAGGAAAACATGAGAAAAATCTCAGAAACACAGCATAACTGAAACCACTGAGACAAAAACTGAGACAAACCTGTTTAACTTCTAGGCTAGCAGAACTGGTTGTAAAGCTACAGTTCCCTACTTCCGACTCCCGACTCCCGACTCCCGACTCCCGACTCCCGACTCCCAACTCCCGACTCCCGACTCCCTGATCCGAAGTGCCCTTTGCTACATGAGTTATCCTGTTGAGTTCAACCTGAGGGAAATCTAAGAAATTCCTGAGATTACTCTAAAAAAAACCAGATAACTCACTTTAGTTCCAGTTACTAAGACAAAAACTGAGGCAAAAACTGAGACTTTCTGTTTGTGAGTGTCAGGCACGATAGAAATATCGAGATTGAGCTAAGTGCCATGAAACACTAAAAGTTAGTTTTCCAACACTTAGTTCGATAGGAATCTAAGATTTTGGAAAACACCACATCATGTAATCGAGTCAAAAGGAGTCTGTTATGTCTCTTGGTAAAAATTATCGTTTGGCAAGAATTCTCAAAGGATTAGACAACTATTTTATAGTCCCAATTGACCATGGGTTTACACTGGGTCCGGTTAGTGGTCTGGCAAAAGTTCATCAATTCATCAGATCGTTACCGGAGAAAACCATTAGTGCAATTGTTGCTCATCAAGGGATAGCTCGGGCAATCCATCCAGGTTTAATTCAGAAAGATATATCGTTAATTTTGCATCTTTCTGGGTCAACTAACCTATCTCCCGATCCATCTTCCAAACATCTAGTCAGTACTGTTGAACAAGCCATTAAGCTTGGTGCAGATGGAGTTTCAATTCACGTTAATCTTGGGGCAAACGATGAATACCGTATGCTCAAAGATTTCAGCCAAATATCAGCAGCCTGTCATCAATGGGGTATGCCATTGCTAGCAATGGTTTATGCACGAGGAGAGAAGATTAAAAATGAGTACGATGCAGATGCGATCGCTCACTCAACCAGATTGGCCTGGGAGCTAGGAGCAGATATTGTCAAGGTCAACTACACTGGCGATGTTCAATCCTTCAGACAAGTTGTTAATTCCGTTGACATCCCTGTGATCGTTGCTGGAGGAGCAAAGAGCAATGCAGATAGCTCGATCTTATCGATGATCAAAGATGCCATCAGGGCTGGCGGTAAAGGCGTTGCTGTTGGTAGAAATATATTTCAACACAGTAATCCCTCATTCATTTCTCAAGAAATTGCCAAAGTTATCAGTAATCCCTATCAGTTTACCATCAAGGAGGTAGCGTAATGAAATTATCTTGGTTAGACCTCAGAAGCTTTAATGATGTTGACTATAAAGCGCTGTGTGAATCTCTAAACTCTGATATCAATGGAGTGGTAGTTGATTCATCAAGTCCAGTCATGGATTGTCATGACTCTGTCTCTCGCATTGCTTTTGTAGACAGCCCAGAAGAAGCGGACGGATGTATCGACAAAGCCGATATAGTACTGTTTGATCATTCCTGGTATTCTGAAATAACTACTCAACCAGAAACCTACAAATCTAAAGCAGAAATTGGATTTTTTATTCATGTTATCGACGACGAAACCTTACAAACTGCTTGTAAGATAGCTAGACAAGAAAAATGGGCTGTCATCTATTTTAAAGACCCCACAAAAATTCCTCTGGAGATCGTTTTAGCATCAGCAGACAACACGGATGGGCAAATAATTACCGTTGTCAAAGATATTCAGGAAGCAGAAATTGTCCTGGGGGTCTTAGAAAAAGGGTCACATGGGGTCATGCTAACCCCTAACGGGATTATCGATGCCAGGGAGCTTGGCCAACTGTGTCGTAAGGCCAACAATTTGGAAGTTTCACTGGAAGAACTTGAAGTAACCAAAATTTCCCATATTGGAATGGGAGAGCGGGCTTGTGTAGATACTTGTTCTAACTTTGCCAAAGATGAAGGTATACTCATTGGTTCTTATTCCCAAGGAATGATTTTAGTTAGCAGCGAGACCCATCCACTGCCCTACATGCCAACTCGTCCTTTCCGAGTCAATGCTGGTGCTATACATTCTTATTTAGTGTCTAGTGTTAGTCAAACTAATTATCTTAGTGAGCTGAGTTCAGGACACAAAGTATTAGGGGTAAATTGTGATGGCAAGGCACGAGAAATAGTTGTAGGCAGGATGAAGATAGAAGTTCGTCCCCTACTCAGTATCGATGCAGTGTCTCAATCGGGAATCCCAGTAAATGTGATTGTCCAAGACGATTGGCATGTAAGAGTTCTTGGACCTGGTGGTAAAGTCCTGAATGTCACAGAATTAAAGCCTGGCGATAAGCTGCTTGGTCATACTGCGCCCAGTGGACGCCATGTTGGGCTTCCAGTTAAAGAGTCTTGTCTAGAAAAGTAAATAATATCATGTCCGGGAGTATCGATTACCAAAGAAACAACGACAAATAACACTATCGCCCACAACCGGACACGATATAACTTCCTTGGAAACAATCAACATGTATTAGCAAGTAAGAGGGGATTTAATAATGAGTAAATTACTTAGCTTAAATGACTATCAGCAAAAACCAAATAGGCAGACTGAATCGACCTTAGGTTTTAAAGACAAATCCCTTGAGACTAACTCAACTAACCTTGAGGCAGAATCCGACTCTCAAATTTGGGTTAAAGCCCCTGATATCCCTAATTCGATTCATTGTGAAGAAGCTCTTATTTTAGGTCGGGAATCTGAAAATACCTGGCTAGCTTGGATTCCCGATTATGGTCAGATTATTTTGTCTGATAGTGAACTTGCAAATTTGATTTAAATTGTGAATAAATTGCGGCATTGTCGGCATGACATTATCTGTTAGGTAGTATCAATTATATTTCGAAACGACTTTGGATTTAACCTCATGAACATTAACCCAACTATTTTGCCATTGTACCAAAGACTTAAGTTATTCCTTGCCAAACCATTAGGATGTGGTAACTTTCTCCAGTACTCTGTTACTAATAACCCTTATCGAAACAATGATTTTTTGTTTTTGGAAAAACCTTTTAAAACATTCACAGGGGATACCATCAACAGTTTTAGTTTATCTTCCTTAAAAGAGGTTGTTGATAACTATGCCTCTTGGTACAGGAAATCTGGTGTTCGTGAGAATGATCCTGTTGCTATCTATTTAGACGATGGAATCGGTTACTTTATCCATTACTTAGCACTAAACAACCTCGGTGCTATTCCAGTTTTGGTAAACGGTCGTATGGATCCTGATATTGCTGCTGACTTTATCAGGCGTGTTGGTGCCATTGGTTTATATTCTGATCAGAAGCACCTCGATAGTATTAGTAGCTACGTCAAAACTAATGACTCATTAAAGTTTATTGCCACAGATGTCAACCATACATCTGTTCAGAGCTCAGAGATACAGCTTCCCCAGTGGTATCCATATTCTCCTACAGATTCTCATCCAATTATGATCTGTCATTCCTCTGGTACTACTGGAAAGCCTAAGCCAGTGATATTTGGGCATCAACAGTTTTTCTTTGGCAAACGCATTCGGCTGCTAAATTTTCCAGCTAGTCAAACCGATAAGTTTTTGTTTGCCTTACCTAGTTCACATTCGGCGGGAATTAGCTACTTTATGACAGTCACCTTACTGGGGTTACCCACTATGGTTTTGTCGGATTTATCTGGAAATAATGCTATTACTCAAGCTAAAAAACTTAAACCGACTATAGTAGCAGCTTTTCCACAAACCTATGCTGATATGGCTTCCCAGGCTTTAGAAAAAGACCAATTGAGTTCTGTAAAAATGTGGATTAATACGGGAGATGCTGCCCATGAAGCTCATATCAGGACTCTGGTAAATGCGGGGAATTCTAAATCAGTCTTTGTTGATGGTCTCGGTGCTTCAGAACTTGGCATGGCTTTGTTTAATAAAGTTTCTAGTCGCCAGACAAGCTTGTATAATCGATATATGGGTAAGCCACGCAGTTTTGTCAAAGCTGTAGTCTTAGATGAAGAGGGAAATCTACTGCCACCCTATCAGGTAGGTTTCCTAGGTATTAAATCTCCAACTATTACACCAGGCTATTGGAATGATTCTAACCGCACTCTTAAAAGTTATAAACAAGGGTACTGGATTAGTGGGGATTTGGCTTATTATGATCAGGAAAATAAATTTTTTCACGTGGATCGTGCGGTTGATGCGATTCAGTGCGCTAGGGGCTTAGTCAATACCTTACCCATCGAGGAATTAATTTTGAAGAACAACTCAGCTGTTGCTGATTGTACAATAATTGGGGTTCCTAAGGAAAAAGGCTTGGATGGTTTGGTGGCTTTTATCAAGCTGAAAGCACAAGAAAGTCTTAAAGCATCAGCTCTGATTACTGCTATCAATCATCAGCTATTGTATAACAATTTGGAACCATTGTCTTTCTTAGAAATTGTCAGTAATCTTCCTGTCGGTTCAACAGGAAAAGTCTTGAAAAGGAAGCTTCGCGATCAATATCAGGATATCCTAATTTGTGCTGAGCATAACTTAGATGGTAAAGGGCTTCATGATTTTGCTTATGCAGAGCTAACCAAAGTTCCAGTTAGGTCTTAGCTTGTTTATAAATCAATCAACATTTTTTACTAAAATAAACTAGAAGGAGACTAGTCAATGGAAGCGGTTACTAAACAGCTGGTACCGGACAAACTACTGGAATTGGGGTTTGCTTTCTCGGCATCTAAGACATTTTTAAGTGCAGTGGAAATGGGAGTATTTACTGAACTAGCTCAGAGTTCTATGACTGCTGCTGAATTGACTGAAAAATTAGGACTTCATCCCCGTAGTGCGCGAGATTTTTTGGATGCACTAGTTGCATTAAAAGTGTTAGATTATTCTGATAACGCTTACAGTAACACTCCTGAAAGTGATTTGTTTCTTGACCGCTCCAAGCCTTCCTATATCGGTGGTTATCTAGAGATGTACAACACCCGTCTCTATCGATTTTGGGGTTCATTAACAGAAGGGTTACGGAGCGGTAAACCCCAGAATGAAGCCAAAAATGGAGAAGACTTCTTCGGCACCCTTTACCAGGACCCTGCCCGCCTAAAACTCTTTCTGGAAGCGATGTCTGGGGTCAGTATGGGAGTAGCTCAAGCGATCGCTGAAAAATTTCCCTGGGAGAAGTTTCAGACTTTTATCGATATCGGTACCGCTCAAGGGCAGTTACCAGTAACCGTTGCCCTAAGTCATGACCATTTACACGGAGGTGGGTTCGACTTGCCAGTGGTTCGCCCAATTTACGAGGAATATGTTGCTTCGAGAGGACTTAGCCAGCGATTACACTTCCATGGTGGTGACTTTTTCCAGGATATGCTGCCTAGTGCTGATGTTTTGGTTATGGGACAAATCCTGCATGACTGGAATCTAGAACAAAAGCACCTGTTAATTGCCAAAGCCTACGAAGTACTCCCGACCGGTGGTGCATTGATTGTCTACGACGCACTAATCGACGATCAGCGCTGCCAGAACACCTTTGGGTTACTCATGAGCCTAAATATGCTGATCGAGACCTTTGGGGGTTTCGACTACACAGGAGCAGACTGCTGTGCTTGGATGGACAAAGTAGGATTCAAAGATACTTACACTAAACCTCTTGTAGGAGCTTACTCAATGGCAGTAGGCATCAAATAATCCCAATTACAGGTTAGGAGGTTAGCAGGTTGAAGGTTAGCAGGTTAGCAGGTTAGCAGGTTAGCAGGTTAGCAGGTTAGCAGGTTAGCAGGTTAGCAGGTTAAAGGTTAGCAGGTTATCTGGTTACAGGTTACAGGTTATATTCTAAACCTTGGCCTATTCGCCATGCTACGCGAACAACCAAACCACCTTCACCCTTCACCCTTCAACCTCCAACCTCCAACCTTCAATCTTCAACCTTCAACCTTCAACCAAACAACCAAACCACCAAACCACCAAACAGGCAAACAACTTTCAACTGAATTATGACCCATATTCTTCACATTGATGCTAGTCCCCGTGGCGATCGCTCTATTTCTCGGCAATTGTCTAATCGGTTTATTCAAACTTGGAAGTCTTTCTATCCAGATGACACTATCAGCTATCGAGATTTAGGTCATAATCCTGTCCCCCATGTCGATGAAAAGTGGATTGCTGGAGCATTTTGTCCTCCCGAAAAACGCACTCCTGAATTGGTAGAGGCAATTAAAGTATCAGATACTTTGGTGGATGAATTTTTAGCAGCCGATCGCTATGTTTTCGGCATTCCCATGTACAACTTCAATGTTCCATCTACCTTCAAAGCTTATATCGATCAAATTGTCCGATTTAATCGCACCTTTACCTTTGACGAACCTGGTCAATATCGGGGCTTAGTTCCTAAGGGAAAGAAAATGCTAATTTTTACAGCTCGTGGTGGTAGTTTCTCTCCAGGAACACCTAGTGCTGATTACGATTATCAGGAACCTTTTTTACGGGCTATTTTTGGAGTGATTGGCATTACAGATATCACCTTTATTCATGCCGAAAAACTAGATTTAGGGGAAGAAGCCCGTCAGCAATCTTTGGAAAATGCCCGTGCTGAGCTTGAGAAAGCAGTAGGAACGTGGTAAGCTCTCACCCATTTAAATTGTGAAGGTCGGCTGATGGGGAGATGGGGAGATGGGGAGAGGGTAGACCGGCTTTTTCACAACTGGATCGGACTGAAATTTAAATGCATATTAGCTTAATCAAGTCAAACGTAAATTTTTGTAATTGTAACAATTGAGGTATTTAAATGGAAACAAGATTGGAACTAAAAAAAGTTGAACCAGCAGCTTATCTAGCCATGAATTCCTTGGAAAACTATGTGAATAAAAGTGGGTTAGGTAAAACACTGATCAAGTTAATAAAAATCCGTGCTTCTCAACTTAATAAATGTGCGTTTTGTATCGATATGCATACAAAAGAAGCTAGAAGTAATGGAGAAACAGAACAACGGATATATGCCCTAAATGCTTGGCAAGAAACGCCGTTTTTCAGTCCGGAAGAGCGGGCTGTATTAGAGCTAACTGAAGCAGTGACGCTGATTTCAGATAATCAGGTACCGAATTCAGTTTATGAAGAGGTAAGTCGCTATTTTTCGGAAACTGAAATCGCTAAACTTTTGATGGCTATTGTCACGATCAATGGTTGGAATCGTATTGCTATTACTACAAAAATGATTCCAGGTACTTATTAGAGGGTGTTTGTCAATAAAATGTGCTTTCTTTTTATTCAACTATAACGAGGTAGATTAAACCATGACTAATAGTACAGCATTGAAAACATCAGTTTGTATTTTAGGTTCCGGTCCAGCTGGGATTGTAGTTGGTAATATCCTTCTACAAAATGGGATTGATTGTATCATTGCGGATAGATACAACCGCGAAGAAATATATACGAGGGCGCGGGCAGGTGTGCTGGAAAGTACGACTGTTGACCTACTCAAAAAACATGGTCTAGCGGATACAATTTTCCAAAATGGCTATACCCATGATACCTGTGAATTTCGTTACCCTGATTACAGCGTTGTCTTTGATTACGGAAAGTTAGCTGATGGGGATGTCCATTACATTTATCCCCAAAGCGATCTCAATGACGATCTGATTCAAAGATATCTGGATGCAGGTGGTAAGTTATTGTTACGCCATGAAGGGAAAAAAATTACTCAAACCGATGACGGCGTCATTGTTGAGTGTTATGATAAAGATAGTGACACCACAATCACGATTCATGCTGATTTTGTAGCAGGGTGTGATGGCTATCATGGACTCTCGCGCCAATCAATTCCAGACGGAGCGGTAGACATCTACACAAAACAGCATCCCTACGGCTGGCTGGCAGTTTTAGCTTACGCACCACCTTCTGCAAAACATGTCATCTATGGCTTGCATCATGATGGCTTTGGAGCTCACATGCCGCGCAATACCAAGATTTCTCGTTATTACTTACAAGTTTCACTTGATGATGAGCTTAAAAATTGGCCTGATCAACGCATTTGGACGACTTTGGCAAAGCGTCTGGCGAAAAAGGGATGGACGTTGAAAGAAGGGGAAATCTTTGACAAGCGGATTTTATCCATGCGCAGTTATGTTATGGAACCGTTACAGTACCAACGCTTATTGATAGCTGGTGATGCGGGTCACATTATTACACCTTGCGGTGGGAAAGGTTTAAATCTGGCGGTACAGGATGCGGGTGTTCTCGGAGAAGTATTGGTAAGTTACTACCAGGAAAAACGGGATATTTCTTACCTAAAACGCTACTCGGAAATTCGTTTGCCCTATATTTGGCGTGCTCAAGAATTCTCTTGTTCGATGTTGCATATGCTGCATAAGTCTGAAGAGAAGGATGTAGACAATGTCCGTTTCTTCAATAAGTTGAGTGAATCGAAATTGAAGCAATTGTCTACATCGGTTACATTCGCTAGGGATTTTGCCAGAAACTATGTCGGTATTATCTAGCAAAGGGAATAGGGAGTAGGGAGTAGGGAGTAGGGAGTAGGGAGTAGGGAGTAGGGAGTAGGGAGGGGTGCATGTCAGTTTTGTTAATCCCTGATTCAGATCCCCCTAAATCCCCCTTAATAAGGGGGACTTTTCAATCTAATTCCCCCCTTTTTTAAGGGGGGTTAGGGGGGATCTATGTACCTAATTACAAATTTGACATGCTCCCGCCCTATCTGAGAGGTATACATAATTTTTTTCCTGTCTTGATGAATTGCCTCACTATTATCTCTTCTCTCTTCCCTGTTCCCTGATCCGAAGTTCCCTGATCCGAAGTTCCCTACTCCCTGTTCCCTACTCCCTAAAAACATGTGCCTCACCCAATTAAAAAACTCTATAGGTTATTAAGGAGACCAATCATGAAGATTATCGAAATGCAAAATTATAAGAGTTTCGACTATTACGCTCAGCTGGAAGAACAACTTAAACCAAGCCGTATGGCTCTGATCAATCACCCGCTTTACCAACAGTTAAATGACTTGGTATCTCTACAGATATTTATGGAGTCTCACGTGTTTGCTGTTTGGGATTTTATGTCTCTGATTAAGACTCTTCAACACCGAGTCACTTGCTTGGATGTACCTTGGGTGCCACCGACAGATATTAATTCTGCCAGGATGGTCAATGAGATTGTTTTAGCTGAAGAGACTGATGAAGTTTCACCAGGAAATTACATCAGTCACTATGATCTCTATATGGTGGCGATGGGAGAAATTGGAGCTGATACTAATCCAATTAAAACGTTTATCTATTCTCTTAGAAAAGGTATTCCATCTGAGCAAAGTCTAGCCTCTCTTTCGATACCTGAATTAACCAAAACATTTGTGAAATTCACCTTGGAAACTACTACTAAGTCAACCCATGAAGTAGCTGCCGCTTTTCTACTAGGTCGAGAAGATATCATTCCTGCTATGTTCAGACAGGTTATTGCTACTTTAGATAGTCTTTATGGATTTACTTGGGATTCTTTGCGTCTCTATCTAGACAGGCATAATTTTCTGGATGAGGATCAACATGTTCCGATGGGGAAAAAACTCTTAAAAAATCTTTGTGGTGATGATCCTGTGAAGTGGGAGCAAGCTTTCAACTCTGCTGAGAATGCTCTCAAAGCACGCTATGCTCTATGGGATGGTGTAGCTGAGTTGATTCAGGTCAACAAAGAGAATGATATAGCCCTGCTTGAGATGTAATAGTTATAGCGCTACGCGCAAGGGCAAGAGGCAAGAGGCAAGAGGCAAAAGGCAAAAGGCAAAAGGCAAAAGGCAAAAGGCAAAAGGCAAAAGGCAAAAGGCAAAAGTTTTTCAGCTTGTATCAATGTCCTAACTTTAATGCGTAGTGCTATAACAGGGAACTTCGGAACAGGGAAGGGTCATCTAACTCAGGTTATTATAGGGCTCAATCGCTCTTTCATACTGTTCCCTTGTCCGAAGTTTACTGTTACTTGTTTATAGTAATTATATTTTCATATTAAAATCTTCGATTATTCATTATAAAAGCAATAAAAATATCACAACCTAATTGTAAATTTAAATAAATTTAAAAGTAATACTTTATTTGAGGCTAGATCATGCTAATTATTCAAAAGTATGGTGGTACGTCTGTTGGATCAGTTGAAAGAATTAAAGCAGTTGCCCGGCGGGTGAAGCAAACAGTCCAAAATAATCATACTGTGGTGGTAGTGGTTTCGGCTATGGGTAAAACCACTGATGATTTGCTGAGTTTATCGAAGGCAGTCTCGACTAATCCCAGTGCTAGGGAGATGGATATGCTTCTGTCTACTGGAGAACAAGTATCAATTGCTTTGCTGAGTATGGCATTGCAGGAATTGGGACAACCGGCTATTTCTTTAACTGGGGCACAAGTAGGAATTATCACTGATGCTGAACACGGTCGTGCCAGAATTTGGGAAATTCAGCCAAAGCGAATTCAGCACTATCTTAATCAAGGAACTGTGGTAGTTGTAGCTGGATTTCAGGGTATGAGCAGTGGTGAGAACTTTGAAATTACTACTCTAGGACGTGGCGGTTCAGATATATCAGCTGTGGCGTTAGGGGCTGCCTTAAAAGCAAATTTGTGCGAAATTTATACTGATGTTCCAGGCATTTTTACAACTGATCCTCGGATTGTACCAGAGGCACAATTAATCCCAGAAATTACTTGTGATGAAATGCTAGAGTTAGCGAGTTTAGGGGCAAAGGTGCTACATCCTAGGGCGGTAGAGATTGCTCGTAATTATGGGGTACCTTTGGTTGTACGTTCAAGCTGGAACAATGCACCAGGAACTAGGATAATTTCTCCGATACCTAAACCTCGTTCTCTGAAAGGGTTGGAGATTAACAAGGCAGTATATGGGGTAGAATTAGAGACAAATCAAGTAAAAGTAGTCCGATGGCAAGGGCGGGATCGTTTAGGGGTAGCGGCAGGGTTATTTGGTGAAATTGCTCGTGACAATCTGGATGTTAATCTGATTATTCAGTCAATTCAGGAGGACAATGGTAAGGATATTGCTTTGACGGTAGTGAACAGAGGTTTTGAACAAGGTGAGACTTTAGGAGCTCCAGGGAGTGAAACTAAACTCAAAGAGTTGATTACTTCTGCTTTATACAGGGATCCTTGGCAAGGGTCACAAGAGGTAGAAATGATGGTAGAGCAGAACATGGCAACAGTAGCAATTACTGGGACTGGTATGATTGGACGTCCTGGGGTTGCAGCTAAAATGTTTTCTACTCTAGCAGAGGCAGGAGTTAATATTGAAATGATTTCTACCTCTGAGTTGAAGATCACCTGTGTGATTAATGCTGAGGTATGCGATCGCGCTGTTGCTGCTTTGTGTCAGGCTTTTGAGATTGATCGTTCTGTAGTGCTCGGACCTGATTCAATTCAGGAGTTTGCTACCAGTTCAACCCCATCCCCAGTATCCGGTGCTGTGGTTGATCTCAACCAAGCTTGTATCACAATTCGCCATGTCCGAGATCAACCGGGAATGGCAGCAAAAGTCTTTGGACGACTGGCACAAGAAAATATTAGTGTTGATATGATTATTCAGTCTCAACGCTGTCATAGGCTTAATGGTATCCCCACCTGTGATATTGCGTTTACGGTGGCTCAAGCTGATGCTGAAGCAGCATCCATGGCTTTAAACGCTTTAGCTCTAAGTATTGGTTGTGGGGAGATTCTAGTGGATACAGAAATCGCTAAAGTTAGTCTAGTTGGGGGTGGTATGGTGGCACAACCCCTGGTTGTGGCTCAGTTTTTTGAGGCATTAGCACAACAGCAAATAACTATTCAGATGATTACAAGTTCGGACACTAAAATTAGTTGTGTGGTTGCTCAAGAAGAAGGAGTTAAGGCTTTAAACGCGGTGCATAAGGGGAGCATCCCGTTGGTTAAAAACTATCCCCAAACCCCCAAGGGTTTGGCTACACCAGCAAAGCCGAGCTACGCAGGGTAATAAGTAGCCTAATGAGTCGGAAACAATTAAAGTTGACGGCTGAATATAGCGCTACGCGCAATGGCATTGGCAAGAGGCAAGAGGCAAAAGTTGACGTGCATTAGCTTTTCAGCTTGTATCAATGTCCTAACCTTAATGGGTAGTGCTATACTTCCAAAAATTAGGCAAAAATTAGGCAAAAATTAGGCAAAAATCAGGAGAATACAATTATGATAAAGCTTTATGATTACCAGCTATCTGGCAATTGCTACAAAGTGCGGCTAATGCTGTCACTACTTGGGTTAGAACACGAGACTGTCTGGGTTGACCTGGACAATGGTCAACACAAATCTCCAGAGTTTCTGGAATTGAATTCCTTCGGACAAGTGCCAGTTCTCACCGATGGAGATTTAATCTTCCAGGATGCCCAAGCTATTTTAGTATATCTAGCACGGCGCTATGGTGACGAAGACTGGCTGCCTTTGGAGCCTGAAGCCATGAGTCGAGTGATGCGCTGGCTATCTACAACTGCAGGAGAGATTCGCCAGGGTCCAGAGTTTGCTAGACTTTATTACAAGTTTAATGTACAAACCGTTAACATCGAGGTCGCAACACAAAAGTCGGAAACTATCCTGACACTGCTCGACAACCACCTCAGTGATCGGGAATGGCTGGAACTAGGTCACCCCACAATTGCCGATATTGCTTGCTTTCCCTATGTTAGTCTCTCACCAGATGCCAAGATTTCTCTAGATGCTTACCCCAATGTGCTGTCTTGGATGGAGCGGATTAAGCAATTACCAGGCTACATTGCGATCGCGTAGCGTGACCGTAGGTCAATCGCATAATTTCCTCTCCACCATCAGTTCGTAAATGAATCACGTCCATGGCGCTAGGGGTATCCTTTTCAGGTAGTATGCTTAGTTTAGCGCCATTAATAGTATTTTCAATTACAATTGAGAACAATCGTGCAATACAATACAGTATCGACGAGGACGACTGATTATCCCTTCTTCCTCAAACTGCTTGATCAGCCTGGTGATGGTTACTCGTGTGGTACCAATCATCTCAGCTAGTTCTTGATGGGTGACTGGTATGTCAATAAGTTGCCCACTACAGACGGGACGACCAAACTTCCGGGCTAACCAACTCAAAAACTGTTGCAAACGCTGAGAGACTCTTGGTGTTCTAATGATACACAGCAACTCTTCTGTCTGTCGCAGATGGCAAACAATAGCCTCGGATAAGCGGTAAGACTGAGACAAAGACAGACATTGCGCTTTAACCCTAGTCAAACACTCGATCTCGTAAGTTTGCAAGTTAGACAAAGATTTCCCCACTACATCCCCAGCTCCCCAATATCCTAATGTAATTACTGTTCCTTCGTCATTCCAGGTCAAGGTTTTCACCACACCCTGTTGAACTACCCATAGTTGATCGGGTTCTAGAGCAATCAAGTCATGGCGCTTAAAGAGATGAACAGATGGCTTCAACCTAGTGATGACAGGGTTCTGAGTCACTAACGACTGCTCTGATACCTTACCAAATCTGCGAATTGTCATGATTCTTAATAAAAATAGGTTTCATTTTCCTTAACCAGTAGTGTAAGCTATTCCAAGTAGCTATTGAATATATTTTTCAATAAAAGCCTAGGAGGTGTAGATAGTGGCAAACACTGCTGAGAGTTCCCGATTAGTAGAGGGAGAGTATGGTTGGTGGGCAGGTAACGCTCGCCTGACGGAGTTATCCGGGAAATTATTGGGGGCTCATGTTGCCCATGCTGGTCTAATCGTCTTCTGGGCCGGAGCAATAACCCTGTTTGAACTATCCTGCTTCAATCCTGCCAAACCCATGTACGAACAAGGGTTAATCCTGCTGCCCCACTTAGCAGCTCAAGGCTGGGGCGTTGGTGCTGGGGGAGCTATAGTCGATACTTACCCCTACTTTGTGATTGGTGTTTTGCACCTGATCTCTTCAGCATTTCTCGGCTTTGGTGGTATCTTCCACGCCCTCCGTGGTCCGGAAACTTTAGAAGCCAGGTCTGGCTTCTTTGGGTATAGCTGGGCAGATGGGGACAAAATGACCACTATCATTGGCATTCACCTGATTCTACTGGGATTTGGAGCTTTCCTACTGGTGGCTAAAGCGATCGCGTTTGGGGGGTTGTACGATCCAGCAGTGGAGAATGTGCGAGTCATTAACAACCCTACCCTCAATCCAGCAGTGATTTTCGGTTATCTGTTTGGTACTGTGGGCAAGAACTGGATTGCTGGAGTCAGTAACCTAGAGGATGTAGTTGGTGGTCATATTTGGGTTGGTCTACTGTGTATTGGCGGTGGCTTTTGGCACATCAAGACTCAGCCATCTGAGTGGACGCGGGGTCTTTTTATTTGGTCTGGAGAAGCCTATCTTTCCTACAGCTTGGGCGCTTTGGCGCTGATGGGCTTTATTGCCGCGTACTTCTGCGCTGTTAACACCGTAGTCTACCCAGAAGTCTTCTATGGTCCTGCTTTATCGGTTAAACTGGGTGTTTTCCCCTACTTTGCCGATCCTAACTCTAGCTCCCTTTCTTGCCGGAGTTGGTTAGCTAATGCTCACTTCTTCCTTGGGTTTTTCTTCCTCCAAGGTCATATTTGGCATGCTTTGCGAGCAGCTGGGTTTGATTTTCGCCGGGGTCAGGTAGTTGAGAATGCGATCGCATCTGAAGCTACTACTTAAACAGGACTTACGTGGTTAAGTTTATTTCGCCCCCCTAGCCCCCAATTCTGGGGGGTAATGATGTCAAAGTCCCCCAGAATTGGGGGACCCACGGGGGCAAATGCGTAAGTCCTGTTAAATTCAGCTTAATGCAATTAATTCTAATAAAGTGTGTATATAATAGCACTTTATTGACCAAATCAAAATGCAAATAATTCTCAAAGAGGTACATCAATGACAGCAGTAATTGCTGATAGTCCCAACCAAGGCCAAATCTCAAAAGTCGGCTGGTGGGCAGGTAATGCTCGTTTTATTGAATTATCCGGTAAGTTGCTAGGCGCTCATATTGCCCATGCTGGTTTGATAGTCCTGTGGGCAGGAGCAATGACCCTGTTTGAACTATCTCGCTACAACCCTGACGTGCCGATGTATGACCAGGGATTAATCTTGTTGCCCCACCTTGCTTCCTTAGGCTTGGGTGTTGGGTCTGGTGGTCAAATTATCGACACTTATCCCTATTTTGTGGTTGGGGTGTTGCATTTGATTTCCTCAGCAGTGCTCGGAGCTGGAGGACTTTACCATTCCCTGCTTACCCCAGATAAATTAACCAATGATGGCACTTTTGCTGGTTTCTTTGGCTATGACTGGGAAGACTCCGACAAGATGACCACCATTATCGGCATTCACCTCATCCTTTTGGGGGTTGGTGCTTGGCTGTTGGTAGCTAAAGCCATGTTTTGGGGTGGACTATTTGACCCCTGGGCGAGTGGCGGTGGCAATGTACGAGTGATTACCGATCCCACCCTTAGCCCTGTCAAAATTTTTGGCTACTTAGTTGGTGCATCGGGTTCAGAAGGCATGGCAGCCGTGAAGAATTTAGAAGATGTGGTTGGCGGTCACATCTGGATTGGTTCGATCTGCATTGCTGGTGGTTTCTGGCACATTTTGACCAAGCCATTTAACTGGGCACGTGAGGTTTTGGTTTATTCCGGAGAAGCTTATCTCTCCTATAGCTTAGGGGCCCTGGCCTACATGGGAATTTTTGCCGCCTACTTTGTCATGGTCAATGACACCGTTTATCCGGAAGTGTTCTATGGTCCAGTAGGCACTTTAGAATCCAGTGATGGCATCGTATCTGCTCGCGGTTGGTTGGCAGCATTCCACTTTGTCTTTGCCGTGTTGTTTCTGTTCGGTCATATCTGGCATGCTATCCGAGCGCGAGGAGCAGAAGCTGGTTTTGACTTCAAAAAAGGTGAGCTGATTATCCCTCGGAGTAATCCCCAAGTTGGTGACTTGGCAACCCCAATTAACTCCTCAGATATTAGCCTTAACTTCCTCAAAAACCTACCTATTTACCGTCCCGGTCTTTCTCCCCTGTCCAGGGGTCTAGAAATTGGCATGGCTCATGGGTATTTTATCTTTGGTCCGTTTGCCAAATTAGGACCGTTGCGGGATTCACAGATGGCAAACTTAGCTGGTGTAACAGCAGCTATTGCTCTGATTGTAATCGCGACCATCGGCCTATCAATCTACGGTACAGTCACCTTTAAGAAAGAGCTGCAAACTGTACCTCGACCCACATTCGTTACCAAGGTACCCGAGGTACCAGAAACTATCCAAACTGCTGACGGATGGAGTCAGTTTGCTGGAGCTTTTCTAGTTGGTGGCGCAGGAGGAGCGATTTTTGCCTATCTGCTGGTCAATAACCTCAGTATGATTCAGGGCATGATGGGTTAAAATAGTTGCTAAGAAGTCTCAACAAATGCTAGAGTAATTAATGGAGCATTCTATACGCTTCTTAAAACAGGAGCTGTCTGGGGCTAGGAAGCCATGTGAACCCTAACCCCATTATCTCTTTTCCCTAGCTTACATATAACTAACGGTTCATCCGTCCGATAGTGACAGCCAGGTTAAGTGCAACCTTGACCTAAACTATGGCAACAGACAATAATCCCTCCTTTTGGTCTCCATTTATTGATAAAAATTATTGATAAATTTTAAACGACCTAGAAGGCGTTAATAAAGACGGATGCCATAACCAAGATGAATGTCTCCACCTGCCACTGGCATTTACTACTATTGCTGCCACTGTGGGCAACAAATACAAATGCTGGAGGAAACCATACTGACTGAGTCAGTACCCTGTGGGGATAAGAATCTAATCAACATCAATCAGGAGTAAATAAAAATGTCAAAAATTGGTCTTTTCGTCGGTACTCAAACCGGTAAAACCGAGGCTGCAGCTGAAGAAATTCAAGAAGGACTTGGCGGTGATGATGTCGTCACTATACATAAAATAGAAGAGGCTGAAAATAGCGATTTTGAAAACTACGACAATATCATCATCGGCTGTCCTACTTGGGATATTGGGGAATTACAAGCTGACTGGGATGGCTACTTTGAAGAGTTAGATAATATCAACTTTAGTGGTAAGAAAGTTGCCTACTTTGGGACTGGAGACCAGGAGGGCTATCCTGATAATTTTATGGATGCCATTGGTATTCTAGAAGCCAAAATTTCCGAATTGGGGGGTAGCACCGTTGGACAGTGGCCAAATGAGGGTTACGAATTTAATGAATCAAAAGCTCTCAAAAATGGTAAGTTTATTGGTCTTGCCCTCGATGACGATAACCAGTCTGAACTGACTGAAAAACGGATAAAAACTTGGGTAGCCCAACTCAAACAAGAGTTTGGAGTTTAGTTTTTACCACCGTTGTAAGCTGGTAAGCATTCAGCTTAAACCTGAAAACAGTCTCTATTTTATAAAGCTAGCTACGTTGACCGTTGACTATTGACCACTTACAGTTGATCGTTAACGGTCAACATTAATGACTTCCCAACAGATAAAAAATTGCTTCACCCCTATTGAAGATTTGTGATTAAAAAATTGCTATAGGGATCCGTGTAGTAATTGTGATAATTTTTGATACCTACTCCCTACTCCCTACTCCCTACTCCCTACTCCCTACTCCCTACTCCCTACTCCCTAATCCCTACTCCCTACTCCCTTTGCTATATGTCTACTCTGCCTGATATCCTTTGGTTGAATGTTAGTCCAAGTTTTCTACGTTTTGATCAGCCTTTAATTCGTTATTTGTCTAAACAAAAGCGAGTTGGCCAGTGGGAGTATCGCCAAAACCAAGATGAACCAACTTCTCTTGATATCGCCCTTACCTTACTTCATGACTATCTCAAAACCTCAGATCATCCTATCCATCTGGTGGGCCACAGCACTGCCGGTTTGGTAGGACTACTGTATAGCCGTAAATATCCTGAAAAAGTCCAGTCTTTAACTCTATTATCAGTAGGTGTTAATCCCGCAGTTGACTGGCAAGCGCACTACTATGTGCAGTTCCAACTTCTACCCTGCACTCGCCAAGTGTTGCTTACCCAAATGGTTAAGAGCATCTTTGGTCATCAGAATCACCAGATCACTAAAGGTTTAGTAACCATCCTAGAGCAGGATTTAGCTTATTCTCCCTCTCCTCACTCCCTATATAAACGGGTTACTGTACCACCAAAAGCGCTGCAAGTGCCATTAATGGTATGTGGTTGCAAAGATGACATTATTGTTGATTCTAATGCTTTGCAAGGATGGAAATCTTGGTTAAAAGAATGCGATCGCTTATGGGAATATCCCGAAGGGGGTCACTTCTGCCACTATTTCCATCCCCAGCGAGTAGGACGGCAAATCGTCCGGTTTTGGGAATCCCTATCATCACCAGTCCCTGAGCCATTAGCGATTAGTAGTTAGGTAAGCTATCAGCTATCAGCTATCAGCTATCAGCTAAGGGCTGATGGCTGATGGCTGAATCCTGAAACTATCTGTAGCATCCATAAATAAATTAAAATCCTATTAGTTAGTAGTTATCCATGTTCGAGATACTTCTTTTTCCGGTTATCCAACATTTGGCAACGTTTCTGTGCTGCATAGCTGCTTGGACATTAATCGCAATAGCGTTATGGCGGATTAGGGTCACCTTTCTAGACGGTGTCGCTCATCTGAGACAATTACATCAAATTCCCTGTAGTCGCTGCGCCTTTTTTACTGGAGATTATCGCCTCAAGTGTACAGTACATCCGTCAAAGGCGCTAACAGAAGAAGCAATCAATTGTTATGACTATGAAGCAACTCTCAATCCTGCTAGGGTTAACTCACGACGGTGTAAGTGTAGTCATCAAGCTACGTCTAAAATTGTGTGACGATAATGCGTTCGGCTCTGGCGCTTCAGATGCGATTGGCCGTAGGCCACGCTAGGCTCCGGAAGCGTTCGCAAAGCGTGGCTTATACCAAAAATCAAAAGTCATGACATACATACAGATGGCTAAAGCCAATGTATATGGTCATTTTTTGATTCTAAGTATGACGCTACTTTTGAGAACTGGTATTACGCTACGGGAACACTTATCAGCTAATGCGCTACATCACAGGCTAGAAGCCTGTGCCACGCTACGCGAACAGTTTTTAAATAAGCGCACCTAAGCGGTCTTGGGGGAAACCCCAAAGACTGCGCTGCATTAAGACTGAAGTTCCCCCGTTCATTTGTACTACTAGACCAGTGAAAGGCTCTCCCCATAAGGGATATAGTGATTGAGCCAAAAAATTGTGTACCCATGTTGGTTCTTGAAGTATGTCTGCAATTGGAATATAATCCAACTATAGGCACTGGTCGCATTTTTATTCGAGAACCAAATCGCTTCTTGATGCAGTCGCTCATGGGGGAAACCCCCAAGACCGCGCTGCATCGCTCAAACGCTCTTCAGCTCAACGTTGTGAGCATTATCAATAATAATGTACCCAGTAGCAATAAGTACCGGCAAGCCTAGGAACGCCACAGAGCTTGGGATTGAGGTTTAGAGTAGCTCAAACTTTGGGGGAACTTCAGTACTGAATATTTACCAAACCTCCCAGCTCGTGAACAGGTAATGTTTCCGCTACCAGATGTTCGGAATCAGGCTTTAACTGAGTTGCAGACTCGTGCTGTGGTTGAGCTTTACGTTGAGACGCGCTCAATACCCAAGACGGTAGAGATTGCTTGGGATACTACCAAAACCGGTCGAAAGGATTCAATATATAAGCAAGCACATGCTCTGGTTACGCAGCTAGCGAGCTTGAAAGCAACCTGATGGTAGTTTAGGTACAAACTGTGAAAAGACTACCTGTTCAGCAATGAACAGGTTTTTTAATTTATGAAACAAAAACTTCCTGCTGGAAGGAGGTTAGTAACAACAAGGATAATTACCCTCTTACTCTGTTTTAACCCTTACAGTTAATATTTATTGCGGAAATGGCTGTTCAGAATACTTAAAGGCAAAATTAAATTATTCTTACCCAAAACAGAGAAAAACCATGGTACGTCGTCAATTTGTTCACCGAAAACATCAGGAACCTCAAAAAAAGTCAGACGATAGTTGGATACTACAACGGAGTGCCGTGCGTAGAGTTCCTGCAAAAACTCAGGAATCCCAGAAATCAAAAGACAGTTGGATATTGCAACGAAGTGCAGTGCATGAGGTTCCTGCAAAAAATTTGACGCAATCACCAAATTTCGTAGTGAAACCAAATTTGAGGCAACCATCAGATTTCGTAGTGAAACCAAATTTGAGGCAACCACCAGATTTCGTAGTCAAACCAAATTTAAGGCAACCACCAGATTTCGTAGTCAAACCAAATAAGGGAATTCAAGCGGACTTGACAAAGATACCAGTGAGAAATTATTCGGAAACACCTTTTCAACCAAGAATGCGATCGCATTTACAGGTAAAACAGCTTGTGGCTAAGGACAAATTAGCAGCCCAACAAAAGAAAGGAAGGAGTACTACAGAAACCCCTGTCCAGCGTCAGGAAGACAAAAGGGAAACGGAAAACAAGACAGGGTTACCAGACCATATCAAGGAAGGAATAGAAAGTCTATCTGGTTATGACCTCTCAGGGGTACGTGTGAACTACAATTCAGCCAAACCAGCTCAATTAAAAGCCCATGCTTATACTCAGGGTCAATCGATTGAAGTAGCGCCTGGACAGGAGCGGCATGTACCTCATGAAGCGTGGCATGTAGTGCAGCAGATGCAAGGTCGTGTGAAAGAAGAATTTAAGATGAAAGGGCTTAGTGTAAATAGTAACAGAGGTTTAGAGCGTGAAGCAGATGTCATGGGGAAAAAAGCTATACAGAAGCAAGAACACCAACTTGAAGCTAGTCAACCAAATAGCATACTTTTGAAAAACCAAGAAACCAAAGAGGTTAAAGCCAATAAAAAAAAGAACTTGCCAATAAACGAACAACCAATTCAAATGAGTGGGAGTAATGATAAAAGTGAAAAGCTATTCAAAACATTGAATAATTCGATGACTAATCAAGAACAAGATATCAATGACATCTTCAAAAATAACAGTCAAGAACAGTTTCTCCAGAATAAATTCGAACAGGACGTTGTTCAACCAACTGTAAGAAATTTTGTAGAGGCGGGACAACAATGGTTTAAAAAGAATTTCAAGAGGTGACAACAAACCTGTAAACTAGAGAGAATAAGGGTTTAAGCTAGACCTTTACTAAAAAAATCAGGGGGCGCTCGTGACCCCCCCAGAATCAAATATGTTTCCTGGCCTTTCGGCCACGCTACGCGAACAATTCTACCAGACTGTCTTCGAAACTCATCTGAATCAAAGTCAATATTTGACTTTACAATTGTTAATTTTACTCTTGCAAAATTATCATAATGTCCGTTTATCTCACTTAGCTAAACTATTCCCCCAACCCATCAAATATGAAAGTCGGGTCAGGAATCTTCAACGTTTTTTGAATTTGCCTAACTTAAGTACAAAACTTTTATGGTTTCCCATCATCAAACAACTTCTAAAACAAGAAGTTCGCCGCAGAGCCCCGAATCGAGCACAACGAAGGCGGGGTAAAAAACTCAATCTCATCCATCAGGGATATCTGTTAAAAATTGCTGGATCGAACTCAATGGCAAGAGCGAAATTTGATGATGTTGAGTTTAGCCTGGGGTAATCATGCTATTCCTGTTTATTGGCAACTATTGCCCAAAAAAGGCAATAGTAGTTTACAGCAACAAAAAAAAGTTTTAGCTCCGGTTTTACGGCTACTTCGTCCTTATCCAGTCCTCTTATTAGGCGACCGAGAATATCTAGCGTGTCAAACTGGCTCATTAGTTGGAGCAAAGGGGAGTAGACTTTGCTTTACGTCCCTATTAAGGGCACTTGCATTCAAGATGATGATGCCGTTTATCGAGCCCTCAAAACTTTAGAGATAAAGCCAGGAATGTCTCGATTTTATCAAAATATTTCTTGCACGAAAGCCCATCAGCTCGGTGACTTTAATTTAGCTGCTTATTGGAACCGATGCAGCGCGGTCTTGGGGGTTTCCCCCATGAGCGACTGCATCAAGACAGCGTAAATATCGAGGTCGAGGCAGTAAAGAACCTTGGTATATTCTGACGAGCTTGAATAGCTTACCACGGACTCTATCAGTCTATAGGGCTCGATGGGGTATCGAAACCTTATTCAGAGATTTAAAAACGGGAGGCTATAATGAGGTGCGACCCGTGGCGAATTTAATTCGCCTACGGTTCGCGCACCTCTCGAAAATACAAAAGTGAATGAGCGACGGTTAAAAGCCATTGTTTTACTAATTTCTATTGCTTATACTCTGGCAACTTTACACGGAGAATCTTTACAAAATCTCGGAGTCACTGAATATATTTGTCGTCCTAGAGACGAAACCTTGAAGAGTGGAGCCTTTAATGTCGGCAGGTTATGCATAAAAAGTTTAAATCTTGTGTAATAAGGCTCCACTCTTCTACGGTAACTTTTGACTGAACTAAAACGTTTAAGTCCGCGACATAGTTCTTTTTCGATTGGATTATATGCTCCTTTAGTAGTCCAATCCCTAGCCTTATGGTTCGATTTAGCCTTCAGTTTGATCAACCTCAAACCACACAAACGGCTCAATTTTCAGCGAGGACTTAACGCTTTATCCCTTGTCCAGAGAGCTTTGTAGCCTTGTTGTCACCCCTTGAGGAAAACAATGAGAAATAAAAAGGTTAAGTAACATTTCTTGCGGTTATTTAGTACCATTAAACGTATTAAATTCGGGGTTATTTCAGCTCCAAAAATCCCTGAAAAACGAGTGTTTCAGAATCCAAACTCCTACATCTCATTACCTACAATGCTACCTTTGGCATAAGTCAGTAAACCAATACTTTAGCGCTACCCCGGCTGCTGCGGCTGGGGATTCTTTTGTCCCAGGGGTCTCTAGCAGCTGCAATTAACTCCTTGCTTGAACCAGGGCGAATTAGACTAGAAGCGGCTACGGTGCCTAAACCACCTACAGCAGCAATTTGTAGTATTGTTCGTCGATTAATTGTCATGGGGTTAAACTTGAGAAAGATTCTTTTTTAGCTTCGATTATTATAGTAGACCTTGATCAACTTGATAAAAATATTTATCGATAAATTAAATCTTAAAGATGTGATCAAGAGATTGTGAACAGGTACTCAAGACACAAGTATCCCATACCACCCAAAAAAGTGGCCCAAAAAAAAAGTCCCAAGTCAGACTAGTGTTACTGATTCCAATTCTGCAAACTACGGCTACTCATCTATTTATCTCCCCATCTCCCTATCTCCCCATCTCCCCATCTCCCCATCTCCCTATCTCTTTATCTCCCCATCTCCCCATCTCCCCATCTCCCTATCTCTTTATCTCCCCATCTCCCTATCTCCCCATCTCCCCATCTCCCCACACCTCCCACACTTCCCACCCCTCCCACACTCCCCGTTTGACCCTGAGGTAAAAAACCTACCCCTGTGGGCTACTCCCTCGTCCCTAAAACTTTCGACTATCCTAATCAATCAGACGAAACACTTTCTTCTGCTTTTGAGCAGGTTGTTGTGATTGTTCTTGCTTACTTGTTTCTGGGTTGCTAGAAGGCTTCTGAGACTCTTTTGGCTCAGTTGATTCGCTAACTTTTGGTTTTTTCTCAAATACATTAACTCCTGCACCTTCTAACTCAATTACCCCTTCTGGAGAAACCCTGGCTATCTTTCCACTCAAAGCCGCTACCCAATCAGCAAAGCTATCCATCTTTTCTACTTGCTTTTTGAGGGTCTTGCGATTAAGTTCTGCCTGAACGGTTATGCCATTGTCACCAGTGAGGAGTAAAGTAACTTTCTTGCCTTGCTCCGGTAAATTAGGTCTTTCGGTAAACTTGACGGTGATTTCGGGTTTTCTGCCTTGAATCATGATAACTTCATTGGGTTTAGTGTTAGGGCTTGGTTGAGGTTGATAGTCAGTTTTTTCTTCGGAGTAATGTGAATAGAAATTTGAGTCTTCTAGATTTACGTTAACTGGATGAGCTTCCTCTATGTGGAGTTGCTCCCCTACTCGTCTACAAAAAAATTCCCAGAAATCATCCTTTTCTGCTGGTTCTGGCAAAGACCCCTGGAGACTTAACAAAAAAGGCTGCCATGGATAACTTTTGGCTTTTCCTCTAGGAGGCAGGTGATTGCGTTCTACATAAGCCACGACTGCTTCTGGCTTGACATCGTGAATTAAACCACGAACCCGAAACTGATCGACTCTTTCGTCACTGGGAGAATGACGTAGAGTAGTTTTCCCTTCTAGGGGAATAAATTTCTTGATTTGAATTTGAGCGAGTTTTCCTGCCTTGGTGATGCGGAAATATACTCGCCACAGATAGACTTTTTTCTCACCAAAAGAGGGGTTGGTACTTAATTTCTTCCACAAGGGTTGGTGCATATAGGCACTGAAGCTGATTCCTTGTTTGAGAACAATAGTTCCTTTAACTGATCGATTAGGCTCTTGAGATGGGTTTGGGTCAAATCGCCCAAACAGATAGCCCAGAGCCGAAAACTCGGTTGGACGACTAGGAGGGGTAAAGGGGACAACAACTTCCATGGGATTGGGAATTAAGGAGCCATTATATTTTAGACTATCAAATTACGGCAATCAGATGGACGTGAACTACCCCAACTTACTTCGTTGTTCGCGTAGCGTCGGCGAACGCCGAAGTTGGGGCTTCCAGTTTCACGGAAGAATGCCTCAATTTGGACGGACGTCCGCGTCTTGGTCTTACTTCTTCGACCCTGGCGTTGACCTCCCCCGTCCCAGAGGAGGATAGCATTCTGATACCTTCTGCTCTAATGTTCTTGGCCGCATTACCATCTCTGTCGTGGTGAGTTCCACAGCTTGGACAAATCCAAGTCCTTACATCAAGGGGCAACTCTTTGATCTGGTAATGACAATTAGAGCAGGTTTTAGAACTGGGAAACCATCGGTCTATCTCAATCAAAATTTTTCCTTCTCTGTCTTGATGCAATAGCGAGTGGGGGAAACCCCCAAGACCGCGCTGCATCGCTTTCGCATTTATAGGAAAGAAAATTCACAAAAGTTTTCCAGCCTAGATCAGATATTGCTTTAGCTAGTTTGTGGTTACGAACCATGCCCTTGACATTTAGGTGCGACCCGTGGCGAATTTCATTCGCCAACGGAAAGCGCACCTTTAGGTTTTCGACTACCACCACTTGGTTGTCATCAACTATCTTTCTAGATAGCTTATGTAGGTAGTCTTGGCGGACATTTCCAATCCGTTCGTATACCTTGGCTACAATTTTTCTAGCTTTTTTGCGCCCGTTACTTCCTTTCTTCTTCCGGGCAGCAATACGCTGTTTTTTAGCTAACTTCTTTTCGTACTTAGCTAAGTGTTTAGGATTGACAAATTTAGAGGTCTTTTCGCCATCGTAGGTGATCGCAAAATCTTTGATACCTAAGTCTATACCAATAACCTTGCCTTTCACGGAAGGTTGTACCCCATCTGAGTCGTATTCCATTAGGACAGAAGCGTAGTACTTCCCTGACGGAGTTTTACTGACAGTTACAGTCTTTATTTCTCCGTCCAATGGTCGATGAATCACTGCCTTAACGACACCTAACTTCCCAGGAAACTTAAGGCAATCACCTACTTGCTTGACCTTTTGGGGATATTGGATTGACTGACGATGATGGTATGACTTAAATCTTGGATATTTCGCCCTGCCTTGGCCTATGGCCACGCTTCGCGAACAAAAAAGTTTTGGTATGCACGGCTAAGATTAAGACTCACAGACTGTAAGACCTGAGAGTAGCAATTTTTTAGCCATTCGGTTTCTTTTTCTTTTTTGAGTTTTGGCAACATAGAGTTGAGTGCAGATTGCTTAAGTCCTTTGCCAGTTTCCTTGTAAGTTTCTATACAGTGAAAAGCGTGCATAATTCCACCACCAACGAGCACAACCAAAGTGCTGAGTCAAAATGTGAACTTGCTCCTGAGTTGGATAAATTCTTACTTTCACGGCTTTATGTTTCACTGCACTCATCTTTATTATCGACCTTAGTTAATATTATATGCATTTATTAGTAACGTGTCAACTGCTGCTAAAAGATTGTTCGCGTAGCGTGGCCTATGGCCAGGGGTCTATCCATCCCCATCCCTGGGACGGGTGGGGATGGATAGACCCCTCAAACTCCCCTATCCGTTAACTGGTTAAGTTTTACTTCCGATAAGTTCCTAGGGCTGTGGAGATTGTTGTTGAATACCCATAATAAAAGTGTCGAGCCCGGGCGCGGGAAGTGTAGGAACTTTGGTAAGTGTGGGGAGATGGGGAGATGGGGAGATGGGGAGCGGTGCGACCCGTGGCGAATTTAATTCGCCTAGCGATGCAGCGCGGTCTTGGGGAGGCAGCGCGGTCTTGGGGGTCCCCCCGGAGACGAAACCTGATTACGTTGAGCCTTTATGGTTGATAGGCTATGCAGAAAAGGGGTAAAACTTATTGATTAAGGCGAGCCTGTCTTACGGTAACTTCAAACCATGAGCGACTGCCGTTCCCCCAGCGACTGCATCAAGACAAGGAAAGCGCACCGAGGGACATTTGTATTAAGGATAATTATCTCGACATCATAATACTCCCTAAAGGGAAACCCTGGAAAGCAAGGGATCCCAGTGATTGAATCTGGCTAGAAATGAGGGTCACGATGAGGTGCGTTCAGCTCTACCACGCCTTTGGCGTTCACACAGTTACTTGACTTTTTGGTAGTCAACCAGGATCAGGTTGGCTCTACCAGCTTACCTAAATTTAAGTATAATTTAATACTTTTTTTGTCGTAGATTAAAATTGCTAAACTATAAGATAATAATTAATTATCTAGCATTTTTCAACCAAGGGATAAATGCTATAATACAAACAAATAAAACAGTATCATCACCACCCATGATCAGATGATCACATTAGGTGTTATTCCAACACTTTTATTACCAGCTTCTCAAGGGACTTAATAAGCGCCCATGTCAAGTTTTATCAAGTCAATCACTGTAGAGAGTCCCTCTTTAGTTTTCAAATTCGTAAACACAAAGGGTTTATCTCCTCGCATCTTTTTAGCATCCCGTTCCATCACCCCCAAATCTGCTCCCACCTGAGGTGCCAGATCAATTTTGTTAATCACCAGCAAGTCAGACTTGGTGATTCCTGGTCCTCCTTTACGAGGAATCTTATCCCCAGCAGCGACATCAATAACGTAGATCGTGAAATCTACTAGTTCTGGACTGAAGGTTGCTGCTAGGTTATCCCCTCCACTTTCTAGGAACACCAAGTCTAAATCAGTAAACCGATTTTCCAGCTGTTCAATGGCTGCCAAGTTCATGGAGGCATCTTCCCGAATGGCAGTATGGGGACAACCCCCTGTTTCCACACCCAGAATGCGATCGCTTTCTAGAGCCTGACTCCTAACTAAAAACTGGGCATCTTCCTGAGTATATATATCATTGGTGACCACAGCGATTTGATAAGAGTCTCGCAGGGCTTTACACAATGCATCTAATAGAGCAGTTTTCCCTGAACCAACTGGACCAGCAATACCAACACGAAAAGTACTCATGTTAACTAACTTAGAGTTAATTTTAATAGTGTAGTTTATTTCTGGTCATTAGCCATAAAAAAAATGTTAATTGCTACAAATTAACAATTAACAAATGGTAATTGGTAAGTTTAGATTTTTATTATAGCGTTTTCTAGTGACGATTAAGGAGTCAAGGCACCGACTTGCTGTAAATCCAAAAGAAAAATTTTCTGAGTAGATGCTTCGTTTGGTATAACAGCTGCATGAGATATCATCTCCAGAACACTGGCCTGACGGTAAGACTTCGGGATAGGTCGCATCATGTCTTGGGGTAACTCCACCAAATTAGGCAGATCATCCACAAAAATTCCCCAAAGTTCGGAGTCCCTAGGACGAATAATCACTAAGAACCTTTGGTTAGGGCTTCGGTGAGGTAAACTACCATCGCCCAACTGCTGATGTAAATCCCAAACTTTAATCGTATGCTTGCCTAGCTGAACTAATCCCATGGTTGTCATCTCCCGGCTGATTTCAGTGGTAAAATTAACCACTTTCAGGACATCCCTAATCCCAAGACATAGGGAATAGTCAGCAATCTTAAAAACCATGAATTTTTCTAGGTTTGAATTATTGTATAACATCGCCTTTATTTAACCTTATTATAGCTAGTAATATTTATGAAAAGGGAAACTTTTATTTTTTTGAGAATTTGTTAGGCTAAAAAAAATTACGTATTAATGATAAATTACTAATTAAAAATTACCAAATCCTTCCAGGATATAGGGTTGAATATACTGTTGATAAGTAGTCGGACAAAACTAAAATTAACTCTTTAAATAGGGAGCAGGGAGCAGGGACTTCGGAGCAGGGAGCAGAGGGACTTTTGGCAACTTTACACAAGTTAATATAGGGAGGTTTATTTTTGTCCAGGTACTTAATACTTATGCAGTATAGTCTTTATTCCCCCGACTCCCTACCTCACAGGGGTAGGTTTTTTACATTTGGGTCGGGAATCGGGAATCGGGAATCGGGAATCGGGAATCGGGAGTCGGAACCCACCCCTAACCCCTCCTAGGAGGGGAAGAGCGGTAAATGGGGAGAATTATCCCGGAAATAATTGTGTATTTTGATACATATTTTTATCAATTTATACCTAATAAAAGTACTTACTCGCCCCTTTGTAAAAAACCTACCCTTGTCAGCTACTCCCGACTCCCTACTCCCTACTCCCTACTCCCTCGGTGCGCTTTCCGTAGGCGAATTAAATTCGCCACGGGTCGCACCGCTCCCTACTCCCTTATTAAGGGTTAAATGGGCTCAACAACATCGGTTACTGTTGTCAACAATTTGTGTTCCAAATAGGGCTTAGTGATATAAGCCTTGGCCCCCAACTGTGCAGCAATCAAGCGGTGTTTATCGTTACTGCGGGATGTGAGGATAACGACAGGAATATCTACCAAAGCAGGATCTTGCTGACAGTATTTGAGAAATTCAAACCCATTCATGCGAGGCATCTCAATATCACAGATTATCAACTGTATGTCTGTCTGATGCTGTAGTTGTTCAATCCCTTCATAACCATCCTGGGCTTGAAACACGTGATAGCCATTCTTTTCTAAGGTCATGGCTAGAGTGTGGCGCAGGGTGATCGAGTCATCTACCAGGAGTACCTTTGATTTATGTCTGAGCCAGAACGGTTCAAGGGTTGAAGGTGGAAGCTGCTTTTGCGAAAGGGTTTCTATCGGTTCGGTGGCTTGATCTGGGCTTAAACTTTTAACCTTCAATGTGCCAACCTGTAACCTTTGACTGGCATTGGTTTGCTGCTCAGACAGGTACTGGATCAATTCAGTCCCATCCAGCACCAATGTCAACCGACCATCGGCCAGAATACTGCCCCCATTCACATAGGGGGGTGGCACAATCATTGTCCCGAAAGGACGAATCACCAACTCCTGATCTCCGAGCAGTTGGTCTACTTCCAGACCGACAAGCTGATCCTGGTAATGGATCAGAATAATCGGTCTAATCGTCTCTTTAGGAACAACAGGCTGATGCCGATGGGTTACCGAGAATGGAGAAAGCACAGAGGAATAATCTAGGACTTGCCCAAGTTGGTAGACTTTAACCAGTTGTTGATCACTCCCGGTACCCAAGTAGAGAACTTTACCATCTTTCCAACTTCGGAGCTGGTTTTCCTGAGGAATAATAATTTGGGAGACTTGATCAGTGATTAAACCATAAACTTGGTTACCAGCCTGGCACAGGAGTAACTTATCTATGGTTAAACTCAGGGGAATTTGTAGTCTAAATCTGGTACCAAGGTCAGGAGAAGAATCAACCTGGACGGAACCCCTGAGAGCTTTGACCTGGTTTAGGACAACATCAAGACCAACACCACGTCCAGAGAGGTTATTCACCCCAGAGACCGTGGAAAAGCCTGGTTCAAACAACAAATTCCTCAGCTGAGCCTCACTGAGTCTATTACTCTGTTCCAGGTCAATCAGTTCACGTTCTATTGCTAGTTGGCGAATCCGTTCAAAATTCAACCCTGGCCCGTCATCAAACACTTCAATCACCAAATGTCTGCCCCGATGGCAAGCACTGATTTCAATTAATCCCTTTTCTGGTTTGCCCTGTTGTTGTCGTAGAGCAGGAGTCTCAATGCCGTGGTCAAAAGCATTACGCACAAGATGCAGCATGGGGTCGTACAACTTCTGGGCAACAACTTTATCCACTAAAACATCATGACCAGAGATTTTTAGCTCGACCAGCTTATGGTGGGAAGCTGACAACTGCTTGAGGACAGGGGGGAAACGGCTAAATACTTCCCCTAAAGGCAACATCCGGGCGTCCATCAAGACATCACGATGGTTGGTTAACAACCGACGTTGTTGTTCGAGAGTCTTACTGGATTGGGTGCTGAACAGCTCAATGTCTAGGGCAGCTTCTGTTAATTGTACAGCTTCTTCTAGAACTGACTGGATCTCAAGCTCGGGTGTACTATAACGTTTTAGTTCCAGGTCATCGAAATAGTCTGTATCAAGAAGGTTAGTGGCTTGTTCGCGTTCGCGCAGCGGAGGCCGTAGGCCACGCTTCGCGAACGGCTTTGCCGAAAGCGTGGCCTTTTGGCCTTGGTTAGTAGGTTGAAAGTTGGTATGTTGAAAGTTGGCAGGTTGAGAGCCTAGCGTGGCCAATAGGCCTTGGTTATTAAGTTGTTCGGCTTTGGCGTTCGAGTAGGGTAGGTTGGCAGCAGAATTGGGGTTGGTAGCTTTGTTTTTGTTTAAACCTTCAACATTAAACTTGCTAACCTGCAACGTTTTTTCTTGCCAAGAGTAGGAAGAAGACTTAAGATTTGGGTCGGTAGCTTTATTTTTGTTTAAACCTTCAACATTAAACTTGCTAACCTGCAACCTTTGCCTAATCTGCTGTTGTTGCCTCAAAATAAACAGGCGGTCGTACCAATCTTGTACTTGCTCAAGCACTTGTTGATGTTGCTGGATACGATTAAGGAGTACTCGCACTGCCGCCAACAGTTGTTCATTTTCGAGCAACTGGCGGTTTTGATTGGTTAGTAATTCCCCAATGGTGTAATTCAGGTATTCTAGATGCTCAATATTTATCCGCACAGTACCAGATAGATCCCTAGATGATGGTGTGCTGGGATGTTGGTTGGAGGAAGTTATGGCGAGATGGGAAGAGTTTAGAGGGGAATTTCTGGCATTGCCTATGGGCGGGATGATCTCGTCTGTAATAATTTCGGGCTCTTGTCCTTGTTCTTTATTTTCATTATCTCCATCAATCATCCCCATGTTGTGGAAAACAACATTTTTTTCTGTGCCGACTTCTGGCTCAGGGGAGGCTATCTCTCCATCCAAGACATTTATCTGTGTTTGCTTCGACCTCTGCAACTTTTTACTTTGGTCAGAGGTTTGCTCATCTAGTGGGGTTGACTCTCCCCAGATCATTTCCACAAGTTGGGACTGTTTCCTTCTGTTAGATTCTGGATGAGTAACGGAAGAATTATTAACAACACCTTCTACTTCTTCTAGTCCGGACTCAACTCGATTAAGGTCTTGTTCTTTTCCGTTGCCCAAGACAGAAGATTCATTTTGAATTGTCAATTGTGAATTTTGACTTGAATACCTAAGGTCAGCTAGTTGTTGCAGAACCATAGAAGGTTGACCACCTTGAGTCCTATCCCCTTCTAGCACCGCTGCTTGTGCTGCAACGAAATCACACAAAGCGGTCTTGGCAATGGTGACCACCTGATTTGGATGGTTGTCTAGGGCTGCGATCGCATTTTTGGCAATAGCGGCAAACCCTGGTAGATTAAGGGATTCCCCTAACCCCAAGAAAATGTCTGCTTGGTGGCGAACTGTGATGCTGATTTCAGTGGGATTGTGACTATTTAGGGCAGCTTGGATTAGGTCTAACCCTTGGCTAACCCCCACTTCAAATATGGACTGGGTGACGTCGAAGCCCAATTCTAGTGAGGTGGGTAGATAGGATTCGTGACCAAAACAGTCCCCCAGCTTCTCTTGGAGTTGGGCAACAACAGCAGCAGTTCGATTCTTGATTTCAGTGTCATCGATTTGCCCCCCTGTGAGTTCAGCAGTCAGAGGTAGACGTAGACACTCATAAGCTTGAAACAGTAAGGCTTCAATGTCTGGATCAATGGACAAGTCGGGATTAAACAGAGCTTTAAAAACATCCTCCAAGGAGTGAGCTACCGTGGCAATTGTTTCCAAGCCAATGCTAGCTGCTGCGCCTTTGAGGGTATGGGTAGTCCGCATCAAGTTGTTGACTTTATTGATGCTATAGTTTTCTGACAAACTCAGCAAATCGTTTTCCAAGACTTGCAGCAGTTCCGGTGCTTCCTGGAGAAAGTAGCGATAGCTTTGCTCACGAATTTTCGGGTCATTAGTCATTAGAGCAGTTGTCAATTGGGTGAGGTATTTTATTCTTAGGGAGTAGGGAGTAGGGAGTAGGGAGTAGGGAGTAGGGAGTAGGGAATCGGAACCCACCCCTAACCCCTCCCAGGAGGGGAATCGGGAATCGGGAATCGGGAATCGGGATAAAATAAAAAAATTTATCTCTACCTGATTATTCTAAAAAATGATAGTCTTATTAGTTTTTATACAAAGTTAATAAATTAGGTATTGTATTAAACAAAAACATGCCATTCTTAATTAAGAATACCTTGAAAAGGTATATAGTCAATAAAAGAAAAAAGAGATATCCCAGTCCCATTTTGCCTTTTGCCTTTTGCCTTTTGCCTTTTGCCTTTTGCCTTTTGCCTTTTGCCTTTTGCCTTTTGCCTTTTGCCTTTTGCCTTTTGCCTTTTGCCTTTTGCCTTTTGCCTTTTGCCTTGCTAAAATTCATTTTAAATGGATTTTAGCAATGGCGACTACTCAACCTTGAACTGGTCAGCACTGGCTTGAAGATTCTTCGCCATGGCTAGGAGTTCTTGGAAAGACTTAGAAATTTCCATGGCATCGGAAGACGTTTTGTTGGCAATTCCTGCAACTTCAGTCATGGTAGTGGTCACGGATTGGAACTCTTGGGTCTGTACCTGGGTGGCTTGGGTAATACCCTCTACAAGCTGGCTGATTTGGCTGGTGGCTTCAACAATGGCATTGAGCGTTAGACGGGTATCTTGTACCATAGCGGTTCCTTGAGCAACCTGTTGAATCCCTTTATCCATGGCTGTAGACACCTCAGCAGTACTCTTCTGGATCTCCTGCACCAACTGCTCGATTTCAGTGGTGGCTTCCGCTGACTGACGGGCTAGAGAACGCACCTCATCGGCAACAACTACAAAACCCCGTCCATACTCACCGGCCCTGGTGGCTTCAATAGCTGCATTCAACGCTAGCAATTGGGTCTGATTCGTAAAGTTGCTAATCAGGTTTACTACCCTCGAAACCTTCTGGGACGATTCGCTCAAGCGCTTAAGCCGTTTGCTGGTTTCGGCCACTGTCTCCCGGATTTCCAGAATTCCATCTACAGTACGGTTCATTGCTGCATCCCCTTCTTGGAGGGTTTGGTTAGCGGTTTGGACTGCCACTTCTACCTGTTGAGCACTCTGACCAACAGCGTCTGTAGAATTAACCATGGTCTGGATGTGCTCTAAGGCTTGACCAAGAGCCATAAATTGTTGCTGGGCTTGGGCTGTGAGCAAGGCAATGTTTGATTCCCTCTCAACAGACGTTTGGGCAACTTTCCTGGAGGCTTGCTGGACTTGAGTCACGATCCGGCGCAGGCTTTGCAAGGTGTTGTTGTAGGCATCAGCAATGGTACCGACTTCATTGTTGGTGACCGGAGCTCGGACAGTCAGGTCTCCTTCTAGAGCTGGCCGCACTGCTGAGAGCAACTGCATTACCTCCCGCTGTACCGCTTCTTTGTCGGCTTTCTCCCGTTGTGCGGCATTGGTCAGCTGCTGGGACTGGTTCTGGATTTGTGCGAGATACTCAGCCTGTTGCAGGGCTGCCCCCACTTGCACCCCAATCTGAGCCAGGGCGTTGAGTTCAAACTCTTGCCAGTTACGAGCACCAGTATTTTGGTAGGTACCCAGTAAACCCCATAAGCTTCCTTCGATAAAAATCGGTACTAGCATATAAGCCTTAACCTCATATTGCTCTAAGGTTTCTAGGTAACTGTCAGAATAACCAAAGGTGTAAATGTCATCAACTGCCAAGCTTTCACGATGGCGATACCGACCTCCCTGGGTGTCTTGTAGATAAGTATCGGGCCAGAAAGCTTCCATATCCGCTCCCACCCATGGTAACCAACCGGTGGCAACTGCCTCAGCCACAAACTGACCAGTCCAATCTCGATTGAATTGATAGAGGGCGACGCGATCGCATTTGAGCAACTGCCGGACTTCTTGGGTTGTGATACCATAGATTTTCGTTACCTCCCGAGACTGGAATAGCTTACCGACTATTTTGGTTACCCCCTGAGCAATTTGAGCTGCTTTGCTGAGTTGGCTAGATTGGGCTCGTAACTGATCGAGGTAATGGGATCGCTGCAAGGCTAATCCCAGGGAATTACTAATCTGGAGCATCAGGGTGACATCGGTATCTTGCCACTGACGGGTTCCCGTATTTTGGTAAGCTGCCAGCAGCCCCCAGAGCTTTTCACCTTGGAAAATCGGCATAATCAGATATGCCCTGGCTTGGTACTGTTCCAGAGTGTTGATGTAGCAGGGAGAGAAACCCATGGCATAGATGTCATCAACCTTCTTGAACCGGTCACCTTGGGCGAAGTCCCCACCCTGGGTTTCTTGCAAGCAGGTATCAATATGATTACGAGAATTAACACTCAGGGCTGTAACGGTGCAGCGCTCAGAAGCGATTAGATCAACCTTCAGGCGGTCGTCTCTTTCTTGTTCAGTGATTAAGGAAATCCATCCAGGGGCAACGGATTCAGCCACAAACTCACCACTCCAGTCAGAGTTAAAGCGATAGATTACTACCCGGTCAGCTTCCAACACTTGCCGCAACTCTTTGGTAATACTCTGGAAGATACTATAAACATCTAGAGACTGGGACAAATGGTTGCTAAGGCTTGCTACTACTCGTTCCCGCACAGCAGCTTGGCCAAGCTGATGGGATTTGGCCTCCACTTGATCGAGGTAGCTCAATTGCTGTAGGGCTACCCCAAAGTGCAGAGCAAGCTGCTTGGCAAAATCAATCTCATACTCCTGCCATTGACGAGGCTGACTGCATTGGTGAATGCACAACAATCCCCACAATAATGGTCCTTGAAGTAGGGGCACAACCAGATTAGCTCGGACTTGGAACTGAGCCAGCAGCTCAATATGGCAATCGCTCAGTCCAGCATTGTAGACATCAGCAACCGCTTGCACACGTCCTTCGGTGTAGTGAGAGGCATACTGTTCACCAAAGCAGTGGTCGTTAACTTTGATTCCTAGCATGGCATTGTAGCCTGATGCCACATCCTCAGATACCAATTCCCCATCATCAAAGCCAGAGTTAGGGTAAAACTTAAATACACCCACCCGGTCAACCTGAAGAAGCTTACGAATTTCGATAGCAGTTGTCTTGAAAATGGTATCGAGGTTTCGAGACTGACGGATCTTGTTGATGATTCCAACTACCGCTCGCTCCATCCGTGCGATTTTAGCTACCTGAGTAGATTTTGCCTCTACTTGCGCCAGGTACTCTGTTTGTTGTAGGGCAACTTCAAAGTGAAGGGAAATTTGCTTGGCAAAATCAATCTCATACTCCTGCCATTGACGGGGCTTACTGCATTGGTGAATGCATAAAAATCCCCACAGTTGAGACCCTTTACGCAATGGCACCACTAGGTTAGCCCGGACTTGAAACTGAGCTAGCAGCTCAATGTAGCAATCGCTGAGGTCCCCATTGTAGATATCAGCAACTGTGTGTACTCGCCCTTCAATATAGTGCTGGGAATACTGTTGACTAAAGCAATGGTCGTGAACCTTGCTACCGAGGATAGAATCGTACCCATTGACTACATCTTCAGACACCAACTCTCCATCATTAAAACCGGAGTCAGGGTCAAACCGAAACAGACCCACCCGGTCAGCCATCAGAAGCTTACGAATTTCTATGGTTGTGGTCTTGAAAATGGTATCCAGTTTCCGAGATTGCCGGATCTTGTTGATGATTTTGACCGCTGATTTTTCTAGGTCTGCAGCCAATAGCAGTTGCTTGGATTGTGCTCGCAGTTGCTCAACAGACTCCGTTTGCTGGAGGCCAACCCCAAATTGTCGGCCCATCTGAGCCAGTATACCCACCTCCATTTTCTGCCAGTGACGAGGGCCATTGTTCTGGTAAGCTGCCAGTAAACCCCACAAGGTTTCCCCTTGCAGAATCGGTACAATCACATAAGCTTTAGCCTGAAATTGCTCCAAGATATCAATGTGACACTGAGTATGACCAGCCTTGTAAATGTCATCAACCGCTAAGGTTTCATTGTGGCGATACCTACCCCCTTGGGTTTCCTCCAAATAGGTATCGCGCCAGACTTTTTTAATACTCGATCCAACTAACGGTATCCAACCATGTGCCACATCCTCAGCCACAAACTCACCACTCCAGTCTCGATTGAAGCGATACACAGCGACGCGATCGCACTTGAGCTGCTGCCGGATTTCTTCAGTAGCAGTCTGGAAAACACTGTTGATGTCAGAACTCTTAAGTATTTTATCAAGCAAGCGACTTGCGATTTTTTCTCCCTGAACAGCAATATCCAGTTGCTCCGATTTCTCCTGTAGCTGGGCTGTAATGTCCAATTGTTTGAGAATACTACTGAGACGGTCACTGAGTAATGACAGCAGCATCACCTCACTATCAAGCCAGCGCCGAGGGCGAGAGTTCTGGTAAACGGCGAATAAGCCCCAGAGGTGTTCACCATTAAAGATTGGGGCTATAATATAAGCCTTGGTCTGGTATTTTTCTAAGGTTTCAATGTAGCACTGAGAAAAACCAGCGGCATAAATGTCGTCAACTCGCTCTACCTGCTGACCTTTGAAATAGCTGCCTCCTTGTGTCTGCTTTAAATAGGTATCGGTAGTAGGGCTGGCCACGGATCCGATTTGCTTGACCGTACAGCGCTTAGAGGACAATATATCTGGTGATGTCAGGTTAGGATTTTGCTTTTGGTCTTCGAGCAGCCTCACCCAAGCATCTGCAACTGACTCAGCCACAAATTCACCACTCCAGTCAGGATTGAACCGATAAACCACTACCCGATCAGCCTTCAAAAACAGGCGCAGTTCGTGGCAAATGTTGCCCAGGGCAATCTCCGGTACATTTGACGGCGCAATTGTGGCCAAGATTTGAGCCAAAACCTTTTCCTGCTTCACCTGCTCTCGCCGTCGGATACTAAATTCCACTGGCTGTAGACTTAGCCTCAGTTCAGTAACAACTTGGTAGAGCAGACTAATGTCAGCTTCCTGCCATTCCCGGGAACCAGAACATTGCTGCACCACTAGTAAGCCCCACAGTTGCCCATCGAGCAAAATCGGTAGACTTAGGCTGGCTTTGACCTGGAATCGTTCTAGCAGTTGGAGTTGAAACGGACTCAAAGCCCGGTCATTAATATCATTAAGGGCTACAACTTCCTGTTGCTCGTAGGCTGAGCGATTCTCAGCTCCAAAAGCAATCACCGGCAGGTACTCCCCCTGGCTGGGAGTATAGCCACCCACCATTGATTCAACTAGCACCGTACCCCGATTCTCGGACTGGAAGCGAAAAATCAAGGCTCGGTCTACCCGTAAACGCTGACTAACCTCAGTCACGGTGGTTCTCAACAGGACATCACTAGTTTCTGCTTTGCGCATCTGAGTTGCCAGGTGGAATAACCACTGCCGCTCACCCTTGCAGTGTTGCTCAATATCCACAGCTAGGTGGAACTTCACGCCGGTAGGTGTCCCCTTGCCATTGCCATTACTCGATGATTGATTGAGTTGGGACGAAGATGTGAGTATTTCCTCAGATTTATCAAATTGTGGCATAGTTATAGTTTCCTTTCTTGATGCAGTCGCTCTTGGGGAGGGGCTGCGTGGGTCACCTGCGTCCGCACCTTGAAAGCCCCGTGGAAACCCCCTTTGGCCGACTGCATCGCTTTTTTCAACATCTGATAATGGTAAAATTGCCGACCATGATGGCATCTCAGAGGCAATCGAGTCGGTAGTAACCCTCCCAATAGACTGTTCAATGGGCAGAGTTAGTGACGAGCTTGTCAACCAGTCATAATTGATTTGATGGGATTGATTTGGTTGATCAAAACTGATCATGATTGCCCTGATCAATTGGCAGATCTCCGAGGAGGCTAAGTCGAAAAACCTCAAGACTGCCCTCCCCAAGACTCCCCTTCTTGATGTGTCTGCCATAGGGGACATTGAGTAATAGCCATGACATCCAAAACTGCACCCCCATCCCCAGGTAGGTAACCCAGGAGAAAAGGCAGTAGCGATTGAGGAAATAAACCAGGAGTCGGTGGCTGGAGTTGCTCCAATTCATGTAACTCAATCTCATTGACTTGCGACACTACCAGACCCACAGACTGGTCATTGACCTCAACCACTATGGCCACAGGAGATACCGAAACTTGCCCAAGCTTCGACAGAGGTGGATAGCCAACCAGCTGGTTTAGGTCTACCAACCAGAGCATTTCTGAACGCCAATTACCAATTCCCAAAATGCAACTAGGCATTTCCGGCACCAGCAGAACCTCCGGCACATTCACCCTGATAATTTCCGTAATCTGCTCTAGGGGCAACAGAACACTGTCCTGTTTGCCAATAGGAAAACGCAGCAACCGCACTCGGGTTTCTGGGGTTAGTGGATCTAAGTTTAGTAGGTCAAGATTTGTTTGTGTTACCGCTGGGTCAAGGGAGTTCAACATTACCTAATACCTAATACCTAATACCTAATACCTAATACCTAATGCCTAATGCCTAATGCCTAACAATTGCTGGATTGTTTGTATTAGTTCTTGCTGGTCTATCGGTTTAGATAAATAGGCATCAGCTCCCAGCATCGAACCCCAGAGTTTGTCGGCATCAGTTCCTTTAGTTGAGCAAATCACCACTGGGATGGTTTGGGTGTTGGAATTAGTCTTGAGTTCCCGGCACAGTTCAAACCCGCTTTGTCCTGGCAAAATCACATCAACAATCACCACATCTGGTTTCTGGGACTGGAGTTTAATCTGGGCATCCTCACTACTTGTGACACTAACTACCTTGAGACCAGCTTCTCTGAGGTAACAACTTACCATCTCATTTTCTGTCAAGCTATCTTCAACCAAAAGGACTGTAATCATAATTATTTTATAAAATTATTGAGAATATTAGTTTTTTTTGTAAATATTATTTTTTGATTGATTTTTTTATTAAAAATAATATTTAGTAAATTGAATGAATAAGTATACAAAATTAATTGTGATAAGTTTTTCTCGAAAGTTCCCTACTCCCTACTCCCTACTCCCTACTCCCTACTCCCTGTTCCCTTTGCTAAACTATTAAAGTAAGTATTCAACCGGACAGGATATTACGAGTAACTCCGAGATGCCTTTGTAGAATTGTCAATACCTTTGACCGAGTAATAGGCTTTGCTAAAAAGTCCGTAGAACCGACCATCTTTGCCCGCACTCGGTCTACAATTCCGTCATTACTGGTGACCATAATTACTGGCGTGTCTTGAAACACCGAAACCCGACGAATTTGTGCACAGACTTCATACCCGTTTAAAACTGGCATCACCAAATCCAAGAAGATCAGCTGTGGTTTGTGCTTTAGCAAGGTCGGCAAGGCTTTGATTGGGTCTTGAACATTGATAAATCGATAGCCAGCATTGGCAAGAATTTGACTCATGGTCAGCCGATCGATTTGGCTGTCTTCGATATAAACTACCAAGGGACTAGCTGGTAATGTCTGAATTGGTCCTCCTTTTCTTCCGGTAGTTTCTGGCATTGGGTTAGTGGCTTTAGTAAAGTGAGTATCACAGCGGAAGTCTCCAACCGAGATCAGACCCATCACCTGTAATCTGATATAGGGCATGATTGATTGGGTCAGAGGCAAAAGATTCTGTTTCAACCTCAGAGCTAAATCCCTCAAAGTGCGATCGCCATCCACTAAGGTAGTCAGGTTATGGTAGGCCAGTAATGAGGTCTGCTGTCGCAATTTGTCAGCATCCCAGATCACCGGAGCCAAAGAAGGGGAAATATTTACCAAACCAGCCTGTTGCCAAGGTTCCCAAGCCTGCGAAGCCTGTTGCCAAATCTGATCAGCTTCAATTATTACCAATGTTGAATCAGACGTTGAATCAGAGGTTGAATCAATAGTCTGTTGAGGAATCTGCCTGTAAGTTAGTTGCTCTGATGAACCACAGCGGAGTTGTTCCTGCCGTTGGATGATATCGAAGAGTATTTCCGTACAGTTGCCAGCAACAACAGACCTCATCTGTTTTAGCGGTACTTTCCCCTGTCTGACTAGTTCTGCTAGAGATGGGTAATCCCAATACACCGGCTGAGCCGACGACCCCTGACACACAGGAAATGCTGATAGTTCTGGGCAGTGTACAGACAACTGCCGACACCAACGACGAATCGGATGCATTTTACTAGCACCCCCAGTCAAACGACCCAAGTGAAAAGAAAGACTCCACTGCTGACCTTGGGGATCTTCAATCTCCAACCGACCAGTCAATTGCGCCTTTGCGCAACCTTGAATCTGTTGTGCCAGTTTGTCGGTGGTCAATACTTTTTGAGTCGTCATTGGTGTCTCTATAGATATATAGCAATGCCACTAGTAATTAGTAACTCTTAACTAACAATTAACAATGAATATTTAACAAGTAATAATCCTAGTTTTTTAGCGCCTCTATTAGCACGTATATTGTCAATTTTTACTATTTTAATTAATACCTAATAGGTAATAGTGTGAATTATAATATTGTGTATAGTTTTCAGAACTTACGCAGCCACTATATTTGGATAGTATTTACAAAATATCGGGTTTTTAGCCCAGTTTTCCGTAAATCATGGTTTTGGTGAAATGCACCAAAATCGTAATGTTAGCAGACAATTCAAGCTAGGGTTGTGGAGATGCACCATGATCGAGTTTCACTAACCATCAGCAAAACTCGGTTAGCCAAACTGAAGGTCAATTAGTAGCTGACCTTGATAAATCTTAGCTTAATTAAGGGTTTTTTTAAAACAAATTAATTAAACTTAACTTTATTTATTATGGCTTAATCATAACTATGATATAAGTCTTAAGATAGGCTAATTGTCGTAGGATACTTTGCTAACATGCAAATGTAGCATTTCTCAGTAACATCAGCAACAAAATCTAGCTAACTTTATTAAGTCTTTAAAAAAAGGATTATTTATTTTCAAAAGAATTAACTGCGAAATAATCGTGTGTACTGAGTTTCGTGAGCCATACTTGCCAGGTAAGCATATGCGCTACTTGAGATGCTACTTGAGGTGCTATCAGGCGTGAGCCTTGGCCGTTGGCCACGCTACTTGAGGTGCTCACACTACTTGAGGTGCTATCATGCTAATCAACGGTCGGTAGTAAACAAGCTGGGGGGTGCTGGTAAGGCTGGTTGAAAATCCCTGCTCGTTTTACTCATCCGACCCCGTGCAGTTAAAGCGCCTGCTAGCTGATAGCTAATAGCATGAGGCTGAATGCTTACGATGCTTCGTTTGGTATAACACCTGCATGAGATATCATCTCAAGAACACTGGACTGACGGTAAGACTTTGGGATAGGTCGCATCATGTCTTCGGGTAACTCCACCAAATTGGGTAGATCATCCACAAAAATTCCCCAAAGTTCGGAGTCCCTAGGACGAATAATCACTAAGAACCTTTGGTTAGGGCTTAGGTGAGGTAAACTACCATCACCCAACTGCTGATGTAAATCCCAAACCTTAATGCTATGCTTGCCTAGCTGAACTAATCCCATGGTTTTCATCTCCCTTTTGATTTCAGTGGTAAAATTCACCACTTTCAGGACATCCCTAATCCCAAGACATAGGGAATAGTCAGCAATCTGAAAAACCATGAACTTGTCTAGTTTTTTATCGTCGTCCATCGCCTTTATTTTATAGTGCTTATTGCTTAGTTATTCGTGCTGAATGCTGATTAAATTAAGGAAAAAATTTCGTTTAACAAATACGAAACTTTTTCGATTAGCAATGATAAATTAATAATTACAAATTACCAAATAATTCCCGAATATATAGCTTTTATCGCATTTATGAGGTACAGTATTGAGGCAGCGCATCCCGATTCCCGATTCCCGATTCCCGATTCCCGATTCCCGATTCCCGATTCCCGATTCCCGATTCCCGATTCCCGATTCCCTGTTCCCTGTTCCCTGTTCCCTGTTCCCTGTTCCCTGTTCCCTGTTCCCTAAAATCCCGAAATTGTGTACCTCATAGCTATGAGAATTGCTATAGCGTTGATAATACTTATGAGGTATAGTCTTTATTCCCCCTACTCCCCACTCCCCACTCCCCACTCCCTACTCCCTGATTAAGGGTTAAATGGGCTCAACAACATCGGTTACTGTTGTCAACAATTTGTGTTCCAAATAGGGCTTAGTGATATAAGCCTTGGCCCCTAACTGTGAAGCAATCAAGCGGTGTTTATCGTTACTGCGGGAGGTGAGGATAACGACAGGAATATCTACCAAAGCTGGGTCAAGCTGACAGTGTTTGAGAAACTCAAACCCATTCATGCGAGGCATCTCAATATCACAGATTACCAACTGTATATCTGTCTGATGCTGTAGTTGCTCAATGGCTTCATAACCATCCTGGGCTTGAAACACGTGATAGCCATTCTTGTCTAAGGTCATGGCTAGAGTGTGGCGCAGGGTGATGGAGTCATCTACCAGGAGTACCTTTGGCTTACGTCTGACCCAGAATGGTTCAACCATTGACACTCCCCGGTCGCTAAGGGCGCGGGGATTCTGCGGACAGGTTAGACTGAGGTAGCCCCCAAAGTCTAATCCTCGCTGCGGTCGTCAATGGCCGCCTACCCAGTCTGCCTAGATCCAGGTCTAGGTTTCTGGCTACTTTTCGCAGTATATTTGCACTGCCATTTAGGTCTGCGTTAACAATTGAATTATTTGCAGACCTGTATAAACCTCGTTTAATTCTTCGACCAGATGCTTTCCACTCAGCTGGCTTGTTACCAAAACTGGGTAGGGTGTCTCCATCTAGATACGAAGCTTTGCTGGTGTAAGCTTCTTCAGTTAAAACAAGCTTAATATTGTACAGATCGCAAAGCTGGGATAATCGATCTTTTAGTTTTCCCAAGGGTATTTGAACAAATTGCTGATTGTTCACTCGCCCCATTCTGGAGTTGGTTTTAAATCCCTCATTCCAGCCGAGGACGACTGTCTTGATTCCATTCTTTAAACAGTGATTAATAATTAATCGGGCAGCTTTATTGATTCCATCTCGAACGCGGTGATTGCGCTTCCTTGTCACCCTGTCAAGCCATTTGTCCCAGTATCCTTGCGGTTTCCCTTCTTTCCTTGTAGCTACCTGCTTGTTCCAATACTGATTATAGGACTTCATCGCACGGGAATCGATCAAGAACGAATTCCCTAAAGTGTCAACACAGGCGGCTAGATTACTAGAAGTTCCGAGGTCAATACTTAGTGCTTCGTTGGCTTCTTGATTTACTGGGATTTGACTTGGGATATCATAAGAGACCTCCAAGTAAAAAGCACCATTTTTTGGGAGTATAGTCCATTCCTTTATCTTCCTTCCTTCTAAGTTAGAAGGGAAAGGTAGAGAAAAGCTTTTTACTCCGAACCAGCGTCTTACCGTTAATCCCAAAGAAAATACTAACCTTCCATCTTTTATTTTTGGCTTTTGCCCTCCGGAGTTAGGGTAGGCGACCTTAAACAGTTTAGAGCCTTTTAGATATTTGGGAGGAGAAGGTTTGTCTGTTAATTGACCTTTAAACCATAAGTCTCTAAGTCCTTTATAGGATTTAAAAGCTTCAGTTACACTCAACAATGTTTGCTGAGCCGGAGTTGAAGGAAGAGACTTCGCTATTATTGACTTTCCTATACTCTTTTCATAGACCAAGTCAAATTTACCAGTCAAGAACTTGCCTGTCTTGAAAAATATTTGTCTAGAAAAGTAAACTCCCATATTGTACAATTTACCTGACTGTTGGCAAATGTAAGTCAGTATAGCTTCCGTTTCTTTGTCAGGGTGTAGCAATATCTGCTGTACTCCCATTTGCTTCTTTGTTTTAGCCATCCTCGACCCCTTGGCTGGCTTGTTGTTCTCTTATATTAGTCTACAATACAAGAAATGTCAATTCCGGATAAAAATGCGAAAATCTACTTTTGAGTACAGGCACTATAACCATGCTGTAGGTCTATGTGTAGTTCACTTAGTTTGGATACCAAAAAGACGAAAAAAAGTTTTAGTTGGAAAGATTAGAGACAGGATATACGAGATATTCTCAGTGATCGCCCAGGAGAAAGGGTGGAATATAAAAGCTCTTGAGGTAGCCCCCGATCATGTCCATCTTTTCGTTGAGATAAATCCCACTGATGCCATATGTCAGGTAGTCAGAGCTTTTAAAGGTCGGAGTGCTAACTATCTAAGAAAAGAGTTCCCTGAACTTAAAAGACTACCTTCTTTGTGGACTAATAGTTATTTTTTCTCTACAGCAGGAAAAGTCAGTACCGAAACGATTCAAAGATATATCACTGATCCTCACCATAGTTAACAGGTGGCGCTTTGCCACTGTGAGCATTCCTCCCCGGTCTAAAGACACGGGGTTTCCTGCTTGTTGGTTTTTTATGAAGGTGGAAGCTGCTTTTGCGAAAGGGTTTTTATCGGTTCGGTGGCTTCCTCATCGCTTTTGCTTTCAACCTTCAATGTGCTAACCTGTAACCTTTGACTGCCATCGGTCTGTTGGTCAGACAGGTACTGGATCAATTCAGTCCCATCCAGCACCAATGTCAACCGACCATCGGCCAGAATACTGCCCCCATTCACATAGGGGGGTGGCACAATCATTGTGCCCAAAGGACGAATCACCAACTCCTGGTCTCCAAGCAGTTGGTCTACCTCCAGACCGACAAGCTGATCCTGGTAATGGATCAGAATGATTGGTCTAATCGTCGGTTTAGGAACAACAGGCTGATGGGGATGGGTGACCGAGAATGGAGAAGCCACAGAGGAATAATCTAGGACTTGCCCAAGTTGGTAGACTTTAACCATTTGCTGATCACTGCCCTTTCCCAAGTGAAGGATTTTACCATCTTCCCAACTTCGGAGTTGGTGTTCCTCAGGAATAATAATTTGGGAGACTTGATCAGTTATCAAACCATAAACTTCGCTCCCAGCCTGACACAGGAGTAACTTATCTATGGTTAAACTCAGGGGAATTTGTAGTCTAAATCTGGTGCCTTGCTCCGGAGAAGAATCAACTATTACCGAACCCCTGAGAGCTTTGACCTGGTTTAGGACAACATCAAGACCAACACCTCGTCCAGAGAGGTTATTCACCCCAGAGACCGTGGAAAAGCCTGGTTCAAACAACAAATTCCTCAGCTGAGCCTCACTGAGACTATTACTCTGTTCAAAGTCTATCAGTTCACGTTCTACTGCTAGTTGGCGAATCCGTTCAAAATTCAACCCTGGCCCGTCATCAAACACTTCAATCACCAAATGTCTGCCCCGATGGCAAGCACTGATTTCAATTAATCCTGTTTCTGGTTTGCCCTGTTGTTGCCTGACAGCAGGAGTCTCAATGCCGTGGTCAAAAGCATTACGCACAAGATGCAGCAGGGGGTCGTACAGCTTCTGGGCAACAACTTTATCCACTAAAACATCATGACCAGAAATTTTCAGCTCTACCAGCTTATGGTGGGAGGCGGACAACTGCTTGAGGACAGGGGGGAAACGGCTAAATACTTCCCCTAAAGGCAACATCCGGGCGTCCATCAAGACATCACGATGGTTGGTTAACAACCGACGTTGTTGTTCGAGAGTCTTACTCGATTGGGTGCTGAACAGCTCAATGTCTAGGGCAGCTTCTGTTAATTGTATAGCGTCTTCTACAACTGACTGAATCTCAAGCTCGGGTGTACTATAACGTTTTAGTTCCAGGTCATCGAAATAGTCGGTATGTTGTTCGCGTAGGGTGGCCAATAGGCCTTGGTTAGTAGGTTGAAAGTTGGTAGGTTGAAAGTTGCTATGTTGAAAGTTGCTATGTTGAAAGTTGGCAGGTTGAGAGCCTAGCGTGGCCAATAGGCCTTGGTTATTAAGTTGTTCGGCTTTGGCGTTCGAGTAGGGTAGGTTGGCAGCAGAATTGGGGTTGGTAGCTTTGTTTTTGTTTAAACCTTCAACATTAAACTTGCTAACCTGCAACGGTTTTTCTGTCCAAGGGTAGGAAGAAAAACGAAGATTGGGGTCGGTAGCAAAGTTTTTGTTTAAAGCTTCAAGGTTAAACTTGCTAAGCTGCAACCTTTTCCTAATCTGCTGTTGTTGCGTCAAAATAAACAGGCGGTCGTACCAATCTTGTACTTGCTCAAGCACTTGTTGATGTTGCTGGATACGATCAAGGAGTACTCGCACTGCCCGCAGCAGTTGTTCATTTTCGAGCAACTGGCGGTTTTGGTTGGTTAGTAATTCCCCAATGGTGTAATTCAGGTATTCTAGATGCTCAATATTTATCCGCACAGTACCAGATAGATCCCTAGATGATGGCGTGCTTGGATGTTGGTTGGAGGGAGTTATGGTCCGATGGGAAGAGTTTAGAGGGGAATTTCTAGTGTTGCCTATGGGGGGGATGATCTCGTCTGTAATAACTGAGGGATCTTGTCCTTGTTCTTTATTTTCATTATCTCCATCAATCATCCCCATGTTGTGAATAAAATTTTTTTCTGTGCCGACTTCTGGCTCAGGGGAAGCTATCTCTCTATCCCAGACATCTATATCTCGAAGGTCTGACCTCTGCAACTCTTTACTTTGATCAGAGGTTTGGTGATCTAGTGGGGTTGACCCTCCCCAGATCATCTCCACAAGGTGGGACTGTTTCCTTCTTTTAGATTCTGGATGAGTCACGGAAGAAGGAGAGGATTGGGGAGGGGGGGAAGAAGAGGAAGATGAAGAAGAAGAAGAAGATAATGTTGTTTGGTTATCTTGTATTTCGTTTTTTTTCGTCTTGTTTTTATTATATTCCTTCTCTTCTTTATGCTGTTTATGATAATAAATTATTTCTGCTTCTACAACAGGGGTGATAAATTCATAATTATGGGATAATTTACATTTACTGTTTCCCTCATAATTATTAACAAAATATTCTCCTTCTTCTACTCTGAACTCAACTGGATTAAGGTCTTGTTTTGGGTCACTATTACTCAACTTGGGATTGGGGAATGACTCGATGAATAAATCCAGGGAAGACCAATTATCTATCACAATGTATTGTGTATCAGCTTCTTTTTGTTCTTTTCCGTTGCGGAAGACAGAAGATTGATTGTGAATTGTCAATTGTGAATTTTGACTTGAACACTTCAGGTCAGCTAGTTGTTGCAGAGCCATAGAAGGTTGACCGCCTTGAGTCCTATCCCCTTCTAGCACCGCTGCTTGTGCGGCTTGGAAATCACACAAAGCCGTCTTGGCAATGGTGAGCACCTGATCGGGATGGTTGTCTAGGGCTGCGATCGCATTTTTGGCAATAGCGGCAAATCCTGGTAAATCAATGGATTGCCCTAACCCCAAGAAAACCTCTGCTTGGTGGCGAACTGTGATGCTGATTTCAGTGGGATTATCACTATTTAGGGCAGCTTGGATTACGTCTAACCCTTGACTAACCCCCACTTCAAAAATGGACTGGGTGACGTCGAAGCCCAATTCTACTGAGGTGGGCAGATAGGATTCGAGATCAAAACAGTCCCCCAGCTTCTCTTGGAGTTGGGCAACAACAGCAGCAGTTCGATTCTTGACTTCGGTGTCATCGATTTGCCGGCCTGTGAGTTCAGCGGTTAGAGGTAGGCGGAGACACTCATAAGCTTGAAACAGTAAGGCTTCAATGTCTGGATCAATGGACAAGTCTGGGTTAAACAGAGCTTTGAAAACATCCTCCAAGGAGTGAGCTACCGTGGCAATTGTTTCCAAGCCAATGCTAGCTGCTGCGCCTTTGAGGGTATGGGTAGTGCGCATCAAGTTGTTGACTTTATTGATGCTATAGTTTTCTGGCAAACTCAGCAAATCGTTTTCCAAGACTTGCAGCAGTTCCGGTGCTTCTTGGAGAAAGTAGCGATAGCTTTGCTCACGAATTTTCGGGTCATTAGTCATTAGAGCAATTGTCAATTGGGTGAGGTATTTTATTCTTAGGGAGTAGGGAGTAGGGAGTAGGGAGTAGGGAGTAGGGAGTAGGGAGTAGGGAATCGGGAGTCGGGAGTCGGGAGTCGGGAATCGGGAATCGGGAGTCGGGAGTCGGGAGTCGGGAGTCGGGAATCGGGATAAAATAAAAAAATTTATCTCTACCTGATTATTCTAAAAAATGATAGTCTTATTAGTTTTTATACAAAGTTAATAAATTAGGTATTGTATTAAACAAAAACATGCTATTATTAATTACTAATACCTTGAAAAGGTATATAGTCAATAAAATCAAAAAGAGATATACCAGTCCCTTTTTGGCTTTTGGCTTTTGGCTTTTGCCTTTTGGCTTTTGCCTTTTGCCTTTTGCCTTTTGCTAAAACCCATTTAAAATGAATTTTAGCAATGGCTTTTGACTACTCAACCTTGAACTGGTCAGCACTGGCTTGAAGATTCTTTGCCATGGCTAGGAGTTCTTGGAAAGACTTAGAAATTTCCATGGCATCGGAAGAGGTCTTGTTGGCAATTCCTGCAACTTCAGTCATGGTAGTGGTCACGGATTGGAACTCTTGGGTCTGTACCTGGGTGGCTTGGGTAATACCCTCTACCAGCTGGCTGATTTGGCTGGTGGCGTCAACAATAGCATTGAGAGTTAGACGGGTATCTTGTACCATGGCCGTTCCTTGGGCAACCTGTTGAATACCTTTATCCATGGCTGTAGACACCTCAGCGGTACTTTTCTGGATCTCCTGTACCAACTGCTCGATTTCAGTGGTGGCTTCCGCTGACTGACGGGCTAGAGAACGTACTTCATCGGCAACCACGACAAAACCCCGTCCATAGTCACCAGCCCTGGTGGCTTCAATGGCTGCATTCAAGGCTAGCAATTGGGTCTGATTCGTAAAGTTGCTAATCAGGTTGACCACCCTCGAAACCTTCTGGGACGATTCGCTGAGACGCTTAAGCCGTTTGCTGGTTTCTGCCACTGTCTCGCGGATTTCGAGAATTCCATCTACAGTACGGTTCATTGCTGCATCTCCTGCTTGGAGAGTTTGGTTAGCGGTTTGGACTGCCACTTCCACCTGTTGAGCACTCTGACCGACAGCTTCTGTAGAATTAACCATGGTCTGGATGTGCTCTAAGGCTTGACCAAGAGCCATAAATTGCTGCTGGGCTTGGGCTGTGAGCAAAGCAATGTTTGATTCCCTGTCAACAGACGTTTGGGCAACTTTCCTGGAGGCTTGTTGCACTTGAGTCACGATCCGGCGCAGGCTTTGTAAAGTGTTGTTGTAGGCATCAGCAATGGTACCGACTTCATTGTTGGTGACCGGAGCTCGGACGGTGAGGTCTCCTTCTAGAGCTGGTCGCACGGCTGAGAGCAACTGCATTACCTCCCGCTGTACCGCTTCTTTATCGGCTTTCTCCCGTTGTGCTGAATTAGTGAGCTGCTGGGACTGGTCTTGGATTTGTGCGAGATACTCAGCCTGTTGCAGGGCTGCACCTACTTGCACCCCAATTTGAGCCAGGGCGTTGAGTTCAAACTCTTGCCAGTCACGAGCACCAGTATTTTGGTAGGTACCCAGTAAACCCCATAAGGTTCCTTCAATAAAAATCGGTGCCAGCATATAAGCCTTAACCTCATATTCCTCTAAGGTTTCCAGATAATCGTCAGAATAACCAAAGGTGTAAATGTCATCAACTGCCACGCTTTTACGATTGCGATACTGACCTTCCTGGGTGTCTTGTAGATAAGTATCGGGCCAGAAGGCTTGCATATTGGCTCCCACCCATGGCAACCAACCGGTGGCAATTGCCTCAGCTACAAACTGACCAGTCCAATCTCGATTGAATTGATAGAGGGCGACGCGATCGCATTTGAGTAGCTGCCGGACGTCTTGGGTAGTAATACGATAGATGGTATTTGCATCCCGAGAGTGAAATAGCTTACCGACTATTTTGGTTACCCCCTGAGCGATTTGAGCCGCTTTGGTGAGTTGGGTAGATTGGGCTCGCACCTGATCTAGGTAATGGGATCGCTGCAAGGCTAATCCCAGGGAATTACTAATCTGGAGCATGAGGGTAACATCAGTATCTTGCCACTGACGGGGTCCGGTATTTTGGTAAGCGCCTAGTAGCCCCCAGAGCTTTTCACCTTGAAAAATCGGCATAATCAGATATGCCTTGGTTTGGAATTTTTCCAGAGTGTTGATGTAGCAGGGAGCGAAACCCATGGTGTAGATGTCATCAACCTTCTTGAAGTGGTCACCTCGGGCGAAGTCTCCACCCTTGGTGTCTTGCAAGTAGGTATCAATATGATTACGAGAATAAACACTCATGGCTGTAACAGTGCAGCGCTCAGAAGCGATTAGATCCACCTTCAAGCGGTCGTCTGTTTCTTGTTCAGTGATCAAAGAAAGCCAGCCAGGGGCAACGGATTCAGCCACAAATTGACCAGTCCAGTCGGAGTTAAAGCGATAGATCACTACCCGGTCAGCTCCCAACACTTGCTGTAACTCTTTGGTGATTCTATCGAAGATACTGTAAACATCTAGAGACTGGGACAAATTGTTGCTAAGGCTTGCTACTACTCGCTCCCGTACAGCAGCTTGGGCAAGCTGGTGGGATTTGGTCTCCACTTGATCGAGGTAGCTCAATTGCTGTAGGGCTACCCCAAAGTGCAGGGCAATCTGCTTGGCAAAATCAATCTCATACTCCTGCCATTGACGGGGCTTACTGCATTGGTGAATGCACAACAATCCCCACAACTGAAGTCCTTGAAG